>CAWFPE010000003.1:482500-485888 GCA_963817665.1 uncultured Actinomycetota bacterium | reverse complement strand
CCGGCGGCGTCCTACTCTCCCACAACCTCGCGGTTGCAGTGCCATCGGCGCTGAAAGGCTTAACTTCCGGGTTCGGGATGGGACCGGGTGTTTCCCTTTCGCTATGGCCGCCGTAACTCTGGTGGAAACACGCGCACCCAAAACTTGTGTTGGGGGTGTTTCCAGGCTCTGTTTCAGTTGTTGGGTGGACCAACGAACATGGGTTTGTTGGTTTCAGAACTGCGTAGTGGACGCGGGCACCATCACTCTGTGTGGTGTGTTGTGGTGATGTGTGTGTGGGACAAGCCCTCGGCCTATTAGTACCGGTCGGCTGGGCATTACTGCTGTACACCTCCGGCCTATCAACCCAGTGTTCTGCTGGGGGCCTTACCCGATTGTATCGGTGGGAAACCTCATCTTGAAACGTGCTTCCCGCTTAGATGCATTCAGCGGTTATCACTTCCGAACGTAGCTAACCAGCCGTGCCCCTGGCGGGACAACTGGCACACCAGAGGTTCGTCCATCCCGGTCCTCTCGTACTAGGGACAGCCTTTCTCAAGTTTCCTGCGCGCGCGGCGGATAGGGACCGAACTGTCTCACGACGTTCTAAACCCAGCTCGCGTGCCGCTTTAATGGGCGAACAGCCCAACCCTTGGGACCTACTCCAGCCCCAGGATGCGACGAGCCGACATCGAGGTGCCAAACCATCCCGTCGATATGGACTCTTGGGGAAGATCAGCCTGTTATCCCCGGGGTACCTTTTATCCGTTGAGCGACGTCGCTTCCACATGCCGACGCCGGATCACTAGTTCCGACTTTCGTCCCTGCTCGACATGTCTGTCTCACAGTCAAGCTCCCTTGTGCACTTACACTCAACACCTGATTGCCAACCAGGCTGAGGGAACCTTTGAGCGCCTCCGTTACATTTTAGGAGGCAACCGCCCCAGTTAAACTACCCATCAGGCACTGTCCCTGATCCGGATAACGGACCTAGGTTAGACATCTAGTACGACCAGAGTGGTATTTCAACGTTGACTCCACCCCGACTGGCGTCGGGGTTTCACGGTCTCCCACCTATCCTACACAAGCCGAACCAAACACCAATACCAAACTATAGTAAAGGTCCCGGGGTCTTTCCGTCCTGCCGCGCGTAACGAGCATCTTTACTCGTAGTGCAATTTCGCCGAGTCCACGGTTGAGACAGCGCCCAAGTCGTTACTCCATTCGTGCAGGTCGGAACTTACCCGACAAGGAATTTCGCTACCTTAGGATGGTTATAGTTACCACCGCCGTTTACTGGGGCTTAAGTTCTGAGCTTCGCCACTTACGTGGCTGACCCGTCCCCTTAACCTTCCAGCACCGGGCAGGAGTCAGTCCGTATACATCGTCTTACAACTTCGCACGGACCTGTGTTTTTAGTAAACAGTCGCTTGGGCCTGGTCTCTGCGGCCATCACCGCTCCCACCGCTAGGGCGTTCACGGATCCGGCCCCCCTTCTCCCGAAGTTACGGGGGCATTTTGCCGAGTTCCTTAACCATGGTTTGCTCGATCGCCTTGGTATTCTCTACCTGATCACCTGAGTCGGTTTGGGGTACGGGCGGCGCATAGCTCGCTAGAGGTTTTTCTCGACAGCATAGGATCATCCACTTCGCCCCAACGGGCTCCCCATCACATCTCAGGCCCGTGATTCAACACAGCGTGGCGGATTTGCCTACCACGCGCCCTACCTGCTTGGCCGTACACCACCATCGGTACGGTTGGACTACCTTCCTGCGTCACCCCATCGCTTGACTACTACCAGTTCGGGTCCCACGCTACGCCCACCGGCCTCGCCCCGAAGGGTCCGGTCCGATGGGTTTCGGATGGTTAGCATCACCGGGTTCGTCATGGGCGCTACTTTGCCGGTACGGGAATATCAACCCGTTGTCCATCGACTACGCCTGTCGGCCTCGCCTTAGGTCCCGACTTACCCAGGGCAGATTAGCTTGACCCTGGAACCCTTGATCATTCGGCGGAAGAGTTTCTCGCTCTTCATTCGCTACTCATGCCTGCATTCTCACTCGTGTCGCGTCCACAACTGGTTCACACCGCTGCTTCACTCGCGACACGACGCTCCCCTACCCATCCACACACCTGAACACCGGTCAAGCCGGCGCTAGATACACGCGTGAATGCCATAGCTTCGGCGGATGACTTGAGCCCCGCTACATTGTCGGCGCGGAATCACTTGACCAGTGAGCTATTACGCACTCTTTCAAGGGTGGCTGCTTCCAAGCCAACCTCCTGGTTGTCACTGCGACTCCACATCCTTTTCCACTTAGTCACCGCTTAGGGGCCTTAGCTGATGGTCTGGGCTGTTTCCCTCTCGACTACGGAGCTTATCCCCCGCAGTCTCACTGCTGCGCTCTCACTTACCGGCATTCGGAGTTTGGCTAACGTCAGTAACCTGGTAGGGCCCATCGGCTATCCAGTGCTCTACCTCCGGCAAGAAACACGCAACGCTGCACCTAAATGCATTTCGGGGAGAACCAGCTATCACGAAGTTTGATTGGCCTTTCACCCCTATCCACAGGTCATCCCCTCAGTTTTCAACCTAAGTGGGTTCGGTCCTCCACGTCGTCTTACCGACGCTTCAACCTGCCCATGGATAGATCACTTCGCTTCGGGTCTTGATCGTGCTACTGCACCGCCCTGTTAGGACTCGCTTTCGCTACGGCTTCCCCACACGGGTTAACCTCGCAACACAACGCAAACTCGCAGGCTCATTCTTCAAAAGGCACGCCGTCACAAACCCCGAAGGGCTCGCTCCGACGGATTGTAGGCACATGGTTTCAGGTACTATTTCACTCCCCGCCAGGGGTACTTTTCACCTTTCCCTCACGGTACTTGTCCGCTATCGGTCATCAAGGAGTATTTAGGCTTAACGGGTGGTCCCGCCAGATTCACACGGAATTTCAGGGGTTCCGTGTTACTTGGGATGTCACTCGGCAGCCCGACCCTTACACTTACGGGGCTATCACCCTCTACGGCGCCACTTTCCAATGGACTTCAACTTCGAGACGGGTTTCTCACTGCCCGGTCCGCCGGCAGACGGACCTGAATGATCCCACAACCCCCCGTACGCAACCCCTGCCGGGTATCACACGCACGAGGTTTGGCCTCATCCGATTTCGCTCGCCACTACTCTCGGAATCACTATTGTTTTCTCTTCCTGTGGGTACTGAGATGTTTCACTTCCCCACGTTCCCTCCACACACCCTATATATTCAGATGCAGGTAACTGGACATGACTCCAGCTGGGTTTCCCCATTCGGACACCCCCGGATCACAGCTCGGTTGCCAACTCCCCAGGGCTTATCGCAGGCTCCTACGTCGCTCATCGGCTCTTGATGCCAAGGCATCCACCATG
>CAWFPE010000003.1:0-480000 GCA_963817665.1 uncultured Actinomycetota bacterium | reverse complement strand
CACTAGTTCCGACTTTCGTCCCTGCTCGACATGTCTGTCTCACAGTCAAGCTCCCTTGTGCACTTACACTCAACACCTGATTGCCAACCAGGCTGAGGGAACCTTTGAGCGCCTCCGTTACATTTTAGGAGGCAACCGCCCCAGTTAAACTACCCATCAGGCACTGTCCCTGATCCGGATAACGGACCTAGGTTAGACATCTAGTACGACCAGAGTGGTATTTCAACGTTGACTCCACCCCGACTGGCGTCGGGGTTTCACGGTCTCCCACCTATCCTACACAAGCCGAACCAAACACCAATACCAAACTATAGTAAAGGTCCCGGGGTCTTTCCGTCCTGCCGCGCGTAACGAGCATCTTTACTCGTAGTGCAATTTCGCCGAGTCCACGGTTGAGACAGCGCCCAAGTCGTTACTCCATTCGTGCAGGTCGGAACTTACCCGACAAGGAATTTCGCTACCTTAGGATGGTTATAGTTACCACCGCCGTTTACTGGGGCTTAAGTTCTGAGCTTCGCCACTTACGTGGCTGACCCGTCCCCTTAACCTTCCAGCACCGGGCAGGAGTCAGTCCGTATACATCGTCTTACAACTTCGCACGGACCTGTGTTTTTAGTAAACAGTCGCTTGGGCCTGGTCTCTGCGGCCATCACCGCTCCCACCGCTAGGGCGTTCACGGATCCGGCCCCCCTTCTCCCGAAGTTACGGGGGCATTTTGCCGAGTTCCTTAACCATGGTTTGCTCGATCGCCTTGGTATTCTCTACCTGATCACCTGAGTCGGTTTGGGGTACGGGCGGCGCATAGCTCGCTAGAGGTTTTTCTCGACAGCATAGGATCATCCACTTCGCCCCAACGGGCTCCCCATCACATCTCAGGCCCGTGATTCAACACAGCGTGGCGGATTTGCCTACCACGCGCCCTACCTGCTTGGCCGTACACCACCATCGGTACGGTTGGACTACCTTCCTGCGTCACCCCATCGCTTGACTACTACCAGTTCGGGTCCCACGCTACGCCCACCGGCCTCGCCCCGAAGGGTCCGGTCCGATGGGTTTCGGATGGTTAGCATCACCGGGTTCGTCATGGGCGCTACTTTGCCGGTACGGGAATATCAACCCGTTGTCCATCGACTACGCCTGTCGGCCTCGCCTTAGGTCCCGACTTACCCAGGGCAGATTAGCTTGACCCTGGAACCCTTGATCATTCGGCGGAAGAGTTTCTCGCTCTTCATTCGCTACTCATGCCTGCATTCTCACTCGTGTCGCGTCCACAACTGGTTCACACCGCTGCTTCACTCGCGACACGACGCTCCCCTACCCATCCACACACCTGAACACCGGTCAAGCCGGCGCTAGATACACGCGTGAATGCCATAGCTTCGGCGGATGACTTGAGCCCCGCTACATTGTCGGCGCGGAATCACTTGACCAGTGAGCTATTACGCACTCTTTCAAGGGTGGCTGCTTCCAAGCCAACCTCCTGGTTGTCACTGCGACTCCACATCCTTTTCCACTTAGTCACCGCTTAGGGGCCTTAGCTGATGGTCTGGGCTGTTTCCCTCTCGACTACGGAGCTTATCCCCCGCAGTCTCACTGCTGCGCTCTCACTTACCGGCATTCGGAGTTTGGCTAACGTCAGTAACCTGGTAGGGCCCATCGGCTATCCAGTGCTCTACCTCCGGCAAGAAACACGCAACGCTGCACCTAAATGCATTTCGGGGAGAACCAGCTATCACGAAGTTTGATTGGCCTTTCACCCCTATCCACAGGTCATCCCCTCAGTTTTCAACCTAAGTGGGTTCGGTCCTCCACGTCGTCTTACCGACGCTTCAACCTGCCCATGGATAGATCACTTCGCTTCGGGTCTTGATCGTGCTACTGCAACCGCCCTGTTAGGACTCGCTTTCGCTACGGCTTCCCCACACGGGTTAACCTCGCAACACAACGCAAACTCGCAGGCTCATTCTTCAAAAGGCACGCCGTCACAAACCCCGAAGGGCTCGCTCCGACGGATTGTAGGCACATGGTTTCAGGTACTATTTCACTCCCCGCCAGGGGTACTTTTCACCTTTCCCTCACGGTACTTGTCCGCTATCGGTCATCAAGGAGTATTTAGGCTTAACGGGTGGTCCCGCCAGATTCACACGGAATTTCAGGGGTTCCGTGTTACTTGGGATGTCACTCGGCAGCCCGACCCTTACACTTACGGGGCTATCACCCTCTACGGCGCCACTTTCCAATGGACTTCAACTTCGAGACGGGTTTCTCACTGCCCGGTCCGCCGGCAGACGGACCTGAATGATCCCACAACCCCCCGTACGCAACCCCTGCCGGGTATCACACGCACGAGGTTTGGCCTCATCCGATTTCGCTCGCCACTACTCTCGGAATCACTATTGTTTTCTCTTCCTGTGGGTACTGAGATGTTTCACTTCCCCACGTTCCCTCCACACACCCTATATATTCAGATGCGGGTAACTGGACATGACTCCAGCTGGGTTTCCCCATTCGGACACCCCCGGATCACAGCTCGGTTGCCAACTCCCCAGGGCTTATCGCAGGCTCCTACGTCCTTCATCGGCTCTTGATGCCAAGGCATCCACCATGTGCCCTTCATAGCTTGTCTCACAAACACAACACGACAACAACTACTACAAAGACACGCGCCAACACCCCCCAATCACAGGGGCATCAGCGCAAGATGCTCGCGTCCACTATGCAGATCTCAAACAACAAACCCACCAAGGCCGACCCCCCACCCACCGGGCACGGGAGCCACCAAGGAGGCCCAGAAGACTCAACCACCGGACACATCCGGCCGCCTGATCCTTCAGGACCCAACAGTGTGCCAACCCCGACCCCACCGGCAACCGCACCAGGTTCCACACCCACGAACCCCACAAGGGAGCCCACGAGCAGTACTGAGGCACGACCACCCACAGGGACGGTCCTTCATCGACGATTCCACTAGCGAACACCACCATGCGTGACCACACACTCGGTGGCCATCGGGGCGTGTGCTCCTTAGAAAGGAGGTGATCCAGCCGCACCTTCCGGTACGGCTACCTTGTTACGACTTCGTCCCAATCGCCAGCCCCACCTTCGACGGCTCCCTCCCACAAGGGGTTAGGCCACCGGCTTCGGGTGTTGCCGACTTTCGTGACGTGACGGGCGGTGTGTACAAGGCCCGGGAACGTATTCACCGCAGCGTTGCTGATCTGCGATTACTAGCGACTCCGACTTCATGGGGTCGAGTTGCAGACCCCAATCCGAACTGAGACCGGCTTTTTGGGATTCGCTCCGCCTTACAGCATCGCAGCCCTTTGTACCGGCCATTGTAGCATGCGTGAAGCCCTGGACATAAGGGGCATGATGACTTGACGTCATCCCCACCTTCCTCCGAGTTGACCCCGGCAGTCTCCTATGAGTCCCCACCATCACGTGCTGGCAACATAGGACGAGGGTTGCGCTCGTTGCGGGACTTAACCCAACATCTCACGACACGAGCTGACGACAGCCATGCACCACCTGTATACCGACTAAAAGGGGCTCTATCTCTAGAGCTTTCCGGCATATGTCAAACCCAGGTAAGGTTCTTCGCGTTGCATCGAATTAATCCGCATGCTCCGCCGCTTGTGCGGGCCCCCGTCAATTCCTTTGAGTTTTAGCCTTGCGGCCGTACTCCCCAGGCGGGGCGCTTAATGCGTTAGCTGCGGCACGGAACCCGTGGAATGGATCCCACACCTAGCGCCCAACGTTTACGGTGTGGACTACCAGGGTATCTAATCCTGTTCGCTCCCCACACTTTCGCTCCTCAGCGTCAGGACATGCCCAGAGAACCGCCTTCGCCACCGGTGTTCCTCCTGATATCTGCGCATTTCACCGCTACACCAGGAATTCCGTTCTCCCCTGCATGCCTCTAGTCTGCCCGTATCGGAAGCAAGCCATGAGTTAAGCCCATGGTTTTCACTCCCGACGCGACAAACCGCCTACGAGCCCTTTACGCCCAATAATTCCGGACAACGCTCGCACCCTACGTATTACCGCGGCTGCTGGCACGTAGTTGGCCGGTGCTTCTTCTCCCGCTACCGTCACTTCGCCCAAAAAGACAAAACTTCGTCGCGGGTGAAAGAGGTTTACAACCCGAAGGCCGTCATCCCTCACGCGGCGTTGCTGGATCAGGCTTCCGCCCATTGTCCAATATTCCCCACTGCTGCCTCCCGTAGGAGTCTGGGCCGTGTCTCAGTCCCAGTGTGGCCGGTCACCCTCTCAGGCCGGCTACCCGTCGAAGCCTTGGTAGGCCATTACCCCACCAACAAGCTGATAGGCCGCGAGCACATCCCCCACCGAAAAAACTTTCCACCAACAACCCATGCAGGCACTGGTCGTATCGGGTATTAGCCACCGTTTCCGGTAGTTATCCCCAAGTGAAGGGCAGATTACTCACGTGTTACTCACCCGTTCGCCGCTCGAGTACCACCGAAGTGGCCTTTCCGCTCGACTTGCATGTGTTAAGCACGCCGCCAGCGTTCGTCCTGAGCCAGGATCAAACTCTCCGTTGAAAAACAACACCACAACCACCCCAAAAAGAGGCGGCCGCAGAAAAAGAGATGCCTGACAAAACAAACAACTAGCTCAACTCTTACGAGTTATCGCCAGAATCATTGTCTTACCAAAGAAATCCGAATCCCATGATCCACAGACCACAGAAAACGGGGCATAACAAACTAATTCGTCGACTATGACACACTGTTGAGTTCTCAAACATCAGACGCACACCGCGACTTCCGGCCCTATTCGGCCCTGGCCTGCGGCGACTGGTGAAACTTTAGCGAATCGTTTTCCACCCCGCAATTCGGGGCTTTTCCGACTCTCTCCGCGCAGCACCATCGTGCGGAATTCCGAGGCGGCCTTCGGCGCGCGCTCATCCATCCGAAAGAGATGTTGGTTGGAGGTTGGCCGCTTCGGGGGCCGGCCGCCCGATCTCTCGATCTTGCAGCCCGCCGCTCCCTGGCGACCGGTGAACCTTAGCGGATCGTCCTTCGCCTCGCAATTCGGGGCTTTCGAATCCTCACCCCCGCGCCACGTGCTCCCGGATCTTCGCGACGGCCGCTGTGGCGCGCACTCGACGACTCGAGATCTGTCAGCTGGGGGTGGCCGCTTCGGGGGCCGGCCGCCCGATCTCTCGATCTTGCAGCCCGCCGCTCCCTGGCGACCCGGAGAACATTAGGGAATGGCGCCCGACCGGTCCAAATCGACTGGGCGTGACGCCCGCCACAGGCAGCATCGCCGCAGGTCAGAGCCGTATTTCGTCCTCCGACTGCGGCGATGATCCAAGGATCGGGCGGCGTGGAGCGTCAGCGCACCTCGACCCCAGCGAAGTTCTTCTTGCCGCGGCGCAGCACCAGCCAGGATCCTGCGACGAGGTCGGCACGCGTCGCGACCGCGTCGGGGTCCTCGACCCGCTGGTTGTTCAGGTAGGCACCGCCCTCGCCGATCGTCCGTCGAGCATCCCCCTTGCTCTTGGACAGACCGGTCTCCACGAGCAGGTCGACCACGCTCGGCAGACCGTCGGCCGCGTCCACCGTGGTCGCACCCGCCTCGCGGAGCGCCGCGCCGAGGGTGTCCGGGCTCAGGCCGGTCAGGTCACCGCCACCGAACAGCGCCGCCGACGCGGCCTTGATCCGCTCCGTCTCCTCGGCACCGTGCACCAGGGTGGTGACGTGCTCGGCGAGCGCCTTCTGCCCTGCCCGCAGGAACGGCTTCTCGGCATGCTGCGCCTCGAGCTCCTCGATCTGCTCGCGGGAGAAGAACGTGAAGACCCGCAGCAGCTCGCCGACCTTCTCGTCCTCGACGTTGAGCCAGAACTGGTAGAAGGCGTAGGGCGACATCATCTCGGGGTCGAGCCACAACGCCCCGCCCTCGGTCTTGCCGTACTTCGTGCCGTCGGCCTTGGTGATCAGTGGCGTGGCGAACCCGTGCACGTGGCCACCGTCCGTCCGCCGGACCAGCTCGACACCGCCGGTGATGTTGCCCCACTGGTCGCTGCCGCCGAACTGCAACGTGACGCCGTGGTCGCGGTAGAGGTTGAGGTAGTCCATCGACTGCAGCAGCACGTAGCTGAACTCCGTGTAGCTGATCCCGGACTCCAGGCGTCGCTTCACCGTGTCCCGGGCGAGCATCCGGTTGATCGGGAAGTGCTTGCCGATCTCACGCAGGAAGTCGATGGTCGACAGCGACGCCGTCCAGTCGTAGTTGTTGACCATCGTGGCGGCGTTCGCCCCCTCGAAGGAGAGGAACGGCTCGATCTGCCGGCGGACCCGCTCGACCCAGTCCTTGACGGTGTCCAGGGAGTTCAGGGTCCGCTCCCCCGAGTCCCGGGGGTCTCCGATCATTCCGGTGGCTCCCCCGACGAGGGCGTACGGCGTGTGGCCGGCGACCTGGAGTCGGCGTGCGGTCAGGATCTGCAGCAGGTTCCCCAGGTGGAGGCTCGGGGCCGTCGGGTCGAAGCCCACGTAGAACCGCACGCTCCCGCTCCTGAGGGCCTCGCGCAGGGCGTCGAGATCCGTGGAGTGCGCGATCAGTCCGCGCCACTGCAGGTCGTCGAGGAGTGAGGGGTCGAGGGTCACGCTGGGGCCTTCCACGTCGGTGCTGTCGGGTCAAGACTGCCCCATCCCGGCGATCGGCGCCCACCGGGTTTGGTCGCGGGTCAGACCTGCACCGTCCCGTCGCTAGTCTGGGGCGCGGCGATGGGAGGGGTCCGACGTTGATCGCAGGCAGGTACACCCTCGACCGGGAGATCGGTCGAGGCGGCATGGGCGCGGTCTGGCTCGGCCGCGACGAGGTGCTCGGCCGTGCCGTCGCGCTCAAGCGGATCGGCATGGGGCCCGGTGCGAGCGGCCCCGACCTGGCCCGGGCCGAGCGCGAGGCCAGGCTGGCGGCCAGGCTGAACCACCCTCACGTCGTGGCGGTCTTCGACCTCGTCACCGAGGACGAGCGTCAGTGGCTGGTCATGGAGTACATCGAGGGCGTGACCCTCTCCCAGCTGGTGAAGGACGACGGCGCCCGGACGCCCGACGAGGCTGCACCACTGCTCGGCCAGGCGGCCGACGCGCTCGCCGCGGCCCACGCCGCCGGGATCGTGCACCGCGACGTCAAGCCCTCGAACATCCTGGTGACCCGGCACGGGCAGGTGAAGCTGTCGGACTTCGGTATCGCTCGTGCCGAGGCTGACGCCAGCCTCACCCAGACCGGCCTCGTCACCGGCTCCCCCGCCTATCTCGCGCCCGAGGTCGCCTCCGGACAGGTGGCCAGCGACGCCAGCGACGTCTGGTCCCTCGGCGCGACGCTCTTCCACGCCCTCGCGGGACGGCCGCCGTACGACGTGGGCGACAACCTGATGGGCGCGCTCTACCGGATCGTGCACGAGGACCCGCCCCGGCTCGACGAGGCCGGCTGGCTCGAGCCGTTGCTCGAGAAGACGATGACCCGGGACCCCGCCGACCGGTGGTCGATGGCCCAGGTCCGCGACTTCCTGCAGTCGGGCTCCGCGGGCGCAGCCCTGCGACCGGCTGCCGCCGCAGCCCACACCTCGGACCCGACGCGGACCCAGGTGCTCTCCGCCGTCCCACCGGCCGACACGGCCGCGGCCCCGGGCTCGCCGGTCCCTCCGGCGCCGGCCCCCGTCCCCGCCGCCCCTCCGGCGTCCCCACGACGCCGACGCGGACCCTGGTTGCCGCTGCTGGTGGGGCTGGCCGTGCTGCTCGTCGTCGGTGTCATCGCCTGGGCCGTCCTCGGCGGCGCAGCGACGGGTCGAAGGACCCCGCGACCCAGCCCGCCTCCGGGAAACCGAGCAGTGCCAAGTCCTCTGCCCAGCCGCCCGACCGCCCGACGGCCGAGGGCATCCAGACCTTCGTCGAGGACTACCTCGCCACGGTCACCACCGACCCCGACGCGGCCTTCGCGATGCTCACGCCCGGGTTCCAGGACGCCAGCGGCGGGATCAAGGGGTACCGAGGCTTCTGGGACACCATCCGAAGCGCTGATGTCTCGTCGTTCTCGACGGCCGACCCGGACAACCTCACCGTCGGCTACACCGTGGAGTACACCCGCAAGGACGGCAGCACGGCGCGGGACGACGTCTCCCTGCAGCTGGTCTACCAGGATGGCGACTACCTCATCGACGGCGAGGCCTGACTGCGACCGAGCCGCCGCGCCCCTATCGTGGGGCAGGGAGGACTCCATGGAGCAGGACGCGTTGTATCGGGACATCGTCGAGACGTCTCCCGACGGTATCTGGGTGTTCGA
The DNA here is from genome assembly GCA_963817665.1 of uncultured Actinomycetota bacterium. Classification (GTDB taxonomy): domain Bacteria; phylum Actinomycetota; class Actinomycetes; order Propionibacteriales; family Nocardioidaceae; genus Nocardioides. The sequence goes on along the minus strand of CAWFPE010000003.1, from coordinate 471,693 downwards.
CCTCGAGGGTCGGACGCTCTACGCGAACGCCGCGCTCGCGCGGATGTTCGGGGCGGACGCCTCCGAGCTGCTCGACCTCACCGTCTTCGACTCCCTCGACGAGGAGGGTCAGGTCCAGTTCGCGGCGCACCTCGAGCAGCTGCGTCGCGGCGAGCTCAACCGCGAAGACGTCGAGTGCAGGTTCGTGCGCCGCGACGGGTCTGCGCTGTGGGTGCTGGTTCGCGAGAGCGCAGTGCACGCCCCCGACGGCTCCCTCACCGGCATCGTCCACCGGCTCGCCGACTTCTCCTCCCGTCGCTCGGTCCTCGAGCGCCTGACCGGCAGCCAGCAACGGCTGGCCGAGGCCCAGCGGATCGCCCGCATCGGCAGCTGGCAGTGGGACGTCGAGCGCGACGAGATCTCCGGGTCCGATGGGCTCTACGCCCTCTACGGCCTCGATCCCGGCTCGTTCCCGGCGACGTACGCCGACTTCCTCGAGATCGTGCACCCCGACGACCGGGCGCTGGTCGAGGAGTCCGTGGCGGCAGCCGTTCGCGACGCGTCCGAGTTCGTGTTCGTCGTGCGCGTGCAGGCCGCCGACGGCGAGTGGGTCTGGACCCGCGGCCGGGGCGAGGCACACCGCGACGCCGACGGCCGGGTGGTGCGGATGTCCGGCACCCACCAGGACGTCACCGAGACCAAGCTCGCCGAGATGGCCCTGGAGGACTCGGTCTCGCAGAACGCCCTCATGCAGGCCGTCGCCACCGCGGCCAACGAGGCGCGCACGCTCGAGGACGTCCTCAGCCAGGCCCAGTCGCTGGTGCTGCTGCACGACGACTGGAGGCGCGCCCGCGCCTTCGTGCCCGCGGCCGACGGGCACGGCGTCGTACCCCTCTACATCTTCGACGAGGACCACGAGGCCGACGCCGAGGACCCCGAGCTGTTCCGGACGGAGCTCGATCTGGCCAACCGCGCCTTCCGCGAGGGCCGGGCGCTGTGGGACGATGCCCGGCTCACGATCGCCTTCTGCGTCTCCTTCGCCGACGAGGTCTGCGCGGTCATCACCATCACCTCGGACCCGCCGCTCTACCGCCACGACATGATCACGTCGATGGTCGAGCAGGTGGCCGTCCAGCTGGGCCGGGTCGCCGAGCGCGAACGGGCGGAGCGCGAGCTGGCGGCCGCCCGCGATGCAGCGATGGAGGCGTCCCGCCAGAAGTCGGAGTTCCTCGCGACCATGAGCCACGAGATCCGAACTCCGCTGAACGGCGTGATCGGCCTCAACGACCTGCTGCTCCGCACCCGGCTGAACGCCGACCAGGTCCGGCTTGCCTCCGGAGTCCAGGTCGCGAGCCGGGCCCTCCTCGCGGTCATCAACGACGTCCTGGACTTCTCCAAGATCGAGGCCGGCAAGCTCCACCTCGAGATGCTGGACTTCGGGGTCCGGCCGGTGTTCGACCAGGTCGCCAGCCTGCTCGCCGAGTCGGCCCGGGCGAAGGGGCTCGAGCTCATGGTGTCCTGCCACCCCGACGTCCCCGAGGTGCTGCACGGCGACCCGACCCGGCTGGCGCAGGTGCTCACCAACCTGGGCTCCAACGCCGTGAAGTTCACCGAGCACGGCCAGGTGCTGGTGCGGGCCACCGGCGAGCCGGCCCCGGGCGGTCGGACACAGCTGCGCGTCGAGGTCTCCGACACCGGGGTCGGCGTCCGCGACGCCGACGTGTCCGCACTCTTCGACCCCTTCACCCAGGCGGACGCCTCGACCACACGGATGTACGGCGGCACCGGGCTCGGGCTGGCGATCTCCCGAGAGATCGTGGGGGCGCTCGGCGGCGAGATCGGGTTGGAGCCCAACCCCGCCGGGGGCAGCATCTTCTGGTTCACGGCCTGCCTCGACGCGCCGGTGGGGACCCGCCTCGAGCTCGAGGACGAGCACGCACGCGGGTCGCTGCGGGGCCGCCGGGTCCTGGTGGTCGACGACAACGAGCACAACCGCCTGATCCTCGAGGAGCAGCTCGCCTGGTGGCAGATCCGGCCCTGCTCCGTGGCGGACGCCGACGCCGCCCTCGCCGCGATGGCCGAGGCGGTCAAGGAGGGCGACCCCTTCCAGGCTGTCCTGCTCGACCTCGTGATGCCGCGGCACGACGGCCTCGATCTCGCCGAGGCACTGCGCCGCGACCCGGCGTACGACGACGTCGTGCTGCTGATGCTCACCTCACGGTCCGTCCCCGATCCCGGACCGCGTCGAGGCGGCGGGAATCGCTGACCTGCTCGCCAAGCCGGCGCCGGCCAGCGCGCTTCGCGAGTCGTTGCTGCAGCACCTCGCCGGTGTCGGGCCGCGCTCGAGCGACCAGCGGGCGGAGCACCGGGTCGGCCGCGGACCGAACCGGGTGCTGGTCGTCGAGGACAACCCGGTGAACCAGATGGTGGCCACCGGCATGCTGGAGTCGCTCGGCTGCGAGGCCGAGACCGCGGACGACGGCATCGCGGCCATCGAGGTGATGACCCACGGCAGCTATGACGCGATCCTGATGGACGTGCAGATGCCGCGCATGGACGGCTACGCCGCGACCCGGGAGATCCGCGCCCGGGAGGAGGCCGGCCGCCGGATCCCGGTGATCGCGATGACGGCCGCCGCGGTGGAGGGTGAGCGGGACCGCTGCCTGGCCGCGGGCATGGACGACTTCCTGACCAAGCCGGTCGACCTCGGGGCCCTGCGGGCCGTGCTCGGGCGGTGGCTGACGGACTCATCGGATCAGGAGGAGCGAGTGGAGGACCGGGTGGAGGAAGAGGTGGGCGGGCCGATCGGTGGCGCGGCGCCGAACGAGGTCCTGGACCGGGGGCGCCTCGACGAGCTGCGTGACCTCGACCCGGGAGACACCAGCTACCTCGACCGGGCGATCGGCAACTTCGTGGCCAACACGCCGACCACGCTGGCGACGATCCGCCAGGCGTGCGAGGCGGGCGATGCACAGACCCTGACGCAGGTGTCCCACAAGCTCGCCGGCGGCGCCCTCAACCTGGGGGTCAGCGTCGCCGGACGCATCGCCCAGCAGATCGAGCTCGTGGCCGAGAGCGCGTCGCCCGACGACGCTCGCGACCTCGTCGACCGGCTCGAGGAGGAGCTCGGCCGGGGGCGCGCCGCCCTGCTCGAGTACCAGGCGTCGTACTCCGGGACCGGGACCCCGGCCTGACGCCGTGACGTGATTGGGCGTCCCCGATCTGGGGTATGTACGCACTCGACACGCGTTCCCCCACGCACTAGGAGACGTCCATATGAAGAGCTTGATCGGCCTCGTCGTCATCGTCTGGCTGGTGATCGGCGTTCTCGCGGCGTTCCAGCGCGGCTACTTCGGCAACGACCGGGACGTCAGCTGCAAGAGCACCGGTGACACCGCCCTCACGATCGTCGCCGGTCCTCTCAACTACATGGGCGCCAACCCGAAGGTCAACTGCAACGTGAAGGTGCCCCAGCCCTCGAAGTGAGCTCGGGTGACCGCGAGCTGACTCAGTCTCGGCGCGACTCGTCCGACCTCTCGGGGTCGGACGAGTCGAGCGCGCCGAGGTTGCCGACGAACACCGCGACAGGTGGGAGAAGCGCAGCGACGACGCTCATCACGACGGCGGCGGTCGTGGACCAGAGGCGGACGACGTTCCACGCCAGCACGATGAGCGCCACGCAGGTGCCCATCAGCACGAAGTAGGCGCGGCGGCGACTGGCGCGTTGCACGCACCCGACGGTACGCCGCGACCCGAGACCGCGACGGGTGCAAGGATCGGGTTGGCCCGTCCACCCACGAGGGAGAGACAGTTGCGATACCGCAGGCTCGGCAGCACCGGACTCGGTGTCTCGGTCGTCGCTCTCGGCTGCATGAGCTGGGGAGACCCCTCACGCGGCGGCCACCCGTGGGTCCTCGACGAGGACGCCGGTCGCTCGGTCATCAAGGACGCCCTCGAGGCCGGCATCAACTTCTTCGACACCGCGAACGTCTACTCGGGGGGCAGCAGCGAGGAGATCACCGGTCGCGCCCTGCGCGACTTCGCGCCCCGCGAGGACGTCGTGCTCGCGACGAAGGTGAACGGACGGATGAGGCCCGGACCCAACGGTGCCGGACTTTCCCGCAAGGCGATCATGCAGGAGATCGATGCGAGCCTCACCCGGCTCGGCACCGACTACGTCGACCTCTACCAGATCCACCGGTGGGACCCCCACACTCCGATCGAGGAGACGATGGAGGCGCTGCACGACGTCGTCCGGGCCGGCAAGGCGCGCTACCTGGGAGCCTCCTCGATGTACGCGTGGCAGTTCGCCAAGGCCCAGCACACCGCCGAGCTGCACGGCTGGACGAAGTTCGTCTCGATGCAGAACCACTACAACCTGCTCTACCGCGAGGAGGAGCGGGAGATGCTGCCGCTCTGCGCGGACCAGGGCGTCGGTGTCATCCCCTGGAGCCCGCTGGCCCGGGGCCGGCTCACCAGGGAGTGGGACGCGACGACGGCGCGCGCAGGGACCGACGAGTTCGGGTCCACGCTCTACCGGGACGAGGACAAGGTGACCGTGGACACCGTGGGCGCGGTGGCGACGCGGCGCGACGTGCCGCGGGCACAGGTCGCGCTGGCGTGGCTGCTCGCGCAGCCGGTCGTGACCTCACCGATCGTGGGCGTGACCAAGCCTCACCACCTGCGGGACGCCGTCGCGGCCGTGGAGCTCCACCTCGGAGACGACGAGGTCGAGGAGCTGGGCGCCGGTTACGTTCCGCACGCGGTCGCCGGCCATCGCTGACGGCGCCGCCGTCCGGCGCCGGTGCCGTCGGGATCCCGGGTCAGGCGGTGGCGGGCAACACGTGCGAGACACGGCCGCGGCGCACGCCCTCGGCCACGCGCTCCCGGAGGCTCGACTCCGCGATCCGGCGTGCCTCCTCGGGCAGGCGGGCACCCTCGGCACCCTTCAAACGGGCGAGGTGGACGGCGCGGGCGAAGCAGCGGAGCACCGAGCCGGCCGGCAGGGCGTCGTACTTGACGGACAGGTCGAAGGCGGTGTCCAGAAGCTCCCGGTGCAGGTCCATCACTCCGTGGGCCGTTCCGGTGCCGTGGTCCGAGCCGGCCGGGCGACGGGCGCGCGCGGCCCCGACGGACGTCTTCTGGTTGCTCATCAGGCCTCCCTGGGGAAGATCGTCACCCGCGGGCACGGCGCGTCCACAGGGACCAAGGTCCCGCGTCTCGTGCCCATCTGGGTCACGGAGGCATGCGCCTTTTTGGGTAAGAGATGGCTTTTGGGTGACGACACCTCGAGAGGTCGACGCGTAGCGTCGAGGTGTGCTCAACGGACGGGGAACCGCGGCACCGAATGATCATTCGGTGAGCTTCTACGACGGCGACGACGACGCGGTCCGCGTGGTGGCGGCCTTCGTCGCCGAGGGCGTCGGCGGGGACCAGCCGGTCGTGGTGGTCGCCACTGCCGAGCACCGGCCACTCATCGATTGCGCACTGATCGGGCTCGGCCTCGACCCGGAGGGACTGCGCGCGACGGACCGGCTGCTGATGCTCGACGCCGCGGAGACCCTGACCGAGTTCATGGTGGACGGTCTCCCCGACGTCGAGGCGTTCCGGTCCACCGTGGGCGGCCTCCTCGACGAGATCCAGGGGCCGGCCGCAAGCGTCCGGATCTTCGGCGAGATGGTGGCCGTGCTCTGGGACCAGGGCAACATCGCCGCGGCCGTGGCCCTCGAGGCCTGCTGGAACGACCTCGCCTCGCAGCGATCGTTCACGCTGCTGTGTGCCTACCCGCACGCAGTGCTCGACCAGGCCAGCCTGGCAGACGTCGGCCGGGTCTGCGCGCTGCACTCGGACGTGCTGCCCCCCTCGAGCTACCACGCGACCCACGCCACGCCGGACGGCGCTGCCGCCGGGTCGCCGCTCGAGCAGACCTCCTGGGCCTTCCTCCCGGTGCCGAAGGCGATCCCGGCGTTGCGGCGGTTCATCAGAGGCACCCTGCGGTCGTGGGGCGAGGACCTGCTGGTGCCCGACGCCGTCGTGGTCGGCTCCGAGATGGCGACCAACGCGATCGACCACGCCGACTCCCCGTTCCATGCCTCCATCGCCAGGTCGGCGGGGGTGGTCCGGATCGCCATCGAGGACGCCGGGCCCGGCGCCGCGGCCAGACGTCCGGCAGCCCACGACGACGTGTCCGGACGCGGCATCCTGATCGTCGAGGCGCTCACGCAGCGGTGGGGACACGGCACGCTGCCCGGCGGCAAGGTGGTGTGGGCGGAGTTCCCGTCCACGACGCAGGCTGCGGGTTGAGGGCTACAGGCGCTCGTAGACCGTCGCCGCGCCCGGACCCTGCAGCTCGTCCCCGGCGACCGGCCGCCCGGCCAGCAGCCGCAGGAGCGCCTCGGCCGGGGCATGCACCTCGAGCCCTCTGCCGCGCGTCCAGGTGAGGTCGTCAGCCACCAGCCGGACGCCTGAGACCCGGGCGCGGGGACTGCCACCCATCAGCACCGTGCCCGGCCAGCGCAATCCGGCCAGGTGGTCGGCGACGACCTCGAAGGCTCGCGCATCCAGCGGTCGGGGACGTCCCACGGGTCGGCGGATGTCGATGCCGTGGCAGACGGCGTCGGTCAGGGCCATCCGCTCGGTGGTGCCCGCCGGTCGCAGGTCCTGCGCAGCCACGGTCCGCAGCTGCTCGAGGATCGCCTCCGGACCGTGGGCCGACCAGCGTCGCGCGTTCTCGTCGTTGACCTTGTTCATCCGCAGCCCACCCCGCAGCGCGACGGCCGCCGCCTCGAGGGGACCCAGCGTGGGAGACCAGGCCAGGTGTGCGGCGACGTCCTGCACCGTCCATCCGCTGCAGAGCGAGGGCTGGGCCCACTGGTCGACGGTGAGGGTCTCCAGGGACTCGACGAGCGCCAGGCGCTCGGATCTGACCAGGTCCGACAGCGTGCCCACTGCGGCATGGTCCCACCGGCCGCGCGGCGCCGGAAGGGTCCGGCGGTCAGCGCTGCCGGCTCACTCCGCTCCGTGCAGGACGGCCAGCAGGTGGCGGCCCAGGGCCTGCAGGCTGAGCTGGTTCCACGGCAGGGGGCGCAGGGAATCGACCAGCGCCGTCACCCGTGGGTCGAGCCGGTCCGCCGGCTCCGGGACGTCGTCCCAGGAACCCACGGCCGCGCCGGGAACGGTGGACAGCAGCTCCGCCAGGTCACGGCGGTCGATCGCCGCCACCACCCGGCGGGCCACCAGCTCCGGTGTGAAGCTGCGCCAGGTGTAGGGATTGAGTGCAGCGAAGATCGCTGCCATCGACTCTTCTCGTGGGGTGCTCGCCGCCACTCGGGACTCCTCGTTGCTCACTTCCCCGTGCCTGTCGTCTACCCCTCGCACGGCGCACGCAAACCCGGACCGGCGCCCTACGGTTCCTCCTCGGGACTCTGGGCACCACCCGCGGACACGCCTGCACCCCCGGCGGCCCGGCCGTAGCGCGCGGCCAGCGGACTCGCGCTGAACCCGTGGGCCAGCACACTGAGGAGGACCGTCACCCCGATGACGGCGAGTGCCTCGTCCGCCTCCGGGCCGAGCTCCTCGACGGCGAGCAGCGCGAACACCAGCGACGCGAGGCCCCGTGGTCCGAACCAGCCGATGAAGAGCACCGTGCTGCGGTCCAGCCCCGACCCGAGCAGCGCCAGCGCGACGGGCACCATCCGCACGACGGTGAGGCTGAGCACGGCGTACACCACCGTGGCCACGTCGAGGCGATCGCGGATGATCGGGGCCGCGATCGCGCCGAACCCGAGCCACACGAGCAGGGAGACCAGGCCGCCGGCCTGCTCGATGAAGACCAGCTCCGCGGGGCCCCGGCGACCGGCCAGCGCGCCGAATGCGAGGCCACCGCAGAAGGCAGCCACGAAGCCGTTCCCGTCGAGGGTCACGGCAGCCGCGTAGGCGACGACTGCCAGCGCGAGGACGGCGATGCCGGCGAAGTCCTCGGCGGCCCACCCTCGCCGTCGGGCCCGCCGCAGCAGCCAACCGCCGGCCCCGCCCACCGCAGCACCGACGACCGCGCCCAGGACGAGCTCTGCGACCGCCCGCGCGAGGCCCGGCGCCCCGGCGAGACCTTCGGCAGAGGCGGCTCCGGCGATGGCGAGCATCACCACGGGCGTGGTGATCCCGTCGTTCAGTCCGCTCTCCACGGTGATCAGGCGACGCACGCGCGCCGGCACCACCGGGTTGGTGACCACGGGAACCCCCAGCGCGGCGTCGGTGGGGGCCAGGGCCGCCGCCACGAGCAGGGCGAGCCACATCCCGGTCCCGGGGAACAGCCAGGCGGCCAGCCCCCATCCGATCAACACGGTCAGCGGGAGGCCGACCACGAGCAGCCTCACGCAGCGCCCCAGGTCGGCACGCAGCTCCCGGACCGGGACCCGCGCCGCGTCGGAGAAGAGCACCCACACCAGCGTGAGCACGACGAAGGGCCGTGCCGTCTCCGGGGCGGTCGGTGCGTCGACGAGGTCGAGGGCTGCCAGCAACGCCCCGACCACGACGAAGACGACGGGCGCCGTGAGATCGGCGCGCTCGAGACGGGCCGACACCGCGCCCCACACGAAGACCGCCGCCGTCACGACAAGGACCGCGGTCACCTGCATGACGGACTCTCCCGGTCGCGCTGGACTCACTCGAGTGTGCGGTGGCACGGGCAGGCCCGGCTCACCCCCGAGGGATGAGGCGCACCCCGTTGCGGCGCCGCTCTAGTGGAGGGAGGTTATCGCGAGCGGGAGGCTCCCCATGGCACTGAACGAGTACGAGGCGGGAACGACCTTCCCCGGGACCATCGGACGCACCGCCGACGAGTCGACGCCGGCGTGGCCGAAGCCGACCCGGGCCGTGCCGGGCACGCCGAACGTGCTGATGGTCGTCCTCGACGACACCGGCTTCGGCCAGCTGGGGTGCTACGGCAGCCCGATCGAGACACCCAACTTCGACGCACTCGCTGCCGACGGGCTGCGCTACAACAACATGCACACGACGGCGCTGTGCTCGCCCAGCCGGTCGTGCATCCTCACCGGCCGCAACCACCACAGCAACGGGATGGCGTGCATCACCGAGTTCGCCACCGGGTACCCCGGCTACGACGGCGTCGTCCCGTTCGAGAACGGGTTCCTCTCCGAGATGCTGCTCGGGCACGGCTACAGCACCTTCATGGTCGGCAAGTGGCACCTGACCCCCAGCAACCAGGAGACCGCCGCGGGTCCGTACGACCGGTGGCCGCTGGCTCGCGGCTTCGAGCGCTTCTACGGCTTCCTCGGCGGCGACACGAGCCAGTGGTATCCCGACCTGGTCTACGACAACCACCAGGTGGAACCCCCGGCCACTCCGGAGCAGGGCTACCACCTCACCGAGGACCTGGTCGACAGGTCGATCCAGTTCATCGCCGATGCCAGGCAGGTCGACCCCGACAAGCCCTTCTACCTGCACCTCTGCTTCGGGGCCACGCACGCACCCCACCACGTTCCCCGGGAGTGGGCCGACAGGTACGCCGGGCAGTTCGACGCGGGCTGGGACGCCTACCGCGAGCGGGTGTTCGCCCGGCAGAAGGAGCTGGGAATCGTCCCTGCCGACGCCGAGCTGTCCCGCCACGACCCGGACGTCCCGGACTGGGACGCCCAACCCGAGGACGCTCGCAGGCTGTTCAGCCGGATGATGGAGGTCTTCGCCGGCTTCCTCAGCCACACCGACCACCACCTGGGCCGGCTCCTGGACTTCCTGCGCGAGCAGGGCCAGCTCGACAACACCATCGTCATGGTGATCTCCGACAACGGGGCCAGCGCCGAGGGCGGACCGACGGGCACCACGAACGAGGCGCAGTTCTTCAACAACGCCCCCGAGTCCCTGGCGGACAGCCTCGAGGTCATCGACGAGATCGGCGGTCCGAAGCACTTCAACCACTACCCGTGGGGCTGGACCTGGGCCGGCAACACGCCGTTCCGGCGGTGGAAGCGGGAGACCTACCGGGGCGGCGCCTCCGACCCGTTCATCGTCTCGTGGCCGCAGGGCATCCGGGCGCGGGGCGAGGTCCGTGAGCAGTACGCACACATCATCGACATGGTTCCCACCGTGCTGGACATGCTGGGCATCGAGCCGCCCGCCTCCATCCGGGGGGTCACCCAGGCACCGCTCCAGGGTGTCAGCTTCGCGGCCAGCCTCGACGACGCCGAGGCAGCCAGCGAGCACCACACCCAGTACTTCGAGATGCTCGGCCACCGATCGATCTACCACGACGGCTGGCGAGCGGTGTGCCCGTGGCCGGGCCCGTCGTTCACCGAGGCCGGGGTCGGGTTCGGGCAGCCGATCTCGGCGGAGAGGCTCACCCAGCTCGATGCCGAGGGCTGGGAGCTCTACCACGTGGCCGAGGACTTCGCCGAGACTCACAACCTCGCGCCCGAGCACCGCGACAAGCTCATCGCGCTGATCGGCATGTGGTACGCCGAGGCCGGGAAGTACGGCGTACTGCCCGTCGACGGCAGCGGCCTGGAGCGCCTCCTCGTCGACAAGCCCCTGGTGGCCGTGCCACGGGACCGCTACGTCTACGTGCCGAACACGCAGTCGATCCCGTTCTCCGCCGGGCCCCGGGTGCTCAACCGGCCGCACAGCATCACCGCCAGCGTCGAGCTGCCCGAAGCCGGCGCCGAGGGCGTCCTGCTCAGCCAGGGCAGCGCAGCCGGCGGCTACTCGCTGTACATGCGGGACAACAGGCTCCACTACGTCCACAACTACGTGGGCCGGAGCCTGCACGCCGTCTCGACGCCCGAGCCGGTACCGGCTGGAGCACACGAGCTGCGCTTCGAGTTCGAGCCCACGGGGGAACCGGATCTCGCGAACGGACGAGGTGCCCCGGGACGGCTGCAGCTCTACGTCGACGGTGAGCTCGTCGCGGCCGCGGACGCGCCGGTGACGACGCCCCTCATCGTCAACCCCGGCGGGCTGACCTGCGGCGCCAACCCCGGCTCCCCCGTGACGCCGGACTACGCCTCGCCGTTCCGCTTCAACGCCACGTTGCACAGCGTGGTCGTCGACGTGTCCGGAGACCTGATCACCGACAGCGAGAGTGAGCTGCGGGTGGCGATGGCCCGGCAGTAGCAGGCCTTCGTCTCCTCAGGCCGCGTCGTGCAGGATCGAGACGAGGAGCTGGCTCAGCGTGTGCAGCGTGAGGCCGCGCCAGGGGTGGGACTCGAGGAACTCCACGAGGGACGTGACGCGTGGGTCGGACCGGTCCGCCGGCTCCGGCGGACCGTGCCACGGGCCGACCGACGAGCCGACCACCTCCAGCAACAGGTCGGCCAGGTCCTGGCGGTCGCAGGCGGCCACGACCCGCCGGGCCAGCAGCTCCGACGTGAAGCTTCGCCAGGTGTAGGGATTGAGCGCAGCGATGACCGCTGCCGTCGACTCTTCGCGGGGGGTGCGCGCCGTCACCTCGGGACTCCTCACCGATGAACCCACCCCCGCGTGGGCGTTCCTACCCGGTCTCCGCGAAGTCGAAACCCGGCGCGGGAACGGGAGCACGTCATCCCCCGCGTGGGAGGCGCGACCTGCCCGGCCGCGCGGACGCTGGAAGGGTTCGCACACCTTCGGGGACCACACGCCAGAGGAGCAGGAGATGGTGGCATGACCGACCAGAGGACCGAACGGACCGCCGACCCCCTCGACGAGCTCGGGCCCGTGGACTGGATCGTGGTGGAGTTCCCCGGGAGCAGGTTCAAGGGCGAGATCGCCCCGGCACTGACGGAGCTCGAGGAGCGCGGCATCGTGCGGGTGCTCGACCTGCTGGTGATCCGCAAGGACGTGGACGGCCGGCTGGACTTCTTCGAGGTCGCGGACCTCGACGAGAGCGAGGTCGGCGGCCTCCGGGCGTTCGAGACCGCGGTGGCGACCTTGCTCAGCGAGGACGACGTCGAGGCCGTCGCAGAGGCCGTCGAGCCGGGGAGCACCGCGGCTCTGCTGGTCTGGGAGAACTCCTGGGCCGCACCCTTCGCGTCAGCAGTACGCCGTGCCGGCGGGCAGCTGGCCGCCAGCGGGCGGATCCCGGTCCAGGCGCTCCTGGCAGCGATCGAAGCAGACGAGAAGGAGGGAGACTGACATGCCGTTGGCAGCACGAAGGGCCCGACGCGGAGGCGTGATCGCACCCGCACCGGTGGCCCGGACCGCCACCACCGTGGCCACCGCAGCAGTCGTCGCGCACGGGGTGTCGCGGCGTACCGACCGGCGAGAGGACGGACGCGACGACCGCCAGGACCGGCGGCGTTGACCGGCGCGGCCCGCTGACCATCCCGGCCGTGCTGGTGCAGCGCGTCCTCGTCCTCGGGCAGGACCCACGCGAGCGCCCGGCGGTGGCCCACGGCATCGGGCCCTAGGACGTTCCCGCTCCTGCGCCACCCCGGTCAGCGCATGTTGCCGGTGTGGCCCAGGGAGTAGCGGCCGGGCTGCGGCCAGACGCAGAGGCCGTGCGGGCTGCCGGGCACCGGGATCCGGGCGACCAGCCTGCCCGTCCTGGTGTTGATGGCGTAGACCTCGGCGTCGTACCTGCCCGAGAGCCACAGCACCTTCCCGTCGGCCGACACCCCGCCCATGTCGGGGCTGCCGCCCGGGACGGGCCAGGTGTCGACGATCCGGTGGCTCCGGAAGGACACCACCGAGACCTTCCCGGCGCCGCGGTCGGAGACGTAGAGGCGCCGCCCGTCGCGGCTCGGGTAGAGCCCGTGCGGATCGCTCGGGGTGGGGATCCGGCCGACCTGACGGAAGCTCGTGGCACCGACGAGCCGCACCTCGTCGGTGCCCATGTCCGCCACGTAGAACGTCCGGCCGTCGGGTGAGAGGCGCACGTCCTGGGGCATGCTCCCGGGGCCCAGCCGCAGGACGCCGAGCACCCGGTGACTGAGCGTGGCCACCTTGACCAGCGCGCCCGAGAACTCGCACGAGACGACCATGAAGCGTCCGTTGGCCGAGAAGTCGGCGTGGTTGGGGCCCCGGCACCGGGGCGCGCGGACCACGGCACGCTGGTGGAAGGTCGTCGGGTCCACGAATCGGATCACGTCGTGCTCCTCGACCATCACCACGGCCTGGCGGCCGTCGGGCGTGAAGTAGAGGTTGTAGGGACGCGGCACCGGGATCCTCCGGACCACCCGGCCGGTGCGGGGGTCGATGTCGACCAGCTCGTTGGACTCGCTGGAGTTCGTGTACAGGTGGCGCAGGTCGTAGGACGGCACGACGTGCTGCGACAGTCGCCCCGCCGGCAGCGTGCGCACGACGCGACGGCTGCGCTGGGAGATGACCGTCACCGAGTGGCCGGAGGGCGTCGAGTCGGGGACGTAGACCAGCGGGGGCTGGTGCCGGACCCGTCGCGCCAGGTCCCCCGAGCGCGTCCGGGCGTAGACGTCGCCGTCGACCACGGGCGGCATCCCCGGCAGCGGATGCCGGAACCGTCGGGGCGTGCGCGCAGCGCCGGACGGCGGGGACCGTTCACCCAGCGGCGCGAGGGATCCGGGCGCGCTCGACCCCGGCGACGTCGACGGCGTCGCGGGGGCCGACGTCGTGCCCGGGGAGCTGCACCCGAGGAGCGCCAGCAGGAGCAGCAGCGTCGCCGCTCCTGGGTGCCGCCCCCGGGACGTCGTCATGACTCGATCATGCGGCACGGACAGGCGCCGGGCCTTCCGCAAGGTTCGGTATCAGTCGCCAGGGGTCGGGTGGTGCAGGGCCTGTGCGCGGCCCCGTTCCAGGCGTTCCGCCAGACGCGCGATGTCAGCGGGTCCGGTGCCGCAGCACCCGCCGATGAGCCGTGCGCCGGCGGCGACCCAGCTGTCGACCAGGTCGAGGTCGACGGGCCCTCCGTACACCCACTGCTTGCTGTCGGCGTTCCAGCTAGGGTGCGTCACCCGGTCGGCGCCGTCGCGAGCGGGGTTTCGCGCCGTATCTGGCAAGGCGGAGGCGCGAAGGCGGGACGGAGTCCCGACGAGTCGTCGACAACGCTGCCAGATCGGATGCGATGGCCCGCGTAGCAGGCGCCCCGACTGGGAGACGTGCCCTCTAGGCGACAGCGGGGAGTCCCGTCGCGGTGACTGCCTCTCGTACGGCGCCCAGCACGTCGGTCTGCTCGGAGCAGTTGACGCCCGCGGCGACGACCGACCGGTGGCCGGCGAGGACGGCGTAGGCCTCCGCCAGCGGCTGGCCGGCGTTGGTGGCCGATCCGCGCACCGAGTAGCTGAACCAGGCGGGGACCCCGAGCTCCTCCAGCAACGCGACCAGGACCTCGGCCTCGTCGATGTCCGGGATGGTCTCGACCGCGAGCAGGTCCGGGGCCGCCGCGGCGAGCAGCTCGAGGCGCGGCGCGTGGAAGTCACGCAGGCGCGCCGGCGTGACGCCGTAACGGCCCCGGTACTCCGATCCGTCGGCCAGGAACGCGCCGTACGGCCCGACCGAGGCGGCCACCAGCAACCCCGGGTGCGTGGCCGCCAGCTCGTCGCGTACCTCCCGCGCAAGGGTCACGCTGCGGGTGATCAGCCGCCGCGCGGTCGCCATGTCGTACCCGGCAACGACCAGACCTTCGACGCTCGCCTGGTAGCTGGCCGTCGTCGCGACTCCGGCACCCGCGCGGAAGTACGCGCGATGCGCGGCAGCAAGGCGGTCCGGCTCCTCGCCCAGGAGCCGAGCCGTCCACAGCGCCCCGCCGAGGTCGACGCCCTGCTCCTCCAGGGCCGTCGAGAGGCCACCGTCGAGCACGATCGGGCCGGAGACGGGATTGAGGTCGAGCACCCTCCCATCCTGCCTCCCCCTCCCCCGTGTTGGGTACGCGCAGCCGCCCGGACGCCTGTCCGGACAGGTTCTGCGAGCATCACGTGGTGAGGCCGACGATCGGCGACCGAGTTGCAGTGGGCGATGGATACGACCTTGCCCCGGCGTGGCTCTCCGGCCGGCCGGTGGTCACGGGGACCGTCACGAGCTGGATCGCGGGCCACGGCACCGAGCCGGCATGCGTGGTGCGGCTCGACGAGCCGCTGTCCGCGACCGGGCTGGTCGACGGAGGGGTCGAGTCGCGCACGGGGTCCTACCTGGTCCTCGAGCTTCGACACCAGGGCCTGTCGTGGCAGGCCTCCGGGGCGGTGCGGGTCGAGCTGTGCGAGGCCGAGCCCGACAGTTCCGGGGCCGAGCGCCGGGTCGGACCCTGCGTCGAGTCGCACGCGACCTACCTGGTCATCTCGCAGGACCTCGCCGCTCGGCCGACGTGAAGGCGGACGGAGCCATCGGTGGCTCCGTCCGCCTCACGAATCGGCCCTTGGTCATCGGACCGAACGGGGTCATGCCGCGTCGAGGACAGGCTCGACCTCCACCGCCTCCTCGGTGGGCACCGCCAGCTCGTCACGCCGGACCAGGACCAGTGCTGCCACCAACCCGAGGGCCGCGAAGATCGCGCCCACGGTGAACGCCGCGGAGAAACCGTCCACGAGCGCGACCGGCACTGCCGACCCGGACGCGACCGCGTCGCTGGTGTGCGAGGTGGCGATGGTCGACAGTGCGGCGATCCCGAGCGCGCCGCCGATCTGCTGGGAGGTGTTGATCAGCCCCGACGCGAGGCCGGCCTCGGTGGGCTGGACGCCGGCGAGCGCCGCGATCGAGATGGGCACGAACGAGAAGCCGATCCCGACCCCGATCACCAGGAAGCCCGGCAGCAGGTCGCCCAGGTAGGAGCCACCCACCGAGACCTGGGTGAAGTAGAGCAGGCCGGCCGTCAGCATCGTCATGCCGACCACGAGCACCGGCTTCACCCCCACGCGCGTCACGAGCTGGGCGGCCACCGCGGACCACACGATCGCCGTACCGGCCACCGCGAGGTAGGCCAGGCCCGTCTTCATGGCCGAGTAGCCGAGCACCTGCTGCATGTACAGGGTCAGCATCAGGAACATCGAGAACATCGCCGTCCCCATGATGAAGCCGGCCGCGTTGGCGCCGCTCACGGTGCGGGTCCGCAGGATCCCGAAGCGCATCAGCGGGTCCGGATGCCGCAGCTCCCACCCGACGAAGCCGGCGAGGAGCACCAGGCTGAGGGCGAAGACACCCAGGGTCTCGGTGGCCAGCCAGCCGTCCTGGCCCGCGCGGGTCATCCCGTACACGACCGACGAGAGCCCACCGGTGACCAGCACTGCGCCCAGCGGGTCGAACTTCTTGCCGGCGGCGTCGCGGCTCTCCTGGAGCAGGAACGGCGCCACCACGAGGGCGGCCAGGCCGACCGGGACGTTGACGAAGAAGATCCACTCCCAGCTCAGTGCGTCGGTGAGGACGCCACCGAGCAGGACACCCGCGACCGCCCCGAAGCCGCCGACCGCACCCCAGGCCCCGAGCGCGATGTTGCGCTCGCGACCCTCGACGAAGGTCGTGCTCAGGATGGACAGCGCTGCCGGTGCGATGACCGCGGCACCGAGGCCCTGGAACGCGCGGGCCGCGATGAGCGACGCCTCCGACCAGGCCATCCCGGCCATGAACGAGGCGATCGTGAAGACGACGAGGCCGGCGTAGAAGAGCCGGCGACGTCCGAGCAGGTCGGCGGCGCGCCCCCCGAGCAGCAGGAAACCGCCGAAGACGAGGGCGTAGGCGCTGATGACCCACTGCAGGTCGCTCTGGGAGAACCCCAGGTCGATCTTGATGGACGGAAGTGCGACGTTCACGATCGCGATGTCGAGCACCACCATGAACTGCACGACGCAGAGGAGCGCCAGGGCCAGCCACTTCCGCCGTGACGAAGTCGAGGTTGTTTCTTTCATTACGGTAGCCATGTCTTCGACCATAGAAGTGGCTACTTCAGTTTTGCAAGCACTTACTTCAAGTTCGAGAGAAAGTGGTATGATTTGGGTATGACGAAGCGCTACGACCAGTACTGCCCCATGGCCCACGCGCTCGACATGGTCGGCGAGCGCTGGTCCCTCCTCGTGGTCCGCGAGCTCATGCACGGCGGCAAGCGCTACACCGACCTGGTCGACGCGCTGCCGGGCATCGGGACGAACATGCTCGCCTCGCGGCTGCGTGACCTGGAGGCCTGCGGGATCGTCACGAGGCGGACACTTCCGCCGCCGGCCGCATCCAAGGTCTACGAGCTCACCGACTACGGCCGTGACCTGCGCTCAGCCATGCGCGAGCTGGCGCTGTGGGGCGCCCGCTCCCTCGGGCCGCCCACGGCGGAGTCCGGGCTCTTCGAGGGCTGGCTCACCAACGCCCTGGACATCGCGCTCGCCCCGCGCGCGCCGGGCGGCCGCTTCGAGTTCCACGTCGGCGACGAGATCGCCTCGATGGTCGACGGCGAGGTCCGGAGCGGGCCTCTCGAGGGTCCGGACGTGGTCGTCGAGGCCACCCCGGAGGGGATCTACGACATGTTCGTGGAGCGCCGCCTCGACCAGGTCGCCGTCAGCGGTGACCGCGACCTGCTCTCCGAGCTCGTCGAGGCCGCGCCGCCCCGTGCCGTGGTCCCCGGCCCGGCCTGAGCCGCACGGGCCCACGAGACCCGGCGATCGACCGCTGCGAGCAGTGACCGCGTGGGCGGCCGGTGACCGGTCGGCCCGCTGGAGCAGGCCGACCGGCGCACGTCAGGACGAGGTGACGTTGAAGTCGGTGAAGTCCCACCGGGCGGGCTTGCCGTCCGTGGAGACGACCTCGACGCCGTAGTCGACCTGGCCGACGGTGCTGTTCGCCGGCAGGCGACCGTCCGAGATGAGGTACTGGTAGAAGCCGAGCAGGTCGAGCGTGCCGCTGGTGATCGAGGCGCCGCCTGCGGGGACGAACGCGATGTAGTGGTTCGAGCCGCTCGACCACACGTCCCACGTGTGACCCGACAGCGTCACCTGTCCGACCTTCGACCCGGAGGGGACCTGCTTGTGGTTGTCGGTCCAGATCATGAGCTCGGTGGAGTTCGAGTCGGCGACCCCGTTGAGCCAGATGTCGTAGGCGACGTCGTAGATCCCGACTCCGGGGCTGGTGTGGGCGAACTGCGAGGTCATCGTGTTGAACGACGAGATCGACGGTTCCTTGCCGGTGCCCCAGTCGTGGTAGTCGCGGTGGACGTTCGGGTACGACTTCACGGCACCGTCGCCCTTGGAGTTGTCGGCCGTGGCCTGCACGTACCACGAGTTGTAGTCGCAGATCACCGTCTTCTGCGCGAACGCGTACCCGTTGGTGGCCCACCAGTCGGCATCGGCGTAGTAGTCACCGATCGGCCCGTTGCCCCAGTCGTTCCAGATGTACTTCGCGTCGGCGTCCTGGCAGGTGCCGGACGACGACGGCGTGGTGGGGACGGACGTCGTGGTCGGGGGTGGGCGGGTCGGGTGGTCGGGTCCGAGGTGGTGGTCGGGTCCGAGGTGGTGGTCGGGTCCGAGGTGGTGGTCGGGTCCGAGGTGGTGGTCGGGTCCGAGGTGGTGGTCGGGTCCGAGGTCGTGGTCGGGTCCGAGGTGGGGCCGTGGGTCGGCTGGCACCTGGGCGCGCGTGGATGCTTGGAGCAGTGGCCCCAGTGGTGCTTCCCCTGCTTGCGCGTGATCGCTGTGCGCGTGATCGCTGTGCGGGTGACGGCTGTGCGGGTGACCGCCGTGCGCGTGCGCGACGCCGACGACGACCAGGGCCAGGCACCCGAGTGCAAGGGCGGTCAGGATGCGAAAGTGCTTCATGTGAGCGTTTCTCCCTGTCGGGGGGTGACAGTGACGGGGCTGCTCCGTCGTGGATGCGTCCGAGAACCGGACCCGTGACCAGGCTGCCGCCGGGTGACGCTACCCAAGTCGAGGGGCCTCGAGGGGGTGCGCGTACCCCACTTGGGGTACCCGAGGCCGAGATCCGGCACGAAGACCAGACCGACGAGGAGAATGCGCCGCCGACCGGGCTCCCGGTGCGTGCGGCCCTGCCCCTCGCGCGCAGGGACTCCCCGGTCGGCACTTCCCATCCCGGCCCCGAGGGGCCGAGCGTTCGCCGATGTCCGCTGACGCACTGTGCGTGGCGAGCTACCCGAAGGCGGGCGGACTGCCCAGGACCCCCCGGCGTGCCGCATCGTCGTCGGTGATGAAGTTCGGCAGCTGGTCCTCGGTGTCGTAGTAGCGATGGAACACCGGGGTCTGCGAGCCGGACATCGGCGGCACGATCCAGCTCCAGTCGGCCGGGCAGCTGCGCCCCGCCCGTTCCTCTCGCTCGAGGTGGGTGAGGAACCGGTCGGACTCGGTGTGGTGGTCGGTGATGGTCACGCCGCCCTCCCGGAAAGAGTGGAGCACCGCGCGGTTGATCTCGACCAGCGCCCGGTCCCGCCACAGTGTGGCCTCGTCCGACGAATCCAGCCCCATCCGCTCGGCGACCACCGGCACCAGGTTGTAGCGCACGGTGTCACCGAGGTTGCGGGCTCCGATCTCGGTGCCCATGTACCAACCGTTGAACGGTGCCGCCGGGTAGGAGACGCCGCCGATGACCAGCTGGCTGTTGCTGATGACCGGAACCGCGTGCCAGCGCAGGCCCAGGTCGGAGAACCAGGGCAGGTCGGGATGCTCGAGCTCGACCTCGTGCACCGCGTCCTCAGGGAGGGGGAACATCTGCGGCCCCTCCTCGAGGGTCTCCACGACGAGCGGGAGCACGTCGAAGGCGCTTCGCTGCGTGGGCGGACGCCACCCTCGCCTGACCATCTCGCGCGTGAACTCGACGTAGCGTGGGTCTCCCAGCGCAGCGCCGTCCGACTGCTCGTAGCCGGCGTACCGGATGAGCTGCTCGTTCCAGATCCTGGGCGCGCGCAGGGTCGGCGTCTCCGGGGCGAACACGCTGATCATCGGGCGGATCCTGCCGCCGTTGCCTGCCGCGCGCAGGTGGTCGACACAGTGCCGGGCGACACCCGCGGCGTCGCGCACCGTCCTCAGGTCGCGCACCTGCAGACTCCGCCAGTACAGCCGGCCGATGCAGCGGGCGTTGTTGCGCCACGCGGCGCGGGCGCCGAAGGCGAGCTCCTCAGGCGTGTGCCAATAGGTCCCGGTGGTCTCGATCTCACGCCTGACCGCGACGACCCTGGGCTCGACCGGCCCGGCCTCGGGGTTCTCGGCGTGGAACATCCGGAGGAACTCCTCGGCCTCAGCCGGGTCCACCTCCGTGGAGCCGGACTCGCTGGCGGGCCGTGGGCTGCGCTCGGGGGCGGGCTCGTGAACAACCGGGCAACCAGGGGCCGCCGACCGGACCTTCTCCGACGTGCGCTGGCTCGGCCGGCTGAGCATCCCGACGATGCCCCGCCGTCTGCGGTCGCCACGGACCCGACGTCCGGCGGCCTGGAGCACGACCAGCTGACGGATGCCGGCGGCGAACCCGAGGCAGAGCAGGCCCACGCCGACCACGACCGACCCGGTCGGCAACGGCTCGGCGGCCGTGGCCCAGCCGAGGTCGGTGAACCCGACATGGCTGCCGGACGCCAGTCCGGTGACGGTCAGCCCGACCGCGCCGGGCACGAGTGCCAGCCCGCCGCCGGGCGCGGTAGATCGGTCGACCGGGCGGATGCGCGCGCGATCGATTTCATGGTGATGCGTCTTCAATTTCACTCCCTCGAGGGACGTGATCCCCGGATCGGTGCCCCCCGAATCGCTGGTCTAGACAACCTGTTGGTACTGGATTGTTCAACTGTCGCGGCCAGGTCCCCCCACCACCCGCCGCCGGGCGGATGTGGTCCGCGCGAGGACCGACTGCCATGGTCGAGCGCCCGACAGCGGATCGAGGCGACGATCCTCGTGGCAGGAGCGGCACACGCAGAGGATCTGGATCCGCTGGCTCGTGAGGACCTGCTCGACCTCTACCACCGGTGGCGCACGGACAACGGCGGCTGAAACCCGACGCGGCTGGAACCCGACGTCGGGTGCGCGGCGGAGCTCGGTGCTCCACCTGTGTGACGTCAGAGCAGCTGGGCGAACCAGATGCGGTCCCGCAGCGAGATGCCGTCGACGGTGAGCCCCTCTGCGTACCCGCTGTCGACACCGAACGCGTCTGGCTCGACTGGCACGCGCCCCCGCGCCGGCCCCCTGCCCTGCCACTCGCGGGCTGGACGTCGCGGGCTTCGGCCGGCGGTGGGATGACACCGACGAGTCCGCCTGCGCAGCGGGGCGTTACGCAACGGGTCCGTCCTCGGGCGCGCCGGAATCCCGCGGCCGCGGCTCGGGCGCGCGAACTCGGACTACGGTGGCGTGTAACGCTGTCGCCCGGCCGGCGACTCACCACCATCAGGAGTTCATCCCGCGGACGCTGAAAGGGTCGGTGGTCGCCATGGCAACGATGTCTCTACCCGGCCAATCGACCCTGCTCGGGGCCTGGCAGGCGCTCGCGGCGACGTCAGCCGGTGCCCGGCTCGTCCACACGAGCACCGCCGTCAGCGCCGTCTTCCCGAGGTGGGCCCCCTTGAACAACGCCATCCTCCGCGACGGGCCCTCGGCCGAGTCGGCCTCGGTGGCCGCCGCCCAGCTCAGCGCGCTGTACGACGGAGCAGGCGTCGCGTCGTGGGCCCTGTGGGTGCCGAGCAACGCCAACGACTTCCACACTCCGGACGTGGTCCGCGCCGTACCCGGGATGAGCCGTGACACCACGACCCTGGTGATGACGCGGCCCCTCGCGCCCGGCCTTCCAGCCGACTCCAGGGTGCGACGTACGACGATCGAGGCGGCGATCCGGGCCGGTGACGAACCGGTTCCCCTGGCCGAGCTGCCGGATGACGACGCGGGGTCGGACGTCGAGGCCTGGGCGCTCGTCGTCGAGCGTCGCGCCGTCGCGAGTGCGCTGACGCACGTGAACGGTCGCGACGTGGGTGTCTACGCGATGGCCACCGCACCGGGCTGGCGGCGCCGCGGCCTCGCTCGCGCACTGATGTGTCACGTCCTTGCCCACGCGCACCACCGGGGCGCGCGGACCGCATCGCTTCAGTCGACACCCATGGGCGAGCACCTCTACCGGTCACTCGGGTTCGGTCCGGTCGGCCGGTTCGAGGAGTGGGTCCCCTTGCCCGCGCGCACGGGACCGTCGACGTGAGTACAGCCAGACCCACCGGCCTCGAGTACCGGCACGTCGACGTCTTCGCCACCTCGGCGTTCTCGGGCAACGGACTCGTCGTCGTGTTCCTGGATCCCCTCGGGCAGCGCGCCGAACGGCTGAGGCGGGTGACCGAGGAGATGCGGCAGTTCGAAACCATCTTCGTGTCCCGGGTCCAGGACACCACGACGGTCAACGCGAGGATCTTCACCGTCGAGGAGGAGCTCCCGTTCGCCGGGCATCCGGTCCTCGGGGCGGCAGCCGCACTGCATGAGGCAACCGCCTCGGCGGAAGCCCGGCACGAGTGGCGCTTCGTCATCCACGGCCGCGACGTGCCGGTCATCAGCGCACGCAGTGGCGGGTACTTCACCGCGACCATGAACCAGGGCCAGGCGGAGCTCTCGGCACACCTGCCCACGGCCCTGCGTGAGGAAGCGGCGAGCGCGCTCGGCCTCGACCGCACCGACCTGGTCGACCTGCCGCTGCAGGTCGCGTCGACCGGCCTGCCGTACCTGATCGTGCCCGTCACCCCCGACGGACTGGCTCGGGCACACATCGCCCTGCCCGACTTCGGGCCGTGGCTCGGCCGGCTCGGAGCCAGCTTCGTCTACGTCCTCGACCCCGCGTCGCAGGAGGGCCGGACCTGGGACAACGCCGGGCGTGTGGAGGACGTCGCCACCGGCAGTGCCGCCGGCCCGGCCGCGGCGTACCTGCGAGCGCAGGGGCTCGTGCGCGACGGAACGCTACGACTGAGGCAGGGCCGGTTCACGGGCCGCGCCAGTGTCCTCACGGTCACCGCCGACTCGGACGGGAACCTGTGGGTCGGCGGGCAGGTGCACCCGGTCGCCTCTGGCGTCATCGACGCACTCCCGCCCGTCGACTCCGACGGCGCGGGCGAGTGACCCGTGGGTGACTGCGCCTCCCTGAGCACAGGCCGGTCGGATCCACGGCAGACCACCTGTGACTTCGGATCACGGTCGGGCGTTGGGTCGGGACGATCAGCGGAGCAGACCCATGAGCACGAACACCAGCACCCCCGCGCCCAGGACCCGGCGGAACGGACTGGTTCCGCGCGCCAGCTCGTCGGCCGCCCACACCAGCAACGCACCGGTGCCCAGATCACGGAGGGTCCGCTCATCAAGGCCGGACCATCCGATCCAGGCGAGTCCTCGGCAGAGCACCCAGACCCAGATGGCGGGGTTGGGGAGCATCGCGATCGCGAGGTGCCCGTCTCGGTCGTGCACCCACCAGCGCCATGAGCTCGGGCCCGGTCGCGCGCCAGGCGTGGCGATGTCTGGCTCGGTGCTGGAGCGCGTCATGCGTGCAGCCTAGGTGTTGTGTCCGGAGAGGTTGGGCACGCGGTCCGCGGGGCAGAGGCCTTTGAGCGAGGTGTGGCCGCGGTGGTGATTGTAGTGATGGAGCCAGTGGGGGTAGGCAGCCGCGCGTTCGGCTTCTGAGCGGTACTCGCGGGCGTAGGCCCATTCCTCGAGCAGGGTGCGGTTGAAGCGTTCGACCTTGCCGTTGGTCTGAGGCCGGTAGGGGCGTGTGCGGCGGTGCTTGACCCGCTTGCCGAGAGCCTTGGCCCACAGTCGTGACCGGTAGGCGTTGCCGTTGTCGGTCAACACCGCCCGGATCGTGATCCCGCGGTGGGCGAACCAGGCGCGGGCGCGCCGCCAGAACGCGACCGCGGTCTCCTTCTTCTCATCGGCGTGGATCTCGGAGTAGGTCAACCGGGAGTGGTCGTCGACGGCGTGGTGGAGGAAGGCGTAGCCGGCCGGCGTGCGCTCCTTGTTGCGCTTGCCGGCCTGGTGTCCACGGAACCGCCAGCCGCCGCCGTCGGGGATCCGGCCGAGCTTCTTGACATCGATGTGCACCAGGTCGCCTGGTGCGGCGTGCTCATAGCTGCGCCGGTCGGCACGGGAGGTCTTGATCCGCACCCCGGTGGCCGGGTCGGTCCACTTCAACCTCGGACAGCCGTAGCGTTGCAGCACCTTGTGCACGGTGGAGGGGTTCAGGCCCAGGTGGTAGGCGATTCGGGCCGGACCCCAGCGACGAGTCACGCGCAGGCTCACGATGCGGCGTTCGACCCGGCGATCCAGCCGACCGGGCGAGTGGTGGGGGCGCGAGGACCGATCACCCATCCCTTCCGGTCCCATCGCCCGGTAGCGCAGGGCCCAGCGGCGCGCGGTGCTCACGCTGATCGAGAACCGCTCGGCGGCGCGGGCGTAGGTCCATCCGCGATCGACGACGAGCCGGGCCAGGCGCAGACGGCCGGTCGGAGTGAGAGTCGCGTTAGCGTGGGACACGAAGGCCTCCTGGTGAGCGTGGATTGCTGTGGTAGCTCCACACCTCACCGGAGGCCTTCACTCATTTCACTGCTCCACGCCGTACACAACCTCCATGGACAGAACACCTAGGCAGACGTCCCCAGCACGCCGAGGGACCTACCGACGGGTGGGTGTCGTCGCGGGACGTCAGAGACCCGATGCAGGTACCGCCCAGGGTCAGCGCCACTCGTCGACCCCGGCGAACCGCCCACGGGGCGCAGCAGTGGGCGGCAGCGCCGGGAGTGGGCGGGTGGCTCGAACCCACGACGGGTTATGAGGGCGATCCCGGGCAGATCCAGCCAGCCAAGAAGTCGCGAATCCCCCTCAGAACAAGGGATCCGTGTCCAACGGTGTGCGTTCTGTTCGAGTGGATCCGAGCGCTGGTGCGGACTGGTTGCGGACTGCGCCAGCGGCAGCGGCACTCCCCCGGCAACGGGGTGATGGCCATGAACTTCTCGTCGAGCTCGTCGAGCTCGACCGGGTTCCGCCCATCGATTCCGGTGTCAGACGTCCATAACACGAGCTCGCCGCTGGCTGGATCAACCAGCCACTGGCGTTCGTAGTCGGTCTGATCCGAGAGCGCCGTGGCGATGACGTCCAGGTCGAACTGATGCAGCTCGAGCATGGCCCGAGCCTAGAGCGCACGGAATCCGCGGTTCAACGAACCTCGGGCTGGCTCAGCGCCTGCGCCTGGTAGATCAGATGCGACGCCATGGGGCACGCACGCTCATGCCCCGATGACAGAGCGTTGCCGGAGCGGTCTGAGCCGTGAGCGCACCCGGCATGTCGGCCCGCGCGATGCCTACGGCTGACGCTGCGACGCCTGAGTAGTGAACGGCCGGTTGGGCGCCCGGAACTTCCGGGTCCACACAACCCCGGTCCACACCTGGAGCTGGCCGGGACGCTCAGGCGAGGGGTATAGGCCCGGCGGGTCCACGTCGCGGTCCGGCGCCGAGCACGAGCAGGACCGGTCCCGCGACCGGCAACAACCGGTTGAGCAGACTGGCAAACGCGGACGTGAACAGGATCCAGGCGACGGCACCGACGACGATCGACACCAGCCAGGCGATGAAGGCCCGTCGGGCCGTGCGGCTCGGGATGGGCGACGGGGGCGCCTCAGGCACCTGGGGCAGGAGTCACAAGGCACGTGCAGCGAAGAATCCTTCGACCTGGCGCGGGGTTAGCACCGGATGATCCGACACCTGATCCACCTTCCAAGACCGCATGGTGCCACGACATTAGTCCGCATAGTGAACGCCGCCTCCTGCGACGCCTATGCCGCGGACAGTGAAAGGGTGCTCGTGTCGATGACAGGGCGAGAGTTGACCGGGTGCCTATCGAAGGCCACGCAAGTTCTCGCGTTCGTTCGGGCTGGGAGACCGCCGATCTGACAGAGTCCCCATCACGGAGACGCTCGAAAGGACCCACGGGAACATGGCACTTCGGTGGTACACGCTGGTTGTCGACTGCCAGGACGTGAGAAAGCAGGCGTCGTGGTGGGCACAGGCACTCGACTGGACCGTCATCCACGAGTCAGACAAGGAATGCGTGATCGTCCCCGCTTGGGCCGACGAGGCACTGATCGCGCAGACGCCCTGGGAACGGGTCGGCCCCGGGATGGTCTTTGTTCCGGTCGCTGAGGGCAAGTCCGTCAAGAACCGCTTGCACATCGACCTCGCCCCCCACATAAGCCAGGACCGCGACGCGGAGATCGAGCGTCTCGAACGCCTCGGCGCCACACGCAAGAACGTGGGTCAGTCCGATGCCGCGACCTGGACGGTGCTGGCCGACCCGGAGGGCAACGAGTTCTGCGTGCTCAGCTCTCGGGAGACCTAACCCCCGGAGCCTCACCGGGCGCGCGGCAATGGACGTCCGGACTGCCGCTGTTCGCTCACGCGGATGTATCAGGTGGTTGGCGTGGTCTCTTTCAGTCGCTCAGGTCGCGCGCGGAGCGCTCGGCACCGTCGGGCCAGGAGGCGATGCAGACTCGGTTACCCGCGCGGTCGGAGAGAACCCACCACGCCGGTGCCTCAGAGGCTTCGACCACACGGCCGCCGGCCGCGAGCGCAGCCTCGAGGCGTCGTACGGCGTGCTCGCGGGCGACCGACACGTCGACGTGCATCGCGTGCCGCAACGGTTTGGCCGGGTCGAGGTCCTGCATCCAGACCGTTGACCCGTGCCCGAGCGGGTCGACACCGTTGTCGTCGGCCAGGCTGTCATAGCCCAACACAGCCCGCCAGAAGCCGACATCCAGGTCGCCGGGCCGGGCAGCCACCGCCAGCTGGACCTCCTGCACGGCACCCCGACCGGCGACGGCCCCGTGTCGACGGGCGACCTCCGAAATCCTCCGCGCGAGGTCGACGTGGTGCGGCTCCAGGAACTCGACGCCACGGGTCAGTCGCACGGTGAGGCGGCAATCAGCGAGCGTCAGCAGGGCACCCGAACCGGCCACCCCTGGTAGGTCGGTGATTTCAGACGCCAGGGCACTCGCCTCGGCGAGCGAACTCACGTCGTACGCCGCCACGGCCCCACCGTGCAGCACCACCCACTCCTCGACCCCGTCGGCCACGAGGAAGTCCCGCCATCCCTGCCTGCTCATGACGACACCACACCACAGAACCGAGACGCAGTGCGTCCGAGTAACGCACTAATCCGCTGAGGGCGGACGCCCGACCATGCCCCCGTCTGCGCGCAACTGCCGTGATGAGTGCTATGCCTCACCCGATGCTGGCAACGACCGCTCCGCCACCATTCCATTCGGCACGCAGGTGCGGACCCCGAGCGTGCTTGGGCGCGTCGTCGAGGTCCCTGGCCATCACAGGCGCGGCGTCGGCCTCCGGTGACTGGCCCGGCACGACGGACAGCCGGATGCTCGGCTCGACGGTGCCGACGCGTTGCCCGTTGTCCCACAACTCTTCGACCGCCTGCCCCTGTTCGCCACGGAGCGCTCGTCGGAAACATGTGGCCGCGACCGGATCACCCGTTCCGTGGTAGATCCACCGGCGACCAAGAACGCTGTGTTCCATCGTTGAGATGAGGTCTTCCTCGGCACCCTCAAGCGGGGCCCCACGATAGGTAAGCACGACTTGCCGGGTCTTTGCGCCGGAGCACGCGATGAACGCTTCAATGCCGACCTCACCACTTGGGTCGTCGAGCCGATATGTACCCAGCACTGTCACGGCCTCACCGAAGATGCGCTCCAACAACTCCATTCTGGTGGGACTGACGCTGGCCTTGTGGATGATCGCCATGACGCGAAACCGTAGTCATTGGATCCGACTACACCTTGACCCACCGCACTCAGCCGCTGACAGTGCGTCGCGTGGCGCTGCCGCTCAGCGCCGGCCCGATGCCTCACCCCCGAGGACGACCGCCTGCAACGAGCCGGCCTTGAAGCGGCGCACCTCCTGCGGCCAGCCGCACCCCTCGGCCACCCTCCCCGCCCACATGCGAGCGGACACGTCGTCGGGCACGTCCACGATGGTCAGCCCACCGAGCCACTCCTTGGTCTCCACGAAGGGCCCGTCGGTGAAGAGCAACTCGCCACTCGTGGCGTCCGCGCCTGCCGCCTCCTCCAGCTCCTCGACCAGTCCGCCGGCGTAGACCAGGACGCCTTGATCCTGCATCTCTCGGACGACGGCCCGGGACGGTTCGACGCGGCTCTCGAACCACTCCTCGTCGTGGTCGCCAACCCACTGCTGGTTGAAGTAGATGAGGTAGTGAGGCATCCCTGCTCCCCTTCGTCGGGCAGACCTGATGTCCGCCACTACCTACGCTACGAACAACAGTGCGCCGATACGACACTCCGGCGCGAGCGTGTTCGGCGTCACGCGCCCCTGCGGTTTGCTCGCTTCATGGTCCAGATCCCCTGGCGACCAGTAGCCGGCGTACGCCCTCGGGAGCGCGGTAGCCGCTGTCCGCGCGCGCTCATGGCGTCCCGCCGTCCGCGCGCAACTGCCGATGACGGACGATTGTCCCAAGGCGCCGCCGGACTTCAGTGTGTTTGGCCGATGGGTGGGGCCGGTTGTCGCTCCCCCGCCAGGATCCGAACCTGGGCTACTAGATCCAAAGTCAGGCGTGCTACCAGTGACACCACGGGGGATCGCACGGACGCGCCGGGACAGGCCGGTGGGGCGCTGTCTCTCCCGGCGCGCGGGGTATCGGTCAGTCGCGGACCGCGCCCATCGCGCCGTGCCGGCGGGACGCCGCTGCCCGGCGCCCTGGCAAGACTATTCACTCATTTGCCGCTGTGAGCTCAGATGCGAGCGTTCAGGTTCCTGAGGCCATGTACGCCGCAGAACATAGTTGGGGTGCCTGTCCAGGTTCTTGCGGGCACGGTCGTACCGCATGGTCCTTCTCGGGTCGGCATGCCTGGCGGCGATCTGTACGTCGCGCAGATCCACCACGGCATCGAGCATCGTGGTGGCGAAGGTGTGGCGGAGCATGTGCGGGTGCATCCGGGCGGTAGAAACGCCCTCGGTCCAGCGGATGCTCGGCCACGCCTCCGCGGCCATGACCCTCGACGTGTACGCCGGCCTCTTCGGCGACGACCTCGACGCGGTCGCGGACCGTCTGGACGAGGCTGCCGCCCTGGCCCGTGCGGACTGCTTGCGGACTCAGGGTGGTTCCGCGGACGTCTTGCCGCTCGATCTCGGCACAAGTGCCCTCTGACCTGCGATGTTGCGTGGTAGGGCGGGTGGGGCTCGAACCCACGACCCAAGGATTATGAGTCCTCTGCTCTGACCGACTGAGCTACCGCCCCTCGCGGGCACAACCTATCGACCGCGCGGAGCAGAGAACGACACCGGTCGGCGGAACACCCCCAGCCAGCGGGAGCGCCCGCTGACAGGTAGTTCACAGGTTCGGCATCCGTCCACCTCAGGTCCGCGATCCACGATGGAGTCTCCGAGACGAGGAGACCCCGTGACCGACGAGCAGCAGCCCCGCAGCGGTTCCCGCTGGGAACCCTCCCCTGCCGAGGACAGCGCGACCAGCCAGCCGCCCGTCCCACCGGTGAACCCCGAGCCGTACGCCGCAGCCCCGCCGCGGTCGCCCTCCCGCTGGGCGCGCAACCGGGGCGTGCTCGCCGGAGGTGCTGCCGGGCTGGTCGCCGCCGCCGCGCTCGGCGGCTTCGCCGTCGGCCACGTCAACGCCACCGCGAACGACGGCGGGCAGCCCGGTCAGGTCGACACTCGCTTCACGCCGGACCACCATGGCGACCCGGGCCAGCCGCCCAGCTGGGAGGACGACGGGGACGGCATCCCCCCGCCGGGCCAGCAGCCGGGGCAGGGCTCTGCTGAAGGCACGGACACGGCCTACCACTCATGACGGCGGCCACCAGCAGCCCAGCTCCGAGCGTGCACAGCGCACGGCATCCGTGGTTCCGCCGGGCCAGGGTCGACGCGGGCGTCCGGACCGGCGCCGGCGTGACGCTGTGGCTGAGCCTGCTGGTGGTGACCTACTGGTGGACCGCGGCCGGCGGGATCCAGGACCTCGGCGGCTGGGCTTCCGGGCTCACCTCGCTGGGCCGGCTGACCGGCCTGGTCGCCGCCGACCTGCTGCTCGCCCAGGTCCTGCTGATGGCCCGCCTGCCCTGGCTCGAGCGCGCCTTCGGCCAGGACCGGCTCGCCCGCCAGCACCGCATCGTGGGCTTCACCTCGTTCAACCTGATGCTCGCGCACGTCGGCCTGATCACGTGGGGCTACGCCGCAGGCAGCCTGGCAGCGACCCCGGGGACGCTGTGGAACCTCACCTGGACGTACCCCGGCATGCTGCTCGCCGTCGCCGGTACCGCCCTGCTGGTGCTCGTGGTCGCCACCAGCATCAAGGCGTCCCGGGCCCGGCTGCGCTACGAGTCCTGGCACCTGCTGCACCTCTACGCCTACCTCGGCGTCGGCCTGGCCCTCCCCCACCAGCTGTGGACCGGGCGGGAGTTCCTGACCTCGCCTGCGGCGACCGCCTACTGGTGGACCGTGTGGGCGCTCACCGCCGCCGCGGTGCTGGTCTGGCGGGTCGGGCTGCCGCTGTGGCGCACCGCCCGGCACGGGCTGCGCGTCACCTCCGTGGTCCCCGAGGGGCCGGGCATCGTGTCGGTCTACGTCACCGGTCGCGGCCTGCACCGGCTCCCGGTCGAGGCCGGCCAGTTCCTCTCCTGGCGCTTCCTCGGCCGGCACGGCTGGACGCGCGCGAATCCCTACTCCCTCTCCGCGGCCCCGGACGGCCGGAGCCTGCGGATCACCGTCAAGGAGGCGGGCGACGGGAGCCGGGACACGGCGTACCTGCGGCCGGGCACGCGGGTCCTGGTCGAGGGCCCCTACGGGCGGCTCAGCCCGCGGGCCCGTCAGCGACATCGGGTCGCGCTCATCGGCGCCGGGGTCGGCGTGACCCCGCTCCGCGCGCTCGCCGAGGGACTCGACTACGCGCCCGGGGACGCGGTCCTGGTCCAGCGGTTCCGCGACCACCCGCTCTTCGACCACGAGCTCGCCGTCCTGGAGCGCGAGCGCGGTCTCCAGACGCTCTACCTGCCCGGCCCGCGGCGCGCCGACGACTCCTGGCTCGGCGACGGCATCGGCCCCGCCGACGACGTCACGGCGCTGACCTGGTGGATCCCCGACATCGCCGAGCGCGACGTCTACGTGTGCGGGCCCCCGGACTGGACCGAGGCCGTACGCCGCGCCTGCGAGACCGCAGGCGTCCCGCCCGACCACTTCCACGTCGAGACCTTCCGGTGGTGACCCGATGAAGCGCAACGTCCTGTGGCTGCTCAGCACGATCACCGTGCTGGTGCTGCTGTTCGGCTACCACACCTCCACCTCCGGCGCGCTGAGCTCGACCACCGGGACCGTGGTCGCCTCCGGCACGCAGGCCGGCCGCTCGTCGACGTCGTCCGGCCAGGGCTCGTCGTCGGGCCAGTCGGGCACCGGCGGTGGCGGCAACGGTGGGAGCGGCAGCAACGGGAGCGGCGCCGGCGGCAGCGGTCCGGTGCCCAGCCGACCACCTCCACCGGAGACGTGGTGCAGACGCAGTGGGGTCCGGTCCAGGTGGAGCTGGCGCTGAAGTCCGGGACCATCACCGACGTCTCCGTGCTGCAGTACCCCAGCGGCAACCCGCAGGACGACCAGATCAACTCCTACGCCCTGCCGATCCTGATCCAGAACACGCTCGACGCGCAGAGCGCCCAGATCGACATGGTCAGCGGCGCCACGGTCACCAGCGTCGGCTACGTCCAGTCCCTCCAGAGCGCGCTGGACCAGGCGGGAATGTGAGCGCGACGATGCAGCGGTACGTCGAGCACGTGATGGGGATGCCGGTCAGCCTCGCGATGCGCGGCCGGCATGCCGACGACCTGGCCGGGCGTGACGCCTGGGCCGAGGCGATGGCAGCGCTGCACGACGCGGACCGGGTGTTCAGCACCTACCGCGAGGACTCGGTCGTGTCGCGGCTCGGCCGCGGCGAGATCGACCTGGCCGACTGCCCGTCCGAGGTGGTCGAGGTGCTCGGTCTCGGCGCCCGTGCCGAGCGCGAGTCGGACGGCGCCTTCCGGGTGCGCCTGCCCGGCCCCGGCGGGCGGACCCGGCTCGACCCCAGCGGCGTGGTCAAGGGCTGGGCTGTGGAGCGGGCCGCCCGTCCGCTCCGCGGCCTGCAGGACACCGACTTCTGCCTCTCCGCCGGGGGTGACATGGTCTGCCGGACGCTCGACCCCGGGGCGGACCCGTGGCGCATCGGCGTCGAGGACCCGCACGACCCCACCCGGGTGATCGCCGTCGTCCCGGTGCACAACGGGGCGGTCGCCACCTCCGGCACCGCCCACCGCGGCAGCCACCTCGTCGACGGCCGGACCGGCCGCGCCCCCGAGGCGGTCGCCTCGGTGACGGTCGTGGCCGACAACCTCACCTGGGCCGACATCGACGCGACCGCGGCGTACGCGCGCGGCGCCGACGCCGCCCGCTGGCTGCGTACCCGGCCGGGCCGCCGCGGCCTGGTGGTCTGGGCCGACAGGAGCACCACGCTCGTCACCGACGACCTAGTGTCGGTCTCATGGAACGCATCCGGGTGGGCATCTCCGGCTGGACCTATCCCGGCTGGCGAGGCGACTTCTACCCACCCGGGCTGGCGCAGCGCCGCGAGCTCGGGTACGCCGCCGAACGGCTGACCTCGATCGAGATCAACGGCTCGTTCTACTCCCTGCAGCGCCCCTCGTCGTACGCCGCGTGGCACGACCAGACCCCCGACGACTTCGTGTTCGCGGTCAAGGGCGGCCGCTTCATCACCCACCTGAAGAAGCTGCGCGGGGTGGAGACCGCGCTGGCCAACTTCTTCGCCTCGGGCGTGCTCGCGCTCGGTCCCAAGCTGGGGCCGGTGCTGTGGCAGCTGCCGGAGAACCTGCCCTTCGAGGCGGACCGGCTGGCCGACTTCTTCGCCCTGCTCCCCCGGACCACGACCCGGGCGGCGGAGCTCGCCGGGCACCATGACGCGAAGGTCCCCGAGGACCGGGCCCTGACCACGGCCCCGATCGAGCTCCCACTGCGGCACGCGCTGGAGTTCCGCAGCCCGACCTTCTGCACGCCCGAGGCGGTCGCCCTGCTGCGGGAGCACGACGTCGCGTGCGTCCTCGCCGACACGGCCGGCCGCTGGCCGAAGGTCGAGGAGGACACCAGCGACTTCCGCTACGTCCGGCTGCACGGCGACAAGGAGCTCTACGCCAGCGGCTACCCGGCCGAGGCGCTCGACGAGTGGGCCCGGAAGCTCCGGTCGTGGGCGCACGAGGAGGACGTGTTCGTCTACTTCGACAACGACGCCAAGGGGTTCGCGCCACACGACGCGATGGCCCTGGTCGACCGCGTCGGCTGACCGCCGGCGCCGGCCGGGCCGAGAGGACCAACGGCCCTGTCGTGCGCGTGCGCCAGCCGCTGATATCGAGGGGATGACCCCCCTCCCACTGCGCACCCGCCCGGCCCCCCGGCCACGGCACCCTGCCGCGCCGTTGGCGCCGGGACCGCTGCCGCCGAGCGCCGCCTGGCCGGCGGTGGGCCGGTGCGTGCTCAGGAGCGCGAGGATGCTCGCGCAACGCCGGATCTGGCAGCCCACCGAGCACGTGGGCCGCACGATCCGCTTCGCGGACGGCACCGAGAGCCGGGTCTACCGGGAGACCCGGGTCGACCGGGCCGCGCCCACCGACCCGTCCGTGCTGCTCGTCGCGTTCCGGGTCCGCGGGGTGCGCGGTCCGGGCCACGCGCTGTTCGAGCAGGAGAGCGTGCTGCACACGCCGCTCTTCGCGGGCTTCCCGGGCATGGTGTCCACGCTGTGGCTGGGCCACGACGAGCGCGCGGTCTACCGCGGCCTCTACGAGTGGGACGGACCCCACCTCGCCGACACCTACGCGCGCTCGCTGTGGCGACTGCTCGCGCCGGTGAGCGTGCCGGGGTCGATCGACTTCCGCGTGCTCGCCGGGCTGCGTCGCGACGAGCTGCTCGCCGACCCGCTACCGCACGATGGGCTTCGCGCCGCTGGACCCGGACTCCTGGTGGCGGGTCGTCGGCACCGAGCCGGCGCCGGTCAGTCCTCGGCACGCACCGAGTCGACGAGCAACGCGAGCGTGTTGAGCCCGGCCCAGCCGAGCGTGACCGCCAGCACCTTCTGCCGCACCTCGTCGTCGGTCTTCGTGCCCAGCAGCGCCGCGTCGCCGAGGTCCATCGCGATCCGCATCAACATCGCCGCCCGGACCGTCCTCGGACCGCCGAAGATCCCCAGCGCGCTGACCGCCAGGTCCCGGACGCCGTAGGTCTCCGCCAGCAGCTCGAGCCCGGGTCGGTCCTCCTTGTCGGCCTGCAGCGCGTCCGGCAGGTGCCCGGGGCGGGCGAGCGCGAAGGCGCCGTAGCCGGCGGTGGCGGTGGACATGAGACGGCTCAGTCGGTAGCTCATACCGCCAAACTAAGGGGCCGCTCCCAACCGCGGCCTCACCACGCCCGGCTCACCCGGTGCCCGACCGGCGGGTCCCGCAGGAGCGAGGCCAGCGAGGCGCCCGCCGCGCTGCCCCACTCCCCCAGCTCGGCATCGTCCATCGCCGCGGTGCAGCGCACCCAGGTCTCGGTGCGGCCCAGGCGAGCCAGCTGCAGCGCGGCCGGTAGCACCGCCCGCAGCTCCCCGGGGTCGGCGAGGTCGCTCCACACCTCGAGGGCGGCGTCGACGACCCGCCACAGCCGCGCGTCCTCCGGGCCCGCGTCGAGCCGGAACGCCAGCCGGTCGAGCGGGATCAGCAGCGCCGCCAGCGGCTCCATCAGCATCGCGTCGGCGAAGTCGAAGAAGCGCAGCTCGCCGCCGATGTCGAAGACGTTGTTGCCGTGCAGGTCGTTGTGGACCAGTGTCGTCGGCAGACCCAGCGCCGAGACCTGCTCCGCCCACCGCGCCACCGCGGGCAGGTGTGCCCGGAGCGCCTGCAGCTCCTCCGCAGGCAGCGCCCGGGCGTCACCGGCCGGCAGGGTCGCGAACGCGGCCAGCAGCCGCCCGACGTAGCCCACCGCGCCGTCCGGGGCGAGCGTGGTGATGCCCGGTGGACGGCACCCGGTCCAGCCGCGCGAAGCCGGTCAGGGCCTCTCCTCGCGCTGCATCTCGTGCAGGACCTCGGCACGGCGGTAGCCGAACGCAGCGTTCGTGCGGTACATCGCGTGGTTGTCGCGGTCGGTCCAGGTGTGCAACATCCGCCGATCCGGGTGCTCACGCCGCAGCACGTCCAGGGTCGCCAGCTTGAGGCGCAGCCCGAGCCGGTGGCCGCGGTGGTCGGGCATCACCAGCGTGTCGTCCTGGATGGCCTCGAGGTCGTCGTGGGCGAGGAACAGGACGGAGTAGCCCGCCATCTCGCCGTCCGCGCGTCGGCGGGCCGCGGCGACGACCTGGTGGTAGGCGCGGCTGATGCGCTCCTCCGAGACACGCAGCCGTTGCTCGTCGACGGACGGCGGTTCGTAGGCCAGGTCACCGGTGGGCACGTCACGGGCCATCTGGGTGCGCATCCGGCAGTACGCCTCCAGGTGCTGGTCGGGGCACCGCTCGCCCCAGGTGACGACGTCGTACGACGGGTCGGCGGTCGGCTGCGCGATGGCCGCCTCGTGGACCGGCAGCGGCAGCACGAGGTGGTCCTCCTCGTGGACGCTGGTGAACCCCAGCGCCCGGGCGAAGGCCATCCCGGCCGGGTCGGTGTCGCCGTCGTCGACCACCAGCTCCCCCACGACCGTGGAGCGGCGCTCGGCCCGCCAGACCTGCGCGGCGGCGTCGTGGAGGGCGCGACCGAGGCCGCGGCGGCGGTGCGCGGGCCGCACGTGGACGGCGAGCTGGGCCAGGTGCAGGTTGTCCTGCTTCGACAGCTCGACCTCCGCGACACCCACCGTCCGGCCACCCTCGACGGCCGCGAGCAGCGGCCGGTCGACGTAGGGGCTCGGGTGCTGCACGGACGTCGCCAGCGCGGCGTAGGTCCGGCTCAGCGCGCGCGGCCGATCGGCGTGGATGGACTCCTGCTCGACCTCGAACCAGTCCCGCAGCGCGGACTCGTCGTGCGGGTCGATGCGGACGACGTCAGCCATGCCGACCAGCCAACCGCCCCACAGGTATGTCGGGCAACACGGTTTCGGGTGCATGCTCGGACCATGACGGAGATGCCACCACCGCTGGAGTCCCTGCCCGAGGACTGGGAGCGCGCCCTGTGCGTGGTCGCGCACCCCGACGACATGGAGTTCGGGGCGGCCGCGGCCGTCGCCCGCTGGACCGGGCAGGGCAAGCAGGTCGTCTACTGCATGGTGACCAGCGGGGAGGCCGGCATCGACGGCATGGACCCCGAGGAGTGCCGGCGGGTGCGGGAGGCGGAGCAGGTCGAGTCGGCACGGATCGTCGGCGTACCCGTGGTGGAGTTCCTCGGCCAGCCCGACGGGATCCTCGAGTACGGCGTGCCGCTGCGGCGCGCGATCGCCCACGTGGTGCGCCGGCACCGTCCCGACATCGTCATCACCGGCAACTTCCGCGAGACCTGGGGTGGGCGGAACCTCAACCAGGCCGACCACATCGCCGTCGGCCGGGCCGTGGTCGATGCCGTCCGGGACGCCGGGAACCGCTGGGTCTTCAACGACCAGCTGACCGACGGGCTCGAACCGTGGGGCGGGGTGCGCGCGGTGTGGGCGTTCGGCTCCCCGAACGCGACGCACGGTGTCGACACCAGCGACACCCTCGACGCCGGCGTGGCGTCGCTGGAGGCGCACCGGGCCTACATCGACGGCCTGGGCTGGGAGGACTTCGACCCCCGCGAGTTCCTCGAGGGCTTCGCCCGGCAGTCCGGTCAGCGTCTCGGCGTCGGGTTCGCCGCCACCGTCGAGGTGTTCCCGATGGGCTGGGGCGAGTAGGCGCGCTCAGGGGATCGTCACGGTCTCCCGGAACGGGTTGTGGTCCGAGGACGCGACGTCGTGGTACAGGTGCCCGGCCCAGGCGTAGCTGCCGCCGGACATGAACGTGGCGTCGATGAGCCGCTTCCTGGTCCGGCCGAACCGGTGGTCGACCAGGGTTCCACCGCGCGGGTAGGGCGTCTTCCAGTCCAGGTTCGTCAGGCCCAGGCCGCGCCACTGGCCGCGCAGCCAGCGGCGGACCCACCCGCGCTTGAGGTCGAGGTTCCAGTCGCCGGTCACCAGCACGACGTCCGGGGCCTGCTCGGTGATCATCGCGTGGACGTGCGCCCTCCATCCGCGCATGGCGTCCTTGTAGGCGTCGACCCGGTCCCTCGCGTCGTGCGACCAGTGCCGGCCGTCGGCCGACTCGACGTTGGAGGGCATGTGGGCGACCGAGACCAGGACGGTCCGGCCCGTGGCGACGCTGCGCAGGACCGCCGTGGCCGCGTGACCGACCTTCTTCCGCCTGTCGTTGGCGGCGAGCCGGAAGGACTTGCGGGTCAGCCGGGCGGTGGTGCCGGTGACCAGCTCCCACTCGTCGGCGCGCCAGCTCATCCCGCACTCGCCCGACAGGCGTCCGGGCCGCCAGAACCGCTGCCACCCGGGCTCCCGGAGCGCCGACGCCCGGTGCCTGTTGTGGATCTCCGTCGTCGTCACGAGGTCGGAGACGGCCATCAGGCGGTCGAGATCCTTCTCCAGGACCCGCCCCGGTACGTCGTAGCGGCCGGAGGCGTGCACGTGCCGAAGGGTCTCCGTCGTCCGTGGCGCCCCTCGCGGCCGGCGCAGCCAGCGCCAGCATGGCGACCACGGCGATCGAGGAGAAGGATTGGCCCGAGCGGCGACGCCGAGCGCTGTTGAACAACATGGACTGCTCCCGATAGCGACCGACCCGTTCGGCATCCCCGAGGAAAGCCAGACCGTGACCACCGGGCTGGAGTTCCGTTCTGGCCCGCCCCAGCCAGGTCGGCCTTCATGTCACGTGTTGTCCACGCGCTGGTGCGGTGCTGCCACGGTCCCGAGGTCACATGGACGCCGCGTGACGGACAGGCGGCCGACGTGTGCCCGGAGCCCGACGTGTTCCGCGGCCACCTCGACCAGGCTGTCCCCGGAGACACAGGACGGGCCCGCCTCGCGATGAGACGGACCCGGCCCTGGCTGGCTCCCCCGGTTGGACTCGAACCAACAACCCTCCGGTTAACAGCCGAATGCTCTGCCAGTTGAGCTACAGGGGATCGGTGCAGCGCGCACACATTAGCAAGGTCGCCCGCGCAGTAAAAATCGAAGCGCACGTCGCCAGCGGATCAGGCGGGGCCGACCTCCTCCTGGGCAGCGGCGAGCGCTTCCTGCGCCGCCCGCTGCACCTCGGGGTCCGCCGGGTCGACGCCCTCGTCGTACTCGAGGACCCACGTGACCGGCCGGTCGCCGCGGGGCGCCCGACGCGCGATCACCCGCAGTCCGCGCCGGCCCTGCAGCGGCACGTGCCGCTGGAGGACGAGGCTGGCGGTGACCCGTTCCCGGACCAGCTCCAGCAGGCGTCCCGGTTCGTCGATGGTGAGCCGGTGCTCGGGTCGGCGGGCTCCCCAGGTGCCGACCTCGCTGACCCGCAGCACCCCGGTGTCCCGGTCCCAGTCGGCGGCCTCGACGGCCTCCCAGGCGATCCGGGTCTCGACCGAGCCGAGCCGGAGGTACAGCGCGTCCCTGGTGCCGGCGACCACGCCCTCGGCTGCGGCGGCCCAGGCGAGGACCCGCTCGCCTGCGGCGACCTCGATCGGCGGGCGGGGACGCCTCAGCCTCACTGGGCTCCCACGGTGCGCTCACGCAGGTTGCGGCGGTGCTGCTCGAGGGCGGCGAGCTCACCGAACATGCGGTTGTACTCCGTCGCGTGCTCGACCGGGTTGGTGCGCTGCAGCCGCGACTTCAGGTCGGCGATCCGGCGCATCGTGGTCAGCTCGAGCAGGCGGAAGACGTGCAGCGCGACGTACGCCGCGTCCGGCTCCTTGGCGGTCAGCAGCGGCTCGACCGCGAGCGCGCTGATCGTCGAGGAGACCGCGGGATCGGTCGTCGCGTCCCGCAGCTTCGTCGCCCAGCCGGGGTCACCCGCACCGGCGCCCGGACCACCGGCGGCCGCGACCAGCTCCCAGACGGCGCGGTAGGTGGGGTGGGTGAAGTCGTTGGGACCGACGTCACCGGTGATCCGGCCGATCGTCATCGGGTGCTGGACGACCAGCTTCAGGGTCTCGCGCTCGAGCTGGAAGCGCGGGTCGCGCAGGTCCGGGACCGGGCTCCGCGGCGGCACCGGGGAGGCCTGCGCGGCTGCCGGCCGCTGGTCGGGTCGGCCCGCGGGGCGAGAGGCGGGGCGAGAGGCGGCCCGCCGCACCTCGGCACGGGCCTCGTCCACGTCGATCCCGACCATCCCGGCGAGCTCGCGCGAGAACGCATCCACCTTGGACTTGTCGCGGATGCTCGACACCAGGCGGGCGGCCTCGCGCAGCGCGTCGACGCGGCTGTCGGCGCGATCCAGGTCGTACTTCCCGACGACGTTGGACAGCACGAACCGGTAGAGCGGCACCCGGCGCGCGACCAGCTCGCGGACCGCGCCGTCGCCGCTCTTGACGCGCAGGTCGCAGGGGTCCATCCCGGTCGGCTCGACGGCGACGTAGGTCTGCGCGACGAAGTTCTGGTCACCGCCGAAGGCGCGCAAGGCAGCCTTCTGCCCGGCCGCGTCGCCGTCGAAGGTGAAGATCACCTCGCCGCGGAACTCCTCGTGGTCGTTGAGGAAGCGGCGCAGCACCCGCGAGTGCTCGTCACCGAAGGCGGTGCCGCACGTCGCCACCGCGGTGCCGACCCCCGACAGGTGGCAGGCCATCACGTCGGTGTAGCCCTCGACGATCACGGCCTGCGAGGACCGCGCGATCTCCCGACGGGCGAGGTCGATGCCGTAGAGCACCTGGCTCTTCTTGTAGATCGGTGTCTCGGAGGTGTTGAGGTACTTCGCGTCGATCCGGTCGTCGTCGAAGATCCTGCGCGCCCCGAAGCCGATGGTGTCGCCGCTCGCGTCGCGGATCGGCCACATCAGCCGGCCGCGGAAGCGGTCGTACGCCGAGCGGCCCACGGCCACCAGTCCCCCGGCGACGAGCTCCTCCTGGCTGAACGCCTTGGCCCGCAAGTGCTTGAAGAGCGCCTCGCCCTCGCGGGGTGAGAAGCCGATCCCGAACTGCTCGGCGGCCGCCTGGTCGAAGCCACGCTCGGACAGGAACTGGCGGGCCACCAGGGCGTCGGGCGTCGAGAGCTGGCCGGCGTAGAACTCCTGGGCCTCCCGGTGGGCCTCGACCAGCCGCTGGCGTGAGGGGCCCCGGGGACGGTCCTCGCGGACGTCACCCTCCTCGCGCCGCAGCTGCACGCCGTACTTGTCGGCGAGGCGCTCGACGGACTCCACGAAGGACAGTCCGTCGATCTTCATCAAGAAGTTGATGACGTCGCCGCCCTCGCCACAGCCGAAGCAGTGCCAGAACTGGCGGGCCGGCGTGACGTGGAACGAGGGTGACTTCTCGTCGTGGAAGGGGCAGAGCCCCTTCTGGGAGCCGCCTCCGGCGTTGCGGAGCGTCACGTAGGACGAGACCACCTCGTCGATGCGCGCCTTCTCACGCACCTCGGCGATGCTGTCCTCGCGAATCCGGCCGGCCACGTGCGGAGTCTACGGGCGGGCCGTCGACGCCGGAGCGGCACTCCACAAGCTCAGTAGTCCCCCGACATCACGTTGGCCAGCGGCTCACCGGCGGCGTACCGGTGCAGCTGGTCGCGGACCAGCCGGTGGGCTCGCGGCCACATCGCACTGCTGGCGCCACCGACGTGCGGCGAGACCAGCAGGTTCGGCGCCGACCAGAACGGGTGGTCCGCCGGCATCGGCTCGGTGTCGGCCACGTCGACCGCGGCACGGATCCGCCCCGACGCCAGGGCTGCGACCAGCGCGTCGGTCTCCACCACCGCGCCCCGGGCGACGTTGACCAGCAGCGCGCCGTCCTTCATCCGCCCCAGGAAGTCCTCGTCGACCAGGCCCCGGGTCGCGTCGGTGAGCGGCACCACCAGGATCACCACGTCGGCCTCGGGCAGCAGGTCGGGCAGGGCCTCGATCGGGTGCACGCCGTCGCGGGCCGTGCGCGCCACGCGCACGACGTCGACCTCGAAGGGCCGCAGTCGCGCCTCGATCGCCTCCCCGATCGCGCCGTGGCCGACCAGCAGCACCCGCCGGTCCGCGAGCGCCGGACGCCACTGCGGCGCCCAGGACGACCGGTCCTGTGCCCGGACGAACTCGGGGATCCCGCGCAGCGAGGCGAGCACCAGGGTGAGGGCCAGCTCGGCGGTCGAGGTGTCGTGGATGCCGCGACCGTTGCACAGCGTCACGCCCTCGGGGACCAGGGCGCGCACGTTGTCGACGCCTGCGGTCATCGTCTGGACGACCTTCAGCCTGCCCATGCGGGGCAGGACGTCGCCGACACGGGACCCGACCTGGTAGGGCGGCACGTAGAACTCGACCTCGGTCACGCTGTCGGGGACGTGCTCGGTGGGGTCGACCACCTCGTAGCGCAGGCCGGAGGGCGGGTCCCCGAGCAGCTCGGGGTCGAACGGCAGCCAGACGAGGGAGTCGGTCACGCTGGGAGCCTAGCGGCGGGGTTTCGAGGTGGTCCCTGAGGAGCCGAGGGACGAGGCGTCTCGAAGGGCTCGCTGCGCTCGCACACTTCGAGACGGCGCTGGCGCGCCTCCTCAGTACATCGCCTCAACCACCGGAACGGCCACGCAGCCGCTCGTGCCAGGCGAGCGCGCTGGCGTCGGTGAGCGAGGCGACCTGGTCGATGACCACGCGGAGCCGCGCGTGGTCGTCGGCCGCGGCGACCCAGTCGTCGGCGAACGGCCGCTCGAGCGAGTCCGGGCCGCGGTGGGCGAGCAGGGCGACCAGCTCGGCCACCAGCTCGCGCTGACGCACCATGATCGCGACCCGGTCGTCGGCCTGCATCACGTAGCGGGCCGCGATCCCCTTGAGCACCGCCATCTCCAGCCGGGTCGGCTCGGGCACCACGAGGTCGGCCGCGTAGCGCGCGAACGGCCCTTCGCCCGTCGCGAAGGTGGCGTGCTGGACGGCACCGCAGAACCGCCCGATCAGGTCGCTGGTGAGGTTCTTCAGCGCGGCCACGCCACGGCGGGACCCGTCGTACGGCGTGGTCGGCCAGCTCGCCTGCTCCCGCAGGCCGGCCAGGGCGGTGTCGAGGTCCTCGTCGGAGGCGTCCGGGAGGTACCAGTCGCGCACCGTCTCCCAGACCGCCGCACGGTCCAGCGTGGTGAGGTCGACGCGGCCGGCCACCACGCCGTCCTCGATGTCGTGGACCGAGTAGGCGACGTCGTCGGCGAGATCCATCACCTGGGCCTCCAGGCAGCGGCGGGTGCCGTCGACGCCGGCGCGCAGCCACTCGAAGACCGGCTTGTCGTCGTCGTAGACACCGAACTTGCGCACCACGCGCGGCGACCCGTCGGCGTGCACCCCCGCCGGCTCCTCGGCGTGGGCGCGCGGCCAGGGGTACTTCGTGCAGGCGTCCAGGGTGGCCCGGGTCAGGTTGAGCCCGACCGACCGGCCGTCGGCGTCGAAGGTCTTGGCCTCCAGCCGGGTCAGCAGGCGCAGCGTCTGGGCGTTGCCCTCGAAGCCGCCGCAGCCCTCGCTCAGCTCGGCCAGCACCCGCTCCCCGTTGTGGCCGAACGGCGGGTGGCCCAGGTCGTGGGCCAGCGCCGCCGTCTCCGCGATGTCGGGGTGGGTGCCCAGTGCCCGGGAGATGTCCCGGGCCACCTGGGCCACCTCGAGGCTGTGGGTCAGCCGGTTGCGGGTGAAGTCGTCGGTCTGCGGTCCGACGACCTGGGTCTTGGCCGCCAGCCGCCGCGAGGCCGCCGCATGGACCACCCGGGCCCGGTCACGCTCGAAGGGCGTGCGCTCGGGCGCGTCCACGCGCTTGGGTGGCTCGTCGACGACGCGCTCGCGCGAGGCGGTGTCGTACAGGTCCAGGGAGTCCATCGGGCAGGACACTACCCAGACCTCCCGACGGTCGTGGTCTCGACGAGCTCGACCACCGGTGGACGACTCAGCCGTTGGTCGACACGTGCACGTGGTCCATGTGGTTGGCGGTGGCCGACCCGTGGTCGCCGTAGTCCCGCCAGCCCTCGGAGGCCCGCGCCGGCGTCCAGATCTGGTCCCACCAGATGACGTCGTAGAGGTCGAGCTCGGAGGCGTGCGACTGGAGGAAGGCCGCGATCTGGTCGCCCAGCGCCTTGTCGCTGGTCATGATGTCGATGGCCTTGCCCGAGGCGTGCTCGCCGTGCGCGTCCCAGCCGCCGTACGACGTGATCTGCGGGAAGGCGTGGCAGACCGCGCGGTAGACCGTGACGGCCTCGGAGGTCAGGCCGTTCTCGACGCTGCCGTCGGGGCACGGGCGCGGTGGACAGGCCTGCCGGCGCGGCCGGTGTGCTGCTGGGCGCCTCCGGCTTGGCATTGGTGGTCTTCTCGGTCGCCTTGGGCTTCTCAACGACCGGCTTGTCCTCGGCGAGGTAGCCGGAGGTGACCCAGCGCGACCTGCCGTCGACCACGACCTCCTCGCGGCCGTCGGCCTTCCGGCCGGTGACCAGGACCTGCTTGCGCTTGTCGAGCAGACCGGCCTGCTTGGCGTCCTTGCCGGACGTGGTCCACAGGTTCAGGGGCGCCGTGGTCCAGAGCCTGGTGTGGGCCCGGTCGACCGCCTTCGCGGTCGCCAGGCGCGCGACGTTCGCGTCGAAGGCTCGCTGGAGCTCTGCCTGGCTGAGGCCGGCGTCCCGGCGCGACTGCGACCGC
Organism: uncultured Actinomycetota bacterium; assembly: GCA_963817665.1. Lineage (GTDB taxonomy): Bacteria > Actinomycetota > Actinomycetes > Propionibacteriales > Nocardioidaceae > Nocardioides. Next base: position 428,059 of record CAWFPE010000003.1, on the reverse strand, counting down.
GAGACGGGCTCGCGGTCCCGGGTGATGTCGGTGGAGGAGCTCTGGCTCGCGAGCAGGTCGCTGCTCGAGCGAGTCGGAGCCCTGCGACATGACACCGACGGTGACGGCGGTGGCGGTCGCGAGGAGGGCTAGCGGGCCGGCGACGAGGGCCGCCCGGGGCGTGCGGCGGGCATTGGTCTCCCGCTTGTGGCTGTGGGCCACAGCGCTGATCCTTTGCTGTTGCGGACTGGGGGTCGTCCCGAGAAACGCGGCCGAAATCAGGGGTAACGAATCGGCAACGGCTCACGACTAAAGCACAAACGGGCTACGCCGTCGCAAATCGACCCCCCATTTGAGGGTGGTGTTCCCGGTCACCCTCCGGTGGTCTCCTGCGTGTCGTCTTGCCGGCGGCAGCTGCCGACGTCGCTGGTCCGGTAGCCCAGGCACGTCTGGTCCGAAGGTCAGTTCGTGGCCACGTGCACGTGGTCCATGTGGTTGGCGGTGGGCGACCCGTGGTCGCCGTAGTCCCGCCAGCCCTCGGAGGCCCGCACCGGCGTCCAGATCCGGTCCCACCAGATGATGTCGTAGAGGTTCAGCTCGGAGGCGTGCGACCGGAGGAAGGCCGCGATCTGGTCGCCCACCGCCTTGTCGCTGGTCATGATGTCGATCGCCTTGCCCGAGGCGTGCTCGCCGTGCGCGTCGTAGCCGAGGTAGGTGTCGATCTGCGGGAAGGCGTGGCAGACCGCGCGGTGGACCAGCACGGCGTCCGGCACCAGACCGTTCTCGACACCGCTGTCGGGGCACGGCGCCGTCGACAGCCCGGTCGCGGTCGGCTGCGGGGTGGGGGTCGAGGGGGTCTCGGACGGCGTCGGCGACGGCGACTCGGACGGCGCCTCGGTGGGCGTCGACGGTGGGCGTCGCGGGCGGCGGTGCCGTGGGCTTCGGAGGGGGCGGCGGCTCCTGGGAGAGGTACGCCGCGGTGACCCAGCGAGCCCTGCCGTCGACGACGAGCTCGGCGCGTTCGCCGGACCGCCGTCCGGTGGCCAGGACCTTCGTGCCCTCGTCGACCAGCCCGGCCCGGGTCGCGTCGCTCTCCGAGCCGGACCACAGGTTGAGCGGCGCGGTGGTCCACAGGTGCTCGTGGGCGTCGCGGATCGCCCGCCGGGTCTTCCGTGCGTCCTGGGCGTCCCGCAGCTGCTCGATGTAGCGCTCGGCACGCATCGCGGCCAGCCGCGACTCCGACCGGGACACGACGTCGGCGCTGCGCGACACCTGGCCGGTGGGGACCTCCGAGCTGTTCGCGCCCTGGTGTGCCGATCCCAGCTGTGGTGCCATCACGCCGATGGTGACTGCGGTGCCCGTCGCCAGGACGGTCACCGGTCCGGCCACGAGGGCCGACCTGATCTTGCGGCGGGCAGCGGTCTCCCGCTTGTGGCGGTGGGCCACAGCGCTGATCCTTTGCTGTTGCTGTCGGGGGCGGGCCCGAGAATGCCGCCGGCACCAGTTCCCGGGGCCGGCAGCGGGCGTCGAGTGAAGCACAGATGGACTACCCGCCGGGTGCTCGCGCCCCCCATCTGGGGGACGCGCACGTCCGTCAGCCGCCGGTGATCTCCACCGCGTCCTCCTGCAGCCGGCAGCTGCTCCCGTCCGTGTCGTCGAGCCAGCCCTCGGGCAGCACGACGCGGTTCCGGGGCGAGCCCTGGCGGCCCCGCGGGGTGCCGAGCTCCTGGACCGGGAAGCGCTCGGTCGGGTCCAGCCCGGCCAGGAGGGCGTCCAGGGCGGCCAGCGTGTCGACCAGGCCGAGCGAGCGACGCATCTCGCCGCCCGCGGCGAAGCCCTTGAGGTACCACGACACGTGCTTGCGGAACTCCTTGCAGCCCCGCTCCTCGCCCATGTGCTGGCAGAGCAGCTCGGCGTGCCGCCGCATCATGCCCGTGACCTCACCGAGGTTCGGCAGCGTCGCCACCTGCTCGCCGGCGAACGCGGCCGCGAGGTCGCGGAAGAGCCACGGCCGGCCCAGGCAGCCCCTGCCGACGACGACGCCGGCCGCGCCCGTCTGCTCGACCATCCGCAGCGCGTCGGCGGCCTCCCAGATGTCGCCGTTGCCGAGCACCGGGATGTCGACGTGCTCGACCAGGCGGGCGATCGCGTCCCAGTCGGCCTCGCCGGAGTAGGCCTGCGCCACGGTCCGTCCGTGCAGCGCGATCGCCGCGCAGCCGGACTCCTGGGCGATCCGGCCGGCGTCGAGGTAGGTCAGGTGGTCCTCGTCGATGCCCTTGCGGGTCTTCATGGTGACCGGCACGTCGTACGGCGCGGCGGCGCCGACGGCGGCCTCGAGGATCTGGCCGAGCAGGACGCGCTTCCAGGGCAGCGCTCCCCCGCCACCCTTGCGGGTGACCTTGGGGACCGGGCAGCCGAAGTTGAGGTCGATGTGGGCGACGCCGTACTCCGCGCACAGGATCTCGGCGGCCTTGCCGACGTAGACCGGGTCGGTGCCGTAGAGCTGCACGGACCGGACGGTCTCGCGGTCGTCGAAGACCAGCATGTCCCGGGTGTGCTCGTCGCCCTCGACGAGCCCGCGGGAGGTGATCATCTCGCAGACGAACACGCCCCGGGCGCCCTGCGCGGCCATCTGCTCCAGGCACAGGCGGCGGTACGCCGCGTTGGTGATGCCCGCCATCGGCGCCAGCACCACGGGAGTGTCGACGTGGACGGGTCCCAGGGTCAGGCCGGCCGGTGCGGACCGGGGGCTGGGCGTGGTGGGCAGCGCGGACATGGCGCCCATTGTCCCCGCGCCGCGAGCGCAGCGGAAAATGCCGCGGCCGCCGAGCGTGGGCACTCGGTCAGCGCCGGCCGGGCCGATCGTCTCTGGTCGAGAGCACCCGTCGAGACCATCCTCACGCCATGGGCACCCGAACCCCCGAGGCGTCCGCCCCCCACGCCCCCACGTCCCGACGCTGGCTGGCCCGGCTCGCCCTCGTGGCCGCGTCGGCCGTCGTCGTCGCCGTCCTGGCCGGCGGATGGGGCAGCCTGCTCCTGCTCGGGGCCGCCGCGCTGGGGCTGGCGCTGGTCCTCGTCGGGGCCTGGTGGTTCCTGAGCAACCTCGGGCCGCGTCGCTGGCTGGGCGTGGCGGCCGCGGTGGCCGGCCCGCTGGCCACGGTCGCGTTCTACGTCGCACAGGGAAAGCTGCTCGAGGTCACCCTGGCCGTGCTGCTGGCGATCACCGCCACGACCGCTGCCCGGCTCGCCACCGAGGAGTCCGAGCCGGTGCCGGAGGGCATGCCCGAGGCGCCCGCGACCCCGCCGACGCGACCCTTCCTGGTCATGAACCCCCGGTCCGGCGGCGGGAAGGTCGGAAGATTCGGCCTCGACGCGCTGGCCACCGACCTCGGAGCCGTGGTCACGGTGCTCGACGGGCCCGACCACGTCGATGTGGCCGCGCTCGCCCGGGAGGCCGCTGCCGGCGGCGCCGACCTGCTCGGCGTCGCGGGCGGTGACGGCACCCAGGCGCTCGTCGCCGGCGTCGCCGCCGAGCACGGGCTGCCGTTCCTGGTCATCAGCGCGGGGACACGCAACCACTTCGCGCTCGACCTCGGCCTCGACCGCGAGCGCCCCGACACCTGCCTGGCCGCCCTCGGCGACGGCGTCGACCTGTGGGTCGACCTCGGCCGGATCAACGGCAACACCTTCGTCAACAACGTGTCCTTCGGCGCGTACGCCGACATCGTGCAGAGCCCGGAGTACCGCGACGACAAGCGCGGCACCACGCTCCAGATGCTGCCCGACATCCTCGCCGGGCACCGCGGCCCCCGCCTGGACGTGCGGGTCGACCGCGAGACGGTGGTCGAGGCGCCTCAGGCGCTCCTGGTCAGCAACAACCCCTACGGCCTGGGCGACCTCGCCGGCCTCGGCAGGCGGGCCCGGCTCGACGGCGGGGTCCTCGGCGTCATCGCGGTGACGGTCGGCTCGGCCGGCGCCGCGGCAGGCCTGCTCAGCGGCCGGCACTCCCGGGGCGTCATCTCGCTGGTCGCCCACGAGGTCGTCGTGGACGCCGACACCGCCGAGATCCCCGTCGGGGTCGACGGCGAGGCGGTCGTGCTGCCGACACCCGTGCACTGCGTGATCGCGCCGCGGGCGCTGCTCGTGCGGGTGCCCAGGATCCGCCCCGGGGTGCCGACCCACCGGCCGCCCACCGACTGGCGACTGGTCCGGCAGCAGGCCCTCGGCCTGGGGCGGCTCGCCTCGCCCGGGGGTCAGGGCCGGGCCGCGAGGTAACGGTCGGTCGCCCGGGCGGTCAGCTGTGCCGTCACCGTGCCCAGCAGGGACCCCACCACCACGTCACCCGGGAAGTGCACCCCGGTGTGCACCCGCGAGTAGGCCACCGCTCCGGCCAGCGCGTGGAGGGGGACGCCGGCCACCGGGAGCTGGTGGGCGACTCCGGTGGCGAACGCGAAGGCCGAGGCCGAGTGCCCCGAGGGGAAGGAGTGGGACGTGGGCATGCCCACGTGGCGGCCCGCCGGCACGCCGGCTCCCTCGCGGTCGGGGCGCGGACGACGGCCCCAGTGCTTGACCCCGAGGTTGACCACCGCGCTGCTGACCGCGATGCAGGCCAGCCCCTGCAGCGCCGCCCTCCGTCCGACCGGGCCGCCGGCCACGGCCAGCCCCGCCGCGGTGGCCACCCACAGTCCCGACTTGTCGGCCGCCCGCGACAGCCGCCCCATCCCGGCGTCGAGGGCCGGGGTCGGCGTGGCCGCGACAGCCGCGTAGACCGACTGGTCGACCCGCAGTGCGTCGGCCACCCACTGCCGGACCCGGCCCTCCTCACCCGTTGTCATCCTCTGCCTCCTCGACCGTCGTGGTGTCGCCCTCTGGTCCCACTCCGCGGGCCGCGTCCAGCGTGGCGATGGCCTCGAGCGCCTCGTCCATCGAGTCGTAGAAGTGGTCGCGGTCCAGGGTCTCGTACAGGCCGTAGCGCAGGAGCAGGCCTGCCAGGCGGTCGCGGAGCTCCACGAAGGCCAGGTGCACCCCCTGCTCGTTGAGCTGGATGTCGAGCTGCTCCAGGCGCTCGGCAGCGGTCACGTCGACATCGGTCACGGCCTCGCACTGCAGCACGATCCACCGCGGCTGCCGCCGACGCACCAGCGACCGGAGCTGCTGGCGGAAGATGCCGGCGTTCGCGAAGAACAGGGGCGCCTCCCAGCGGAACACCACGATGTCGGGCAGCTGCACGAGGTCGCCGCGCCCGTCGACGCGGTGCCAGATGCCGTCGCGCGTCGCGGCCGAGCTCGACGCCATGGGGCCACCAGCTGCGCCGGAAGAACAGCAGGATCGAGAGCCCGACGGCGATCAGGATGCCCTGCAGCACCCCCAGCAGGACCACACCCAGCGTGGCCACCAGCGAGATCGACAGGGCGGTACGGCGCACCTGCCACAGCCGTCGGAGCTCCGGCAGGTTCATCAGCGACAGGGCCGCAGCGATGACCACGGCCGCGAGCGCGGTGTTGGGGAGGTCCGCCAGCAGCGAGTTGAAGAACAGCAGCATCAGCGCCACCGCGGCCGCCCCCACCAGCCCGGCCACCTGGCTCTTCGCGCCGGACTGCTCCGCGACGGCGGTGCGGGACCCGCTGGTCGACACCGCGAAGCCCTGGAACAACCCGGCTGCGACGTTCGCGGTGCCGAGGCCGATCATCTCCTGGTCGGGCAGGACCTCCTCACCACGTCGGGCGGCGAAGCTGGTCGAGGTGGCGATCGTGTCGGTGAGGGACACCAGCGTGATGCCCAGAGCGGCGACGAACAGCTCGGGGACGTCCCCCAGCCGGGTCCAGGGCAGGCCCGGGCTCGGCAGCCCCTGGGGCAGTGCGCCCACCGTGGAGACCCCGTGCGCCGACAGGTCCAGGACCGCCGAGACGACGGTGACCCCGATGATGGCGACCAGGATCGCCGGCACCTTCGGGGTGACCCGGGGCAGGAGCAGCAGCAGCGCGAGCACCGAGAGGCCGACCGCGAGCGTGACCCCCTGCGTCTGGTCGAGGTGCGAGCCGAAGGCGCGCAGCTCCTCGACGAAGCCGTTGGCATCCGTGGAGAAGCCGAAGAGCTTGGGCAGCTGGCCGACGATGATCGTCACGCCCAGCCCGTTCATGTAGCCGACCTGGACCTCGACCGACAGCAGGTCGGCGACGAAGCCGAGCCGGGCGGCGCCGAGCCCGATCTCGACGACGCCGACCAGGATCGCCAGCATGCCGCCGAGCACGATCGCCTCCCCCGGGTCACCGGAGTCCACCAGCAGGGGGGCGATCGCGGCGAAGATCAGCGGCGAGACCGACGAGTCGGGGCCGAGGACCAGGACCCGGGAGGGACCCATCAGGGCGTAGCCGACCAGGCAGGCGACCGTCGTGTAGAGCCCGGTGACGGCCGGCAGGCCGGCCAGCTCTGCGTAGGCCATCCCCTGCGGCACCAGGATCGCGGCCAGCACGAGGCCGGCGACCAGGTCCGGTCGCGCCCACTCGCGGCGGTAGTCGTGCAGCTGGCCGATCCCGGGCACGTGCCGGCGCACCCCGGGCAGGCGACCTGCCAGCTGCGCAGCTCCCATCCGGCGGCACCTCCTCCGCCCAGATGATCGCCCGCGCCGCGGAGGGAACGCGTCACCCCTCACGCATGAGCCGGGCCGCGCCGGGGTCAGCCCTTCTGCTGCTTCTTGCCCTTCTTCGGCTTGTCCGCCCCGACCTTGGTCAGCTTGCCGGTCCAGGTGATCGGGTCGAAGTCCTGGGTCGGACGGAAGCTGACCGCGGTCAGGTCACCGTGCTTCGGCGAGAGGTAGACCAGGCAGGCCTTGACCGTGTCCCCGTGCTTGAACTTCGCGGGGAACGGCTTGCTCGGGCACGGCGTGAACGTGCTGGCGAAGGTCGACGCCTCGATCAGCGTGTTGCGCCCGTCGACGATGTAGAGCGGCACCGGGCGGCCGCCGAGGTCCGCCTTGCCGACGTTCTCGACGGTGGCGCGCACGAAGTAGGGGTTGGTCTTCTTCGTCTGCGCGTCGAGCTGCCAGCCCTTGAACGAGCTGGCGAAGGTGGTCTTCTCCATCGACGTGACCTTGATGTCGAGCACACCGACCGTGTCCTGGCGTGGCTCGTACGCCACCACCGCGGGCTTGCCCAGGTCCAGCCGGCTGCCCTGGGCGGTGAGGTCGACCCCGTCCGGGACCGGCAGGTACGGCTTGGCGCTCGCCGAGCCCGACTCCGAGCCTGACTGCGAGGGGGTCCGCGACGAGGATCCCGAGGCGTCCGAGGAACCGTCGTCCCCGGAGCAGCCGCCGAGCGCCAGCACCCCGACCAGGGCCGGGACCAGCAGTGCTGCGGACGGGACGAGGCGACGGCGCATGGGCAGAGTCTGCATCGACGCGCCCGTCAGCAGCCGACGAAACGCTCGGCGAAGTAGGACGTGATCGAGTCGAGACCGATCCTCTCCTGCTTCATCGTGTCGCGCTCGCGGACCGTGACCGCGTGGTCGTCGAGGGTGTCGAAGTCGACGGTGACGCAGTACGGCGTACCGATCTCGTCCTGGCGGCGGTACCGCCGGCCGATGGCGCCGGAGTCGTCGAACTCGACGTTCCAGTTGCGGCGCAGCTCGGTGGCCAGGTCCTTGGCCTTCGGCGACAGGTCGGCGTTGCGGCTCAGCGGCAGCACCGCGACCTTGACCGGAGCCAGCCGCGGGTCGAGCTTGAGCACGGTGCGCTTGTCGACCCCGCCCTTGGTGTTGGGCGCCTCGTCCTCGGTGTAGGCGTCGATCAGGAACGCCATCAGCGAGCGGGTCAGTCCGGCGGCCGGCTCGATCACGTAGGGGATGTACCGCTCGTTGTTGGCCTGGTCGAAGTAGGAGAGGTCCTGGCCGGAGAACTTGCTGTGCTGGGTGAGGTCGAAGTCGGTGCGGTTGGCGATGCCCTCGAGCTCCTCGAAGTCACGGCCGGAGAAGCCGAAGCGGTACTCGATGTCCACGGTCCGCTTGGCGTAGTGGCTGAGCTTCTCCTTGGGGTGCTCGTAGTGACGCAGGTTGTCGGGGTCGATGCCGAGGTCGGTGTACCAGCGGGTGCGCTCGTCGATCCAGTACTGGTGGAGCTCCTCGTCCTCACCGGGCTTGACGAAGTACTCCATCTCCATCTGCTCGAACTCACGGGTGCGGAAGATGAAGTTGCCGGGGGTGATCTCGTTGCGGAAGCTCTTGCCCATCTGGGCGATGCCGAACGGCGGCTTCTTGCGGCTGGTCGTCACCACGTTGGCGAAGTTCAGGAAGATGCCCTGCGCGGTCTCGGGACGCAGGTAGTGCAGGCCGCTCTCGTCCTCGATGACGCCGAGGTAGGTCTTGAGCATCATGTTGAACTCGCGCGGCTCGGTCCACGCGCCGCGGGTGCCACAGTTGGGGCAGGCGAGCTCGTTGATGTCGACGCTGTCCGGGTCGTCGATGCCCTTCTTTGCGGCGTGGTCCTCCTGCATGTGGTCGGCCCGGAAGCGCTTGTGGCAGGACTGGCACTCGGTCAGCGGGTCGCTGAAGGTGCTCAGGTGGCCGCTGGCCTCCCAGGTCTTCGTCGGCAGGATCACGCTGGAGTCGAGCCCCACGACGTCCTCGCGGGCGGTGACCAGCGCGCGCCACCACTGGCGCTTGATGTTCTCCTTGAGCTCGACACCGAGCGGGCCGTAGTCCCAGGCCGACCGGGTGCCGCCGTAGATCTCGCCGCAGGGGTACACGAAGCCCCGGCGCTTGCAGAGGTTGACGACGTGGTCGAGGGTCGAGGCGGGCGGCTTGGCCACAGCAGTAGCTCCTCTTCGATGGCCGGCTGGCTGCCGGTCTGGGGGGCGATGGGTTTCGCGGTCGGAAGGATCAGCCTATCGACCGGGGCGACCCGATATTGAGCACGGTGCCGGGCTCGACCACCTCGAAGGCGCTGGGCTCGTCGATCGCCCGGCTCAGCACGGCGACGGCGTTGAGCTTGACGTCGTACGACGACAGCGCGCGGCGGTAGGAGCCCACGTTCTCCCAGCTGGTGCTGAGCACCCACAGGGTGGGGTCGTCGAGGTTGCGACCCACGGTCCCCGCGAGGTAGCCGGCCTGCTGCCCGAGCGCGGCATGGGCCCGGTCCAGGTCGGCCCGGAACTGCTCCGCCTCGTCCTCGGGCACCCGGAACCTGCTCACCACCAGCACGACGGGCACAGTAGCCGGTTCCGCCATTTGACAATCATTCTCAATTCAACTGAGAATCGTTCTCATGAATGCTGCGCGGGCTCCACTGTCGGCCGCGCTGTCCGCCTGCCTCCTGACGGCAGGCCTGACCGGCTGCGCGGCTCTCACCGGCAACGACACGGGCGGGGCAGGCAACGGGGTGACGGTGGCGGCGGCGTTCTACCCGCTGGAGTTCGTCGCGGAGCGTGTCGCCGGCACCCACGCCGACGTCACCGACCTGACTGCGCCGGGCGGGGAGCCGCACGACCTCGAGCTGACGATCAAGGAGACCGCCGAGGTGGCGGAGTCCGACCTGGTCGTCTACGAGTCCGGCTTCCAGCCCGCCGTCGACGACGCGGTCGAGCAGAATGCGCAGGGCGACGTCCTGGACGTGGCCGACGTCGTCGACCTGGTGCCCTTCTCCGAGCACGGGGTGGACTCCTCCGAGCCCGACCCGCACTTCTGGCAGGACCCCCGGCTGATGTCCCGGCTGACCGGCGCCGTCGCCGAGCGGCTGGCGGCGATCGACCCGGGCCACGCCGACGACTACGCGGCCAACGCCGCCGCCCTCGAACGGGACCTGCGTCGGCTGGACCGGCAGTACGCCGACGGGCTGAGCCACTGTCAGCGCGACACCGTGGTGGCCAGCCACGACGCCTTCGGCTACCTCGACCGCTACGGCCTGCACGTCGAACCGATCCTCGGCCTCTCACCGGACGCGGAGGCCACTCCCGCGGACCTGTCCAGGCTCCAGGACCTGATCCGGTCCGAGGGCATCACGACGGTGTTCTCCGAGACCCTGGTGAGCAGGAAGACCGCGGAGTCGCTGGCCGCCGACACCGGCGTCCGTAGCCGGGTCCTCGACCCCATCGAGGGCCTCAGCGATGCGACCGCGGATCAGGACTACCTTGCCCTCATGCGCGCCAACCTCTCGGCGCTCGAGGAGGCGAACGGCTGTTGACCGCCACCGTCATCGACCTGGAGAACGGCGCGGTCGTGATCAACGGCCGCCCGATCCTGCGCCACGTCGACCTCTCGGTCGACGCCGGGCAGTTCGTGGCGCTGATGGGCGCCAACGGTTCCGGCAAGTCCACCCTGGTGCGCGCCCTGACCGGCCTGCGGCCCCTGGCGACAGGCACGCTGGACCTGTTCGGGACCCCGATCGCGGCCTTCCGGGACTGGCACCGCGTGGGCTTCGTGCCCCAGCGGGCCGGCGCGGCCGGAGGCGTGCCCGCCTCCGTGTGGGAGGTCGTCGCCTCCGGCCGGCTGACGCGGCGACGTCTGATGCGCCCGCTGGGCCGCAGCGACCGGGCCGCCATCGCGGCGGCGCTGGAGGTCGTCGGTCTCGACGACCGGGCGCGCGAGAGCGTGTCCGCCCTCTCGGGCGGCCAGCAGCAGCGCGTGCTCATCGCCCGGGCGCTCGCCGGGGAGCCCGACCTGTTCTTCCTCGACGAGCCGACCGCCGGCGTCGACCTGCCCAACCAGCAGGTCCTGGCCGACACCCTCGGCGTGCTGTCGCGGCGCGGCGCGACCATCGTGCTCGTGGCGCACGAGCTGGGACCGATGGCCTCGCTGGTCGACCGGGCGGTCGTGATGCGCGACGGTCGCGTGGTCTACGACGGCAGCCCCCTCACCGACGCACAGGTCCACCAGCCCGACTTCGGCGAGAGCCCGGTCGACCCGCAGCTCGTCAGGCAGCTCGCCGAGGGCCCCAGCCACCACCACCCGCAGCCCTCGCGGCACGACCACGCCCCGCACGTGGCCTCGCCCCTCGACGGCTCGAACCCCGACCCCCCGGAGGAGAGATGAGCGACCTGCTCCACCTGCTCTCGCTCCCGTTCATGCAGCGGGCCCTGCTGGCTGCGGTCTTCACCGGCCTCGCCGCGCCGGCGGTCGGCACCTACCTGGTGCAGCGGCGCCTCGCCCTGATGGGCGACGGCATCGGCCACGTCGCGGTCACCGGCGTCGCGCTCGGGCTGCTGACCGGAGCGTCGCCGACCTGGACCGCGGTGGTCGTGGCCGTCCTCGGCGCCGTCGTCATCGAGGTGATCCGTGAGCGCGGGCATGCCAACGGGGACGTCGCCCTGGCCCTGCTCTTCTACGGCGGGCTCGCCGGCGGTGTGCTGATCACGGGCATCGCGGGCCAGAGCGGCGCCAGGCTGCAGGAGTACCTCTTCGGCGCCATCACGACGATCTCGGTCACCGACGTGTGGATCACGATCGGGCTGGCGGTCGTGGTCATCGTGGTCTGCGTGGGCCTCGCCCCCCAGCTGTTCGCCGTCGCCCAGGACCAGGAGTTCGCGCGCGTCGCCGGGCTCAACGTCAGGGCCTACAACCTGCTGGTCGCGGTGCTCGCCGCCGTCAGCGTCACCGTGGCGATGCGCACGGTCGGGCTGCTGCTCGTGTCCGCGCTCATGGTGGTCCCGGTCGCCACCGCGCAGCAGGTCACCAGGACCTTCCGGACCACCCTGACCGCCTCGATGGTGCTGGGCACGGCGGCATCCCTCGGCGGCCTGGTCGTCTCGGCGTTCGCGTCCTTCCACGCCCGGGTCGCACCCGGACCCACGATCGTGCTCCTCGCCCTGGCCGGGTTCGTCGTGACCTGGCCGCTCGGGGTGCTGCTGCGCTCCCGGCAACGGATGCGTGAACCGTTCGAGCCGGTCCAGCCCGAGGGGCACGAGGTCACCGACGAGCACCCGCACCAGCACGGACCCACCTGCGGCCACGTCGCCGTACCCCACGGCGACCACGTCGACTACGTGCACGACGGCCACCGCCACGCACCCCACGGGACGCACTATGACGAGCACTGACCCCGGTCCGCTGCGGCCCACCCGGCAGCGCCGCGCGGTCGTCGAGGCCCTCGCGTCGTTCGCCGACTTCCGGTCCGCGCAGGAGATCCATGACCTGCTCGGCCGGCGCGGCGAGCAGGTCGGCCTGGCCACGGTCTACCGCACCCTGCAGAAGCTCGCCGACGCCGGCGAGGTCGACATGCTCCGGTCGGAGGACGGCGAGGCGATCTACCGTCGCTGCTCCGACACCCACCACCACCACCTGGTCTGCCGCGAGTGCGGCGCGACCGTGGAGGTCGAGGGTCCGGCGGTGGAGCGGTGGACCGGGGCGATCGCGGCCGAGCACGGGTACGCCGAGGTCAGCCACACCCTGGAGATCTTCGGGACCTGCCCCGGCTGCCGCTGACGCGGGGCAGCCCCCTTGGGTCGGGCTGGTCGGGTCGGGCTGGTCAGGTCGGGCTGGTCAGGTCGGGTTGGGCTGGGCGTTCGGCAGCGCGCCGCCGTAGCGCCGGTCGCGGCGCGCGTACGTCTCGACCGCGGCCCACAGGTGCCGGCGGTCGACGTCGGGCCACAGCACGTCGGAGAAGACGAACTCGGAGTACGCCGCCTGCCAGAGCATGAAGTTCGACAGCCGCTGCTCCCCCGAGGTCCGCCACACCAGGTCCGCGTCGCTCTGCTCCGGCACGTAGAGGTGCTTGGCGAAGGTCTTCTCGGTCACCTTCTCGGGGTCCAGCCGCCCGGCCGCCACCTCACGCGCGATGGCGCGGGCCGTGTCGGCCAGCTCGGCGCGGCCCCCGTAGTTGACGCACATGGTCAACGTGAGCACGTCGTTGTGGCGGGTCAGCTCCTCGGCGATCTGGAGCTCGTGGATCACCGACTTCCACAGCCGCGGCGCCCGGCCGGCCCAGCGGACCCGAACGCCCAGCTCGTGCATCTCGTCACGACGGCGGCGGATGACGTCGCGGTTGAAGCCCATCAGGAACTTCACCTCGTCGGGCGAGCGGGACCAGTTCTCGGTGGAGAAGGCGTACGCCGAGATCGCCTTGACCCCGATCTCGATGGCGCCCTCGACGACGTCGAAGAGCGAGTGCTCGCCGCGCTCGTGGCCAGCGGTGCGCGGCAGGCCGCGCTCCTTGGCCCAGCGGCCGTTGCCGTCCATCACCACCGCGACGTGGCGCGGCACCAGGTTCCTGGGCACGGCGGGGGGTCGCGCCCCGGAGGGGTGCGGGGTCGGGGGGCGGACGGCGCGTCTCACGGGGGCGAGCCTACTTCCGCGCCGCGCCCGCCTCCTCGAGGACCAGCCCCTCCATCTCGGAGAGCACCTCCTGCGGCGGGACGACCTCGACCGGGCACGCGGCCTCGTGCAGCAGCGTCCGCGCGGTGCCGCCCAGGTGTGCCGTCAGCGGCAGCCCGTGCGCGCGGCGGACGATGACCAGCAGGTCCGCGCCGGCCGCCGCGCGCAGCAGCGCCCGCACGGGCTGCTCGTGCACGACACTGAGCTCCACCTCGACCCCGGGGTGGTCGCGCCGGAAGGTCTCCAGCAACGGGTCGATCTCCGTCTCGATCTCCTCGGCCCGGTCGTGCGCGTGCGTGCGGGCCTCGACGATGTCGTCGTAGGCCCCCGGCAGCTTCCATGCATGCAGCACGACCAGCCGGGCACCGCGCTCCTCGGCCGCAGCGAACGCCCGACCGAGCAGCTCCGTCGAGTGCGCCGGCGCCCGGACTCCGACCACCACGCGGCCGCGGCCGTCACCGGACGACCAGGCCGGGGGCACCGACACGACGGAGCACCGGGCCCGGCCGGCGGCGCCGACCGTGGTGGAGCCGGTGAACACCGACTCCACCCGTGACCGATGCTCCCGACCGAGCACGATCCGGTGTGCTCCGTCCGCCTCGTCCAGCAGGGTGGAGACCGTCGGGCCGGTGCGCAGCACCGTGGAGACGTCGCACGCCGGAGCCGCCTCGTGCACCACGGCGGTCGACTCCCGGAGGATGCGCCCCCCGAGCTGCTCGAAGTCGCCCCTGATCAGCGGCAGCATCGGCGTGGCCGGCGTGTAGTCCGGGGCGACGTGCACGAGGCTCAGGCCGACCCCGAGGAGCTTCGCCTCTCCCACGGCGTACTGCACGGCCACCAGGCTCCCCGCTGTCCCGTCGACACCGACGACGACGGCGGACGGCGCCGACGTGGCTGGCATGGCGGCTCCCCCTCTCCGTCGGCGACTCCTCGATCGTGGCGCCCGGCGGTCGGCGTCGTCAGGGGCGTTCGCCGTGCCGCCGGGGACCAAGGGCCCTGCAGGGCCGTGGCGCGCTCCACCAGCGTGAGGAGACGTGGACGGTCCCGTCGTCCGGCACCCGGACCGGGGATGCCGGCCGCCGGCCACGGAGCACCGCCCGCCGCCGAGGTGGACCGGCCCGGCCGCCCCCTGTCGCAGCCGGGCCGATCAGCCCCGTCGGTGTGCGTGACACCGCGTCACACACGATGTCACCGATCATAGGCGGATTCGCGCGCGGCTGCGTAGGCTCTCGGAGTGGTGACATCCAGCGGTCGCGCCGACCGCCAGCGGCAACAGCGGCGGGACGCGCGTCAGCGGATCCTGGCAGCCGCCTCCGGCCTGCTCGAGGAGCACCGCTGGACCGACCTGCGGCTCGAGGACGTCATGGGTGCTGCCGGGCTCTCCCGCACGGCCTTCTACCGCCACTTCGACGATCGCCACACGCTGTTGCTGACGATGCTGGCGGAGGTGCGCGACCACGTCGGCGGCACCGGCCTCGACTGGAAGACCGGCACCGGAGATCCGGTCCGTGCCCTGTGCGCGGGCCTGGGCGAGCTGACCTCCGCGATGCAGGCGCACGGCCGCCTGATGCAGGCGGTGGCCGACGCGGCCGCCTTCGACCCCGGCATCCGGGCCGCCCGCCAGGAGATGGTGGGGCTCTTCGTCGACGTCACCGCCGACCGGATCCGCGCGGACGTCGCGGCGGGCCGCAGCCGGGTCCGCTCCCCCGAGCGGGTTGCCCACGCGCTGGTCCGGATGAACGAGAGCCTGCTCCTCGACGCGTTCGGCCGGCCGCCGTACGCGGACCGCGACGAGGTGATGGCGACCATGTGCGAGGTCTGGGTCACCACGATCTACGGTCGCGAGGCGCTCGACGCGTACTCCCCACCAGCGGCCGGAGCCGCCGACGCCGTGGTTCAGCGCTCCACGTAGGCCATCGAGCGCAGCGCCCGCTCGAGGTGCCACGCGAGGTACGCCGACACCAGGCCGCTCGCCTCCCGCAGGTGCCGCGGGTCGGCGGCCTCCACGACCGGCCAGTCCCCCGCGAGCAGGGCGCCGAGGACCGCGACGGTCTCCGGGGCCGGGCTGGCCGAGCCCGGCAGCCGGCAGGTCGAGCAGAGCATCCCGCCCATCGACGGGTTGAACCATCGGTGCGGACCCTCCAGCCCGCAGCGGGCGCAGTGCTCGAAGGAGGGCGCGTAGCCCGCCACCGCCAGGGACCGCAGCAGGTAGGAGTCCAGCACCTGGCCGGGACCGCGCTCCCCCGCGGCCATCGCCCGCAGCCCACCCACCAGCAGCAGGAAGTGCTGGACGGACGGCTCCTTCTCCACGGCGACCAGCCGGTCGGCCGTCTCGAGCATCACGGTGCCGGCGGTGTAGCGGTCGTAGTCCAGGCCCAGTCCCGCGGAGAACGGCGTGATCGTCTCGGCCTGCGTGATGACGTCGAGGCTGCGCCCCTCGGCGAGCTGCAGGTCGACGTGGGTGAACGGCTCGAGCCGGGAGCCGAACCGCGAGGTGGTGCGCCGTACGCCCTTGGCGACCGCCCGCACCCGGCCGTGCTGCCGGGTCAGGAGCGTCACGATGCGGTCGGCCTCACCCAGCTTGTGGGTGCGCAGCACGATCGCCTCGTCTCGGTAGAGCACTGCACCATTCTGCCCCCGCGGCCGTGACGAACCGGCACCGAGGGACGCACGTGCCTGCGTGTCGGCGGCCCGGAGCAGGGGCTCAGGGGCGGCCGCCGGCGGCGCGCCGTCGGCGCGGGGTCTTCCAGCACCCGGACGCGAAGCCGATCGCGGCCCGGTTGAGCCGGTCGGGGGCCATCCGCCACTCGAGGATGCTGTGCGCCCGCACGAACGTCGCGTGCGGCATCTCGGCGGCCAGCATGGCCGCATCGGCGGCCGGGTGGATCGGGTCCGCGGGGTGCCCGACGACGAGCGCCGGCGCGGTGATGCCGCGGCGCTGCTTGGAGGAGGGCGCCACCCTGCCGAAGAACATGCCGTGCACGACGGCGGCGACCGATCCGGCCCGCTGGTCCAGCGTGTCCAGCCCGATCCCGACCCAGAACGGCACCAGGCCGCGCGGGATCGGGCGGGTCAGCAGCCGCAGGCCGTTGACGGTGAAGGGCAGGAACCGAGCCGCGAAGAGCAACGGTCCGAAGGCGAGGATCCCGGCCTCGAGCGCGTTGTTGAGCACCGGCATCTCGACGATCAGGCCCCGCACCCGCTCCGGCGCGATGACGGCGACCTCGAGGGAGACGTTGGCGCCGAGCGACGTGCCACCGATCACCGCCTGGGCCGCGCCGAGGTGGTCGAGCAGCGCGACGACCTGCTCGCCGAAGGCCGTCATCGAGTAGAGCAAGGGATCCGCGGGCCGGTCGGAGCGGCCGTGCCCGAGCAGGTCGAGGGTGACCACGTGCAGGCCCTCCGCGGCCAGCGCGCGGGCCAGCGGCTGGTGCATCCGCCGCGGCATCAGCTGACCGTGCAGCAGCACCACCCAGGCGTCACCGGAGCCGTACTCGGTGTACTCCAGCCGGTCGCGACCCGTGTCGCCCTCGACGAAGAACTGCCCAATGCGCTCGGAGACCAGCATGTCCAGAAATGTAGTCGTTCCCGGCGGCCGCGGCTGGGATCCTTCTCCCCGTGGATCTCTCCGGCATCGAGGCGTACTACGACGCGGTCCCGCGTCCCGTGGCGATCGTCGAGGAGGTCGGACCGCTCACGCTGTTCCTCGCCGAGCCGGGCACGGGCTGGCAGTTCTACGCCCGGCCGCGGCTCGGGCTGGCGGACGACGTGGCTCCGGACGACGTGCGACGGGTGCTCGCGCGGCAGGCCGAGCTCGGTGTCCCGCGCGCCCTGGAGTGGGTCGCCGAGGTCACCCCCTCCCTGCTGCCGGCCGTCCGCGCCGCGGTGCCCGGCCCCCACGACCTCGAGCTGTGCCCGCTCCTCGTGCTGCGCGAGGGGGTCCGGCTGCCCACCACCCACGGGACCACACGGGTGCTGGCCGCCGACGACCCCGAGCTGCCGCTGGTCGTCGGCGCGGTGAGCGCCGGGTTCGGTGGTCGCGACGAGATCGTCGCCCGGGACCCGGGGCCGCGTGCCGAGCTGATCGAGAGGGGACTGCTCGTCATGGTCGGGACGTACGACGCCGCGGGTGCGCTGGTGGGCGGCGGGTCGGCCGCCCCGCGGGGGGACACCGCCGAGCTGATGGGCATCGCGATCGTCCCCTCCGCCCGCCGGCGTGGGCTCGGCGCCGCGACCACGGCCGCCCTGGTGGCTGCCTGCCGGGGCGCCGGGGTGCGCAGGCTCTTCCTGTCCGCGGCGTCGGACGAGGCGTCGGGCGTCTACCGGGCACTCGGGTTCCAGCCGCGCGGACAGGCCTGCATCCTCGGCGTCGAGGACTGAGCGCACCGCCACACCCGCGAAACGCGGCGCGGTGCTCGCACTCCCGGCCTCCGTGGTCGACACTGGTCGCCATGACCAGGCCCCGCCTTCGGCGTCCGGGCCGGCTGGTGGCGCTCGGGATGCTCGCAGCGGTCTACCTCGCCGGCGTGGGTGCGGTTCTCTTCGCGCCGCCCGGCGACCCCGTCGCGACGTGGTGGCCGGCCGCGGGCCTGGCGGTCTCGCTGCTCAGCCTGGCCCCGCGCCGGTGGTGGACGCTCCTGGCCCTCGGGGTCGTCGTGTCCAGCGGGCTGGCCAACGTCACCGGCGGCCGGGACCTGCCCGTCTCGCTGTTCTTCGGGCTCGCCAACGCCGCCGAGGCCCTCGTCGCCGCCGCCGTCCTGCGGCGCGGGGGCAGGCGCCGCCCGCGCCTGGAGAGCCAGGACGACTTCATCACCATGGTGCTCGCGGCGCTGGCCGGCGGCGCCACGATCGCCACCGGGGCCGCCGTCACCGTCGTGGCCTTCGACGACGGCTCGTTCCTCGACACCTGGCCGTCGGTGTTCGCCTCGCACGCGGCCTCGACGTTCATCCTGGTGCCGGTGGCGCTGGCCACCTGGAGCGCGGCCGGCGCCGTCGCGCGCGCGGGCCGGGCGATGCGCCGAGGCGAGCTCGCGGTGCAGACGCTGGCCCTGGTGGTCGTCACCCTCCTGGTCTTCTCCCCGGCCCAGGCGCTGCCGATCACCTTCGTGCCGCTGCCGTTCCTGGTCTGGGCGGCGCTGCGCTTCGACGTCCGCACCGTCGTCTGGCAGCTGGCCGGGCTGAGCGTGGCCACCACGTTGCTCACCGCCCGCGGCTTCGGCCCCTTCGGCACGAGCTTCACCGCCGGCACGGTCGATGCGATGGCGACGGGCCTGCTCACCCAGGGCTACCTGCTGTGCGCCGCCGTGATGTCGCTGCCGCTCGCCATCGCTGCCGAGCAGCGGGGCCGGCTCATCGACCGGATCCGCGCGAGCGAGCGACTCTTCCGGCGCAACTTCACCGAGTCACTGGTCGGCATGCTGCTGCTGCGGTGCGAAGGGTCGCGACTGGAGATCGTGGACCTCAACGACACCGCCGCCCGGTTGCTCGGATCGGAGCCGGCCGACCTGGTCGGCTCGTCGCTGGGCGACGTCCTCGACACCCCCGAACGGCTCTCCCTCGTCGCCGAGCGGATCCTCGCCGGCAACCTCGGGGGCTGGAAGGCCCAGACGGGCCTCCGCCACCGCGCAGGGGCGCGGGTCGACGTCGCGCTGTCGCTGCTGGCCCGCGAGGCGGAGCCGATGTTCTCCGCCCAGCTCCTCGACGTCACGGCGGAGTACGACGCACGGCGCCGGCTCGAGCAGGCCGAGAAGCTCACCAGCGCCACCCTGGACACGACCGCGTGCATCATCCTGGTCACCGACCTCGGCGGGACGATCGTCCGGGCCAACTCCGCCACCAGCCAGCTCACCGGCTGGGCCGAGGAGGAGCTGCTCGGCCGTCCCGTGTGGGAGACCTCGATCGCGCCGTCGACCGCGGCCGACGTCGAGGCGCTGTTCCTGTGGCCCAACCGCTCCGGGGAGCCGGTGATGCGCGAGGCGGACGCGAGCACCAAGTCCGGTGAGCGGCTGCGGATCGTCTGGAACAACAACATCGTGCGCGACCAGCACGACCACCCCATGTACGCCGTGATGACCGGCATCGACGTGACCGCGGAGCGGACCACGGCCGGCCTGAACGCCCACCTGATGCAGGCCGCCATCACCACTGCCCTGATCGGCATCGACACCAGCGGCCGCATCACGGTCTTCAACTCCGGCGCGGAGAACCTGCTCGGCTGCACGGCGCGGGACATGATCGGCAGCCCGTTCGTGGGGCTGCTGGAGCCCGGCGAGCTGTACCAGCGGACCGGCTGCCTGGACCCCGAGCCGGCGTTCGAGTCCCTGGCCGCGGGATTCGGACCGCACGGCGAGACCCAGCCCCGGGACTGGACCTGGGTCTCCCGCAGCGGCACGCGGCACACCGTCTCGATGACCCTCAGCGTCGCCGCGGACGCCTTCGCGGCCCAGGTCGGCTTCCTCTGCGTGGGGCGTGACGTCACCGAGCAGCGGCACAGCCAGGAGATGCTGGTGGCCGCCCTGGACAAGGAGCGGACCGCGGTCGAGCGGCTGCGCCAGCTCGACGAGGCCAAGAACGAGTTCGTCTCGACCGTCAGCCACGAGCTGCGCACCCCCGTGACCAGCATCGTCGGCTACACCGAGATGCTCCAGGACGGCTCGATCGTGGAGCCGGATCCCGACCAGCTGCCACTGCTCGCGACCATCGCCCGCAACGGGCAGCGCCTCATCGTCATCTGCAACGACCTGCTGACGCTCGGCGGCCTGGACTCCGGCGCCGCGCAGTGGGAGCGGGAGACCCTGGACCTGACCACGATCCTCAAGCCGGTCGAGGAGGCGATCCGCCCGCTGATGACCGGACGCGACCTCCGGCTGCGCGTCCAGCACGACGACGCGCCCCTCCTCGTGGTCGGGGACCGGTCCCAGCTCGAGAGGGTGCTGCTCAACCTGCTCAGCAACGCGGTGAAGTTCACCGAGGACGGCGGTCAGATCGACTGCTGCCTCGACGAGCACGAGGGTGAGGCGAGGCTCACCGTCAGCGACACCGGCATCGGCATCCCCGAGGACGAGCAGGGCGGTCTGTTCGAGAAGTTCTTCCGCTCCTCGACCGCGCAGCAGCGCGCCATCCAGGGCACCGGCCTCGGGCTGTCGATCGTGGCCTCCATCGTCGAGGCCCACGAAGGTCGGATCGCGGTCCGGTCCGCCCACCTCGACGGCACCACGTTCACCGTCCGGCTGCCGCTGAAGCGGCAACCGGCCGGGAGCCCCTGCACGCGAGTCCGCTGACAGAGAGGCCAGCGCGGCGTACGGTGACCGACATGGTGTGGGGGACACTGCTCGGGCTGACCGGGCTCATCTCGTTGTTGGGCCGGATCGCGACACGGCGGCATGAGCACGACCCGCTCGTGATGCCCTTCCGGAGCGGGCACGTCGGCTTTCTCGGCGAGGCGCCACCCGCCTGCCACCACCGCCTCGGCGCGCGCCGCCCGCCCGAGCCGCAGGCCCCGCGCGACCCGCTCAGCCGCGGTTGACGGCGCTGATCACGGCCTTCAGCGAGGCGGTGACGATGTTCGGGTCCAGCCCCACGCCCCAGAGCACCCGGTCGCCCACCAGGCACTCGACGTACGCCGCGGCGATGGCGTCACCGCCCGACGAGAGGGCGTGCTCGGCGTAGTCGAGGACGCGCACGTCGAAGCGGCCGGCCCCGTCGGGACCGGGGATCTCGTTGATCGCGTTCACGAACGCCGCGATGGGGCCGTTGCCGGTGCCCTGCAGGGTCTGCAGCTCGCCGTCGACGTACACGTTGACGGTCAGCGCGTCCTTCTCGCCGGCGGCCGAGGAGGTGTGCACCGAGTTCAGCCTCAGCGGCGCCTCGCGCTGGAGGTACTCGTCGGAGAAGACCGCCCAGATCTCCTCGGGCGACATCTCGCCGCCCTCGGCGTCGGTGCGCTCCTGGACCACCCGGCTGAACTCGATCTGCGCCCGGCGCGGCAGGTCCAGCTTGTGCTCCGCCTTGAGGATGTAGGCCACACCGCCCTTGCCGGACTGGCTGTTGACCCGGATGACCGCCTCGTAGGAGCGGCCGACGTCCTTGGGGTCGATCGGCAGGTAGGGCGCCTCCCACGGCATCGTCTCCACCGGGACGCCCCGCTCGGAGGCCTGCCGCTCGAGGTCCTCGAGGCCCTTCTTGATGGCGTCCTGGTGGGAGCCGGAGAACGCCGTGTAGACGAGGTCACCCGCGTAGGGGTGGCGCGGGTGGACCGGCAGCTGGGTGCAGTACTCCACGGTCCGGCGGATCTCGTCGATGTCGGAGAAGTCGATCATCGGGTCGACGCCCTGGCTGAAGAGGTTCATGCCCAGGGTCACCAGGCAGACGTTGCCGGTGCGCTCGCCGTGGCCGAACAGGCAGCCCTCGACGCGGTCGGCGCCGGCCATCATGGCCAGCTCGGTCGCCGCGACCGCCGTACCCCGGTCGTTGTGGGGGTGCAGGCTGATCACGGTGTTCTCGCGGCGGGTCAGCTGGCGGGAGAACCACTCGATCTGGTCGGCGTACACGTTCGGCGTGGCCGACTCGACCGTCGCCGGCAGGTTGAGGATGATCTCGCGACCGTCCTCGGGCTGCCACACGTCGGAGACCGCCTCGCAGACCTCGGCGGAGAACGGCAGCTCGGTCGAGGTGAAGATCTCGGGGCTGTACTCGTAGCCGATGACGGTGGTGTCGAGGTAGTTCTCGGCGTGCTTCATCACCAGCCCGGTGCCGCGCACCGCGATGTCCTTGATCTCGTCCTTGCCGGCGTGGAAGACCACCCGGCGGAAGAGCGGCGCCAGCGCGTTGTAGAGGTGGATGTTGGCCCGGGGTACGCCGACCAGGGACTGCACGCTGCGCTCGATCAGGTCCTCGCGGGCCTGGGTCAGCACCGAGATCGTGACGTCGTCGGGGATCCGGTCCCCCTCGATCAGCTGGCGGACGAAGGAGAAGTCGGTCTCGGAGGCCGAGGGGAACCCGACCTCGATCTCCTTGTAGCCCATCCGGACCAGGAGGTCGAACATCTTCATCTTGCGGGCCGGGCTCATCGGGTCGATGAGCGCCTGGTTGCCGTCGCGCAGGTCCGTGGAGAGCCAGCGCGGGGCCCGGGTGATGGTCTGTCCGGGCCAGGCCCGGTCCGGCAGGTCGACCGGGGGGAAGGCGCGGTAGCGCTCCACCGGCATGCCGCTGGGCTTCTGGGCGCCGGGGAAGTTGGATGCAGTGGTCACGAGGTCCTCGCTGAGATCGGTGCTGGGGGCGGCCGGTCGCACGCGCTCACTCCGCAGCGAGGGGGTCCGGCTCTGGCTCAGACCTCGCTGCGGCAGCGAAGAAGCAGCTGGCGCATCATGACCCAGCCACGATAACCCACCGGTCCCGGACATTGGGACGCTCGTCTCACGGGTCGGCCGGTTCCTGCCGGTCCTGCTCGACGGGCTGCGGCTCGAGGGACCGCGGCGCGTCGAGGTCCCGGGGTCGCTCGAGGGCCGCGAGCCGCACCTCGATCGCCGCGAGCTTCTCCAGGATCTGCCGCTCGAGGGCCTCCTCGCGCTCCTCGGCCGGCTCCTCGTCCTCCCGCACGAACAGCGAGGCCAGCGCGGCGCTGATCAGCGAGAGCAGCAGGAAGCCGGCGAGCATCAGCACCGCGGAGGTGAGCGCCCCACCCACGCTGGTGGGGGTGCCCTCGACGAAGCCCACCGTGGTCATCAGCGACAGCGCCCACCACAGCCCCTCCCAGTAGCTCCCGACGGTGTCGGACTCGAAGGCGGCCGCTCCCCCCGCGCCCACCGCGAGCGCGGCGAGGGCGATGATCACGCCGGGCAGCACGAAGCTGCGTCGTACCCGCGGAAACCGCATGCGCTCACGATAGGACCAGGGCGCGGGGGCGGCGCATGACACGATCTGGGCATGAGCGACGTCGACGGGCCGAGCACCGACGGGCGCAGCATGCGCGAGCGGATGCTCGCGGGCGAGCCCTACATCGCCGACGACCCCGACCTGTTCCGCGAGAGCCGCCGGGCCCGGGTGCTCTGCCACCGGATCAACAGCCTCGACCCGGACGAGTCCGAGCAGGTCGAGGAGCTGCTCGCCGAGCTGCTCGGCGCGATCGGGGAGGACACCCACATCCGGCCGCCGTTCTTCTGCGACTACGGCTACCAGACCACCATCGGCGCCCGGACCTTCGCGAACTTCGGGCTGGTCTGCCTCGACGTGGCGCCGGTGACGATCGGCGACGACGTGCAGATCGGCCCGAACGTGCAGCTGCTCACGCCCACCCACCCGGTCGAACCGGGTCCGCGTCGCGACAAGTGGGAGGCGGGCGCGCCGATCACCATCGGCGACAACGTCTGGCTCGGCGGCGGTGCCATCGTCTGCCCGGGCGTCAGCATCGGCGCGAACACCGTGGTCGGCGCGGGCGCGGTCGTCACCCGCGACCTGCCGGCGAACGTGGTGGCGGTCGGAAACCCGGCCCGGGTCGTCAAGAAGCTGGACGGCTGAGCCGTGGCCGCGGTGGACAGCTGGGGCGTCCAGCCCGACTGGGTGGACGCCTACGGCCAACCGCAGCGGGCGCCGGGCACCACCGTCGAGGCCCTGCGCCGGGTGATCGGCACCCCACCGGCGGACCTCGCGGACCGTGCTCCCGTCGTGACCCGGCCCGGGCGGCGGCTGGGGCTCGGCACCGTCGAGATCGAGTGCGAGGACGGCGGTCACCGGACGGTCGGGGACGTGCTCCCCGAGGACTTCCCGCTGGGCTACCACCGGCTGCGCACGGCCGCGGGCGCCGTACGCCGGCTCATCGTCTCCCCTGGCCGGTGCTGGCTCCCCGACCGCCAGCGGTGGGGCTGGTCGGTGCAGCTCTACGCCGCCCGGTCGCGGTCGAGCTGGGGCATCGGCGACCTCGCGGACCTCCGGGCCCTGCGGGAGTGGACCGCGTCGGTGGGCGGCGGCTTCCTCCTGGTCAATCCGCTGCACGCGGTCGCACCCACGCTGCCCCAGGAAGCCAGCCCCTACCTGCCGGCGACCCGCCGCTTCCGCAACCCGCTCTACCTGCGGGTCGACGAGGTGCCCGGGTGGTCGCCGGACGCGGCTGCCGTGGACGAGGAGCGCCGGCGGCTGAACACCGCCGACCTCGTCGACCGCGACGGCGTGTGGCGCCTCAAGCGCGCGGCGCTGTGGACGGCGTTCACGTCCCCCGGAGTCGCCGACGACCCGGCGTTCGCCGCCTGGCGTGCCTCGCGGGGACCGGCCCTGGCGGAGTTCGCCACCTGGTCCGCACTCGCCGAGGAGCACGGCCCGGACTGGCGTGCCTGGCCGGCCGGGCTCCGGCGCCCCGACGGTGCGGACGTCGCCTCGTTCGCGACCGCGCACGCCGGACCGGGTCTCGTTCCACGCCTGGCTCCAGTGGCAGCTCGACGTACAGCTGGGCCGGGCCACCGGTGAGACGACCGTGATCCAGGACCTGCCGATCGGCGTCTCCGGCGGCGGCGCCGACGCCTGGGCCTGGCAGGACGGGGTCGCCGCCGGCGTCACCGTGGGCGCGCCGCCCGACCTGCTGAACACGACCGGCCAGGACTGGGGGTCCCCGCCGCTGGTGCCGTGGCGCCTGCAGGCCGCGGACTACGAACCGTTCATCGCGTCGGTCCGCGGCACCATCGCGGGAGCCGGTGGCCTGCGGATCGACCACGTGATGGGCCTGTTCCGCCTCTGGTGGATCCCCGACGGCCGCCCGGCCACGGAGGGCGCCTACGTGCGCTACCCGAGCGAGGACCTGCTCGACATCGTGGCGCTGGAGTCCCACCGGGCCCGGGCGGTGGTGGTCGGCGAGGACCTGGGCACCGTGGAGCCGGGGGTGCGCGAGGCGCTGGCGGAGCGGGGCATGCTCTCCTACAAGCTCCTGTGGTTCGAGGACGACGACCCCGCCGACTGGCCGGCCGCCGCGCTCGCCGCGGTCACCACGCACGACCTGCC
Organism: uncultured Actinomycetota bacterium; assembly: GCA_963817665.1. Classification (GTDB taxonomy): domain Bacteria; phylum Actinomycetota; class Actinomycetes; order Propionibacteriales; family Nocardioidaceae; genus Nocardioides. The sequence goes on along the minus strand of CAWFPE010000003.1, from coordinate 402,799 downwards.
CACGGTGGCCGGGCTGTGGACCGGCTCCGACGCCGCCGACCAGCTGGCCAGCACCACCATGTCGGAGCGGGACGTCCGGCAGGGCCGCGCCGACCTGCTGGCCCGGCTGCGGCGGGGCAGCGGGCTCTCCGGCTCGGCCCCGGTCAGCGAGGCCGTGGGCGCGGCGTACCGCCGGCTCGCCCGCGCGCCCAGCCTGCTGCTGTCGGTGGCCCTGGAGGACGCGGTCCTCGAGGAACGCCGGCCCAACGTGCCCGGGACCGTGGCCCGGGACAACTGGCGGATCCCGCTGCGGGTGCTGGTCGACGACCTGCCGACCTCCGACGCGGCCGGCGCCCTGGCCGCGCTGATGACCGCGGCCGCCGGGCCGGACCCGGCGTGATCACTCGGCCAGCATGATCCCCACGAAGAGCGCCCCCAGCGCGGTGAGGCCGGTGAGCGCCCCGAAGACGGCCATCCCCCTCCTGGAGGTCGCCCGCGCGTGCAGGAACGCGGTGACCCCGGAGGCGAGCACGAGGACGTACTTCAGTGACAGCGTGTTCTGGAACGCCGCACTGTCGTCGTCGGCGGCCACGACGTTCCACACCCCGGTCAGCACCAGGACGGCGAACGCCGGCCAGGCGATCCGGTTGAAGGCGTTCGCGGCGGCCTTGGGTACCTCGGCACCGGCCCCCCGCAGCGCGGGCACCAGCGCGGCGAGCGTGATCTGTCCGCCGACCCAGACGGTCGCGGCCAGCACGTGCAGGAACAGGCGGATGGTCTCGAGGTCGACGTCGTTCACGGGGGTCACCCTCTCAGCACGCGGACGGCGAGCGAGAACGGCCCCGGCCTCCGGCGCCGACGTCAGGCAGGCGCCTTCCTCATGCTCCACTGGGTGACGGTCCGGGCACGGGTCCACCCGGTGAGCGAGCCGCTCGGCTCCGCGTGCTCGACGGAGAGCCGGGTGAGCTCGCCGCCACTCCGGGCGTACGCCGCGGCGAGGGCCTGCTCGGTCTCGAGGTCCGCGCCCTGCACGACGAGCCGCCCGCCCGGTCGCAGCGACCGGAGGCAGTAGCTCAGCAGCCCGGCGACGGTGGCGCCGCCGCCGACGAACACCGCGTCCGGCTTCGGCAGCCGGACCAGGACCTCGGGGGCGTGCCCGGTGACCACCTCGAGGTCCGGCACGCCAAGGGCGACCGCGTTGCGGCCGATCCGGGCAGCCCGCCCGGTGTCGTCCTCGACGCCGATCGCCCGGCAGGTCGGGTGCGCCCGCATCCACTCGATGCCGATGCTGCCGGCACCCGCCCCGACGTCCCAGAGCAGCTGGCCGGGCTGCGGGGCGAGACGGGCCAGGGCGCTCGCGCGCAGGTCGCGGCGGATCAGCCGGCCGTCGCTCTCGAAGTGCTCGTCCGGGAGTCCGGACGACCAGGAGCCGACCACGGGACCGGACAGCTCGAACGCGACGACGTTGAGGTCCGGCGCCCGGCCCGACCAGTCCGCGGCGGTCGTGTCGACGCGAGACTCCCGGTCGCCGCCGAGGTCGCCGAGCACGGTCATCGCCGACCCGCCGTACCCCGCCATCACCAGCAGCCCGGCCAGGAGCTCCGGCGTCGCGGCGTCCGAGGACAGCACCACCAAGCGGTTCCCGGGGGCCAGGTGACGCAGCACCGCATGGGGGTCGCGGCCGGCGACCGTGACGACCGTCGTCGACTCGGCCGACCAGCCCATCCGGGCGCGAGCCAGCGCGACCGAGGACAGCGCGGGCTCGACGGTCACCGCCTCCGGGCCGAGCAGGTCGACCAGCGTCGTGCCGATCCCGGAGAGGAACGGGTCGCCACTGGCGAGGGCCACCACGCGGCGTCCGGAATGCCGCCGGAGGACGTCGGGCAGGCCGTCGTGGAGCGGTCGCGGCCAGGCCTCGCGCACCTGCTGGTCGGCGTCCGGAACCAGGTCGAGGCAGCGGGCACCGCCGAGCAGCACCTCCGCCCCGAGCACGACCGACTGCAGGCGCTCCGGCAGGCCGGCCCAGCCGTCGGCACCGATGCCGACGACGGCGACCCGGACGGGTGGGGAGGTGAGCACGGGGCCCGACGCTACCGTGAGCGGACTCGCACCCCCGCCGGTCCCACTAGCCTCGGCCACATGGCTCGGCTGCTGATCGTCCACCACTCCCCCACGCCCACGGTGCGGTCGCTGACCGAGGCCGTCGTCGCCGGGGCCCACGACGACGCGATCGAAGGCGTCGACGTCGTGGTCCGCCCGGCCCTGGAGGCGCGCGCCTCCGACGTGCTGTCGGCCGACGGCTACCTGCTCGGGACGCCGGCGAACTTCGGGTACATGAGCGGCGCCCTCAAGCACTTCTTCGACACGATCTTCCTCGAGGCCGGCGGTGCGCTCAGCGACGACGGGTCGGCCGGCAGCGCGAGCGGCGGCAAGCGGCCCTACGGGCTGTGGGTGCACGGGCGCTACGACACCACCGGCGCGGTCCGCTCGGTGCAGTCGATCGTCGGTGCCCTGCCCTGGCGCCAGGCGGCGGAGGTGCTCGAGGTCCTCGGCGACGTCGGCGAGGACGACCTCGCCGCGGCGTACGAGCTCGGCGGGACGCTGGCGGCGCTCGTCGCGGGCTGATCGCCCGCCGGGTGGGCCGGCCGGGCGGCGGCACGCCGGACGGTACGATCACCGACGTTCTCGAACGACCGACGAAGGAGGGGCCGTGGCGCACGTCCGCCGGCTCGTCGTACCCCTCCTGGTCGGCGCCGTGGCACTCGTCGCCCTGGCCGGCTGCACCGGTGACACGGCACAGGGAAGCAACGCCGATCCCGACCAGGTCGACGCGGTGGAGGCGCCCGAGCTCGGTGCCTGCCGGGTGCTGACCCCCGACGACGTGAAGCAGTCCAGCAACGCCACCCGCACCGTGGACTGCTCGCAGCCGCACACCGCCCAGACCTTCGTCGTGGGCGATCTCCCGGACTCGCTCAAGGACGTCGAGCGGAGCTCCGAGAAGCTCGGCGCCTGGGCGTACGGCGCCTGCTCGAAGCGGTTCATGGGCTTCCTGGGGGCAGACGAGAGCCTCGCGATGCGGGCCGTCGTGAGCTGGGCGTGGTTCCGGCCGTCGGAGAAGGCCTGGGACGACGGGGCGCGCTGGTACCGCTGCGACGTGGTCGGCGGCGGCGACCAGAGCGAGGAGTACGTGGACCTGCCGAAGGACGCGAAGGGACTCTTCTGGGGCAAGCTGCGGGACCGCTGGCTGGTCTGCGCCAAGGGCGACACGGTGGCCGGCTCGGTGAAGATCCCCTGCTCGCAGGCGCACGACTGGCGGGCGGTCACCACGATCAAGCTCGGGGAGAAGAACGACGCCTACCCGGGAGACCGCCTGGTCCAGGTCAAGACACGTGACTTCTGCTCGGAGTCCGTGGGCGCCTGGTTGGGCTACCCCGTCAACTACGACATCGGCTACACCTGGTTCCACGAGGCCGAGTGGCAGGCCGGCAACCGGCGCTCGGTCTGCTGGGCGAAGACGGACCAGTGAGACGCCTGCTGCCCGCCGTGGCCCTCCTCCTCGCCCTCACCGGGTGCACCGGCGGCGGTGACAAGTCCGCCGAGCCGACGCCCACGGCGTCGGCGTCGTCGTCGTCCTCGGCCTCGACGGCCCGTCGGCCACTCCCACGCGGGCGTCGGCGCCGCGAGCCCCGCGGGACCGGGCCTGCTACCGGCTCACCTACGACACGGCCGTGGCCCCGACCTCCGAGTCGCGCAGCGTGCCCTGCACCGGCACCCACACCTCCATGACCTACGACGTCGGGTCGCTCGACCCGGTGGTCGACGGCCACCTCCTCGCCGTGGACTCCAAACGGGTGCAGGCGCAGGCGGCGGGCGAGTGCCCGCGGCGGCTCTCCTCGTTCCTCGGCGGCACGCCCGACGACCTGCACCTGAGCATGCTCCGCGCCGTGTGGTTCACCCCGACCGTCGAGCTGTCCGACGCGGGAGCCGACTGGTTCCGCTGCGACGTGATCGCGGTGGCCTCCGACGGCAGGCTCGCACCGCTGAGCCAACGCATGTCGGGCGTGCTCGGCACCGCGGCCGGCCAGGACCGGTACGGCATGTGCGGCACCGCGGCTCCGGGCGCGGCCGACTTCTCGCGGGTCATCTGCTCGCGCGACCACAGCTGGCGGGCCGTCGACGTCGTGCACTTCTCCGGCACCCGGTACCCGGGCCCCGACGCGGCGCGTGCGGCCGGCCAGGGACCGTGCCAGGACGCCGGCCGTGCCGCCGCGTCCGACGCCCTCGACTTCACGTGGGGGTACGAGTGGCCGACCCGCGAGCAGTGGGCCAACGGGCAGACCTACGGCCTCTGCTGGGTCCCGGACTGACCGACAGCCACGCCGCGGGGACCGGCGGTCCTTGCCAAGTGGGCTGACCGGGTGTTGGCTCGGGTCGACCGAGGAGGGGCCCGCATGCGTCCTGGCCGCGTGGCTGTCGTGTCGGCCCTCGTGATGGGGGTCGTCACCGCCGTGCTGGTGGCCGCCGGGCCCGCAGGTGCCGCGGACTCCGCGGAGCAGCGGCTGGCCGACCGCTTCGCACCGCTGCTCCGGCTGGTGCACCAGGACCACGAGTGCGGGCCCGGAGAGCCCTACCGCCCCACCGACGTCGACGCCATCCTCGGCAACCGCGACGTGGCCCTGCGCGGCCCCTGGGCCCCGGACAACCTGATCGAGGTAGGACCCACGGCCGAGGACCTCGCCGACGGGCTGGCCGACTACCACCTCGATCTCCCGGGCAACCCGCTCAAGCCCGGGTGCACCTACGAGGAGTGGGCCCGAGCCGCGACGGCCGGCACCCCGACGACGGCGTACGCGCACGTGGCCACCGAGGCGGGACGCCCGGGGCGGCTGGCGCTGCAGTACTGGTTCTACTACCCGTTCAACGACTACAACAACAAGCACGAGAGCGACTGGGAGATGATCCAGCTCGTCTTCGCCGCGGACGACGCGGCGACGGCACTGGACCAGCAACCCCTCAGCGTCGGCTTCAGCCAGCACGAGGGGGTCGAGGTCGCGGACTGGGACGACCCGAAGCTCGACCTGGTCGACGGGAGCCACCCGGTGGTGCACGTGGCCTCCGGTTCCCACGCCGACTACTACGACTCGGCCCTCTACCTGGGGCGTTCGGGCCAGCAGGGCTTCGGCTGCGACGACACCCGGACACCGTCGGACCTCGTGCAACCGGTCATCCGGACGATCCCGCAGGATCCGGCGGCGGCCAGCGCGGAGTTCCCCTGGATCGACTACCCGGGTCACTGGGGCGAGCAACGGGAGGCGTTCTACAACGGTCCGACCGGGCCGAGCACCAAGGAGCGGTGGACGGCCCCGATCACCCTCCAGGACGAGGGACGCGACCACAGCTTCGCCGTACCGGCCGGCGGCCTGTTCGGGACGACCGCGACGGACTTCTTCTGCGCCTCCGTCGCCGGCGGATCGAACGTCGTCCGCGCGCTCGCCGGCCACCCCGGGACGCTGCTCGTGGTCCTCCTGGTCGCCGTGCTCGTGGTCGTGGCCATGATCCGCAGGACCACGTGGAGCCCGACCGCCGCCCTGCGGGTGCGGCGGCGCCGGGCCAGTGGCCAGGTGCTCGCGGCAGCGGCCCGCATGTACGTCTCGCGATGGCGGCTGTTCACCGCGATCGGGCTGCCCCTCCTGCCGGCGTTCCTGGTCGTGACCGTGCTCCAGAGCCTGATCCTGGGTGCGCCGGAAATCGGCGGGCTGTCCCGGGGCGGCGAGGACGGCGGGTTCCGGGTCACCCTGGCGGCGCTGCTCAGCTTCCTGGTCCTCGGCCTCACGATCGCGGCGGTGCTGGCCACCACCGCGCGAGCCCTCGACGAGATCGACCGGGGTGCCGCGATCCCCGCCCGCCGCGCCTTCCGGCTCGCGCTGGCACGGTGGCGCGCGCTGCTCGGTGCGTTCCTCGTCTCGTCGGCCGTGGTCGGGCTGTGCACCCTCACCGTCGTGCTGTCGCCCCTCGCGCTCGCGCTGGTCGTCGGCTTCGCGCTCGGGGTGCCCGTCATCGTGCTCGAGGGGACCGGGGCCCTCACCTCGCTGCGGCGCAGCCTCGGGCTGGTGCGCCACCAGGTCCTCAAGATCACGTTGCTGCTCGCCGCCTCGATCCTGGTGGCGACGCTCGTCGGCCCGTTCCTGGGGACCCTGCTGATCCTCACCACGGGGGCGCCGTTCGCGGCGCTGAACATCCTGGCCGGGGTCACCTTCGCGTTCCTGATGCCCTACGTGGGCCTCACCCTGGCGTACGCCTACTACGACGCGGTCGTGACCGCGGGCCTGGCCGCCCGCCGGCCCCGGTCCCAGGAGGTGCTGCCGGCGGAGTCCTGACCGCGGCCGGTCGCGCTCAGAAGCCGAGCTTGCGCAGCTGGCGGGGGTCCCGCTGCCAGTCCTTGGCGATCTTGACGTGCAGGTCGAGGTAGACGGGCGTGCCCAGCAGCGCCTCGATCTGCTTGCGGGCCTCGGTGCCGACCTTGCGGAGCCGGGCGCCCTTGGGGCCGATCATGATCCCCTTCTGGGAGTCGCGCTCGACGTAGAGGTTGGCGTGGACGTCGAGCAGGGGCTTGTCCTCGGGACGTCCCTCACGCAGGCCCATCTCCTCCACGACGACCGCGACCGAGTGCGGCAGCTCGTCGCGCAGCCCGTCGAGGGCCGCCTCCCGGACCAGCTCGGCGACGAGGATCTCCTCGGGAGCGTCGGTGAGATCACCCTCGGGGTAGAGCTGCGGACCCTCGGGCAGCAGCCCGACCAGCAGGTCCTCGAGGAGCTTCACCTGGTCGCCGGCCTTCGCCGACACCGGCACGATCTCGGCCCACTCCACACCCGTCTCGGCGCCCAGCTTCTGGATGTCGAGCAGGTGCAGGCCGATCTGCTCGGGGGTCGCCAGGTCGGTCTTGGTGGCGACTGCGACCTTCCTGGTCCGCTTGATCTTCGCCATCTCGTTGACGATGAACCGGTCGCCGGGCCCGATCTTCTCGTTCGCGGGGAAGCAGACCGCCACCACGTCGACCTCGGACAGCGTGGTCTTCACCAGGTCGTTGAGCCGCTCGCCGAGCAGGGTCCGCGGCCGGTGCAGGCCGGGGGTGTCGACGAGGATCAGCTGGGCGTCGTCGCGGTGCACGATGCCGCGCACGACGGTGCGCGTGGTCTGCGGCTTGTCGGAGGTGATCGCCACCTTCGTGCCGACCAGCGCGTTGGTCAGCGTCGACTTGCCGGCGTTGGGCCGGCCGACGAACGACGCGAACCCGCTCCTGTGCTCGTTCATGAGTCCCTCGCCTCGTCGTAGTCGGCCCAGATCTGGTCGTCGTCCTTGCCTGCCATCTTGCCCGCTCGCCAGATCGGGCCCGGGTCGACCGCACGCGGCTGGCGCCGGGCCACCCCCCGCCAGTAACCCATCACGTCGTACGCCGGGCTCGGCAGCCGCCGCTCGCGCATCAGGTGCTTGCGGATCGCGCGCATCTGCGCGGACTCGCCGGCCATCCAGAAGTAGCCGTCACCGGCCGGCCAGTCGATCGCCTCGACGACCGCCGCGAGGTCGCTCCGCCCCGCCCCCGGCGGGTCCAGCCAGGTGACGTCCACGCCGTCGGGCAGGTAGCCGGAGCCGCGCAGCACCTCGGCGTCGGGCACCTCGGCCCAGACCCGGATCCGGTCGTGGGCGAGGCGGTCCGGGGCGACGGACTCCACGATCCGGGCCATCGCCGGCATCGCGGTCAGGTCGCCGACCAGCAGCAGCCACGCGGCGGAGTCGGGCATCGCGAAGGAGCCCCGGGGCTCGGAGATCGTGACCGTCTCCCCCACGCACTCGCGGGCCGCCCACTCGGTGACCAGTCCCGTCTCGTGCACGACGACGTCGAGGACCAGCTCGGAACCGTCCCAGGAGCGCACGGTGTAGTAGCGGCTCTGGAACTGGTCCGGGACGACCAGCCCGACCCACTCGTCGGGGATCCCGGTGCTCTCGAAGGCACCGGCCTCCGGGGAGGCGATCCCCGGCCCGCCCAGCGTCAGCCGGACCAGGTGCGGGGTGAGCTGCTCCCGCTTGCGGACCTCCGCGGCGTACTGCCTGGCTCTCGTGCTCACCGGCCAAGGCTATTCGCCGACCCGTCGCTTCTTCACGCCGGGATCCGCCGACCCGTCGGCGTTCCTGCCGGTGAAGAAGCGACAGGTCGGTCAGAAGGTGTGGCGCAGGGGGTAGCCGCTGTTCCCGTGCTCGTCGGTCTTGGTCGCGAGCACGTGGTGCAGCTGGATCTCGTTGCGCTCGAAGGCCAGCCGTGAGCCCGCCATGTACAGGCCCCAGACCCGGGCGGTGCCCTCGCCGACCTCGGCGACGCACTCGTCCCAGTTCTCCACCAGGTTGTGGCACCAGCCGGCCAGGGTCTTGGCGTAGTGGACCCGGAAGTTCTCCTCGTGCTGCACCTCGAGCCCGGCGTTCTGCGCCTCGGCGATGATCCGGCCGGAGCCGATCAGCTCCCCGTCGGGGAAGACGTAGCGGTCGATGAAGGCCCCGGTGCTCCGCGACAGGTTGTCGTGCCGGGTGATGCAGTGGTTGAGCAAGCGGCCCTGCGGGCGCAGCTTGTCGCGGATGAACCCGAAGTACGCCGGGTAGTTGCGCACGCCGATGTGCTCGGTCAGGCCGATCGACGAGATCGCGTCGAACTCGCCCTCCTCGACCAGGCGGTAGTCCAGGAACCGCACCTCGGCCAGGTGGTCCAGCCCCTGGTCCTTGATCGCGCGCGTGGCCCAGGCGGCCTGCTCTCGGGAGAGGGTCACACCGAGGGCCTTGACGCCGTACTCCCTGGCGGCGTGGCGCACCATGCCGCCCCAGCCGCAGCCCAGGTCGAGCAGCCGCTGGCCGGGCCGGAGGTCGAGCTTGCGGGCCACCAGGTCGTACTTCTCCGCCTGTGCCTCCTCGAGCGTGGCGTCCGCGGTCGGGTAGACGGCGCAGGTGTAGGTCATCGACGGGCCGAGGACCAGCTCGTAGAAGCGGTTCGAGACGTCGTAGTGGTGGTGGATGACCTCCGCGTCGCGCGACATCGAGTGCCGCACCCCCTCGACCACGCGACGCCAGCGCGGCAGGTGCTCCTGCGGCGGCGGGGGCGGCGGCTTGAGGTTCGACAGGCCCAGCCCGCGGAGCAGCGCCATCACCTCGGTGGCCGTCGGCTTGCGGAAGCGCAGCCGGCTCTGGAGCAGCCTCAGCGCGTCGTACGGGTCACCCGGGTGCACGCCGTGCACCCGCAGGTCACCGGTGACGTAGGCCCGCGCCATGCCCAGGTCGCCCGGCGCGGTCAGCAGGTAGGACAGCCCGCGCTGGTTCACGAGCTCGAGCTCGATCTCCGCGTCGGCAGGTCCCGCCGAGCTCCCGTCGTACGCCGTGAAGCGCACCGGCATGCCGTCGCGCATCAGCGACGCCACGGCCTCGCCGATCGGCAGGGTGCCCCTGGGGGTCGCTCGCTGGGTGAGTGTCATCGTCTCTTCACCGCCTTGTCGTAGAGGCTGGTCAGCCTGTCGTCGGGGTCGTAGCGCCGCTTGACGGCCGCGAGGTTCTCGCCGTCGTACAGCTGGTCGAAGGTCTCGGCGTCGTAGAACGCCTCCGAGTAGAGCGACTTGTGCCCACCCAGCTCGTGGACGCGCTCCTCGATCGCCCGGTTCCGCGGGCCGTTCGGCGCGTCGGGGCCGACGTGGACGGTGCCCCAGAAGCCGACGTTGACGTACGTCGCGTCGGGCTCCAGCGGGTACGTCGGCCACTCCCGTCGGGAGATCAGCGGGCACAGCCAGACGGGGCGCATCCCGACGTCCTCGTCGAACCAGTCGAGGAACTCCCCCAGCCGCTCGACGGGCACCTCGACGTCCTGGATCACCCGCTCGCGCTGCGGCCGCCCGGCCCTGCGGTCCAGCCGGTCGGCGATCCCGAGGCGACGGTCCAGCCCGACCAGCTTGTGGTAGACGTCCGAGCGCCGCCAGCGGCGCGGCCACAGCCGCCGGACGACGGGGTGCTGGACGCCGAAGGCCCCCGAGCACCAGAACCAGTCGGTGTCCCAGCGCCACAGGTAGTCGTAGGTCGTGAGCAGGTCCGTGCCCGATCCGCTGCCGGCGCGCTGCTGGACGGAGCGGTAGTAGACCTGCTGGCCGGTGTAGTCGCTGGGCGTCCGGTCCGCGTCGTCGGTCCACGTCGCCAGGGTCAGGTAGTACTCCCCCGGCGCGAAGGCGACGCCGTCGAGCCCGTCGACGCGGGCACCGTCGTACGACCTCGACTCCACGATGTCGGCGATGGTCTTGGCCAGCACGCCCACGTCGTCGAAGCGGACGTGGCGCAGCGCGACGTACGCCGGCACCGGCTCGAGCTCGATCCGCAGCCGGGTCGCGTAGCCGAGCGAGCCGTAGGAGTTGGGGAAGGTGTCGAACAGGTCGCTGTGCACACCGTCGGGGCCGGGCCGGGTCGTGACCACCTCGCCCGCACCGGTGAAGACGTCCATCTCCAGCACCGACTCGTGCGGCAGGCCGTTGCGGAAGCTGGTCGACTCGATGCCCAGTCCGGTGACGGCGCCACCCAGGGTGATGGTGCGCAGCTGCGGCACGACGAGGGGGATCAGCCCGTGCGGAAGGGTCGCGTCCACGAGGTCCTCGTAGGTGCACATGCCCTGCACCTCGGCGGTGCGCGCCGCTGGGTCGACCTCGATCACCCCGGTCAGCCCGGAGACGTCCAGCCCGGGCGCGTCGGTGTGGGCGCGGGGCCGGAACAGGTTGGAGGTCCGCTTGGCCAGCCGCACGGGCGCGCCCGGCGGGATCGCGGCATACGACGCGTGCAACCGCTCGACGGCCGCACGGTGCTGGTCCCAGGCTCCCCCAGTCGTCACAGTGACAACTTACTCCGCCTGAGCCCCAGAGCCGGAGGGGGATCCCCGGAATGCGGCGCGACGGGCCCTGCCGCTCAGCCCGCGGCCTGCCACCGCACAGCTCCCCCGACCCAGGTCGCGAGCACGGGGACCTCCCCGATCCCCTCCGGATCCACCCGCAGGAAGTCACCGTCGAGCACGGTGAAGTCGGCGAGGTAGCCGGGCGCCAGCCGACCCTTGACGTGCTCCTCCCCGGCGGCGGCCGCGGACCCGAGCGTGTAGACGACCGAGCGCCTCCCGCAGGGTGATGCGCTGGCTGGTCCCGACCGGTCGGCCGCCCCGTGAGCGCCGGGTGACGCAGCTCTGCAGTCCGCGCAGCGGCTCCCACGGCGCGCACGGGTAGTCCGACGACCCGGCGACCGTCAGCCCGGCGTCGATCATCGCCCGGTGCGCGAACATCCGCTCCGACCGTGCGCCTCCGTACCAGTCGATCAGCGTGTCGCCGTGGAACCACGCGTAGCTGCCGAACGGCACCACGATGACGTCCAGGCGCGCCATCCGCGCGAGGATCTCCGCGGTGACGATCGAGCAGTGCTCGATCCGGTGCCGCAGTCGCCGTCCACCGCCGCGGCCCTCCGCCGCCTCCAGCGCATCGAGCACCATGGTGATGGCGCGCTCCCCGTTGGCGTGCACCGCCAGCCGGGTGCCGGCGGCGGTGGCGCGGTCGACGAGCTGCTGGAACCGGGCCGGGTCCATGGTCAGGATGCCCCGGTCGTCGGTGCCCTCGAACGGCTCGGCCACCGCACAGGAACGCCCGGCCACGGCGCCGTCGACGAACGCCTTGATCCCCCCGATCCGGAGCCACTCGTCGCCGAACCCGTCCGAGAGTCCCAGCTCGTCGAGCAGGGGCAGGTGCGGGTAGGTCACCAGCGCGTTGACCCGCAGCGGGAGCCCCTCGCGCCTGGCCCGCTGGAGCGCCCGGAGCTCACGCGGCCCGACCATCGCGTCGCCGACCGAGGTGAGGCCCGAGGCCAGGAACGCCTCGGCGCCCCGGTGGATCGCCGCCACCAGGTCGTCCATCGGGGTCAGCGGCGCCACCGGCTCCCGCGAGGCGAGCGACGGGTACACGAAGTCGAACAGCGCCTGCTCCGCGACGTACCCGTCCAGCCGCCCGTCGGCGTCCCGGCCGAGCTGTCCTCCCGGGGGGTCGGCCGAGTCGTCGTCCAGCGCGGCAAGGGCCAGCGCCGGCGAGTTCGCCACTCCCCAGTGCGCGCCGATGTTGACCACGATGGCCGGCCGGTCCGGGGCGATGCGGTCGAGGTCGGCGCGGGTGAGCCGTCGGCCTCCGCCGCTGCGCACGTGGTCGTAGCGGGTGGCGACGAGCCAGTCCCGCGGCGCCAGCGCCGCGGCGTGGCGGGAGAGCGCGAGCTCGAGGGCGGTGGGGCTGCCCACGTCGTCGGACGACAGGTCGAGGCCCGTCGACTGCGCGGCCGTCATGGTGAGGTGCTGGTGGGCGTCGTTGAGGCCCGGCACGACGGTCGCACCGGAGTAGTCCCACACCTCGGCCGCCGGCGCCAGGTCGCGCAGCTCCCGGGCCGGCCCGGTGGCCAGCACGCGGGCGCCGGCCAACAGCATCGCCTCCGTGTCGTCGCCCTGCTGGGTGACGAGGCGCGATGCCACGACGAGCTTGGTCCCAGGCACGTCCACGCAGGTCCACCGATGGTCCGCTGGTGATGGTGCGACGAGTGACCACGCCGTGCGATCACCCCGAGAGGCCAGCCTAGCAACGGGTCCGGGCCGCGCCCCGTGCTCGCGGGACGGCAGCGCGCGGACCCGCGGGCCCCGCGGCTGGGTTCAGCCCGTCGTCGAGGTGAGACGCAGGGCGCCCCTGGCGTCGCCGAGGTGCACGACGACACCGGCGCCGGCGAAGTCCGTGAGGGCCGCCAGGTCCTCGGCGGCGACCGACTCGGCCGGGGACTCGGCGAGCACCACCGCGGCCTCGAGGCCACGGGAGCCGGAGGCGACCGCCATGGCCACGCACACCCCGACGGCGGAGATGTGCAGCGACGGCAGGTCGACCGTGGCGCCGGCGTAGGTGCGGCCGTCGCTGTCTCGGACCGCGGCGCCCTCGACCGCGCCGGTGCGGGCCCGGGTGGCGCGGGCCAGGGTCACCAGCTTCTTGTCCTCGGCGGACAGGTCACTCGGTGCGCTCACGGGTGTCTCCTTCGTCTGCGGCCGTCGCCAGGGGCGTCGGCGTGACCCGGCTGATCAGGACGGTCTCGATCTTGTTGCGGCGACCGGTGGTCCCCTCGGCCTCGAACCGCAGGCCGTGCGCCTCCACGTGGGAGCCCGGGATCGGCACCCGACCGAGGTGCTTGGCCATCAGGCCCCCGACGCTGTCGACGTCCTCCTCCTCGACCCGCTCCCCGAAGAGCTCGTCGAGGTCGTCGATCGGGTAGCGCGAGGAGACCCGGGCGGTGCCCGACGGGAGCACCTGCACCTCGATCTCCTCCTCGTCGTACTCGTCGGTGATCTCGCCGACGATCTCCTCGAGGATGTCCTCGATGGTGACCAGGCCGGCGGTGCCGCCGTACTCGTCGACCACGACCGCGATGTGCTGGCGGTCGGACTGCATCTCCGAGAGCAGCGCGTCGACCGGCTTCGACTCGGGCACGAAGTGCGCCGGCCGCATCACCTCGTCGATGCGCTCGGTGAACTCGACGTCGGGTGCCTCGAAGTCCCGCCGCACGATGTCCTTGAGGTAGGCGATCCCGACGACGTCGTCGAGGTTCTCGCCGATCACCGGCACCCGGGAGAAGCCGCTGCGCAGGAACAGCGACAGCGTCTGGCGGAGGTTCTTGTAGCGCTCGATGTAGACCACGTCGGTGCGCGGCACCATCACCTCGCGGGCGATCGTGTCGCCGAGCTCGAAGACCGAGTGGATCATCTTGCGCTCCCCGGACTCGATCACCGCGGAGGCCTCGGCGAGGTCGACCAGCTCGCGCAGCTCGGTCTCGGTCGAGAACGGGCCCTCGCGGAAGCCCTTGCCCGGGGTGATCGCGTTGCCGACGAGGATCAGCAGCACGGGCAGCGGCCCCAGGATCCGGGTGACCGCTCCGAGGGGCGCCGCACAGAGCAGCGCGATCCGCTCGGAGTGCTGCCGGCCCAGGGTGCGCGGGGCGACCCCGATGACCACGAAGGAGAGCAGCAGCATCACGCCGATGGAGGTCAGCACGGTGGGCCACCAGGCCCCGCCGAACCCGTCGTGGACCTCGAGGGTGACCAGCACGATCGCGGAGATCTCGCAGAACAGCCGGAGCAGCAGCGCGGTGTTGAGGTAGCGCGGCGGGTCGTCGAGCAGGTGCAGCAGGCGCGTGGCGCCCGCGCGCCCCTCCGCCTGGAGCTCCTCGGCACGGGCCCGGGAGAACGACGCCAGCGCGGCGTCGGCGGCGGAGAAGACGCCGGCGAGGAGGACGAGGGCGGCTGCTACGACGAGCAGCCAGGCATCACCGCTGCTCACCGGCGGCCGAGCCGGTGCGCCAGGCGGCGAGCAGCTCGTCCTGGAGACCGAACATCTCCTTGTGCTCCTCCGGCTCGGCGTGGTCGTAGCCGAGCAGGTGGAGGATGCCGTGCACGGTCAGCAGCTCGATCTCGGAGTCCTTCCCGTGCCCGGCCACGACCCCCTGCTTCTCGGCGATGTCGGGGCAGAGCACGAGGTCGCCGAGGACGCCCTCCTCGGGCTCCTCGTTGACCAGTCCCGGACGCAGCTCGTCCATCGGGAAGGCGAGCACGTCGGTCGGCCCTTCCTTCTCCATCCACTGCTCGTTGAGCTCGGCGATGGTGGGCTCGTCGACGGCCTTGATGCACAGCTCGGCCAGCGGGTGGACGCGCATCCGGTCCATCACGAACCGGCTCAGCGCCGCCAGCTGCTTGACGTCGAGCTCGTGGCCGGACTCGTTGAGCACCTCGATGCTCATCGGTGTCCCCCCTGGCCGTTGGTCCCGAGGCCCCCGCGCGCGTCGAAGTCGTCGTACGCCGCGACGATCTTGCCGACCAGACGGTGCCGGACCACGTCGTGGCTGGTGAGCCGGTTGAAGACGATGTCCTCGACCCCGTCGAGGATGCCCTCGATCACCCGCAGGCCGGACTTGGTCCCGCCCGGCAGGTCCACCTGGGTGACGTCACCGGTGACCACGATCTTGGATTCGAACCCGAGCCGGGTCAGGAACATCTTCATCTGCTCCGGCGAGGTGTTCTGCGCCTCGTCGAGGATGATGAACGCGTCGTTGAGCGTGCGCCCGCGCATGTAGGCCAGCGGCGCCACCTCGATCGTGCCGGCCGCGAGCAGCTTCGGGATCGTCTCGGGGTCGATCATGTCGTGCAGCGCGTCGTACAGCGGCCGCAGGTACGGGTCGATCTTCTCGCTGAGCGTGCCGGGCAGGTAGCCGAGCCGCTCCCCCGCCTCCACGGCCGGGCGGGTCAGGATGATCCGGTTCACGTTCTTCGACTGCAGCGCCTGGACCGCCTTGGCCATCGCCAGGTAGGTCTTGCCGGTGCCGGCAGGGCCGATGCCGAAGGTGATCGTGTGCTTGTCGATCGAGTCGACGTAGCGCTTCTGGTTCAGCGTCTTGGGCCGGATCGAGCGGCCACGGTTGCTCAGGATGTTGAGCGAGAGGACGTCGGCGGGCCGCTCGGTGGTCTCGGCGCGGAGCATCCCGAGGACGCGCTCGACGGTCTCGGGCGTCACGCCCTGGCCGGTGCGGATGATCGTGACCAGCTCGTCGAGGAGGCGCTCGGCCAGCGCGACCTCGTGCGGCTCGCCGTACAACGTGATCCGGTTGCCACGAACGTGGACGTCGGCCTCGAAGGAGCGCTCGATCAGCGCGAGGTGCTCGTCCCCGGGGCCGAGAAGGCTGACCATGTTGATGCTGTTGGGGACCACGACGGTGTGCCGGGTGGGGTACGTCGCGGGGGTCCCGTCCTGTCGATGCGTGTCAGTCATGGATGCCCGGGTGGGGCGCCTTCCGGTCGGCGGTGTGAGCGCGTTCCATGCTACGTGAGACGGGGCCCTCGGGCCCACCTGCTTTGCGGCGGGGCAGCACCGCCGCGGTTTGACCGAGCGATCCGCCGCGGTATCGGGGCTGGTGCCCTACCGTGGACGCATGAGGGAGGCGTACGACGACGCCGACGACCATGACGACGACACCCCGCCGTACTGGGACGCCGGCCAGCGCCTGCCCGAGGACGCGCGCAGGGTGGGTCTGAGCCACCACGTGCCGGACGGGGCCCTGCTCGACTTCGCCGGGGCCCTCGACTCACGCAAGCGGCTGCACCGCGTCACCGCCTGGGTGATGCTGGTGGTCTTCGGGATGCCGGTGCTGTTCTACGTGCTGCGCCTCGTCCTCGCGGTCCTGCCCGGCTGACTGGCGCCCGCCCGGGCACTCAGCCGAACGCCACCTGCAGGATGCCGAGGCACATCTCGTCGGTCGTGCCCTCGCCCCACACGACGTACTTCTCCTGCTGGCCGGCGAAGGCGGGCAGCAGGTCGCGCAGCCACTGCACGTGGCGGCAGGTGACCTTGACCGTGTCGAAGGGGTGCAGCTGCACCGGCTCGATCGGCTTGGTGCCCTGGTTGTCGAAGTCCCAGACCGGGATGTCGAGGATCGTCCGTGCCTGGGGCGTGCCGGGATTCGTCTCGATCTTGATCGACCGGCCGAGCAGGTGCATGTGGCCGGCGACGCCGAGCACGGTCATCGGTCGGCCGATGGTGCGGGTGCAGGAGGTCACGTTGGACGGCTCGGCCTCGGTCCCGCACAGCAGGTGCAGCAGGCTGTTGGTGTTGCCGGCGGCGCCGAAACGCTGCATCACGTCCGCGACCGCCGCCTCGCGGTCGCACAGCGGCCCGTCGTCGTGGCCGTCGCGGCACGGGAGCTCGACCGGGGCCGGCATCAGATAGGTGTGCACGGGCGCGAGCCCGGCGCCGCGCTTCATCACCCGCAGCTGGGTCGAGGAGCGGTCCGGCTCGGCGCCCGCGAGCAGGTTGTAGTGCACCTGCATGATCACCCGGGAGCCGGGCGCCATCTCGACGCCGTAGCCGGGCCGGGTGACCGTCTCGTCCCCGCCGGGGGCCCACGCCCCCAGCCACGACGCGTCGTCGAGGTTGGTGAACTCGCCCTTCAGGCCGCTGCCGCCGAAGCACGTCCAGCCCTGGCCCGGCGTGCTCGCGTCGACCTGCTCGGCCTCCTTCACCTTCCCCGGCGGGACCCGGAACAGGATCACGTGGTGCACCACCGACGGGTTGCCGGGCAGCACGTTGGTCCCGGTCAGCCAGGTGTCCTTCGTCAGGTGCGGGTCGAGCAGGAAGCACCGGTAGTCGTCGGTGCCGACGCCGTTCGGGGCGCTCGGGGTGTAGTCCTCGGGCATCGCGAGCGTGATCCGCTTCTCGCCGGCACGCAGCGGCACGAGCTTGCCGGGCGGGATCGCGGCGAGCCGCTTCGCGGCCACCCCCGGCGGCTCGGGCGAGGCGAGGAGCTGGGTGGGCGACCCGGTCCGGCGCTCGTCGCCTCCGGTCGAGCACGCCGCGAGCGGCAGGACCACGAGGACGGTGGCCACCAGGACTGCGACTCGCACCAGCGTGCCGCGCGCCCTCATCCCGGCGGCCAGGTCATGGCGCGCCCCGCGAGCAGGTGCACGTGCGCGTGGAAGACGGTCTGCCCGACGCCCTCGCCGGTGTTGAACACCATCCGGTAGTCCTCGTGCCCCTCGGCCTCGGCGACCGCCGCGGCCACGCGAAGCAGCTCGGCGGTCACCTCCGGGTCGCCGTGGGCGAGCTCGGCGGCGTTGCGGTAGTGGTCGCGGGGCACGACGAGCACGTGCGTCGGTGCCTGGGCGTTGATGTCGCGGAAGGCCACCGCACGCTCGGTCACGTGGACGACCTCGGCGGGGACGTCCCCCGCCACGATCTTGCAGAACAGGCAGTCGGGTGCCGCAGCCATCTGTCTCCCTCTCGTCGTGCTCATGCTGTCACGGTTGTCCATGAAACCTGCTGCATCGCGCGTGTAAACCCCCGGCCGGGGTCGCGCGTGGCACTAGCGTGATGACCCATGCGACGGCGTACCCACTCGGCCGCTCCCGCGGCCTCCGTGCGGTGAGTCCGTCCGCGGAGCGCGCTCCCTCCCGGTGGAGCGCGGACGAGGCGCTGGAGCAGCTGTACGCCGCCCACTGGCGGCAGCTGGTCCGGCTGTCGGTGCTGCTGGTGCGCGACGTCGCCACGGCCGAGGAGGTCGTGCAGGACGCCTTCGTGGCCGTGCACGGTCGGTGGTCCCGCCTCCGCGACCCCGACCTCGCGCTGGCCTACCTCCGGCAGACGGTGGTCAACCGGTCCCGGTCCGCACTGCGGCACCGGGCCGTGGTCGCCCGCCACGCCGCGCGTGAGACCGTCCGGACCTCGGTGCGCGGCGCCGACGAGGAGACGCTGGCCGCGACCCGGCGTGACGCCGTGCTCGACGCCCTGCGGGAGCTCCCCCGACGGCAGCGGGAGGTCCTCGCGCTGCGCTACTACCTCGATCTGTCCGAGGGCGAGATCGCCGATGCCCTCGGCATCAGCCGCGGGGCGGTCAAGAGCCACGCGTCGCGCGGGGCTGCCGCGCTGCGGGACCTGCTCCACGACCACTGGGAGGCCAGGGCATGACCGATCCGCGCCATCCCCGAGACGACCGGCCCGACGACGCCCGGCTCTCCGAGCTCCTGTCGGACGCCGTGTCCGGCGTCGAGCCCCGTGAGGCCCTCGACTCCATCCGCACCCGAACGAAAGTGACGCCCATGCCTGCTCGCCGCCCCTGGACCTACGCCGTCGGTGGCGCCGTCGTCGCCACGGCCGTCGTGATCGGCGCGATCGCGGTCGCCGGTGACCAGCTCGGGCTCACCGGCTCCGACGACAGCACCCCCGCGGCCTCGCACCGTCCTCGGCACACACCGGCGACGGGTGACGCCACGGCGACGCCCGACGACGGCACCACCGCGATCAGCGAGCCCTCCGCCTCGCCGGTGACGTCGTCGACGATGGCCGCGTACTACCTCGGCGACACCCCGCAGGGCACCCGGCTCTACCGGGAGTTCGACCAGGTGCAGGCGAGCGATCCCGTCGACGGCGCCCTCCGGCTGCTGACGACGGCGCCGCGCGACCCGGACTACTCGACCCCCTGGCGGCCGGGAGACTTCGCCGACGGGGCGCTGAAGGACGGCGTGGTCGACGTCGTGGTCGACAGCTCGCTGGCCGATCGACCCGCGGGGATGAGCGCGACGGACGCCGAGGAGGCGGTGCAGCAGGTCGTCTACACGATGCAGGCGGCGGTCCAGTCCCGGGTCCCGGTGCACTTCTCGCTCGACACCGTGCTCGGCGTGGACACCCGCCAGCCGGTCCAGAACGGCTCCCCCGTCGACATGCTCGCCCTGGTGAGCATCAGCGACCCGTCCGAGGGCGCGCAGGTGAGCGGGACCTTCACCGCCAGCGGCGTGGCGAGCTCGTTCGAGGCCAACGTGCCGTGGCAGGTCCGACAGGGCGACAAGGTCGTGAAGTCCGGCTACGCCACCGCAGAGGGCTGGATGGACAAGCTCTACCCGTGGCAGGCGAAGGTCGACGTCTCCGGTCTCGCCCCCGGCGACTACACCTTCGTCGCGATGACCGACGACCCTTCGGGCGGCGAGGGTGGCGGCCCCCACGTGGACACCCGGACCATCACCATCGGCTGACCCGTCGCTTGTTCACGGCGCAGATCGCCGACCCGTCGTGAGTTCACGGCTCAGCCGACGTCGCCTGAACCGGACCCTGCTCCAGCGGCAACACCTGCTGGAGCGGTCCGGCGCACCGATCGCGGACGAGGTGCGGCACCTCGTCGGGCTCCAGGCGCAGGACAACCTGCCGCCGTACCTCTCGCTGCACGCCCGGCTCCAGTCCTTCGACCCGTACGCCGTGACCCGTGCGCTCGAGGAGAGATCCCTGGTCCGGCTGCTCACGATGCGCGGCACCATCCACCTGCTCACTGCCGAGGACGCACTGATGCTGCGGCCCTGGGTCCAGCCGTTGCTGGACCGGCAGGCCAGCGCAGGAGCGACGCCGCGTGAGGTCCGAGGCGTCGATCGAGCCGCCTTCGACGTCGCGGTGCGCGCGGCGCTGGCCGATGGCCCGCTGGCGCAGAAGGACCTCGCGGCCCGGATCGGGAGCTCCTTCCCCGGAGTGGCCACGACCCCGCTCGGACAGCTGGCGAGGCTCACGCACCCCTTGGCCCAGGTCCCGCCGCGGGGGGCCTGGAAGCAGTCGGGCGGCGTCGTCTACCAGCTCGCCAGCACCTGGCTGGCCCGGCCGCCGATCGCGCCGGACCCCCCGGATCTCGTCCGCCGCTACCTGCGGGCCTTCGGTCCCGCGACGGCCGCGGACGTCACCACCTGGTCCGGCGTCACCGGGCTGGCCCGGCTTCTCGGTGGGATGGACGACCTGGTGCGCCACGAGGACGAGACCGGCCGCACCCTGTACGACGTGCCCGACGGCCGGCTCGCCGAGGAGGACGTGGCAGCCCCGGTGCGACTCCTCGGCACCTACGACAACCTCTGGCTCTCCCACGCCGGTCGCGATCGCGTCACCTCGCCCGAGAACCGCCGCCGCTGGATGGGTTCGAACGGCGGCACGGGACACACCGTCTTCGTCGACGGGATGCTCGAGGGCCTGTGGCGGGTGGCCCACGGCCGGGTCGAGGTCGAGCTGTTCCGTGCCCTGGCTCGCCGGGAGCGAGCCGAGCTCGATGAGGAGGTGTCGGGCGTCGAGGCGCTGCTGGCGCGCTGACGTCGACAAGCGACGGGTCGGCGTACCCCCGCGTCAACAAGCGACAGGTCGGTCAGGACCAGCGCGGGGTGCGGGAGAGGAGGGCAGCGGCCGCGGCGAGGCCGGCGGTGGAGGTGCGCAGCACCTCGTCGCCCAGGCGGACCGAGGTGGCGCCGGCGGCCACGAACGCGGCCACCTCCTCCTCGGCGAGACCACCTTCGGGGCCGACGACCACCACCACCTGCCCGGCGGCAGGGACCTCGAGCGTCGCCATCGGGACCGACGCCTCCTCGTGCAGCACCACGCCCAGGGAGGCCGAGCCGAGCAGCGACGCGACGTCGGCGGTGGACGCGAGCTCGGAGACGTCGGGGAACCACGAGCGGCGGGCCTGCTTGGCGGCCTCGCGCGCGGTCGAGCGCCAGCGGGACAGCGACTTCACCGCCCGCTCGCCCTTCCAGACAGCGACGCTGCGCGACGCCGCCCACGGCACGATCCGGGCCGCCCCGATCTCGGTCAGCATCTCGACCGCGAGCTCGCCCCGGTCCCCCTTGGGCAGCGCCTGCACGACGACCAGCTCCGGCGCGGGCCGCTGCGCATCCTCGACCGCGACCACGGTGACGGCGAAGACCCGCTTGCCGGTGCTCGCCACCTCGCCGGTCACCGAGCGGCCGCAGCCGTCGGTCAGCACGACCGACTCGCCCACCCGCAGTCGGCGCACGGCCACGGCGTGGTGCGCCTCGTCGCCGGTCACCTCGACCGCAGAGCCGACCGCCACACCGTCCAGGG
Source organism: uncultured Actinomycetota bacterium (assembly GCA_963817665.1). Lineage (GTDB taxonomy): Bacteria > Actinomycetota > Actinomycetes > Propionibacteriales > Nocardioidaceae > Nocardioides. The sequence goes on along the minus strand of CAWFPE010000003.1, from coordinate 381,341 downwards.
ACGGCACGACGTGCACCGGCAGCGACATCAGTGCTGGTTGAAGGCGTCGCGCAGCCGGCCGAAGACCGACTTCGAGCCGGGCCGGACGTGGCCCGAGGGCTGCTCCTCGTCCCGGATCGCCGCCAGCTCGCGCAACAGCTCCTCCTGCTTGGGGTCCAGGTGACTCGGGGTCTCGACCACCACGGTGACCACCAGGTCGCCACGTCCCCCGCGCAGCCCGGGTACGCCGCGCCCGCGGAGCACCTGCTCGGTGCCGGACTGGGTGCCGGGCTTGACGTCGAGATCGAAGGAGGTCTCCACGCCGGAGTCCGCGCCCTGCTCGACGTCGGCCTCCAGCGTCGGCAGCGTGAGCGTGGTGCCCAGCGCAGCGGCCGTCATCGGCAGCGTGACCGTGCAGTGCAGGTCGTTGCCGTGCCGGGTGAACGTGTCGTGCTTGGCGATCTGGATCTCGACGTACAGGTCGCCGGACGGCCCGCCACCGGGCCCCACCTCGCCCTGCTCGGTGAGCTGGACCCGGGTGCCGTTGTCGACGCCGGCCGGGATCTTCACCGTGATCGTGCGGCGCGAGCGGACCCGACCGTCGCCCGAGCACTCGCGGCACGGCTCGGGGATGATCGAGCCGAACCCCCGGCACGCCGCGCACGGACGCAGGGTGCGGATCTCACCGAGGAACGACCGCTGCACGTGGGCGACCTCGCCGGCGCCCCGGCAGGTCTCGCACGGGACCGGGTGCGTGCCCGGCGCCGCCCCCTCGCCGTGGCAGGTGCCGCAGACCACCGCGGTGTCCACGGTGAGGTCGCGGGTCACGCCGAAGGCCGCCTCGGCGAGCTCGACGTCGAGCCGGATCAAGGCGTCCTGGCCGCGCCGGGTGCGCGGTCGGGGCCCCCGGCCGGCCGCCGCCCCGCCGGCGCCCGCACCGCCGAAGAACGCGTCCATGATGTCGGTGAACGAGAAGCCGGCGCCCTGGCCGAAGCCCCCCGCACCGCCGCCGAACGGGTCCCCGCCGCGGTCGTACGCCGCCCGCTTCTGCGGGTCGGAGAGGACCTCGTAGGCGCGGGAGACCTCCTTGAACCGCTCCTGCGTCTCGGGGTCGGGGTTGACGTCGGGGTGCAGCTGCCGGGCCAGACGCCGATAGGCCTTCTTGATGGCATCGCCGTCCGCGTCGCGGTCGACACCGAGGAGGTCGTAGAGGTCCTGACTCAAGTCGGTTCCTTCTGATGATCGGGGGTGGAACGTCGATCTGACGTGACGGGTGAGGGTCAGCCCTCGTCGAGGAAGCGCGAGACGTAGCGGGCCACGGCCCGCACCGCCGCCATCGTGCCCGGGTAGTCCATGCGGGTCGGACCCACGATGCCGAGCGTGGCCAGCGCCTCGTCGCGCGGGCCGTAGCCGGTCGCCACCACGCTGGTCGAGGCCAGCTCCTGGTAGGGCCCCTCGTGGCCGATGCGGACCGTGACCGCGCCCCCGGTGCTGGCCTCGCCGAGCAGCTTGAGCAGGATCACGTGCTCCTCGAGGGCCTCGAGCAGCGGGCGGACCGCGGAGTCGAAGCTGTCGCCGTACCTCGCCAGGTTGGCGGCCCCGCCGACCGCGATCCGCTCGTCGGACCGGTGGTCGGACATCGCCTCGACCAGCGAGTCGACGACCGCCGCGGTGGCAGCGCCGTCGACGTCGGGCACGGCGTTGTGCAGGGCTACCGCGGCGTCCGCGATGATCTGGCCGGTCGCCGCGCGGTTGACGAGCAGCCGCAGGTCGGCCAGCTCGTCGTCGGTCAGCGGCGAGTCGAGCTCGACCAGCCGCTGCTCCACCCGGCCCGTGCTGAGGATGAGGACGACCAGCAGCCGGCTGGGGGTCAGCGCCACGAGCTCCACGTGGCGCACGGTGGAACGCGAGAGGGTGGGGTACTGCACGACGGCGACCTGCCGCGTCAGCTGCGAGAGCAGGCGCACCGACCGGCCGACGACGTCGTCGAGGTCGACCGCGCCGTCGAGGAAGGTGGCGATCGCCCGGCGCTCGGCGGCGCTCATCGGCTTCAGCGTCGTCAGGCGGTCCACGAAGCGCCGGTAGCCCTTGTCGGTCGGGACCCGGCCGGCGCTGGTGTGCGGCTGGGTGATGAACCCCTCCTCCTCCAGCACCGCCATGTCGTTGCGCACCGTCGCGGGCGACACGCCCAAGCGGTGCCGCTCGACGAGGGCCTTGGAGCCCACCGGTTCCTCGGTGGAGACGTAGTCCTCGACGATCGCGCGGAGCACGGCAAGCCTGCGCTCCTCCTGCATCCCGCCTCCTCTCGGCTGATGTCCCGACTCTGGCACTCGAAAGTCCTGAGTGCCAAGACTACAGCCCGGGCACAGGTCGGCACCCACGAGCCGCACGCCCCCACACGTCGCCCCGGGCGGGCGACCGGGCCTAGGGTCTGCGCCATGGCTTCCTCCGACAGGTCCGGGTTCCACGAGATCGCCGACCGGGTCTGGGTCGCGCGGTACGAGTGGTTCGACGTGAACGTCACCCTGGTCGGCGGCGACCGCGGGCTTCTCGTCGTCGACACCCACGGCGCGGCTTCGGCGGCGCGCGAGGTCATCGACGACGTACGCCGGCTCGGCGCGGGCGACGTCACCGGCGTGGTCAACACGCACTGGCACTTCGACCACACCTTCGGCAACCACGCCTTCCGCGAGGCGTACGGCCGGCTGCCGATCCATGCCCACGAGAACGCCCGCGACGAGCTCGAGAAGTGGGGTGAGCAGGTCAAGCAGCGCTACCGGGACGCCCCCGAGGACCCGCGCCACGACGACGTGATGGCGACCCAGATCGTGCTGCCGGACGAGACGTTCTCCTCGGCCCGCGTGCTCGACCTCGGCGACCGCGCGGTCGAGCTGGTCTACCCGGGTCGCGGCCACACCTCCGGCGACATCGTGGTGCGGGTGCCCGACGCCGACGTGCTCCTGGCCGGCGACCTGGTCGAGGAGTCCTCGCCGCCCTACTTCAACGACGACTCGTGGCCGATGGACTGGCCGCTGAGCCTCGACATCGTGCTCGGGCTGACCACCCCCGGCTCGGTCGTCGTCCCCGGTCATGGCAGCCCGGTGGACCGTGACTTCGTCGAGGAGCAGCGCAACACCGTCGGGATCGTCGCCGAGACCATCCGGGACCTCGCCGGCCGGGGCGTCCCCGTCGACCAGGCCCTCGAGGCCGGCGAGTGGCCCTGGCCGCGCACGCACCTGGCCACCGCCGTCCAGCGGGGCTACGAGCACCTGCCCCGCAGCCAGAAGCGCCTGCCGCTGATCTGAGGTTGACCGCCGCGGCCCGTGGGTACGGACCAGGCATGACCAACTCTCGCGACCAGGCAGCCGAGCGCGGCGCCGACCAGCAGGGCATCGACGACGACCAGCTGCCCGAGGACCTCCGGGCGGGCGAGGACAACCCCCTTGCCGAGCCGCTCGACGACGAGGTCGACCCCGACGACCTCGACATGGAGGGCGGCAAGGGCGCCGACGAGTGGGACGACGAGCAGCTGGAGGACTGAACGATCGGCGCGCCATCCCGGGCCGGGCGGGGCCACCCGCCTAGCGTTGTCCGGTGACTTCCCGCGACCGCTACGGATCCGACGTCCTCTCCACCGACTGGCGCGCCCCGAAGCGCGGCCGCGCCGTCGAGGCACCCGCCGAGCTGGGCGCCGTCGTCGAGGAGGTCACCACCGACTGGTGCGGCGAGATCGTCGCCGTCGACCGGGACCTGCACACGGTGACGCTGGAGGACCGCCGCCGCAAGCGGCGGACCTTCCCCCTGGGTCCGGGCTTCCTGCTCGAGGGCCGGCCGGTGATCCTCACGGCGCCGGTGCGTGCCTCGGCGCCGACCAAGCCGACGCGTACGGCATCCGGGTCGGTCGCCGTGCACGACGCCAAGGCCCGGGTGGCCCGGGCGAGCCGGATCTTCGTGGAGGGCCGTCACGACGCCGAGCTGGTCGAGAAGGTCTGGGGCGACGACCTGCGGATCGAGGGCGTCGTCGTGGAGTACCTCGGCGGTGTCGACGACCTCGCCGACCACCTGCGCGACTTCCGGCCCGGCCCGGACCGCCGGGTCGGCGTGCTGGTCGACCACCTGGTCAAGGGCTCCAAGGAGAGCCGGATCGCCCAGAACATCGCCAGGTCCCCCGTCGGCAAGGACGTGCTCATCGTCGGGCACCCCTTCATCGACATCTGGCAGGCCGTCAAGCCCGCCCGGCTGGGCTTCGCGCGCTGGCCCGACGTGCCGCGCAACATCGACTGGAAGACCGGGACCTGTCAGCAGCTCGGCTGGCCGCACCGCGACCAGGCCGACATCGCCCGCGCCTGGAAGCACATCCTCGGCGGCGTGCGCTCGTTCGCAGACCTCGACCCGGCGCTGCTGGGTCGAGTCGAGGAGCTGATCGACTTCGTGACTGCCTGACCGCAGCGGACTACGGTGGAGCCGAACGATCGGCTCCGTCACCACCCGACCGACCACGACCGATTCACAGGGAGCACCTGATGAGTGATCCGACCCGACCGGCGCACCACGGCGACGAGCCGCCGCGCGAGTCGAACTCCGCGAGCGGCGGCTACGGCGTGCCGCCGGCCGGACCCCCGCCGCAGGGCCAGCCGGGGCTCGGCCCGCAGCGCCCGGCGTACAGCCGGCAGCCCGCGCAGCCGCCCCGGACCGGCAACCTCACCCCCCAGGAGATCACCTGGGGCTGCGCCGCGCACTGGAGCGCGCTGGTGGCCTCGGTCGTCGCACTGGCCTTCCTCGGCCCGTTGATCGTGATGCTCACCAAGGGCAACGAGTCGCCCTACGTCCGCCGCCAGGCGGTCGAGTCCCTGAACTTCCAGCTGTCGATCCTGATCTACGGGATCGTGTCGTTCGTCCTGATCTTCGCGGTGGTCGGCTTCATCCTGCTGCCGATCGTCGGGGTGATGTGGCTGGTCTTCACGATCATCGGCTCGGTCCAGTCCTCCCGCGGCGAGGAGTACCGCTACCCGCTCACGATCCGGATGGTGAGCTGACCCGAGAGCCCGGACGCGTCAAGGAAGCAGGTCACGCACGACCGCGTCGGCCAGCAGCCGGCCGGTCCGCGTGAGCACGAGCCGGTCCCGCTCTGCCTCGACCAGCCCGCGGCCGACCAGGGTGGGGACCGCCTCCTGCCCGGCCGGGTCCAGCACCGCCGTCCGCAGCCCGTCGCGCAGGCGCAGCTCGAGCAGCACCCGCTCGAGCCGGCGGGTCTCCTCGTCCAGCAGCTCGCGCGCGTGGGCCGGGCTGCGGCCGGCGGCCAGCCGATCGGCGTACGCCGCGGGGTGCTTGACGTTCCACCACCGCACGCCGCCCACGTGGGAGTGCGCGCCGGGGCCGATGCCCCACCAGTCGGCGCCGGTCCAGTAGAGGAGGTTGTGCCGGCAGCGGCTCGCCTCGTCGCGCGCCCAGTTCGAGACCTCGTACCAGCCGAGGCCGGCGGCCACGAGCCGCTCGTCGGCGAGCAGGTACTTGTCCGCGAGGTCGTCGTCGTCCGGCATGGGCAGCTCGCCGCGGCGTACCCGGCGGGCCAGGGCGGTGCCGTCCTCCACGATCAGCGAGTACGCCGAGACGTGGTCGGGCCGGCAGGCCAGCGCCGCGTCGAGCGAGGCCGCCCAGTCCGCGAGCGACTCCCCCGGGGTGCCGTAGATGAGGTCCAGGCTGACCTGGTCGAAACCCGCCTCTCGGGCCCAGGCGACCGCGGCCGGCACCCGGCGGGGATCGTGGGTGCGGTCCAGCGTCCGCAGCACGTGTCCGACGGCCGACTGCATGCCGAAGGAGACCCGGTTGATGCCGCCCGCGCGCAGCTCGTCGAGGTCGGCCCGGGTGACGCTGTCCGGGTTCGACTCGGTGGTGACCTCCGCACCCGGCGCGAGTCCGAACTCGACGTCGATCGCCGCGACGACGGCGGCCAGGTCGGAGGCGGGCAGCAGGGTCGGGGTCCCGCCGCCGAAGAAGACCGTCGAGACCGGGATCTCGCGGTCACCCAGCACCTTGCGCGCGCGGCGCACCTCGTCGATCGCGGCCTGGGCGTACGTCGCCCGGGACGCCCCCGGGGCGGCGGAGGCGCCGCCGAGCTCCTCGGCCGTGTAGGTGTTGAAGTCGCAGTAGCCGCAGCGCACCGTGCAGAACGGCACGTGCACGTAGAGCCCGAACGGCCGCTCCCCCACGCCCTCGAGCGCACTCGACGGCAGCGAGCCGTCGTCGGGAACCGCGTCACCGGCGGGCAGGGAGGACGGAGGCACGTGCTCCATCCTCCCACCCGGGTCGCTCAGGAGTAGAGCGCGTCGATCCGGTCCTGGTAGTTGGTCTCCACGACGTTGCGCTTGACCTTCATCGACGGGGTGAGCTCACCGGACTCGACGCTCAGGTCGTGGTCGAGCAGGTCCCAGCGCTTGATGGTCTCCCAGCGGTTGAGGCGGGTGTTCAGCTCGTCGACGTAGTCGGCCACCATGCTGCGCACCTGGTCCGAGGTCACGATGTCGGGGTACGACGCCCCGGTCATGCCGTTCTCCTCGGCCCAGCCGTCCATCGCGTCCGGGTCGAGCGTGACCAGCGCGACGCAGTAGTTGCGCTCGTTGCCGAAGACCATGAACTGGCTGGCGTAGGGGCAGATGGCCTTGAACTTCGACTCGATCGCCGACGGCGCGATGTACTTGCCACCGGAGGTCTTGAACAGGTCCTTGATCCGGCCGGTGATGGTGAGGAAGCCGTCGGCGTCGATGCTGCCCTTGTCGCCGGTGCGCAGCCAGCCGTCGTCGGTCAGCGACTTGGCCGTCTCCTCGGGGAGGTTGTGGTAGCCGTCCATGACGCCCGGACCCTTGATCAGGATCTCGTCGCCCTCGCCCAGCTTCACCTGGCTGCCGGGCAGCACCGGGCCCACGGTGCCGATCTTGTACTCGGCCGGGTGGTTCACGAACGACCCCGCCGAGCTCTCGGTCAGGCCGTAGCCCTCGAGGATGAGGATGCCCGCGGCGTTGAACCACTGCGCGATGTCCTGGTTCAGCGCGGCCGCACCGGAGATGAAGAAGCGCACCCGGCCACCGAAGCGGTCCCGGATCTTGCTGAACACCAGCCTGTCGAAGAGCCCGTGCTGGACCTTCAGCGGCAGCGGCACCGACTTCCCCTCGCGGCGCAGCTCCTCGACCTTCAGACCCACCTTGAAGGCCTGGTTGAAGATCTTCTCCTTCGGCCCACCCTCGGTCTGCTGCATGGTGATGATGCGGGCGTGCGCCTTCTCGAAGATCCGCGGAGCCGCCCCCATGAAGGTCGGCTTCACGACCCCGAGGTTCTCCACGATCTTCTCGACGCGCCCGTCGATCGCCGTCGCGAAGCCGCACGCCAGCTGCGTGGAGAGCAGCACCTTGCCGAACGAGTGGGCCATCGGCAGCCACAGGAACTGCAGGTCGTCCTCGTGCAGGATGTCCTGGACCTCGATCGCCGCGCCCTCGTAGACCCACGACCGATGGCGCAGCCGCACTCCCTTGGGGCGGCCGGTGGTGCCGGAGGTGTAGATCAGCGTCGCGAGCTGGTCGGGCGCGATCGACTTGGCCGTCTCCGCGATCACGTCGGGGTGCTCGGCGAGGTAGGCGTCGCCCAGCTCGGCGAGCTGCTCGAGGCCGATCACCCAGCTGTCGTCGGTGGCCCCGTCGAAGGTGACGACCCGGATCAGGTGCGGGAGCTCCGCCTTGTGCGCCTTGAGCTTGGCGACCTGCTCGTCGTCCTCGGCGAAGACGACGCGGCACTCCGAGTCGCTGAGGATGTACGCCGTGTCCCCGGCGTTGGTGGACGGGTACACCGTGGTCGTCGCTGCCCCGGCGCACATCACCGCGAGGTCGGCGAGGATCCACTCGTAGCGGGTGTTCGAGGCGATGCCGACGCGCTGCTCGCGCTCGATCCCGAGCGACAGGAGGCCCGCCGCGAGCCGGGTGACCTGCTCGCCGGTCTCCTTCCAGGTGACCGACTCCCAGGAGTCCCCCTTCGGGTAGCGGTAGGCCTCACGCCCGGGCGACTTGGCCACCCGGTCGAGGAACTGCACGGCCACGTTGGGGGCCAGACGGTCGACAAAGCTGGCGTCGTAGTTGATCGGCATGACACTCCTGCACGGCGGCGATCGGGGCGGGGAAGACGTCTCTCCCGATAAACCTAGATCACCTTGTTACGCTCCGGTAGCGAATCCCACCGCAGGGTCGACGTCCGGCCTCATCCCGACGACGCGACGTAACGCTCGGCGGCGGCGCGGGCCTCGTCCACGAGGCCGTCGACCCGCAGCAGGTCCGGCAGCAGGCTGCGGTCGGTCGTGAGCGCCCGGAACATCGTGCTGACCGTGACCCCGTGACCGGGTTCGTGGACGACCTCGATCTCGTCGCCCGCCGCGATCGCCCCCTCACCGATCACCCGCAGGTAGGGACCAGGGCGGCCCTGCTCGGTGAAGCGCCGGACCCAGGCCCGGTTGTCGTAGCCGCAGCTGCCCATCCAGCCCTTGAAGTCGTTGCAGGGGATCCGGATCGACGCGACCTCGAACACGGCCTCCCCGATCCGCCAGCGCTCCCCCACCTCCGACTCGTTCACATCGATCCCGACGGTGGTGAGGTTCTCCCCGAACTGGCCGTCCCGGATGTCGTGGCCCAGCTCGGCGGCCCAGAAGTCGAGGTCCTCGCGTGCGAACGCGTAGACCGCCTGGTCGACGCCGCCGTGGTGCTTGGTGTCGGAGACCTGGTCGCCCTCGATGCCGAGCCGGCCGGCGTGGACGGGGTGTCTCACCGGACGCTTGTCGATCGAGGTGCGGCCGATGTCGGCCCAGGCCGCCTCACGCGGGCGGCCGACGTTGACGGAGAGCACGGAGGGCATGTGTCGATTCTCGCCTCCGGGGCGGACCCGCACCAAGCCCTTTCTCCGTCTCGCCCTAGGGTGGTCGGGTGCGTGCCCGCGACCTCGCTGAGGACTATCCCTCCATCGACGTGACCGCTCCGGCGGTGGACGCCGTGCGTCTGATCGGGAGCGAGCACCGCCCCGCCGTCGTCGTGCTCGACCAGGGTCGGCCGTTCACGGTGCTGCCGGGCTCACAGGTGCTCAACTTCCTGATCCCGGGCTACCTCCAGGAGGACCCCTCGCTGGTGCGGGCGATGGACGAGAGGGCGGCCGACGCCTGCGCGGCCCGGCTGGTCGGGAAGACCGTCGGCGACCTGCTCCCGCGTGAGCGCCGTGTCGAGCTGCCGAAGGTCTCGCCCGAGGCGACCGTGATGGAGTGCGCCGCCGTCATGGCCCAGATGCACAGCCCGTTGCTGGTCGTCGTCGACCGGCTCGGCGTGCTCACCGGCGCCATCACCGCCTCGCGCCTGCTCGAGACGCTGGTCGGTTGAGCCGTTGACCTTCACGCACCTGGCCGCGCTGGCCGTGTTCACCGGCGCCTACGTCCTGATCGCGACCGAGCGCGTGCATCGCGTGGCCGCCGCCCTCGGCGGGGCCTCACTGATGCTGGCCCTCGGCCTCAGCGACGGCGATGCCGCCTTCTACTCCAGCGACACCGGCATCGACTGGAACGTCATCTTCCTGCTGTTCGGGATGATGGTCATCGTCGGCGTGGTCAAGCAGACCGGGCTGTTCGAGGCGTTGGCGATCTACGCCGCCAAGCGCGCGCGTGGCCGGCCGTTCCCGATCCTGGTCCTGCTGCTGGTGATCACGGCGGTCGCCTCGGCGCTCCTCGACAACGTCACGACCGTGCTGCTGATCGCCCCGGTGACCTTCCTGCTGTGCGAGCGGCTGGCGCTGCCGGTCGTGCCCTACCTCATCGCCGAGGTGATGGCCTCCAACATCGGCGGCTCCGCCACGCTGATCGGCGACCCCCCGAACATCATCATCGCCAGTCGGGCCGGGCTGACCTTCAACGACTTCCTGATCCACCTGCTGCCGCTCGTCCTGGTGCTGATGGTGGTGCTGATCGCGCTGTGTCGCTGGCTCTTCCGCGACGCCTTCCGCTACCACCCCGAGCTGGTCGCGGAGGTGATGGCGCTCTCGGAGCGGGAGGCGATCCGGGACCGCCGCCTGCTGACGCAGAGCCTCGCCGTGCTGGCGCTGGTGCTCGCCGGCTTCGTGCTGCACCCCGTGCTCCACTACGAGCCGTCCGTGGTCGCCCTGCTCGGGGCCGGGCTGCTGGTGCTGATCTCGAGCGTGACGGTCGAGGAGGCGATCGCCGACGTCGAGTGGGAGACCCTGGTCTTCTTCATGGGCCTGTTCGTGATGGTCGGCGCCCTGGTGGAGACCGGCGTGATCGACGGCCTCGCCGACCTCCTGGTCGACGCGACGGGAGGCCAGCTGGTGGCGACCGTCATGGTGCTGCTGCTGGCCTCGATGGTCCTCTCCGGCATCGTCGACAACATCCCGTACGTCGCCACCATGGCGCCGGTGGTCGCCGTGCTGAACCAGCACCAGGGAGCCGGCACCGACAACGTCTTGTGGTGGGCGCTGGCGGCCGGCGCCGACCTGGGCGGCAACGCCACCGCTGTCGGCGCGAGCGCCAACGTCGTCGTGCTCGGCATGGCCCGGCGCTACGGCACGCCGATCAGCTTCTGGGACTTCACCCGCTACGGCATCATCGTGGTGGCCGCCTCCGCGGTCGTGGCCGTCCCGTGGTTCTGGGTGCGCTACCTGGCCTGAGCGCCCGGGCCTCAGTCCTGGACGGCCTTGACGATGGTGACGCACTGGGTGATCCGGTGCCGCTCGTCCGCGGCCAGGGACCGTCCCTGGCGCCGGGCGTCCGCGACCGTCCACGACGCGTCGACCACCATCCGGGTCACCGCCCAGTCCCGGGCCCGGTCCTCGTCGAGCCCCGCGGCGTCCACGACGGTGTGGAAGCGCCGGCGGATGCCGCCGCGCAGGTCGCCGGACATCTCCTCCCAGCGGTTCCACAGCAGCGGGGGCACCTCGTAGTGCGCGTCCCCGTTCATCGGCTTGGGATCGATCACCAGCCACGGCTCGCGGTCCCCGCGCAGGACGTTCTGGTAGTGCAGGTCCCCGTGCACGACGACCTGCGCGCTCGCCGGGTCGGCGACCAGCGCCCGGCCGAGGTGGAGTGCCTGCTCGACCATGCGGGGCGGAACGGGCATCACCTCGCGCAGCTCCTCCAGCTGGTCGAGCCACCGACCGACGTACGACGGAAGGGTGCGCAGCTGCGGCATCGCCGGCAGGTGCAGCCGGTCGTAGAGCCCGGCGACGACCTCGCACGCCTCGAGGTCCCCCAGCTCGGTCAGGTCCTCGCGGTGCAGCCGCTCCAGCAGCAGGGCCCGGCGGTGCGGGTCTGCCCGGAGCAGGCGGACCGCGCCGTTCCCGTGCCAGGCCTGGAGGGCGAGGTGCTCGTGCTCGGACTCGTCGTCGCCGTCGACGGTGACCTTGAGCGCCGCGGGCGCGCCGCCGGGCGTCCGCACCGGCAGCACCAGCGAGCAGTAGCCGTGCGTCGGCTCGCCGTCGACCTGCAGCTGCCACTCCTCGACGAGCCCGGCGACCAGGCCGGGCAGCGCCTCGACCCAGCGCGCCCAGTCCGGGCCACGCTCGGCGAACGCGAGCACGCCCTCGGGCAGCCGCACTACTTCTTGCCGGGCTTCTCGGCGGTCGGCGCGTTGGAGAGCGCGGCGATGAAGGCCTCCTGCGGGACCTCGACCCGGCCGACCATCTTCATCCGCTTCTTGCCCTCCTTCTGCTTCTCCAGCAGCTTGCGCTTGCGGGTGATGTCACCGCCGTAGCACTTCGCGAGCACGTCCTTGCGGATCGCGCGGATGTTCTCCCGGGCGATGACCCGCGCGCCGATGGCCGCCTGGATGGGGACCTCGAACTGCTGGCGCGGGATCAGGTCCTTGAGCTTGCCGGCCAGCATCACGCCGTAGGAGTACGCCGCGTCGCGGTGCACGATCGCGGAGAAGGCGTCGACCGGCTCGCCCTGGAGCAGGATGTCCACCTTCACCAGGTCCGCCGACTGCTCGCCGGAGCGCTCGTAGTCGAGCGAGGCGTAGCCCTTGGTGCGCGACTTGAGCTGGTCGAAGAAGTCGAACACGATCTCGCCCATCGGCAGCGTGTAGCGCATCTCGACGCGGTCCTCGGACAGGTAGTCCATCCCCAGGAGGTTGCCGCGCTTGGCCTGGCACAGCTCCATGATCGCGCCGATGTAGTCCGACGGGCTCAGGATGGTGGCCCGCACGACCGGCTCGCGCACCTCGGCGATCTTGCCCTCGGGGTACTCGCTGGGGTTGGTCACCTCGTGCTCGGTCCCGTCCTCCATCACGACGTCGTAGACGACGTTGGGAGCCGTGGAGATCAGGTCGAGGTTGAACTCGCGCTCGAGCCGGTCGCGGGTGATCTCCATGTGCAGCAGGCCGAGGAAGCCACAGCGGAACCCGAAGCCCAGGGCCCCGGAGGTCTCCGGCTCGAACGCCAGCGCGGCGTCGTTGAGCTGCAGCCGCTCCAGCGCGTCCCGCAGGGTCGGGTAGTCGTCGCCGTCGATCGGGTAGAGCCCGGAGTAGACCATCGGGTTCGGGTGCTTGTAGCCGCCGAGCGCCTGGGTGGCACCGTGGTGCTGGCTGGTGACGGTGTCGCCGACCCGCGACTGGCGCACGTCCTTCACGCCGGTGATCAGGTAGCCCACCTCACCGACGCCGATCTCGCCCGCCTTGGCCGGCTCGGGGCTGATCACGCCGACCTCGAGCATCTCGTGCACGGCGCCGGTCGACATCATCTTGATCCGGTCGCGGTGCTTGAGGCTGCCGTCGACGACCCGGACGTAGGTCACCACGCCGCGGTAGGTGTCGTAGACGGAGTCGAAGATCAGTGCCCGCGGCGGGGACTCGGCGTCGCCGACCGGCGGCGGGGTCTGCTTCACGATCTCGTTGAGGAGCGCCTCGACGCCCAGGCCGGTCTTCGCGCTGGTGAGCAACACGTCGGAGACGTCGCAGCCGATCAGCCCGGCCAGCTCCGCGGCGTACTTGTCGGGGTTGGCGCTGGGCAGGTCGATCTTGTTGAGCACCGGGATGATGTGCAGGTCGGCGTTCATGGCCAGGTAGAGGTTGGCCAGGGTCTGGGCCTCGATGCCCTGGGCGGCGTCCACCAGCAGGATGGCCGCCTCGCAGGCCTCCAGCGAACGGGAGACCTCGTAGGTGAAGTCGACGTGACCGGGCGTGTCGATCATGTTCAGCACGTAGGTGCCGGGCCCTGAGTCGATGCCGTGCCCTGCTGCCGCTTCCTCCGTGACCGTCCACGGCATCCGCACGGCCTGGCTCTTGATGGTGATGCCGCGCTCGCGCTCGATGTCCATGCGGTCGAGGTACTGCGCGCGGGCAGCCCGCTCGTCGACCACCCCGGTCAGCTGCAGCATCCGGTCGGCCAGGGTGGACTTGCCGTGGTCGATGTGAGCGATGATGCAGAAGTTGCGGATGATCGCGGGAGGGGTGCTGCCGGGCTGCGGCGCGGGCGTGGTGGGCACGGAAACGACTGCCGACTCTCGTTGGATTACGGGACCCGGCCATTGTTCCATCCGCGGCCCGCAATGCCTCACTCGGCGGCGTTCGCCCCACCGCGGTCGAGCACGCCGGTGCCGCGCAGCGCCTGCCACAGCGCCTGCCGGCGCTGCATGGCCCAGCTGACCGTGTAGTGATGGTCGTCGCGCCAGACCACGGTGTCGCCGCGCACCGGCGGGCAGACCGGCGTGGTCGGGCAGAAGACCCGGCCGAGCGACAGCGGGAGCACGTCCTCGTCCTGGGCCGCGATCGCCGAGACGTATCCGTCGCTGGCCGAGGGGTCGACCGGCACCGAGACCGTGCACTGACCGAGCCGGTCGGCGCCGGCCAGGCAGTCCAGCGGGTCGAAGCTCTCGGGCATGACCAGGCGCTGCACCACCACCGCCGGCGCCACCCGGGTCACCTGACGGAGCGTGGCCCGGGTGGTCTCGTAGACCGCGCGGCCCAGCGACTGGGTGCGCCCGTCCCGGCGGGTCACCTCACCGCCCCACTCCTCGGGGTCGTCACGGGGGCGGTCCAGCAGGACCACCGCGTCGGGGTCGAGTCGCCGCAGCGCGCGGCGGTACCACCCCACCCGGGCCTCGGTGCACTCCTGGGTGCGGCCCTCGGACAGCCGACCGTTGACCAGTCCCTCCTGCCAGGGGCAGCCGGCGATGACGTTCACCGACAGGGTGAGGTCGTGCTCGCGGGCAAGCCGTTCGAAGACGGGGACCAGGGTCTCGGCCTGGCTGTCCCCCACGAGCAGCACGTGCGGTCCCGAGCCCCGGACGACGGTGCAGGACTCGGGGTCGTCGGCGCCGCACCAGTGCTCGCTGCCGTGCTCCTCCTCCCCCGCCGCCTTCTCGAAGTCGATCGAGGGCACCTGCTGGCCGAGCTGGCGCTCGACCTGCTTGCTCGGCGCGGCCGGCTCGGTGCCCGCGGCCGCCGCGGCGACCAGGGCAGGCTTGCGCTCCGAGGAGAGCACCGGCGCCACGACCAGGCCGGCGACCAGGGCGCTCACCGCGACCCCGGTGACTGCCACCGGCCAGCCGTGGGTCTCCAGTCGCTTCCAGCGGCGTACGGGCATCTCGAGGACCTCGTACGAGAGCGCGGCCAGGCCGGTGGCCACGAAGGCAGCCAGCAGGGCGACCGCCCCGGGACCGGCGTCCAGCAGCACCCCGAGCGCGAGGATGACCGGCCAGTGCCACAGGTAGGTGCCGTAGGAGATCCGACCCAGGTGGACCGGCACCCGCAGGGCCAGCAGCCGCGAGAGCGGGCTGCCCTCGGCGAGCGCGAGGCCGCCGAGCAGCAGCACGGCCGCTGCCGTGGCCCCCACCCCCCGGCCCGAGGGGCCCAGGGCCAGGAGCCCGCTGCCCAGCAGCACGACGCCACCGAGGCCGAGCAGCGCCGCGCCGTGGGCGACCCGCGGCGAGGGACGCCGGGACGCGCCGGCGAGCCAGGTCGTGAGCAGGGCGCCGGCGAGCAGCTGGTAGAGCCGCGTGTCGGTGCCGTAGTAGGCGCGGTCCGTGTCGCCGGGGGCGAGCACCAGCTGGGCGGCCAGCGAGGCCACGAGCAGGGTGCCGAGGACACCCAGCGTGACCGGGCGCCGGACGCGGCCGGGCACTCGGGAGAGCAGGAGGAGCAGCAGCGGGAAGCCGATGTAGTACTGCTCCTCGATCGACAGCGACCAGAAGTGCAGGAAGGGGCTCTTGTCGACGTCGGCCGCGAAGTAGTCGCCGGAGGAGGCCAGGAAGTGCCAGTTCGCGTAGTAGAGCAGCGCGCTGCGCGCGTCACCGATGATCGCCAGCCGAGGCACGACCGTCCACAGCAACGTGAAGACCAGGCAGGTCGCCACCACGACGAGGACCGCTGCGGGCAGCAGCCGGCGCACCCGCCGGGCGTAGAACCGGCCGATGCGCAGCGTCCCGCTCTCCTCGAGCTCGCCGAGCAGCACGCCGGTCACGAGGAAGCCGGAGAGGCAGAAGAACAGGTCCACCCCGATGAAGCCGCCCGTGGCCCAGCCCACCCCGGCGTGGAAGAGCAGGACGAGGTAGACCGCCACGGTGCGCAGCCCATCGAGGTCGGGTCGGTAGCCGCGGATCACGCCCGACACCGTAGGCGACCGGACGACGCCCCGCGCCTTCCGCGGCGGGGCGCAGTGGGGTACCTCACTCCGGCTCTCACTCGGCGCTCGCCACGAACTCCTTGCTCTTGGCGATGGCGAAGCCCCAGCCCTGCTCGAGCGTGGGCTTGGGCGGTATGGCGATCTCGTCGGGGTTGGTGAGCACGTCCAGCAGCACCGGCCCGTCGTGCGCGAGCGCCGCCTGCACCCCGGCCTCGACGTCCTGCGGTTCCTCGACCCGGATCCCGTGCATGCCCACTGCCTCGGCGACCCGGGCGAAGTCCGGGTTGTGCAGCACGGTGCCGAACTCCGGGAGACCCACCTGCTCCATCTCGAGCTTGACCATGCCGAGGCGGCCGTTGTCGAAGACCACCAGCTTGACCGGCAGGTCGTGGGCGACCGCGGTGATCAGGTCGCCCATCAGCATCGACAGCCCGCCGTCGCCGCAGAACGCGACCACCTGTCGACTCCGGTCCAGCCCGGCCGCCCCGAGCGCCTGCGGCATCGCGTTGGCCATCGAGCCGAGGTTGTAGGAGCCGATCAACCGGCGGGTGCCGGTCATCCGCACGAACCGCGACAGCCAGACCGTCGACATGCCGGTGTCGGTCGTGAAGACCGCGTCGTCGGCGGCGTGCCGGTCGATCATCGCGGCCAGCAGCTCGGGGCGCACCCGGCCCTCGGGGTTGTCGACCTTCCGGCGCAGCAGCCCGACCGGCTTGCGCTCGTAGTCCGGGTCGGCGAAGTGCTGCTGCCGCTTGCGCCACTCCGCGTACGACGAGCGGGCCTTCTCCAGCAGGCCACTGTCCTCCTTGGCCTCCAGCAGCGGGAGCAACGCCTCGAGGCCGACCTGCGCGTCCCCGACCAGCGGGTGGTCGACCGGCGTGCGACGTCCGATGTGGGTGCCGCGCAGGTCGAGCTGCACCACGGTCTTGCCCGTCGGCAGGAAGTCCTTGTACGGGAAGTCGGTGCCGACCAGGAGCAGCGCGTCGCAGTCGTCGAACGCGATCTTGCTGGCGTGGTTGCCGATCAGCCCGGACTGGCCGACCTCGAACGGGTTGTCCCGCTCCAGACCCTCCTTGGCCTTGAGGGTGAGCACCATCGGCGCCTTCAGCCGGTCGGCCAGCTCGAGCACCTCCGCGCGGGCGTGCCGGGCTCCCTGCCCGACGAGCATCGTGACCGTGCCGGCCTCGTTCAGGGCGGCGGCCGCAGCCCGCACCGCCTCGGGATCCGGCGCCGGCCGGGGCACCGCGGTCACGAACCGGGGCACCGCCGTGTGCTTCGGCACGTCGAGTCCCCCGACGTCGCCGGGCAGCGTCAGCACCGCGACCCCCCGCTCCTGCAGCGCGGCGTTGCCGGCCTGCTCGATCAGCAGCGGCAGCTGGTCGACGCTGGCCACGGTCTGGTTGAAGACCGCGACGTCGGCGAAGAGCGCGTCGTTGTCGACCTCCTGGAAGAAGTCGCTGCCGATCTCACCTCGCGGCACCTGGCCACAGATCGCGAGCACCGGCGCGTGCGACTTCTTCGCGTCGTACAAGCCGTTGAGCAGGTGGATCGCGCCCGGCCCGACGGTCCCCATGCAGACGGCGAGCCGGTCGGTCAGCTGGGCCTGCGCGCTGGCCGCGAACGCACCCGCCTCCTCGTGCCGAACCCCGACCCACTCGACGCGGTCCTGTCGGCGGATCGCGTCCGTCACCGGGTTGAGTGCGTCTCCGACCACCCCCCACACCTGGGTCACGCCGTGCTCGGCGAGGGACTCGATGAGCAGCTCGGCAACAGTGGTCATGACGCTCCTGTCAGGGGTTGAAGGCGTCCGGGTCGGCACGTACCCAGTCCCGCTCCCACGATGCCGGCGGGTCGCGCAGCAGCTGACCCGGCCCGAGCTGCTCGAACATCTCAGCGTAGGACCGGATCGTGCCGTGGTCGATGCGGCGGCGCAGCATGTGGGGGCGGAGCTGGTCGAAGGAGTGCAGGCCCATGGACGCGACCACCTGCATGGCCTGCTCGACGGTGGCCTGCTGGTAGCGCACCACCCGCTCGGTCTTGTCCGGGACGTGGAGCGCCCGCATCCGCTTGGGGTCCTGGGTCGCCACCCCGACCGGGCAGGTGTTCGTGTGGCAGGTCTGGGCCTGGATGCAGCCGACCGCCATCATCATCGCCCGTGCCGCGTTGGTGTAGTCGGCTCCCTGGACCAGCCGCTTGACCAGGTCGATGCCGGTGGCGACCTTGCCGGACGCGCCCACCTTCACCCGGTCGCGCACCCCGGCTCCCACCAGCGCGTTGTGCACGATCATCAGGCCCTCGGTGAGCGGCATCCCGACGTGGTCCTCGTACTCCAGCGGCGCGGCGCCGGTGCCACCCTCGGCGCCGTCCACGATGACGAAGTCGGGCGTGATGTCCTCCTCGACCATCGCCTTGCAGATCGCCAGGAAGTCCGTGCGCGAGCCGAGGCAGAGCTTGAAGCCCGCGGGCTTGCCGCCCGCCAGCTCGCGGAAGTGGCCGATGAACTGCACCAGCTCTCGCGGGGTGGAGAACACCCGGTGGTACGGCGGCGAGATCACGGTCTGCCCCTGGGGCACGTCGCGGGTCTGCGCGATCTCCCGGGTCACCTTGGCGCCCGGCAGCACCCCGCCGATGCCGGGCTTGGCGCCCTGGCTGAGCTTGAGGCTGACCATCTTGACCTGGTCGTCGGCGGCCTTCTCGGCGAACTCCCGCTCGTCGAGACCGCCGTCCCTGGTGCGCGCCCCGAAGTAGCCGGAGCCGATCTCCCACACCAGGTCGCCGCCGTTGCGGTGGTAGGGGCTGATCGCACCCTCCCCCGTGTCGTGGGCGAAGCCACCCTTGGCCGCGCCGCGGTTCAGCGCCTCGATCGCGTTCGCCGAGAGGGAGCCGAAGCTCATCGCCGAGACGTTGAGCAGCGCCATGTCGTAGGGCTTCGTGCAGCCCGGGCCGCCGATCCGCACCCGGGGCGGCTCCTGCATCTTCTCCACCGGCGCGGTGGAGTGGACGAGGTACTCGTACCCCACGGCGTACAGGTCGCGCTCGGTGCCGAAGGGCTGCTCCTGCTTGATGCCCTTGGCCCGCTGGTAGATCGAGGCGCGGGTGTCGCGGTCGTAGGGGCGGCCGTCGAAGTTCCGCTCGATGAAGTACTGCTGCAGCTCGGGGCGGATCCCCTCGAGCAGGAACCGCATGTGCCCGAGGACCGGGTAGTTGCGCAGGATCGAGTGCTTCGTCTGCAGCAGGTCGTGGACGCCGACCAGCAGCAGGAAGGCCAGGATCACCAGCAGCGCCCACCACCCCGGCCCTCCCAGCGTGGCCGCCAGGGTGGTCAGTGCTCCCAGGGCGAGCAGGACTCCGAGGATGAAGAAGCGCAGCACGCCCCCAGTCCTACCACCGGGTCAATCGGTTCGCGGCGTGGCGCGCAGTTGGGCAGGATGTGCCGGTGATCCCGACGACGATCCCTCACGGCAGGACCGCGCGGCGCCTCGAGTGGGCACACCTGCCGCCCCACATCCGCACGGTGATCGAGCGGCGCACGGGGTCTCCCGTCGTCTCGGCGCAGTCGCAGACAGCGGGCTTCACCCCGGGCTTCGCCTCGGTCCTCACCTGCGCGGACGGACGTCGGCACTTCGTCAAGGCCGCGTCCCTGAAGGCCCAGAGGCCGTTCGCCGCGTCGTACCGCGAGGAGGCCCGCAAGCTGGCGGCGCTGCCCCACCGTGCGCCCGCGCCGCGGCTGCTGTGGACCCACGACGGCGACGACTGGGTGGTGCTGGGGCTGGAGTACGTCGAGGCTCGGTCTCCGCGCCGGCCCTGGCGCCAGGAGGACCTCGACGCGGCCCTGGCCATGGTGGCGGAGGTGGCCGAGCTGCTCACCCCGGCGCCCGCGTCGCTGGGGCTGGACGACGTCGCGTCGGAGCTCGCCGACTGGCCGTCCTGCTGGGACCACCTGCGAGCCAGCCGACCCGACCTGCCGCACCTCGACGAGGCGGCCGCCCTGGCGGCGCGGTTCGCCGAGGCGACCGCCGGGACCACGGTGGTGCACACCGACATCCGTGACGACAACATCCTGATGGCGACCGACGGCCGGGTGCTGGCGTGCGACTGGAACTGGCCGGTGCGGGGCGCCGCCTGGCTCGACACGGTGTTCCTGATGATCGGCCCCCGGGGCGACGGGCTCGACGTCGAGAGCGTCCTGGCCGCCCAGCCGCTGACCCGCGACGTGCCGGCCGAGCACGTCGACAGCGTGCTCGCACTGCTGGCCGGCTACTTCCTGAAGTCCGCCGACGGGGCGGTGCCGCCGACCTCGCCCTACGTCCGGGACGTGCAGCGCTGGCAGGGCGAGGTGGTCTGGGACTGGCTGTGCGAGCGCCGGGGCTGGTCGTGAGCGGGGCGGCCCCGCGCGCGAGCGGCGACCACGCGCCGTACTCCGCGATGCCGGCGCACGTCCGCGCGTGGGTCGACGAGACGCTGGGCTCCCCCGTGGTCGCCGTGGCGGAGCAGGTGGGCGGGATGTCGCCGGGGTGCGCCACGCGGCTGACCTGCGCCGACGGGACACGGGCCTTCGTCAAGGCCGTCGGGGTCGAGCTGAACCCCGACAGCCCGAACATCTTCCGGCGCGAGGTCACGGCGCTGACGCTGCTCGGCTCGCATCCGCTCTGGGCGGACCTGCTGGCGTCGTACGACGAGGCCGACTGGGTGGCGCTGCTGCTCGAGGACGTCGAGGGGCACCATCCCGACCTCGCGGACGAGGCCACGATGGACCGGCTGCTCGACGCGACCGACGAGCTGGCCGGCGTCGTCAGGGAGCGGGTGCCGGAGCTGCCGGCGCCGGACCCCGACCGCGGCGGGCTCAACGACCTCGGGAACTTCTCGAGGTGGGCCGGCGCGTTCGACCACGCCGCCGACGTGCCCGCCGGGCTGATGCCCCGGTGGGTGGTGGAACGGGCCGCCGACCTGAAGCGCCAGGTCCTCGACCTGGGCAACCACTGCGCCGACTCGCTCGTCCACTGGGACATCCGCAACGACAACCTGCTCGTGCGGCCCTCGGGCGAGGTGGTCTTCGTGGACTGGGGCCAGTGCGGCGTCGGCGCGGACTGGCTCGACCCGCTGCTCGCCCGGCTGGAGCGCGTGGACACCCCCTGGTTCGACGCCTCCCTGGCGATCCTCGCCCGCGCTGGTGCGGGCGGGTGACGCCGCGGTCACGGCATGGCTGGCCGGGTTCGGCACGTTCCTCGCCTGGCGGGCCCACACCGCGGTGGACGTGAACCTGCCGATGCTGGGAGAATTCCGGAGGCGGGAGTCCGAGCGGCTCCTCGCCGCGGCCGCCCGCCGACTCGATTTGGGCGGCTCCGCGGCCCGCTGCTAGTCTTTCCCGTCGCGTGTCTGGCGCCAGCAGACTGGCTGGAGCGCCGACAGCACCACAGCTCAGCACCATCCCCACACCTACGACGAAGGCGCAGTAGTGGCGAACATCAAGTCCCAGATCAAGCGGAACAAGCAGAACGAGAAGCGTCACGAGCGCAACAAGGCCGTCAAGACCGGCCTGAAGTCCGCCGTGCGCAAGTTCCGCGAGGCCGCCGAGGCCGGTGACAAGGAGGTCGCGGTCGCGGCCGGCCGCGACGCCGCCCGCAAGCTCGACAAGGCCGCCTCCAAGGGCGTCATCCACAAGAACCAGGCCGCCAACCGCAAGTCGGCGATGGCCAAGAAGGCCGCCTCTCTCTGAGGCCGTCAGCAACAGGCGCCGTTCCCTTCGGGGGCGGCGCCTTTTGTGCGTCGGTCCCAGGCACCGGTTCGGTCGGTTCCGGTTCCGGTGGTCGAGGGTTCCGGCTCCGGTTCCGGTGGTCGAGGGTTCCGGTTCCGGTGGTCGAGCCTGTCGAGACTCAGCGCTGGTCGCGCAGGCCGGTGACCGTCAGCACCAGCCGCTCGAGGGTGTACGACGCGTCGCTGGCGGCGCCCTTGATGTCGGCGTCGGCGCGGGCCACCGCCCGGATCGCCCGGGCGATCGCGGCGTCGGACCAGCCGCGGGACTGGTCGCGGATGGTGCGGAGCTTCCACGGCGGGACGCCCACCTCGCGGGCCAGGTCGGCGTCGCGCATGCCACGCGGCGCCGACTTGTAGCGGGCCACGCCCCGGGCACCGCCGGCGAACGCGGACGTGACCAGCACCGGGGCCGTGCCGGCGTCGAGCGCCCAGCGCAGCTCCTCCAGCGCCGCCTCCCGGCGCCCCCAGAACGCGGCGTCGGCGACCACGAAGGACTTCGCCTCCGCCCGGCCGCCGAAGTACTGCTTGACCTTCTCGATGCTCAGGGCCTGGCCCGGGAAGTCGTTGGTCAGCTGGTCCGCGGCCGCGGCCAGCGAACGCAGGTCCTGGCCGACCGCCTGCACCAGCACCGCGGCCGCTTCCCTGTCGATCGTCGAACCGTGGCTGCGCACCTCGGCGGCGACGAAGGACGGGAACTCCGAGGCCTTGAGGTCGCCGGACTTCGACTCGGTCACCGGGCCGAGCTTCCGCAGCTTGTTGAGCACGCCGCTGCCCTTGGGACCGCCCCCGTGGACGAGCACCAGGGCGACGTCCTCGACCGGCGCGCCGGCGTACGAGAGCAGGCCGTCGACGGACTCCTCGGGGAGGTTCTCCAGTCCGCGGACCACGACACAGCGGATGCTGGAGAACAGCGACGGCGCTGCCAGCTCCCCCAGCGACGCCAGGCTGAGCTCGGACGCCGCGGTCTCCGAGAGCTCGGCCTCCGGGTCGTGGGCGCGAACGGCGTCGCGCACCGCGCTGACCGTCCGCTCGTTGAGGAACTCCTCCTTGCCGGTCACGAGGGTGACCTGGCCGAGGACGTCTGCTGCGCGCACGTGGGAGGAGCCTGCCATGGTGCGGACAGCCTCCCACAGCGCGGGGACAGGCCGGCGGGGTGCTCGCTCACCCGCTCGTGAGGACGGACAGGCGGCCGTCGCGCTCCACGACGACGAGGTCGCCGTCCACGTCGGTCCGCAGCACCCGGGCCCCGGTCGCGGCGAGCGGGGCCAGCGTCGAGGTGGCCGGGTGCCCGTAGTCGTTGTCGGCGCCGACCGACACCAGCGCCAGCCGGGCGCCCAGCGAGAGCAGGAAGTCGAGGTCCTGGTAGCGGCTGCCGTGGTGCGGCACCTTGAGCACGTCGACGTGCAGGCCGGGCAGCTGCTGCGCGAGCCGCGCCTGCCCCTCGGGCTCGATGTCGCCGGCGAGCAGCAGCCGGACCCCACGCACCTGCGCCAGCAGCACCACGCTCGCCTCGTTGGCGGTGCTCCCGTCCCCCGGTCCGACCGTGGGCGAGTCGGCCGGCGGCCAGAGCACCTGGAGGGTCACCTCTCCCACCCGGCGCGTCACGCCGTACGCCGCCGGGCCGGGCGTCACCCCCGCCCGGCCGGCGACCTCGTCGACCAGCTGCACCCCACCGGGTGGGTCGCGCAGCCGGCTGGTCTCGACCGCGCCGACGCTCCGGCCGTCGAGGACGCCTTCGAGCCCGTCCACGTGGTCCGCGTGGAAGTGCGTCAGCACCAGCAGCGGCACGGCCGTCACCTCGAGGCGGCGCAGGCAGTCGTCGACCGCGGCCGGCTCGGGGCCGGCGTCGACGACGACACCGCTGTGAGGCCCGGCGTTGAGCACCAACGCATCCCCCTGTCCGACGTCGCAGGCGACCATGACCCACCCGTCCGGCGGCCAGCCCGGCGTCGGCGGCCGGACCAGCACCCCGACCACCAGCACGCCGCAGCAGGCCAGCCCGGTGCTGCGACGGCGGAGCAGGTGCGGAGCGGCCAGGGCGATCCCGATCGTCGCCAGGCCCAGGATCGTCAGCGAGAGCGCGCCGGTCCCCCAGTCGACGGCAGCGGCCGGCAGCGCGGCGCCCCGACGGGCCACCAGCACGACCCAGGCCACGCACCAGGCCGCCAGCGTGCCGGCGAGGCGGGCGAGCGGCGACCAGACCAGGCCCAGCAGGCCGCCCGAGAGTCCCAGCACCGTGGCCGGCCCGACGACCGGGGCGACCACGAGGTTGGCCCCGACGGCGACCAGGCTCACCTGGCCCGAGATGGCCGCGACGAGCGGCGTGCAGGCCAGCTGCGCCGCAGCCGGGACCGCGATCGCCTCGGCGAGCCACCGGGGCAACCAGTGGCACAGCGCGTCCCGCCAGCCCGGCGCGAGCAGCAGGATGCCGCCGGTCGCCAGCACCGACAGGGCGAAGCCGACGGTGGTGGCGAGCCCCGGATCGACGAGCAGCAGCACGACCAGCGCCACCCCGAGGGCCCGGGTGCCGCGCTGGCGGCCGTTGGAGCCCATCGCCAGCAGGCCCACGCCGCCCATGGCGGCCGCCCGCAGGACGCTCGGCTCGGTGCGCGCGAGCAGCACGAAGCCGGCGATGCCGAGTACGCCCACGACGTGGAGCCATCGCCCGCGCACCCGCAGCCACCGGGCGAGCACGAGCAGGAAGCCGACCACCAGTGTCAGGTTGGTCCCGGACACCGCCAGCAGGTGGGTCAGCCCGGTGGCCCGGAAGTCGTCGGCCAGCGCGGCGTCGAGACCGCCGTCGTCGCCGTCGACCAGCGCCGGCACCAGGGCACGCTGCTCGGGCGGGCGGCCGGACACGGAGTCGCGCAGCGAGGCCCGCACCGCCCCGGACCCCCGCCACCACACGTCCGGCCCCTGCACGGTGTGCGGCGGACCGGTCGCCATCAGCACGGCGGCCACGTCCGGTCCCCGCGACGGCGACAGCCGCCCGGAGGCCCGGATCGTCGTGCCCAGTGCGGTGTCGCGCCAGCCGTCGTCCGCGAGCACCAGCACCGGCGTCGCCAGCCGGTACGACGCGCCCCGTCCGGTCACGCGACGCACCTCGACCCGCACCAGGACCTGCTCCCCGAACGGGCCGGTGGTCACCCTCGGATCGGTCGTGACCGTCCCCTCGACCGTGGACACGGCACCCTCGGCGGCCAGGGCGGCGACCGGGTTGTGGGTGACCTGCTGCTGGCGGACGATCCCCACCCAGGCCACGGACGCCAGGACCAGCAGCATCCCGGCACCGGTCAGCCAGCGTCGCGGCCCCAGGCGGCGTCGGGCCGCCAGCAGCGAGGCGAGCAGGAGCAGGCCGGTCCCGCCCGCGGCCGGGACCGGCAGCCAGCAGGCGACCAGGCCGCCGGCCCAGGCGGCCGCCCCGAGGGCCGGCATCCGGAGGTCCGGGACCTCCCGGGATCCGGGGTCCGGCGGCCGCACGTCAGACGGTGACGAACGGAGCGAGCTGCCCGAGGGTCGCGTCCCCGATGCCGTCCACCTCGAGCAGCTCGTCGACCGAGGTGAAGCCGCCGTGCTCCTCGCGCCAGGCCACGATCGCCTGGGCCGTCACCGGCCCGACCTCGGGCAGCGCCTCCAGCTCGGGCTCGGTGGCGGTGTTGATGTTGACCAGCGGCCCACCCGGCGCGCCGGCCGACGGCGCCGCGGAGGCGGCGATCCCCGCCGGGGCCGCGACACCCACCAGGATCTGCTCGCCGTCGACGAGGACGCGCGCGAGGTTGAGCCCGGAGAGGTCGACACCCGGCCGGGCTCCCCCGGCCGCCTTCAGCGCATCGACGACGCGGGACCCGGCGTCCAGCACGGCGATCCCGGGACGGCGTACCTTCCCGGCCACGTCGACCGTGACCGACCCGGTCGGCGCCCCCGACGCCGCGGCTGCCCCGGCGGGGCCGGCCGCCGCCTCCTCGCTCGCGGCGGCGGGCGAGAGCGACGCCAGCCCGGCCGCGGGGGTCGGCACGACCGGCGCCACCACCTCGTGCGACCCGCCGCGCACCACCCACCAGCAGGTGACGGCCAGGCCGAGCGCGACCAGGACCGCCAGCACCGCCACCTGGGAGGGGCCGAGCGCCACGCGACCGCGCAGCGTCTCCGGCACGGCGGCCACGAGCACCCGGCGGCGCCGCGAGGCGTGCCGGCCCGGGACGGGCACCCGGGGCGCGGGCTGGTCCGGCAGGTCGTCGACGGGGGCAGCCCCCGGTGCCGGGGCCGGCCGTGAGGGCGGTGGCAGCGGGCTCCGACCGCCTGCGATGCGCGTGTGCGGCGCGGTCCAGTCGTCGTCCCAGTCGTCGGGCTCGGGGTCCCCGACGGCCGGCCGGACCGCCGCCAGCTCGGCGCTCAGCTGCGCGAGCCGGCGGGCGACGGCTTCCTGGTGCTCGGGCGTGGGGCGACTGCGCATGGAGCGACGCTAGGAAGCACGGCCGGCGCCCGAAAGGGCTCGGCCGGCCGCCTGTGGACGGCCGGTCCCACGGTGCCGGCTGTGAGCTCCTCGCGGCCCGCGCCCGGGACCGCCGGGTAGGTTCGAGGCACGACCGACGGGAGGATCGACGTGATCGAGCTGACCAAGGGTCAGGAGCTGTTGCTGGCCACCGAGGACGGGCAGCCGCTGACCCGGCTGCAGATGGGCGTCGGCTGGGACAAGGCGCCGACAGCGGGCTTCATCGGCACCGGCGCGCCCGACATCGACCTGGACGCCACCGCGGTCGAGTTCGCAGGTGGCCAGCTCTTCGACCTGGCCTTCTACAACAACCTGCAGACCCGCGACGGGTCGGTCGTGCACCTGGGTGACAACCTGACCGGCCGGGGCGAGGGTGACGACGAGGTCCTCACCGTCGACCTGGGCCGGGTCTACGGGCGGGTCGACCGGATCGTCTTCCTGGTCAGCAGCTACCAGGGCCACTCCCTCGAGTGGATCGGCAATGCCTACTGCCGGCTCACCGACGACCGCGACGTCGAGCTCGCCCGGTTCACGCTCACCGCCGGCGTGCCGGAGACGGGCCTGGTGATGGCCACGATCTTCCGCGACGGAGAGACGTGGCGGCTCCGGGCGATCGGCGAGGGGATCGCGGTCAGCGTGCCGACCGAGTCGGTGGCAGCCCTGCAGCCCTTCCTCTGACGGACCCGCGAGCCGCGATCCGGCTCAGCGGTCCGCCGCCGACAGGTCGTCGAGGACGACGCGCAACCGAGCCAGGCACTCCTCGACGAATGCCCGGTCGGTGTTCCAGTAGTAGGGCACGCCGCTCACTCCCACGGCGATCGCCCAGGCCCGCGCCCTGTGCCACGTGAGGTCGTCGAGGTCCAGCGCTGCCCGGTAGCTCTGCCTGGCCGGTTCGGGGAAGTCCCACAGCGTGGCGTGCTCTGCCGCCGGAAGGCCGACCGAGAGGCCGCCGAAGTCGATCACCGCCTGCAACCGTCCACCCCGGACCAGCAGGTTGGACGGCTTGAGGTCTCCGTGCAGCCAGCCGAGCGGGTCCGTGGGGTCGGGCAGCTCGAGGGCCGCCTGCCACGCCTCGTCGAGGCGATCCACGTCCAGGTCCAGCCCGTCGAGCCCGCGACAGTCCTCCAGGCACGCGGGCACCCAGTCGGCCAGGTCCTCGAGCCTTCCACCGCGATACCAGCTCAGCGGCCCCTCACGTCGTGCGCCCATGAGGTCCGTCGCATGGAGAGCCTGGACGAATCCGGCCAGGTCCGCGCCGAGCCGCGCCCAGTCCTCGACCGTGTCGCCGCTCACCGTCTCGCCGTCGATCCAGCGGTACACCGACCAGACCATCGGGAACGCGGCCCCGGGCGCTCCGCGGTGGACCGGTCGGGGCACCTCGAGGGGCAGGTGCGGAGCCAGGCGGGGCAACCACGCCTGTTCCTTGTCGACGGCAGACGCGGTGCCCGGCTTGCGCGGCAGCCGCACCAACAGGTCGCGCCCCAGACGGAACATCGTGTTGTCCGTCCCCGACCCGGCCTCGCGCACGGGAAGCCGCGCCCACTCCGGGCGCTGCGCCCGGAGCAGGGCACGCACCGTCGAGTCGTCGACGGGAACCTCGTCGTCATGAAGGAGCGGAGCCACCGCGCAACTGTCCGCCATCGCGGCCGATCTCGGCCACCGGGTTTCACCGTCGGGTCGCAGGCACCGCGTGACCGGCTCGACTCACAGGCGCGGGGCCACGCAGACGGCCAGCATGCCGGGCCCCACGTGGGCGCCGAGGACCGCGCCGAGCTCGCCGCACCACACGTCGCGGCCGCCGAGCTGCTCGGCCAGCCGGGTGGACAGGTGCTCGGTGAGCTGTCCGGCCCGGTCGGGGCTGGCCAGGTGGGCGACGCAGACGTCGACCTGGTGCTCCCCCGCGGCCTGCACCGCGAGCTCCTCGAGCCGGCTCAGCGCACGGGCAGCGGTGCGGACCTTCTCCAGCGTGGCCACCACGCCGTCCTCGATCTGCAGCAGCGGCTTGACCGAGAGGGCACCGCCGAACAGCGCGGCGGCGGCGCCGATCCGTCCCCCGCGGCGCAGGTACTCGAGCGTGTCGACGTAGAACAGCGACGACGACGCTGCCGCCCGGGCCCGTGCGGCGGCGGCGGCCTCCTCGGCCGACCCGCCCTTCTCGAGCACGTCGTGGGCGGCCAGCGCCGCGAAGCCCGTCGCCACGCCCACCTGCCGGCTGTCGACCGCGGTGACCGGGACCGACGCCTCACGCGCGGCCAGCTGGGCGGACTCGTAGGTGCCGCTCATCTCGCCGGACAGGTGGATCGACAGGATCTCGGTCGCCCCGGCGCGGGCGGCAGCCTCGTACGCCTCCAGCAGCACCGTCGGCGCCGGGCGCGAGGTGCTCACCGGCTTGAAGGCGCGCAGCGCCTCGGCCACCACCTCGGGCGTGGCGCCGTCCGCGCCCTCGTCCAGCACCTGCGCCCCGATCACCACCTGCAGCGGCACCACGACGATCCCCCGTTCGGCCGCCACGTCCGCAGGGATCATGGCGGTCGAGTCGGTGACGATCGCGGCCGGCATGGCGCGAAGGCTACCCGGCGGGCGGCCGCCGGGCGGTCCGGACGCGAGGACGGTCGGGGCGCAGGACGAGGCGAGCTACCCGACGACGACGTTGACCAGCTTGGGTGCACGCACGATGACCTTGCGCACCGGCCGGCCGTCGATGGCCCGGACGACGCCCTCGTCGTTCATCGCCAGCGCTTCCAGGTCCGCCTCGCTGATGTCCGGCGAGACCTCCAGGCGGGCCTTGACCTTGCCCTGGATCTGGACGATCGCCGTCACCGAGTCCTCGACCAGCAGCGCGGGATCGATCGTCGGCCAGCCGACGCGGGCCACGGTCGGCTGGTGTCCCAGCTGCTCCCACATCTCCTCGGCGGTGTACGGCGCCACCAGGGACAGCAGGATCGCGACCGCCTCGACGGCCTCGCGCACGGCCGGGTCCTCGGGACCGCATCCGGTGTCGATGGCCTTGCGGGTGGCGTTCACCAGCTCCATGGTGCGCGCCACCATCACGTTGAACCGGTGGCTGTCGATCAGCTGCTCGGCCTCGTGCAACGTCTTGTGCGTGACCTTGCGCAGCGCCACGTCTCCCTCGGCCGGCGAGGTGCCGGCCGGCGAGGTGACGTCGCCCGACAGCCGCCAGGCACGCTGCAGGAACTTCAGCGACCCACCGGGCGACAGGTCGGCCCAGTCGATGTCGTCCTCGGGCGGGCCGGCGAACACCATCGTCAGGCGCACGGCGTCCACGCCGTACTCGTCGATCGTGTCGCCCAGGTTCACGCCGTTGCCCAGCGACTTGCTCATCGCCTTGCCCTGGTTGATGACCTGGCCCTGGTTCATCAGGGCGCTGAACGGCTCGACGAAGTCGACCATGCCCATGTCGTGCAGCACCTTGGTGAAGAACCGGCTGTACAGCAGGTGCAGGATCGCGTGCTCGACGCCGCCGACGTACTGCGCCGCCGGCATCCAGTCGCGGACGGCCTCCTCGTCGAAGGGTCCGTGCTGGTAGCTCGGCGAGCAGTAGCGCAGGAAGTACCACGACGAGTCCACGAACGTGTCCATCGTGTCGCTGTCGCGCTTCGCGGGACCGCCGCAGTCGGGGCACTCGACGTTGACCCAGTCCTCGGCCGCGGCCAGCGGCGAGACGCCCTTGGGCTTCAGGTCGGCGCCGCGCAGCTCGGGCAGCCGGACCGGCAGCTGGTCGTAGGGCACCGCGACCTCACCGCACTGCTCGCAGTGGATGATCGGGATCGGCGCTCCCCAGAAGCGCTGCCGCGACAGCAGCCAGTCGCGCAGCCGGAAGTTGACCGTGCCGGCGCCGCGGCCGTCGGCCTCCAGCTGCTCGATGATCCGGGCGATGCCGGCGGCCTTGTCGCTCAGGCCGTCCAGCCCACCGCTGTTGACGTAGGAGCCGTCGCCGGTGGTGGCGACGAAGGTCTCCTCCGGGTTCTCCTCCCCCGTGTCGACGACCGTGCGCACGGGCAGGTCGAACGCCTTCGCGAAGTCCAGGTCGCGCTGGTCGTGCGCGGGCACCGCCATGATCGCGCCGGTGCCGTAGTCGGCCAGCACGTAGTCCGAGGCCCACACCGGCATCCGCTCACCGGTCACCGGGTTGGTCGCGAAGACGCCCAGGTCGACGCCCGACTTGGGGCGGTCGGTGGCCAGCCGGTCGATGTCGGTCTCCTTGCGGACCTCGGTCAGGTACGCCGTGAACGCGTCGCGCTGCGCGGGCGCGACGATGTCGTCCGCCAGTCGAGCGTCGGCCGCCACCACCATGAACGTCGCGCCGTACAGCGTGTCCGGGCGGGTCGTGAAGACCGTGACGGTGCGGGTCGACCCGTCGGTCAGGCTGATGTCGAAGTCGACGTGCGCACCCTCGGACCGGCCGATCCAGTTGCGCTGCATGGCGATCACGCGGTCCGGCCAGGTGTCGGCCAGCGGCTCCATGTCGTCCAGCAGCCGCTGCGCGTAGTCGGTCACCTTGAAGTACCACTGGGTCAGCTCGCGCTTGGTCACCTCGGCACCGCAGCGCTCGCACATGCCGCCCACGACCTGCTCGTTGGCCAGCACGGTCTGGTCGTTGGGGCACCAGTTGACCGGCGAGTTCTTGCGGTAGGCCAGCCCGCGCTCGCGGAACTTCAGGAACAGCCACTGGGTCCAGGCGTAGTACTCCGGGTCGGAGGTGTGCAGCCGCCGGGACCAGTCGAACGAGATCGCGTAGCGCCGGAAGGACTCGGCCTGGACCTCGATGTTCTTGTAGGTCCAGTCCTCCGGGTTGGCGTCGTTGCGGATCGCGGCGTTCTCCGCGGGCAGTCCGAAGGAGTCCCACCCGATCGGGTTCAGGACGTCGTACCCCTTCTGCCACCAGTAGCGCGCGATCACGTCGTGCAGCGCCATCACCTCGGCGTGCCCCATGTGCAGGTCGCCGCTGGGGTAGGGGAACATCGTCAGCGCGTAGCGCTTCTCCGCGCCCGGCGCCGCGGTGCCCGCGCGGAAGGAGTCCAGGTCGTCCCAGACCTTCCGCCACTTGTCCTGCACGGAGGCGATGTCGTAGGTGGCGGCCTCGTGCGCCGCCGGCTCGCTCGCCTGGGTCTGCTCGCTCATCTCGTTTCTCCCACGTCTGGTCGGTGATCGGCTCCGGGCACAAAAAAGCCCCTCGGGCACGAGGGGCAGCCGCGTCGATGTGTGCGTGTCGACGCGGCTAGATAAGGAGCAGGATCCTCCGCATGTGGCCATGGTACCGCCCCGAGGCCCGGTGGCTACAGTCACGTCATGGCTGAGAAGACCGTCCCCGACCTGTTCCGACTCGACGGCAAGGTCGCCGTCGTCACCGGCGCCTCCAGCGGGCTGGGCGTCGCGTTCGCGCAGGGCCTCGCCGAGGCCGGTGCCGACGTGGCCCTGGGAGCCCGCCGCGCCGACCGCCTCGAGGACACCGCGAAGCTGGTCAACGCCGTCGGGCGCCGGGCGCTGACCGTGGCCACCGACGTGGCCGACCCGGACTCGTGCACCCACCTGGTCGCGCTCGCCATGGAGGAGTTCGGCCGGGTCGACATCCTGGTCAACAACGCCGGGATCGGCACCGCGGTCCCCGCCACCCGGGAGACGCCAGAGCAGTTCCGCCAGGTCGTCGACGTCAACCTCAACGGCTGCTACTGGATGGCCCAGGCCTGCGGCCGGGTGATGCAGCCGGGGTCGAGCATCATCAACATCAGCTCGGTGCTCGGCCTCACCACCGCCGGCCTCCCCCAGGCGGCGTACGCCGCGTCCAAGGCCGGCCTGATCGGGCTGACCCGGGACCTGGCCCAGCAGTGGACGGGTCGGAAGGGGATCCGGGTCAACGCGATCGCCCCGGGATTCTTCGAGTCCGAGATGACCGACCAGTACCCGCCCGGCTACCTGGAGTCCCAGGGCCCGCGCATCCCCGTCGGCCGCAAGGGCGACCCGGCGGAGCTCGCCGCCAGCGTCGTCTTCCTCGCCTCCGACGCGGCCGGCTACATCACCGGCCAGACCCTGCCGGTCGACGGCGGGATGACGATCACCTGACCTCGGGCACGAGACGCCTCGCGCTGAGCGGGAGCCTGCTCTAGCGTCGCTCCCATGGGCTCTCCGCGGGTGGTGGTCATCGGTGCCGGCTTCGGCGGCCTCGGCGTCGCGCAGGCGCTGCGACAGGCCGGCGTCGACCGGATCAGGATCCTGGAGCGCGCCGACGAGGTGGGCGGCGTGTGGCGGGACAACACCTACCCGGGTGCGGCCTGCGACGTACCGACACCGCTGTACTCGTGGTCGTGGGCGCCGAACCCGACGTGGGGTCGGCGCTACGGCCCGCAGCCGGAGATCCTCGACTACCTGCGCCGCGCCGCCGGCGAGGCCGGTCTGCTCGACCTGGTCCGCACCGGCGTGGAGGTCAAGGCGGCGGAGTACGACGAGTCGCGGCGCTGCTGGCGGGTCACCACCGGTGACGGCGAGACGCTGGAGGCCGAGATCGTCGTCTCGGCGGTGGGCCAGCTGTCGAACCCGGTCGTCCCCGACATCCCCGGCGCGGACAGCTTCGCCGGCCCGGCGTTCCACTCCGCACAGTGGCGGCACGACGTCGACCTGACCGGCAAGCGCGTCGCGGTCGTCGGCACCGGGCGCGAGCGCCATCCAGTTCGTGCCGGGCATCGTCGACCGGGTCCGCTCGCTGACCGTGTTCCAGCGCTCCGCGCCGTACGTCGTGCCGAAGCCGGACCAGGCCTACGGCCCGCGTCACCACGCCCTGTTCCGGCGGCTGCCGTGGACCCAGCTGGCCGAGCGTCGCTCGGTGTTCTGGTTGACCGAGCGGCTCAACGGCGCCCTGGGCGGCGGATCGCCGCTGACCCGGCCGCTGCTCGCCGGGGTCCGCGGCGCGTTCCGGCTCCAGCTGCGGCGCCAGGTCCGCGATCCCGAGCTGCGCCGCAGGCTGGTCCCCGACTACCCGATCGGCTGCAAGAGGCTGCTGTTCTCCAACGACTGGTACCCGGCGCTCGACCGGGACCACGTCGACGTCGTGACCGACCGGGTCACCCGCATCGAGCCGACCGGGCTGCGCACCGCCGACGGTCGGCTGCACCAGGCCGACGTGGTCATCTGGGGCACCGGCTTCGCCGCGACCTCGTTCCTGGGCGGGATCGAGGTGCGTGGCGTCCAGGGGGCCGACCTGCACCGGGTGTGGTCCGACGGTGCCCGGGCCCACCTCGGCCTCACCGTGCCCGGCTTCCCGAACCTGTTCTGCGTCTACGGCCCGAACACCAACCTCGGTGGCAGCTCGATCATCGCCATGATGGAGGCCCAGGCCGGCTGGATCGCCCAGGTCGCCCGCCGGATCGCCGACGGCGGTGCGCACCGGGTCGCCGTGCGCCCGGAGGTCGCGGACGCCTACGACCGGGAGATGCAGGATCGCCTGTCACGCAGCGCGTGGGCGGGCTGCACGAGCTGGTACCGCGACGGGGCCCGCATCACCACCAACTGGCCGGGGCTGGTGCAGGAGTACCTCGACCGCACCGCCGCCGTCGACTGGTCCGAGCTCGAGGAGGTCGGTTAGGGACCCGAGACCGCCGCGAGCGCGTCGTCGAGGTGCCGGAGCAGGTCGGCCGGGTCGTCGTACACCGCGACCGCGCCCGCCTCCAGGAGCTCCTGGCGGCTGTAGCCGCCGGTGAGCAGCCCGATGGTGGGGAGGTCCACCCGGTTCGCGGCCTCGACGTCCCAGACCGCGTCGCCGACCATCACCGCCTGGGTGCCCGCGACCTTCGCCAGCGCCCTGTCGATCAGCTCCGGGTCGGGCTTGGACTCCGCGGCGTCCTCGCTGGTGGTCCAGGCGTCGGAGTGCTCGCCGGCGTGCAGGAGGTCCAGCGCGTGCTCGGCGTGCTTGGGGATGCCGGAGCTGGCGAGGACGACCTTCGGGCCCGCCTTGCCGACCGCCGCGAGCAGCTCGCGGGCGCCCTCGAAGAGCACGGTGTCGCCGATGATCGCGTCGTACTCCTGCTCCCACCGGCCGCGGATGTCGTCGCCGCACCGCTGCTCGACCTCGTCGCCCGCCACCGCCGCGACCAGCCGGTCGCCGCCCATCCCGATCGCGCGGTGGATCCTGCGCGGCCGGCACGTGCCGGTCGACGTACGCCGCGATCGCGCGCGACCACGCGAGCGTGTGGTGGTAGTTGGAGTCGAGCAACGTGCCGTCGATGTCGAAGACCACGGTGTCCATGGGCGCTCCTTCCGTCGGGGCCCCCACCGTAGTGGGCGGTCGGCACGCGACCGTTGCCGCCTCCTCAGGCCCAGCCGTAGGACCGCAGCTGGGCCTCGCTCAGGCCGAAGGCGTGGCCCACCTCGTGCCCGAGCACCTTGAGCACCCGCGGCGCGACCTCGTCGGCGGTCCGGCAGACCGCGAGGATCGGGCGCCGGTAGAGCGTGATGACGTCGGGCAGGCTGCCGGGGACCCGAGCGCCGGTCCGGGTGTGCTCGATGCCGCGGAACATGCCCAGCAACAGCTGGCCCGGCTCGACCGCGTCCGGCTCGGGCTCCTCCCGGACGACAACGGCGATCTCCGCGACCAGCGCGAGCGCCTCGTCGGGCAGCTGGTCGAGGGCCTCGCGCACGAGCTCGTCGAACGCTGCGGGGCCGATGGCGTCAGGATCCACACCGCCATCGTGTCCGCGGGCTCCAAGTCGCGGCGATGCGGGGCCCCTCACGCGGAGATGCAGGAGGCCGGCACCCTGTCGGGTGCCGGCCTCCTGATCCGGTGGAGCTGAGGGGACTCGAACCCCTGACCCCCTGCATGCCATGCAGGTGCGCTACCAGCTGCGCCACAGCCCCATCGCTTCCTCGGCGTCTCCACCGGGGTGAGCAACGCGGGGAATACTAGCCACTCGGGGCGTCGCTTGCGAAATCGGGGGTCCCCTCCGGCGGCAGGACACCCGGATGCGCGGTCTCGTTGTAGGAGCTCAGCCGCAGCCGACCGCTGCGGTGCTCGGCCACCGTGGCCCAGCCGCAGTTGTCCATCACGAAGATCGCCTCGTCGGCCTCGACCGGCAGCCCGAGCAGGGCCACCAGGGAGACCTTCAGGCAGGCGCCGTGCGTGACGACGATCCCGGTCTCGCCGGGCGCCAGCGCGGCGAGCATCTCGCGCAGCGCCGGCACCATCCGGGCGGTCACGTCCTCGACGTCCTCCGCGCCCGGCACCCCGCCGGTGATGTGACCTGAGGCCCACCGCTCGTGCGCCTCGGGGTACTTCTCGGCGAACTCGGGGACGCTCAGCCCGGCCCGCTCCCCCACGTCGAACTCGCGCAGCCGCGGGTCCGTGGTGGCCACCAGCCCGGTCGCGGCCTCGACGTACGCCGCGGTCTCGCGGGCGCGGGCCAGGTCGCTGCTCCACAGCGCGGCCGGGCGCAGCAGGGCGAGGTACGGCGCGGCCGCGGCCGCCTGGGCGCGTCCGGTGTCGTCGAGGGTGACGTCGGAGTGCCCCTGGGCGCGTCCCTCGAGGTTCCAGGCCGTGCGTCCGTGGCGCAGCAGCACGAGCCGCCGGGCCCCGACGGTCTCGGCGATCTCGACCGCGGAGCGCTGGTCTGCCCGCGGACCGGGGTCCGGGACAGCGCTCAAGCGCGCCCGCCCGGGGTCACGTCGGCCGGGAGCTCGATGACCGGGCAGTCGCGCCACAGCCGCTCGAGGGCGTAGAACTGCCGCTCCTCCTCGTGCTGCACGTGCACGACGATCTCGCCGTAGTCGATGAGGACCCAGCGACCGTCGCGCTCACCCTCGCGGCGGATCGGCTTGGAGCCGATCTCGCGGAGCTTGTCCTCGACCTCGTCGACGATCGCCTTGACCTGCCGGTCGTTGGAGGCGGAGGCGAGCACGAAGGCGTCGGTGATGGCGAGCTGCTCGCTGACGTCGAAGGCGACGATGTCGGTGGCGAGCTTCTCGGAGGCCGCGCGCGCCGCGGCGCGGACGAGCTCGAGGGCGTGGTCGGTGGCGGTCATGCCGGGTCCTTGGACGGGTAGAGGTCGTGCTTGGCGATGTACTGGACGACGCCGTCGGGCACGAGGTACCACACGGGTTCCCCGCGTCGCGTGCGCTCACGGCAGTCGGTGGAGGAGATGGCCAGCGCCGGGATCTCGACCATGGTCACCCGGTCGGCCGGGATCGAGTCGAGGGTGGCGGCGTCCATCGTGTAGCCCGGGCGCGTGCAGCCGACGAACTGGGCGAGGTCGAAGAGCTCCTCGGCGTCACGCCAGGTGAAGATCTCGGCCAGCGCGTCGGCGCCGGTGATGAAGTAGAGCTCGGCATCGGGCATCGCCGCGCGCAGGTCCCGCAGCGTGTCGATGGTGTACGTCCGGCCGGTGCGGTCGATGTCGACCCGGGAGACGTTGAAGCGCGGGTTGGCCGCGGTCGCGATCACCGTCATCAGGTAGCGGTGCTCGGCCGGCGAGACCACCCGGTCCGACTTCTGCCACGGGTCGCCGGTGGGCACGAAGACGACCTCGTCGAGGTCGAACCACGCCTGCACCTCGGACGCGGCCACGAGGTGGCCGTGGTGGATGGGGTCGAACGTCCCACCCATCACCCCCACCCGGCGGGGTCCTGGGGCAGGTGACGCGCCCACCACCGGGCCTGACGTGCTCAGCTGTGCTCGCGTCCCGCGCCGAACATGAGGAGCCCGGCCATCATGAAGAGCAGGATGCCCAGGGCGATCGCGCCCACAACCCAGTGATTCATGGCGGACAGCCTACCGGTGCGCCCGGGCCTCAACGCACGTGGCCGTCCCCGGTGACGACGTACTTGGTCGAGGTCATCTCGGGGAGCCCCATCGGGCCGCGCGCGTGCAGCTTCTGGGTGCTGATCCCGATCTCCGCGCCGAAGCCGAACTCACCCCCGTCGGTGAACCGGGTCGAGGCGTTCACGAGCACCGCGGCGGAGTCCACCTCGGCCACGAACCGCCGGGCCGCACCCTGGTGCTCGGTCACGATGGCGTCGGAGTGCTGGCTGGAGAAGCGCCGGATGTGCCGGACCGCCTCGTCGAGGTCCGGCACGACCCGGGCGGAGATGTCCAGGGAGAGGTACTCCTGCGCGTGGTCCTGCTCGGTGGCCGGAAGCACGCCGTCGTGCTCGGCGAAGGCGTCGTCGCCGTGGATCGTCACCCCGGCCTCCTGCAGGGCCGCCACGACCCGAGGCACGAACTCCGGGGCGACGTCGGCGTGGACGAGCAGCGACTCGGCCGCGTTGCACACGCTGGTGCGGTGGGTCTTGGCGTTGACCACGATCGCGAGGGCCTTGTCGAGGTCGGCGTGCGCGTCGACGTAGACGTGGCAGTTGCCGACGCCGGTCTCGATGACCGGCACCGTGGACTCCTCGACGACGCTGCGGATCAGTCCGGCGCCGCCGCGCGGGATGAGGACGTCGACGAGGCCGCGGGCGCGCATCAGCACCTTGACGCTCTCGTGGGAGTCACCCGGAACCATCTGGACGACGTCGGCGTCGAGCCCGGCACCCACGGCCGCCTCCCGGAGCACCGACACGATGGCGGCGTTGCTGGAGCGGGCGCTCGAGCTGCCCCGCAGGAGCACGGCGTTCCCGGACTTCAGGCAGATGCCGGCGGCGTCCGCGGTGACGTTGGGTCGGGCCTCGTAGATCATGCCGACGACGCCGAACGGCACCCGCACCTGCCGCAGCTCCAGCCCGTTGGCGAGCGTGCTTCCCCGCACGACCTCGCCGACCGGGTCCGGCAGTCCCGCCACGTCGCGGAGCCCCTGCGCCATCCCGGCCAGACGGTCCTCGGTCAGCCGGAGCCTGTCGACGATGTTCGGCGGCGTCCCGGCCTCCTCGGCCCGCTGCACGTCCTCGGCGTTGGCCGCGAGCACGGCGGCACCGGCCGCGAGCAGGCCGTCGGCCATCGCGTGCAGGGCCTGGTCCTTGCGGGCCCGGGTGGCGAGGGCGAGCCCGTGACTCGCCTCGCGTGCCCGCCGTGCGGCCTCGAGGACCTCGTGCTGCCCGCTGTCCTGGTCTGCCATGGGGTCGAGCCTAGGGTGCGTCGCCCCGACTTGGGAGACGTGCCCTAGTTCGACCCGGCCCGGGATCCGGGCCCGTCTTGCCGGCAAAGCCGCCGCACCGGTCCCCGCGGCGGCATACGCTCCGAGCAGCCACCATCGGCAGAAGGACAGCCCGTGACCCGTCACTCCTGGCGCTCCGGCGCCCGCGCCGCCCTCGGCGTCGCCGCCGCGCTGGTGCTCGCGCTGCCGGCCACCGGGCCCGCCGAGGCCACCTCGCCCGCTGCCGTCCCGGTCACCCCGGCGCCGATCTCGCTGTGGGCACCCGCGCGCGTCATCGCCTACGGCTTCCACGGCCGGGCCTGGACCGACCTGGGGCTGCGCGTGATCGCCCAGGGGGCCCCGTTCGAGCTCTGGTCGACGCGCCCGTCGTACGACGAGCCGATCCGGACCGTGTGGCGCTCCGCGTCGGGTGACGTGGCCCTGCCCGACGGTTCGATGAAGGACTTCAGCGGCCTCCACCACTTCCTCGACCTGGAGCTGACGCCCCGCAGGGGCGGCGAACCGGTCACCCTGAGGAAGTCCGCCTGCTTCGACGGCTGGTCGGAGCGGGTCCGGCCGGAGGCGCCGGCCACGTCGCCGTACCCCCGCAGCTGCTGGTACAACCCCTACACGCTCGGCTCGGTGCTGGGGATCCAGGAGGGCTGGGCCGCGCCCCTCGGCGACCGGGACCGTCCGCTGCGCATCCCGCTCGGCACCTACGACGTCACGGCCACCATCGCCTGGAAGTACGCCCACGTCCTGGGGCTGACGCCGGCCGAGGCGTCCCGCAGCTTCGAGCTCGTGGTCAAGGACACGCAGGCGCTGGACCGCCCCTCGCGTGGCGCGACGCCGGCCCGCCCCGCGGCGCACGAGCCCCGACTGGCCTCGGCGGGTGCCCCCGCCGGCCCGGTCCCGGACCTGCGTTCCCTGCCCGCCTGGGGCATCCGGGTGGCGGGGAACGGCAACTACCTCCAGTTCTCCGCCACGGTGTGGAACGCCGGGGACAGCCCCCTCGTGGTCGACGGGTTCCGCCGCGAGGGCGAGGACCTGATGGACGCCTACCAGTACTTCTTCGACGGGGACGGCAACCAGACCGGCTACCAGCGGGTGGGCCACCTGCACTGGGACCCCAAGCCGACCCACCAGCACTGGCACTTCGAGGACTTCGCCCGCTACGTGCTGCTCAGGGCCGACAAGACAGAGGCGGTGAGGTCGAAGAAGGAGGCCTTCTGCCTCGCCAACACCGATGCGGTCGACCAGACGGTCCCCAACGCCCGCTGGAACCCGGAGAACACCGATCTGGCCACCTCGTGCGGCTCCTACAGCGCGCTGTCCATCCGGGAGGTGCTCGCCAGCGGGTGGGGCGACACCTACGCCCAGTTCCGCGCGGGTCAGTCCTTCAACCTCAGGGGCCTCCCGAACGGCACCTACTACGTGGCGGTCATGGCCAACCCCGGCGGGCGGCTCGTCGAGTCGTCCACCGACAACAACGTGTCGCTGCGGAAGGTGATCATCAGGGGCACCGAGGGACACCGCACCGTGACCGTGCCGCAGGTCGGCATCATCGACGAGCCGGCCTCCGGCGGCCGCTGAGTGCCGGACACGAACGCGGGGTACCCGTCAGCCATGCCGGATCAGCGTGCCCCTGTCTTCGTCGTCCAGCGACACGACGCCTCGACCCTGCACTTCGACCTCCGCCTCGAGATCGGCGGCGTGCTCGTCTCCTGGGCCGTGCCGAAGGGCCCGTCGCTGGACCCCCGTGACAAGCGTCTGGCGGTCATGACCGAGGACCACGCGCTCGACCACGCGTCCTTCGAGGGCCGGGCCGGCTCGGGCACCGTGATCGTCTGGGACACCGGCACCTTCGAGAACACCACGGAGAAGCGAGGCACGCCGGTCGCTGCGGACGACGCGCTCGCCGGGGGTCACCTCAAGTTCGTCCTTCGTGGCGAGAAGCTGACCGGCGCCTTCGCGCTCACCCGCACCAGGATGGGTGGGGACGACAGGAACTGGCTGCTGGTCAAGCTCGACGACGAGGGCGCCGACCGGCAGCAACAGCCCACCCTCACCCAGCCGGAGTCGGTGATCAGCGGGAAGACGAACGAGGACTTCGAGGAGTAGCCCACCGCACCAGTGGTCAAGGTGTGAGGCGCGCCGGCGCCCGGCGCCGGTGGTCGCGGCTTGAGGCGCGCCAGCGCCCGGCACCGCTGGTCGAGGTGTGAGGCGCGCCGGCGCCGAGCCTCGAGACCCCCGGGGGCGGCCCGCGGCGTCGCGGGTGGTCGCGGTCTTTGGCAGCTACGGGGGCGGGTACGCCGTGAGTTGCGGCCGCTTCCCGGCCCGCTGTCGACCCGGTGGTCGAGGTGCGAGGCGCCCCGGCGCCGATCGGTGGTCGAGCTTGTCGAGACCACGCCCCCGCCGGCGGCCCGCCTGCCCGGTGGTCGAGGTGCGAGGCGCGCCAGCGCCGAGCCTCGAGGCCCCCGCCGGCGGCCCGCGGCATGTCGGTGGTCGCGGCCTTGGCGGCTACGGGGACGGGTACGCCGTGGGTTCCGGCTGTTTCCCGGCCGGCGGCTCGTCGGGTGGTCGCGGTCTTGGCGGCTACGGGGACGGGGAGGCCGCGGCTTGCGGTCGCCTCCCGGCTCACGGTCGCGCCCGGTGGCTGGCGGCCGGCGGTCGCGGCTGCCGACGACACGCCCTGAAATCTTTACCTTCGGGTTTCCCCAGACCCGCTCAACCACCCGGTTTTCGGGGCCTGACTGTCGGTGGTCACTGGTTGACTAGTCCCATGCTCGAAGTGGACGCGATGGGACAACCGGTGGTGGTCGAGGACCTCGACCCCGACCGGGTCCTCGCCCTGCTCGAGGAGAAGAAGTACGC
Organism: uncultured Actinomycetota bacterium; assembly: GCA_963817665.1. GTDB lineage: Bacteria > Actinomycetota > Actinomycetes > Propionibacteriales > Nocardioidaceae > Nocardioides. The sequence goes on along the minus strand of CAWFPE010000003.1, from coordinate 340,526 downwards.
CTCGCGCGCCGACGAGCGGGACAAGCTGCGGCTGGCCGCGCAGTGGTGCGTGCTGCACCCCGCCACCACCGACACCGGGGTGGCCACCTGGTCCGGCGACGCACTGCCCGGCGTCCTGAACGTCGACGAGTCCCTGGGTGGCGAGGGCACCCCGGCCGTCTCCGCGTTCACGCCCGAACCGGTCGCCGCCGCGCTCGGCGTCTCCACCCTGGCCGGGATGAAGCTGATCGCCGACGCCCTCGACCTCCAGCACCGGCTCCCGCGGATCTGGCGGCTCGTCGAACAGCTCGACGTGGAGCCGTGGAAGGCCCGCCAGGTCGCCCAGGCCACCCACCCCCTCTCCAAGACCGCCGCGGCCTACGTCGACGCCCAGCTCGCCCCCAGGCTCGCCTCCTGCGGGTTCGCCGCGATCCAGACCGCCGTCGCCCACGCCATCGCCAAGTACCACCCCGAGCTCCTCGACCAGCGCGAGAAGCACGGCAAGCAGCTCCTGGCACGTCACCCTCCAGCACCCCCGCCCCGGCGACTTCGACGGCACCTCCTACCTCGACATCGCCGGCGACACCCTCGACCTGACCGCCTTCCACGACCTCGTCCTCGACCAGGCCGCCACCCTCAAGGCGCTGGGCGACACCGACGACCTCGAGATCCGCAAGGCCAAAGCGCTCGGCGTGATCGCCGCCCAACAAGCCCAGCTCGACCTCACCGGCCTCATCGACGGACAAGAGTCCGCCAGCGCGTCCGCACCCACCGGCTCCGGCGGAAGCCGAGGACCAGCCTCTACCTGCACCTGTCCCTGACCGACCTGCTCCACCTCGACCCCGACACCAACCGCCCGGCCGTCGGCCAGGTGGAGAGGCTCGGCCCGGCCACCCTGGCGAAGATCCGCGACTGGGCCGGCGGGTCGCAGGTGACCATCCGCCCGGTCCTCGACCCCGACCACTGCGCACCCGATCGACGGGCACGACCCCACCGAGCAGATGCGCGAGATCGTCATCCTCCGCGACCGACACTGCGTCTTCCCCTGGTGCACCCGCGACGCCCGCGCCTGCGACCAGGACCACATCGACCCCTACGTGCCCCTCGACGAGGGCGGACCACCCGGCCAGACCCATCCCGACAAGCTCGCCGCCCTCTGCAGACGCCACCACCGCTGCAAAACCAGTGGCCGCTGGCGCTACCGACGACGACCCGACCACACCTACGAATGGCACGGCCCCCACGGCCGCACCTACCTCGTCACCCCCACCGGCACCACCCAGCTCAACACCAACTGAGCCACAGACAGCCAGCAGGCTCCACCACCCGGACCCACCGGGCGATGGAGCCTGCCGGCACGCCCGAAACGGGTCGCGGGAGCCGTCAGCGGGGAGGACTCGCGTGCTCGCGGCTCGCCTCAGCGGCTGCCACGACCACGGCGTCCGAGGAGGAAGTAGGCGCTCGGCACGATGCCTCCCGAGTTCACGACCGCGACCGCGATCCCCCACGCGCGCTTCGAGCCGCGGACCTCCTCGGCGGTCCGGCGTCTCAGGTCCACGAGGGCAGCGATGCGCAGCACGGCGTCGAGGGTGCCCGCGAGCACGATCAGCCTGCGCTCGCGCTCACTCAGGTCGCTCCACCGTCTCCGTGCCATGTGCCCTCCCTCGACGTGGGCGCATCGTCGCGCCACCCCCATTCTGGCGGACGGCCCGGTTCCGCCGGGTGGCACCAGAGCAGGACGCCCCGCCACCTGACGGTGGCGGGGCGTCCCGGTTGCTCGAAGCGCTGCGGGCGTCAGCCCTTGCGCTTGTTGATCTCCTCGGTGGCGGCGGGCAGCACCTTGTGCAGGTCCCCCACGACGCCGAAGTCGACCAGCTCGAAGATCGGGGCCTCGTCGTCCTTGTTGACGGCCACGATGGTCTTCGAGGTCTGCATGCCGGCGCGGTGCTGGATCGCGCCGGAGATGCCGTTGGCGACGTAGAGCTGCGGCGACACGGTCTTGCCGGTCTGGCCCACCTGGAAGCTGTGCGGCATCCAGCCGGAGTCGACAGCAGCACGCGAGGCGCCGACCGCGGCGCCCAGCGCGTCGGCGAGCCCCTCGATCGGGTCGAAGTCACCGCCGGTGCCGCGGCCACCCGAGACCACGATCGCGGCCTCGGTGAGCTCGGGACGACCGGTCGCCTTCCGCGGCTGCGAGGCCACGATCTGCGCGGTCTTCGCGGCGTCGGAGATGGTCGGGGAGAACTCCTCGACGGACCCGGCGCCCTCGGACTCCTCCGGCGCGGCGGAGTTGGGCTTCACCGTGATGATCGGGGTGCCCTTGGTGACCTTCGCGGTCACCGTGTAGTTGCCGGCGAAGACGGACTGCGTGGTCACCGGCGCTCCCCCGTCCTCGGGCTGGACGTCCACGGCGTCGGTGATCAGGCCCGACTCGAGCTTGATCGCGAGCCGGCCGGCGATCTCCTTGCCCTCCGCGGTCGAGGGGATCAGGATCACGCCGGGCGAGGCCTTCTCGGCGAGCTGCTGGAGCGCCTCCGCCTTCGGGGCCACCAGGTAGCCCTTGAGCGGGGCGTCGTCGACGACGTAGACCTTCTCGGCGCCGTACTTCTTGACCTTCTCGGTCGCCTCGGCGGCCTGGTCGGCCGGGCCGATGAAGACCGCCGACGGCTCGCCGAGCCGCTTGGCGATGGTCAGGAGCTCGTACGTCGGCTTGCGGACCGCGCCGTCGACGTGGTCGATGAGAACCAGGACTTCAGACATCAGCGATCAGCTCCTCAGATGAACTTCTTGGAGGCGAGGAACTCGGTGAGCGCGGTGGCGCCCGAGCCGTCCTCGTCGGTGACGATCTCGCCGGCGGTACGCGGCGGGCGGGCCGTGGTCTCCTCGACCTCGGACCACGCGACCGACAGGCCGACCTGGTCGGCCTCGACCCCGATGTCGCTCAGCGACCAGGTCTCCATCGGCTTCTTCTTCGCCGCCATGATGCCCTTGAACGACGGGTACCGGGCCTCGCCCGACTGGTCGGTGACCGACAGCACCAGCGGCATCGTGCCGCCGATGACCTCGGTGGCGGTGTCGCCGTCACGCTTGATCCGGACCTGGTCGCCCTGGGTCTCGATGACCGAGGCCAGCGTGACCTGGGGCAGGCCCAGGCGCTCGGCGAGCATCGCCGGGACGACGCTGCCCGAGGCGTCGGTCGAGGCCATGCCGCACACGACCAGGTCGACCCCCAGAATCAGACAGGGCCTCGGCTCCGATCTTCTCGACCGCCTTGGCGAGCACGAGCGAGGTCGCGACGTAGTCGGAGCCGGCGATCGCCTCGTCGGTCACGTGGACAGCCTTGTCGGCGCCCATCTGGAGGGCCTTGCGGACGGCGTCCACGGCCTTCTCGGGACCCACGCAGAGGGCGGTCACGGTGACGTCGTCGCCCTCGGCCTTCTCCTTGATCTGGAGCGACTGCTCCACGGCGTACTCGTCGAGCTCCGACAGCAGGCCGTCGACGCCGACGCGGTCGACGGTGTTGTCCGACTCGAACTGCCGGTCGGCAGTGGCGTCGGGTACGTACTTCACACAGACAACAATGTTCATGGTGGTGTGGCCTTGCGGCCCCTCCTGTGCACTCGGCGTGTGTGTGGCGAGGTTACTAGCGGGTCACCCACCGGGGAACGGCTTGCGCCGGTGGGGTCAGTCACAGCGTCTACTGGGTCACATGTGGCATTCAGGGACGCACGATGCGGTCGAGGATCCTCCCCACGACCAGCCACGCGATCGCACCGAGACCCCAGTTGAACAGCGCGTTCTTGGTCTCGGCGTTCTTGCCCGTGAACTCCTTGATGCCGTTCTCGCGGGAGAAGATCCCGAGGTCGAGCTTGTCGGCCACGTCCAGCACGAACTTCACCAGGTCGTTGCTCTGGTTGGCGTCCAGGGCGATGAGCAGCGCGCCGACCGCCAGGAACAGCGCGGCAATCGCGCAGACCAGCCACAGCACGCGCGCCAGCTGCACGCGGACCTTCGCGACCGTCACCTTCGCGGTGGACCGCGTCTCCGTCTCGGCTCTGCGCTTCATCAACGTCCCTCGAACTCGGCCTTGCCCGGACCGTTCTCGACGAAGGATCGCATACCGGTGGCCCGGTCCTCCGTGGCGAACAGTGCGGCGAACTGCTGGCGCTCGATCTCCAGGCCGGTCTCGAGGTCAGCCCCCAGCCCGCGGTCGATGCACTCCTTGGCGGCACGCAGGGCGTACGGCGCGGCAGCGGCGAACTGCTTCGCCCACGCCACCGCCTCGTCGTACACCGACGCGGCCGGGAACAGCCGGTCCACCAGCCCGATGGCGAGCGCCTCGTCGGCCTGCACGAACCGGCCGGTGAAGATCAGGTCCTTGGCCTTGCTCGGCCCGACCAGTCGGGTCAGCCGCTGGGTGCCACCGGCGCCCGGGATGATGCCGAGCAGCACCTCGGGCTGCCCCAGCACCGCGTTGTCGGCGGCGAACCGGACGTCGGCCGCGAGCGCCAGCTCGCATCCGCCGCCCAGGGCGTACCCGGTCACGGCGGCCACCACCGGCTTGGGGATCCGCGCCACCGCGCTGATCGCGGACTGCAGCGGGCCGGAGCGCCGGACCATGTCGGTGTACGACATGTCGGCCATCTCCTTGACGTCGTTGCCGGCCGCGAAGACCCGCTCCCCGCCGTAGACGACGACGGCCCGGACGTCGTCCCGCTCAGCGGCCTCGGCGGCAGCGGCGCGGATCTCCTCCTGGACCTGGATGCTGATCGCGTTCATCTTCGGCCGGTCCAGCCGGATCGTGCCCACGCCGTCGGCCACCTCGAGCCGCACGTATTCACCCATCGGGTCGTCTCACCTCATCGATCTGCTGGTTCATCGCTCTGCTGGTCCGGGACGCGCGGTCGGCGGCCCACCGGGCATTATTCACAGGGTGGGCGGCCGGGCCTCCGGCCGCCATCGTGAACAATGACGAAGGTGACACCGGGAATGTGGAGCCACCTGGGACAGCAGGCGTTGGTGTGGCCGGGCCGGAACTACCCCTTGGGGGCGTCCTGGTCGGAGGAGTCGACGAACTTCGCGGTCTACGCCCCCGCCGGCACGCAGGCCTGGGTCTGCCTCTTCGACGACGCCGACGTGGAGACCCGGTTCCCCCTCACCGAGCGCTCGCTCGGCATCTTCCACGGCGCCCTGCCCGGGATCGCACCGGGCACCCGCTACGGCTACCGGGTCGATGGCCCCTGGCTGCCCCGCGAGGGGCTCCGGTTCAACGTGCACAAGCTGCTGCTCGACCCCTACGGCCAGGCCGTGTCCGGCAGCTTCATCCCCCACCCGGCCGTCTTCGGCTACGACCAGGACGACCCCTGCGAGCCGAACCTCGAGGACTCCGCGCCGTACGTCCCGCGCAGCGTGGTCGTCAACGACGCCTTCGACTGGGGCGGGGACACCCCGATGCGTCGACGCTGGCGCGACACCGTCATCTACGAGATGCACGTCAAGGGCATGACGGCGCTCCACGACCGCGTCCCCGAGGAGCTCCGCGGGACGTACGCCGGGCTGGCGACGCCGGCGGTCACCGACTACCTCCGCGACCTCGGCGTGACCGCGGTCGAGCTGCTGCCGGTGCACCAGTTCGTCTCCGAGACCGCGCTGGTCGGTCGGGGCACCTCCAACTACTGGGGCTACAACTCGATCGGGTACTTCGCGCCGCACAACGACTACTCCGCCTCCGGCGACCGCGGTGGCCAGGTGACGGAGTTCAAGCAGATGGTCAAGGCGTTCCACGAGGCCGGGCTCGAGGTGCTGCTCGACGTCGTCTACAACCACACCGCCGAGGCCGGCTCCGAGGGACCCACGCTGTCCTTCCGCGGGCTCGACGACCGGGGCTTCTACCGCCGGGTCCAGCCCACCCGGGACAAGAAGACCTCGACGACGGCCTTCGACGACACCTACTGGGACGTCACCGGCTGCGGCAACACCGTCGACTCCTCCAACCCGCTGGCGCTGCGGATGATCCTGGACTCGCTGCGCTACTGGGTGACCGAGATGCACGTCGACGGGTTCCGCTTCGACCTCATGTCGGCGCTGACCCGCACCGGCTACGACATCGACATGCACTGCGCCCTGCTCATCGCGATCGGCCAGGACCCGATCCTGCGGCACGTGAAGCTGGTCGCCGAGGCATGGGACGCCTCGATGGACGGCTACCTCGTCGGCCGGATGCCGCCACCGTGGGTGGAGTGGAACGACCAGTACCGCGACACGATCCGGGACTTCTGGCGCGGCCACTCCTCGGGGGTCCGGATGGTCGCGACCCGGCTGGCCGGCTCCTCGGACCTGTACGCCGACGACGGGCGGTCGGCGTACAACTCGGTGAACTTCGTGACCGCGCACGACGGCTTCACCCTGCGCGACCTCGTCTCCTACGACCACAAGCACAACGAGGAGAACGGCGAGGACAACCGTGACGGCACCGACAACAACCGGTCCTGGAACCACGGGTGTCGAGGGCGAGACCGACGACGCCGGGATCGTCGCCCTGCGCCGGCGGCAGGCGGCCAACCTGATGGCGACCCTGTGCCTGTCCAACGGCGTGCCGATGATCACCGCGGGTGACGAGCGCGGTCGCACCCAGCGCGGCAACAACAACGCCTACAGCCAGGACAACGAGGTCTCCTGGATCGACTGGCGGCCCGACGACGCGTGGCTCGACGTCTACGACATCACCAAGACCGCGCTGCGGCTGCGTCGCGAGCACCCGGCGCTGCGGCAGCGGCACTGGTTCGAGGGCCGTCCTGCCATCCGTGGCGGGCCCAAGGACCTCGCCTGGCTGCACCCGTCGGGGCGGGAGATGACCGAGGGCGACTGGCACGACGAGCACCTCTCGGTGGTGTCGATGTTCGTCTCCGGAGCACCGTTGCGCTCCCCCGGCCCCCGCGGCGAGCAGCAGGTCGACAAGTCCTTCCTGATCTACCTGAACTCCGGCCCGAAGCCGGCGCGGCTCGAGATCCCCGAGCAGTCCTGGGTGCGCTCCGGGGAGGTCGTCCTGTCCACCGACTTCAAGCTCCCCGTCGGCACCCCGGTCAAGGTCGGCGACCGGCTCTCGCTCGGCTCTCGCAGCGTGCTGGTGCTGCGCGAGACGTGACCCACTTCCCGCTCCCCGTCGGCGCGCCCGACCTCGAGACCTGGCTGGCCGACGTCGGCACGGTGTTCGCCGAGATCCGCGGCCACGACTCCGGGTGCACGTCGTACGGCGTCGAGGTGACGGGTGACCGGTGGTTCGTGAAGGTGGCGTACGGCGCCGACCGCGCACAGCTCGACGGGGCGCTGCGGGTCCACGCCGCGCTCCGCCACCCCGCCGTCGTGCCGCTGGTCGCCGACTTCGCGGTGGCCGGCGACGGGCACGCCGTCGCCTACCCGTGGGTGTCGGGCGAGATCCTCAACGACCCGTTCGCGCCCGGAGCGCTCCCCTACGCGCACCCCGACTCGGCGCTGAACCGTTTCCGGGCACAGCCGCTCCAGCGGGTGCTGGCGGCCTTCGACGTCGTGCTGGACGCGCACCTCGCGGCGCGGCGGGCGGGCCTGGTCGCGGTCGACTTCTACGACGGCTGCCTCATGCACGACTTCGCGACCGGCACGACCCGGCTCGTCGACCTGGACATGTACGCGCCGCCGTACGTCCTGGACCTGGACCGGCAGTTCGGCTCGAGCCGCTACATGGCGCCCGAGGAGTGGCAGCGCGGCGCGACCGTCGACGCCCGGACGACCGTGTTCACGCTCGGCCGCGCCGGCTTCCAGCTGCTCTGCGCGCCCGGCGGTGACGAGGCGACGTTCCGGGGCGACGACCGGCAACGGTCGGTGCTCGAGCGCGCCACCGCCGAGGCCCGCGCCGACCGGTTCCCCGACGTCGTCGACCTGGTGACGGCGTGGCGTGGACGGCCGCCCGGTCAGTCCCGGCGGCCGAGCCACTCGAAGCAGTGCTCGGGACGCCCCGTCGTCCCGTAGCGCAGCGTGAGCCGGACGTGCCCGTCGCGGGCGAGGTCGGAGAGGTAGCGCTGGGCGGTCGCGCGGGAGACCCCCGTCGCCTCGGCGACCTCCACCGCGGTGACGGCGTCCCCGGCCGCGCGCAGCACCTCGACGATCGCCTCCGACGTGACCGGGGAGCGCCCCTTGCGCGCCGTCGCGACCGGCGAGTCGGCCATCCGCAGCGCCTGCAGGGCCCGGTCCACGGCGGTCTGGTCGAGGTGCGCCCCCTCGCCGAGGAGGTTCCAGAAGCGGGCGAACGCCACCAGGCGCTCGATCAGCACGGCCGGCGGGAACGGCTTGAGGACATAGTTGACCGCGCCGGCCGCCAGCGCCCGACGGACGGCCGCGGAATCCTCCGCGGCGCTCACCATCAAGACGGCCGACCCCAGGCTGCGCAGGACCTCCGACCCGTTGGAGTCGGGCAGGTACTCGTCCAGCAGCACCAGGTCGGGTCGCAGCTCCGCGGCCAGCCGGACGGCGTCCGCCGCGGTGTGCGCGGTCCCCACGACCTCGAACCCGTCGGTGGCCTCGACGTACGACGCGTGCAGGCGCGCCACCCGGAAGTCGTCGTCGACGACCAGGACCCGGATCTGCTGGTTGGTCACGTCAGGTCCTTCTCTCGTGTGGTCAGGACAGCGATCAGCCGCGCCTCGAACGCCGCCCCGTGTGCCGCCGACCCGGGATCGACCAGCCGGACGTCCCCGCCGTGGGCACGGGCGGTGTGTCGTGCCAGCGCGAGGCCGATCCCGTGCCCCGGCACGTCGGCCCCGCGCGTGGTGAAGCCGTGGTCGAAGACCTGCCCGACGTGCTCCGCGTGCACCCCCTCACCGCTGTCGAGGACGTGGACCACGAGGTCGGCGCCGTCCCCGAGCAGGGTGACCTCGACCGTGCGCGGCTCCCGGCTTCCCTCGGCCGCCGCCCGGATCCCGTTGTCGAGGAGGTTCGCCACGACCGTGACCGCATCGAGGGGGTGCGCCAGGCGGCCCTCCAGCCAGGTGTCCTCGGTGACCGCGAGCGTGACCCCCGTCTCCGAGGCGGCCGCGGCCTTCGCCGCCAGCAGCCCCGCGAGGTACGGGTCGTCCACCCCCGAGACCCAGGTGCTCGCCTCGCTGAGGCCGGACAGGTACTCCTCGGCCTCCGCCACGTCGCCGTGGTGGATGAGCCCGGTCAGGATGTGCAGCCGGTTGCTGTGCTCGTGCGCCTGGGCCCGGAGGGCGTCGGTGAGCGCACGCGTGGCCTCGAGCTCGCGGGCGAGGTCGTCGAGGTCGGTCCGGTCCCGCAGGGTCAGCACGGTGCCGAGGTCGCGCCGGTCGCGGCGTACGGCGATCCGGGTGACCAGCACGACCCGCCCGCCCAGCACCCGCAGGGCGCCGACCGGTGGCGGCACCTCGTCGAAGAGGGCGAGCACCTCGGAACCGACACCCGTCTCCGCCAGCGGGATGCCTCGGGGCAGGTCACCGCCCAGCAACCGGGCGGCCTCGGCGTTGCTCACGGTGACCCGGCCCCGCGGGTCGACCGCCACCAGGCCGTCCCGCACACCTCCCAGCACCGCCGCGTGCTCGCGGACCAGATCGGCCATCTCCTCGGGCTCCAGGCCCAGGGTGCTGCGTCGCAGGCGACGGGCCAGCAGCACGGCTCCGGCCAGCCCGACCGCCAACGGCCCGAGGGCCACCAGGCCGAGCAGCACGACCAGCTTGTGGGTCTCGCGGTCCAGCTCGGAGATCGCGATGCCGACGCTGACCTCACCCACGACCCGGCCACCGGCATCGCGCAGCGGCACCTTCCCGCGCGCCGAGTAGCCCAGGGTGCCCCGCTCGATCGTGACCACCTCGCGGCCGGCGAGCGCCTCATCGGGGCTGGTGCTCACCTGCTTGCCGACGTTGGCCAGGGTGGGGTGGCTGTACCGGATCCCCCGGTCGTCGGTCACCACGACGTACAGCGCACCGGTCCGGCGGCGGACCCGCTCGGCCGCCTGCTGCACCGCCCCCCGCGGGTCGGGGCGGCCGCCCACGACGTCGGCGGCCACCGTCGGGGACGAGGCCACGCTGCGCGCGATGGCCAGGGCGCGCTGCTCGTACTGCTTCTCGAGATCATCACGCAGCACCGCCGCCGAGGTGACGAGCAGGCCCAGCACGACCAGGACCAGGAGCACGGCGAGCGCCACCACCGCCTGGGTGCTGAGCGCCAGCCGCGACAGGCGCGACGGCGTCGAGAAGGGTCTGCGCACCCGGTCACGATAGGGCCCCGACGGGCTTGTGAGCACAATGCGCACAACGTCGTTTGTGCGGGGATCGGCCACAACTCTCGCAAGGCTGGTGACGCTCGTCACTCACTCGTACGGTCCTGCGGCATGACCCACATCACCGCCACCCCCGACTCCCGGGCCCGGGCCGGCACCGGCTCCCCGGCGATCTCGCTGCGCGGGGCCACGAAGCGCTTCCCGACCCGCAGCGGCGAGCCGTTCACGGCACTCCGCGACGTGGACCTCGACGTGGCCCCCGGCGAGTTCGTCTCCGTCGTCGGCCCGACCGGCTGCGGCAAGTCCACCACCCTCTCGCTCGTCTCCGGCCTCGAGCCCGCCTCCGACGGCACCGTCCACGTGCACGGCGCCCCGGTCACCGGGATCCCCGACGGAGTCGGCTACATGTTCCAGGCCGACGCCGTGCTGCCGTGGAAGAACGTGCTCGACAACGTCGCCCTCGGGCTGCGCTACCGGGGCGTGGGGAGGGCCGACGCCCACGCGCGGGCCCGGGACTGGATCGACCGGGTCGGGCTGGCCGGCTTCGAGGACCGGTTCCCCCACCAGCTCTCCGGCGGCATGCGCAAGCGGGTGGCGATGGCCCAGACGCTGATCACCGAGCCCTCGCTGCTGCTGCTCGACGAGCCGTTCGGCGCCCTGGACGTGCAGACCCGCGAGCTGATGCAGGACGAGCTGCTCCGGCTCTGGTCCGGCACCGGTGCCGCCTGTGTCTTCGTCACCCACGACCTCACCGAGGCGATCACCCTCGCCGACCGGGTCGTGGTGATGACCGCCGGACCGGCCACCGTCAAGGACGTGGTCGACATCGATCTCCCCCGACCCCGCCGGGTCGAGGAGATCCGGCTGACCCCCGAGTTCATCGACCTCTACAAGCGGGTGTGGGACAGCCTGCGCGAGGAAGTCGAGATCACCCGCGCGAGAGGAGCCTCCCGTGTCGCTTGACACCCAGGTCGTGACCACGCCGACCGCCAGCCCCGCCCCTGCGGCCCCCCGCCCGCCGCGCCGCCGTCGTACGTCGCGCCGCGCGCTGCTCACCCACGCCGTCCGGGTCGCCCTCGTGGTGGCCTGGCTCGGCTCGTGGGAGATCGCCGCACGCACGGTGATCGACCCGTTCTACTACTCGATGCCCAGCCAGATCTGGGACAAGCTCGTGGTCTGGTTCACCGACGGCAGCTCGCAGGGCTCCATCTGGGGCACCATCGCAGTGACCCTCGAGGAGGCCGTGCTCGGCTTCGTGCTCGGAACGCTGGCCGGGGTCGTCCTCGGGGTCGTCCTCGGGCGCGCCCGCTTCGTCGCCGACGTGCTCGCGCCGTTCATCAAGGGCGCCAACGCGATCCCCCGCATCGTGCTGGCCTCCCTCTTCGTCATCTGGTTCGGCCTCGGCATGTCGTCCAAGGTGGCGACCGCGTTCGTGCTCGTCTTCTTCGCAGTCTTCTTCAACGCCTTCCAGGGCGCCCGGGAGGTCGACAAGGTGCTCGTCGACAACTCCCGCATCCTCGGGGCCGGCCGATGGGCGCTGATGCGCTCGGTCATCCTGCCCAGCGCCACGTCGTGGATCCTCGCGAGCATGCACGTGGCCTTCGGCTTCGCGCTGATCGGCGCGATCGTCGGCGAGTACACCGGCGCCGACAAGGGCCTCGGCCTGCTCATCAACCACTCCCAGGGCAACTTCGACGCCGCCGGCATCTACGCCGGGATGCTCATCACCACCGTGCTCGCCCTGGTCGCCGAGTGGCTGATCACCCGGCTCGAGGTGCGGCTGACCTCGTGGCGCCCACCGGCCAGCGGTCAGGCCGGCGGCCTCTGACACCCCTCTCGGCAACTCTCACACCCACCCCCACCCACCGGGCCCCGGTCCGGGAAGGAGCACTGCAGCATGCCCACTCTCACCCCCAACCGCCGACGGATCGTCGCCGCCCTGACGGCCGTGCTGGCCGTCGCCCCGCTCGCGGGGTGCCGCGGCAGCGGCGCGAGCGCCGAGAGCGGCGACGCCGCCAGCGGACGCCCCCAGGTCACGATCATGGTCGGCGGGATCGACAAGGTGATCTACCTGCCCGCGATGCTCACCGAGCGGCTCGGCTACTTCGACGACGAGGGCGTCGACGTCAAGCTGCTCACCGAGCCCTCGGGCGCCAGCGCCGAGAACGTCCTCGTGGCCGGGCAGGTCCAGGGCGTGGTCGGCTTCTACGACCACACCATCACGCTCCAGGCCCAGGGCAAGTGCCTCGAGAGCGTCGTACAGCTGGCCAAGGTCCCCGGCGAGGCCGAGGTGGTCTCCACCCAGGCGGCGAGGGCGCTCACCGGCCCCGGCGAGTTCGCCGGGAAGAAGCTCGGGGTCACCTCTCCCGGCTCCTCGACCGACTACCTGACGCAGTACCTGTCGACGAAGAACGGCATCGACACGTCCGAGTACACGACCGTGACCGCCGGCGCCGGGTCGACCTTCCTCGCGGCACTGTCCAACGGCGGCATCGACGCCGGCATGACGACCGACCCGACGATCGCGACCGCGGTCTCCAAGGGCCTCGGCAAGGTGCTCATCGACATGCGCACCGAGGAGGGCACCCAGGCGGCGCTCGGAGGCCTCTACCCCGCGGCGTCGATGTACATGGACTGCGGCTACGTGGAGGACAACCCCGAGACCGTGCAGAAGCTGGTCAACGCCTTCTCCCACACGATGGCGTGGATCAGCGAGCACGACGCGGCCGACATCGCCGCGAAGATGCCGAGCGACTACAACGGCGGCGACCCGGCCCTCTACGAGCAGTCGATCAAGGACTCCTCGCCGATGTTCACCGCCGACGGCCGGATGCCGGAGGGCGGGCCGGAGACCGTGCTCGACGTGCTCGGCACGTTCAGCGACACGGTGAAGGCCAAGAAGGACGACATCGACCTGTCGAAGACCTACACCACCGAGTTCGTCGACAACGTCAGCTGACCCCTCGCAGACAGCGGAAGAGGCCGGCAACCCCGAGGGGTTGCCGGCCTCTTCGGCACCAAGCTCACGGCAGCGCCACGACCCCCAGCTCGGCGGGCGAGGTGAGCAGGTCGTTGTGCGGGATCACGCGGACGGTGTAGCCGAACGCGCCGCTGTGGTCGAGCACGACGTCACCGTCGAAGCGGTGCCGGCCCCCCTCGTAGCTCTCGGCCACGTGCAGGGAGTCGACGATCGTCTCGGTGAGCTCGTCCTCGCTGTTGATCCGGCCGTGCACCAGCTGCACGTCGACGTCCTCGGGCGAGAGGTCGCCGAGGGCCACGAAGGCACGAGCGCTCATCACGTCACCGACCTCGGGAGCGTCCGTGACGCCGCTGCTCTCCACGTGCTCCACGTGCACGCCGGCCCAGCCCGTGCGGACCTTCTTCTTCCACGCGGCCAGCTCGGCGGCGCCGTGGTAGTCGGAGTTCAGGCGGCGGGCGTTGCCCGCGGCGGGGGCGTAGAGCGTGCGGACGTAGTCGCGGACCATGCGGGTCGCGAGGACCTTGGGGCCCAGCGACTTGAGGGTGTGGCGCACCATCTCCAGCCAGCGCACCGGCACCCCGTCGGCGTCGGTGTCGTAGAACCGCGGAGCGATCTCGTGCTCGATCAGGTCGTAGAGCGCGTTGGCCTCGAGGTCGTCGCGGTGGTCCGGGTCGTCGACACCGTCGGCGGACGGGATCGCCCAGCCGTTGTTGCCGTCGAACCACTCGTCCCACCAACCGTCGAGGATCGAGAGGTTCAGGCCACCGTTGAGCGCGGCCTTCATGCCCGACGTCCCGCACGCCTCGTAGGGGCGCAGCGGGTTGTTGAGCCACACGTCGCAGCCGGGGTAGAGCGGCTGCGCCATCGCGATGTCGTAGTTCGGCAGGAAGACGATGCGGTGGCGGACCTCCGGGTCGTCGGCGAAGCGGACCATCTCCTGGATCAGCTTCTTGCCGCCGTCGTCGGCCGGGTGCGACTTGCCGGCGATGACCAGCTGCACGGGGCGCTCCGGGTCGAGGAGCAGCTTCTTGAGCCGGTCGGGGTGGCGCAGCATCAGCGTGAGCCGCTTGTACGAGGGCACCCGGCGCGCGAACCCGATCGTGAGCACGTCGGGGTCCAGGGCGTTGTCGATCCAGCCGAGCTCGGCCCTGGCGGCGCCGCGCTTCTCCCACGAGCGGGTGAGCCGCTGGCGCGCGTCCGCGACCAGCCGCTCGCGCAGCTGCCGCTTGACCGCCCAGATGTCGGCACCCGGGATCTTGTCGACCGTGGCGAGGAACCCGTCCGGATTGTCGCTCTCGCGGTCCGCGCCGTGGGCGACGGCGAGGTCGAAGACCTCACGGGCCACCCAGGTCGGGGCGTGCACGCCGTTGGTGATCGAGCCGATCGGCACCTCGGCCTCGTCGAAGGCCGGCCACAGGCCGTTGAACATGCCGCGGCTGACGTGGCCGTGCAGCACGGACACGCCGTTGGCCCGCTGGGCCAGGCGGAAGCCCATCACGGCCATGTTGAACACCGACGCGTCGCCACCGTGGTAGTCCTCGGTGCCGAGCGCCAGGATCCGCTCGACGGGGACCCCGGGGGTCGCGCCGGCGTCGCTGAAGTACTGCTCGATGAGCGTGCGCGGGAACCGGTCGATGCCCGCGGGCACCGGGGTGTGGGTGGTGAACACGGTCGAGGCGCGGCTGACCTCGAGGGCGGTGTCGAAGTCGAGCTTCGGGCCGCCCTCCTCGACCGTGAGCTCGCGGATGCGCTCGAGACCGAGGAAGCCGGCGTGCCCCTCGTTGGTGTGGAAGACCTCCGGTGCGGGCGCGCCGGTGATGCGGGAGTAGACGCGCAGCGCGCGCACGCCTCCGACACCGAGGAGCAGCTCCTGGCGCAGGCGGTGCTCGCTGTTGCCGCCGTAGAGGCGGTCGGTCACGTCGCGGTAGTGCTCGGGGTTGCCCTCGACGTCGGAGTCGAGCAGCAGCAGCGGCACCCGGCCGACGCCGGCGACCCAGATCTGCGCGAGCAGGTCCGAGCCGTCGGGCAGCGCGATCGAGATCAGTGCCCGGGACCCGTCCTTCTCCCGCAGCAGCGAGATCGGCAGGCCGTCGGGGTCCAGGACCGGGTAGGTCTCCTGCTGCCAGCCCTCCCGGGACAGGGCCTGCTCGAAGTACCCGTGGCGGTAGAGCAGGCCGACGCCGGTGATCGGCACGCCGAGGTCGCTGGCCGCCTTGAGGTGGTCACCGGCGAGGATGCCGAGGCCGCCGGAGTACTGCGGCAGGACCGCGGTGATGCCGAACTCCGGCGAGAAGTAGGCCACCGCGCGGGGCCCCTCGGCCGACTGCCGGTGCTGGAACCAGCGGTCACCGGACAGGTACCGCTCGAGGTCGGCCCGGGCCTCGGCGAGCCGCTCGAGGAAGGCCGGGTCGGCGGCCAGCTCCTCGAGCCGGGCCCGGCCGACCGCGCCCAGCAGGGTGACGGGGTCGCGCCCCGTGGACTCCCACAGCACCGGGTCCACCGCGGCGAAGACGTCCTGCGTCTCCGGGTGCCAGGACCACCTGAGATTGCCGGCCAGGTCCCCCAGGGCGGCCAGGGCCGGAGGGAGGACGGGACGGACCGTGAATCGTCGAATTGCACGCACCAGAGGACGGTAGCGCTATTCGTTGGATCGATCCAAGCCTGGACGTCTCCGTCACGCTCACAATCGCGCGCATAACCAACGGTCAGGGCCCCCGTTGTCAGTCGCATGACACCCACGCCCGTGCGCCGCGGCCGCCTGATGACCGTCGGTCTCGCCCTGCTGACCACCACCCTGGTCCCCGGTCTCGCGCAGCTTCCCGCCCTCGCCACCGAGTCCGCACCGACCCGGACGGCCCCGCTGGTCACCCCCGGCGACAGCGTCCCCGGGCTCGCCGACCTCGACGTCCGCGGCACCGCGCTGCCGACGCCGGACCAGCGCAGGGCGGTGTCGCAGCTCGGCGCCGTGGACGTGCGCTGGAACCAGTTCGGCACACCGGCCTCGATCCTGCCCGCCGACGGGACGCTGGCGACGGCGACGTCCACCGACCCGGCCGTGGCCGCGCGCGCGTGGCTGCGGCAGCACGCCGACGTCTTCGGGCTCACCGGCGACGACGTCGAGGGTCTCGAGCTGGTCAACGACCAGCGGCTCGCCCAGAGCGACGCGCACGCGGTGCTGTTCCGCCAGACTTTCGGCGACCTGACGCCGGCGCTCGACAGCATGGTGACCGTGGGGGTCGCCAACGGCGAGATCGCCTACGCCTCCTCGTCGATCACCCCGACGACGGGGACACCGGCGGCCGCGACGCTCTCCCCCGTCGAGGCCTGGGCCAGGGCGGCGGCGAACGTGGGGCGCAGCGTCGACCCGGACGTCCTCGCCGACGTCACCCCCGAGGGCCCGAAGCACCCGGTGGACTGGACCACCTTCACGGTGCCCGGCTTCGCCCAGGAGCAGCAGGCCCGCCTGCGCGCCCTGGTGATGGCCGACGGGAGCGTCCACCCGGTCTTCGAGACCAACGTCCTCGATGCCGAGAAGGGGTCGGCCTTCGCCTACACCCTGATGGTCGACGCCACCGACGGCACGATCCTGCACCGCCAGGACCAGGTCGAGAACAACAGCGACGCCTACCCGTTCTCCGGCGAGGTCACCGCGACCGCCTGCGGACCGAAGCACGAGTTCGAGCTGACCGACGGCAACACCAGGCGGATCGACGCCGTGGCGGCGATGGCCAACAGCGCGGACGACATCGTGGTGAAGCTCTTCGACCCGCAGGGCCAGCTGCTCGTCACCGGCGACCTCGGCACCAGCCCCGAGACCGCGACGTACACCGCCGACTCGATCCCCGCCGGCATCTACACCATGCAGGTCTGCCCGTTCGACGACCCGACCGTGCCGTTCACGCCCCCGGGCAACTACGTCGCGAGCGTGACCTCCAGCGACACCGCGGCCCCCGGCGCCGACAGCGGCCTGCCGGCGCCGCAGTGGCGCTACTTCGCCGCGAACCCGGCACTGGACTGGTCCGCGAAGCACACGCCGCACAACAGCGTGGTCGGCTGCTGGACGGCGATGACCGGCTGCACCACGCCGTCCGGCCCGTTCCGCAACGTGCAGGCGCCGGGCCCGTGGGACGTCGTCACGAAGACCGGTCAGCCGAGCCTGACCACCGTGGGCAACAACGCCAACACCCACGAGGCCTGGGCCAGCCCCGACAGCCCCGGCGGTACGGCGCAGGCGCCGCTCTCCCCCACCCGCGAGTACACCGCGAAGTTCACCGACGCGTGGAACAACTCCCAGTGCGACCCGACCCAGCTGCACCCGGGCGGCAACGACATCAACCAGGTCGTGACCAACCTGTTCGTCGCGCACAACCGGATGCACGACTACTCGTACTACCTCGGCTTCACCGAGGCGAACTACAACCTCCAGCAGGACAACCTGGGCCGGGGCGGCGTCGCGAACGACTCCGAGACCGGCAACGCCCAGGCGGGCGCGCTGACCGGGGGTACGCCGTCGTACCTCGGCCGTGACAACGCCAACCAGATCACGCTCCAGGACGGCACCCCCGGCATCACCAACCAGTACCTGTTCCAGCCGATCGCCGGCGCCTTCTACTCCCCCTGCGTCGACGGTGGCCTGGACATGAGCGTGGTGGGCCACGAGTACACCCACGCGATCAGCAACCGGATGATCGGCGGCCCCGACGAGGGGATCACCTCCGAGCAGGGCGGCGCGATGGGCGAGTCGTGGGGCGACCTGACCGCCGGTGAGTACATGTTCAGCCACGGCTACTCGACCGGGGCCAACCCGTGGGTCGTCGGCCCGTACGCGACCGGGAACAAGCGGGCAGGCATTCGCGACTACGCCATCAACAAGAACCCGCTCAACTACTCCGACTACGGCTTCGACAGCACCGGCGTCGAGGTGCACGCGGACGGGGAGATCTGGAACGGCACCCAGTGGCAGGTCCGCCAGGCGCTGGTGAACAAGTGGAACGCGAAGTACCCCTACGCCGACACGTCGCTGCAGCTGAAGTGCGCGCAGGCGGCGACGGTCCGCAGCCCGCTGCCACCCAGCCGCTGCCCCGGCAACCGCCGCTGGATCCAGCTGGTCTTCGACGCCTTCCTGCTGCAGCAGGGCGCGACCAACATGCTCGACGCACGAGACGCCATGCTCGCCGCTGACAAGATGCGCTTCGGGGGAGCCGACCTCAAGGTCATGTGGGACGCGTTCGCCAAGCGGGGCATGGGCAAGCACGCCTCGACCCCCAGCTCCGACTCCGGCAACCCGGCGCCGAGCTTCGCCTCGCCGAAGTCCCGCAACGCGACGGTGCGCTTCCGGGCCCCCGGCGCCGGCAAGGTCTACGTCGGCAGGTACGAGGCCCGGGCCACCCCGGTCGCGGACACGTCGTCCAGGACCCGGCTGGGCAACGTGGTCCACCTGGTCCCCGGCCGCCACCAGATGCTCTTCGTCTCCGCGCGGCGCGGCTTCAAGCGCTTCGTGGTGACGGTACGGCCGGGCCAGCACCGCACCGTGCGCCTGCACGCCCCGAAGAACCTGGCGGCGGGCGAGGCCGGCGCGAAGGTGATCTCGGCCAGCAAGGGCTCGCTGAACCCGAAGCTGCTCATCGACGGCACCGAGAACACCAGCTGGGGCGGGGTGAGCAGCAGCAACGTGGACGCCACGCACCCGTTCGTGACGGTCGACCTGGCCGGCCGCGTCCACGAGGTCCGCCGGGTTCAGGTCAGCGCCATGCTCAACCCGGCGCCGTCCAGCGGCACCGACGTGCCCCTGGCCGCCGACCCCGACACCGGGTCCCGCTTCACGGCGCTTCGGCAGTTCGCGCTCGAGGCGTGCGTGCGGCACTGCTCCTCGGCGAAGGCGACGTGGAAGCGCTTCTACACCTCCCGCGCCGGCGCCTTCCCGGCGCTGCGCCCGCGTCCGGTCGCACCGAACCTGGTCCTCCGCTCGTTCAACGTGCCCGCCACCCGGGCGGCGGCGATCCGGTTCGTCGCCCTGGAGAACCAGTGCACGGGCTTCGCCGGCTACGCCGGGGAGCAGGACGCCGATCCGACGAACGACACCGACTGCACGTCGGCGTCGGACCGGGGCTCGATCGTGCACGCCGCCGAGCTGCAGGTGTACTGACGCCACACAACGGGCACGTGTGACCAACGGGTGGGCTCTCGGGGGAGTCCACCCGTTGGTCGTCCCCCCGGTTCCCCGGAATGCGCGAGGCCCCGGCTTGCGCGCTCCGGGGCGATTCGAAAGTGTGGTGGCATGGTCGGTCGCATCCCCGTCATGAATGTCATGCCCGTCGTCGATCTCGGTCGTCAGCCGGCCAAGGCGACCGTCGACGAGCCGTTCCCGGTCTCGGCGACGGTCTTCCGCGAGGGCCACGACAAGCTGGGCGCCGAGGTGGTGCTCACCGGCCCCGACGGTCGCCGACGGCCACCGGTCCGGATGGTCAAGCACCCCGAGATCCCCGACCGGTACGACGCGTGGGTGACGCCCGACGCCGGGGGCGCGTGGACCTTCGAGGTGCAGGCCTGGTCCGACCCGCTCTCCACCTGGCAGCACGCCGCCGGCCTGAAGATCCCCGCCGGCGTGGACGTCGAGCTCATGTTCACCGAGGGGCGGCTGCTGCTCCAGCGCGTCCGTGACGACCTCGACAATGCCGACCTGCACGGACACGGCATCCTCGAGGGCGCGATCGACGCCGCCGCCGACGAGCACCGTCCGGTCGGCGCCCGTCTCGCGGCACTCCAGTCCCCCGAGCTCGTGGCCCTGCTCGAGGCGCATCCGCTGCGCGAGCTGGTCACCGTCGAGGGTCCCTACCCGGCGTACGCCGACCGGACCCGCGCGCTCTTCGGCAGCTGGTACGAGTTCTTCCCGCGCTCCGAGGGCGCGACCCGGGACCCCGAGACCGGCAAGGTCACCAGCGGCAACTTCCGGACGGCCGCCAAGCGCCTCGACGCGGTGGCCGCCATGGGCTTCGACGTCCTCTACCTGCCGCCGGTCCACCCGATCGGCGAGGTCAACCGCAAGGGCCCGAACAACACCCTCACGCCGGGACCGGACGACACCGGCTCGCCGTGGGCCATCGGCTCCAAGGACGGCGGGCACGACGCGATCCACCCCGACCTCGGCACCTTCGACGACTTCGACGCCTTCGTCGCCCACGCGCGCGAGGTGGGCCTCGAGGTGGCCCTCGACCTCGCCCTCCAGACCGCCCCCGACCACCCGTGGGTCACCAGCCACCCCGAGTGGTTCACGACCCGGGCCGACGGCACCATCGCCTACGCGGAGAACCCGCCGAAGAAGTACCAGGACATCTATCCGGTCAACTTCGACAACGACCCGATCGGGATCTGCCGCGAGGTGCTGCGCGTCGTCCGGCTCTGGATGTCCCACGGCGTCCGGATCTTCCGCGTCGACAACCCGCACACGAAGCCGGTGGCGTTCTGGGAGTGGTTGCTCAAGGAGATCCGGCGCACCGACCCCGACGTGCTGTTCCTCTCCGAGGCCTTCACCCGGCCGGCCATGATGCACGGCCTGGGCGCGATCGGGTTCCACCAGTCCTACACGTACTTCACCTGGCGCAACGCCAAGTGGGAGCTCGAGGAGTACCTCCGCGAGCTGTCGACCGAGTCCGACCACCTGATGCGGCCGAACTTCTTCGTCAACACCCCCGACATCCTGCACGCCTTCTTGCAGTACGGCGGCCCCGCGGCGTTCAAGATCCGCGCGGCCATCGCCGCGACCGGATCTCCGAGCTGGGGGGTCTACGCGGGCTACGAGCTCTTCGAGCACGTGGCGGTCAAGCCGGGCAGCGAGGAGTACCTCGACTCCGAGAAGTACCAGATCCGGATCCGGGACTGGGACGCCGCCGAGCGCGAGGGCCGCAGCCTGGCGCCGTACCTCACCCGGCTCAACGAGATCCGCCGCGCACACCCGTCGCTGCAGCTGCTGCGCAACGTGCACGTCCACCACAGCGACGACGAGAACATCCTGGTGTTCAGCAAGCGGGCCGCGAGCACGTCCGGCGGCGACGACGACATCGTCATCGTGGTCGTCAACGTCGACCCGCACGCCGCCCGGGAGTCCATGGTCCACCTCGACCTGCCCGCCCTCGGCCTCGCGTGGGGCGACTCCTTCGTCGTCCACGACGAGATCACCCACGAGGACTGGAGCTGGGGCCAGCACAACTACGTGCGGCTCGACCCGTCCCACGAACCCGCGCACATCCTGACCATGAGGAGCCCCCGTTGACGGACGTCTCGAGCGAAATCTCACCGAGCTCGACCAGCGACACCGAAGCGGACCCGTTTCCCGACACCGTGGGCAGCACCCCGGACTGGTTCAAGACCGCGGTCTTCTACGAGGTGCTGGTGCGGTCCTTCCGGGACTCCAACGGAGACGGCACCGGCGACTTCAAGGGCCTCACCGAGAAGCTCGACTACCTGTCGTGGCTCGGCGTCGACTGCCTGTGGATACCGCCGTTCTTCAGCTCGCCGCTGCGCGACGGCGGCTACGACGTGGCGGACTACACGAACATCCTCCCCGAGTGCGGCACGGTCGAGGACTTCCACCACCTCCTCGACGAGGCCCACAAGCGCGACATCCGCGTGATCATCGACTTCGTCATGAACCACACCAGCGACCAGCACCCGTGGTTCCAGGCGAGCCGGGAGGACCCCGACGGCCCGTACGGCGACTTCTACGTCTGGTCCGACACCGATGAGCTCTACCAGGAGGCCCGGGTCATCTTCGTCGACACGGAGCCGTCGAACTGGACCTGGGACCCGGTCCGCCAGCAGTACTACTGGCACCGCTTCTTCTCTCACCAGCCCGACCTCAACTTCGACAACCCGAAGGTCCACGAGGCGATGCTGGAGGCGATCTCGTTCTGGTTCGACATGGGCCTCGACGGGTTCCGGCTCGACGCCGTGCCGTATCTCTACGAGCGCCCCGGCACCAACGGCGAGAACCTCCCAGAGACGCACGACTTCTTGAGGAAGGTCCGCAGGTTCGTCGACGAGCACTACCCCGGCAAGGTCCTCCTCGCCGAGGCCAACCAGTGGCCGGCCGACGTCGTCGACTACTTCGGGGACTTCGAGTCCGGCGGCGACGAGTGCCACATGTGCTTCCACTTCCCGGTGATGCCACGCATCTTCATGGCGGTACGCCGGGAGTCGCGCTTCCCGATCTCCGAGATCCTGGAGCAGACCCCGCCGATCCCGCACGGCTGCCAGTGGGGCATCTTCCTGCGCAACCACGACGAGCTCACGCTGGAGATGGTGAGCGACGAGGACCGCGACTACATGTGGGGCGAGTACGCCAAGGACCCCCGGATGAAGGCCAACATCGGCATCCGCCGGCGGCTGGCCCCGCTGCTCGACAACGACATCAACCAGATCGAGCTCTTCACCGCACTGCTGCTGTCGCTGCCCGGCTCCCCCGTCCTCTACTACGGCGACGAGATCGGGATGGGCGACAACATCTGGCTCGGTGACCGAGACGGCGTCCGCACCCCGATGCAGTGGACGCCCGACCGGAACGCAGGGTTCTCCTCGGCGACGCCCGGCAAGCTGCACCTGCCCGCGATCCAGGACCCGGTCTACGGCTACCAGAGCGTGAACGTGGAGGCCCAGCTGGAGAACTCCTCCTCGCTGCTGCACTGGACCCGCCGGATGATCCAGGCCCGACGGCGCCACCAGGCCTTCGGTCTCGGCTCGTTCGTGGACATGGGCGGGTCGAACCCCACGGTGCTGTCCTACGCCCGCGAGCACGAGGGTGACGACGGCCGCCACGACATCATCATGTGCATCAACAACCTCTCCCGCTTCCCGCAGCCGGTCGAGCTGGACCTGCGCCGCTGGGAGGGCATGGTCCCGGTCGAGCTGCTCGGCGGCGTCCCGTTCCCGCCGATCGGCGAGCTGCCGTATCTCCTGACGCTCGGTGGGTACGGCTTCTACTGGTTCCGCCTGACCGCGCCCGAAACCGACGAGGGGATCCCCCTGTGACAGACCCGCTCGAGCTCCTCAAGCCGTTCATCGAGCAGTCCCGCTGGTTCGGCGGCAAGGGGCGCCCGTTCTCGATCACCGGCGTCCGCCGGCTCGGCGAGGTGCCCGGGCACGTCGCCGGCGGGCCCCGGGTCGCCATCGACCTGGCCACCCTGTCCTACGGGGACGGCGGGGAGGACGAGTACTACCAGGTCCCGCTGGCGTTCTACCCCGAGCCGCAGTCCCGGCTCGAGCACGCCTACGTCGGGGAGTGGCCCGACGCGGACTTCGGGACCAGCCACGTCTACGACGCCGTCCACGACCGGGAGGCGATGGCGTGCTGGCTGCGCTCCTTCGCCGACCCGCCCCAGGGGGCCGCCCTGACCTTCCACCGGCTCCCCGGGCACGATCTCGACCTGGAGGCCCACTCCACCCTCTTCAGCGGCGAGCAGTCGAACTCCTCGGTCGCCTTCGGGGAGGACTCGCTGCTCAAGGTCTTCCGCAAGATCACGCCCGGGGCGAACCCCGACATCGCGATCCACGAGGTCCTGACCCGTGCGGAGTCGGAGCACGTGGCCGCGCTGTACGGCTGGCTGGAGTGCCCCGCCCTGCGGCAGGAGGGCGAGAACGGCGACGCCGTGCTCCACCTGGCGCTGCTCCAGCAGTTCCTGCGCACCGCCACCGACGGCTGGGACCTGGCGCTGGCCAGCGTCCGGAACCTGTTCGCGGAGGGTGACCTGCACGCCGACGAGGTCGGGGGCGACTTCGCCGGCGAGGCCGCCCGGCTCGGCGAGGCGCTGGCGGAGACCCACCACACCCTGGCCGAGCACTTCGCGGTCGAGGAACGCGCCACCGCCGACCTGGGCGCGCTCGCGAGCGCGATGAACCGACGTCTGGACGACGCGCTGGAGGTCGTCCCCGACCTCGCGGCGTACGCCGACGACCTGCGCAGGGTCTACGCCGCGCTGGCCGACCTCCCCGGCGTCCCGGTGCAGCGGATCCACGGCGACCTCCACCTCGGTCAGACCCTGCGCACCGTGCGGGGCTGGAAGATCGTCGACTTCGAGGGCGAGCCCGCCAAGCCGCTCTCCGAGCGGGCCCTGCCCGACTCCCCCTGGCGCGACGTGGCAGGGATGCTGCGGTCCTTCGACTACGCGCCGAGGGTCGTGGAGCGCACCTGGGGCGAGGACCAGGCCGACGCCGTGGAGCAACGGGCCTACCGCTCCGCCGAGTGGTCGACCCGCAACCGGGACGCATTCCTGGCGGCCTATGCCGGCCGCGACCTCACGCCCGACGAGCGGACGCTGCTCGAGGCCTACATCGCGGACAAGGCCGTCTACGAGACCGTCTACGAAACACGCAACCGTCCGGCCTGGGTGGGTATCCCCCTCGCGGCCGTGGCGAGGATCGGAGTGTCATGACCAGCACACCCACCGTCAAGCCAGTCCCCGCCGATGAGCTCGACCAGATCGTCCACGGCGAGCACGGTCACCCGCACGCCGTCCTGGGAGCACACCCCCACGAGGGCGGTGTCACCGTGCGCGTGCTGAGGCCGCTCGCCTCCCGGGTGGTCGTCCTGCACGGCGGCTCTGCCGGGTCTCCCGACGAGACCGAGCTGGCCCACGAGCACGAGGGCATCTGGGTCGGGGTGCTCCCCGTCGCGGAGGTCCCCGACTACCGGCTGTCCGTCGCCTACGGCGGCGAGCCGACCGTCGTCGACGACCCGTACCGCTTCCTGCCCACGCTCGGCGAGATGGACCTGCACCTGATCAACGAGGGCCGCCACGAGCAGCTCTGGGACGTCCTCGGCGCGCGGGTGCACCGCTACGAGACCCCGCTCGGGGAGACCATCACCGGCACCTCGTTCGCCGTGTGGGCGCCCTCGGCCCGCGGGGTGCGGGTCAAGGCGTCCTTCAACAACTGGGACGGTCGCGAGCACCCGATGCGACAGCTCGGCACGTCCGGGGTCTGGGAGCTGTTCGTCCCGGGCGTCGGCACCGGAGCGGGCTACAAGTTCCTGATCCTCGGCACCGACGGCCAGTGGCGCGAGAAGGCCGACCCGATGGCGTTCCACACCGAGGTGCCACCGGCCACCTCCTCGGTGGTGTTCGAGTCGACCTACACCTGGGGCGACGACGAGTGGATGACCTCGCGGCCCGGCAAGCAGCCGGTGGACGAGGCCATGTCCGTCTACGAGGTCCACCTCGGGTCGTGGAAGAAGCACCACGGCGGCGGGCTCTACTCGTACGCCGACCTCGCCGACCACCTGGTCCCGTACGTGACCGACCTGGGCTTCACCCACGTCGAGTTCATGCCGGTGATGGAGCACCCGTTCGGGGGCTCGTGGGGCTACCAGGTGACGTCGTACTTCGCGCCGACCGCGCGCTTCGGCGACCCGGACGGGTTCCGTCACCTCGTCGACCGGCTCCACCAGGCCGGGATCGGCGTCATCGTCGACTGGGTCCCCGCGCACTTCCCCAAGGACGAGTTCGCGCTCTCCCGCTTCGACGGCACGCCCCTCTACGAGGACCCGAACCCGTCGCGGGGCGAGCACCCGGACTGGGGCACCTACGTCTTCAACTTCGGCCGCCGCGAGGTGCGCAACTTCCTGGTCGCCAACGCGCTCTACTGGCTCGAGGAGTTCCACATCGACGGCCTGCGCGTCGACGCGGTGGCGTCGATGCTCTACCTCGACTACTCGCGCGAGCCCGGCGAGTGGACGCCCAACGTGCACGGGGGCCGGGAGAACCTCGAGGCCGTCCAGTTCCTGCAGGAGATGAACGGCACCGTCTACAAGCGGGTGCCCGGCGCGATCACGATCGCCGAGGAGTCCACCTCGTGGGAGGGCGTCACCCGGCCCACGTCGACCGGCGGCCTGGGCTTCGGCTTCAAGTGGAACATGGGCTGGATGCACGACTCGCTGGGCTACATGCAGCACGAGCCGGTGCACCGGTCCTACCACCACGGCGAGATGACCTTCTCGCTCGTCTACGCCTGGTCGGAGAACTACGTGCTGCCGATCAGCCACGACGAGGTCGTGCACGGCAAGGGGTCGCTGCTGCGCAAGATGCCCGGTGACCGCTGGCAGCAGCTGGCCAACCTGCGCGCCTACCTCGGCTTCATGTGGGCGCACCCCGGCAAGCAGCTGCTCTTCATGGGCGCCGAGATGGGCCAGGAGTCGGAGTGGGCCGAGGCCCGCGAGCTCGACTGGTGGCTGCTGGACCACCCCGAGCACCAGGGCGTGCAGTCCCTGGTGCGCGACCTCAACCGGGTGTACGCCGACACGCCGGCGGCCTGGACGCGCGACAACGACCCGGGCACCTTCGCGTGGATCGACGCCAACGACGCCGGCCGCAACGTCTTCTCCTTCATCCGCCGTGGCACCACCGGCCCGGACCTGGTCTGCGTGGCGAACTTCGCCTCGATCCCCCACGAGGGCTACCGGCTCGGGCTGCCCCGGGCGGGCCAGTGGGACGAGGTCCTCAACACCGACGCCGACACCTACACCGGGTCCGGGGTGGGCAACATGGGCGCGGTGACCGCCGTCGAGGGCGACTGGTCCGGCCAGCCGGCGTACGCCGACATCGTGGTGCCGCCACTGGCCACCGTGTGGTTCCGCCGGCGCGACTAGGGTTGACTGCGTGTCCGAGCAGCCCACCACCGTGTCCACGGTCGCCGACGGCGTCGCGCGCATCGAGTGGGTCCCCGAGCTGCACGACGAGGGACTCTCCGCCGCGGTGGAGGTCGTACGCCGTGAGGTCGAGGCCGCGCTCACCGCGCACCCGCGGGTGGAGGCGCTGGTCGCGCCGGACGACGAGCTGGCCCAGCGGGTGGCCACCTGGTCCGGCCTGCGCCGTGAGGGCGTGATGCGCGGGGTCACGGTCGACGGCGTCACGGTCGACCGGATCGTCTACGCGCGCCTGGTCACCGACGCGCCGGCCCACGAGCCGGACGGCTTCCGGGCACTGCTCAACTCCTTCCTCCCCCGCAAGCGCGCGATCAGCCAGATGCTGATCCGCGACCGCGACGGGCGCGTCCTGCTGTGCCAGCTGACCTACAAGCAGGACTGGGACCTGCCGGGGGGCGTGGTCGAGGTCGGTGAGTCCCCGCAGCTCGCCGTGGCCCGCGAGGTCGAGGAGGAGCTCGGCCTGGAGATCGCCGCCGGTGCGCTGCTGCTCACCGACTGGCTGCCCCCGTGGGGTGGCTGGGACGACGCGCTCTGCCTGGTCTTCGACGGCGGCAGCCACGAGACGGCGATCCTCGAGCAGGTCGTCAAGCAGACCCGGGAGATCCGGTCCGCCGAGTTCTGCACGCCGGAGCAGGTGGAGAAGCGCTGCGCCGACTTCACGGCCAGACGGGTCCGGGCCGCCCTCGACCAGCTCGACCGGGGCGGGGGCACCGCGTCCGCCTACACCGAGTCGGGGATCTGACCCCGCCCATCTGATTCCCCTTGGCCCCTGCCCAACACGGCCGAAACGGGGTACAGATGCCCTGTGACCACCTACGTCTTCGACTTCGCACAGGGGAACAAGGACCAGAAGGACCTGCTCGGCGGCAAGGGCGCCAACCTGGCCGAGATGACCAATCTCGGTCTGCCGGTCCCACCCGGGTTCACGATCACCACCGAGGCCTGCCGCGCCTACCTCCAGCACGGCAGCGAGCCCGACGCCCTGGCCGCGGAGGTGAGCGAGCACCTCGACCGCCTGGAGGAGGCGATGGGCCGACGGCTCGGCGAGCCGGCCGACCCGCTGCTGGTGTCGGTGCGCTCGGGCGCCAAGCACTCGATGCCCGGGATGATGGACACCGTCCTGAACATCGGGCTGAACGACGAGTCGGTCCACGGCCTGGCCACCCAGAGCGACGACGAGCGCTTCGCGATGGACTCCTACCGTCGGCTGCTGCAGATGTTCGGCTCCACCGTGCTGGGCATCGAGGACGAGGTCTTCTCCGGCGAGCTCGACGAGCTGAAGCGACGCAAGGACACCGTGGCCGACCTCGACCTCGACGTGGACGACCTCCGCGAGCTGGTGGCCACGTTCAAGAAGGCCATCGAGGAGCATGCCGGCCGCCCGTTCCCGCAGGAACCGCGCGAGCAGATGGACCTCGCGATCCGCGCCGTCTTCGACTCGTGGAACACCGACCGGGCGGTGCTCTACCGCCGTCAGGAGCAGATCGCCGAGGACAGCGGAACGGCCGTGAACATCCAGGCGATGGTCTTCGGCAACCGGGGCATGGACTCCGGCTCCGGTGTCGCGTTCACGCGGGACCCCGCGTCCGGCGCGCAGGGCGTGTACGGCGACTACCTGCAGAACGCGCAGGGCGAGGACGTGGTGGCGGGCATCCGCAACACCGTGTCGCTCGCGGACCTGGGCGTGGTCGACCGGAAGTCCCATGACGAGCTGCTCGAGATCATGCAGACCCTCGAGGAGCACTACCGCGACATGTGCGACATCGAGTTCACCATCGAGCAGGGCAAGCTCTGGATGCTCCAGACCCGGGTCGGCAAGCGGACGCCGGAGGCGGCGTTCCGGATCGCGGTGGACATGGTCGACGAGGGGTTGGTCGACGTCGACGAGGCACTCGACCGGGTCGGTGGCGCGCAGCTCGCCCAGCTGATGTTCCCGCGGTTCGACGAGAACGCCGAGCGGACCCTGCTGGCCCAGGGCATGAACGCCTCCCCGGGCGCGGCGGTCGGCAAGGTGGTGTTCGACTGGGCGACCGCGGTCGAGTGGGCCGATCGCGGCGAGGACGTCATCCTGGTCCGCAAGGAGACCAGTCCTGACGACCTGCACGGCATGGTCGTCGCCAAGGGCATCCTCACCAGCCGCGGCGGCAAGACCTCGCACGCGGCCGTGGTGGCCCGCGGCATGGGCCGCACCTGCGTGTGCGGCGCCGACACGCTCGACGTCGACGTCCGCTCGGCGGAGTTCACCGTCCGCGACGGCAAGACGGTCCGCGAGGGGGACGTCATCTCGATCGACGGCACCACGGGCGAGGTCTTCGACGGCGCCGTTCCGGTGGCGGACTCGCTGGTGGTCGAGTTCTTCGAGGGCCAGCAGGTCGACGACCCGCTGGTCGCCGCGGTCGCCCGGCTGATGGAGCACGCCGACGGCAAGCGCCGCCTGGGGGTCCGCACCAACGCGGACACCGCGGAGGACGCCGCCCGCGCCCGCCGGTTCGGCGCCCAGGGGATCGGGCTGTGCCGCACCGAGCACATGTTCCTCGGCGAGCGCCGCGAGCTCGTCGAGAACCTCATCGTGGCCGACGACGAAGCCGGCCAGCGGAAGGCGCTCGACGCGCTGCTCCCCCTCCAGCGGCAGGACTTCACCGAGATCCTCGAGGCGATGGACGGGCTGCCGGTGACCATCCGCCTGATCGACCCGCCGCTGCACGAGTTCCTGCCCGACTTCACCGAGCTGTCGGTCGCGATGGCCCTGGCGGACACCCGTGGCCACCGGAAGAAGCGGCAGCGCAAGCTGCTCGAGGCGGTCCGGCGCCTGCACGAGCAGAACCCGATGCTGGGCCTGCGCGGCGTGCGTCTCGGCATCGTGATCCCGGGACTGTTCACGATGCAGGCCCGGGCCATCCTCGAGGCGGCCGCGGCGAGGATCAAGGCCGGCGGCGACCCCCGGCCGGAGATCATGATCCCGCTGGTCGCGTCGGTCCGCGAGCTGGAGATCGTCAAGAAGCGGATCGTCGACGTGGCCCGTGACGTGCGCGAGGAGTCCGGGGTCGACCTGGCGTTCCACGTCGGCACCATGATCGAGCTCCCCCGCGCGGCGCTGACCGCCGACAAGATCGCCGGGGCCGCCGAGTTCTTCTCCTTCGGCACCAACGACCTGACCCAGATGACCTGGGGCTTCTCCCGCGACGACGTGGAGGCGTCGTTCTTCAGCAGCTACCTGGACCAGGGGGTCTTCCCCGTCTCGCCGTTCGAGTCCCTCGACACCGAGGGCGTCGGGTCACTGGTCCGGACGGCCGCCCGTCTCGGCCGCGAGGCACGCCCGGACCTGCACCTCGGCATCTGCGGCGAGCACGGGGGCGACCCCGCCTCGATCCACTTCTTCGACGAGGTGGGTCTCGACTACGTCTCGTGCTCCCCGTTCCGGGTGCCGGTCGCGCGGCTCGAGGCCGGCCGCTCGTCGCTGGGGAGCTGAGGAGCGGGCGGCCGGACGCAGCGCGACCAGCACGCCCACGACCAGGACCAGCCCGCCGAGGGTCTCGGCCGGGTTGGGGCGCTGCCCGAGCAGGAGCCACGCCGAGGCCATCGCGACCACGGGCGCGAGCAGCACCCACGGCACCACCGCCGAGGACGGGTTGCGCGACAGCAGCGAGTTGAAGATGCCGTAGCCCACGAGCGAGGCCAGCCCGGCGGTGTACAGGGTCGACACGGCGGCCTGCCAGGAGAACGCCGCCAGGGCCGAGGAGACGGCGTGCGGCCCGTCGAGCGCCAGGGACAGGCTCAGCAGCGGCACCGGGACCACCAACGCCGACCACACCGTCAGCGAGAGGCCGCCCGCCACCCCCGAGGCCCGGGAGACCACGTTCCCGATCCCCCACGAGAGCGCGCCGAGCAGGCAGAGCGCCAGCGCCGCCGCGCTGACGTGGCCGCCGCGGCCGGCTGCCACGACGACCAGGCCCGCGGAGCCGAGCAGGACGCCGGCGAGCTGCGGCCGGGTGGGTCGCTCGCGGAGCACGCCCGCCGCGATGAGCACCGTGAAGATGACCTGGGCCTGCAGCACCAGGGCCGCGAGTCCCGGCGGCATCCCGGCGGCCATCGACACGTACAGGAACCCGAACTGGCCCAGGGACATGAACGCGCCGACGGCGGCCACCACCGGCCAGGGCGCTTCCGGTCGGGGCACCAGCAGCGCCGCGGGGAAGACCACGGCCAGGAACCGGACCGCGGCGAACAGCAGCGGCGGGACGCCGTGCATGCCCCAGTCGATCACCACGAAGTTGAAGCCCCAGATCGCCGCCACGGCGGCCGCCAGCATCGAGTCCCGTCGGTTCACGCGCACCAGCCTGCCGAACGGCAAACCATGCAGCACCAGCGAATGATCGTGCACCAATCCGTGTAGCATCGCTGCATGATCGACCTGCCGGCGCTCGCCTCGCTGCGCGCCGTCGCCACGCACGGCTCCGTGGTCGCGGCGGCCGACGCCCTCGGCTACACGCCCAGCGCGGTCTCCCAGCAGGTCAAGCGGCTGGAGCGGCAGACCGGGGTGCCGCTGCTCGAGCGGGTCGGCCGCGGCGTGATGCTCACCCGGCACGGCCGGCACCTGGTGGACGCGGGGGCGCGGCTGCTCACCGACCTCGAGGAGGTCGAGGCGGGACTCCACCGGCAGGCCGGCGCCGTCGCCGGCCAGCTCCGGCTGACCGCCTTCTCGACGGCGATGCGCGGCCTGGTGGCGCCGGTCGTACGCCGCCTCCGCGACGAGCACCCCGACCTCACCCTGGCGCTCACCGAGCGCGAGCCCTGGGACACCATCGACCTCGTCGCCTCCGGGCAGACCGACATCGGCGTGGTGCACAGCTGGGGCGACGTCTCGCTCGCGATCCCCGACCACCTCGCCACCACTCCCCTGGCCAGCGACGTCGCCGACGTCATCGTGCCGCTCGACCACGCACTCGCCGACCGCGCGCGCGTCAGCCCGCACGACCTGGTGGACGAGGGCTGGGTCGCCACCCCCGAGGGCACCATCTGCCGCCAGTGGCTGACCCGGATGTACGACGGCACCGGCCGCCTGCCCCGGATCGCCCACACCTCGATGGAGTTCGACTCCCACCTCGCGCTGGTGCGGGCGGGGCTGGGCATCGCGCTGGTGCCGCGCCTGGGCCGCCAGCCCCTCGGTGAGGAGCTGGTCGCCCTGGCCGCGCACGACCCGGTCCCGACCCGCGACATCGTGGCCGTGCACCGGCGGTCGATGACCCGGTCGCCCGCGGTCAGCGCCGTCCTGGCAGCCCTCGCCCGCTGACCCCGGCCCGCACCTGTCAGAACAGGGCGGAGGCGAGGTTCTGCCGGCCGCGCAGCACGCGCGGGTCGTCGTTGCCCACCGCGCCGAACAGGCCGAGCAGGTGCTCGCGGGCCTTGGTGCGGTCGTCGCCGGTGCTGCGGCGAACCAGGTCGACGAGTCGGTTGAACGCATCGTCGACGTGGCCGCCGAGCATGTCGAGGTCGGCCACGAGGGTCTGGGCCTCGACATCGTCGGGGTCGGCAGCCGCGGCCTCGCGCGCCTGCTGGAGGTCGACGCCCTGCGTGCGCTGCAGCACCTTCGCCATCGCCAGTCCGGCGGTCGCCTCGGCGTCGGCCGGGTTGGCATCGACGAGCTTCTGGTACTCCGCGACCGCGCGGTCGATGTCCCCCTCGCCGAGCGCCTCCTGGGCGGCGGCGTAGCGCGGGTCGACCTGCTCCTCCTGGCCCTCCTCGTCGCTCTCGACCGGCGCGCCGGCACGCGGCTGGTGGCGCCCGGTGATGCCCTGGGTGGTCAGCTGCTGCATCACCTGGGTCAGCGCGGTGCGCAGCTCCTCCAGCGGCAGCGCGTCCTGGAGCAGCGGGGCGGGTCGACCGTCGATCACGGCGACCACCAGCGGGATGGAGGGGATCTGCATCGCCTGCGCGATGGACGGCGCGGCGTCGATGTCGACGAGCCCGGCGAGGAAGCGCCCCTCGAACTCCCCGGACAGCATCGCCAGGTCGTCCGCGAGCTGGCCGCTCTCGGGCATCCGGGTGCGCGAGTAGAACACCAGGACCACCGGCGCGGTCATCGAGGCCTCGATGGTCGCCTGGAAGTTCTCCTCGGTGATGTCCACCGAGTACGACGTACCGGCACCACCGGTTGCGGCGGGCGCCCCCGGGGCCGGAGACGGCGCGGGCGCGGCCGGGCGCTTGAGGGCCGAGAGGTCGATCGCACCGGGACGGCTGAAGGGCTGTTGCGTCATGGACCCAATCCTAGGGATCCCCGCGTCGGGAACGTCAGGGCACCCGGGCGGAGCCCACGACCACCTGTCGCGATCGGTTCGGGCCTGCGAGACTCGAGGCGGGAGGAGTCACGCCATGCTGCAGGTCTCCCTGCTGGGAGAGCGCACCGTCGTCGACGAGGCCACCGGCGAGGTCCGGTCGCGCTCGTCTCGCACCCTCGCGCTCATCGCACTGCTGGCGACGCACGCCGGAAGCCCGCAGCCCCGGGCCGGGATCGCGAGCACGTTCTGGCCGGACACCCCGGAGCAGCAGGCACTCACCAACCTCCGTCGGGAGCTGCACCAGCTGCGCCGGGCGCTCGACGACGACGAGTCCCTCCTGGTGACGGCCACGGACCTGACCTGGCAGGACCGGGAGACCTGCCGCGTGGACCTGCGGGTCTTCCAGCGGGCCCGCGAGCAGGCGCTCGCGGCGCCCTACGACGAGCCCGAGGCGATTCTCGAGCACGGTGGCGCCGCGCTGACCGCGCTGCGCGGCGAGCTGTTGCCCGGGCTCTACGACGAGTGGACCCTGGCCCAGCGCGACCGGGTGGTCGCCGAGGGCGTCGAGGTGTGCGGTCGGGTGGCCGACGCCGGCCGGCGGACCGGCCGCTGGGCCGAGGCGCTGCGCGCCGCCCGGCTGCGGGTGGACATGGACCCGCTCGACGAGGTCGGTCATCGCGAGCTGATCGCCCTGCACGCGGCGATGGGCGACCGCGCCGGCGCCGTCAGCGCCTATCACCGCTGCGCCTCGCTCCTCGAGCGAGAGCTCGGCATCGCGCCGGACCCGGCGACGAGGGGGCTCCTGGCCGACCTCCTCGACTCGCCGGCGGCCGCCCCGGTCGAGCCCCGGATCCGCACGATGGTCGCCTCGGTCGACTTCGTCGGCCGCGAGGCTGAGCTGGGGGCGCTGTCGTCCGCGATGACGACGGCGTTCGCCGGGTCGCTCCGGGCGGCCCTGGTGGTCGGCGAGCCCGGCGTCGGCAAGTCCCGGCTGGTCGCCGAGGCAGCCCGGCTGGCACGCCGTCAGGACGCGGTCGTCGCACTGGCCCACTGCTACGGCGTCCCCGGACGGCTGCCCCTCGCCCCCGTCGCCGAGTGGCTGGGCGCCCCGGCGCTCGCGACCGCGGCACGCTCGCTCGAAGCCGTCTGGCGCGCCGAGGTCGAGCGACTGGTCCCTTCGGTGCCTCCCGGGAGCCAGCCCGTGGCCTCGCGCGGGGTGGTCGACGCCTGGCAGCGGCACCGCTTCTTCCAGGGGCTCACGCGCGCCCTGCTCGCCACCGAGCGCCCGCTGCTGCTGGTGCTCGAGGACCTGCAGTGGTGCGACGACGAGACCCTGGACTTCCTGTCGTTCCTCGCCGGCGCCCGGGCCGACGCGCCGGTCATGCTGGCGCTCACCGGGCGGACCGGCGAGCTGGCGGACCGCCGTGGGTATGCCGACTGGGTACGCCGGATGCGCGCCGCCGGCGTGGTCGACCAGCTGGACCTGGCGCCCTTCGACGAGCCGGAGACGGATCGCCTGGTCCGCCTGCTGGCCAGGGGCGACGTCACCGACGACGCCGTCGGCGTGGTCGCCTCGGCCACCGGAGGGTTCCCGCTGTACGTCGTCGAGGCGGCCCGGAACGGTCGCCTCGACGACCGCGCGGACACCACCGACCTCGCGTCGGTGCTGCAGGCCCGCTTCGAGCACCTGGGGGCCGAGGCCCGGGCCGTCGCCGAGCTGGCGGCAGCCACGGGACGCGACTTCGACCTGGACCTGCTGTGCGAGGCCTCCGACCTCGATCCGGGCACGGTGGTCCGCGCCGTGGACGAGCTGTGGCGGGTGCGCATCGTGACCGAGCGGCGCGATGGCTACGACTTCTCCCACGACCTGCTGCGCTCAGCGGCCTACGCGCGCGTCAGCCCTCCGGGACGGTGGCTCCTGCACCGTCGCCTGGCCCAGGCACTGGAGATCCTGCACGCGGGCCGTACCGACGACGTCGCGGCCCAGATCGCCGAGCAGTACGCCCGCGCCGGCAACCCGGTGCGTGCGCACGAGCACTACCACCGCGCCGCCGAGGTCGCTGCCCGCGTCTTCGCGCACACCGAGGCGATCAGGCTGCACGAGGCCGCGCTGCAACAGCTCGCCCTGCAGCCGCCGGGCCTGGAGCGGGACCTGCGGGAGATCCGCGGCCTGACCGCCATGTCGGCCTCGCTCAACGCCGTGCGCGGCTACTCCGACCCTCAGCTGGCCGCCTCCCTGGAGCGTGTCGCCTCGCTGGCCGAGCGCCATGCGCGGCGTGACACGCTGGTCGAGGCACTCGTCGCCCTCTGGGCCTCCCGTTTCGTCCAGGGGGACATCGCCACCGCCCACGGGCTGGCCACCAGGGCCGCGCTGCTGATCGGGTCGGAGTCGCAGGCCACGGACGACGCGCTCGCGGGACAGGTCCACTTCGCCCTGGGGGGCTCCGGCCTGTCCCTGGGGATGCTGGCGACGGGCGCGCACCACTTCGACCTCGCCGGCCGCTACTCCACCGACGAGCAGTCGATCATCATCGGCAGCCACTTCGCGATCCACGCGCACGGCTGGTCCGCCCACGCCCACTGGCTGCTCGGCGAGCACGCCCGGGCCGCCTCCGTCGCGACCGAGGCGGTCGAGCGGGCCCGCCTCGTGCACCACCCCTACAGCCTCGCGATCGCCCTGGCGTACGCCGCCGTGACGTGGCAGCTGCTCGATGACCGCGACCGGCTGCAGGAGGCCGCCGACGAGCTGGGGGCACTGAGCAGCCGGCACGGCTTCGCCTACTACCCCGAGTGGGGCCGGATCCTCGGCGGCTGGGCAGCCGACGACGCCCGCGGAACCGCCCGGATGGAACGCGGGCTGGCCCGGTTGAAGGCGTCCGGCGCGTTCTCCCGCATGCCGTACTGGTTGAGCCTGCTGGCCCAGCGCACCGGGCCGGACCGGACCCGGGCGGTCCTCGACGCCGCGGTGGCGTCCGCCGTCGGCCGGGACGACCGCTGGTGGTTGCCCGAGCTGCTGCGGCAGCGCGCCGCGCTCGTGGACGGCCCGGAGTCAGCCGCCACGCTCAGGGAGGCCCTCGAGGTCGCCGAGGAGCAGGGCAGCGTGACCCTCGCCGAGCGCTGCCGGCACGACCTCGACACGCGGCGAACGATTGCCGAACGCACCCGCTCCTAGCGTCCCTGACGACCGCCGTCCGGCGGCTGGCTCGGGGACAGGACCAGGGAAGGACCGGCATGACCATCACCGACACCACCACGGCGCCGTACGACGAGCTCGAGGCCCAGCTTCGAGGGCGCGTCGTACGCCCGGGCGACGAGGACTACGACGCCGCCCGGGCCGTCTACAACGGCATGATCGACAAGCGGCCCGCGGCGATCGTCGAGGCCCGCGACGCCTTCGACGTCTCCTGCGCGGTGCGCTTCGCGACGCGCCACGGACTCGACATCGCCGTGCGCGGCGGCGGACACAACGCCGCCGGCCTCGGCGTCCGCGACGACGCCCTCGTGGTCGACCTGGGCGCGATGCGCAGCGTCCGTGTCGACCCCGCACGCCGGACCGTCCGCGTGGACGGGGGCTGCACCTGGAACGACGTCGACCACGCCACGGTCGGCTTCGGGCTGGCGACCCCGTGCGGGTTCTTCAGCACCACCGGCGTGGCCGGCCTGACGCTGGGCGGCGGCGTCTCGGGCTACCTGAGCCGCCGCTACGGCATGACCGTCGACAGCCTCCTCGAGGCCGACGTGGTCCTGGCCGACGGCTCGCTGGTGACCGCCAGCGAGACCGAGCACCCGGACCTGTTCTGGGCGCTGCGCGGGGGCGGCGGCAACTTCGGGGTCGTCACCTCGTTCAAGTTCCGCTGCCACCCGGTGGGTGAGAACGGGGTGGTGCTCGGCGGGCCGGTGCTCTACGACCTCGCCGACACCGCCGAGGTGATGCGCTGGTACCGGGAGCTGCTGCCCTCGCTGCCCGAGGAGCTGAGCGGCTGGATCGGCCTGCTGAGCATCCCGCCCGCACCGCCGTTCCCCGAGGAGCTGTGGGGCCGCAAGGCGTGCGGCATCGTCTGGTGCTACACCGGGCCGCACGACCGCGCCGACGCCGTGCTCGAACCGGTGCGCAACTTCGGGAACCCGCTGGTGGTCGGCATCCAGCCGATGCCCTTCAACGTGCTCCAGTCCGCGTTCGACGGGCTCTACCCGCCGGGGCTGCAGTGGTACTGGCGGGCCGACATGTTCGAGGAGATCACCGACGAGGCCATCGCGGTGCACGAGCGGTTCGGTGCGGACCTGCCCACCGGGCACTCGACCATGCACCTCTACCCCGTGGACGGGGCCGCGGCCAGGGTGGCCGAGGACGCCACCGCCTTCCCGTACCGCTCGGGAGGCTGGGCGGGCGTGATCGTCGGAGTCGACCCGGACCCCGCCAACGCCGAGCTCATCACGACCTGGACCAAGGACTACTGGTCCGCGCTCCACCCGTCATCGGCCGGCGGCGCCTACGTCAACTTCATGATGGAGGAGGGCGAGGACCGCATCCGGGCGTCCTACCGCGACAACTACGCGCGGCTGGCACGGGTCAAGGCGACCTACGACCCGGGCAACGTGTTCCACATCAACCAGAACATCAAGCCGGCCTGACGAGGGCCGCGGGCCTGCTCAGAAGCGGGCAGGCTCGCGGTACTCGCCCCACTCGGCGCGCAGTGCGTCGCAGATCTCCCCGAGCGTCGCCTCGGCCCGGACTGCCTCGAGCATCGCCTCGATCATGTTCTCGTCGGTGCGCGACACCTCGACCATGCGCTCGACCGCGGCCCGGGCCGCGGCGTCGTCGCGCGACGTGCGGCGCTGGGCCAGCTCGCGGACCTGCTCGACCTCGACCTCGTGCGACACGCGCAGGATCTCCAGGTCGTGGGTGACCGACTCCTCGTGGCAGTTGACGCCGACGATCCGCTTCTCACCCTTCTCCAGGGCGGTCTGGTACTGGAAGGCCGCCTCGGCGATCTCCGACATGAACCAGCCCTCCTCGATGCCGCGCAGCAGGCCGCGCGTGACCGGCCACTCGGCCTGGTCACCCGTGGCGCCCGTCGAGCGGCGCATCGTCTCGGCCAGCCTGTCGGTGTCGGCGTGGGTGAGCGTGGAGCCGCCCATGGCGAGGATCTTGTCGAAGATCGCGTTGGCCTCCGCCTCGATCTTGTCGGTGAGCGCCTCGACGTACCACGAGCCGCCGAGCGGGTCCGCGACGTTCACGACGCCGGTCTCCTCCATGATCACCTGCTGGGTGCGCAGCGCGATCTCGGCGGCCTGCTCGCTGGGCAGGGCGAGGGTCTCGTCCAGGGCGTTGGTGTGCAGCGAGTTGGTGCCGCCGAGGACGGCCGAGAGCGCCTCGATGCCGGTTCGCACCACGTTGTTGTACGGCTGCTGGGCGGTCAGGGAGACGCCCGCGGTCTGGGTGTGGAACCGCAGCCACTGGGCCTTCTCGGTCTTCGCGCCGTAGACGTCGCGCATCCAGCGCGCCCAGATCCGGCGAGCGGCGCGGAACTTGGCGATCTCCTCGAAGAAGTCCACGTGCGCGTCGAAGAAGAACGACAGGCCGGGCGCGAACACGTCCACGTCGAGGCCCCGCGAGAGGCCCAGCTCGACGTACCCGAAGCCGTCGGCGAGCGTGAAGGCCAGCTCCTGCGCGGCCGTCGAGCCTGCCTCGCGGATGTGGTAGCCCGAGACCGAGAGCGGCTTGTACGCCGGGATCTTCTCGGCGCAGTGCTCCATCAGGTCACCGATCAGCCGCAGGTGCGGCTCGGGGCCGAAGAGCCACTCCTTCTGCGCGATGTA
This sequence comes from uncultured Actinomycetota bacterium, assembly GCA_963817665.1. Lineage (GTDB taxonomy): Bacteria > Actinomycetota > Actinomycetes > Propionibacteriales > Nocardioidaceae > Nocardioides. The sequence goes on along the minus strand of CAWFPE010000003.1, from coordinate 301,518 downwards.
CTCCTTGAAGATGTCGGTCTGCAGGGTGCCGTTGAGGGTGCCGGTGTCGACGCCCGCGCGCTCGGCGGCGACCAGCATCATGCAGAAGACCGGGACGGCCGGGCCGCTGATGGTCATCGACGTGGTGACGTCGCCGAGGTCGATCCCGTCGAAGAGGACCTCCATGTCGGCCGCGCTGTCCACGGCCACGCCGCAGTGGCCGACCTCGCCCAGCGACTTCGGGTCGTCGGAGTCGCGCCCCATCAGCGTCGGCATGTCGAAGGCCACCGAGAGGCCACCCCCGCCACGACCCAGGATCATCTTGTAGCGCTCGTTGGTCTGCTGCGCGTTGCCGAAGCCCGCGAACTGGCGGATGGTCCAGGTGCGACCGCGGTAGCCGGTCGGGTAGAGCCCCCGCGTGAACGGGAACTCCCCGGGCCACTCGGAGTCCCCGGTGCCGTACGCCGGCTCGACCTCGAGTCCGCTCAGCGTCGTGAAGTCGACGTCCCGGACTCGGGACTTCTCGTAGCGGGACTGCCAGCGGGAGCGTGCGTCATCGGCCATGGGGCAAATAGTAGGACGTCCTACTAAATTCGTGAAGTCGTCACCGGGTCCACCGGTGGACCTGGCCGTCACGCACGTCCACGTCCCTCGGAGGGCGTGGGGTCGGGTGCGCGCGCAGGTGCGCGAGGAGCGCGGTGCGCCCGCGGATCGCCAGGTCGCCGTCGGTGAAGCGAATGTCGGGGTGCAGCAGCCCGCGCAGCTCGTCCCACCGACCCGAATCCATCGCGTCCCACGCGGCCGCGGTGGGCTCGGGCATCTCCGGCAGGTCGTGGAGCATGGCCGGCACGCACATCCGCCAGGCGTCCGTGACCAGCTCGCGCATCTCCTCCGCGTCGAGGCGGGCGAGGTGGGCGCACACCCACTGGTAGCGCAGGTCCGACGCGGGCGGCAGGAAGAACGTCTCCGGGTCGGAGCCGACCAGCCCGTCCCGCTCCGCCCTGGGGAAGCCGAAGCCCATCTCCTGCTCATCGGTGGAGAACGCCACGAACACGATCTGGCCGACCTTGAGCTTCCGGCGATCCCGGACCTGGCGCTCGTAGGCCCGGGGCAGTGCCAGCCCCACGCGGCGCACGTCGTCGGCGGTGACCATGACCGGCGGGCGAGCCGGCCTAGAAGTCGCCCGCGGCGTGCCGCACCGGGGCGAGCAGCGCGGAGAGCGTGGACAGCTCGGCGTCCGAGAGCGCGCCGAGAGCGAAGTCCGCCCCGACGAGGTCCCGGGTGGCAGTCTCCACGAGGTCGCGCCCGGCGTCGGTGATCTCGGCCAGCACGGCCCGGCCGTCCTCGGGGTGCGGCCGGCGTACGACGAGCCCGGACGCCTCGAGCCGCTGCACGATCGAGGTGACCGAGGTGGGGTGGACCTGGAGCCGCTCCCCCATCTTCCCCAGCGGCAGCGAGCCGCGTGAGGAGAAGACCAGCAGCACCAGCGCCTCGTAGCGGGCGAAGCTGAGCCCGTGCGGCCGGAGGATCGCGTCCAGCCGCCCGATGACGAGCTGCTGGACGCGCATCAGCGAGGTGACCGCGTGCATGGCCGGCACGCCGGGCCAGCGCTGCGCCCACTGCCGGGCGGCCTCGTCGATCGGGTCGAAGGGCAGGCGCGACATGCGCGCACCCTAGCCGTTGGGGCGCGGGCCGTTCAGTTGACCTTCCGCGGGCCGCGCAGGCCGGAACGCTGCACCACCCGCTGGATCGCCAGGTCCCGCTGGTCGGGTTGCCCGACGAACCGGATGTCGCGCAGGCCCTGCTCCTGCGCGGCGGACTCGAACACGAAGTGGCCGAAGCCCAGGATCCGCCCGTGCAGCGGCTTGACGACCGTGATGTCGAGGATCCGGTGCAGCGGCATCGTCGCGAGTCGCTGGGACAGGACACCGTGCACCCGGAAGACCCGCATGTTGGTGATCACGAACCGGTCCCGTCGCTCACGCGCCGCGCCCCACGCGGCGTGGGCGAAGAGGGCCAGCGCGAGGACGAGCGGCGCCGCCGAGATCTCCACGGGGACGACCGTGGTCGCCCCGAGCAGCAGCACCGCCAGCGCGCTCTCGAGCAGCGGGACGGTGTAGGCCACCCAGTGGTGGTGCACCACGTCGACGATCACCTCGCCCTCCTCCCGCAGGAGGTGCCGACCGATGTCCTGGTCGGCCGGCCGCGACGACCTCACCGGCGCAGGCCCCGGCGCACGACCGTCACCTCAGCTCGCCGAAGAACCGGATCAGGCCACGGAAGACGACCGTCAGCGCGTCCCACGTGCCGGAGAGGAGCTCCCTGGCCGACACGGCGAAGCCGTGCGGGTCCTGGAACATCCAGAACCCGAGGAACAGCACCAGCAGGGTGAGGACCACCTTCTTGGTGTTCATGCCCGAGACAACTCCATCCACTACCCCCGAAAGTACTGGTCCAGACGTGTCTAGCAGGGACGTCCCGGCGGTGGTGGCAGGCGCGCCTGCCGGGTCCGATGTGACCTGCGCAACGTTCAGGCCGCGCCGGTGCACCCGAGGGCGCGGTAGCTCCAGCCGGCCTCCTGCCAGGTGCGGGCGTCGAGCACGTTCCGGGCGTCCACGACCGCCCGCGCCCCGACCACCCGGCCGAGCACGCGGGGATCCATCCCCCGGAACTGGTCCCACTCGGTCAGCAGTGCAACGACACCGGCCCCCTCCGCCGCTTCCAGCGCGGAGCCCGCGAACTCCAGCTGCGGGTGGGAGCGCCGCGCGTTGTCCATGGCCTGCGGGTCGAACACCACGACCCGGGCGCCGGCCTCGTGCAGCCGGGCGGCCACGTCGAGCGCGGGCGCGTCCCGGGTGTCGTCGGAGTGCGGCTTGAAGGCCGCACCGAGCACGCAGACGTGCACCCCGCGGAGGTCCCCACCGGCCTGCTCGCGCACCAGGTCGACGGTCCGCAGGCGGCGCCGCTGGTTGATCGCGTCCACCTCCCGCAGGAAGGCGACGCTCTGCCCGGTGCCGAGCTCCTCGGCCCGGTGGACGAACGCCCGGATGTCCTTCGGGAGGCAGCCGCCGCCGAACCCGAGGCCCGGCTTGAGGAACCGGCCGCCGATGCGGTCGTCGTACGCCAGTGCCGAGGCCAGGTCCGAGACATCCGCACCGGTCGCCTCGCACACCTCCGCCATCGCGTTGATGAAGGAGATCTTGGTCGCCAGGAACGAGTTCGCGGCGACCTTGACCAGCTCCGCGGTCGCGAGGTCGGTCACGACCGTCGGCACCCCGGCCTCGACCAGCGGCCGGAAGGCGTCCTCGAGCCGGCGCCGCGCCCGCTCCGAGCTCACCCCGAACACCAGGCGCGACGGGTGCAGCGTGTCCTCGATCGCGTGCCCCTCGCGGAGGAACTCGGGGTTCCAGGCCAGCTCCACGTCGCTGCCGCACGGCGCGGTCTCCTGCACCAGCGGCGCCGAGGCGTGCGGCGGTGCCGACCGGGACGGTGGACTTGCCGACGACCAGGCAGGGCCGGAAGAGGAGCGGCGCGAGCGAGCGCAGCACGCCCTCCACCTGGCTCAGGTCCGCGCCGAACGAGCCCGGCAGCTGCGGGGTACCGGTACAGACGAAGTGCACGTCGCCGAAGGCGGCCACCTCCGCGACGTCGGTGGTGAAGCGGAGCCGTCCCGAGTCCAGCGCCTTGCGCAGCATCTCCGGGAGCCCGGGCTCGTGGAACGGGACCTCGCCCGCCGCCAGGGCCTCGACCTTGGCGTGGTCGCTGTCGAGGGCCAGGACCTCGTAGCCGAGGACGGCCATGCAGATCGCGTGGGTGGCGCCGAGGTAGCCGGTGCCGATCACGGTGAGACGGGGCTGGTCGGTGGGCGGGGTGACGGACATGGTGGTCTCCTCCTCGAGGGCGTCGCCACCACGCTGGGGGCGGCGGCCGACCAGCGGTCCGCATCGGCCTGAAGGTCGTGTGAACGCGGGCGGAACGCCCGGTCCGCCGGGTCGCACGCCGTTGCTGCGCCGTTCACGTCGCGGACGCCGGGGCCTCTTCCGACGCCCCTAGCCTCACCGCGTGACCTCCCCCGCCAGCCCCGATGCCGGCGGGTCGGGCACCCTGCGCCTGGGCGTCCTCGGGGCAGTCCTGCTCGCCGCCGGCGGCCTGCTCGTCTCCCCGCTGCCGGACTCCTGCTGGCTCGCCGACCTGGCGGCCCGGGAGTCGGCCTCCGGACGGATGCTGGGCATCGCCGCGGTCGGGGCGGGCCTGGCCGTGATGGCGACCGCGTGGGTGCACCTGTGGCAGGCAGCGGCTGCGGGCCTGGCGGACCTCGCGGTCGTACGACGTGCTACCGCCGCGTGGTGCGTCCCCCTGGTGCTGGCGCCGCCGCTGTTCAGCCGGGACGGCTGGAGCTACGCGGCCCAGGGCGAGCTGACCCACCTCGGGCTGTCGCCCTACGTGTGGGGCCCGGGCATCCTGCACGGGCCGATCGTGGAGGCGGTCGACCCTCGCTGGTGGGCGACGCCGACGCCGTACGGACCGCTGCCGCTGCTCTGGGGCGCCGGTGCGGCGGCCGTGTTCGACGATCCCTGGCTGCTGGTCGTCGCCCACCGGATCCTCGCCCTCGCAGGACTCGTCCTCCTCGCTCGGGCGCTCCCCCGCCTCGCGGCGTGGACCGGGCGCGACGGCGCCGTCGTCTCCGCGGTCGTCCTCCCGAGCCCGCTGGTGCTCGCCCACGGCGTCGGCGGGCTGCACAACGACCTCGTCATGGTCGGCCTCGCGGCCACCGCCCTGGTGGTGGCCGCTGAGCGTGGCTGGGCCCTGGGCGCCGTGGTCGGGGGCCTGGCCGCGGCCGTCAAGGTGCCCGGCGGACTGGTGTGCATCGGCGTCGCCCTGCTGTCGCTGCCCGTCGCCGCGACCCGGCCGGCGCGGCTGCGGCGGCTGGCCGCGGTGGCCGTCGTGGCCGTCGGCGCCCTGCTGGCCGTCGGCTGGCTCACCTCGGTGGGGACGGGGTGGGTGGCAGCGCTGGGCGTCCCGGCCGAGGTCGACACGCCGCTCTCGGTGACGACCCAGCTCGGGCGGGTCGTCCCCGGCGCGCAGCTCGCGGGGGCCGCCCTGGTGGTCGCGGCGGCCTGCTGGACCGCCGTGGCCGCGCCCACGGGGACGCCGGCGAGTGGACTCCACGCGGCAGCCGGCGTCCTGACCGTGACGGTGCTGCTGAGCCCGGTCGTGCAGCCGTGGTACTTCCTGTGGTGCGTGCCGCTGCTGGCCGCGTGCGCCCTCGGTCCCGGAAGCCGGGCCGGGCTCCTGTGGGTGACACTCGCACTCGGCGTCAGCGCGCCCCTGGGATCGTCCCTGCAGGGCAGGCCGGTGGCGACCCTGGTCACGACCGCCCTGGTCCTCGGGGCGCTGGTGGCCGTGGCCCGGTCGATCAGGCGGTCCGCTCCGTCGGCCGACCACCTCGAGGAGGCACGCGCCCCCGCGTGAGCAACCGCGGTCCGGTCACACCCTCGTGCACGGCCAGCATGCCCTCGACACTGGCGCTCCAGCAGAACTGCTCGGCCCGTGCCCGGGCCGCCTCCCGCGCCGCGGCGGCCGGGCGGGCGGCGAGGTCGAGCACCGCGTCCGCGAGCGCCCCGGGTTCCGGCTCCGCCCAGGCGCCGCAGTCGGCGTCCACCAGCTCGCGCGCCCCGCCGTGCGCCGCGGTGACGACGGGCGTCCCGCAGGCGAGTGCCTCCAGCACGGCGAGGCCGAAGGTCTCCCCCGGACAGACCGACAGCGCGATGTCGGCGCGGGCCAACCGGTCCGCCAGCTCGCGGCGGCCCGCGAGGTGGCCGTGGAGCTCGATCGGCGCCTCCCCGGCGAGGTCCCGGAGCTCGTCGCGGTGCGGTCCCGTGCCGTAGACGTCGAGCCGGACCGGCACGCCCCTCTCGTGCAGGGCGACGACGGTCGCGACGGCCAGGTGCGGGCTCTTCTCGCGCGACAGCCGCCCGGCGTGGACCAGCCGCAGCACGTCGCCGCGGCCGGGGCGCGAGGGGGACGGCGCGAACGTGGTCAGGTCGACGCCGAGCGGGATGCGGTGCACGGTGGTGCCCGCGGCTGCGGCCACGGAGCCGAACTCCTGCTGGGCGAACCTGGAGGTGACCACGACCGTGTCGAACTGCCGGACCAGCACCCGGTTCAGCACCTGCACCGGGGCCACCACGCCCAGCTCCCACCCGGTCCGCAGGGACAGCATCGCGTCGAGGCGCTCGTGGGACAGCAGCACCGAGCCCACGCCGCGCCTGCGCGCCCACCGGGTGACCGGCATCAGGGTCGACTTGTCCGAGACCTCGATCGACGTGGGCGCGAAGTCCTGGAGCAGGTCGACCACCCGCCACGGTTCGAGGATCATCCGGTAGCCGCCGCCCACCGTCGGGGCGCGCAGCTGCACCACGTCGCCGTGGTCGGTGGACGTGCGGGCGTCCCGGGGACCGGGCACCACGAGCAGTCGCTGGACCCCGGCGGCCGCATAGCCGGCGCCGAGCCGCTCGACCGCGGTCTTCATGCCTCCCGAGGCAGGTCCGATGAAGTTGGCCAGCTGGGCGATGCGCACGTGGTCAGGCAGCCGCGCGGGCGGAACCGGCGTGCAGCACCTGGCGGTAGTGCCGGTCCACGAGCTCGCCGACGACGGTGCCCCAGCTGCGCTCGGCGACGTCGGCGAGCGCGTCGGCGGCGAGACGCTGCCGGAGTGCCGGGTCGTCCGCGAGGCGGGCGACCGCCCGGCGGAGCGCGGCGGGGTCGTGCGGGTCGTGGAGCAGGCCGGTGCGTCCGTGGGCCACCAGGTCCAGGGGGCCGCCGGAGGCCGGAGCGACGACCGGGACCCCGCTGGCCTGTGCCTCCTGCACCGTCTGGCAGAACGTCTCCGCCACCCCGGTGTGCACGAAGACGTCCAGGCTCGCGAACGCTGCGGCGAGGTCCTGGCCGCCGAGCATCCCGGTGAACCGGGCACCCGGCAGGTTGCGCTCCAGCCAGCCGCGCTCCGGTCCGTCCCCGACCACCACGAGCCGCACGCCGGGCAGGTCGGCGAGGTCCCGGAGCCGGCGTACCTGCTTCTCGGCGGCGAGCCGGCCGACGTAGCCCACGACGACGTCCCCGCCTGCGGTCCCGTGGTCCGACCAGGCCGCCCGCAGCTCCTCGCTGCGACGGCCCGGGCCGAAGAGGTCCAGCGAGACGCCGCGCCGCCACAGGTGCAGGTCCGGGACGCCCATCGCCTCGAGCTGGGCGAACGACGACCGCGACGGCACCAGGGTCCGGGTGGCGCGACGGTGGATCCGACCCACCCACCGGGCGGTGGGGATGTCGGCCCGCAGCCCGTAGTGACGGGCGAAGCCGGCGACGTCGGTCTGGTAGACCGCCACGGTCGGGATGCCGAGCCTGCGCGCCGCCCGGAGCCCCACGGCGCCGAGCACGATCGGCGAGGCGAGGTGCACCACGTCCGGGCGGAACCCGGCCAGCGCCCGCTCCACCGCCGGGTCCGGCAGCCCGATCGGGAAGGACCGGTAGCCGGGCAGGCCCACGGAGCGGACCCGGACCACCGGCACCCCGTGGTGCTCCGACGGCCCGGGTCCAGGGGCGACGACGAGCGCCTCGTGCCCCATCCGGCCGAGGTGCTCCACGACCTGCCGGACGGTGTTCGTGACGCCGTTGACCTGGGGCAGGAACGACTCCGTGACGATGGCTACGCGCATGTTCCCACCGTGGAGAACGCTGCTGAACGGTCGGTGTCGACCGCATGAGGGTTGTCCGACGAGGACATCATCGGGGCATGAACCCCACCCCCGTCTCGTACGACGTCCCCGGCGGCACCCTGCACGGCCTGAGGTTCGGCACGGGTCCACGGACCGTGCTCGCGGTCCACGGGATCACGGCCTCCGCGATGGCCTGGCCCGCGGTCGCGGCCGCACTCCCCGACGACTGGAGCCTCGTCGCCCTCGACCTTCGCGGGCGCGGCGCGTCCCGCGACCTGGCCGGCCCCTTCGGCCTCGGCGTCCACGCCGGGGACGTCTCTGCCGTCGCCTCCGCGCTGGGCGGGCGCCCGGTCCTGCTCGGGCACTCGATGGGCGCCTACGTGTCCGTCCTGGCCGCGGCCGAGCGGCCCGAGCTCTTCGAGCGGGTCGTCCTGGTCGACGGTGGGGTCCCCCTGCCGCTGCCCGAGGGGGCCGACCCCGACGAGGTGCTCGCCGCCACGCTCGGCCCCGCCCTCGAGCGGCTGCGCACGACGTACCCCTCGGTCGAGGCGTACGTCGACTTCTTCCGCGCCCACCCCGCGCTCGGCCCGTCCTGGGACGACACCATCGAGGACTACGTGCGCTACGACGCCCTCGTGACGAGCTCGGGCGTGCGTTCACGCGCCGTCGACGAGGCCGTCCGGGCGGACGGCCGGGACCTGCTGCTGGCCGCACCCGCACTGGACCGGAGCCTGCGGGCTGCGAAGCTCCCCACCGTGCTGCTGGTGGCCCCGGCGGGCCTGTTCGGCCGGCCACCGGGCCTGCTGCCCGCCGACGCGGTGGCGGCGTACGAGGCAGCGGTGCCCGAGCTGACCGTGGAGACGGTGGCCGGCACCAACCACTACACGATCCTGTTCCAGGCCGCGGCCGCCCGGCGGGTGGCCGCGGCCGTCACGGGCGAGCGGTGAGTGGGGCTCAGTCGGTGAACGCGTCGAGCAGCTCGTCGGCCGCGGCGTAGGGGTCGGACTTGCCGGCGGCGACCGACGCCGCGAGGTCGTCCAGCTCCGAGCGGCCGTGGACGTCGCCCCAGCGCGCGCGCAGGGCGGTCACCGCGATCGCCTCGATCTCGTCACGGGCGCGCCTGGTACGCCGCTTCTCCAGCTCCCCGGACGACTCCAGCCAGGCGTGGTGCTGGCCGATCTGCTCGACCACCTCGTCCAGTCCCTCGGCCCGCTGGGCGACCGTCTTCACGATCGGCGGCTTCCAGGCGCCCTCGACCCGGTCCGCCAGCGCCAGCATCGACCGCAGGTCGCGCCGCACCTGGTCGGCCCCGTCCCGGTCGGCCTTGTTCACCACGTAGAGGTCGCCGATCTCCAGGATGCCGGCCTTCGCCGCCTGGATGCCGTCGCCCATGCCCGGCGCGAGCAGCACCATCGTGGTGTCCGCGAGGCCCGCGATCTCGACCTCGCTCTGACCCACGCCCACGGTCTCGACCAGGATCACGTCGCAACCGGCGGCGTCGAGCACGCGGAGCGCCTGCGGTGTGGTCCAGGCGAGTCCGCCGAGGTGGCCGCGCGAGGCCATCGAGCGGATGTACACGTCGCGGTCGAGCGCGTGGTCCTGCATCCGGACCCGGTCCCCGAGCAGGGCCCCGCCCGAGAACGGCGACGACGGGTCGACCGCGAGCACGCCGACCCGCTTGTCGTGGCGGCGCAGCTCGGTGACGAGCGCGCTGGTCGACGTGGACTTGCCGACGCCCGGCGATCCGGTGATCCCCACGACCTGGGCATGACCCGTGTGCGGCGCCAGGGCCGCCATCACCTCACGCAGCAGCGGCGACTCGTCCTCGACCAGCGAGATCAGGCGGGCGACGGCGCGCGGGTCACCCTCGCGGGCTCGGGAGACGAGGTCGGGGACCGACGCCGCGGAGCGGCGCCGGCCCCCCACCGACGTTCTCCCGGCTGACGTGCTCAGGCCGGGACCCGGATGATCAGCGCGTCGCCCTGCCCACCGCCACCGCACAGCGCGGCAGCACCGGTGCCACCACCGCGGCGCTTCAGCTCCAGCGCGAGGTGCAGCACGATGCGCGCACCGGACATCCCGACGGGGTGGCCCACGGCGATCGCACCGCCGTTGACGTTGACCTTGTCCTCGGAGACGCCGAGCTGGCGGGCCGACTCGATGCCGACCGCCGCGAAGGCCTCGTTGAGCTCGAACAGGTCGATGTCGGAGACCGCGATGCCCTCCTTGGCCACGGCGGCCTCGATGGCACGCGCCGGCTGGAGCTGCAGGGTGGAGTCCGGCCCGGCGACCTGGCCGGAGGCGCCGATCTCGGCGAGCCAGGTCAGGCCGAGCTCCTCGGCCTTGGCCTTGCTCATCACGACCACCGCGCAGGCACCGTCGGAGATCTGCGAGGCCGAGCCCGCGGTGATGGTGCCCTGCTTGTCGAAGGCCGGGCGCAGCTTGCCGAGCGACTCCGCGGTCGTGTCGCCGCGGACACCCTCGTCCTGGGAGACGACGACCGGGTCGCCCTTGCGCTGCGGGATCTCGACCGGCACGACCTCGTCGTCGAAGACACCGTTCTTCCAGGCCTGGGCCGCCCGCTGGTGGGAGCGGGCCGAGAACTCGTCCTGCTCCTCACGGGACAGGTTCGCGCCGGCCGCGTTGCAGGACTCGGTGAGGCCGCCCATCGGCTGGGTGGTGAACTGGTCGTAGAGCGCGTCGTAGGCCATCGAGTCGACGAGCGCGGTGTCGCCGTACTTGAACCCCTCGCGGGACTTCGGCAGCAGGTGCGGCGCCTGGGTCATCGACTCCATGCCCCCCGCGACCACGATGTCGTGCTCGCCCGCGCGGATCAGCTGGTCGGCCATGGCGATCGCGTTGATGCCGGAGAGGCACACCTTGTTGATCGTGATCGAGGGGACCGTCATCGGGACGCCACCCTTGACGGCCGCCTGGCGGGCGGTGATCTGGCCCGCGCCGGCCTGGATGACCTGGCCCATGATGACGTACTCGACCTGCTCGCCGGAGACGCCGGCCTTCTCGAGCGCGCCCTTGATGGCCACGCCGCCGAGGTCGGCGGCCGACTGGTCCTTCAGCCCGCCGAGCAGGCGGCCGATCGGGGTTCGGGCCCCGGCGACGATCACGGATCCGCCAGTGTTTGCTGCCATGGGAGGTGCCTCCATCGAGTGCGTTGCGGATGGCCCGGCGCCAGGTCGAGGGACGAGGCCGACGGGCTGATACTGCGACGATACCCACACTGCCGACGCCGGAGGCAGTAGGTCGTCGGTGAGGAAAACCTCACACACGCTCGCGGGCGACTCGGCGCCGTACGACGATGTCCGCCATGAGCTCCGCACCCCTGGGGGACCTCCCCGAGCACCTGTTCACCGCCATCGACCACGTCGGGATCGCGGTGCCCGACCTCGACGCCGCCATCGCTTTCTACCGGGACACCTACGGCATGCGGCTGGCCCACGAGGAGACCAACGAGGAGCAGGGCGTCCGCGAGGCGATGATGGCCGTGGGTGACTCCGGTTCCTGCATCCAGCTCCTGGCGCCGCTGTCGGAGGAGTCGACGATCGCGAAGTTCCTCGACCGGTCCGGTCCGGGGATCCAGCAGATGGCCTACCGGGTCACCGACGTCGAGGCCGTCAGCGCGATCCTGCGTGACCGCGGCCTGCGCCTGCTCTACGACGAGCCGCGCCGCGGGACGTCGAGCTCGCGCATCAACTTCATCCACCCCAAGGACGCCGGCGGGGTGCTCGTCGAGCTCGTGGAGCCCGCCGCCTCCCACTGACCGCCGCCGCGGGCCTCGCCCGATCCCCGATATTGCGGAAGATTCCCTCGATCGGCCACCGAACCCCTCGCGGCATCGCACCTTGGCGGGACGAGGGGCCACGGCCGACCGGCCAGGGGCCTCACGGGGGAGGGAACACCACGATGTCTTCGGACTCGGGACCGGACCGGTTCGACCCCGCGGACGCGCTCATGGACGTGACGATGGACGTCTCCCGGGCCCACCTGCTGCTCAGCGGGACCCTGGACTGGGTGCCGCGTCCGGTCCGGACCCACACCGACGAGGCCCTCGGCATCCTCGAGGGCGCGATCACCGCGCTGCGTGACATCGCCGTCGTCCTGACCGAGGCCGAGGCGACAGCACGCGCCGCAGCGCCCGAGTCGGACGAGCGGCGAGACGACCAGGCCGGCTGAGGCCCCGGGAGGTCACTCCTCGGCAGCCACCTCGGTCTCGGTCACCCGCAGCGAGGCGAGGGCCGTCCAGTGGTGGATGCTGGCGAGGTCGCCCATGACGTCGTGGATGCTCTCGTAGGCAGCCCGCATCTCCGGGTCCTGGGAATCGCGCAGCGGCGCCAGCAGCAGCATGGCGCGGCAGACCCGACGCGAGGCGTCGTGCAGGCTGGTGTCGACGCGTCGCGAGGCGAGGTCGGCGAGCGGGGCGCTGGGCCGGCGGCCACCGGCCGACGCGACCCGCACGGCGCTCGACGACACCGTCGCCGACCGCGGACGCCACAGGCCCGCGAGCGCGGTGGCGTACTCACGCGCCGTGCTGATGAGGCGTTCCCTCTGGTGGAGTACTTCGATGCTCGCCATGCTGGATCCCCCCTGGACAGTGAATGGCGGTACCCCCGTGACGCTAGACAGTGCCCGTCGGGCCAGACAGGGACCAAAGGCCCCTTCGCCATGACCCGTGTGGGCAGGTGGGCCGGGCAGGTGGGTGGGGGGAACCGCGTGGGCGGCCAAGCGGGGCGAGCCAGATAGGTCACAGCAGGCTGACACCCCGGCTACTCATGAGTAGATTTCGACGCCACGACCGGCAGGCCGGCCGCTCGTCCGCGAGCGCCGCCCAGGTGCCGATCCACTGAGCCGACCCACTGTGCCGACCCATCGATCAGGAGCACTCGTGAAGCAGATCCTCGACGCCATCCTCGCCGGCGACACCTCGTCGGAGGACTTCGCCGCCCTCCCGCTGCCCGAGTCCTACCGCGCCGTGACGGTGCACAAGGACGAGGTCGACATGTTCGAGGGGGTGCCGACCCGCGAGAAGGACCCGCGCAAGTCCCTGCACGTGGAGGACGTCGCGCTGCCCGAGCTGGGGCCGGGCGAGGCGCTGGTCGCGGTGATGGCGAGCGCCATCAACTACAACACCGTCTGGACCTCGATCTTCGAGCCGGTCTCCACCTTCGGCTTCCTCGAGCGCTACGGCCGTCTCTCGCCGCTGGCCAAGCGGCACGACCTGCCCTACCACGTGGTCGGCTCCGACCTCTCCGGCGTCGTGCTGCGCACCGGCCCCGGCGTGCACTCGTGGCAGCCCGGCGCCGAGGTGGTCGCCCACTGCCTGTCGGTCGAGCTCGAGCAGCCGGACGGCCACAACGACACCATGCTCGACCCCGAGCAGCGGATCTGGGGGTTCGAGACCAACTTCGGCGGCCTCGCCCACATCGCGCTGGTCAAGGCCAACCAGCTGATGCCCAAGCCCCAGCACCTGACCTGGGAGGAGGCCGCCTCCCCCGGCCTGGTCAACTGCACGGCGTACCGCCAGCTGGTCAGCAAGAACGGCGGCGACATGAAGCAGGGCGACAACGTCCTGATCTGGGGCGCCTCCGGCGGCCTGGGCGGCTTCGCCACGCAGTACGCCCTCAACGGCGGCGCGAACCCGGTGTGCGTCGTGTCCAGCGAGGACAAGGCGGAGATCTGCCGCTCCATGGGCGCCGAGCTGATCATCAACCGGAACGAGGAGGGCTACCGGTTCTGGAACGAGGAGGGCACGCAGCAGGACCCGCGTGAGTGGAAGCGCTTCGGCTCCAGGATCCGCGAGCTCACCGGCGGCGAGGACATCGACATCGTCTTCGAGCACCCGGGGCGCGAGACCTTCGGCGCATCCGTCTACGTCACCCGCAAGGGCGGCACCATCACCACCTGCGCCTCGACCTCGGGCTACATGCACGAGTACGACAACCGCTACCTGTGGATGAACCTCAAGCGGATCATCTCCTCGCACTTCGCGAACTACCGCGAGTCCTGGGAGGCCAACCGCCTGATCGCCAAGGGCAAGATCCACCCGACCCTGTCGCGGACCTACGGGCTCGACGAGGTCGGCCAGGCCGCGCTCGACGTCCACAAGAACGCCCACCAGGGCAAGGTCGGGGTGCTGTGCCTGGCCCCGGAGGAGGGCCTCGGCGTCCGGAATCCGGAGATGCGCGCCGGCCTCGAGCCCCAGATCAACCGGTTCCGCGGGGTCTGAGTCCCCCATCACAGCCCGTCACCCCGGTTCGCGGATCCGATCCGCGAGCCGGGGTGGGTTGTTTCCACCTGATCGGGGAGGATGGGCGCCGACGACACCACGACTGCGGGAGAGGTACCCACACATGAGCGACGAGGGTCTGTCCATCTTCGACAACGAGCCGGAGTCCGACGACAAGACCGTCGACGACGATGCGACCCAGGTGATCCCGACGGTCGAGAAGTCGGCGCCGCAGGCCAGCACTCCTCCGGCCGAGAAGCCTGCAGCCGCTGAGTCGGCGACGGTCAAGGCCACGCCCAGCGCGCCGGTCAACGCCCCGGTGGCCGCGAAGCCGACCCCGGGACCGGTGCTGCCACCCGCCGCGCCGCCGGCGGCCCGCAGCACCTCGCCCGCCGGCTCGGCCGGGTCGACCGGCGGGGCCGGGTCGACCGGCGGGGCCGGATCGCCGGTCACGGGCTTCCCGGTGGTGCGCCGCGGTGGCTACGACCGCGAAGCCGTCGACGCCCGCGTGCGCCAGCTGGGCAGCGAGCGTACCGAGCTGAGCAGCGGCCTCACGACGGCTCAGAAGCGGCTCTCGCAGATGGAGTCCGAGCTCGCGGCCGCTCGTGAGGAGCTCGCCGAGAACCGGAACCCGTCGTACGCCGGGCTGGGCGGCCGGGCCAGCGCGATGCTGCGCCTCGCCGAGGAGGAGGCCGCCGAGGTGCGCGCCAACGCCCACCGCGACGCGGAGGAGATCCGCCACCAGGCCGGTCGCGATGCCAAGGCGATCCGGGCCGAGGCGGCGCGTGAGGCCGAGGACATGCGGATGGTCCAGCTCAAGGAGCTCGACGAGAGCCGCAGCCGCCTGATGGCCGACGCGGAGCAGGAGCGGGAGACAGCCCGCAGCGAGGCCGACGACCTGCTGGCCTCGGCCAAGCGCGAGGCCGACCAGCTCCGGCTGGCCGCGCAGCAGGAGACCAACGAGCTGCGCATCTCGGCGAAGCGCGAGGCGGAGCAGTCGCGGGCCGCCGCCGACCGGGAGGTCCAGGAGGCCCGTCGCACGCTCGCGGTCGAGAAGGAGCGGCTCGCCCGCGAGGCCACGGACCACCACTCCAGCGCCACCGCCGAGACCCGTCGCCTGGTCGAGGAGGCCGAGCAGCGGGCGACGGCCGCGGAGCAGCGGGCCCGGGAGGCCACCAAGCAGGCCAACGAGCTGCGCGGCCAGACGCAGAAGGAGGCCGAGTCGCTGCTCGTCCGCGCCCGCCGCGAGGCCGAGCAGATCGTCGCCTCGGCGAACACCCAGGCCGAGTCGATCACCACGACCCGCAGCGCCGAGGCCGAGCGTGAGCTGGCGGCCGTCCGCGCCGAGCTCGACCGGATGACCAAGCGCCGGGACGCCATCACCGCCCAGCTCGCCTCGCTGCGCGACGTCGTGGCCGGCTTCGGCGAGGACAAGGACGAGGCGTGAGCACTGGCTCGTCGGCGGCCGCTGACGAGGCGGCCGCCCCCGAGCCGGACGAGGCCCCCGAGCCGGACGAGGCCCCCGCGGCCGAGTCCGGCCGTGACCTCGGCAAGCCCGGGCCGCCGCTCTCGAAGCGGTCGCCGTTCATCATCGGCTTCTTCGGCGGGCTGGGCCTGTTCGTCGCCTGGTGGCTGGGCGGCCAGATCGTGTCCATCAGCGGCGTCCTCGTCGAGATCGTCGTGGCACTGTTCATCGCGGCGGGCCTCAACCCCGTCGTCGAGTGGCTCGAGGGCCACGGCATGCGGCGGTCCCTCGCCGTCCTGTCGGTCATCACCGGGGTGATCCTCGCGCTCACCCTGTTCGTGTTCGCGATCGTCCCGGTGATCACCGACCAGGTCACCACCATCACCGGGAACGCCCCGGACTGGCTCGACTCCTTCCAGCGCAACCACTGGGTCCGCGACCTCGACCAGCAGTACGACGTGATCGACAAGGTCAAGGCCTACGTCTCCGACGGGAAGTTCGTCAGCCGGCTCTTCGGCGGCGTCCTGGGCATCGGCCTGGCGGTGCTGTCGGTGGTCCTGAACTCGTTCGTGGTCGTGGTGCTGACGCTGTACTTCCTCTCCTCGATGGAGAAGACCAAGCAGGCGCTGTACGGCCTGGCGCCCGCCTCGCGGCGCGAGCGGGTGTCGAAGCTCGGCGACGAGGTCATCAGGGGCGTGGGCGGCTACGTCTCGGGCGCCTTCATCGTCGCCCTCTGCGCCGGGCTCTCCTCGCTGGTGTTCCTGTTCGTGGTGGGCCTGGGCGACTACGCGATGGCGCTGGCATTCGTGGTCGCGCTGCTCGACGTGATCCCGATGATCGGGGCCACCATCGGCGCGGCGATCGTGACCGCGATCGCGTTCGCGACCGACCCGAAGATCGGCCTCATCTGCATCATCTTCTACGTGGTCTACCAGCAGCTCGAGAACTACGTGATCTACCCGCGGGTGATGTCGAAGTCCGTGGACATCCCGGGCGCCGTCACGGTGATCGCCGCGCTCGTCGGGGCCTCGCTGCTCGGCGTGGTCGGGGCGCTGCTGGCCATTCCCACCGCCGCCGCCATCCTGATGCTGACCCGGGAGGTCCTCATGCCGAGGCAGGACGCTCGCTGACGGTCGTCCCCCGCTCCCCCAGCTTGACCACGACCACCCCGGCGAGGATCAGCACGCCGCCGGCGATCTGGACGGCCCGCGGCAGCTCGCCGAGGAGCAGCCAGGCGAACAGGAGCGCGAACAGCACCTCGAGCAGCGCCACGAACGACGCCAACCGGGAGCCGAGCCGTCGGCCGGCGGCGATCCCGGTGACGTAGGCGACCGCCGCCGTCACGACGCCCAGGCCCAGCAGCGGCAGCCACCAGGCGACCGTCGTCCCGCCGTACGACACCGGCGCGGCGGAGAAGCCCATCGGCACCACGCCGACCGCGCCGGCCACGAACAGGGCCACGGCGCCCAGGGTCAGGCCCGGCGGCGGCGAGCACCAGCGGCGGCAGCCCGTTGTCCTCGCTCGCCGAGAGCACGAAGTACGTCGCGGCGCCGGCCATCGCGCCGAGCGCCCAGAGCACCCCCGGGACGCTCAGCTCCGCGCCGGAGACCAGGTCGAGCACCAGCACCAGGCCGACGGCCGCCACGAGGGCACCGGCCAGGGTGAGGGCCCCGGGCCGGTGGCCGTGGCGCAGCCACATCCAGGCGATGACGGCGACCGGCGCGGTGTACTCGATGAGCAGTGCGACGCCGACCTGCATGTGCACGACGGCGTTGAAGTAGGCCAGCTGACAGCCGGCGACGGCGACCAGCCCGTAGACCGCGACCAGCCCGGCGTTGCGGCGCAGCAGGCCCCATCGCCCGCGCAGCGAGAGGGTGGCCGGCACGGCGAGCACGGCCGCCGCCACGAGCACCCGGATCGCGACCGCCGCCCCGGCGGTCCAGCCGGCGTCGAGCAGGCCCTTGGCCAGCGAGCCCGACAGCCCGAACGACATCGCCGAGAGCACCGCGAAGCCGAGCCCGGGCAGCAGCCGGGAGGCGGGTACGTCGACCGCACCACGCTCGACGTCATTAGCAATGGTCGTCATGACTCATGACAGTAGGTCCGCAGTGCGGTAACCTGTCAACATGTTGTTCGCCCATGACGCCGAGGCCTCCCTGCTCGCGGCCGTCGCGCTGGTCAACTCCGCCGAGGAGCCGGACACGCTGACGCGGCTGGAGCAGCTCGACGCCTTCTACGTCGAGCACGCCTACACCGGCTCGCGCACCCGCGACCAGGCCGAGCTGGACGAGGTCCGCGCCCTCCGCGCTCCCCTGCGGACGCTGCTGACGAGCAGCCGTGACGAGGCGGTGGGGATCGTGAACCGGATGCTGGCCGAGGCCGGCGCCGTACCCCAGCTGGTCCGCCACGACGGTGAGGACTGGCACCTGCACGCCACCGATCGCTCCGCACCGTTCGCGACCCGGATCGCCGTCGAGACCGCGATGGCGATGGTCGACGTCATCCGCGCCGACGAGATGTCCCGGCTCGGCGTCTGCGCCGACGACACCTGCGGAGGCATCGTCCTGGACCTCTCCCGGAACCGGTCGAAGCGGTTCTGCAGCACCGCGTGCGGCAACCGGAACGCGGTGGCCGCCTACCGGGCCCGGCAGTCCGAGAGCGCCTCACCAATACTGAGGACGTCTCCCCCCAATGGGTGGGGGCCGGGCCATCGCACGTCTTTGGTGTCCGCATGGACACCGGCAGGGCCACCCGCGTGGCAGCGCTCCTCCTGGGCGCCATCGCCCTGACCCTGCCGTGGCCTGCGACCGCCGCACCGGCCGACCTGGCGGAGGCCGCACCCGCGCTGCTCCGGGCCGGACGTCCCGCCGCGCCCGCCCAGCACCCGGCACCCCGGACGGGCACCGACCAGCACGTCGGACCACGCCGGGCGAGGGAGGTCCGGGCCGAGCACGACGTGGCCCTGGCCGCCACCTGGCACCTCGATCCCGCCCTGCTCGTCGCGGCTCCCACCGACAGCGGGTCCACCGCTGCCGCGCGACAGCAGCTGGCCCTCATCGACGACCGGCTCCGGCACGTGCTGGCCGCCTACGACCGGGCCCGGGCGGCCGCCGACGCCGCGACGCTCGAGGCGCGAGACGCCCGGGACGCCCTCGCCGCCGCCCGGCAGGCGGCGAGGGCGGCCGCCGCCCGCTACCGGGCCGACCGGCAGCTGATGATGGCCGTCGTGACCGAGGCCTACTCGACCAGCCAGCTCGGCGCCCTCAGCCTGCTGCTGTCGGCCGACTCCGACGAGGACCTGGTCCAGGGGATCACCGTGCTCCAGGAGATGGGCCGGTCCCAGTCGGACGCCGTCCGGGCCGCCGAGCAGTCGCGGGACCGGCTTCAGCAGGCCTCCGCCGCCGTGGCCGTGGCCGACCGCGGACGCGCGCGAGAAGCTGGCCGGGTCGCGTGCGGCGCTGGCCGACGCCGATGCCGCCCGCGCCCGGGTGCTCGCGGACGTGCGGAGGGCCCGAGCCCTCCTCGAGGACTCCGTCCTGGCCGACCAGGCGCTGCGCGAGGCGGCGGCGGGAGGCTACGACGGCGCCCTCTCGTTCCCGCTGCCGGCCGGGACGGGGTTCGTCGACCAGCACAACTTCGGCCGTCGCAGCCGGCACTGGGCCTCGGTCCACACCGGTGACGACCTCTCCACCGCGTGTGGCACGCCCGTCCTGGCCGTCAACGACGGCACCGCGGTGATCCGCACCGACCAGGGCTGGTCGGGACCGTGGCTGGTGATGGTCGGCACCGGCGCGGGCGGGCTCACCACCTGGTACGCCCACATGCAGTCCGTGCTGGTCAGCAGCGGCCAGCCCGTCCTGGCCGGGCAGCAGATCGGGGTGGTCGGCCAGGCCGGCAACGCCACCGGCTGCCACCTGCACCTCGAGGTGCACCCCAGCGGCGGCAGCATCTACCAGGACGACACCGACCCGTCCCGCTGGTTGCACGACGTCGGCGCCTACCCCGCCTGAGCCCCCGACGGCTGCCGCCCGGCGTCACGCATTTCACGCACCCCGGCACCGTGTCGTTACAGTGACGCGGTGTCTTACATGTTTCGGGGGGACATTCAAGGCCTGCGCGCCGTCGCCGTACTGCTGGTGGCGCTCGACCACGCCCGAATCGGACCCTTCCACGGCGGCTTCGTGGGCGTCGACGTCTTCTTCGTCATCTCCGGCTTCCTGATCACCTCGCTCCTCCTCACCGAGGCCGTGCGCGACGGACGGATCTCGCTGACCGGCTTCTACGCCAGGCGGGCCCGCCGGATCCTGCCGGCCGCGACGGTGGTGACCCTGGCGACGATCGGGGCGTCGGTCCTCTTCCTCAGCGGCGTCGATGCGCTCGGAGCCATCGAGGACGCCGTCTGGGCCACCTTCTTCGCCGCCAACATCAAGTTCGCGAGCGACGGCACCGACTACTTCCAGAACGAGGCCGCTCCCTCACCCCTGCAGCACTACTGGTCCCTGGCGGTGGAGGAGCAGTTCTACCTGGTCTGGCCGCTGCTGGTGCTCGCGCTCTGCCTGCTGGTACGCCGGCGGCGGTCCACCCGTGGCCGGCACGCGGCAAGGCGCACGTCGGAGGCGGCCCCCCACGCCGGCGTCACCCGCGCGGCCGTCGTGCTGCTGACGGCCGTGGTCCTCGCGTCCTTCGCCTGGTCGGTCCTCGACACCCGCAGCGACGCGGTGCCGGCGTACTTCTCGCCGTTCACCCGCGCCTGGGAGCTCGGCCTGGGTGCGCTGACGGCCTGCCTGGTGCCGACCCTGCGCCGCGCGCCGCGCCAGCTGCTCGGGGTCGTCTCCTGGCTCGGCCTCGCCGGGGTCCTGGCCGCGGCGCTGACCTACGACCCCGAGACCCTCTTCCCCGGCTCCGCCGCGGCGCTGCCCGTCGTCGGCACGGCGTTCCTGCTCGCCGGTGGGCTCGTCCCGACGCCGTGGGGGCCCCAGCGGCTGCTGACCGTGCGCCCGATGCGTGCCGTGGGCGACTGGTCCTACTCGTTCTACCTGTGGCACTGGCCGGCCCTGATCCTCGCCGGCGCGATCTGGGGACCGCTCTCGGCAACCTCCGGTCTGGTGGTGCTCGCCGGCGCCCTCGCCCTGTCCGCCGCGAGCTACGAGCTGGTCGAGAACCCGGTACGCCGGATGCGGCTCCTCGCCACCCGGCCCGCGCGCGGCCTGGTCCTCTATCCCGCCGTGGTCGTGCTCATGCTGCCGCTGATGTCGGGCGCCCAGGCGGTCGTGGAGAAGATCAACACCACCACCGGGGACTGGATCACGACCACCAACTACGGGCGGCACCGTGGCGACCCGAAGCCGGACTTCAGCCGCGACCCCGCGGTCGCGCTCGTCGAGGCCTCGGTGCAGGCGGCGCGCAACGGCGCCGAGATCCCGCGCGGCCTCTCCCCCGCGCCGCTGGCCGCGGACGCCCGCAAGCCGGACGTGGGCAAGTGCGAGTACTACCCGGGCTTCAAGGACATGCTCTGCCCCCGGGGTGACCTGTCCGCCGACCGGACCCTGGTGCTCGTCGGCGACTCCCACGCCCGCCAGTGGATCCCGGCGCTCGACGTGCTGACGAAGAAGTACGGCTACAAGGCCTACTACCTGGTGCGCGTGGGCTGCCCCGGCGCCGACGTGACCCCATGGCTGAAGGTCGGCGGCCCGAGCCTCAACTGCGAGAAGTTCCAGGACTGGGCCGTGGACCAGGTCGAGCAGCTCCAGCCCGACATCACGATCATCGGCTCGGAGTCCAGCTCCAACCGCGGCTACGTCGACGACAACGGCGACCTCGTGGACGATCCCGACGAGACGCTCGCGATGTTCGGGGACGGCATGGAGCGATCCGTGACCCGGCTCGCCGCCCACTCCGGACGGGTGGTCTACATCGGTGACCCGCCGGCCACCGACTTCCAGGTCAGCGTGTGCCTCTCCAAGCACGACGCCTCGCTGCGCAGCTGCATGGCCGCTCGCGACCCGCGATCACTGGAGATGACCGCGGCGGCGAAGGCCGGGGCGCTGAAGGCGGGTGCGGACTACATCGACCCCACGCCGTGGTTCTGCGAGGACGACAGCTGCCCGGCCGTCGTCGGCCACTTCGTGCCGCGCCGGGATCTCGCCCACATCACCGTGGAGTACGCCGAGCACCTCACGCCGGCACTGGACCGCGCGCTCAGTCTGAAGCGGAGCGCTGGGCCGGCCCGGGCACCTTGACGTCCTTGTACGCCGCGAGGTTGTGCGCGTTGTAGGCGCTGGTGTCCGCCGTCTCCATCGGCCCGTCCCACTCGACGGGGAGCGGCACCTGCACGTCCGGCGCCACCCGGCGCACGATCTCGTCGAGCACCCGCTCGGCGTCGCCCACCCACAGGTGCTTGCTGCCCTCGAAGGGCACGACCTCGGCCTGCGGGATGGCCCGGAAGCGCTCGCGCGCCTCGGCCGGCCGGAGATAGTCGTCGAGCTCCGGGACGAACGCGCTGACGGGCTTCCCGGACTCCGCCCACTGCGCGAGGTGCTCCTCGTCGCTGAAGCGCAGCGGTGGGCTGAGCAGGATCGCCCCCTGGACCAGCGGATCGTTGCCGTGCATCAGCGCGAGGTCGGTGCCGAACGACCAGCCGACCAGCCAGACGTTCGGCAGGTCGTGGAACTCGGCGTACTCGATCGCCGCCGCGACGTCGTGCTGCTCCCCCACCGCGTTGTCGAAGGACCCCTCGCTGGTCCCCTGCTCGCTCCAGGTGCCCCGGGTGTTGAACCGCAGCACAGCGACGCCCGCCAGCGCGGGCAGCCGGAAGGCCGCCTTGCGATAGATGTGGCTGTCCATCATCCCGCCGTGGGTGGGCAGCGGGTGCAGGCAGATGATCGTGGCCGCCGGGACGCGGTCCTCCGGCACGGCGAGCTCGGCGACCAGGTCCAGCCCGTCGACGGTGCTCAACGTGACCGGCTCGCGTCGGGCGGGCAGGACGGAGTTGGCGCGGATCTTCTGGGCGGTCACGCCTGAAGGCTATCGACCCTCAGAAGTCGAACATGTCGCCGATGTCGCCGAACACGTCCCCGACGCCGTCGCCGATCGCTCCGAGGCCGTCACCGATGCCGTCGCCGAGGGCGTCGATCCCGTCGCCGAGCGCGTCGAAGCCGCCCAGCCCGCCGAACATCATCCCCATGAACATCACGTCCATGACGCCGGTGCGGCCGAAGTAACCCGCGGCGTAGGGCTGGTAGGCGCGGCCACCCTGCCAGTACGGCACCCGCTGCGCCCCGACCATCACCTGGCGCACGTCCGGCTCGGCCCCGGCGCGGACGCGCTCGGCGTCGAGCGCGCAGGCGGGCACGTCACGCGGGGCACCGCCGGCGGGGGCCCAGGAGACATCGGCCACCGACAGGCCGTGGCGCGGGTCGAAGAAGCACGGCGGCCGGCGGGTCGGCAACGGCTCGCCCGCCACCCGGGCGCGGACGCACGCCATCGCGTAGCGACCGTCCTCCAGGATCTCCGTGACGTGCTTGATGTCGTCGGGCGCGGCGATCCGCTCGCCGGCGGTCTTCGCGGACTCGTAGGCGTCCAGCGCCCGCTGGTAGTCGGCGTGCGCGCCCGGGTCGAGCTCGCGTCCGGCGACGTCGAGGTCGAGGGACTGCAGCTCCTCCCCCAGCGCGGTGATGTCCTCGAAGGCCAGCTTCTTGACCGGCTCCAGCTCGGCCCGGCGCTGCGCCAGGGCGCGTTCCTTGCCGCGGCGGCTGGACACGGTGAGCGCGACCACGACGGCCAGAACCAGAAGGACGACGACCCATTCCATGGCCTCAGGATACGGAGGCGCGGGTGAACCTGCCGGCGAGCTCGGCGACCGCGGCCCGCAGCTCCGGGGGGTCGAGCACCTCGAAGTCCCAGCCCAGCATTCCGAGGTGCAGCGTGAGCGCGTAGAGGCTGTCCGACCCACTCAGGAGCAGGCAGGTCCCCTCGTCGATCGGCTCCAGGGTCGCCGTGGCGCTGGTGGTGGCCCGTCGTACCTCCTCGATCGGGGCGTGCACCCGCACCCGCGCGCGGTGGCGGTACGGCGAGACGCTCACCGCCTGCTGGACGTACGACGCGGGGTCCGGGTGCTCGCGGCGGGTGAACCGCCACGTCGTTGCCCGCACCCCGCTCATCCGGTCCAGCCGGAAGGACCGCCAGTCGTCCCGATCCAGGTCGAAGGCCATCAGGTACCACCGCCGACCGGTCGCCACCAGCTGGTAGGGCTCGGCCCGCCGGGACCCGGGCTCCGCGCCGCGACCGGTGTAGGTGAACTCCACCCGCACCGTGTCGCGGGTCGCCCTGGCCAGCGCCAGCAACGCATCGGCGTCCACCTCGATCCGGCCGGCCTCGAGGGTGACGATCGCGTCGTGCAGCGCGCGCACCTCCGCGCGCAGGCGAGTGGGGAGGACCTGGTCCAGCTTGGCCAGGGTCCGCACGGCCGCCTCGCTCGCGCCGGCCACGGTGCCTCCGGCCGCGAGCCGCAGCGAGACGGCGGTGGCGATCGCCTCCTCGTCGTCGAGCAGCAGGGGCGGCAGCGCCTTGCCGGCGCCGAGCCGGTACCCGCCGCCGACGCCCTGGTTCGCGTTGACCGGGTAGCCCAGCGCCCGCAGCCGGTCCACGTCGCGACGCACGCTGCGGGTCGTCACGCCCAGCCGTTCGGCGAGCTCGGAGCCGGTCCAGACGGGCCGCTGCTGGAGAAGGGCGAGCAGGCGAAGCACCCGCTCGGTCGTGCCTGCTTCGGACATGCCGTCATCGTGTCAGACAAAGCGGACCGTTCCTGTCCTAGTTCTCGCCCACACTGGTCGCATGAGGACCACCGCCTTCAACCCGCTCCTTCTCGACCAGCTCGAGTTCCACTGGACCCACGCAGCTGCGGCCGCGCCTCGAGGGGCTGACCGACGAGGAGTACTTCTGGGAGCCCGCGCCCGACGCCTGGAGCGTGCGACCGCTGGGCACGTCCAGCGCGCCGGCGCAGCTGGGCGCCGGGGCGCTCACGCTCGACTTCGCGCATCCGCAGCCGGACCCGCCGCCGCTGACCACCGTCGCCTGGCGGATCGGTCACGTCCTCGTGGGCTGCCTGGCCGCCCGCAGCGCCTCGCACTTCGGCCGCGCGGCCACCGACTACGAGTCCTGGACCTACGCCGGCTGCGCACGCGAGGCGCTCGCCCAGCTCGACGAGGAGTACGCCGTGTGGTGCGACGGCGTGCGAGCGCTGGGTGAGGAGGGCCTGGCCCGCCCCTGTGGCCCCGCGGAGGGCCCGTTCGCGGAGTACCCGCTCGCCGCCCTCGTCCTGCACATCAACCGAGAGGTCATCCATCACGGCGCGGAGATCTGCCTGCTCCGCGACCTCTACCTGCACACCCACCGGAAGGACTCCTGACATGCCCGCCATGGCCCCGCCCGTGACCGACGAGCGCCACGCGCTCTCCGCCTACCTCCTCCAGCAGCAGGACGCTTTCCGCTGCGCCGCGTTCGGCCTGACCGACGAGCAGGCGGGCCTCGCTGCCTCACCGCCGAGCACGCTGACCATCGGTTCCCTGCTCAAGCACGTCACCCAGACCCAGGCGCACTGGCTCGCGCTCGCCACGGCCGCCCCGGAGCGCCCCCACGACGACCGGAGCACGGAGCAGAAGTACGCCGAGCACCAAGATGGCTGGACCTGGCACCCGTACGACACCCTGGCGGCGGCACTGGCGGCCTACGACGACGTGTGTGCCCGCGTCCTCGAGGCGGTGCGGCACGTCGACCTCGATCTCGCCGTCCCGGTCCCGCCCGCACCGTGGAACCCGACGGACGTCGCGGCGTGGTCGGTGCGCTGGGTCTGGTTCCACCTCGTCGAGGAGCTGGCCCGGCACGCCGGGCACGCCGACCTGGTCCGCGAGGCCATCGACGGCGCCACCATGTACGAGCTCGTCGCGGGCCGGGAGGGCTGGCCGGAGACGGATTGGCTCAAGCCCTGGCGGCCCGCTGACGCCCGCTGAGCGCGACGGTGAGGCTAGGCCGCGCTGGTGGCCACGGTCCCGTCGACGCTGCGGTGCACGACCCCGTCGGTCACGGCGAACGCCAGCGCCCGGTCGAAGCGTCCGGGCTCCCAGTACGCCGCGCCGAGGATCCGGGCCAGGTCGGCCGGGTGCTGCGGACCGTTGACGGTCAGCGCCCGGACGATCTGGGCCATCTCGTGGGCGACGTGGCGATCGCGGTGGCCCTCGGTCGAGGGCCTGGGGGGTGGCATCGGCATGGTGGCTCCTCCTCAGGCCGGCTGGGGTGCGGTGCGGCCGCCGCCGCTGCCCGACTCGTCGGACGCGTCCTCGGCGGTGAGCGGCTGGGCGATGCTCTCGAGCGACTGGCCCTCGGCCTTCACGCCGAGGAACGCCTCGACCAGACCGCCACCGATCATCAGCGCCGCACCGACGAAGTAGCCGACCGCGATCTGGGTGATGTCCTTGTCCGCGGAGGCCTGCTCGATCAGCCAGCCGAAGAACAGCGGGCCGGAGATTCCTCCGGCAGCGGTCCCGATCGCGTAGAAGAACGCGATGCACAGCGCACGCGTCTCCATCGGGAACACCTCGCTCGCGGTGAGGTAGGCCGCACTGGCGCCGGCCGAGGCCATGAAGAAGATGATCGCGCCCATCAGGGTCAGCGTCACGGCACTGAAGCTGCCGAGGAAGATTCCGGTCACGGCCAGCAGTGCGCCGGACAGGATGTAGGTGGCGGTGATCATCCTGACCCGCCCGAGGCTGTCGAACAGCGGGCTGAGCAGCAGGGCGCCGGCGAAGTTGCTGACCGCGAAGACCGCGATGAACCAACCGGTCTGCTTCACGCCCATGAAGGTGGTGAGGGTGTCCCCGTAGGTGAAGAAGAAGGCGTTGTAGAGGAACGCCTGCCCGACGAAGAGCGAGAAGCAGAGCACGGTGCGCTTGGGGTACATCGTGAACACCGTCCGGGCGATGAGACCGACGCCGATGGATCGGCGCTGCCGGACCGTGATCGTGTCCGAGACGTCGTGCAGGGCCTTGCCGGTCTCCTCGGAGACGGTGCTCTCGATGTCGCGGACGATCTCCTCGGCCTCGTCCTCCTGGCCGTGGATGAACAGCCAGCGGGGGCTCTCCGGCACGTTGCGGCGCACCAGCAGGATGCCGACGGCGAGGATGGCGCCCAGGCCGAAGGCGAGTCGCCAGCCCCAGCTCTGGTTGATCACGGTCGGGTCGAGCAGCGGGATCGTGAGCAGCGCGCCACCGGCGGCGCCGACCCAGAAGGAGCCGTTGATCGCCACGTCCACGCGTCCGCGGTACTTCGCCGGGATCAGCTCGTCGATCGCGGAGTTGATGGCGGCGTACTCACCACCGATGCCGGCACCGGTCAGGAACCGTGCACCGAAGTACCACATCGGGTTCATCGAGAAGGCCGTGAGCACGGTCGCGACCGTGTAGACCGCCAGCGTGATCAGGAAGAGCTTCTTGCGCCCCAGGCGATCGGTCAGCTGGCCGAAGAACAACGCACCCAGGCAGGCACCCGCGACGTAGACCGCGCCCGCCATGCCCACCTGGAAGCTGGACATCCCGAGGCCCGTCGACGGGTTCGCGAGGGCGTCGGACATCGACCCGACGATCGTCACCTCGAGCCCGTCGAGGATCCATACGGTCCCCAGCCCGACCACGACGAGCCAGTGCCACCTGGCCCAGGGCAGCCGGTCCAGTCTCGCTGGGATGTCAGTGGTGATGCGTCCTGTCTCGACAGCCATGAGCGTCCCTCCGTTCCCTCCGCGCCGCCGTCGGCTCCGGTGCTGAGGAGGGCGGCGCGTGTCCTGTCGGGGTCCGTACCCCGACTGCTCGCGCCGCAATCCCCCGGGATGTGAGGGTCGTCTCAGCGGAGCCCGGCGCTCACGACCGGCGCCGGCACGCGTCCCGGGACGCAGGCTCCGGTCGGCCCAGGGCCGGGCACCACCCGTCGCCGGTCACGCTGCGCACCCGGCCGTCGGGCGGCGGGAGGTGTCCGTGGAGGTGCCACTCCTCGCCGTCGAACGACCAGTGGAGGAAGTCCTCGAACCACGGGCTGCTGCGAAGCAGCGCGCGCTCGTGCAGCTCGACCTGGGTGGCGTGGAAGTCGCGCAGCCGCTGGAGCACCTCGCGCAGGAAGCCCGGCGCGCGGACGAGGAGACGACTGGCGGAGGACATGTCTCGATCCTCAAGCGGCTTGCACCCACCGACGAGTGGCAGCAATGGCGACTTACGTCGATTTCCTGCCAATCCTTGGAGCGAGACCCTCGGCGGCGTGCGGGCACAATGCCGGAATGCCCACGCTGTCGTACGTGTACCCGTGGCCGGCCCAGGGCCGCGCCGACCGGCCCACCGACGAGGACGACGTCGCGGACGTCGCGATCCGCGGCTGCCGATCCATCGCGGAGCTGTACAGCGAGGCCCTCGCAGAACTGAGGTTGGCCAACCGCGTCCGTGAGCTGCGGCTGTTCGTGCGCCACGATCCGGATCTCGAGGACGTGCGCGCCACTGTGCAGGTGGACCCCGTCCGGGAGGGGTTCGAGATGGCGCACGTGCACGTGCCGACCGGGTTCGCCGCTCGCACTGCGCAGGTGAGGGCGCGCTTGCTGCTGGAGGCCGTGCATGGGCTGGTGGGCCGACTGGCGGTCGCACGCGGCTGGGACGCCGCCGCTCTCGAGGCCTGCCGGCAGCGGGTGCTCGATCGTGGCCTGGAGTATCGGTGGAGCTCGACGCCGAAGGCGTCCCCGGATCGGCAGCACGAGGCGCGCGCCGACTTCAGGCTTCCGGTGGACGGGTACGGACGGGTACGACTTCACGTCGTCCGCCGCGACGACGGCACCACGGTGGCGTCGTCGGACGAGGCGCTGGCGTTCTGCACCAGCGCGGGGTTCCGCCGGGCCGCGAAGTCGCTGCGCTGGCACGGCAAGGACCACGTGTCGCTGGTGCCCTACGACTGGGTGCCCGCGGTGCGCGGCGGACAGCTGAGCCTTTCCCGCGAGGACGCTGCGTGGCGTGGAGCGGTCACGGACTACATGAGCGTCCGGCCGGTGCCCGCCGGGGACCCGACGCTGCCGGTCCTGGCCGTCCATGTCGAGGGCCGTGGCGCGGCCGCGACCGAACAGCCTGCCCGGCATCGTGTTCATCGGCGGCGGCCCGATCCAGACCCGCCAGATCGACCGCTTCCATGAGGCCTTCACCGCCGAGATGGCCCGGTTCGCCTCCCCGGCCGGTCAGAGCTGGTGGCGGGGCGCCGGCATCCGGCTGCTGGAGGTCGAGATCACCTACGGCGGGGAGCGGGCACGGATCCGCAGTCGCCGCGGCGAGCATCGGCTGCGGGTCTTCGTGGACCGGCCAGACTCGTCGCTGTCGGGCAGGGATCCGGCACCCCTGGCCAGAGAGGTCGCCGCAGAGGTCGTGGCTCTGGTGCGTCACCGGACGGGCCTGGGTCCCCATCCGGAGCTCGCGTAGCCGTGACACCCGCCTTGCTGCGCTGCGCGCACCAGCACTTCGCTCACCCGGATCCAGGACGCAGCACCCGGCAGGGCGCTCAGCGGCGCGCCCGGTGCGCGCCGGCGACCGCAAGCACCGCCAGCACGCCTGCGGCGACCATCCCAGGCGGGACCCGCCCGCGCGTCCGGCGGCCGCGGAGCGCCTGGTTGGCCTGGCTGGACAGCACGGATCCGTTGCTCTGGTGGGACAGGGCCGAGCCCGTGCTCTGGTAGGACAGCAGCGAGCCGGCGCACATCGCGGAGCCGATCGACCCGGCCGAGGCGAATGACCCGATGCTCGCGAACGAGGCGAACGAGGCAGCGCTCCCGATCGACAGGACCGAGTCCTGCGAGCAGATCGAGAGGACCGAGTTCTCTGACCACAGCGACCACACACCCAGGAGCGTAGCCCCGGAGAAGGCGCTCAGCGTCCAACCGGAATCGACCATGACCGCGATTTCCGAATGCCCAGCCCCTCGGATCAATCCAACTCGGCGACGAGCGTGTCCATGGCGTAGCGAGTCATCGCATCCGAGAGCGATGGGTCAGCCTGGCGGGTATGGCACACGCATGAGCTCTCTGTCTCGATGTGCACGAGCATGAGGCTGCGCTGCACCGACATCACAGGCAAGCGTTGCGCGCATGTGGATGAGCTCCGCGCTCTTGCGAGAGTCGGGCGTTTCCTCTATAATCGAACACATGATCGAGTCAGCGGGAAGTGTTGCAGAGCTGCAGCAGCACGCGCTCGCCGACGTGATCGACATGTTCGCCGGGCTCGAGGTGCCCACCGACGACGGAGCCTGCGTCGACCACCTCGAGGCCCTGGAGCGGATCAAGTCCGCGGCCGCAGCAGCGCAGGCACGGCTGGCGGACGAGCTCGACCGGCGCCGCGCGGGCACCGGTGGTCGCCGCGACGCCGGCCTCGGCGCCGAGATCGGGCTCGCGCGACGCGAGTCCCCGCACAAGGGGCGCGGCCACCTGAGCGTGGCACGGGCGCTGCTGCACGACCTCCCCCACACCTTCGCCGCCCTGCAGCGTGGCGACCTCTCCGAGCGTCGCGCCGAGATCATCGCCACCGAGACCAGCCACCTGAGCCGCGAGCACCGGCTCCTCGCGGACACAGCGGTCGTCGGCGACGCCGCCTCGCTGGAGGGCCTCGGCGAGGCCCGGCTCCAGCAGGAGGTACGCCGCGTGGTGCTGCGGCTCGACGAGGAGGCCGCCCTCGCCCGACGGCGCCACGCCCACACCGGCCGCCGGGTCACCGGCAGGCTGCTGCCCGACGGAATGGCCCAGGTCAGCATCACCGTCGCGGACTGGCAGTAAGCCGCCGTCATGACCTCGCTCGCGGAGGCCGCCGCCCGGGCCCGGGCCCACGGCGACGACCGCACCCACGGCCAGTTCCAGGCCGACACCGCCGTCGAACGGCTCACCGGCCAGACCACCGCCGACCGCCGTCCCGGTGGCCCTCAAGGTCGTCCAGTCCGCCGAGAGCCTCCTCGGCGACGACTGCACCGCTGCCTGGATCCCCTGGTGCGGCCACGTCCCCGCCACCGTCGCCCGCGGCCTCGCCGCCGCCAGCCCGGAGCAGCGCTCCACGATCCAGCGGCTGTTCCACTTCCCGGACACCGGCGCCCTGGTCGCCATGGAACGCCACGCCGCGCAGTTCCCCCAGGAGCTGCGTGACTTCATCGCGATGCGCGACCAGGTGTGCCGAACGCCTTGGTGCAACGCCCCTGTCCGGCACGCGGACCACGCCGTCTCCCGCGCCCGCGGAGGTGTCTCCAGCGCCCACAACGGCCAGGGGCTCTGCGAGGGCTGCAACTACGCCAAGGAGTCACCCGGCTGGCGGCACCGCCCCGTCAGTGCGCCGATGCATCCACACACGGTGGACATCACGACGCCCACCGGGCACCGACATCGCAGCACCGCCCCACCCGCACCGGCCCCTGGGCGCGACGGACCCGGGCCCCGCGTCGATCTGCAGTTCAGCCGCCTCACGCTGGCAGTCTGAGTGGGGTCCGGGACCGCAGCTTCCGGTCAGCGGTGGCTGTAGTCCCGGAAGCCGCGCCCGGCCTTGCGACCGAGGTAGCCGGCGGTGACCAGGTGCTCGAGCAGCGGCGCGGGCGCGAAGCCCGGCTCGCGGAACTCCAGGTAGAGCTCTCGCTGGATCGCCAGCGAGACGTCGTTGCCCACGACGTCGAGCAGCTCGAAGGGGCCCATCGGCAGCGCACAGCCCTGCTTCATCGCGACGTCGATGTCGTCGGCCGTGGCGTAGTGCGCCTCGAGCATCTTCACCGCGTCGTTGAGGTAGGGGAAGAGCAGCGCGTTGACGATGAAGCCGGCCCGGTCGCCGCACGAGACGGCGACCTTGCCGACCGATCCGCACAGCGCGAGGACGGTCTCGGTGACGGCCTCGTCGGTGGAAACCGTCGAGACCACCTCGACCAGCTTCATGATCGTGGCCGGGTTGAAGAAGTGCATGCCGATGACGTCCTGCGGGCGCTTGGTCACCCGGGCCATCTCGATGATCGGCAGGCTGGACGTGGTGGTCGCCAGGATCGCGCCGGGCTTGCAGATCTCGTCGAGGTTCTCGAACAGCGTCGTCTTGACGCCGAGGTCCTCGGCAATGGCCTCGACCACGATGTCGACGTCCTTGAGGTCGTCGAGGCTGGTCGTGCCGCTCACCGTCGCGAGCACCGCCGCCTTGGCCTCCTCGGTGGCCTTGCCGCGCTGGATCTGCTTGTCGAAGTTCCTGGTGATGGTGGCGACGACGCCGTCGACCTTGGCCTGGGAGCGGCCGACGAACAGCACGTCGTACCCGGCCTTGGCGAAGACCTCGACGATGCCGCTGGCCATGGTGCCGGTGCCGACGACGCCGACCCGGCGGACGTCGTGGCGCAGCTGCGGCTTGTCGTCCTCGCCCGGCGTGTGGGCGTCGGCCACCACGATCGGGCTGTCGGGACCCTCGTAGGTGTAGAAGCCGCGGCCGGACTTGCGGCCGAGCAGGCCCGCGGTGACGTACTGCTTGAGCAGTGGCGCCGGCGCGTGCAGCCGGTCGCGGCCCTGCTTGTACATCGTGTCCAGGATCTCGTACGCCGTGTCGAGGCCGATCAGGTCGAGCAGCGCCAGCGGGCCCATCGGGTAGCCGCAGCCGAAGCGCATCGCGGCGTCGATGTCCTCGCGGGTGGCGTACTTGGCCTCGTACATCGCCACCGCGTGGTTGAGGTAGCCGAAGAGCAGCGTGTTGGCGATGAAGCCCGCCTTGTCGCCGCAGACGACCGGGTTCTTGCCGACCCGCTCGACCAGCGCGGTGACGTCGTGGAGCACCGAGGGCTCGGTGACCACGGTGCGCACGATCTCGACGAGGTTCTGGACCGGGGCGGGGTTGAAGAAGTGGATGCCGATCACGCGGCCCGGGTGGGCGTTCGCCGTCGAGATCTCGGTGACCGACAGCGAGGAGGTGTTGGTCGCCAGGATCGCGTCGGTGGACACGATCGACTCGAGCTCGCGGAAGATGCCCTTCTTGACGTCCAGCGACTCCACCACGGCCTCGACGACCACGTCGGCGTCGGCGAGGTCCTTCATCTCGGTCGTGAGGGTGATCCGGCCGAGGATCTCCGCCTGCTCGGCCTCGGTGATCTTGCCGCGCTTCACCGCCCGGCCGGTGGAGTGCTCGAGGTGCTGGCGGCCCCGGACCAGGGCCTCCTCGTTGATCTCGACGCCGACGACCGAGAGTCCGTTGCGGGCGAAGACCTCGGCGATGCCGGCACCCATGGTGCCCAGGCCGACGACACCGACGGTGCGGAACTCACGGGGAGACTGGAGGGGGCTGCTCGTCATGGACGGCATCGTGTCATGGGCCACTTCCGGGCCGCATCGTGAGTAAGTTCACCCGTCGGTAACCTGGCGGTCCAGCCGCCTCGCCATGACCACGCGCATCCCGTTGGCGTCCAGCCCGAGCGCGATCTCGTGGTCGTGCAGCCGCTGCTGGTACGCCGAGAGCCGCTCGACCTCGGCGAACCCGAGGCCCGCGTAGAACGGGCCGTTCCACGGCACGTCGCGGTAGGTACAGAGCGACAGCGCGTCGTACCCCGCCCACCGTGCCTCCTCCATGGCAGCGTGGACCAGCGCGCTGCCGATCCCCCGGCGTCCGTGCTCCGGCAACACCGACAGCTGCTCGAGGTGGGCGTGACCGTCCTGGTCGGTGACGTGGGCGAAGCCGACCACCCGGCCCGCATCGACGGCGACCAGGATGAACCCGGGGGCGAGGTCCCGGTCGAGACCGGACGGCGCCGGCGAGAGCAGGACGGGCGCGATCGCGGCCCCGAAGTGCTCGGAGAACATCGGTCCACCGGCGTCCTCGACCGCCGCCAGCAGCCGCAGGTCGGAGGGGCGCGCCAACCGGATGCTGACGCCGTCCGGCAAGGTCCTCTCCGCCATCACCCGACGCACCGGTTGATCTGGAAGTCGACGTCCATGGCGGCCACTGTAGATTCCTCGCCCGTGAGACTCGTCGTTGCGCGCTGCCAGGTCGACTACGCGGGACGCCTGACGGCGCACCTCCCGATGGCGACCCGGGTGCTGATGATCAAGGCCGACGGCTCGGTGCTGGTGCACTCCGACGGCGGTTCCTACAAGCCGCTGAACTGGATGTCGCCGCCGTGCACGCTGCGCGAGGGCACCACCGAGGACGGCCAGGTCGAGTGGACGGTCACCTCGAAGACGGACGACACCCTGCGGATCCTGCTCGAGGAGGTCCACCACGACTCCTCCCACGACCTCGGTGTCGACCCCGGCCTGCAGAAGGACGGCGTCGAGAAGCACCTCCAGGTGCTGCTCGCCGAGCACCCCGAGACCCTGGCGACCGGCCTGACCCTGGTCCGCCGGGAGTACCCCACCGCGATCGGCCCCGTGGACCTGATGTGCCGCGACGGTGAAGGCCTGAGCGTGGCGGTCGAGATCAAGCGGCGCGGCGAGATCGACGGCGTCGAGCAGCTGACCCGCTACCTCGAGCTGCTCAACCGCGACCCGCTCCTGGCACCGGTGCGCGGCATCTTCGCCGCCCAGGAGATCAAGCCGCAGGCGCGCGTGCTCGCCACCGACCGCGGCATCGCCTGCGCGACCGTCGACTACGACGCGCTGCGTGGCATCGACGACAGTGAGCACCGGCTGTTCTGATCGGTGAGGGCCTGGGCGGAAAACCGGTTGGCCCGACCGGCGTCCGGGGCACAGGCTCTCCCCCATGACCGAGCGGCCCGAGCAGCACAACTACTTCGACACCGTCGTCGCGGAGAAGTACGACGACCCCCACGACCCGATGTTCTCCCCGACGGTGCTCGACCCCACCACCGCGCTCCTCGCCGAGCTGGCCGGGGACCGGCCCGCCCTCGAGCTGGCCATCGGCACCGGCCGCGTCGCCCTGCCGTTGACCGAGCGCGGCGTGGAGGTGCACGGCATCGAGCTGAGCCGGGCGATGGTGGACCGGCTGCGCGCCAAGCCCGGCGGCGCGGACCTGCCGGTGACGATCGGCGACATGGCGACGACCCGGGTCGCGGGTGAGTTCGGGCTGGTCTACCTCGTCTACAACACGATCCAGAACCTGCTCACCCAGGACGAGCAGGTCGACTGCGTCCGCAACGCCGCCGCGCACCTGGTGCCGGGCGGCCGCTTCGTCGTCGAGGTGGGCGTGCCGGTCGTGCAGCGCATCCCTCGTGGCGAGGTGCACGCGGTCTTCGACCACACCGACACCCACGTCGGGTTCGACGAGTACGACCTCGTCACCCAGCGGATGTTCAGCCACCACTACACCTTCGACGGCGAGACCTACCGGCGGAACTCGGTGCCGTTCCGCTACCTCTGGCCCGCCGAGCTCGACCTGATGGCCCGGCTGGCCGGGATGCGCCTGGTGCACCGCTGGGGCTGGTGGGACCGCCGGCCGTTCCGCGCGGACTCGGCGTCGCACGTGTCGGTCTACCAGCGGGTCGACGACCCCGCCTAGGAGAGACTGCTGGCGTGCGCATCTTCCACATCGCCACGGCCTCCGACTGGGAGGCGGCTCGGGCGACCGGCGACTACACCACCTCGACCCTCGGCGTGAGCCTCGAGGAGGAGGGCTTCATCCACGCCAGCCGCAACGACCAGTGGGAGGGCGTGCGCGCCGCGTTCTACGCAGGCGTCACCGAGCCGCTGGTGCTGCTGGAGATCGAGACCGACCTGCTCGACGTGCCCGTCGTCGAGGAGGTGCCGGCGCCCGGGGTGACCGAGACGTTCCCGCACGTGTACGGCGCGATCCCGGTCTCGGCCGTCGTCGCCACCACTGCCCTCGACGGTCAGGGGCTCGACGGTCGGGGTCTCTAGGCCTGGCCGCCGGGCCGCTGGACCGTCGGCGGCCTGCCGCTGGCGCGCAGCGTGGCCCGCCCGGGCCCGGCCCCGACCTCGGCCCATGCGCCGGGCATCGCGAACACGGCCAGCGCGGAGGTCACCAGCGAGACCCAGCGTCCCGCCAGCCGCGTGGCCAGGTCCTCGAGCCCGGGGTTGTGGCCGACCAGGACGACCGTGGTCAGCCGGTCCTCGAGCCGGCGCACGACGTCGAGCAGGTCCTCCTCCGAGGCTCCGTACAGCTGTTCCACGATCCGCGTCTCCGGCGCACGGCCCAGCTCGGCGGAGAGCAGCTCCCAGGTGCTCAGGGCACGCGTGGCGGGCGAGACGAGGGCGAGGTCGACGGGGTCGAGGTTCGCCGCCAGCCAGCGGCCCGCCTCCGGCGCCTGACGGCGGCCGCGCTTCGCCAACGGTCGGCGTACGTCCGGTTCGCCGCCCGACCAGTCCGACTTCGCGTGCCGGAGCAGGACCAGCGTGCGCTCACTCATGGCGACCCGGCCTCATGACGACGCGGTGCGAGCTCCCTCGACGCCAGCGCCACCACCTCGTCCGCGCACCCCCAGCTCAGCGTGATGCCGGCGCCGCCGTGTCCGTAGCAGTGCACCACGTTGCCCGACCGCTCCAGCCGGACCGCCGGGCGCACCGGACGCAGCCCCACCTTCTGGCGCAGCACCTTCGCACCGCGCAGCGCCGGCACCAGCCGGGTGGCCCGCTCCAGGATCTCCGCGGCGTTCTCCGGCGAGGGGGTCCGGCTCCACTCGCCCTCCTGGTCGGTCCCACCGACCACCACGTCGCGCTCGCGCGGCACCACGTAGGTCGGTCCGGCGCCGTCCAGCCACCACCGGTCGATCCCGACCTGCTCCAGGTAGAGGACCTGGCCGCGCACGGGCACCACGGTCCGGTCCGCGCCCAGCAACCGGGCGCCGAGCCCGGAGCAGTTCACGACCAGGTCCGGCCCCTCCGGGAGCGCCCGCAGGTTCAGCCGAGTGAGGGTGCCGCCCAGCTCCTCGACCCGACCGGCCAGCCACCGCAGGTAGACCGGCATCTCGACGACCGGAGTGGTGAAGGTCCAGCCGTCGGCGTAGCCCTCCGGCAGCGCGGTCTCCCGGTCCAGCCCGGACACGGCGGACCGCCACCACGGCTCTGGCTGGCGCCTGGTGAACACCTCGGTCCCCTCGACCATCCGGACCCCGGACTCGGGCGACCCGCCGTACTCCTCGGGGGCGCCCAGCGCGGCAAGGACGGCGTACGTCGTGCCGGCCCAGGCGGTCACCTTGTCCTGCGGCAGCGCGCGGTAGGGGTACCAGATCGCCGCCGCGACGGCGGAGGTCGTCTCCAGCGGCAGGTCCCGGGCGACCACGTCCACCCGGTGCCCGGCCTCGAGGAGCCGCACCGCGCAGGTCAGCCCGACGGCGCCCGCGCCGACCACGATCACCCTGCTCATGGGGGAAGTCTGGCCTACGGGACGCCGGGCTGAGACGCGTCCCACACAAGCCCTCGGTACGTTGCGTACCGACGGTATGGCAAGGTGGGTCGCGACCACCTTATTGACATCCATTCAACAAGGAGCGACACCCGTGGACCGCCAGCGCAGCACCGCCCGCCTCCCCGTCGCAGCCGCGCTCGGCGCCCTCCTCGCCGGCACCCTCCTCGCCGGCTCCCTCGCCGCCCTCCCCCTCTCCCCCGCCTGGGCCGGCACGAGCGGCGGCTCGGGTGACGGCTCGGGTCACGTCGTCTCCCGGGACGTCGTGGTCGCGGTCGAGAACACCAACGCCACCCCGGTGGCCTGCACACCCGACGACGGGTCCTACGTCCTGCACGCGCAGCTCGTCGGCCCACGCCGCGAGGTGCTGGGCGCCTCCGTCCCGCGGCTGAACGTCCTGGTGCACGGACTGGCCACCGGCTCGTGGTTCTGGCGCCTGCGGCAGCACCCGGCGTACGACTACGCGGGCAGGCTCGCCGTCGCCGGCGAGACCTCGCTGGTGCTCGATCGGCTCGGCTACGGCGACAGCAGGCTGGCCGACGGCAACGCCACCTGCCTGGGGGCGCAGGCCGACATGCTGCACCAGGTCGTCCAGCACCTCCGTTCGGGCCGCTACCGATTCGAGGGCTCCACGCGGGCCGCGCCCGCCGCCGAGCACGTCGTGGTGCACGGCCACGCGGTCGGCGCCGCGATCGCGCAGGTGGAGGCCGGGACCTTCGACGACGTCGACGGGCTCGTGCTGATGTCGTGGACCGACACCGGCGCATCCTCGAGGGCGTTCGACGAGGCGTCCCGCCAGTCGGCGGCCTGCCTCCGCAGCGATGACTACGTCGGCACCGGGAGGAGCCGCAAGGACTACCGCAGGCTGCTGTTCGTCACGTCTCCCGGGGCGGTGCAGCGGACCGCAACGGCCCGGCGCGGCGTCCACCCGTGCGGCGACGCGCTGAGCCTGGGCCAGATGGTCGCCGCGTCGTCGCTCGCCGCCCGGGAGGTCGAGGCGCCCGTGCTGCTGCTCTTCGGCGGCAGGGACGCCCTCACCCGCGAGGGCTCCGCCCAGCGGCAGCGCGGGGCCTACACGTCCTCGGTGTCGGTCAGCTCCCACGTCGTCACGGCCGCCGGGAGCGCGCTGCCCCTGGAGCGCTCAGCCCCGCGGACCCGGGCCCGTGTGCTCGGCTGGCTCGCCCGCCTGCCGGGCTGACGCCCCCTCGCCGTCGGCCCCTGGGGCACCGTCCCAGCGCAGGAGCCGCCATCCCTCGGCGCCGGCCTCGAGCTCGATGACGCCACAGTTGGGCAGCGTGAGTCCGCGGACGCGCTCCGGCGGGATCCCGGCCAGCGGCGGCAGTGCGCCGAGGATGGCGCCGCCGTGGCTGATGACCAGGACCGATTCGCCCGGGTGCTGGTCGGCCACCTCCTGGAGCGCCCCGGTGACGCGCCGCACGAAGTCGGCGATGCGGACGCCACCCGGGATCTCGGCCTCCCGGTCGCCGTCGAGCCAGGCGTGGAACGCCGCGCTGACGTGCTCACGCTCGTCCATCCTCGTGCCGGCCATGTCGCCGACGGAGTATTCACGCAGTCCCTCGCGCACCACCACGTCCACCCCGAGCTCGGCCGCCACGATCTCGGCGGTCTGCACCGCGCGCGACATCGAGCTCGTCCAGACGCGCGAGATCCGGGCGCCGCGCAGGCGCGCAGCCAGGGCACGCGCCTGCTCACGGCCACCGGGCGTCAGCCAGCCCCCGTCGTTGCTGACGAGGTCGGTCTCGTACTCCGCCTCACCGTGGCGCGCGACGTGGACCCGGGCGGGGCAGTGCATCGACGTCATGCGCCGACGTTAGCGGCCGGGCTCAGTCCAGGCCGTTCGCCTTCCTGATCACCTCGACGATGCCACCCATGATCTCGGTGAGCCCGAAGTCCTTCGGCGTGTAGACCGCGGCCACTCCCAGCTCGGCCAACCGACGGGCGTCGGAGTCGGGGATGATGCCGCCCACGATGACCGGGAGATCCGCCAGGCCGGCCTCGCGGAGCCCGTCGAGGACCGCCGGCACCAGCTCCATGTGCGAGCCGGACAGGATCGAGAGCCCGACGCAGTGCACGTCCTCGGCCACCGCGGCCGAGACGATCTGCTCGGGCGTGAGGCGGATGCCCTGGTAGATCACCTCGAAGCCGGCGTCGCGGGCACGGACGGCGACCTGCTCGGCACCGTTGGAGTGGCCGTCCAGGCCCGGCTTGCCGACCAGCAGGCGCAGCCGGCCGCCCAGCTCCTCCCCCGTGGCCTTCACCTTCGCGCGCACCGCCGCCAGCTCGGCGCCGGCCTCCCCGACCGACTGGGCGAGCCCGACGGCGCCGCTGACACCGGTGGGCGCCCGGAACTCGCCGAAGACCTCGCGCAGGGTGCCGGCCCACTCGCCGGTGGTGGCGCCCGCGCGGGCCGCGACCAGCGTGGCGGCCATCAGGTTCGTCTCGGTCTTGGCGGCCTCGGCCAGCCTCGCGAGTGCGTCGGCGACCTCGGCCTCGTCCCGCTGCGCCTTCCAGGCGGCCACGCTGTCCAGCGCGGACTGCTCGGCCCGCGGGTCGGCAGCCATGATCGCCGAGTCCAGGTCGGCGGTCAGCGGGGACGGCTCGGTGGTCTCGAAGCTGTTGACGCCGACGATCTTCTCCTCGCCGGACTCGATCCGGGCGCGGCGGGCCGCGTGCGCGGAGACCAGCTCCTGCTTCATGTAGCCGGAGTCGACGGCGGCGATCGCGCCGCCCATCGCCTGGACGCGGTCGATCTCGGCGCGCGCGCCCTCGACGAGCTCGGCGACCTTCCTCTCGATCACGGGAGAGCCGTCGAAGATGTCGTCGTACTCCAGCAGGTCGGACTCGAAGGCGAGCACCTGCTGCAGGCGCAGGGACCACTGCTGGTCCCAGGGCCGGGGCAGGCCGAGTGCCTCGTTCCAGGCGGGCAGCTGCACCGCCCGCGCGCGGGCGTTCTTGGAGAGCGTCACGGCGAGCATCTCGAGCACGATGCGCTGGACGTTGTTCTCCGGCTGGGCCTCGGTCAGGCCGAGCGAGTTGACCTGCACGCCGTACCGGAACCGGCGCATCTTGGGGTCCTGCACGCCGTACCGCTCCCGGGTGATCTCGTCCCAGAGCTCCACGAACGCGCGCATCTTGCACATCTCCTCGACGAAGCGCACGCCGGCGTTGACGAAGAAGGAGATGCGCCCGACGACCTTCTCGAAGTCGTCCTCGGAGACCTGACCGGAGGCCCTGACCTGGTCGAGGACCGCGATCGCGGTGGACAGCGAGTAGGCGAGCTCCTGCGTCGGCGTCGCGCCGGCCTCCTGCAGGTGGTAGCTGCAGATGTTGATCGGGTTCCACTTGGGGATCCGGTGCACGGTGTAGGCGATCATGTCGCTGATCAGGCGCATGGAGTGCTCGGGCGGGAACGCGTAGGTCCCGCGGGAGAGGTACTCCTTGATGATGTCGTTCTGGGTGGTGCCGGCGAGCTGCGCGGCGACCTCCTCCGGGCTCGCGTCAGGGTTCTGCTCCTCGGCGACGACCTGGTAGAGCGCGAGCAGCCACATCGCGGTGGCGTTGATGGTCATCGAGGTGTTCATCTCGACCAGCGGGATGTCCTCGAAGAGGCGGCGCATCTCGCCGAGGTGTGGGACCGGGACGCCCACCTTGCCGACCTCGCCCCGGGCGAGCGGGGAGTCGGGGTCGTAGCCGGTCTGCGTCGGCAGGTCGAAGGCGACCGAGAGACCGGTCTGCCCCTTGGCGAGGTTGGTGCGGTAGAGCGCGTTCGACGCGGCGGCCGTCGAGTGGCCGGCGTACGTGCGCATCACCCAGGGTCGGTCCTTCTCAGGGCGGTCGTTCTCGGTCATGACCCGAGCGTAGGACCAGATCTACTGGGAGGTAACCGGCCGACGGTGTGGGATGTCCGACACGTCGCCCGGGCGGCTCACGCGGGCGTCGCGACCCGTTCGACCTCGACCAGGCGCATCAGGTGGGAGAGGTGCAGCAGGCGACGCACGGCCGGACCGCAGCCGCGCAGCGTGAGGTGCCGCCCGTCCCGGCTGGCCTCACGGGTGGCGACCGCCAGCACCTTCAGAGCCGTGACGTCGCAGGTCTCGACGTCGCTGAGGTCGACCACCACGTCCTGGTCGTGGCCGTGGAGCTGGTCGTAGATGGCCCTGCGCACCTCCCACGTGCTCCGCACGTCGAAGTCGCCACTGAGCACGAGCGTCGGACCGTCGGTCATGATGTCCATCGTCTTGCCGTCCCCCAGGGTCCAGAGAAACCCCGGCTGCCTCGCTGTCGATGACGTCTCTGTACCCACTATGACGCCGTGCACCCCCGTTCGGTTGCTTCGTCCCACGGAGTATTTCGGGGCACTTCGGGGCATTTCGGGGCGCAGGCGGCCGCGATGGCCCGACCGCAGGCGTCTACGCTCCCTGCATGGTCAACCTCACCCGGATCTACACCCGCACCGGCGACCACGGCGAGACCCGCCTGGGCGACATGAGCACGACGACGAAGAACGACCTGCGGCTGCAGGCCTACGCCGACGTCGACGAGGCCAACGCACACATCGGCGTCGCCCTGGCCCAGGGCGACCTCGAGGAGGACGTGACCCTGCTGCTGACCCGGATCCAGAACGACCTGTTCGACGTGGGCGCCGACTTCTGCACGCCCGTGGTGGAGAACCCGGAGTTCCCGCCGCTGCGGATCGAGCAGGCCTACGTCGACCGGCTCGAGCAGTGGTGCGACCAGTACAACGAGCAGCTGCCCAACCTGCGCTCGTTCATCCTCAACGGGGGCACCCCCGGGGCCGCCCTGCTCCACGTCGCGCGCACCGTCGTACGCCGTGCCGAGCGGTCGGCGTGGGCGGCGTACGGCGAGCACGCCGAGACCATGAACGAGGTCGCGATCGCCTACCTCAACCGGCTCTCGGACCTGCTGTTCATCCTCGCCCGCCACGCCAACCGGGAGGCCGGCGACGTGCTCTGGGTGCCGGGCGGCGAGCGCTGACGACCGAACCCCCATTTTTGGGGCAGGGCCGAACGGCCGGGGCGCGGAGGGCCTCGTGGGGAATATGGTGTCGACCATGAGGACTCGTCATCTCCCGGCCCTACTGGCCGCGCCCCTCCTCGCTCTCGCGCTCGCCGCCTGCGGCGGCGGGGGCGGCGGCACCACGACCAGCGGGGCCCAGCTCGTCTCCGACGGCACGTTGACCGTCTGCTCCGACGTCCCCTACCCGCCCTTCGAGGACTTCGACAAGGGCTCGGCCACCGGGTTCAAGGGCTTCGACATCGACATCGTCTCCGCGATCGCCAAGGGCATGAATCTCAACCTGGTCGTCAAGGACTCCTCCTTCGACCCGCTGCAGAGCGGCCTGGCGCTGAACTCCGACCAGTGCGACGTCGCGGCCAGCGCGATGACCATCACACCCGACCGCGAGAAGAACCTCGACTTCAGCGACGGCTACTACGACTCCGAGCAGTCGCTGCTGGTCCCCACCGGCTCCAGCATCACGAGCATCGACGACCTCGCCGGCAAGAAGGTCGGCGTCCAGCAGGGCACCACCGGCAAGTCCTACACCGAGGAGAACGCCCCGGACGCCCAGATCGTGACGTTCCCGAGCGACGCGGAGATGTACCAGGCGATCAAGGCCGGGCAGGTCGACGCGCTGCTCCAGGACCTCCCGGTCAACCTCAACCACCAGCAGGCCGGCGGCTTCGAGATCGTCCAGAAGTACTCCACCAACGAGCAGTACGGCCTGGCCATCAAGAAGGGCAACACCGCCCTGGTCGACGACGTCAACGCCCAGCTGAAGAAGATGCGTGACGACGGCACCTACGACGAGCTCTACAACAAGTACTTCTCGACCAAGTGATGCCGCGGCAGGCCCCGGCGTACTCCCCGAGGGGGCGCTCGTGAAACGCAGCACCAAGCGCAAGCTGACCAACGGGATCCTCTACGGGATCCTGCTGCTCGCGCTCATCCT
This sequence comes from uncultured Actinomycetota bacterium, assembly GCA_963817665.1. GTDB lineage: Bacteria > Actinomycetota > Actinomycetes > Propionibacteriales > Nocardioidaceae > Nocardioides. Next base: position 258,755 of record CAWFPE010000003.1, on the reverse strand, counting down.
CCTCGGCGCGCTGGTCAACTGGGGCGACGTCAAGTCGAACTTCTTCGACAGCGCCGGCTGGAAGCGCGGCGGCAACTGGGGCGACCTGATCACCATCGGCGTCAAGAACACGATCGTCTACACCTTCATCGCATTCGTGTTCGGCTTCGCCCTCGCGATCCTGCTCGCCCTGATGAAGCTGTCCCCCGTCGCGCCGTACCGGTGGCTGGCCACCGGCTACATCGAGTTCTTCCGCGGCCTGCCGGCGCTGATCGTCATCCTGGTGATGGCGTTCGGCGTCCCGATCGCGTTCGGGTGGAGCCCGCCGGGGGGCCTGGTCGGTGCCGGCCTGATCGCGCTGATCCTCGTCGCCGGGGCCTACATGGCCGAGACGCTCCGCGCGGGCATCCAGGCCGTGCCGAAGGGCCAGACCGAGGCGGCCCGGTCGCTCGGCATGAGCTCGGGGAGGACGACGATCTCGATCGTGCTCCCCCAGGCCCTCCGGATCGTCATCCCGCCGCTGACCAACGAGTTCGTGCTGCTGATCAAGGACACCGCCCTGCTCTTCGTGATCGGCGTCCAGGTCGGCCAGCGCGAGCTCACCAGTGTGGCGCGCGACCTGACCACGTCGGGGCCGACGGCAGGCACGTCCACGAGCCTGATCCAGGCCGCGTTGCTCTACCTGATCATCACACTTCCGCTCACGCGCCTGGTCGCCTGGCTCGAGAAGCGTCAACAGAGGGCACGGTGACTTTCATGACGACCACCCGGGAGAAGAAGTTCGGGCGGGCCATCGAGGTGCGCGAGCTGCACAAGTACTTCGGTGAGAACGAGGTGCTCAAGGGCATCGACTTCCACGTCGACCACGGCCAGGTGGTCTGCGTGATCGGTCCGTCGGGGTCGGGCAAGTCGACGCTGCTGCGCTGCGTCAACCGGCTCGAGGACCCGACGTCGGGAACGATCCTGGTCGAGGGGGTCGACATCACCGACCCCGAGACCGACCTGGACCAGGTCCGGAGCCGGATCGGGATCGTGTTCCAGTCGTTCAACCTGTTCCCGCACATGAACGTGATGCGGAACCTGTGCATCGCCCAGCAGCGCGTGCGCGGCCGCGGCAAGGACGAGGCGGTCGAGGTGGCCCGGGCCAATCTCGCGAAGGTCGGCCTCGACGGCAAGGAGGACGCCTACCCGGCGCACCTCTCCGGCGGCCAGCAGCAGCGCGTGGCCATCGCCCGTGCCCTGTCCATGGACCCGGACATGATGCTCTTCGACGAGCCGACCTCCGCGCTCGACCCCGAGCTCGTGGGCGACGTGCTGGCCGTGATGAAGGACCTGGCCTCCGAGGGCATGACGATGATGGTCGTCACCCACGAGATGGGCTTCGCCCGGGAGGTCGGCGACAAGCTGGTCTTCATGGACGGTGGGGTCATCGTCGAGGAGGGCGACCCGACTGAGGTGCTGGCGAACCCCCAGCACGAGCGCACGCAGTCGTTCCTGTCCAAGGTGCTGTAGCCGCCGCGACCAGGAGGTCCGGCTCGGCCCGGGCGCGGCGGACGGCACGGACGGCTCGGCCGGCGCGTCGGCGGCGGCCCGGCCGCCGCTCCTGGTGGCACCGGCGCCCGCGGTGACCACGAGCACGACCCCGACTGCGGCGAGGAGGTCGGGGACCTGGCGCAGCAGCACCAGCCCGACGAGGGCCGCGATGGCCGGCTCGAGGCTCATCAGGGTGCCGAACGCCGTCGTGGTGAGTCGGCGCAGCGCGACCATCTCGAGGCTGAACGGCACCAGCGGGAGCAGCAGCGCGAGGCCGAGACCCACCACGAGCAGCTGCGGGGTGAGCGACGTCGCGAAGCCCGGTCCCGCGACCAGCACCGCGACGACCCCGGCGACGGGCAGCGAGACGGCCAGGCCCTGGAGCCCGTCCACCGCGTCGCCGACCAGCTGGGTCAGCAGGATGTACGCCGCCCAGCAGGCGGCCGCGGCGAGCGCGAACGCCACGCCGACCAGGTCGACTCCCCCACTCCACGGCTGGGTCAGGAGCAGCACGCCGCCGAGCGCCAGCGCCGGCCACACCAGCAGCCGACGGTCCCCGCTGCGCGCCACCGCCACCGCCAGCGGGCCCAGGAACTCCAGGGCGCTCGCGGTGCCCAGCGGGATCCGCGCCACGGCGTGCATGAACAGCAGGGTGACCCCGGCAGTCACGACGCCCAGCGCCGCAGCCGCAGCCAGGAAGCGGGGCGGGATGCTGCGCGGACGCGGGCGCAGCAACAGGAGCGCGAGGGCGCCGGCGCAGGCCAGCCGCAGGGCCGCCGCGCCGTCCGCACCGGTCCGGTCGAGCAGCCCGACGGACGCCGCGAGGCCCAGCTGCACGCAGGACATGGATGCCAGCGTCATCAGTGCGCCGGTCCGGCTGGAGGTGTCGCCCACGGAGGTCATGACTCCAGTACAGCGAGCCGGAACGTTCACGTCCACGTGAGTCTGATTGACGATCCGTTCGGGAATGCTTGACAATCGGCCCATGGACCCCCGCCGGCTCGAGCTGCTGCTCCAGCTCTCCCGGCTGGGGTCGATGCGCGCCGTGGCCGACGTCATGGGCGTGACCACCTCGACGGTGTCCCAGCAGATCGGCGCGCTCGCCCAGGAAGCCGGGACCAGCCTGCTCGAGCACGAGGGACGCGGCGTGCGGCTGACCCCCGCCGGCCGGCGCCTCGCCGACCACGCCGTCCACGTGCTGGCCGCGCTCGACGCCGCCCGCGCCGACCTCGACCCCGACGCGACCCCGGAGGGCACGCTGCGGGTCGCGTCGTACGGCACCGCGGTCCGGCAGACGGTGCTGCCCGTGCTGCAGCACCTGGCCGCCGGCTACCCGCAGGTCCGGCTCCGGATCCATGAGCACGAGCCCGACGAGGCCCTCGGGCTGCTGGAGCGCGACGACGTGGACCTCGCCCTGACCTACGACTACAGCCTCGCGCCGGCCAAGTTCGCCGCCACGCTGGCCGCCGAGCCCCTCGGCACGACCCGGTGGGGCCTGGGAGTGCGGTCGGACGACGTGGACACGTCGGCCACCGCGCTCGAGGTCTTCGCCCGCTACCGGGACCACGACTGGATCGTGAACTCCCGGAACACCGCGGACGACGAGGTCGTCCGCACCGTCGCGTCACTGGCAGGGTTCGAGCCCCGCATCGCCCACCGTGCCGACAGCCTCGAGCTCGTCCAGGACATGATCGCCGCCGGCCTCGGCGTCGGGCTGCTGCCCGAGGCGATGGGGACCATCGCCCCCGTTGCCGTGCGCCCCCTCGACCAACCCGCCGTCACCCTGCGGTCCTACGCCGTCACGCGCCGTGGGCGGGACGTCTGGCCGCCGCTGGCGCTGGTGCTCCGGCTGCTGCGAGAGGCTGGATGACCGCAGGGGCCGACGCTGGGACGCCCGCCGATGGTCAAGATGCCGACGTCCGGAGGAAGCGTGGGCCGGCCAGGGGGCCGCGCCGGTCAGACGGAGGCGAGGAACGCCCGCACCCGCTCCATGAGCAGCGCGGCCGCCTCCGGGTCGTACGCGTCGAGCGAGGAGTCGGCGAAGAGGTGCTGGTCGCCGGGATAGACGAACAGCTCGGCGGCCGCCGTGGAGCCGGCGAGCTCGCGGGCGGCCGGCAGGTCCTCGTCGAAGAACTCGTCGCCCTCCTTGCCGTGGATCTGCACCGGCACCGCCTCCGGCCACTGCCTCCCCGAACTCCGAGACCGGGAGGCAGGAGTACATGAGGAGTGCCCCGCGGGCGCCGGGCCGGGTCTGCGCGAGCCGTTGGGCGATCGTCACGCCGAAGGAGAATCCGGCGTAGACGAGCCCGGCGCCGAGCTCGTCGGCCGCGGCCGCGCCGCGCTCCCGGATCGCGTCGAACCCCGCATCACGCGCGTATCCGAAACCCTCCTCGATGCTGCCGAAGGTGCGGCCGTCGAACAGGTCTGGCGTGTGCACGGTGTGCCCGGCCTGACGCAGGTCGTCGGCGAAGGCCCGCACTCCGTCGGTCAGGCCCTGGATGTGGTGGTACAGCAGCACTTCGGCCATGTCAGCGGTTTCCCTTGTCTATTGATCGAATCTTTTGGAACATTCCGGGATGCTAGTCTGTTCCGCCATGGCCGACAACCCCCCGGACTACGAGCTCGCCGATCGGATGGCGCTGACCAGGCCGGCCCAGGTGAAGGCCATCGGCCACCCGCTCCGCACCACGATCCTGCAGCTCCTCCACGAGCGGGCCGCGACCGTCACCGAGCTCGCGGCCGCGGTCGAGCGCCCCAAGAGCACGGTCGCGCACCACGTGGACGTGCTCACCCGGAACGGCCTGCTCCAGGTGGTGCGCACGCGGAAGGTGCGGGCGATCGAGGAGCGCTTCTACGGGCGCACGGCGCGCATGTTCCACGTGGCAGCGGAGCCTTCACCCGCTGGCGATGAGATGCCGGGCGACTTCAACGACTTCGAGGTGGCTGCGCACGAGTCCGCGACGGCGTTCGAACAGGGGAAGCTCTGGGGCTTCATCCGGCATGCGCGCATCTCGGAGGATCAGGCCTCTCAGTTCTGGGACCGGATGGCCGAGCTGGTTGATGAGTTCGACCGGATGCCGAGGTCCGGCGAAACCATGTACGGGTTCGCGATCGGCATCTACCCCACCGACCACCCGACCCTGCCGACAGCGGAGTGATGCACCTGCTCGAGGTACCTCGCCCCGCGTTCTGTCGCCCGCGGAGGTCGCAAGTCTCGGAGAGCTAGAGTGCGATCTTGCTGGCGGTCGGGATCTCCCGACCGCTTGCAAGTCACCATCACCCAGGAGGTTCGCGGTGCCGGACACCACCTGCCACATGTCGATCTCGCTCGACGGCTTCGTCGCCGGACCGGATCAGAGCCGGGAGGAGCCTCTGGGGAAGCGGGGGCGGGAGCTGCACGGCTGGCACATCGGCGACCCGCGGGCCAATGAGGCCGACAGGATCGCGAACGAGTGGCTCATGCGCCCCCGGGGCGCGTATGTCATGGGCCGGAACATGTTCGGCCCGATCCGCGGGGACTGGGACGAGGAGTGGACCGGCTGGTGGGGCCCCGAACCGCCGTATCACGCGCCGGTCTTCGTGCTGACCCATCACCGCCACGATCCGATCCAGATGGACGGGGGGACGACTTTCCACTTCGTCACGGAGGGCTTCGACGCGGCCTACTCCGCAGCCCGTGAGACTGCCGGTGAGAGCGGTGTGGACATCGCCGGTGGCGCCTCGACCGTGCGACAGGCGTTGGCCGCCGGCGTGATCGACGAGCTCACCCTCGACATCGCGCCCGTCCTGCTCGGTTCGGGCGAGCGCATCTTCGACGGAAGTGAGTCCTTCGGCTTCGAGCCCGCCGAAGTCCTTCACTCGCCGCTGACCACCCACATCCGCTATCGCCGCGTCAGCTGACTTCGCGGCCGCCCGCCCTCACTGGGTGTGTCCCGTTTCGCGGCCGCTGCCGTAGGGATAGTCAACAAGTAGCCGCTGATAGCGCGCACCATCGTGCCGATGTGCGGAAACGCGGCTAGATCCGTGCATCGTGGGTGACCGGGGGCCTGGGGCGTCATGCAGGCTTGTGCGCGAGCCAGATGGCTCCGGATGCCGGATGGTCCGGGCCGAGCGCAATGGTGGCGTCGACCACCAGTCCGGCCTCGCGCAGCAGGTGCGCATAGGTTTCGGGGCTTCGGCGCGCGAAGAGCACTCGCATGGGGAGCCCGCCGTAGCCCTCGGTCTTGACGTACGTGCTGTCGCCGACGTGGCCGCCGAGCATGAGAGATCCGCCCGGGACGATCACCCGTGCGAGTTCTCGGATCGCGTTCTCGAGGTCCCAGTCCGGGACGTGGTGCAACACGTACCAGCAGAAGACACCTGCGGTCGCGCCGTCGGCGACGGGGATCTGCGTGAGCGATGCTGCCATGAAGCCGAGTCCCGGGTTGTTGGTGCGTGCCAGGCGCAGCATGGAAGTCGAGACGTCCATGCCTGAGACCGTCAGCCCGCGTGACGCCAGATCTCGGGTCAACCACCCGGGACCGCACCCGACGTCGATGACCGGCCCTCCGCCAGCCTCGACGACGCTGTGTGCGAAGTGGTCGACGAGCCGCTTCTCGAGCGGAAGGGCCTCCAGCCCAGTCGCCACGAGGTCGGCATACCGGTCAGCGACCCGGTCGTATGAGTCGCCGGCGTCGGCGATCCACCCGGCTTGCACGAGCCGCAGCCTAACGTCGAGTGCGCGCTCATCGGCGGGACCGCCTGAACCCGCAGGCGTGAGCGGACGTTCGCTTGTCGGATGTCCATGCTCTGATGGGCGAATGCATGAGGTCGTGGTCGGCGCGCTGGTTCGTGAAGGTCGAGTCCTACTCGTGCATCGGAGACCGAACAAGCGTGCGTACCCGGACGTGTGGGACTTGCCCGGTGGACTCATTGAGGCTGGCGAGTCAGAACTGGACGCGCTCACGCGGGAGCTGCACGAGGAACTCGGCGTGCAGATAGCGACGGGCTCGGCGTCTCATCTGTGTCGGCTGACCGCAGGACCTGCAGAAGAGCCGGCACTCCTCAGCGCTTGGCTTGTGCGTGACTGGCAGGGAACGCCAGCGAACGTCGCTCCCGAGGAACACGACGACATCGGATGGTTCGACCTCGAGGAGTTGCCTCCTCCCGCCCACGTACTCGTGCGCACGGCTCTGGTGAATGCGATGCGGAGTCACCGCGGCTGAACTTCAACGCGCTGTCATCGGCACGTTGGTGCGCACCAACCGCGGCACCAGCGTGCGCGTGGTCGCGCGCGGATCTGCCGCCGGTCGCTGGTTTGGCCGACCCTTGCTTGGTGGCCGCGTAGCCGATCCGGCGGACGAGGTCCCCCTGGACGGGTTCGCGTCGAAGCGGCCCGGCCGGGACGTCGAATAGGTTGTGTCTCGTGGCGGTGTCAGACGAACAGATGACGAGTTCTCCGTCGGACGATCCTGTGAGCCCGAGCGATGCATGGCTGGAACTCGCTCCGGACTACGAGCGGGCCCGAACCAGGGAGGACTCGCTGGACCGACTCGTGGAGTGGCCTGCGCAGCGAGAGCTTCTTGGCGATGTCGCCGGACGGTCGGTACTCGACCTCGGTTGCGGCAACGGGGGCAAGCTCGCTGAGCTCGTTCGAGAGGGCGCGACTGCCTCGGTCGGTGTCGATGTCAGTGGCAACTTCCTCAGTGTCCCGGACCCTGGCTTGGAACTGATCCAGGGCGATCTGAATCAGCTGGATGCCATGCCGGGGCTTGCAGGCCGCGCTTTCGACCGGATCTTGTTCCTGCAGTCCTTCGGCTACGCGAAGGATCCAGTCCGCACCCTGCAGGCAGCGCGCGCGATGCTGGCCGAGGATGGATTCATCCTGCTGACCAAGACGCAACCGATCCGATACGCCGTCGAACAGGCCGAGAAAACCAGACCTCCTTGGGCGAGGAGTACTTCTCCACCACGAGGTTCTCCTACCTCAGCGGTTGGAACGACCAGATCACCCTGACCAAGCGTCGCTACACCATCTCCGACCTGATCAACGTGTTCAGCGCCGCAGGGCTGTGCATCGAGACCGCGATCGAGCCTCAACTGCCCGAGGACGCCCGACGCCGCTATCCGCACAAGCAGGCCTGGATGAACAAGCACCTCGGCATCCTGGTCTTCAAGCTCCGGCCCCATCCCGGCCGGTAGCCGAGATCATGAGTGGTGGCTGCGGGCTAGCCAGATGCTCGGAACGTCCAGACAAGCCGCGGTCAGGGAGGCACTTCGTCCGAACTGGCCGATGACGGACGGTTCGGTCGCGGCTCATCGGTTGGCACCTGGACGGCGCTCGAGATGCTCGACAGGCCGGCTGACCGCGGGAACCGTCCTCGGACAGCGCGTCGGCGGGGGGAAGTCCGTGGCCGACATCGCCACGTCGAAGTACACCTCACCGGGCGAGCACCCGCGCCTCATCGACGCCGCGCGCCTCGTCGCCTGAGTCGACGCGGCGCGGGCAGGTTCAGGTCCTGGCGCGGACGAGCATCGCCGTCACCGAGAGCACCACGACCCCGAAGCCGGAAGTCACCAGGCCCAGCACCACCGACAGCGCACTGCCCGTGGCCGGGTCCCGGTCGGAGGAGGACCGCTCGGCGCTGCGACGGCCGGCGACCACGGCACGGGCCCCGCCCAGCACCAGGGCGAGTCCGAGCCCGCCGAAGAACACCCACCACGGCATGCCGTCAGCCTTCCACGCCCGCCCGGGTCCGGGAGGGCCGGACCGCTGCCACGCTCAGCGCCGCCGGGACCATCAGCACGGCCACGGCGAGCAGCGAGTCCAGGGTCCCGACCCGGTCCCCCAGCTGTCCCAGGAGCGGCGGCCCGGCCAGGAAGGCGGCGTACCCGATCGTCGAGACGACGCTGACGCGGGCGGCGGCGCGGGCCGGGTCGTCCGCGGCGGCGCTCATGCCGACGGGGAAGCCCAGGGAGGCCCCCATCCCCCACACCACGATCCCGGCGCCCACCACGAGCCAGTACCCGCCCGTCACGACCAGCAGGATGCCTGCCGCGGCGGCCCCGCAGGTTGCCCACAGCACGGGAGCCCGGCCCCACCGGTCCAGGGCGGCGGGACCCACCAGCCGACCGGCGGTCATCGCGGTGACGAACACCGAGAAGCCGAGGACGCCCACCCAGTGCCGTGCGCCGTACCCGTCGATGATCGCCAGGGAAGGGTGCGCGGGCAGGGGCACGCGGGCCGCCGCCATCGGGATGCCCACGGCCGCCCCGGCGATGCTGCCCAGGCTCCAGCCCGCGTGGAAGCGCGGCATCACCGTCCGGCCCAGGCGTCGTTCGACCTCGGCAGGTCGGGGATCCGCGAGACCACCGAGGCGAAGCAGAAGCCGTTGACGGCGAAGGTCAGCGCGACGGCGTTGCGCGCGGCGGTCACCTCAGGCACCGGCCCAGTCCACCCCAGACCGGCACCGCGCTCCAAGCCACCCCCAAGTCGGGTGCAAGCGGGTCGGCGCACGCTGCTCGCAGCGACCGACCCACGACGAGGAGCCACACCATGACCGCGACGCCCCGGCACGACACCTGGCCCCGCCAGCTGCGCCTCCCCGGACAGGCCGACGCCCCGGAGGGCCCCGTCGACATGTCCATGATGTACCTGATGCACCACGCCTTCCGGCGCGACCTGGCGGCCTTCGCCCGGGCGGTGCCCCGGACACCGCTCACGGACCTGGCGACCTGGCGTGCGCTGCTGAGCCGCTGGGAGGCGTTCTCCGAGGCGCTGCACCACCACCATCACGGCGAGGACACCTGGCTGTGGCCGGTCCTGATGGAACGGGCCGGGGCCACCGAGCAGGCGACGCTGCTCGCGATGGCGGCCGAGCACGAGGAGATCGACCCGCTGCTCGCCTCGTGCCTCGCCGGCCTGCGGGAGCTGGCGGCCGGGCACGGGCGGGCCGACGACCGGGCCGCGCTGTCGGTTCGTCTCGCCGCGGCCCGCGAGTGCCTGGGTCGCCACCTCGCGCACGAGGAGCGAGACGCCATCCGGATCCTCCAGCGGCACCTCACCCCGGAGGGGTACGAGGCCGTCCACGCCCGCTTCGTCGAGGGCCTGCCGCCACGGCGGCTGCTCGCACTGGTGCCGTGGGCGCTGCACGAGGTGCCGGAGGACGTCCGTCGCGAGCTCCGGCGCGCCGCCGGCCCGGCGCAGCGGATCGTCTGGCGACTGGCCCACCGGCGCTTCGAGGCCCGGGACCGGCGGGCCTTCCGGCACGCCGCCCGAGCCACCTGAGACGCCGCACCCCTCAGAAGGCGTACTGGTCGCGGACCCCGGCGAACCAGGTGCCGAACACCGGGATCGCCCACTTCTCGGCGAGGGCCGCCGCGGCGTCGGCGTGCCGTCCGGCGATCCCGGTCTCGCCGGTGGCCGCGGCCGCCAGGGCGAGGTAGGCGTCCACCGGGCCGCTGGCCAGGGCGGACCCCGCGCAGCAGGTCTGGCCGGCGTACCCGGCAAGGCGGTCGTACGCAGCGCCGGCGAGCTCGGCGTCGCCGAGGTAGAGCGCGAGCTCGGCCGCGTGGCACCACGCGAGCAGCGAGATCTCGGTCTCGTGCTCCAGCGGGGCGCCGTGCTCGGCGTGGTAGGCGCGCGCCCGGTCCCGCTCGCCGGCGCGCCACAGGAAGACCGCCACGCTGGCGGCGAAGGGGTACGGCGTGGAGTCGAACGCCTCGAGCGTCGGGACCATCTCCCCCGACCGCCCCTGCCACAGTCGCAACGAGATCAGCGACCCCGCGACGGTCTCCTCGGCGTTGCTGTGGGCGATCTGGCGTCCAGCCGCCCGGATCCGATCGAGCGCGCGGTCGCACTCGTCGTACCGCCCCGCCATCGCCAGCCAGGGCAGCTCCAGCCCGTCGATCACCATCTCGCCGAAGACGATCCGGAGCCGCGCCGCCTCCGCGCGGGCGAGCTCGGCCGCCTCCCGCATCTCGTCGGGGCGGCCGAGCTCGCTCAGCACCACCGCGCGGAGCGTCGCCGAGACCACGAAGGCCCGGTCGTTCCCGACCTCCCGCGCCAGCGCCATCGCCTCGGTGGCCTGCTCCAGCCGTTCGGCGGCCGTGGACGGCACCCACAGCGACACGTAGGCCAGCTCGCAGGCGTCGAGCCGCAGCGCGCGGTCCCCGAGACGGCTCGCCATCGCCAGCGCCTCCTCGACCAGCGCCCGCCGCTCCTGGAAGGACACCTCGTTGTAGAGCTCGTTGGCGAGCGCCAGCATCGTGCGGCAGCGCAGCTCACTGTCGCCGGTGGGCAGCCGCCCCAGGCTGCCCCGCAGTGCGGCGACCACCGTGGCGTTGACCTCGCCCGGCCCGGCCGACCGCCAGAGCACACCCTGGCTGGTGGCGATCGCGGCCCGGGCCACCGCCTCGGGGTCGCGCAGCTCCTCGCCCACCGCGATGGCCGCCTCCACGGCCTGCACCAGCGTCGGCAGCTGCGCCGCCCAGCGGGCCGCCTCGATCGCGGACATCAGCACGTCGTACCGGTCCTGCGGGGTCGCCGCGGGGTCCTGCTCCTGCGAGCCCAGCGCTCCGCGGAGCAGGTCCACCGCCTCGTCGTGGGCGTGCAGCCGGCGGGCCGCCTCGGCCGCCGCCACCGCGGACCGCCAGGCCTGGGCGGCGTACGCCGGCCCCGACTCGAGCCAGTGCCGGGCCACCTCGGTCTCGCGGCCGCCGAGCTCCTCGAGGACCGCTGCCACGCGGGCGTGCGCGCGCGCCCGGCGGGTGGCCGACATCCCGGTGCGCAGCGTGTCGCGAACCAGCGCGTGCGAGAACAGGAACCGGTCGACACCGTCCTCGCGGACCAGCCCGGCCACCTGCGCCGGCTCGACGACGTCGAGGAGGTCGTCCTCGTCGACGCCGGCCGCGGCGGCCAGTGTGGGGGTGTCGAAGAGGCGCCCGATCACCGCCGCGGTCCGGAGCACCCGCACGGTGGCGTCGGGGAGCCGCGCGAGCCGCCTGGTGAGCACCTCGGTGACCGCGGTCGGCATGGTCGCCGACAGCTCGTCGAGGTCGGCCCGCTCGCCGGCCAGCCGCGCGAACTCCACGAGGAAGAAGGGGTTGCCGTCGGTGCGGTCCCGGAGCTGCTGGGCCAGCTCCCCGGAGACCGAGGCCTCGCTGACCCGGCCCAGGAGCTCGGCCACGGCCTCGGTCGGCAGCCCGGAGAGCGCGACGCGCACCGCGTGCCGGCGTGCCAGCGACTCGGCCACGTCGGCGAGGACACCGGTGGGTTCGGGGTGGGCCCGCCAGGTGGCGAGCACCAGCAGGCGTTCCCCGGCGGTGGCGTCGGCGGTGGCGTCGGCGGTCTCGACGAGCAGCCTGAGCACCCGCAACGAGGACGGGTCGGCCCAGTGCAGGTCATCGAGGACGACCACCGTGGTCTGCGCCCGGGCCGCGTCCCGGATGGCGCCGGTGATCCGCTCCCAGGCCCGGAACTGCGCGGCCCCCTCGTCGGTCCCGGCCACCTCGGAGTCCAGGTCGACCCCGATCCCCCCGAGAACCGCCCGCCACGGCCACAGCGGGGGCGCCCCGTCGTCCTGGGAGCAGCGCCCGACCAGCACCCGGGCCCCGCGGTCCCGCGCGCGCAGCGCCACCTCCGCAGCCAGCCGGGTCTTGCCGATGCCCGGCTCCCCGGTGAGCACGGCGAACGACGGCGTGCCGGCCTCGGCCGCCGCGAGCGCCTCGTCGAGCGACGCCAGGTCCCGGGCCCGCCCCGCCAGCGGCCACGGGGCGACCGGCTCCGGCAACGGGCGGGCCGGCATCTTCTCGGCCGCCGCCACGACCATGGCCTCCGCGGGTGGCACCCGCCCTCGGTGCCACCCAGTCCAGGTCCGGGTCCTGACGGAGCACCGCGGTCTGCAGCTCCCGCAGCTCGGCGGACGGCTCGAGGCCCAGCTCCTCGTCCAGGACCTCGCGCAGCTGGCGGAGCACGTCGAGCGCGTCCGCCTGACGCCCGGACCGGGTCAGCGCGAGGGCACGCAGCGCCCAGAGCCGCTCGCGCAACGGATAGGCCTTGGTGAGGGCCTCGAGCTCGGCCGCGACCGGCGAATGCTGGCCCAGGGCGAGCAGCGCCGTCGTGCGGTCCTCCACGGCGACGGTGCGCAGCTCCTCGAGGCGCGCTCGCTCGGCGACGGCCGCGTCCGCGTCCCCGAGCTCGGCGTACGGCGTGCCACGCCAGAGCGCCAGCGCCTCGTCGAGGCCGGCGCAGGCCTCGGCCAGCTCGGCAGCGGTCAGGGGCCCGCCGCCGCGCAGGAGTCCCAGTGGGGAGAGCCGCCGGTGCCAGGTGCTCACCGCCTGCTCGAACCGCTGCGCGTCCACGGCCTCGTCCGGAACCCGCAAGGCGTAGCCGGGGGTCACCGTGACCAGGACGGTCGCCGGGGCGCGCCGCTGCCGCTCGGGCTCGAGCACCCGCCTCAGCTGGGAGACGTAGGCCTGGAGCGTGGCCGTCACGCCCGGCGGCGGGCCCTGTCCCCAGAGCAGGTCGACGATCGCGTCCACCGACACCGGCCAGCCGCGGGAGAGGGCCAGCGCAGCCACCAGGGCTCGCTGCTTGGGCGTGCCCAGGTCGACCGGGTCCCCGTTCAACGTCACCTCGACGGGTCCGAGGACTGCCACCTCCACGTCGGCAGCATAAGGACCGGCCGTCCCCTCCGCGTCCCCTTTGTGGGCCATGACGCCGGGGACCAGGACGCTCCAAGTCGGCTCGAAGTCCGCTCCAAGTGCCTCGGCGCACGGTGGCTCCACCGAGCAACCGGGACCGACAACCGGATCAACCTAGGAGCAACCCCCGTCATGACCCTCATCACCACGTCCACCACCACCGCCCCCGGCGCCCCCGTCGCTTCAGCACTGCGCGGCCTCCTCGACGGCCGGCTGCACCTGCCCGGGGACCCCGGGTACGACGCGGCCCGCCTGCCCTGGAACGTCGCCGTCGACCAGCGCCCCGCCGCTGTCGCCTTCCCGCGCACGGCCGCCGAGGTCGGCGTCGTGGTCCGTGCCGCGGCCGAGAACGGGCTCCGGGTCGCCCCGCAGAGCACCGGGCACAACGCCGCGCCGCTGGCGGCCCGCGGGCTCGACGACGTCGTCATCGTGCGCACCTCCGAGATGGGCACCGCGGTCGCGGACCCGGTCCGCGGCATCGTCCGGGTCGAGGGCGGCGCCGTGTGGGAGCCGGCGGTCGAGGCCGCTGCCGCCCACGGCCGGGCCGTGCTGCACGGCTCCTCACCCGACGTCGGCATCGCCGGCTACTCGCTCGGCGGCGGCATCGGCTGGTACGCCCGTCAGCTGGGCCTGGCCACCAACAGCCTGACCGCGGTCGAGCTCGTGGTCGCCGACGGCAGCCTGGTCCGCGCCGACGCCCGCACCAACCCCGAGCTGTTCTGGGCCCTGCGCGGTGGCGGAGGCAGCTTCGGCGTCGTCACCGCCCTCGAGTTCACGATGTACGACGTGCAGACCGCCTACGCCGGCATGCTGGTGTGGGACCTGACCAGGATCGAGCCGGTCCTCCGCGAGTGGGCAGCCTGGGCCCCGGACGCGCCCGACGAGGTCACCACGTCGTTGCGTGCCATGCGGGTCCCGGCGATGCCCGACGTGCCCGAGTCCCTGCGCGGCCGGGAGCTCGTGGTGATCGACGGTGCGGTGCTCGGGTCCGACGAGCGCGGTGAGCAGCTCCTGGCCGGTCTGCGGGCCCTGCGTCCCGAGATCGACACGTTCGGCCGGGCGCCGGCGAAGTCCCTGGTGCGGCTGCACATGGACCCCGAGGGTGGTGCGCCGTTCGTGTCGGACACCGCGATGCTGGGCGGCTTCCCCGAGGCCGCGATCGACGCCTTCGTCGCCGAGGTCGGCCCGGGTGCCCGGACCTCGTTGCTGCTCGCCGAGCTGCGACAGCTCGGCGGTGCGCTGGGACGCCCCCACGAGGGTGGCGGCGTGCTGTCCCACCTCGACGCCTCGTTCGTCGCCTTCGCCGGCACGATCGCGGCCACCCCCGAGATGGGCGCCCAGGGTCACGCGGACGCCGCCCGGCTGACGGCGGCACTCGCGCCGTTCGCGAACGGCAGGCAGTACCTCAACTTCGCCGAGAACCCGGTCGACCCGCGTGCGGCGTACGCCGAGGGCGTGTGGACCCAGCTGAAGGGGATCCGCAGCGCCGTGGACCCGCACGGCATGTTCGCGGCCAACCACCCGGTGCCGCGGCTGTGGGAGGACGGGCGTCCGACCGCGTGACCACCGAGCGGCCGGCCGGCCCGGAGCGTCAGGACGCCGAGGGCGTCAGTACGACGAGCCGGGCGGGCCGGCCTCCAGCCACGACTGGAAGCCCATCAGCGAGGACGGGTTCATGGCCAGCTCGACCTCGCCGGTCGGCGTGGTGCACCGGATCACGACGTGGTCGGGGTAGAGCGACATCTGCTCGACGCCCTCGGGGTCGCGCCGGCCGGAGAAGTCGAGGGTCGAGCGCTGCCAGACCCGCTTGGGCCGCGGCGAGAGCGAGAAGATCCGGAACCACTCGAGGCTCTCCCCGGAGTAGCGGCCGAGCCCGAGAAGCCAACCGCGCCCGGCCCTCTCGGGACGGACGCGGTAGCTCACCTCGAAGGTGCCGCCGTTGCGGGACAGCACGCGACGACGAACGATCAGGGCGACGCCGTAGAGAAGGACGAGGAGCAGCAGGCCGCCGGCTGAGTCGAGCAGCCACTGCCAGACCGGCATCCGTCCCCTCCTCCCCCACGCCTGGTCGCGAAGGTGCTCACCCTAGCGGGCAGGGAGAACGAAGCCGGCCCCGGGTCAACCCCGGGGCCGGCCGCGTGTGCATCAGCGGATCAGGAGGCCTTCTCGGCCGCCCGGACCCTCGCCTCGGCGCGCTTGACCCGCTCCTCGGCGTCCTCGCTCTCGCTGTCGCCCTGGGCGGCCTCGAGGTCGGCCCGCGCCCGCTCCACGTCGATCTCGTGGGACAGGGCGGTGTGCTCCGACAGGATCGAGACCCGGTTGTTGGCGACCGACAGGAATCCCCCGTCGACGGAGGCGACATGGTCCTCGCCGTCCACGGCGCGGATCTCCACCACACCCGGCACGAGGAGCGACAGCAACGGGGCGTGGTTGCGCATCACGCCGACGTCGCCCTCGGTCGTGCGGGCGATCACCATCGTCGCCTGGCCGGACCAGACGGTCCGGTCGGCGGCGACGAGCTCCACCTGCAGCTGGTCGTTGTCGGCCATCAGAGGTTCTTCTGGATCTCGGACCACTTCTGCTCGACGTCGTCCAGACCGCCGCACATGAAGAAGGCCTGCTCCGCCACGTGGTCGTACTCACCGTCGGCGATCTTGTTGAACGCCTCGATGGTGTCCTTGACCGGAACCGTCGAACCCTCGATGCCGGTGAACTGCTTGGCGACGTAGGTGTTCTGCGACAGGAACCGCTGGATGCGGCGGGCGCGGGACACGATGATCTTGTCCTCTTCGGAGAGCTCGTCCACACCGAGGATCGCGATGATGTCCTGGAGCTCCTTGTTGCGCTGCAGGATCTGCTTGATCCGGATGGCGCAGTCGTAGTGCTCCTGCCCGATGTACTGGGCGTCGAGGATCCGCGAGGTCGACGTCAGCGGGTCCACCGCGGGGTAGATACCGAGCGAGGCGATCTCTCGCGAGAGCTCGGTGGTCGCGTCGAGGTGGGCGAACGTCGTGGCCGGGGCCGGGTCGGTGTAGTCGTCCGCGGGCACGTAGATCGCCTGCATCGAGGTGATCGAGTGACCACGCGTCGAGGTGATCCGCTCCTGGAGCGTGCCCATCTCGTCGGCGAGGTTCGGCTGGTAGCCCACCGCGGACGGCATCCGGCCCAGCAGGGTCGACACCTCCGAGCCGGCCTGGGTGAACCGGAAGATGTTGTCGATGAACAGCAGCACGTCCTGGCTCTGCACGTCACGGAAGTACTCCGCCATCGTCAGCGCGGACAGCGCGACCCGCAGGCGGGTGCCCGGCGGCTCGTCCATCTGGCCGAAGACGAGGGCGGTCTGGCCGATGACGCCGGCCTCCTCCATCTCGACGATCAGGTCGTTGCCCTCACGGGTGCGCTCACCGACGCCGGCGAACACCGACACACCGCCGTGGTCCTTGGCCACCCGCGCGATCATCTCCTGGATGAGCACGGTCTTGCCGACGCCCGCACCACCGAACAGGCCGATCTTGCCGCCCTGCACGTACGGCGTCAGCAGGTCGATGACCTTGATGCCGGTCTCGAACATCTGGGTCTTCGACTCGAGCTGGTCGAAGGCCGGAGCCTTGCGGTGGATGCCCCAGCGCTCGCTGGCCTCGAGCTTCTCGTCGCCCTCGAGGTTCAGGCACTCGCCGAGGGCGTTGAACACCCGGCCCTTGGTGACGTCGCCGACGGGGACCGTGATCGGCCCGCCGGTGTCGCGCACCTGGGCGCCACGCACGAGGCCGTCGGTCGGCTGCAGCGAGATCGCGCGGACCATGCCGTCACCGATGTGCTGGGCAACCTCGGCCGAGAGGATCTTCTTCTCGCCGCTCAGCTCGAGCTCGACCTCGAGCTTGTTGTAGATCGCGGGCATCGAGTCCACGGGGAACTCGATGTCGACGACGGGTCCGATGACCCGGGCGATGCGACCGACGCCAGCGGAGCCGGTCCCCTGGGTCTCTTCAACAGTGGCAGTCATTTCTCACTCACTCCCGGCTTGTGCGTCGGCCAGCGCGTTGACGCCACCGACGATCTCGCTGATTTCCTGGGTAATGCCGGCCTGGCGGGCCTGGTTGGCGATTCGCGTGTACTTCTTGATGAGCTCGTCGGCGTTGTCCGTGGCGGACTTCATCGCCTTCTGGCGGGCGGCCAGCTCGGAGGCGGCCGACTGCAGCAGGGCGAAGAAGATCCGGCTCTGGACGTACTGCGGGAGCAGCCCGTCCAGCACGTGCTCGGCCGAGGGCTCGAACTCGTAGAGCGGCAGGACCTCGTCGGAGGAGGGCTTCTCCTCCCCCTCGACGACCTCCAGCGGCAGGAGCCGCACCGCGGTGGGCTCCTGGACCAGCATCGAGCGGAATCGCGTGTAGACCACGTGCACCTCGTCGACGGCCTCCTCGCCCTCATCGGCCAGGAAGGCGTCGATGAGCGACTGGCCGATGTCGCGGGCCACGTCGTACGAGGGCTGGTCGGAGAACCCGGTCCACGACTTCACGACGGGGCGTCCCCGGAACCGGTAGTACGCCTCTGCCTTGCGGCCGCAGAGATACGTGGTGATGGTCTCCTTGCCCTCCCCGCGAAGCTTCTCCGCGAGGCGCTCCGCCTCCTTGAGCACGCTCGAGGAGTAGGCACCGGCCAGGCCGCGGTCGCTGGTCACGATGAGCACGGCGGCCCGCTTGGGGTCCTCCGGCTCGCGGGTCAGGGGGTGGTCGACGTTGGAGTACGTCGCCACCGCCGAGACCGCTCGCGTCAGCTCCCGGGCGTACGGCGCTGCCGACTGTGCCCGCTGCTGCGCCTTGATGATGCGGGACGCAGCGATGAGCTCCATGGCGCGCGTGATCTTCTTCATCGACTCCGTCGACTTGATCCGCGCACGGTACTCACGCACCGAAAGAGCCATGGGTCAGCCCCGCTTCTGCTTGACGATCTGCTCCTGGTCCTCGTCCTCCAGCGCCTCGGCCTCGGGCTCGTGGCCGACCTTGATCGAGCCACCCTCCGAGGTCTCGAACTGGTCGAGGAAGGAGTCGTAGGCGTCCTCGAGCGACTTCGCGGTGTCGTCCTCGAACTTCAGCGTCTCGCGGATCGCGGACAAGATGCCCTCGTGCGAGCGACGCAGGTAGTCGAGGAACTCGTTCTCGAAGCGCAGGACGTCGCCGGCGGGGACCTTGTCCAGGCGGCCGGTGGTGCCCGTCCACAGCGAGACGGTCATCTCCTCGACCGGGTAGGGCGAGTAGGCCGGCTGCTTGAGCAGCGCCATCAGGCGCTGGCCGCGGTCGAGCTGCTGACGCGACGCGGCGTCGAGGTCGGACGCGAACATCGCGAAGGCCTCCATCGCGCGGAACTGCGCGAGGTCGACCTTGAGCGAGCCGGTGACGGCCTTCATCGCCTTGGTCATCGCCGAGCCACCCACGCGGGACACCGACACACCGACGTCGATCGCGGGGCGCTGGTTGGACGCGAAGAGGTCCGACTGCAAGAAGATCTGGCCGTCGGTGATCGAGATGACGTTGGTCGGGATGTAGGCCGACACGTCGTTGGCCTTGGTCTCGATGATCGGCAGACCGGTCATCGAACCCGCGCCCATCTCGTCGCTCAGCTTCGCGCACCGCTCGAGGAGCCGGCTGTGCAGGTAGAAGACGTCACCCGGGTAGGCCTCACGACCCGGCGGGCGGCGCAGCAGCAGCGAGACGGCGCGGTAGGCCTCGGCCTGCTTGGTCAGGTCGTCGAAGACGATCAGGACGTGCTTGCCGTCGTACATCCACTGCTGGCCGATGGCCGAGCCGGTGTAGGGAGCGAGGTACTTGAAGCCCGCGCTGTCCGAGGCCGGGGCGGCCACGATCGTCGTGTACTCCAGCGCACCGGCCTCCTCGAGGGCGCCACGCACCGAGGCGATGGTCGAGCCCTTCTGGCCGATCGCGACGTAGATGCAACGCACCTGCTTCGTCGGGTCGCCGGAGTCCCAGTTCTGCTTCTGGTTGATGATCGTGTCGATCGCGATCGTGGTCTTGCCGGTCGCGCGGTCACCGATGATCAGCTGGCGCTGGCCACGGCCGATCGGGGTCATCGAGTCGATCGCCTTGATGCCGGTGGCGAGCGGCTCGTGCACCGACTTGCGCTGCATGACGGTGGGCGCCTGGATCTCGAGCGCACGGCGGGTCGCCGCCTCGATGTCGCCGAGGCCGTCGATCGGGGTGCCCAGCGGGTCCACGACGCGGCCCATGAAGTTGTCGCCGACGGGGACCGAGAGGATCTCGCCCGTACGACGGACCGTCTGGCCCTCCTCGATCTTGTCGAAGTCGCCGAGGACGACCACGCCGATCTCGCGGGTGTCGAGGTTCAGGGCGATGCCCAGGGTGCCGTCCTCGAACTCCAGCAGCTCGTTGGCCATGGCCGACGGCAGACCGGTGACGCGGGCGATGCCGTCACCCGCCTCGGCGACGGTGCCGACCTCTTCCCGGGTGGCGGCCTCGGGCCGGTAGTCGGCGACGTACTTCTGCAGCGCGTCGCGGATCTCCTCCGGACGGATCGTGAGCTCCGTCATTGTCGTCCCTACTCTCTTGTCTCTACTGAGGTCGTTTGCGTGGGTCAGCCGGCGAGACGCCGACGGGCGTCGTCGAGGCGACTGGAAATGGTGCCGTCGATGACCTGGTCGCCGATCTCGACGCGCATGCCGCCGATCACAGTGGGGTCGACCACGACGTTGAGGTGGACCGGACGGTTGTACTGCCCCGCCAGCGCACCCGCGAGCCGCTGCTGGTCCGCGTCGCCGAGCGGCGTGGCCACCCGGACGAGCGCGACCAGCCGGTTGCGGCTCTCCGCCGCGACCCGGGAGTACTCGTCGATGGCGCGGGCCACGGTGAGGTGGACCCCGCTGACCGACCGCTCGGCCAGCCGCAGCGAGCTGCCGCTGACCTTGCCCTCGAGCAGTGAACGGACCAGCGCGCGCTTGTCGGCGGCCGAGCGGGCCGGGTCCGACAGGGCGTCGCGCAGGTCGGGGTTCTGGGCGACCACGCGGCCGAAGCCGAACAGCTCGTCCTCGAGCCGGTCGCCGTCGCCGGAGGCGTCCGCGGACTTGACCAGCGCGACGACACCGAGGTGCTCGAGCGCGGTGGCCAGGTCGCCGCTGCGGGCCCAGCGCAGCGCTGCTGCCTGGGCCACCAGCGCCGTGGCGGCCTTGTCGAGGTGGCTGCCGAAGATGCTCTCGGCGAGCCCCGACTTGGCCTCCGCGGGGGTCGACGGGTCGGTCACCGCGCGGCGCAGGGCCGGCTGGTCACGGAGCACGTCGGCCGCCGTGAACAGGCTCTCCCCGACGGCGGCGCCGTCGGCGCCGCCCTCGAGCGCGGTGCCCAGTGCCCCGGTGAGTCGTGAGAGCGACTCACCGGAGGAACCCTGGACTGCCGTGGCGGAACGGGCCATCAGTTGACCCCGCTCGTGCTGGGCGAGTCGAGGTCGGCGAGGAACCGGTCGACGACCCGGCTCTGCCGGGCCTCGTCGTCCAGCGACTCACCGACGATGCGTCCGGCCAGCGAGGTGGCCAGCGTGCCCACCTCGTGACGCAGGGACGTGACCGCGGCCTTGCGGTCCGCCTCGATCTGGGTGTGCGCGTGCTCGACGATGCGCTGGGCCTCGACCTGCGCCTGCTCACGCATCTCCGCGATGATCGCCGCCCCCTGCTCGCGGGCCTCCTCGCGGATGCGCGCAGCCTCGTGACGGGCGTCCGCGATCTGCGACCGGAACTCCTCCTCGGCCTCGTGGGCCTCGGTCTTCGCCTGGTCGAGGTCGGCGAACTGCTGGCGGATCGCCTCCTGGCGGGCCGTCATCGCCTTGTTGATCGGCGGGATGACGAACTTGGCCAGGATCCACACCATGATCGCGAACGCGAACAGCTCGACGAAGAACGTGCCGTTCGGCACGAGGAAGTTGCTCTCCATCGCGACGATCGCTTGGGTTGCCATCGTTTGGTTCCTTTGCTCTGGGGCGGCGCTACGACTGGGTGCCCGGGGGCCCGGTAGATCAGGCCAGGACGAAGACGAACAGCGCCATGAACGCGAGGTTGATGAAGAACATCGCCTCGACCAGACCGACCGTCAGGAAGAAGATCGTCTGGAGGCGACCCTGCGCCTCGGGCTGACGGGCGACGCCCTGGATGTAGGACGAACCGGCCAGACCGTCGCCGATGCCGGCGCCGATGGCGCCGCCGGCCAGGGCAAGGCCACCACCGACGAACGCGCCGGCGGTCTGGACTGCGGTGTCGCTCACTGCCATTGAAATGCCTCTCTTGGTTTACGCCGAATCCTCGGCGCAGCTGGTTACCTCTGGTGCGCCCGACCGGTGTCGGTCAGTGCGCGAGTTCGGGGGTTTCGTGGGACTCGGCCTCGTGGTCATCGTGGCCCGCGCCCGCCATGCCGAAGTACAGCACGGTCAGCAGCGCGAAGATGAACGCCTGGATACCGCCGATGAACATGTCGAACAGCTTCCAGACCAGGTTGGGAAGCCAGGACGCGTAGAACGGGATCAGACCGATCAGGGCGAGCATGATGCCACCGGCGAAGATGTTGCCGAAGAGTCGCAGCGCGAGGGTGATCGGCTTGGTCAGCTCCTCGAGGATGTTCAGCGGGAGCAGCACCGGGAACGGCTCGACGAAGTGCTTGAAGTAGCCCTTGACGCCCTTCTCGCGGATGCCGTAGATCCACACACCCACCATGGCCATGATCGCCATGGCGTAGGTCAGGTTGGTGTCGGCGGTCGGCGCCGGCAGCAGGTGCAGGTCGTGGTTGATCTCCGTCGGCAGCAGCTCGAGCCAGTTGGCGATCAGGATGAAGAAGAACAGGGCGACGGCCAGCGGCACGACGAACGGGTGCACGCGGCCCAGGTTGTCCTCCACCTGCTTGTTGACCTCGCCGACCACGGACTCCCACAGGATCTGGACCTTGCTGGGCACGTGGCTCGGGTTCTTCTTCGTCAGCGCCGAACGCGCCCAGAAGCCGAGGATCAGGACGATGGCACCGGCCACGAACGTCGAGATGATCGTGTCGATGTTGAACGTGATGCCACCGATGGTGCGCTGGGTGTGCTCACCGATCTTGATGTCGGCGGCGAGGGGCAGCAGGCCGGTCACGGCTTCTTCAACTCCTTGAGCAGCGGGATGCCGGTCATCACGAGCGCGATGAGGCGGAAGATGGCCAGGCCGAGCAGCAGCCCGATGCCGTCGGGCCAGAAGGCGACGGCGATGCCGACCGCGACGACGGTCAGCACGAGCAGCCGGAGGAAGGTGGCCGACGCGAGCTTGCCGCGCGTCACCTCCTGCCCGGACCGGATGGTCTTGAGGAGCCACATCTCGGTGGCGAGGTGGTTGACCAGGCCGAGCGCGACGCCGGTGGCGATGCAGCCGGCGAGGGTCCAACGGTCGAGCTGGCCCGCGATCCAGTACGTCGCGACGACGAGGACCACGGCGACGCCGATGGTCTTGCGCTGGTCGCGCAGCACCTGCAGCAGCGTCGAGCCGCTGTCGACGGTGGACTCGTTGGGAGTCGTCATGGGGGTGATTGCCTCAGAGGTCGTGGTG
This sequence comes from uncultured Actinomycetota bacterium, assembly GCA_963817665.1. GTDB lineage: Bacteria > Actinomycetota > Actinomycetes > Propionibacteriales > Nocardioidaceae > Nocardioides. The sequence continues at coordinate 235,975 of CAWFPE010000003.1, read as the reverse complement.
GTCAGCGGGTCGGTCATCGGCGGGTGTCACCCCCGCAGCGCGGCACGGACCCGGAGCCAGAACGCGACACATCCGACCACGATCCCGGCAGCGATGCCGACGAGCGTGAACGCCGGGGACGTCCCTGCACCCTTGTCGACGAGGAGGCCGATGACCATGCCTGCGACGACGGCTCCGGCGAGCAGGCCCCCGAGCCCCACGAGGTCACGGCCCCGCAGGTTGTTGTCGGAGTGCTCATCGACCATTCACCCAAGTCGCTTTCATCGGCAGGCTTGAAGACGCCAGCGCGGCGGGCGCTCATCCGGCCCCGCTCCTCGACGTCCGACGACGGCGTGAAACTACCACAGCGCGAGGGGCCCGCGAACCCGGGGACCGGGGTGGTCCCGGCTGCTCTCCGGGGCGTCCCGGGGAGGGTGCTGCGAAGCGCGGTCGTCATGGTCGGCGGCCGTTCTGTCGGGGTGGCGGGCGGTGCTTGTGAAAACTAGCACAAAGTCCGGATGCGCCTGAAACCGGGGTGCTCAGGCCCCTTCGACCGGCTCGGTCCCGGGCTGGTGGAGGCGGGGCAGCACGAAGGTGAGGGTGACGGTCACCAGGGCCATCACGGACAGCGAGATCCACATCCAGCGGCCCGAGTACAGGCTGGCCAGCACCGTGCCGAAGGCCACCAGGCCGGCCCACAGCCACATGAGGAGCACGGCACGCCGTTGCGAGTGCCCGATCTCGAGCAGGCGGTGGTGCAGGTGCTGCTTGTCCGGCGCGAAGGGCGAGCGCCCGGCCCGGGTTCGTCGTACGACGGCGAGCACCAGGTCGAGCAGGGGGATCACCATGATCGAGATGGGCAGCAGCACCGGCAGCAGCGTGGGCAGCAGGCTCGCGCGCGAGCCGGAGGCGCCCTGGCTGATCTCGTTGCCGGCGAACTGGCCGGTGAGCGTGACCGCGCTGGCCGAGAGCACCAGGCCGATCAGCATCGACCCGCTGTCGCCCATGAAGAGGCGTGCCGGATGGAAGTTGTGGACCAGGAACCCCGCGCAGGCCCCGGCCAGCGCCACGCTCAGCAGCGCGCTGGTCGTGGCCCGCGAGGCGTCGTTGAAGCGGGTCAGCTGGTAGCAGAAGAGGAAGAAGGCCACGGCCCCGATGCCCACGACGCCGGCCGCGAGCCCGTCCAGCCCGTCGACGAAGTTCACGGCGTTGACCGTGGCCACCACGATGAAGCCGGTGAGCAGCGCCCCCTGGGAGGCGTCCAGCGCGAACTGGGTGCCGTCGGGCATCGGGAAGAAGACGTACTGGATCCCGAAGACGATCAGGAAGCCTGCTGCCAGCACCTGCCCCCCGAGCTTGGTGAGCGCGTCCAGCTCGAAGAGGTCGTCGAGCACGCCCACGGCGCAGATCAGGGCGCCCGCGATCAGCACGATGCCCGCGTCCCGGAAGACGAAGGGCCCGCTGGTCGAGAGGAACGGCAGCTCGCGCGCCACCACGTACGCCGCCACCAGCCCGCCCAGCATGGCCAGCCCGCCGAGGTACGGGATCGGCTCGTCGTGGACGTCGCGGTCGCGGACCGCGGCCACCGCACCGGTGCGCAGCGCGATCTCGCGGGCCACCACGGTGAGCAGGTAGGTCACCGAGGCGGCGACCAGGAAGACCAGGACGTACTCACGCACGCGGCACCGCTCCCGTCACCCTTCGTCCGCCAGCGGGACCCCGAGCGGCTCGAGCACCGCGTTGAGGCGCTCGACCGAGAGGGCTCCCCGCCGCAGGACCCGGCCGTGCTCGCCGGTCACGTCGACGATCGTGGAGGCCTCGCCGCCCTGCCCGCTCGATGCACCCACCGGGCCGGCGTCGACGATCACCGCCACCTCCTCGCCGAGCATCTGCTCGGCCTGGTCGGCGTCGGTCGCGGCGGGCATGCCCGTGCGGTTGGCGGAGCTGACCGCCAGCGGCCCGGTGCGCTCGAGGATCTCCCGCGCCAGCTCGTGGTCGGGCATCCGGACCGCCACGGTGCCGCGGGTGTCCCCGAGGTCCCACTGCAGCGAGGTCTGCTGGTGGCAGACCAGGGTGAGCGGGCCCGGCCAGAACTCCTCGACGAGGGCCCGGGCCCAGCTGGGGATGCGGACGGCCAGCGCGTCGATGGTGGTGGCCGAGCTGACCAGCACCGGGGGCGGCATCTCGCGGCCACGTCCCTTGGCCGCGAGCAGGCCCCGCACCGCCGCGGGGTCGAAGGCGTCGGCGCCGATGCCGTAGACGGTGTCGGTGGGGAGCACGACCAGCTGGCCCCGCTGCACGGCCAGGCTGGCGGCCGCGACGGCGGCCTCCCGCTCCTCCTCGGTACCGGTGGGATAGCGCTCGCTGCTCACAGGGCCCGCTTCTCCATATCGCTCGACGTCGCTCGCAGTTCGACCGCAATCTAGCGGTCCGTCCTCACCGTGGGACCGCTGCGGTCTCACGCTTCGCTCACTGTGCCAGTCGCGCCGTGACGAAGCGCGGCCGACCTGCCAGGTCGCGGTGGTCGCGGATCTCGCACCACCGGCCGGTGGCGGCGAACACCCCGGGCGCGGACTCGCCCTGCTGGTCCGCGTGCTCCGCGCCGACCACGCCACCGGGCCGGAGCAGGAACGCGGCCCGGGCCTCCAGCACCCGCAGGGCGTCCAGGCCGTCGTCGCCGGAGAACAGCGCCAGGTGGGGGTCGTGGTCGCGCGCCTCCGGCGCCACGGACTCCCACGCGTCGAGGGGAATGTAGGGCGGGTTGCAGGTCACCACGTCGACGGAACCGGCCAGCTCCTCGAAGGCCGTTGCCATGTCGCCCTGGCGCAGGTCGACGCCGGTGCCCTCGAGGTTCCGCTCGGCCCAGGCATGCGCGGCCTCGTCCAGCTCGACGGCGTGCACCCGGGCACCCGGCACCTCGTCCGCGAGCGCCTTGGCGACCGCGCCCGAGCCGGTGCAGAGGTCGACCAGGACCGGCGAGCCGATGCCCGCTGCCTGCTCGACCGCCCAGCCCGCGAGCAGCTCGGTCTCCGGGCGCGGGACGAACACGCCCGGCCCGACCCGCAGCTCGACGTGCCGGAACCAGGCCGTCCCGGTGAGGTGCTGCAGCGGTTCGCGGCGCGCGCGGCGGGCCACCAGCGCGTCGTAGCGATCCACCTGCTCCTGCGGCACCAGGTCCACCAGCACCAGCTGCCCGCGGGTCGTGCCGAGCACGTGCGCGAGCAGCTCGGCGGCGTCGTGTCCCGGGCTGCCCACCCCGGCGGCCTCCAGCGTGCGGGTCGCCTCGGCCAGCATCCGCTTCCGGTCGCGCGTCTCCATGGCCGGATCAGCCCTCGAGCGCCTCGAGGCGGGCGGCGAGGTCGGCGTCCACGCAGGAGGTCAGCACCGGCTGGAGGTCGCCGTCGAGCACCTGGTCGAGGTTGTAGGCCTTGTAGCCGGTCCGGTGGTCGGAGATCCGGTTCTCCGGGAAGTTGTAGGTGCGGATCCGCTCCGACCGGTCCACGGTGCGGACCTGGCTGCGGCGCGCGTCGCTCGCCTCGGCGTCGGCGGCCTCCTGCGCGGCCGCGAGCAACCGGGCCCGGAGGATGCGCAGCGCCTGCTCGCGGTTCTGGAGCTGGCTCTTCTCGTTCTGGCAGCTGACGACGATCCCGGTCGGCAGGTGCGTGATACGGACCGCTGAGTCGGTCGTGTTGACGCTCTGGCCGCCCGGACCGCTGCTGCGGAAGACATCGATGCGCAGGTCGTTCTCGTCGATGGAGACGTCGACCTGCTCGGCCTCGGGCAGCACGAGCACGCCGGCCGCGCTGGTGTGCACGCGTCCCTGCGACTCGGTCACCGGCACCCGCTGCACGCGGTGCACCCCACCCTCGAACTTGAGCAGTGCGTACGGAGCCTCCCCCGGCTCGGGACTTCCCTTGGCCTTCACCGCGACGGTGACGCTCTTGTAGCCGCCGAGGTCGGACTCGGTGGCGTCGAGGACCTCGACCTTCCAGCCGCGGGCCTCGGCGTACCGGGTGTACATGCGCAGCAGGTCGCCGGCGAACAACGCGGACTCCTCGCCGCCCTCGCCCGACTTCACCTCGAGGATCGCGTCCTTGTCGTCGGCGGGGTCGCGCGGCACCAGCAGCCGGCGCAGCCGCTCCTCGGCCACGGCGTGCTGCTCGACGAGGCTGTCGACCTCCTCCGCGAACGACGGGTCCTCGCCGGCGAGCTCGCGCGCGGCCTGGAGGTCCTCGCCCAGCCGGCCCAGGTCACGCCAGGCGCCGATCACCGAGGAGAGCTGGGCGTAGCGCTGGTTGAGGCGCTTGGCCAGCCGGGCATCGGCGTGGGTCTCCGGCGCGGCGAGCCGACGCTCCAGCTCCGCGTGCTCGACGACGAGCCCCTCGACTGCCTCGAACATCTCTCCCCCTTCGGTCGATCATCGCCACCTGCGAACAAATCACGAGCGCCGGTCCCCACAGCGGACTGTGGGGACCGGCGCTCGAGGACAGCTACTTCTTGTCGGACTTCTGCGCGGCCTTGGCGTAGCGGGCCTCGAAGCGGGCGACGCGGCCGCCGGTGTCGAGGATCTTCTGCTTGCCGGTGTAGAACGGGTGGCACTGCGAGCAGACGTCGGCGTGGATCTGGCCGGAGGTCGCGGTGCTGCGGGTCGTGAACTTGGCGCCGCAGGTGCAGGTGACCTCGGTCTCGAGGTACTGCGGGTGGATGTCCTTCTTCATGGTCATGTCCTCTCTGAGCGGTCGCCGGGTCGCCCCCGCCTGATGCGGGACGCGTGAACCGGAACCAGCAGGCAATGATGCCACCACTGACAACACAGTGGTAATCGCTGACATTCCTTCACGGACCGGTGCTGCCGAAGCCCTTGCGCTGCATGTCTCCCCAGTCGTGCCGGGACCTGCGGACCACCTCGATGATCCCGCCCAGCCGCCACCAGGCGTTGAGCTGCCGGTAGCCGAAGTTCTCCTCCACCGCGGCGGCCATCGCCCGGAAGAGGTCCGGGAGCCCGCGGTAGCGCCGGAAGGAGATCTCCTCGGCCAGCAGCGCGACCAGCGTGACGAGCACGGCGTACAGGACCGACGCCGACAGCAGCAGCACCACGACCGGGACGTTGACGATGTCCCAGCCCGGAAGGAACAGGTGCTCGAGGGCCAGCGAGGCCATCAGCACCGCGAAGTAGGCAAGGCCGGCCACCTCGACCACGGGCGCGAGCAGCTCGAAGAACAGGAACCACGGCATCGTGAGCATCCCGATCACGCCGTACCTGGGCCGGAGCAGCATCGCGGCGTGCCGGACGAAGATCTCGGTGAGGCCGCGGTGCCAGCGGCGCCGCTGCTTGCGCAGCACCCTGCGGTCCTCGGGCACCTCGGTCCAGGCGACGGGCTCGGGGACGAAGACCACGTCGGCGTCCCGGCGCTGGTCGCCCAGCATCCGGTGGATGCGGACCACGAGCTCGGCGTCCTCGCCGATGCAGTCGGTCGCCATCCCGTCGACCTCGAGGAGCACGTCCTTGCGGAAGATCCCGAACGCTCCGGAGATGATCAGCAGCCCGCCGGCGCGCGACCAGCCGGCCCGGCCGATCAGGAAGGCGCGGAGGTACTCGGCGACCTGGATCCGCGCGAACCAGCTGCGCGGCATCCGCAGGTCGGTCACGCGACCCCGCTCCACGCGGGAGCCGTTGGCCACGCGGACCACTCCCCCGGCTGCGACGACACGACCGGGGTCGTCGGCGAACGGCCGGGAGACGTCGAGGAGCGCTCGCGGGTCCAGCAGCGAGTCTGCGTCGACCATGCAGACGAGCTCCTTGCGGGAGTGGTTGATCCCCGCGTTGAGGGCGTCGGCCTTGCCGCCGTTGGCCTTCACCACCAGTGCCAGGTTGCGCGCCCCGCGGCGGCTCACCCAGGTGCTGTGGACCTCGCCGTTGGTGGGGATCGCTCCGCCCGCGACGAGAGGGACCTCGACCATGTCGAACTCGGCGATCACCTTCGCGAACGTGTCGTCGGTCGAGCCGTCGTCGATGACGACGACCTCGAAGTCGGGGTAGCGCAGCGCGGTCATCGCCTGCACCGACTGCACGATGGTCGCCGACTCGTTGTAGGCCGGCATCAGCACCGACACCCCCCGCGGGTGCGGGTCGCGGAACCACTCGTCGTAGCCGGCGAAGTCGATCCGTCGCCGGTAGGCCAGCAGGTCGGACAGCGCCAGCCCGGTCAGGACCAGGAAGCTGGAGTTGATGAGGACGGAGTAGATGGCGAAGCCGATCCCGGCCACCGCCATCAGGTGGCTCAGGGCAGCCACCGAGCCGTCAGCCAGCAGCACGGTCACGCCGGGCTCGCCAGCGCGGCCAGGGCGAGCACCTCGCGGGCCACCGGAGCGGCACTCGACGCCAGCACGTCGTGTCCGGTGGTCCCGCACCGACGCAGCGCATTGGCGGCGGCCCGCGCCACCTCGACGTTGTCGTCGTGGAGCACGTCGGTGAGCGCCGGCACCGCCCACTGCCCCCCGATCAGGCCCAGCGACTCGGCGGCGGCGCGGCGGATCGTCGGATCGCCGTGGCCCAGCGGCCCGGCCAGCGCGACGACCGACGAGGAAGCGCCGATCTGGCCGAGGGCGTGGATGCACGCCAGCGTGAGCTCCTCCGTGGACTCCCCCAGCGCCGCCTCGAGGGTCGGGACGGCGGAGACCGCCCCCACCAGGCCCAGCGCCTCGGCGGCGAGGAACCCGCGACGGTCGCCACCGGGGGTGTCCGCGAGGGAGCGCGTGAGGCCACGGCGCAGCACCGGCACCGCGACGGCACCGATCCGGTCCACCGACGAGAGGAAGTCGGCGCGCAGCCGGGGCTCGAGGGCCGCGGCGCGCAGGAGGTGCTCCACCACCACCGGCTCGGGGAAGGAGCCGAGCGCGAGCATCGCGATGCGTCGTACGGGGAAGTCGCGGTCGTCGAGGCGGCCGATCACCTGGTCGCGCAGGGACGGGTCGGGCGACTGGGGCGCGAGCACCCCGAGCCGGTACAGCCCACGGCAACGCCGGACCGAGGAACGGCTCCGGGTCCAGCGGGCAGCCTCCTCGGTCGCCCCCCACTCCCAGAGCACCTGGCGCAGCCGCTCGCGGGCGGTTCCGCGGAGCTTGGGCACCAGCCCGAACGCGTCGTCCTCGACGGCGGCACGCTCCGCCGGGGCCGCCGCGAGGAGGCGCGCGTAGGCGTCACCCACCTCGTCCGGCTCACCCGTGGTCAGCTGCATCACCTCACGCCACACGGGGGTGCGCAGGGTCGCCCGGCGCAGCTCCGCCCGGTCACGGCCGAGGCGGACGAGGACGAGAGCCAGTACGACGAGAAGGCAGGCTGAGACGAGGACGATGGCCGCGGCGTACCCGAGACGCGCGAGGTTCATCTGACGCGCATGAGCAATGCCTGGACGCGCGAGGCCAGCTCGCGCGGGCTGAACGGCTTGGTGATGTAGTCGTCGGCCCCGGAGTCGAAGCCGGTCTCCACGTCGGACTCCTGGGCGCGCGCCGTCAGCAGGATGACCGGCAGGCCGGCCAGCGAGGGGTCGGCCCGGATGGCGCGGATGGCGTCGAGCCCCGAGACCCCCGGCATCATCACGTCGAGCACGGCGAGGTCCGGCCGCTCCGCCTGACAGGCGTCGATCGCGGCGGCGCCGTCCGAGACTGCGACGACCTCGTGACCGAGTGTCGACAGCTTGAACTCGACGAGCTCACGGATGTCGACGTCGTCGTCGGCCACCAGGATCCGAGCCACGGCTACCCCTTCCGTCCCATGTGTGCGTGCAGCCTAACGCCCGACCACCCCCGATGTGACCGAAGCCGGGCCGCTCCGCGAGGAGCAACCCGACTTCGTAGGAGGACAGCGGGACCTCAGTCGTTCTGGCCGCCCGGCGTGGGCGTCGTCTTCTGCACCTGCATGAGGAACTCGATGTTGCTCTGCGACTTCTTCAGCCGCTCCAGCAGCAGCTCGAGGGCCTGCTGGCCTTCGAGTCCGGACAGGACGCGGCGCAGCTTCCACACCACCGCGAGCTCCTCCTTGCTCATCAGGAGCTCCTCGCGACGCGTCCCGGACTGGACCGCGTCGATCGCGGGGAACAGGCGCTTGTCCGCGAAGTCGCGGCGCAGGCGGATCTCCATGTTCCCGGTGCCCTTGAACTCCTCGAAGATCACCTCGTCCATCTTCGAGCCGCTCTCGATCAGCGCGGTGGCGAGGATGGTGAGCGAGCCGCCGTTCTCGATGTTGCGTGCGGCACCGAAGAAGCGCTTCGGCGGGTACAGCGCCGCCGAGTCCACGCCACCCGACAGGATCCGGCCGCTGGCCGGGGCCGCCAGGTTGTAGGCGCGCCCCAGACGGGTGATCCCGTCGAGCAGGACCACGACGTCGTGCCCGAGCTCGACGAGGCGCTTGGCGCGCTCGATCGCCAGCTCGGCGACCATCGTGTGGTCGCCGGCGGGCCGGTCGAACGTCGAGGAGATGACCTCGCCCTTGACCGAGCGCTCGAAGTCGGTGACCTCCTCGGGACGCTCGTCCACGAGCACGACCATCAGGTGGCACTCGGGGTTGTTCGTCGTGATCGAGTTGGCGATCGACTGCATGATCATCGTCTTGCCGGCCTTCGCGGGCGAGACGATCAGACCGCGCTGGCCCTTCCCGATCGGGGCGGCGATGTCGATGACCCGGCCGATCAGGTTGTTCTGCTCGGTCTCGAGGCGCAGCCGCTCGGAGGGGTAGAGCGGGGTGAGCTTGGAGAACTCGATGCGGTGCTTGGCCGCCTCGGGGTCCGCACCGTTGACGCTCTCGATGCGCACCATCGGGTTGAACTTCTCCTTGCGCTCGCCCTCTCGGGGCTGGCGCACCTCACCGATGATCGCGTCCCCACGGCGCAGGCCGTACTTGCGGACCATCGACAGCGAGACGTAGACGTCGTCGGTGCCGGGCAGGTAGCCGCTGGTCCGCACGAAGGCGTAGTTGTCGAGCACGTCGAGGATGCCTGCCGCGGGGACGAGCACGTCGTCCTCGAGGATCGTGGTGTCCGGCTCGTTGCGCTGTCCGCCGCCGCTGCGGGGGCCGCGGTCGGTGCGCTCGGTGCGGTCGCGAGTCGCGACCGCGGCGCCGACGGTTGCGTCGGCTGCCCTCGCCACCGCCCTGGTCGTCACGACCGTGGTCGCCCCGGTTCTGGTCGCCCCGGTTCTGGTCGCCCCGGTTCTGGTCGCCCCGGTTCTGGTCGCCCCGGTTCTGGTCGCCCCGGTTCTGGTCGCGGTTCTGGTCGTCTGCGGCTCTGGCCGTCACGGTTCTGGCCGTCACGGTTCTGGCCGTCACGGTCGCCGCGGTTCTTGTCGCGGTTCTGGTCGCCCCGGTTCTGGTCGCGGTCGTCGCTGCGGCCCTTCTCCCGGTCCTGGTCGCCGCGGTTCTCCTCGCCCCTGCCCTCGGTGCGGCCCTTGTCCTTCGCGACCTGCTCGACGGCGGCCTGCTCGGCGGCGGCCTGCTCGGCGGCGGGCCGCTCGGCGGGTGCCTGCTTGCCGGCGGGGGCCTCCTTGCGCTGCTGCTTGGCCTCGGAGTCGCCACGCCCGCCGGCGCCGGACGACTGCGCGCCCTTGATCGCCTCGATGAGCTGGGCCTTCTTCATCGTGGCCGCACCCGGGATGCCCATGCCCGCAGCCATCGACTTCAGGTCCGCGATCAGCATGGAGTTGAGCCCACCACCGCGCTTCTTGGGAGCCGCGGCGCTCGCCGGGGGCTCAGCTGGGGTGGATTCGATGGTTTCCGTCACGTGAGGTCCTTCCCACGTATCAGTGCCGAGCCGGCCCGCAGGCCGGTGGCTGCTGGTCATTGCTTCCTCGCCGCCGGGGCTCACCGAAGGAGGGCTACCGGCGGGTGTGCGGGACGAGGCCCGCACGGGAAAGAGGAAGATGGTGCACCCAGGGACTGACGTCACCTGCTGGTGCCACGCCGAGATGTCTGACGCGTCTTCACAGTACCACCCGCCTCGGCCGATGTGGCGTCGGGCACGATTTCGCCGGGCTCGAGTTCTTCAGCCGAGCAGCGCGCCCTCGCGGTCGACCGCCAGGTGGTAGACGTGCCAGCCGTCCGGACAGCGCGCCAGCAACCGGTCGGGCGCCGCGGAGGCCTGGTCCGGGCCGTCAGCGAAGGCCAGCACAGTGGGACCGGCACCCGACACGACCGCCGCCACCCGGTCGGCGCGCAGCGCATCGATCAGGGCGAGCGAGGCCGGCATCGCCGCGCGACGGTACTCCTGGTGGAGGAAGTCGTGGGTGGCCCGGAACAGCTGCTCCGGCTGCCCGGCCAGGGCCGCGACCAGCAGCGCCGTACGCCCCGCGTCCGCGGCGGCGTCCGCGTGCGGCACCGCGGGGGGAAGCAGTCCCGCGCGCGACCTCGGTGGCGACCGGGTCGGGCGGCACGAAGACCACCACGCCCACGCGCGGGTCGACGGCCGAGCCCACGGCGTAGAAGCCCTCGTCGTCCCGTCCGGAGATCGCGAAGCCGCCGTGGAGAGCCGGGGCCACGTTGTCGGGGTGCCCCTCGATCCGGGCAGCGAGGTCGAAGAGCGCCTCGTCGGAGACCAGCAGCGAGCCCCCCGCCACCAGCCCCCGGGCCAGGGTGACGCCGGCGACGATCGCCGCCGAGGACGAGCCGAGCCCTCGAGCGTGCGGAATGACGTTGCGGCAGGACAGCCGCAGTCCGGGGGGCCGGGCCCCCATCGCCTCGAACGCGGCCCGCATCGACCGCACGACCAGGTGCGACTCGTCGAGAGGGACCGACGCGGCGCCGGCCCCCTCGACCTCCACCGCCAGACCGCTCTCGACGACCTCGGCCTCGAGCTCGTCACGCAGCGACAGCGCCAGGCCGAGGGAGTCGAATCCGGGACCGAGGTTGGCCGAGGTCGCGGGGACGGACACCCGGACCGGGCCGTCGACGAACGTGACCATTCAGGCGAGTCCGGCCGCGCGGGCGGCCGCGGCTACGTCGGCGTCGACGACCGTGTCGACGATGGTGCCACCGGCGGCCGCGAAGCCCTCGAGCGCGGTGGCGGTGTCCTTGAGCCCGTGGCCGGTCACGGTCACCACGACCGTGCTTCCGGCGTAGGACTCCCCGGCTGCCAGCTCCTGGAGCAGGCCGGCGATGCCGGCGGCAGAGGCCGGCTCCACGAAGACGCCGTCGTGCGAGGCGAGGTCGCGCTGCGCGGCGAGGATCTGGTCGTCGCTGACGGCGGCGAAGCGGCCGCCGGACTCGTCACGGGCCGCCTCGGCGAGCTTCCACGAAGCCGGGTTCCCGATCCGGATGGCGGTCGCCTTGGTCTCCGGGTCGGGGAACGGCTCACCGGTCACGAGCGGGGCCGCCCCCTCGGCCTGGAAGCCGCGCATGACCGGCTTGCGGGTCGCGAGCCCGAGGTCGGCGTACTGCGTGTAGCCGAGCCAGTACGCCGAGATGTTGCCGGCGTTGCCCACGGGAAGCAGGTGGAAGTCCGGGGCGTCGCCGAGGAAGTCGACGATCTCGAACGCCGCGGTCTTCTGGCCCTCGAGCCGGACCGGGTTCACGGAGTTCACCAGCGCGACCGGGTAGTCCCAGGCCAGGCCCTTCGCGATGCCGAGGCAGTCGTCGAAGTTGCCGCGCACCATGATCACCTGGGCACCGTGGACGATGGCCTGCGCCATCTTGCCGGCCGCGATCTTGCCCTCCGGGACCAGCACCAGCGGCTTGAGACCGGCCTTGGCGGCGTACGCGGCCATCGACGCCGAGGTGTTGCCGGTCGAGGCGCAGACCACGGCCGCAGCACCCTCGTGCTTCGCGACGGAGATCGCCGCCGTCATCCCGCGGTCCTTGAACGAGCCCGTGGGGTTGCCGCCCTCGACCTTGAGCCAGACCTCGGCGCGGGTCAGCCCCGACAGCCATTCGGAGTGCACCAGCGGGGTGCCGCCCTCCCGCAGCGTCACCGCGGGCGTGCCCTCGGGGATCTCCAGCAGGCGGCGGTACTCCTCGATGACGCCCCGCCACTGGTGGGTGCGGGCGATCGCTCCTGCCGGGTGGTCGAGCTGGTCGACGTTCATTCGTGGTCCCCCTCGACGCGCATCACCGAGGTGACCTCGCGGACGATCTCCATCTCACGCAGGTGCCGGACCGTGGCGCTGAGCTGGGCGTCGGTGGCCTCGTGGGAGACCACGACGAGCTCCGCATCGAGGTCGCGGCCCTCCTGGCGCACGGTGGAGATGGACACGCCGTTCTCCGCGAACGCCGTCGCCACGGCTGCGAGGACACCTGCGCGGTCGTCGACGTCGATGGCCACGTGGTAGCGGGTGCGGGTCTCCCCCATCGGCAGCACGGCCCGGTCCGCGTACGCCGACTCGCCCGCACCGCGGGTGCCGGCGAGGCGGTTGCGGGCCACGGTGACGAGGTCGCCCAGGACCGCGGAGGCGGTCGGCGAGCCACCGGCGCCGGGTCCGTAGAACATCAGCTGTCCGGCGGCCTCGGACTCGACGAAGACCGCGTTGTAGGCCTCGCGCACCGAGGCCAGCGGGTGTGCGCGCGGGATCATCGCCGGGTGGACCCGGACGGAGACGGCGTCCTCGCCACCGGCGTTGGCCCGCAGCTCGCAGATCGCCAGCAGCTTCACCACGCTGTCCATGTCGCGCGCCGACTGCACGTCGGCGGCGGTGACCTCGGAGATGCCTTCTCGGTAGACGTCGGCGGCCGTGACGCGCGAGTGGAACGCCAGCGATGCCAGGATCGCCGCCTTCGCCGCCGCGTCGAAGCCCTCGACGTCCGCCGTGGGGTCGGCCTCCGCGTAGCCGAGCTCCTGGGCCTCCTCGAGGGCCTCGGCGAACCCGGCTCCGGTGGTGTCCATCTTGTCGAGGATGAAGTTCGTCGTGCCGTTGACGATGCCGAGCACGCGGGTGACCCGGTCCCCGGCGAGCGACTCGCGCAGCGGCCGCACGATCGGGATCGCGCCCGCGACCGCAGCCTCGTAGTAGAGGTCGCGGTTGGCCTTCTCGGCCGCCTCGAACAGGGTCGGGCCGTCCTCGGCGAGCAGCGCCTTGTTGGCGGTCACGACCGAGGCACCGTTCTCCAGCGCCGAGAGGATCAGCGTCCGGGCGGGCTCGATGCCGCCGATGACCTCGATGACCAGGTCCACGTCGTCGCGGGCGACCAGCCCGGCGGCGTCGGTCGTCAGGAGACCCTCCGGCACCTCGACGTCGCGGCGGGCCTCCAGCCGCCGCACCGCGACCCCGACCAGCTCGACCGGCGCCCCGACGCGGGCCGCCAGGTCCCCGGCCTGCTCGTCGAGCAGCCGCACGACCTGCGAGCCGACCGACCCGCAGCCGAGCACGGCGACCTTCAGGGCCCGGGTCCTCATTGCTGGGCTATCCACTGACCGCTCCCACATCCGTTGCCAACAGGTCGTCCACAGTCTCTCGCCGAACGACGACGCGCGCCGCACCGTCCCGAACCGCGACCACCGGCGGACGCAGCGCGTGGTTGTAGTTGGAGGCCATCGAGCGACAGTAGGCACCCGTGCCCGGAACCGCCAGCAGGTCGCCCGGGGCCAGGTCCGAGGGCAGGAACTCGTCCTTGACGACGATGTCGCCCGCCTCGCAGTGCATCCCCACCACCCGCGAGAGCACCGGCGCGGCGGCAGAGGCGCGCGAGGCGAGGGTGCAGGAGTAGTCGGCGTCGTAGAGCGCGGTGCGGATGTTGTCGCTCATCCCGCCGTCGACACTGACGTAGGTCCGGCGCGCGCCGCCGTCGAGCGCGACCTCCTTGACCGTGCCGACCTCGTAGACGGTGCACATCGACGGTCCGACGATCGCCCGGCCGGGCTCGATCGACAGCCGCGGCACGGCGATCCCCAGCGCGCGGCACTCGTGCTCGACGATCTTCGTCATCTCGGTTGCCAGCTGCGAGGGGTCGGCCGGGTCGTCCTGGGTGGTGTAGGCGATGCCGAAGCCACCACCGAGGTCCATCTCCGGCAGCCCCTCTCCATCCAGCTCAGCGCCGAGCTCCTCGGAGATCCGCGCCTGCAGCGCGAGCACCCGCCGGGCGGCCACCTCGAACCCGGAGGAGTCGAAGATCTGCGAGCCGATGTGGGAGTGCAGGCCGAGCAGCTCGAGGCCGGGGGCGTCGCTGCACGCGGCGCACGGCCTCGAAGGCGTCGCCGGAGGTGATCGAGAAGCCGAACTTCTGGTCCTCGTGCGCGGTGGCGATGTACTCGTGGGTGTGCGCCTCGACGCCGGCCGTGACCCGCACCATCACCCGGGCGGTCGCGCCCAGCTCGGCCACGATCGCCGCCAGCCGTTCGATCTCGACGAACGAGTCCACGATGATCCGGCCGACCCCGAGCTCGACCGCCCGGCGCAGCTCGGCCGGCGTCTTGTTGTTGCCGTGGAAGCCGATCCGGGCGGGATCGAAGCCGGCGCGCTCGGCGACCGTCAGCTCACCGCCGGAGCAGACGTCCAGGCAGAGCCCCTCCTCGGCCACCCAGCGCGCCGTGGTCGTGCAGAGGAACGCCTTGCCGGCGTAGAAGACGTCGTACGCCGCGAAGGCGTCGCGGAAGGCCCGCGCACGCCCCCGGAAGTCCTCCTCGTCGAGGACGTAGGCCGGCGAGCCGTGCTCGGCCACCAGGTCGGCGAGCAGCACTCCCCCGACCTCGAGCCGTCCCTCGAGCTTGCGCGCCGTCGTCGACCACAGGTGCTGTACGAGCTGGTTGGGGTCCTCCGGCTGGCGCAGCCAGGACGGGCGCAGGGCACCGTCGGCGTGCGCCCAGCCGGCTTCGTGGGCGTGGGGCATGGACTGGATCCGCTCCTACATCCGCTCGGGGGCCGAGACCCCGAGCAGGTCGAGACCGTTGGCGAGGACGATGCGGGTCGCCACGACCAGCACCAGCCGTGCCGCGTTGACCGGGCCGGCCGCCTCGTCACCCTGCGGCAGCATCCGGCACTCCCGGGTGTCGTACCACTTGTTGAAGACCGAGGTCGTGGCCTCCAGGTAACGGGCGATCCGGTGCGGCTCGCGCAGCTCGGCGGCACTGGCGACCACCCGGGGGAACTCCGCCAGCGCACGCAGCAGCCGCCCCTCGAGCTCGTGGGAGAGCAGCGCCGGGTCGAAGCCCGCCTGCGCCTCGGGAAGGGACATCCCGAGGTCCGCCGCGTTCTCCATCATCCGGCAGGTGCGAGCGTGCCCGTACTGCACGTAGTACACGGGGTTGTCGTTGGAGGCCTTGGTGATCTCGGCGACGTCGAGCGTGAGGGGGCTGTCGGCCGGGTAGCGAGCCAGGGAGTAGCGCAGCGCGTCCACGCCGATCTCCTCGACGAGCTCGTCGAGCGTGACGATGGTGCCCGCCCGCTTGGACAGCCGGAGCTCGGCACCGTCGCGCAGGATCTTCACCAGCTGCCCGATGAGCACCTCGATGTGGGCGTCCGGGTCGTCGCCGGCGCACGCCGCCATCGCCCGCAGCCGCCCCACGTACCCGTGGTGGTCGGCACCCAGCAGGTAGATGCAGCGGTCGAAGCCGCGCGCCCGCTTGTTGAGGTAGTAGGCGGTGTCCGACGCGAAGTACGTCAGCACGCCGTTGGTGCGGATGAGCACCCGGTCCCGGTCGTCGCCGAAGTCCGTGGTGCGCATCCACAGCGCACCGTCTGCCTCGAAGAGGTGCCCCTTGTCCTGGAGACCCTTGAGGGTGTCGGTCACGGAGCCGTGCGAGGTGTCCTCGTGCAGGCTCCGCTCGGAGAACCACACGTCGAAGTGCGTGTTGAAGCGCTCGAGCGCGTCCTGCTGGTCCTTGAGCTGGACGGCGTACCCCGCCTCGCGGAAGGCGACCAGCCGCTCGTCGGCAGGCAGGTCCACGAGCCCCGGCCGGTCGGCCACGATCCGGGCGGCGAGGTCGGCGATGTACTCGCCCTGGTAGCCGTCCTCGGGGATCGGCTTGCCGAGGGCGGCCGCCTCGATGGACGCGCCGAAGAGGTCCATCTGGTTGCCGCGGTCGTTGATGTAGAACTCCCGCGTCACCTCGGCGCCGGCCGCCTGCAGCACCCGGGCGATGGCGTCACCCAGGACGGCCCACCGGGTGTGCCCCAGGTGCAGCGGACCGGTCGGGTTGGCCGAGATGAACTCGACGTCGATCCGGTTGCCTGCGAGCACCTCGGAGCCGCCGTACGACGCACCTGCGGCGACGACGTCCGACGCGACCTGCCCCTGGGCACCAGCGTCGATGGTGATGTTGAGGAAGCCCGGACCGGCGATCTCGACCGCGGCCACGCCTCCGGCCGCCGCGAGGCGCTTCTGGACGAGGGCGGCGAGCTCGCGCGGGTTCGTCCCGGCCTTCTTGGCGAGCTGGAGGGCGACGTTGGTGGCGTAGTCGCCGTGGCCCTTCTGGCGCGGACGCTCCACGGTCACGGAGGTCGGGACGCCGTCGGGCAGCACCACGGACCCGTCGGCCACCAGGGCCTGCAGCACGTCGACGATGGTGGTGGAGATCTGGTCGGGGGTCACCACGTCAGCCTATCGGCGGGCCCCGGTTTCCTCCCCGGCGGTTTCGACAGGTAGTCTCCCGATTCGCGTCGACGAGAAGCTCGCGTCTGCGCATGCCTCCGTAGCTCAGGGGATAGAGCACTGGTTTCCGGTACCAGGTGCCGCAGGTTCGAATCCTGCCGGAGGCGCACCACACTTTTCCGACGCAGGTCCTCGGCGCACGGCAGCTCTCGCGCGGTGGCTGCCCCTTCAGCAGTGCTCGAGCGTGGCGTCCCTGCGGGCCTCGTTGCCCAGCATCCGGGCCTGGGAGGTGTACGGCAGCACGACGCTGGCGCCGCCGATGTTGCCGATGCCGCCCTGGACGACACAGCTGGTGATCTTGGACGGCTCCACCTGCGCCATGGCCTGCGCGAGGCGGAACAGCTCGGCGGGGCCGAGGTCGGTGTGCATGTGCTGCATCACCGAGACCACACCGCGCTCCATGAAGCCGGGGACGGAGGCCTGGGCACGCACCCGGGCCTGGATCCCGCGAAGCACCCGCTGCTGGTTGGCCGAGCGGTCGAAGTCGCCGCGGGGCAGGTCGTGGCGGATCCGCGAGAAGGCCATGGCGTCGTACCCGTTGAGGTGGATCCGGCCGGCCCTGAAGCCCTGCGGCTTGAGGTAGGTGTCACTGAAGGCCCGCGGGTTCCGGATGTCGATGCCGCCGATCTGGCGCACCATGGCGATGAAGTAGGGGAAGCGACTCACGAAGACGTAGTCCGGCTGGATCCCCACCAGGTTGCCCACCGTCTGCCCGAGCAGCTGGGGCCCACCGAAGTAGAGCGAGGCGTTGATCTTCTCGTTGCCGTGGCCCGGGATGTTGACCCACGAGTCCCGAGGCACGCCGATCGCGGCGGCGGCACCGGTCTTGGTGTTCAGGCCGATCAGCTGGAGCGCGTCGCCGCGCGTGCGGGTCATGTCCTGGCCGGGACGAGCGTCGGAGCCGACGGCCAGGATCCACACCACGTCGGGGCTGAGGTCGACGCCGCTGGCGCGGTTCACCTTGACCAGCTCCACCTCGGTGGGCTGCACGGCCGAGTCCGGCACCACCAGGGCGGCCACGGCGAGCACCACGCCCAGGACGACCAGGTGCAGTCCCCGGGCGGTGCGGGTGCGGGCGGTGCTCATCGACCGCCTCCCTTCGCGTCGTGCTTCTTCTTCTCACCGTTGTGCGACTTCGACTTCGACTTCGGCTTCTGGGTGGTGGGCCGGGGCGGCTGCAGCTCCTGAGGCGTGCCCTTGGCCACGTCGTACCCGAAGACCTTCCAGCCGTCCGGGCCCGGCGTCAGGAACAGTCGGCCACGGACCGCCACGGACTTCTTCGCCTGACCCGTGGTGGTGAACTCGAGGCGGAACCGCGCCGTCGCACCGGCTGCCCGTCCACCGGCGGGAAGGACGTCGATCCACACCAGGCGCTGGGTCGCCGTCACACCGGTGATGCGCCGCGCCAGGGGCTGGTTGGTCATCAGCGCCTTGTCGTGGTGGGCCTGCGCCCGCGCCCGCACGGTGAAGCCCGGGAAGGCGTCGTGGAAGTCGTTGCGCGGATAGCGGCCCCGGATGTACGCCTTGTCGAACCAGCGGTCGACCACGTCGCCGACCTGGCGCTGGACGCGCTTGCGCACCTCCGGGGGCAACCGCCCGGGAACCCGCTCCAGGCTGACCCGGGTCTTCACCTCGCGCGGGGCGGGTGCCGGACTGGAGGAGCTCGACGACCTCGGCTCGGCCGACGGCTCACCGCTGGAGTCGTCACCGCTGCACGAGGTGGCCGCCGGAACGAGCACGAGGAGCGATGTGGCGAGCGCGGCGACCCTTCGTCTGGGAGTGGTCATGGTGGATCAATCTCTCATGTGGTGTGCCGCACGTAACACCCCGCCCGAAAGGCCACCCTTGCCCGAGCATTTACTGGCCCGGGGGTCTAGCCTTGACGACTGAAACCCATCCCCGCGCGCGTATCCGGAAGAGGCGAACCCACCCGTGCCGCAGTCCTCAGGCAGCCAGTCTCCCGAACAGCCCTCCGCCGACTTCGGCGCCAACGAGTGGCTCGTGGAGGAGATGTACGACCAGTACCAGAAGGATCCCGGCAGCGTCGACCCCACATGGGTGAAGTACTTCCAGGCCAACGGCTCCGCCACCGGTGGCACCAACGGCCACGCTGCCCAGGCCGCCACGAAGACCCAGGACAAGCCGGCTCCCAGCAAGGCCGAGCCTGCTCCCACGAAGACGGCCCCTCAGAAGGCGGCCCCCCAGAAGGCGGCCCCCAGAAGGCGGAGCAGAAGGCGGAGCAGAAGGCGGAGGAGAAGGTCCCCGCCCCCAAGGCCAAGCCCCGCCCCGCCGCCCAGGCCGACGAGCCCGCCCGCGGCACGACCACGCCGATGCCGAAGGACCACAAGCCCACGGCGCCGGCAGCGGCCAGTGACGAGCCGGCGTACACCGTGCTCCGCGGCGCGCCGGCCCGGACCGCCCAGAACATGGACGCCTCGCTGAGCGTGCCGACCGCGACGTCGGTCCGCTCGGTGCCCGTCAAGCTGCTGTGGGACAACCGCACGGTGATCAACAACCACCTCGCCCGCGCCCGCGGCGGCAAGGTGTCGTTCACGCACCTGATCGGCTACGCGCTGGTCCGCGCCCTGCGGACGATGCCCGAGATGAACGTCGGCTTCGACGTCGTCGACGGCAAGCCCAACCTGATCA
Organism: uncultured Actinomycetota bacterium; assembly: GCA_963817665.1. GTDB lineage: Bacteria > Actinomycetota > Actinomycetes > Propionibacteriales > Nocardioidaceae > Nocardioides. Next base: position 216,783 of record CAWFPE010000003.1, on the reverse strand, counting down.
CCCCGGCGCACATCAACCTCGGGCTGGCCATCGACGTCCCCAAGCCGGACGGCAGCCGCCAGCTCCTCGTGCCCAGCATCAAGGGCGCGGAGACGATGGACTTCGCCGGCTTCTGGACCGCCTACGAGGAGATCGTGCGCAAGGCGCGCGACAGCAAGCTCACCGTCGAGGACTTCAAGGGCACCTCGATCAGCCTGACCAACCCCGGCGGCATCGGCACCAGCCACTCGGTCCCCCGCCTGATGAAGGGGCAGGGCGCGATCATCGGGGTGGGCGCCATGGAGTACCCGCCGGAGTGGCAGGGCGCCTCCGCCGAGGCGATCGCCCGCAACGGCATCAGCAAGGTCATGACGCTGACCTCCACCTACGACCACCGCGTCATCCAGGGCGCGCAGTCGGGTGAGTTCCTCAAGCGAGTCCACCAGCTGCTGCTCGGGCAGGACGACTTCTACGACGAGATCTTCCGCTCGCTGCGCATCCCCTACGAGCCCATCCGCTGGGCCAACGACATCGCGACGACGCACGACGACGACATCAGCAAGCAGGCCCGGATCCTCGAGCTGATCCACGCCTACCGGGTGCGTGGCCACATGATGGCCGACACCGACCCGCTGGAGTACCGCCAGCGCAGCCACCCCGACCTCGAGGTCGAGTCGCACGGCCTGACGCTGTGGGACCTGGACCGGGAGTTCGCCACCGGCTCCTTCGGGGGCTCCGGTCGCCCGTTCATGAAGCTGCGCAACATCCTCGGCATCCTGCGCGACTCCTACTGCCGGACCACCGGCATCGAGTACATGCACATCATGGATCCCGAGCAGCGGCGCTGGATCCAGGAGCGCGTCGAGCAGCCGCACATCAAGCCGCCGCGCGAGGAGCAGCTGCGGATCCTGCTCAAGCTCAACCAGGCCGAGGCGTTCGAGACCTTCCTGCAGACGAAGTTCGTCGGCCAGAAGCGCTTCTCGCTCGAGGGTGGCGAGACCACGATCCCGGTCATCGACGAGGTCTGCGAGGCCGCCGCCGAGGCCGAGCTCGACGAGGTCACCATCGGGATGGCGCACCGCGGCCGGCTCAACGTGCTCGCGAACATCGTCGGCAAGAAGTACTCCCAGATCTTCCGCGAGTTCGAGGGCAACATCGACCCGCGCACGGTCCAGGGCTCCGGCGACGTGAAGTACCACCTCGGCGCCGAGGGCGAGTTCGAGGCCGGCTCCAAGGACCGGATCAAGGTCTCGGTCGCCGCGAACCCCTCCCACCTCGAGGCCGTCGACCCGGTCCTCGAGGGCATCTCCCGCGCCAAGCAGGACGTGCTCAACAGGGGTGCCGAGTACCCCGTGCTGCCGCTGCTCGTGCACGGCGACGCGGCGTTCGCCGGCCAGGGTGTCGTGGCCGAGACGCTCAACCTGTCGCAGCTGCGCGGCTACCGCACCGGCGGCACGATCCACCTGGTCGTCAACAACCAGGTCGGCTTCACCACCTCGCCGGGCTCGTCGCGCTCCTCCCTCTACTGCACCGACGTCGCGCGCATGGTCCAGGCGCCGATCTTCCACGTGAACGGCGACGACCCGGAGGCGTGCATCCGCGTCGCCCGGCTGGCGTTCGAGTACCGCCAGGCGTTCAACAAGGACGTCGTCATCGACCTGGTCTGCTACCGGCGTCGCGGCCACAACGAGGGCGACGACCCGTCGTACACCCAGCCGCTGATGTACGACCTGATCGAGCAGAAGCGCTCGGTGCGCAAGCTCTACACCGAGTCCCTCATCGGCCGTGGCGACATCACGATCGAGGAGGCCGAGCAGGTCCTGCGCGACTACCAGCAGCAGCTGGAGCGCGTCTTCACCGAGGTGCGCGAGGCGAGCAGCCAGCCCTCGGACTGGACCACCGTGCCCGACTACCCCGAGAAGCCCGCCGGCGAGACCGACACCGCGGTCTCCGTGGACGTGCTGAAGCGGATCTCCGACGCCTACGTCACCCCGCCGGACGGGTTCACGGTCCACCCGAAGGTGATGCCGCAGCTCCAGACGGCGCGCGGCCGCGATCACCGACGGTCCGATCGACTGGGGCACCGGCGAGATCCTGGCGTTCGGCTCCCTGCTCATGGAGGGCCGGCCGGTGCGCCTGGCCGGACAGGACTCGCGGCGCGGCACGTTCGTGTCCCGCTTCGCGACGATCATCGACCGGGTCAACGCCGACGAGTGGACGCCGCTGTCCTCGCTCACGGAGGACCAGGCGAAGTTCTACGTCTATGACTCGCTGCTCTCGGAGTACGCCGCGCTCGGTTTCGAGTACGGCTACTCGGTGGCCCGCCCCGAGGCCCTGGTGCTGTGGGAGGCGCAGTTCGGCGACTTCGTCAACGGCGCGCAGACGGTGATCGACGAGTTCATCACCTCGGGCGAGACCAAGTGGCGCCAGCAGTCCGGCGTGGTGCTGCTGCTCCCCCACGGCTACGAGGGCCAGGGCCCCGACCACTCCTCGGCCCGCATCGAGCGCTTCATGACGATGTGCGCCGACGACGCGTTCGTGGTCGCCCAGCCCTCGACGCCCGCGTCGTACTTCCACCTGCTGCGCCAGCACTCGCTGGGCGAGGAGCACCGACCGCTGATCGTCTTCACCCCGAAGTCGATGCTCAAGCGCAAGGAGGCCGCCTCGCGGCCCGAGGACTTCACGAACGGCTCGTTCAAGGCGTTCATCGGCGACTCGCAGGCCGACCAGGACAAGGTCGACACGCTGCTGCTGTGCTCGGGCCGCGTCACCTGGGACCTGATGGTCGAGCGGACGAAGCGGGAGAACTCCGAGCGCTTCGCCATCGCCCGGATCGAGCAGCTCTACCCGCGCCCGCTCGACGACATCAAGGCCGAGATCGCCCGCTACCCGCACCTGAAGGCGGTGCGCTGGGTGCAGGACGAGCCCGAGAACATGGGTCCGTGGCCGCACTACGCGCTCAACGTGTGGCCCGAGGTCGACGCCACCGTCGAGCCGGTCACCCGCGAGGCGTCCTCGTCGCCGTCGGTCGGCACGGTCAAGCGGCACCAGGCCGAGCAGAAGGACCTGCTCGAGCGCGCGTTTGCCTGAGGGAGCCGTCCGAGCAACGAGGACGGCTCCCACCCTCAGGCAGGTCGAGCGAGCGCGCGACTGGGCTTGCGAGGTCGCGACCGCGGGTCGAGACCCAGTGAGAGAGGCAGGGGCAGTAGCCGATGTACTTCACCGATCGCGGGATCGAGGAGCTCCAGAAACGCCGGGGTGACGAGGAGTTCACGTGTGAGTGGCTCGCCGAGCGACTCCAGGAGTTCACCGACACCCACCCGGAGTTCGAGACGGCGGTCGAGCGGTTCGCCACCTGGCTGGCCCGGCTCGACGATCCCGAGGACTGACCCCGGCACTGAGCCGGCACTGGGGGTCGCCCCGCCCGCGCGGGCGGGGCGATCAGGCCGCGGGAGCGCCGCGCTGCGCCGCCACCTGGACGATGGTGCCCGGGTAGCAGCAGTTGCACAGGTGCACGAGGTGGCCCACGAAGTGCGCCGGCACACCGGAGGCACGGGTCAGATCGATGGTCAAGCGGCACGCCGTGCGCCGGAAGGCCCGCTCGACCTCCTCGTGCACGAGCGCCCAGGCATCCCGGTCAAAGGCCCCGGTCAGCTCGAGGGTGCTGGTCCCGGGGTCGTAGTGCGAGGCGAACGCCGTCTCCATGAGCTCCTCGGTTCGGTCGACAACTCTGTCTCGTCCCCCGACGGCCTGTCTCCTACCCCGGCGACCGTGACCCGAACCACAATTCCTGGATTTTATTCGCCGCGGTCGTCGGCGGCCCTCCGGGCGGAGTCCCGGATCTCGAAGATCTCCGTGGCGAGGCCGCCCAGCGCCCCGGCGACGTCGCGCACCGCACCGGTGACGATCGTCGTCACCTGGCCGACGGTGGTGGCGGCCGCCTGCACGGCGTCCTGCACCGTGTCCTTGCGGATCTCGGCCCTGCTCAGGTGGTCCCTCATGGCTCAGTCCTTTCGCGCCTCGGTGCACGCGCGTCCACCTGGAACTATCCCGACACCCGCGGAGGGTGGTCAAGGAGGTGCTGCGTGAGCCTGGGCACGCTGGGCGGCGTCGTGGACAGCCGTTCACCCGCGGCTACCATCGAGGGCATGTCGGAGCAGGCGGTGAACCGTCCCGGGACCAGGGGCGAGCGCAAGGAGCGCACCCGCCGGGCCATCCTCGACGCGGCCCTCCGGTTGTCCGAGGAGAGCAGCCTCGGCGCACTCTCGCTGCGCCAGGTGGCCAAGGAGGTGGGCATCGTGCCGACCGCGTTCTACCGCCACTTCGACTCCATCGAGGCACTGGGCCTCGCCCTGGTCGACGAGTCCTTCGTGTCGCTGCGGGCGATGCTGCGCGACGTACGGCGCGGCGGGCCGGCGTTCGACGACATGGTGGACCGCTCGATCACCGTCCTCGTGGAGCACGTGCACCGCCAGCGCGCCCACTTCCTCTTCATCGCGCGCGAGCGCGCCGCCGGACCCCCGGCCGTGCGGGAGGCGATCCGGCACGAGATCGAGCTGTTCGAGCGCGAGCTGGCCACCGACCTGGCCCGGCTGCCGGGCACCGACCCGTGGTCCGCCGAGGACCTCCGGATCCTCTCGAACCTCATCGTCACGGCGCTGGTCGCCACCGCAGAGGCCATCCTCAGCACGCCGAAGCGGCCCGATGCCGAGAAGGCCATCGTCGAGACCGCTCGCACCCAGCTGCGGATGGTCCTCGTCGGTGCCCTGAACTGGCGTTCCCAGCCCTAGACTGTAGCCCCTCCTCCATTCCACCGCGGCAGCCGCGTCCGGCGGCTACCGTCGGCCCATGGGCCTCGCCGCTGACCTCTCCTACGAGCACCGCCGTCCGAACCCGTTCCAGCGCGGGGTGCAGGGGATCGCGTCGACGCGTGGCGGCGCCTGGTTCTTCTCGAAGGCGCTGGCGCCCATGGATCGGGTCGCGACCCGCCTGACCCGCGGCCGCACCAGCGTCCCCCGGCTGCTGGCGGGCCTGCCGGTGCTCCGCGTCACGACGACCGGCCGCAGGTCGGGGCAGGCACGAGAGACGCACCTCATCGCCGTGCCCGTCGACGACACGCTCGCCCTGCTCGGCACGAACTTCGGCCAGCCACACACGCCCGCCTGGGTGCTCAACCTCGAGGCCGACCCCCGGGCGACGGTGACCCATGGCGGGGCCACCCGCCAGGTCGTGGCGCGCGCCGCGACCGAGCCCGAGCGGGAGCTGGTGCTGCTCAACTCGGCCGGGGTCTACGGCGGCTACGTCAGGTACCAGCAGCGCATCACCGGGCGCCGGCTGCGCATCTTCGTGCTCGAGCCGGCCGGCTGAGCCGTCGCGAACCGGGCTAGAGAGCTGGCTGGGGACCGGGGCGGACGGACACGTCCGGGACGGTGGAGTCGGCCGGCAGGTCGAGGACGTGCAGGACGGTGGCGGCCACGGTCGCGGGGTCGCTCCAGCGCGCGGCGTCGTACTCCTTGCCCTCCTGGGCGTGGACCTTCTCCTGCATCGGTGTCGCGGTGCGGCCGGGATAGACGGTGGTGACCCGTACGCCGTTCTCGAGCTCCTCCCCCCGCAGCGCGTCGGCCAGGGCCCGCAGGCCGAACTTCGAGGCGGCGTACCCCGACCACGTGGGGTTGGCGGACAACCCGGAGCCGGAGTTGACGAACACCACCGTCCCGCGGCCCGCGCGCAGGGCCGGCAGCAGCGCCCGCGTGACCAGCATCGGCGCGGTCAGGTTCACGTCGAGCTGCTGCTGCCACCGGGCGAGGTCGAGCTCGGCCACCGGCTCCAGGTCGACGACGCCTGCGACGTGCACCACCGAGTCCACACGGTCGGGCAGGTCGGACGCGCCCAACGCCCGCTCGAGCCCGGCGGGGTCGGCCAGGTCGGCCACCACGGTCCGCGCACCCGGGTACCGGGCCGCCATCTCGCCCGCCCGCTCGTCGCTGCGCGCGAGCAGCCACAGCTCGTCTCCGCGCGCGTGCAGCCGCTCGGCGAGGACCGCGCCGATGCCGGACCCGGCACCGGAGATGACGTGCGTCGCCATCAGCGCGTGAAGACGATCTTGCCGAACACGTCACCCTCGGCCATGGCCGCGAACCCGTCGCGGGCCCGGTCCATCGGGAGCGTGCGGTCGATGAGCGGGCGCGCGCCCGAGGCGTCGAGCAGCGTGACCAGCGACGCGAGCTCGGCGCGGGTGCCCATCGTGGAACCGATGACGCGCAGCTGCAGGAAGAAGATCCGGGTCAGCTCGGCGTCGTCGAGCTTCGGCCCCGACGTGGTGCCGGAGATGACGATGGCGCCGCCGGGACGCAGCGAGCGGATCGAGTGCGACCAGGTGGCCCGTCCCACGGTCTCCATCACCGCATCCACCTTCAGCGGGAGCCGGGCGCCGGACTCGAAGACGTCGTGCGCGCCGATCTCCAGCGCCCGCGCCCTCTTCGCCTCGTCGCGGCTGGTGGCCAGCACCCGCAGGCCGCCGGCCCGCGCCAGGGTGATCAGGGCGGTGGCGACGCCGCCCCCGGCGCCCTGGACGAGCACCGTGTCGCCGGGCTTGAGGTTTCCCTGCGTGAACAGCATGCGGTACGCCGTGAGCCACGCCGTGGGCAGGCAGGCCGCCTCCTCGAACGACAGCGACTCCGGCTTGGGAACGACGTTGCCCCGGGGCACGACGACCTTGTCGGCGAACGTGCCCTGGTGCCGCTCCGAGAGCAACGACCGCTTCGGATCGAGGGTCTCGTCACCACCTGTCCACGACGGGTCGCTGACGACGGCGTGCACGAGGACCTCGTTGCCGTCCTCGTCGTGGCCCGCGGCGTCGCAGCCGAGGATCATCGGGAGCGACTCCTCCCGCAGCCCCACGCCGCGCAGCGACCACAGGTCGTGGTGGTTGAGCGAGGCGGCCCTGACGGTGACCGTCGTCCAGCCGTCGGGGGCGACCGGGTCGGGCCGCTCCCCCAGCACGAGTCCGGACAGCGGGTCGTCGGAGGAGAACTTCTCGGCGTAGACGGAGAACATGTCACGACCCTAGCCAGGAACGACGAAGGAGCTCACGGCGTGGGTCGGGAGGTTGAGCAAGCCCGCGACCGAGCTCGCGAGGGCGCGACGGCGCGTCGAAACCCGGCCCCACGCCGAAGGCAACGCCGAAGGAGCTCACGGCGTGGGTCGGGAGGTTGAGCAAGCCCGCGACCGAGCTCGCGAGGGCGCGACGGCGCGTCGAAACCCGGCCCCACGCCGAAGGCAACGCCGAAGGAGCTCACGGCATGGGTCGGGAGGTTGAGCAAGACTGCGACCGAGCTTGCGAGGTCGCAACGGCGCGTCGAAACCCGCGGGATCAGCGGCGCGCGACGCCGTCCCGGCGAGCGGCGGCGGCGACCGCGGTGGCCACGGCCGGTCCGACCCGCGGGTCGAACGGTGACGGGATGACCATGTCCTCGGCCAGCGCGTCGCCCACCAGCTGGGCCAGGGCGTCGGCCGCGGCCAGCTTCATCCCCTCGGTGATCGCGGTCGCGTGGACGTCGAAGGCGCCGCGGAAGATCCCCGGGAACGCCAGCACGTTGTTGATCTGGTTGGGGAAGTCCGAACGGCCCGTGGCCACCACCCGGGCGTGCCGGTGGGCGACCTCGGGGTGCACCTCGGGGATCGGGTTCGCCAGCCCGAAGATGATCGCGTCCGGCGCCATCGCGGCGACGTGCTCCTCGGGCACCGTGCCGCCCGAGACCCCGATGTAGACGTCGGCGCCCACGAGCACGTCGGCCAGGGAGCCCGAGCGCCCGTAGTTGTCGGCGGTGTCGACTGCCAGGGCGCGCTTCACCGGCGTGAGGTCGCCGCGGGCGGAGCTCAGCACGCCCTTGCGATCGGTCACCGCGAGGTCCTTGATCCCGGCCTCGAGCAGGATCCGGGCCACGGCGACGCCGGCAGCCCCCGCTCCCGAGATGACGACGCGCGTCGACTCGGGGTTTCGCCCGGTCAGCCGCAGCGCGTTCTGGAGCGCCGCCAGCGCCACCACGGCGGTGCCGTGCTGGTCGTCGTGGAAGACCGGGATGTCGAGACGCTCCTTGAGGCGCTGCTCGATCTCGAAGCAGCGCGGTGCGGAGATGTCCTCGAGGTTGATCCCGCCGAAGCTCGGCGCGAGCCGGGCGACGGTCTCGATGATCTCCTCGACGTCGGTGGTGTCCAGGCAGATCGGCACGGCGTCGACGTCGCCGAACTGCTTGAAGAGCACGGCCTTGCCCTCCATGACCGGCATCGCCGCCGCGGGGCCGATGTCGCCGAGCCCGAGCACGGCGGTTCCGTCGGTCACGACGGCCACGGTGTTCGGCACCCACGTGTAGTGCTGGGTCAGCGACGGATCGGCGGCGATCGCCTCGCACACCTGGGCGACCCCCGGCGTGTAGGCGAGCGACAGGTCGTCGGGGCCGGTGAGCGACACCGTCGACCGCGTCTCCATCTTCCCGCCCACGTGCAGGTCGAAGACGGGGTCACCGGTGTGCGGGTGCGACTCTTCCATGGCCAATTCTGACTCTCCAGGCGCGCGGCCGTCAGGGAACGAGGATGGTCCAGCTCGACGCGGAAAGGGTGGTTCGCGGAACTCGTCGGACCAGGGGATCACCCTGAGGCCAGTGTGGCACAGCGCGCCTCGTGCCCCGGGTCACCGTCCACGAATGCGCCCGGGCCGGGGCCAGACCCGGGCGACCACGACCGCCGGGACCCGGTCGTCGGCGACCGCGCCGCGGTGCCGGGAGTCCACCCCCTCGTCCGGGTTGTCGCTGAGGAGCCACCAGGCGGGGGTGCCGGAGCGTGAGGTACGCCGCTCCACGGCACGCTTGACCGCGAGGGTGCCGTCGGGGAACCGGGCCAGCACCAGTGCTCCCGGGCGCACCGAACCGGCGTACCTCACCAGCAACAGGTCGCCGTCGTGCAGGGTCGGCAACATCGAGTCGCCACGCACGCGGGCGAACCCGAATGGAGGATGCGCAGAGGGGTACGGCACCCCCTGAGGTCGACGCGGCACGCGGAGTAGTGTCGCAGTCGATACGACGATCCCCCACCAGAGAGGACCCCGGATGCTCGCGCGACTGTTCGCACCCACCGTCGAAGTCTCCGCTCACTGCGACCTGCCCTGCGGTGTCTACGACCCCGCCCAGGCACGCATCGAGGCCGAGTCGATCAAGGGCATCATCGCCAAGGTCGCCGACAACGACGACCCCGACTTCCGTACCCGCGCGATCCTCATCAAGGAGCAGCGCTCGGAGCTCGTCAAGCACCACCTGTGGGTGCTCTGGACCGACTACTTCAAGCCCCCGCACTTCGAGAAGTACCCCCAGCTGCACACGCTGGTGAACGAGGCCACCAAGCTCGCCGGCGCCTCGGGCACCAAGGGCGAGCTCGATGCCGGCAAGGCCGACGAGCTGCTCGCCAAGATCGACCAGATCGCGGAGATCTTCTGGGAGACGAAGAAGGGCTGAACGCTGCCCCGGATCCGACACGTGTGACGGGGCCGGCCAACGGGTACACCACCCGGGGGCCGGCCCCCACTAGTCTGCACCGCGAGACCCACCACCGGAGGACGACGACGATGTCATTGAGCGGGCCACTGACCGGGCCGGCGAGCGGTCAATCCCAGCACCGCGCGGACGTGGAGCTGCGCGTCCCAGCGGACAGCGCCTACGTCTCGGTGCTCCGGACCACGACCGCCGGGCTGGCCGCCCGCCTGGACTTCCCGATCGACGACATCGAGGACCTGCGGATCGCGGTCGGCGAGGCCAGCGCGATGGTGCTCCCCGAGGCAGACGAGGCGGCGGACCTGCTGTGCCGCTTCTTCATGCACCCGGGGCGGCTCACGGTCACGGTGGGCGTCAGCACGTCCCGGGTGGCGCAGAGCCCCGACTACGACAGCTTCGCCTGGCAGGTGCTGACGACGCTCGCCACCAGTGCCTCGGCCGACACCAGCGACGGGCGCTTCACGATCACCCTCACCATGGAGTCCGGCCACCTGGAGCTCGATCTGTGACATGGAGCAGGTCATGACACTCGACAACGGCGACGAACGGCCGGACGGACCACCGTCGGGAGTCGAGGTCACCCGACGGCGCAGCGCCGACCTGTTCGGGCAGTTCCGCGACGAGGACGCCTCGTCGGCCAGCCGCGACCACGCCCGCGACGAGCTCGTGCACCTGCACCTTCCCCTGGTCGAGCACTGTGCCCGCCGCTTCCGCAACCGTGGCGAGCCCTTCGAGGACCTCGTCCAGGTGGGCACGATCGGGCTGATCAAGGCCATCGACCGCTTCGACGCCGAGCGCGGCGTGGAGTTCTCGACCTATGCGACGCCGACGATCATCGGCGAGGTCAAGCGCTACTTCCGCGACAAGGGCTGGGCGATCCGGGTTCCGCGACGGCTCCAGGAGCTGCGGATGCAGATCGGCGCCACCACCGCCGAGCTGACCCAGTCCCTCGGCCGCTCCCCCACGCCGCGCGAGCTCGCCGAGACCATCGGCTGCACGGTGGAGGAGATCGTCGAGGGGATCGAGTCCAGCAACGCCTACTCCACCCTGTCGCTGGACGCCAGCGACGACAACGAGGACGGCGCGGCCACCATGCTGGACGCCATCGGCATCGACGACCAGAACCTCGAGCACGTCGAGATCCGGGAGTCGCTCAAGCCGCTGCTGGACCAGCTGGCGCCCCGGGAGAAGAAGATCCTGCTGCTGCGCTTCTTCAAGAACATGACGCAGTCCCAGATCGCCGAGGAGATCGGCGTGTCCCAGATGCACGTCTCCCGACTGCTGAACCGGACCCTCGAGCAGCTGCGCGCGTCGCTCGACGAGTCCTCCTAGCCAGGGCTCGTCTCCCTAGCCCTGCTCCTCCGGACGGTCGGCCAGCGCGTCGATGCTCGCCGGGTGCAGGACCCCGGCAAGGACGACCACGGCCACGACGGCCACACCGACCGCTGCCCAGGTGCTGTCGCCACCACGCAGGCTCCAGGCCATGCCGAGCCAGATCAGCTGGGCCAGCACGACCGGGCTCCGGGACCACGACCGTCGCCGCGCCAACGCCCACGCGCACAGCAGCAGGCCCACGCCGTACACCACGAAGAAGCCGGCCGTGGTGAGGCCGAGAGCCACCCGGTCCGAGTCCATGCTGGCCAGCTCGAGGACGGCGAGGACCAGCATCAGCAGGCCCTCGACGGCCACCAGGGAGGCGGCCGCAACGAGGGGTGCGGGGGTGTCGGTAGACTGCGCGCTCACGGCGCCAGCGTATGAGGTCCCCGCCCGTGAAGGACCCGCAGGCGCCGTCAAACCGCCGCGCCGTGTGACGCTCGTGACGCAAACAGACCGCGCTCAGGTCTTGTTTAACGGTCCAAGAGTTGCCACGCTAGACGACGCGCTCGTGAACACGTTCACCTTCATCCGTCGTTCGCCCGCACCCGCAGGGCTGTGAGAACTCCTGACCTGTACGCACGTAGAAGGAAAGAGGGATCCCCCGCCCATGGATTGGCGCCACCGTTCCGCCTGCCTCGACGAGGACCCGGAGCTGTTCTTCCCGATCGGCAACACAGGTCCGGCCATCCTCCAGATCGAGGAGGCCAAGCAGGTGTGCCGTCGCTGCGACGTCCGCGAGCAGTGCCTCGCCTGGGCACTCGAGGCCGGGCAGGACCACGGGGTCTGGGGCGGACTCAGCGAGGACGAGCGTCGGGCGCTCAAGCGTCGCAACGCCCGCGCCCGCGTCCGTACTGCCTGAGCCTCACTCCAGCGGTACGTCGACCGCCGCCCGGGCCCCACGCCCGCCCGGTGCCGGCGCCACCTCGAGCTGACCTCCGAGCTCGGACTCGACCAGGGTGCGCACGATCGAGAGCCCCAGGTTCGTGGACCGGTCCAGGTCGAAGCCGTCCGGCAGTCCCTGCCCGTCGTCCTCGATGCTGACGTGCAGCCGTCCCACGAGCCGGCGCACCGTCACCACGATCTCGCCGGATCCCCCGACGGGGCCCTCGGCGTACCCGTGCTCGACGGCGTTCTGCAGCACCTCGGTCAGCACCATCGCCAGCGCCGTCGCGACCTCTGACGGCAGCACCCCGAAGCGCCCGTCCCGGCGCACCCGCACCCGGTCTCCCACTGCGCTGACCTCGGTGACCATCCGGCCGAGCCGGTCGGCGACCTCGTCGAAGTCCACCTGCTCCTCGACCGCCTGGCTCAGCGTCTCGTGGACGATGGCGATCGAGCCCACCCGGCGCACGGCCTCCTCGAGGGCCGCCCTCGCCGACTCCGAGTCGATCCGGCGCGCCTGCAGGCGCAGCAGCGCGGCCACCGTCTGCAGGTTGTTCTTCACCCGGTGGTGGATCTCCCGGATCGTGGCGTCCTTGGTCACCAGCTCGCGGTCGCGTCGGCGCAGGTCGGTCACGTCCCGGACCAGCACCAGCGCGCCGATGTGGTCGCCCTGGGGGCGCAGCGGGATGGACCGCACGATCAGGGAGACCTCGTCGGTGCCGATCTCGGTGTCCCGGTGGGCGCGTCCGCCCAGCACCGCGCTGAGCGTCTCCTCGTCCGGCCGGCGGCGCGGCGGCACCAGCTCGCGGGTCAGCTCCGCGAGGGACAGGCCCGCGAGGTCGCCCGAGAGCCCGAGCCGCCGGTAGACCGACAGCGCGTTCGGGCTCGCGTAGGCGACCCGGCCGGCCGCGTCCACGCGCAGGAACCCGTCGCCGACCCGCGGGGAGTCCGCATGGTCGCTGCGCTGGCCCGGAGCCGGGAAGTGCCCGTGCGCGATCATCTGGGTCAGGTCGGCCGCGGTCTGCAGGTAGGACAGCTCCAGGCGGCTGGGGGTGCGCACCCCCAGCAGGTTCGTGTTGCGTGCCACGACCGCGATCACCCGTCCACCGCGGCGCACCGGGATCGTCTCGACGCGCACCGGCACGTCGTCACGCCACTCGGGATCGCCCTCGCGGACCAGGCGGCCCTGGGCCCAGGCGGTGTCGAGCATCGGGCGGCGGCCGGCGGGGACGAACGTGCCGACCACGTCGTCGACGTACGCCGTGGGCCCGGTCGTGGGGCGCATCTGGCCCCCGGCCCAGAAGCCCTGGCCCTCGCGGTCGGGCAGCCACAGCACCAGGTCTGCGAAGGAGAGGTCCGCGATGATCTGCCAGTCCGCCTGCAGCAGCTGCAGCCAGGCCACGTCCTCGTCGTCGAGGTCCGTGTGGCTCCGGACGAGCTCGGTCAGCGACGGCACGGGCACAGGTCTACCACCCGGGGGACCTCCGGGCGTGTCGCCGCTGGGGCTTTGGCAGGATGTCCCCCATGTCGGGGTCGTACTGGAGTCAGGTTCACGCAGAGGGCCTCGCCGTCCCCTCGGACCGTCCACTCGACGACCTGACCGCCGAGCTCACCCGGATGCTGGGTTCCCCGGACCCGGCACAGCGCGACGGCACCGCCTACCCGACGCTCGCGACGTGGGTCGACCGCGGTGTGTACGACGACCTGCTGGCCGGCCTCGGCGACGGGATGGCCGCCGGGCTGCGGGTCGGGGTCGGCGAGACCGACACCGACACCGTCTTCCGCCGCAGCTTCTCGGTGCTGGTCCTCGCCGAGTGCATCGCGCGGGACAACGGCCGGCCGCTGCTGCCGGGCGGCAAGATCCTCGACTGGGGCGACCGGGTGGCGACCTGGCTGCTGCGGGAGCGCGACCTGCGCGGCTTCGTTCCCGGCAAGGGGTGGGCCCACGCGGTGGCGCACGGCGCCGACGCCCTCGGCACGCTGGCCCAGTCGCCGCACGTCTACACGCCGGAGCTGACCGTGGTGCTCGACGTGATCGCCGACCGCGTGCTGCTGCCGGTCGACCGGCTCTTCACGGCCGGCGAGCCGGACCGGCTGGCGCTGGCCACCATGAAGGTGCTGCACCGCAACCTCGTCCCGCTGCGGGTCCTGGAGCCCTGGATCGCCCGGATCGCGGCCGCTGCCGGAGCCCAGGGGTCCTACGACGACCGCGACCCGTTCCTGGTCGGCGGCAACGCCCAGGCCTTCCTCCGGGCGCTCTACCTGCAGCTGGCCATGGGGCCGAAGCCACCGGAGGTCCGCACCGACCTGCTGCTGGTGCTCGTCTCGGCGCTGAAGGCGACCAACCCCCACTACCTGTCGGCTACGCCCGAGTAACCTCGGGGCCATGAGCGACGCGGCGACCCGGACCAGCGACCGTCCCGACCTCCCCGAGGACCAGGAGCCCGACCGGCTCAGCGGACACGCCGGCGAGCTCGCCGTCGCGGTCGCCCGCGCGCACGGCGTGGAGACGATGTTCACGCTGTCCGGCGCGCACGTCTTCCCGATGTACGACGGCGCCGTCAAGGCCGATCCCCCGATGCGGCTGCTCGACGTGCGCCACGAGCAGACCGCGGCATTCGCCGCCGAGGCGACCGGCAAGCTCACCCGGACCCCCGGGCTCGCGGTGCTGACCGCCGGTCCCGGCGTGACCAACGGCGTCAGCGCCGTCGCCCAGGCCCAGTTCGCCGGGTCGCCCATGGTGGTCGTCGGCGGCCGCGCGCCCGCCAACCGGTGGGGCAGCGGCAGCCTCCAGGAGCTCGACCAGCCGCCGATCCTCGCCTCGGTCTCCAAGCTGGCCCGCACGCTGCACACCGCGGACGACGTCCTCGACGGGATGCACCGGGCCTTCACCGCGGCGCGCTCCTCGCACCGGGGCCCGGTGTTCGTGGACGTGCCGATGGACGAGTTCTTCAACACCGCGTCCGGCCAGGTGCCCCCGCTGTCGGACACGCGCGGTGCGGAACCGGACCCCGACTCGCTCGCCGAGGTCGCCGAGCTGCTCGCCGCTGCCGCCCGCCCCGTCCTGGTGCTGGGCACGGACGTCTGGGCCGACCGCGCGGAGGAAGCGGCCCTGCGCTTCGTCGATGCGGTCCAGGTCCCCACCATCACCAACGGGATGGGGCGCGGCATCGTCCCGGCCGGCCACCCGCTGCTCGTCACCAGGGCCCGGGGCAAGGCGCTCGGCGCGAGCGACCTCGTCGTCGTCGTGGGCACCCCTCTGGACTTCCGGCTCGGCTACGGCGTCTTCGGGCAGGACGGCGCCGCCGCCCGGGTCGTGCACGTCGCCGACTCCCCCGGCCAGGTGTCGGGCCACGCCGACCTCGCCGCCTCGGTCTCAGGAGACCTCACCGCGGTGTTCGACGGCCTGCAGGCCGGCCTGGAGCAGGTCGTGCGCCGCCCCGACTGGTCGTCCTGGGTCTCCGACCTGCAGGGCGCCGTGGCCGCCGCGACCGAGCGGGACGCCGCGCTGCTCGCGGCCGAGGCCGACCCGATCCACCCCGCCCGCATCTACGGCGAGCTCGTCCCGCGGCTCGCCGAGGACGCCGTGGTGATCGGCGACGGCGGCGACTTCGTCAGCTTCGCCGGCAAGTTCGTGGAGCCGCGGCGGCCCGGTGGCTGGCTGGACCCCGGGCCCTACGGCTGCCTGGGCGCCGGCCTGGGCGCCGCCATCGCGGCCCGCCTGGCCCGGCCGTCCGCGCAGGTCGTGCTGCTGCTCGGCGACGGCGCCGCCGGCTTCTCGCTGATGGACGTCGACACGCTGGTGCGGCACGGGCTGCCGGTGGTCATGGTGATGGGCAACAACTCCGCCTGGGGCCTGGAGAAGGGTCCGATGCAGATGCTCTACGGCTACGACGTGGCCGCCGATCTCGCTCCTCGCACGGCGTACGACGAGGTGGTGCGCGCCCTCGGTGGAGCCGGCGAGACGGTGACCGACCCGCGCCAGATCGGGCCGGCCCTGGACCGGGCGTTCGCCTCCGGGGTGCCCTACCTGGTCAACGTGATCACTGACGTCGAGGCGGCCTACCCGCGCAGCACCTTCGGGATCTGAGGAGAGCGGATGCGACTGCGGCGGGCGACCCCGAAGGACCACGAGCGCCATCGGGGAGGTCACGGTCGCGGCCTATTCGGAGTTCACCCTCGGCCCGGAGGATCCCTACCTCGAGCACCTGCGCAACGCCGCGGCGCGCGACCTCGAGGCCGAGCTCTGGGTCGCGACACCCGACGACAGCGACACCGTCCTCGGCACGGTGACCCTCTGCCGGGAGGGGTCGCCGTGGCGGGAGCTGGGCGGCCACGACGAGGGCGAGTTCCGGATGCTGGCGGTCGCGCCCGGTGCCCGGCGCTCGGGCGTGGGTGAGGCGCTCGTCCGGCTGGTGCTGGACCGGTTCCGCGAGGAGGGCGCCGTCGCGATCGTGATGTCCACGCTGCCGCAGATGACCGACGCCCACCGGCTCTACGAGCGGCTCGGCTTCGAACGGACCCCCGAGCGGGACTGGAGGCCCGTCCCGCACGTCCAGCTGATCGCCTACCGGTCGGACCTCGTGTGAGCGGCGACGCCGTCGAGGCCACCCTCCGGTTCACCGTCAGCGGTGACGACACGGCCGAGGCCCTCGGGTCGGGAAGCCTCCCCGTGCTCGGCACGCCCCGCCTCCTCGCCTGGTGCGAGGCCGCCACCTGTGCGGCGCTCGAGGCCACCCTGCCCGCAGGCTCGACGAGCGTCGGCACCCGCGTCTCGCTGGAGCACCTCGGGGCCAGCCCGGTCGGCCAGGAGGTCGAGGTCACGGCGGCCCTCGCCCACGTCGACGGCCGGCTGCACCGGTTCACCGTGGCCGCCCGCCACCTGGGCGGGGACAAGCCGGGCCGGGTCGTCGGAAGCGGTGAGGTGACGCGCGTCGTCGTGGACGCCGAGCGGTTCCTGTCCCGCCTGTGACTCGCACCGGATTTCGTCTGCGCCTCGCGACCTGAGAGGATGGCGGATGGCTCGTCCGCCTCGACGGGCTGGGCCACGATCGTCGATCCAGGAGGACACCATGGGCAAGACCGGCCGCAAGCGCCGCGCTCGCAAGAAGAAGGGCGCGAACCACGGCAAGCGCCCCAACGCCTGAGCGCAGCTACTCCGGTAGCACACAGCACTGAGCCCCCAGCCGATCCGGCCGGGGGCTCGTTGCTGTGGTGCGGGCGGTGAAGCGTCAGCCTTCGCCGATGTGCACCTGCACCTCGCGGATCTTGAACATGACGCGCTCGCGCAGCTCCTGGGGGGCGGCCTCGGAGCACGACCGCGCCACGACCGCCTTCACGGTCCGCTGCAGGTCGTACTTCTCCAGGCACGGGTTGCAGGCGTCCAGGTGCAGCCGCACGGCCGAGCAGTCGGCCTCGTCGAGCTCGTTGTCGAGGAAGTAGACGATGCGCTCGAGGAAGTCGGCGCAGTCCTCGTTGGAGGGAACACCGCTCGCGGCGTCGTGGTGGTCGTGCGTGTGGCTCACGACTCTCCTCCCTCGCGGCTGGTGGTCAGCAGGTCGTTGGTGCGCACGTAGTCCGAGAGCATGTCCCGCAGCTGGCGGCGACCCCGGTGCAGCCGGGACATGACGGTGCCGATG
This sequence comes from uncultured Actinomycetota bacterium, assembly GCA_963817665.1. Classification (GTDB taxonomy): domain Bacteria; phylum Actinomycetota; class Actinomycetes; order Propionibacteriales; family Nocardioidaceae; genus Nocardioides. Next base: position 199,364 of record CAWFPE010000003.1, on the reverse strand, counting down.
GGTGTCTCCATGATCTCGGCGATCTCCTTGTAGGCGAATCCTTCGACGTCGGCGAGGTACACCGCGAGCCGGAACTCCTCCGGGAGGCGCTGCAGCGCGTCCTTGACCTGCGAGTCGGGCAGGTGCTCGAGCGCCTCCATCTCGGCCGAGCGGAGCCCGGTGGAGGAGTGCGACTCGGCGCGCGCGAGCTGCCAGTCCTCGACGTCCTCGGACATCGACTTCTGCGGCTCGCGCTGCTTCTTGCGGTAGGAGTTGATGAACGTGTTGGTCAGGATGCGGTACAGCCAGGCCTTCAGGTTCGTCCCCGGCCGGAACTGGTGGAACGAGGAGTAGGCCTTCGCGAACGTCTCCTGGACGAGGTCCTCGGCGTCCGCCGGGTTGCGCGTCATCCGCATGGCCGCGGAGTACAGCTGGTCCAGAAAGGGAAGGGCGTCGCGCTCGAAGCGAGCCGAGCGCTGCTCGTCGGTCTCCGTGGCGGGGTCCACGACCTCGTCGGGGATGTTCAGGGAGTCAGTCATCGTCTCCCAGTCTAGTCGCGACAGCGGATCCCGGCCGGGCGCTGGTTCGAGGATGGCAAGCACATCCCCCAGAACACCTCAGCCCCGCCGACCATTCCCGGCACCGCCCTTGCCGGCACTGCCCACCACCTCGCGCACGATCCACTCCAGGGTCGCCTCGACGACGATCTCCATGGCGTCGTCCTGCGACACGTCGCCGCGGGCCAGCACCTTGAAGCCGTGGTCCGCGGAGGGCACGACGGCCAGGTCCACGTCGGCGGGGAACTCCTCGGGCCGCCCCATGGTGTCGCGCTCCCCCTGGATGACCAGGGTCGAGACGCGTGCCTCGTGCAGCTCGGACAGCCGCGACTTCTCCGGGTGCCCGGGCGGATGGAGCGGGAACGCCAGCGCCAGGCAGCCGACCGCGCCGAGGTGCCGGGCACATCGGGCGGCAGACCGGGCCCCGGCGCTGCGCCCGCCGACCACGAGCGGGGTGCGCACCCGCAGCTGGTCCGCGGCCGACACCAGGGCCTCGTCCAGGGTCTTCGGCGAGGTCGCGATCTTGCGCCCTGCCACCTTCCAGGGCTGCTCGAAGCGCACGACCGTCACGCCGTTGCGAGGCAGGTTGCGGGCCAGCGCCTCGAGGTCCCTGGTGTCGATGCCGTTCCCGGCGCCGTGACTGACCAGCAGGGTGGCCACCGGGTGGCGGGACCGGTCGGTGACCAGCCGGCCTTCGCCGTGCGGGGTCATGATGCGACGCTCGGTGCTCACTGCAGGGCCTCCTCGGCCGGGATGGGTTCGACCAGCTCTGGACCGTTGTTGCGCACGTTGCTGACCGCCGTTGAGACGGGGAAGATCTCGAGCCGTCCCGGGGCGGCCGGGACCAGCAGGTCCAGCAGGTCGTCACGGTCGGCCGTCGTGGGGTCGAGCCACCGCGCCCAGCGGTCTCGCTCCACCGTCAGCGGCATCCGGTCGTGGATGTGGCCCACGGCGTCCTCGGCCTCGGTGGTGAGCACGGTGCAGGTCCACCGGAACCGCTCGGGGTCGTCGTCCGCGCGGGTCGGGTCGCGCCAGATCTCGTAGAGCCCGGCCATCGCCAGCACCCCACCGTCGGCGGGCCGGATGAAGAACGGCTGCTTGCGTGGCTTCCCCGATCTCGTGAGCTGCTGCGTGGGGTACCACTCGAAGTAGCCGTCGGCCGGCAACAGGCAGCGCCGCTTCGCGAACGCCCGCTTGAACGCCGGCTTCTCGGCCACCGTCTCCATCCTGGCGTTGATCATCCGGTTCCCGATCGAGGGGTCCTTGGCCCAGGACGGCACCAGTCCCCAGCGCACCACCCGCAGCTGCCGCTCGGGCGGGTGCTCCTCCCCGGTCTCCTCACGGCGCGGCGGGCGCTCGACGACGGCGTACACCTCCTTGGTGGGGGCGACGTTGTAGTCGGGCTCGAGCGGCGTCGCGACCCGATCGTCCTCGATCTCGAACTCCTCGACGAGGTCCTCGGGGCGCCGGCTCGACGCGTAGCGGCCACACATGGCGCCAGCCTAGGAGACGGCCGGCCGTTCCCGCTCGAGGCGCGGCTCAGGACCGGGCGAGCTCGTCGAGCAGCTGGGCGGCGGCGGCGTCGCTGCCGGGCAGGCCTTCGATCCAGACCCGCACCCAGGGCTCGGCGTCGGCCAGCATCTCCCGCAGCAGCCCGAGCCGCGGGCCGAGCCGGTCGCGCCGAGCGATCACCGCGATCCGGGCGCTCCCCACCAGTCCGATGGTCTCGCTGCCGGAGAAGACCGTGCGCGCGCTCGCCCCCAGCCTCCCGAGCCGCAGCCCGCGGCCGAGCTCGTCCATCCCCCAGCGCTCGTCCCGATCCCAGGGCTGCGGGACCTCGAGCACCACCAGGGCATGGCTCTCCCGTGCCCGGACCTGCCGGTGGACCTCGCCCCGGTAGAGGTCCGCCAGCCGTCCGCGGACGTGGGCGAGGCTCGCGAGGCCGGTGAGCGGGTCCTCGCAGGAGAGCTGGTGCACGTAGGCGAGCATCGAGTCCGCCCAGGCGGCCGCGATCGCCCTGGTGTCCGCATGGTCCGGGTCGCCGCCCCGGACCAGCCTGGAAGTCACCGCCAGCCCGTCCAGAACGTCCTCCAGCGGCACCCCGTCCCTCGCGAGGTCTCCCCCGGCGACCGCACAGGCATCCTTCGAGCCCGACCCCGAGGCGAGGGCTTCCCCCACTGCTTCGAAGTGCGGCGGCACCCCCTGCCGCTGCGCTTCGGACAGCTCGCCCCCCGCCTCGGGGCGATCCGTGGGCCGGCGCGTCCCCATCGCGAAGATCCCCACGGGTGCTCCCTCCTCGATCCCCGATTCCGGCACTGGGACGGTGGGGCCGAGCTGCCATGACGCCGTTCCCCGGAACTTGTTCGAAACTCGTTCGTCATCTTTGGGGCACTCGTGCGTTGAGCCTCTGTGAGCGCCACAGTCCCGATGGTCGAGGGCCCGGCGGACGCCGAGCTGATCTCGGCGGTCCGGGCCGGTGACGTCGACGCCTACGGAGACCTCTTCTCGCGGCACGTCGAGGCCGCGCGCCGTCTGGCCCGCCAGCTCGTGTCGGGGCCGGACGTGGACGACCTGGTCTCCGAGGCGTTCGCGAAGGTGATGGTCGTCCTGCAACGCGGCGGCGGCCCCGACCTGGCCTTCCGCGCCTACCTGTTGACGGCGGTCCGCCGACTCCACGTCGACCGGATCCGGGCCACCGCCCGCCTGCACCCCACCGACGACCTGACCCCGTTCGACCCCGGGATCCCGTTCCGGGACACGGCGGTCGAGGGCTTCGAGAGCGCCGCGGCCGCGCGCGCCTTCGCCTCCCTCCCCGAGCGGTGGCAGCTCGTCCTGTGGCACACCGAGGTGGAGGGCCAGAAGCCGGCCGAGGTCGCGCCGCTGCTCGGTCTCAGCGCCAACTCCGTGTCCGCCCTCGCCTACCGCGCGCGTGAGGGGCTCCGGCAGGCGTTCCTGTCCATGCACGCGCAGGACACGGCGGATGCGTCGTGCACCTGGACCCAGGAGCACCTCGGCCCCTACGTCCGCAACGGCCTCTCCCGCCGGGACGCGGCCCGGGTCGAGGGACACCTCCGGGAGTGCCGGCGGTGCACGGCGGTCTACCTCGAGCTCACCGAGATCAACGCCGGCCTGGCGGGCCTGCTGGCACCGGTGCTGCTCGGCGGGGCCGCCGCGGCGTACGTCGCCTCGGCCGGCGCGCCTGCCGCCGCGGGCGGGGTGGTCGCGCTGCTCGGCAGGGCCCGCGACCTCGCGCTGGCCAACGCCCCGGCGACGGCGGTCGCGGGAGTCGCCGCCGGCGTCGTGGTCGCAGGCGGCGTCCTGCAGCCGTTCGACAGCCCGGCCCCCGGACCGGGGGCCGACGTACCGGTCGTCAGCACGACGAGCCCCACGCCCGACGCGACCGGTTCGCGCCACCGGCGCGACCGGGGGTCCTCGCAGGAGGGCCGCTCGACGAGCCCGGGACCGGTGGCGCCCTCCCTCGTCAGCGCGCCACCGGCCGAGCCGCAGCCGGAGGACCAGCCCTCGGACGGGGCGTCGTCCGAGCCGCCGGCCGCCCAGGACCCGCCCGCCCAGGACCAGCCCGCCCAGGACCAGCCCGACGAGAACCCGGGCGCGCAGCCGGACCAGCAGGCGACGACGGACCTCGCCGTCGCCGCATCGGCGTCCCCGTCGTCCGGGGTCGCCTTCGAGGTCGAGGTGAGGGTGGCCGGGCTCCACGCGGGCCGGACCGCGACGCTCGGCGTCACCGCCGACCACACCGCGGTCGCGCTCACACCGGACCCCCGGTGCACCGACGTCGCGGTCGACCACGGGACCTGCGCGGTGACCCGGACGCCCACGACGTACACGTTCCTGGTCGCCGCGCCGCCGGACGCGCCCACCACCCTGACCTTCACCGTCCGCCCGGACGGTCCGGAGGTCGAGACCGACCCCTCGGACAACACGGTCCGGGTCCGGCTCGCGCCGTGAGCGTGGTCTGAGCTGGCGCCGATCGGGTAAGAAGGTGCCATGACCGTCAGCCGAATGATCGCCCGTCCCATGCTCGCCTCGATGTTCTTCGTGGGTGGCGTCAACGCCCTGCGCAACGCACCCGCGGCAGCCCAGAAGGCCGGCCCCGTCGCCGAGAAGCTCGTGCCGATGGCCCGCAAGGCCGCCCCCTCGGTGCCCGTCCCGGAGGACCCGGTCACGCTGGTCCGCATCAACGCCGGCGTGCAGATCGCCGCGGCCGCCGCACTCGCGACCGGCCGCGCGCCGCGCCTCGCGTCCACGGTGCTGGCGGCGTCCCTGGTGCCGACGACGATGGCCGGGCACCGCTTCTGGGAGGTCACCGACAAGCAGGAGCGCACCCACCAGCAGCTGCACTTCTTCAAGAACGTGTCGATGCTCGGCGGGCTGATCATCGCCGCGGGAGACACCGACGGGAAGCCCGGCGTCGCCTGGCGGGCCCGGCGCGCCGCCAAGGACGCCCGACGGGAGGCCAGGAACCTCGCCCAGACCGCCCGGCAGGAGGCCAGGCTGGCCAAGGCCAAGGTCGGCTGACAGCAGCCCGATCGGTGGAGGCGGCGCCCCGGGGGCGCCGTCCTCGTTAGTCTTGCGCGGGTGACGACACCGACCGGGACCGCACTCGACCCCTGGGCCGCGCCGCGCGCCGCCGATCCCGTCGACGCCGTGGTGTCCCTCCCGGGGAGCAAGTCACTGACCAACCGGGCCCTGGTCCTCGCCGCCCTCGCCGACGGCCCCTCGGTCGTGGGCCGCGCCCTGCGTTCGCGGGACACCACGCTGATGGCCGCGGCGTTGACCTCCCTGGGGTCGTCGGTGGACACCTCCGGTGAGGACTGGAGAGTGGCCCCCGGCCGCTTCGACGGAGACGCCACCGTCGACTGCGGGCTGGCGGGCACCGTGATGCGCTTCGTGCCACCCGTGGCCGGGCTCTCGCGTGGGTCGGTGGCCTTCGACGGCGACCCGCACATGCGCTCCCGGCCGGTCGGCGAGGTGCTGGCAGCGCTGCGCACGCTCGGGGTGACCGTCGAGGACGGCGGCCGTGGCGCGCTGCCGTTCACGGTCCACGGCACCGGGGCCGTGCGCGGCGGCCCCGTCGTCGTCGACGCCTCGGCGTCCTCCCAGTTCATCTCCGCGCTGCTGCTGGCCGGCGCCCGCTACGACCTCGGGGTCGACGTCCGCCACGACGGCAAGCCGGTCCCCTCACTCCCCCACATCGACATGACCGTCGCGATGCTGCGCGAGCACGGCGTCGAGGTCGACGACGAGGACGCGAACCGCTGGTCGGTCGCCCCGGGCCCGATCCGCGCGGTCGACCACCGGATCGAGCCCGACCTGTCCAACGCCGCCCCGTTCCTGGCCCTCGCCGCCGTCTCCGGCGGCTCGGTGACGGTCCGCGACTGGCCGGAGCACACCACCCAGGCCGGCGACGCGCTGCGCGACCTGCTGTCCCGGATGGGCTGCGACGTAGAGCGGGTGGAGGCAGGGCTGCGGGTCACCGGGACCGGGACGCTCGAGGGCATCGACGCCGACCTGCACGACGTCGGTGAGCTGGCACCCGCGGTGGCCGCGCTGTGCGCGCTCGCGTCGAGCCCCTCCAACCTGCGCGGCATCGCCCACATCCGCGGCCACGAGACCGACCGGCTCAGCGCGCTCGCGACCGAGCTGCGCGCCCTCGGCGCCGACGTCGTCGAGCACCCCGACGGGTTGAGCCTGCGTCCCGCCGCGCTGCACGGCGGTGTCTTCCACACCTACGCCGACCACCGGATGGCCCATGCCGGTGTGATCGTCGGCGCCGCCGTCGACGGGGTCCTCGTCGAGAACATCGCGACGACCGGCAAGACCTTCCCCGACTTCGGGGCCTTCTGGTCCGGACTGCTGGAACCTCGATGAGCGGCCGCTACACCGAGCACGACCACGAGCACTACGAGCGTCCCCGCCGGCACACCCGTCCGCGCACCAAGGAGCGCCCGACGTACGACGACGCCGTGGACGGGGTGGTCGTCACCGTCGACCGGGGCCGGTTCACCCTGCTCATCGACGGTGCCACCGTGATGGCGATGAAGGCCCGGCCCCTGGGTCGCAAGGGTGTCGTGGTGGGCGACCGGGTCCGGGTGGTCGGCGACACGTCGGGGGCACCCGGCTCGCTGGCCCGGATCGTCGAGGTCACCGAGCGGCTCACCACGCTGCGTCGTACGGCCGACGACGACGACCCCGTGGAGCGGGTGATCGTGTCGAACGCCGAGCAGCTGGTGATCGTCACGGCGCTCGCCGACCCCGATCCCCAGCCTCGGCTGATCGACCGGGCGCTGGTGGCCGCGTACGACGCCGGGATGCAGCCGCTCCTGTGCCTGACGAAGTCCGACCTCGCCGACCCCGAGACGCTGCTCTCGACCTACCGCTCGCTGGGGGTCCCGTGGGTGGTGACCCAGCGCGGTGGCGACCTGTCCGCACTGCGCGAGCGGCTCCGCGACCGGACCAGCGTCCTGGTCGGCTCGAGCGGCGTGGGCAAGTCGACGCTCGTCAACGCGCTGGTGCCCGACGCCGACCGCGACGTCGGCATCGTCAACGCGGTCACCGGCCGCGGGAGGCACACCTCCACCTCCGCCTTCATGCTGGCGCTGCCGGACGGCCCCGACCGGCCGGGGGGCTGGATCATCGACACGCCCGGGATCCGCTCCTTCGGCCTGGCCCACGTCGAGCCGGAGCGCCTGATCGAGGCCTTCCCCGACCTCGACGAGATGACCGAGGAGTGTCCACGCGGCTGCACCCACGGCACGGACGAGCCGGAGTGCGGCCTCGACGAGGCGCTCGCCTCGGGCACGGCCGACCCGGAGCGCGTGGAGTCCTTCCGGCGGCTGCTGGCCGCCCGGAGCGAACCGGCCTACTGACCCCAGACCGCCCGGGCTCCGGCGTCACCGGTGAGGACGACCAGCACGAGCACGGCGACGGCCGACACGCCGAGCAGCCCACCTGCCACCGCGCGCAGCGCCCCCGGACGCGGATGCAGCCAGCCCGCGGCGACCGCCGTGGCCGAGAACCCCAGCGTGGCCATCATCAGCAGCCGCGCCCGGTGCCGGTGGGTCTCGACGCCCGGGATCTGGGCGAGCTCGGGGCGGCTGGACAGGAAGTTCCGACCGGACAGGTAGGCCGCTGCGATGGCCAGGGCGGCGAGCAGCGCCAGGCCGAGCATCGGCCAGCGCAGCCGGTCGCGCCACGACGGCAGCGCCAGGTAGGCCAGGGCGCCCAACGCGCCGAGCGGCCCGAACACCACGGCCGCATGCACCACCAGCGGGTGCAGCGGAAGACCATTGATCTCCATGGACGAACGGTAGGCCAGATCTCGTGGGGAATAGCCTGTGCGCATGCCGACCACCGGTTCGACCGACTACACCGACGACCTGCGCCTCGCGCACGTGCTCGCCGACGACGCCGACTCGCTCACCCAGGCGCGCTTCAAGTCCCTGGACCTGCACGTCATGAGCAAGCCCGACCTGACGCCGGTGACCGATGCCGACCACGCGGTCGAGGAGGGCATCCGGCGCACGCTGTCCCGGGTGCGGTCCCGCGACGCGGTGGTCGGAGAGGAGCAGGGCACCACGGGGCACAGCCAGCGGCGCTGGATCGTCGACCCCGTCGACGGCACCAAGAACTTCGTGCGCGGCGTTCCGGTCTGGGCCACGTTGATCTCGCTCGTCGTCGACGACGAGGTCGTCCTGGGCGTCGTGTCCGCCCCCCAGCTCCAGCGCCGGTGGTGGGCCTCGGTGGGGCACGGCGCGTGGACCGGCCGGTCGCTGCTCAAGGCGACCCGCTGCCAGGTCTCCGACGTGCGTCGCCTCGAGGACGCGTCCTTCGCCTACTCCTCGCTCTCCGGGTGGGACGAGCGCGGCCGGCTCGACGACTTCGTGTCGCTGACCCGGCGCTGCTGGCGCACTCGTGCGTACGGCGACTTCTGGTCCTACATGCTGCTGGCGGAGGGAGCGGTCGACCTGGCCGCCGAGCCCGAGCTCGAGGTCTACGACATGGCCGCGCTCGACGTCATCGTGCGCGAGGCAGGTGGCCGATTCACCTCCCTGGACGGTACGGACGGGCCGTTCGGGGGCAACGCCCTGGCCTCCAACGGACACCTCCACGAAGCCGCGCTGGCCTTCCTCGGGTCGCTCCCGCACGACGAGGACGACCCCGACTCTCGCCCCGAGCGGACCGGCTCGGTCCACGACCTGCGCGCCCGCCGCCCGCGACCGGCCGAGCTGGAGGAGGACGAGCCGCAGCTCGACTGACACGAACGCCTCACGAAGGGCGCGTCGATCTGTTCAACGTTGCCGGGGCACGGGTAACTTCGGAGGTGAGACCACGGAGGTGCAGCGATGCGGATCGGCGACGTACTCAAGGCCAAGCCCAGCCACGACGTGGTCACGATCAGGCCGGACGCGGGGGTCCGCGAGCTGGTCGCCCTGCTGGCCGAGCACAACGTGGGCGCCCTGATCGTCAGCGCCGACGGCGCGACGGTCGACGGCATCGTCAGCGAGCGCGACGTGGTCCGCCACCTCCACCACGACGGCACGGTCATCAACAACACGGTCTCGGCGATCATGACCGCGGCCGTCGAGACGTGCGACGAGGACACCATGCTCGACGACATCATGAAGGTGATGACCGAGCAGCGGGTCCGGCACGTGCCCGTGGTCCACGAGGGCCGGCTGGTCGGCATCATCAGCATCGGCGACGTGGTCAAGCACCGCATGGACCAGCTCCAGTTCGAGCGCGACCAGCTCGACATCTACGTCCACCGCAGCTGAGAGGTCCCTGCCCGCTCGGCACCGACGCGACCACGGCCGCCCGGTGGCCCTCGTCTATCGTCGGTCGGACCATCCACCGCCGAGAGGACATCATGGACAAGCCCGAGATCGACTTCCCCGACTTCGAGCCCCCGGCCGACCTGGTCGCCACCGACATCACCGTCGGCGAAGGGCCCGAGGCTGCCGCGGGCAACACCGTGTCCGTGCACTACGTCGGGGTGGCGCACTCCACCGGCGAGGAGTTCGACGCGTCCTGGAACCGTGGCGAGCCGCTGCGCTTCCGCCTCGGCATCGGCCAGGTCATCTCCGGCTGGGACCAGGGCGTGCAGGGCATGAAGGTCGGCGGCCGCCGCCAGCTGGTGATCCCGCCGCACCTGGGCTACGGCGACCGCGGCGCCGGTGGCGTGATCAAGCCGGGCGAGACGCTGATCTTCGTGGTGGACCTGCTCGGCGTCAGCTGAGCAGCACCAGGGCATCACCAGGGCAGGTCGTCGCCCGCGCTCTCGTCGGAGACGCGGGCCGACTGCCCACCCACGGTCACCACGTCACCCAGCACCAGCTGGCGGCCGCGTCGGGTCTCGACCTCGCCGTTGACCTCGACCGCGCCGTCGGCGACGAGGGGCTTGGCCTCGGCGCCCGACTCGACGAGGTTCGCCAGCTTCAGGAACTGGCCGAGCCGGATCGACTCGTCGCGGATCGGGACGTCCATGGGTTCGGTCACGGGATCAGTGAACCAGCACGCTGAAGGCGTGGATGACCACACCCACCAGCCCGCCGACGATCGTGCCGTTGATGCGGATGAACTGCAGGTCGCGACCCACGTGCAGCTCGATGCGACGCGCGGCCTCCTTGCCGTCCCAGCGCTCGATGGTGTGCGTGATGATCGCGGTCACCTCGGTCCCGTAACGATCGACGGCGAAGACCGCGACGTCCGCGGCGACGCCGTCCAGCCGGAACCGCAGCTCCTCGTCGGCGGCGAGCCGCTCGGCGAAGCTGCTCAGCTCGGCGAGCAGGCGCTGGCGCACGGCGCCCTCGGGGTCGGTCAGCGACGTGAGCAGCGCACGCCGCAGGGCATTCCACAGCGAGATGCTGGAGGCGATGACCTGGGGGTGGTCGAGCAGCCTCTCCTTGAGCCGCTCGGCGCGCGCCTGGGTGTCCGGATCCTCGAGCAGGTCGGTGGCCAGCTGGGCCAGCATCGAGTCCAGGGCCTGACGGGCGTGGTGCCGCGGGTCGTCACGGATGTCTCGGACCCAACGGACCAGCTCGAGGTGGATGCGCGACGTCACCGCCTCGTTCAGCCGCGGCGGCGACCACCACGGCGCCCGTTCCCCGAGGATCTCCGCGACCGTCTCGGGGTTGCGTTCCAGCCACTCGTGGAGCTCCTCGAGGGCGAGGTCGACCAGGCCGTGGTGCAGGTCGTCGCGCACCATCTCGCCGAGCAGGCCGCCCAGCAGCGGCGCGAGGGGCTCCTCGCGGAACCGCGGCACGAGGGCCTCCGTCACCAGGTCGGCGATGTGGTCGTCGCGAACCTTGCCGAGCCCGATCACCGCCACGTCGGCGAACTCGTCGACGACACGTCGCGCATGCACCGGGTCGGAGAGCCACTGCCCCACCCGCCGCGAGATCGTCGCCGCCGCGATCCGGTCGCGGATGATGTCCTCCTGGAGGAAGTTCTCGCCGACGAACTCCTCGAGGCCCTTCCCCAGCTCGTCCTTGCGCCGCGGGATCAGCGCGGTGTGCGGGACCGGGATGCCGAGCGGGTGCTTGAACAGCGCGGTCACTGCGAACCAGTCCGCGATGGCACCCACCATCGACGCCTCGGCGCCGGCGTTCACGAAGCCCCAGAAGCCGTCCTGGCCGAGCGTGGCGACGTACACCACCGCGGCGAGGACGAGCAGGGAGACCGCGAGCGTCCGCATCCGACGCAACGCCCGGCGGCGGGTCTCGTCGGAGCCGGCGTCGGGCGTGGTCATCGTGATCGTGGCGGTCATCGCGGCTGATTCTCCACCACGCGGAATCGGGGTCGGCGCGGCGGACGTGCCAGAATCCCCCGCATGGCTCGCACCGTGATCACGTTCGGCACCTTCGACGTCTTCCACGTCGGCCACCTGCGGGTCATCGAGCGTGCCGCCGCCCTCGGTGAGCGACTCGTCGTCGGCGTGTCGGCCGACGAGCTCAACCTCCGCAAGAAGGGCCGCGAGCCCGTGTTCAGCCAGGCGGAGCGGCTCGCGATCGTGGCGGCGCTCAAGCCCGTCGACGAGGTCTTCGTCGAGGAGAGCCTCGAGCTCAAGCGCGACTACATCATCGAGCACCACGCCGACGTGCTGGTCATGGGCGATGACTGGTCGGGCCGCTTCGACGAGTTCCGTGACATCTGCGAGGTCGTCTACCTGCCCCGCACACCGGCCATCTCGACGACCGCCCTGATCGAGAAGATCTCGTCCAACACGTGAGGTAGCGCGCCGACACCCTCGGGCCGCATGTTGCCTGTGGCGTCTAGGGTGGCTCGTGGTCCGGGCAGCCTCGGAGCAGTCCCGAGGGCCCGGCCGGCGGTGAACGCGCCGTCGCCCAACCACCGCAAGACCGAGGGGAAAGAATGCGCCGTTCGATCGCCGTAGCCGTGGTGACGCTCGCCACGGCCCTGTCCGTGGTGCCCGCCGCGGCCTCGTCCGCGACCGACGGGGTGGTGCCGCCGTTGGCCTCCATCACCGGACATGGCCCCCAGCAGGACGCGCGGGCCGCGCTCGAGCACGCCCGGTCCGTGCTGGCCGGCACGGCCCCGGCCCGACCCGGCTCCCGCGTGGAGGGCACGCTGGCGATGCGCAACCTGTTCGCGTCCCTTCCCGACCTGAGCACCAGCCAGCGCCGCGAGGCACACCGGATGCTCGCCAGGCCGACCGGCGGGAACCGGGACCCCTACGGCGACGGCTACACCGTGCCGGCGAAGCGGAAGTGCGACGGACACTTCTGCATCCACTGGGTGCCCACCACGTCCGACGCGCCGCCCAGCAAGGACTGGGTCAACACCACGCTGGCGACCATGAACAAGGTGTGGCACAAGGAGGTCGACAAGCTCGGCTACCGCAAGCCCGTCACGGACGGTCGCCACGGTGGGAACACCCGCTTCGACGTCTACCTCAAGGATGTCGGCGCCGACTACCTCTACGGCTACTGCGCCCCCGAGTACCTCAAGCCCGGCCGCAAGCGGGAGGCGTCCGGCTACTGCGTCCTCGACAACGACTTCGACTCCTCGCAGTTCGGCGGCACCCCGCCGATGGACAGCCTGCGCGTGACCGCCGCGCACGAGTTCTTCCACGCGATCCAGTTCGGCTACGACTACAAGGAGGACGGCTGGCTGATGGAGGCCACCGCCACGTGGATGGAGGAGCGGTTCGCCGACGGCATCAACGACAACCGGCAGTACCTCCCCTACGGCCAGGTTCGCCGACCCTTCAGCTCGCTGGACATCTACGACCAGCAGGGCTTCAACCAGTACGGCAACTGGGCCTTCTTCGAGTACCTCAGCAGCCGGTTCGGCAACCGGCTCGTCCGCAAGATCTGGAACGACGCCGGCGAGTTCCCCGACGGCGGGAAGCTGTACTCGACCGAGGCGGTGGCCGCGGCCCTGGACAACCACGGTGGCTTCCCCTCCGTGCTCAGCGGCTTCGCCGCCGGCAACCTCACGCCGGCGCGCACCTACCAGGAGGGCGACACCTGGCCGAAGGCCAAGGTCTCCCGGCGGTGGAACCTGGCCAAGGACCACCTGACCGCCGGCAGCACGCTCAAGGTCAACCACATGGCCGCGCGCAACGCCGTCGTCACGCCCGACGCCGCCATGTCCGGTGGCCGCTGGCACGGGCGGGTCGTCGTGAACGGCCCGCGCCGGGTGACGCACCCCGAGGTCCGCGTCGTGGTGAACCGCACGGACGGCCGGACCCCGGTGACCAAGACCGTGCACCTGAACCGTGCCGGGCACGGTGCCGCGACGTTCGCGCTGAGCAGCCGCGTCGTGCAGCGGGTCTCGATCACGGTCGTGAACGCCTCGACCCGGTTCGACTGCCGCCAGCACACCAGCTTCTCGTGCCACGGGAAGCCGAAGGACAACGGCCGGGACTTCGACCTGTCGGTCTCCGCGTTCAAGCGCTGATGCCCAGCTGCCGGTCCACGGAGGCCGGTCCTCGGAGGTCGGCCCTCAGAGGTTGGCCGAGTCCCAGGGACGGGTCCGGGCGGCGTAGAGCTGGCCCGGGCTCGCCACCCAGCGGCGGGTACGCCGCGACGGCGCCGAGCGCCTCTCGAGCTCGTCGAGCAACAGGGTGCGGACCTGCACGATCCGGGCCTTGGTCGCCACGTCGGTCGTGCCCTGGAGGGCCGTGTAGCTCGACTCCCACGCCATGGCCAGGTCGCGGTCGCTGATCCGGGCAGCGAACGAGGGTCGGGCCGCCCACGTGCGACCGGACGCGCCGTACCTGCCGTGGAGCCAGGAGACCACCGAAGGCGAGGCGGCCAGGAAGGCCACCAGCGGCAGCAGGGCCTGGGGGCCGAGGGGTGCCAGCAGCCCGACGAAGGCGGGTGCGCCGACCCCGACCCTGAGGGCCCACGAGCCGATGTGCCCGAACCCGGCGCCGGTGGCCGGCGCGTAGAGGTAGGCGTAGAGGCCGGCGATGCCCGCCAACGGGATGGAGACCGCCAGCACCTCGGCCACGCCCATCCGGGCGAGCGCCAAGGTGAGTCCGATCGCCACCAGGATCGCTGCGACCACGTTCCAGCACGCGCGATAGACGATCATGGCTTCATCCAGGGCGTGACGACGTCGAGGACTCCCTGGACGACCATGGCGAGCGCCCCGCCGAGTGCAGCGCCCACGGCGACGCCGAGCAGCACCAGCAGGCAGACCGTGAGGATCGACCCGGTGACGGGCCGTCGCTCGGAGAAGCTCGGTGAGGACGAAGTTCCCGGACCGGTGCGGTGGAAGGTCCGCGGCCCTGGCCCCCGACCTGCTGATGCGTCCGTCGACATGGCCAGCACCTCCTTCGCAACCCACGGTGACGCCACTGCTCGGCAACGGGTCAGGGCCGGAGGTCCCCGCGGGCCGGTGCCGTGGGTCCCGGACCGTGGCAGGGTTCCCGCGGATGAGGGCCTTTGGTCACTGTCGAGAGCCCCGGTCGCACCGGGAGGCTGGTCGCCGGGACAGGCCCGGGGACGTGCCTGCCCACTCCCCGGTCCCGGTCCCGAATTGCGAGGTGCTCGATGCCTGCGGACAGCCCGGCCATCTTGGTGGCTCTCGACGACGAAGCAGGGCCCGCGCTGCGGTACGCCGTGGACGCCGCCGGCCGCGCCGGCTGCGCGATCCACCTGCTGCACGTCGTGGTGCCCGGCAGCTCCCCCACCGCCCACGCCACGGGTGAGCGGCTGCTGCACACCGCGGCCGCGCGGGCCGGGGCGCTCGGCGCCGGGCCCCGGGTCAGCACCGAGCTCGCCCACGCCGGCCCCGTCGCCGACGTCATCGTGCAGCGGGCGTCGCGGGCCCGGCAGGTGGTGCTGCAGCGCCGGGGCGCGACCGGCGAAGGAATCACCGGGGCCTCCACGTGTGCCGAGGTCGCCCGCCGGGCCACCTGCCCGGTCGTCCTGGTGCCCGGTTCTCGACGCGGGGAGCCCGAGGAGCCGGGCCCGGCCGTCAGCGGGATCGACGTCACGCCGGCGCTCCCGGGAGCCCTGCCGTGAGCGGCACGATCGTCGTCGGCGTCGACGGCTCGTGGGGCAGCGTCCATGCCCTGCGGTGGGCGCTGGACGTGGCGGCCGAGCGCGGAGGCCACGTGGAGGTGGTGACGGCCTGGCCGCACACCGGCCCGGTGTTCGTCCGCGAGGTCCCGGGCCACCACAGCGACGCGCGCGAGCGTGCCCGGTCGGCCCAGGCCCGGGCCGTCGCCGAGGCACGGACGGCCGACACCGACGCCGTCCCGGTCTCCACCGTCCTGGAGAACGCCCGCCCCGGGGACGCGCTCAGCGCCCGCGCCCGCGGTCGCCGGCTGCTGGTGCTCGGCGCCGCGGGCGACCGCACCGACCCGGACCCGACCGGACTGGCCGCGGACTGCCGTGAGCGGGTGGACTGCCCGGTCGCCGTCGTCTCGCCCGACACCGGGGAGGCGGAGGTGCTCGACCCGCTGCTCGTGCGGACGTCCGGGTGATGATGCGGGCGTGGTCGGCCGCCGGGCCGGCGCCCGTCGACGAGCATCCGCTCGAGCTGGCCCTGCGGCCGGTGCCCGAGCCGGCACCCGACGAGATCCTCGTGCGGGTCCGGGTGTGCGGCGTGTGCCGGACCGACCTGCACCTGCTCGAGGGGGACCTGGCGCCCCGCCGCCCGGGAGTCGTCCCGGGACACCAGGTGGTCGGCGTGGTCCAGCAGGCCGGCGACGCCACCGACCGCTTCTCCCCCGGCGACCGCGTCGGCATCGCCTGGTTGCGCCGGACCTGCGGCTCCTGCCAGTGGTGCCGGCGCGGGGCCGAGAACCTCTGTCCCGCCTCGGCCTACACCGGCTGGGACAGCGACGGCGGCTTCGCCGAGTACGCCACGGTCCCGGCCGCCTTCGCCTACCGGCTGCCCGAGGGGTACGACGACGTGCACGCGGCGCCGCTGCTGTGCGCCGGCATCATCGGCTACCGGGCACTGCGCCGGGCCGCGCTGCCGCCGGGCGGCCGCCTGGGCATCTACGGCTTCGGCTCCAGCGCGCACATCACGGCGCAGATCGCCCTCGCCCAGGGTGCCGAGCTCTACGTGATGACCCGAGGTGAGGAGAACCGCCGGCTGGCCACCGAGGTGGGAGCGGCCTGGGTCGGCTCCGAGGACGCGCACCCGCCGGTCCCCCTGAGCTCGGCGATCGTGTTCGCTCCCGCCGGCACGCTGGTCCCGGTGGCCCTCGAGGCGCTCGACCGCAGCGGCACCCTCGCCCTGGCGGGCATCCACATGTCCGCCGTGCCGTCGCTGGACTACCAGCGACACCTCTTCTTCGAGCGCGACCTGCGCACGGTCACCTCCAACACGCGCCGCGACGGCGAGGAGCTGCTGCAGCTGGCGACCCGGCTCGGGGTCCGGGTCCACGCGACGGCGTACCCCTTCGCCGAGACCGACCGGGCACTCGCCGACCTCGCGGCCGGCCGGGTCAGCGGCTCGGCGGTCGTGACGCTGGCGCAGACAGACCGAGCCGGAGCCGGCGCCCGCCTAGGACGTCACGAACGGTTCGGGCACGGTGCCCGCCGGGGAGTCGTGGTGCGTCGTGGGGTTGACCCGGTGGGCGTGCGTGGGGTTCGCCAGCAGGACCGGGCAGGTGGCCTCGCGCAGCACCGCGCGCGCGACCGGCCCGAGGTGGGAGCCGACCGGCACGAGTGGGTCGTGCCGGCCCACCACGAGCAGCGCCGAGTCGCGACCGGCGTCGATCAGGGCGTCGGCCGGGTGTGCGTGCCGCGCCTCGACGTCGATCGAGAGGCCCGCCACCACGTCGCCGAGCTCGGCGAGCACGCCCTGGATCTCCTCCCGCGCGTGCTCGGCCCAGGCGTCGTTCTCGACGCGGCTCATGATGATGTCGTCGTAGACGCTCGGGAACCACCAGGTGTGCAGGACGTGCAGCCGGGCGCCCCGCGCCCTCGCCGCGGCCGCCGCCACCGCGAGCACCGCGGCGGAGCGCTCGGGGATGTCCACACCCACGGTCACCACCGGCGGGACCTCGGCATCGTGGTCGGACTCCGCCCAGCCCGTGGGCACCGACACCACCGGCACGTGGGCGTGGGCGGCGACCCCGCTCGAGGTCGACCGGGTCACCGTGCGCATCATCCGCGACAGGTCGCGGCGCTGCAGCACGACGAGCCGGGCGTCCTCGGTGGCCTCGAGGATCGAGGACACGACCGGGCCACGCACCAGTGAGCTGGTCAGCGGCACCTGTCCCTGCACCAGGTCCGCGGCGCGCTCCACCGCCGCGTGCAGGGTGGCATACCCGATCTGCTCGATCTCGGCGAAGTCGAGCAGCACCAGCTCGGGCCCCGTCGGGGTCACGTGGACCGCGTGGAGCACGTGCAGGCCGCAGCCCTGGCGCAGCGCCTCGGCCGCGGCGTACCCCAGGGCGCTGTCGACGGGGTCGTTGCCGACGGCCACCACGACCGGCTTCGGGTTCTGCTCCGACATCACGACCTCCGGTTTCCGGCGCCGTTCCGCGGACCCGACGGCGCACGTCCACCCTCGTCTCGCCACCAGGGCCCACCAAGGGACCAACGTCCCGGCGGGCACCGGTCCGACGCCCCTGAGTCCGGGGCGTCGGCGACGGCAGGCTGGCCCCGAGGCCGGCGGCGGGTCGTGTCGCGCTGTCCGCACCACCCATGTGAGAGGTCGAGCATGAAGGCACTGCGCCTGAAGTCCTGGAAGAGCGACCCGGAGCTGGAGGAGGTCCCGGTCCCCGAGCCCGGACCCGGTGAGGTGCTCGTCCAGGTCGGCGCTGCCGGCGCCTGCCACTCCGATCTGCACCTGATGCACGACTTCGAGGGCGGCCAGCTGCCGTGGTCCCCGCCGTTCACCCTGGGCCACGAGAACGCCGGCTGGGTGCACTCCCTGGGCGCCGGCGTTCGCGATCTCGAGCCCGGGAAGCCGGTCGCGGTCGTCGGCGCCTGGGGCTGCGGCTCGTGCGCCCGGTGCCTCGACGGCTTCGAGACCTACTGCGAGCGCCCGGATCGGGCCCCGGTGCCCGGAGGCGGCGGCGGGCTGGGCCTGGACGGCGGCATGGCGGAGTACCTGTTGGTCCCGGACGCCCGGCACCTGGTCGCCCTGCCCGACGGGCTCGACCCGGTCGACGCCGCGCCCCTGACCGACGCGGGCCTGACGCCCTACCACGCCGTACGCCGCTCCCAGGCCAAGCTGGGCCCGGACTCCACCGCGTTGGTGTTCGGTGTGGGAGGCCTCGGTCACCTGGGCCTGCAGATCCTCAAGGCGACCTCGGCCGCGCGGGTCGTCGCGGTGGACCCGCGCGAGTCCGCGCGGGACCTGGCCAGCTCCTGCGGTGCCGACCTCGTGCTCGCGCCCGGCGAGGGTCTCGCCGAGCAGGTGCGTGAGGCGACCGGGGGCCGCGGCGCGGACGTGGTCCTGGACTTCGTCGGCTCCGACGAGACCCTGGCCGCCGGCGCGGCGAGCGCCCGGATGCTCGGCGACGTCACGATCGTGGGCATCGGCGGTGGGACGCTCCCGGTGTCGTTCTTCGGCATCCCCTACGAGGTGAGCGTGCAGACGACGTACTGGGGCAACCGGCGCGAGCTGGTCGAGGTGCTCGACCTGGCCGCCCGCGGGCTCCTCCACGCCGAGACGAGCATCTACACGATCGACGACGCGGCGCAGGCCTACCGCGACCTCGAGCACGGGACCGTTCGGGGTCGCGCCGTGGTCGTCCCCCATGACAGCCATCAGCCCTGAGCAGCCAGAGATCCGATTCCCGAGGTGACCATGACCAAGCTGAAGACCGTGATCGTCTTCGAGTCGATGTTCGGCAACACCGAGAAGCTCGCCCGCGAGATGGGCGACGGTCTCGCCTCCGAGGGCGTGCAGGTGGTGCTCGCGGACGTGCGGCACGTCCGCCCGGAGGACTTCGCCGGCTGCGACCTGATCGTGCTGGGCGCCCCGACGCACGCCTTCACCCTGAGCCGACCCAGCACCCGTGCGGACGCCGTGCGCCAGGGCGCCCACGAGTCCCGGGCCAGCCTCGGGCTGCGGGAGTGGCTGGCCTCGCTCGACGAGGTCTTCGGCGCCGGGACGGCGCGGCCGCTGGCGGCGGTCTTCGACACCCGGGTCGAGAAGGTCCAGCACTGGCCGGGATCGGCGGCCCGCAAGACCGGCCGGGTGCTCCGCGGCCACGGCCTCGACCTGATCGACCACCCGACGAGCTTCTACGTCGAGGACGTCAAGGGCCCGCTGGTGACCGGCGAGCGCGAGCGCGCCCGGATCTGGGCACGGCACCTTCTGACGATCGTAAGGGCTCGCCCGAAGACGCAGCCGGCGTAGCTTCCGAGCGGGCAGCGGTCGCTGCCCGGCTCACGGTCCGCTCGGTGGTCGAGGTGTAGAGAGCCCTGGCCGACCTGGTCGAGGTGCGAGGCGCGCCAGCGCCGAGCCTCGAGGCCCCCGCCCGGCGGCCCGCGACATCGCGGGTGGTCGCGGTCCTTCGCAGCTACGGGGACCGGTACGTCGTGGGCTCCGGTCGCCTCCCGGCCCGCGGTCGCACCCCGGTCGTCGAGGTGTGAGAGAGCCCTGGCCGACCGGTGGTCGAGGTGCGAGGCGCGCCAGCGCCGAGCCTCGAGACCCCCACCGGCGGCCCGCGACATCGCGGGTGGTCGCGGTCCTTCGCAGCTACGGGGACCGGTACGCCGTGGCTTGCGGCTGCTTCCCGGCCGGCGGCCGCGCCCCGGTGGTCGAGGTGCGAGGCGCGCCAGCGCCGAGACGCTTCTATAGCTTGTCAACGCCTGTTGCGAGGTGCCGATAGAGCTCGCGGGCGATGTAACGCTTGAGGCAGCGTCGGATGCGGGGCTTGCTGAGTGATTCGGCGGTGCGACGCGCGACGTAGTCGCGGGTGGTGGGGTCGAATTGCATGCGGGTCTTGGCGATGGAGTGCAGGGCGCGGTTGAGTTGTCGGTCGCCGGAGCGGTTGAGCCGGTGCTCGTGTCGGCGACCTGAAGAAACCTCGAGCGGGCAGACGCCGGCGAGCTTGGCGAAGCCTGCCTCGTCGCGGACCCGACCGGGGTGGGACCAGGCGGTGAGCACGATCGCAGCGTTGACGGGGCCGACGCCGAAAAGGTCGAGGAGGGTCGGCGCGGCGACTTTGACGACCTCGAGCAGGGCGCGTTCGTTGTCGTGGGCCTCGACGTCGAGGGCCAGGACCCGGGTCGCGAGCCGGATGGCCTCGGCACGCGCGGTGGCCTGCACCAGGGTGTCGTTCTTCCGGGTCCGCCAGGCGGCGATGGCCCGGACGGTGGTCCGGGTGACCTTGCGGCGGGCGTCAACGCCCAGGTCGTGGACCCGCAGCAGCGCGTTGAGGGCGTTGACCACTCGGGTGCGTTCTCCGGTTATCGAGTTCCGGGCGGTCAGCAGGACCTGCGAGGTCGCCGAGGTCTGACCAGCGCGGGCGTCGGCGAGCTGGTCGAGGCGCTTGTGCAGACTGCCGCGGGCGGCCACGACGGCGTCGATCTGGTCGTTCTTTCCGCTACCGCGCTCCCGTTTCGGCGAGGGCGCGTCGACCACCCGGTAGCCGGTCTGGGACAGCAGCATCGCGAGTTGGGCGCCGTAGCTGCGGGTGCCTTCGATGCTGACCAGCACCCGATCCAGATCTCCGCCGGTCGCCTCGCCGGTGCGTCGGATGACCCAGTCCGCCGCGCGGAGCAGACCCCTAGCTTGAGTGGGGAACTCCGCATCATCGACGAGGCCGCCGGTGCGGGCCTCGACAATGGCGTAGTGGTGGGTCGCGGCGTGGGTATCGACGCCCACGACGTAGGTATAGGCGTCTGCGACGATGGTCATGAGCGATGCGTTCCTCCTGCTAGGGGACTGTCGTTCGTACCGGCTGAACCGGCCGGACCGCCCCGGGGAGAAGTCACTACGCGGCACCACTGTGATGGGTCACGTACCTGCGCGAACAGGGACGGACAGGCTTCTGATCAGGCCAACGTGGTGGGCCGGGGGGGCCGGCCGGTTCACCACCGTGAACGGACAAGTCTCGGCAAGGACACCGACAACCGGGCGGTCGTCGGGTCAAGCCTCGAGAGGGTCACGAACACGGAGGAGAACCAGCCGGCTCACCCTGCCAGCCAGCCCCAGGCCAGCCGCCACCAACCTTCACAGCCTCGAGACCCCCACCGGCGGCCCGCGACATCGCGGGTGGTCGCGGGCTTTCGCAGCTACGGGGACCGGTACGCCGTGGCTTGCGGCTGCTTCCCGGCCCGCGGACGCGCCCCGGTGGTCGAGGTGCGAGGCGCGCCAGCGCCGAGCCTCGAGACCCCGCCGGCGGCGGTCGAGGTGCGAGGCGCGCCAGCGCCGAGCCTCGAGACCCCCGCCGGCGGCCCGCGACATCGCGGGTGGTCGCGGCCTTTGGCAGCTACGGGGACGGGTACGCCGTGGGTGCGGCTGCTTCCCGGCCGGCGGCTGGCGGCCGGCGGTCGCGGCTCCCGCCGAACGCCCTCGAAATCTTTACCTTCGGGTTTCCCCAGACCCGCTCAACCACCCGGTTTTCGGGGCCGGACTGTCGGTGGTCACTGGTTGACTAGTCCCATGCTCGAAGTGGACGCGATGGGACAGCCGGTGGTGGTCGAGGACCTCGACCCCGACCGGGTCCTCGCCCTGCTCGAGGAGAAGAAGTACGCCTCGCGCGCCGACGAGCGGGACAAGCTGCGGCTGGCCGCCCAGTGGTGCGTGCTGCACCCCGCCACCACCGAGACCGGGGTGGCCACCTGGTCCGGCGACGCACTGCCCGGCGTCCTGCACGTCGACGAGTCGCTGGGTGGCGAGGGCACCCCGGCGGTCTCCGCGTTCACGCCCGAACCGGTCGCCGCCGCGCTCGGCGTCTCCACCCTGGCCGGGATGAAGCTGATCGCCGACGCCCTCGACCTCCAGCACCGGCTCCCGCGGATCTGGCGGCTCGTCGAGCAGCTCGCGGTGGAGCCGTGGAAGGCCCGCCAGGTCGCCCAGGCCACCCACCCCCTCTCCAAGACCGCCGCGGGCTACGTCGACGCCCAGCTCGCCCCCAGGCTCGCCTCGTGCGGGTTCGCCGCGATCCAGACCGCCGTCGCCCACGCCATCGCCAAGTACCACCCCGAGCTCCTCGACCAACGCGAGAAGCACGGCAAGCAGTCCTGGCACGTCACCCTCCAGCACCCCCGCCCCGGCGACTTCGACGGCACCTCCTACTTCGACATCGCCGGCGACACCCTCGACCTGACCGCCTTCCACGACCTCGTCTGCGACCAGGCCGCCACGTTGAAGGCCCTCGGCGACACCGACGACCTCGAGGTCCGCAAGGCCAAAGCCTTCGGCGTGATCGCCGCCCAACAAGCCCAGCTCGACCTCACCGGCCTGATCAACGGACACCGGTGACGACGAGCCGGCAGCGCCGCACGGGCACGGGGGCCCGGGCGGAAGCCGAGGACCAGCCTCTACCTGCACCTCACCCTCACCGACCTGCTCCACCTCAACCCCGGCCACGACCAGCCGCCGGTCGGGACCGTGGAGAGGCTCGGGCCGGCCACCCTGGCGAAGATCCGCGACTGGGCCGGCGGGTCGCAGGTGACCATCCGCCCGGTCCTCGACCCCGACCGCTGCGACCCGATCGACGGGCACGACCCCACCGAGGCGATGCGCGAGATCGTCATCCTCCGCGACCGACACTGCGTCTTCCCCTGGTGCACCCGCGACGCCCGCGCCTGCGACCAGGACCACATCGACCCCTACGTGCCCCTCGACGAGGGCGGACCACCCGGGCAGACCCATCCCGACAAGCTCGCCGCCCTCTGCAGACGCCACCACCGCTGCAAAACCTCCGGCCGCTGGCGCTACCGACGACGACCCGACCACACCTACGAATGGCACGGCCCCCACGGCCGCACCTACCTCGTCACCCCACTCGGCACCACCCAGCTCAACACCAACTGAGCCGCGCTGGCAGCGACAGCAGGCTCCACCACCCGGACCCGCCGGGCGCTGGAGCCTGCCGGCAGGCGCCGAGCATCAACGACCTGCTCGGCACCGGCGACATCCCGGGCGCTGGTCGTCGGGTGCGCGTGCACGAACGCGGGGCAGTTCGCCTCGACCCCGCCCGATCCCCGCCTGGCACCGGGAAGATCCGGCCCAACTGCCTGCGTTCCGGCCCCGGTGAGCTGAGCAGCGGCCGGACCCGACCCCTCGACCCGCAGGCTCCACGGACCACAGAGGCTTCGTGGGAGCGCTACGCACCAGTCGCGTCTGCCAACCGGTGGCAGACGTTCCCACGAACTACGACGAACTCTGCCTAGTCCTCGATGGTGTGGACCGCGGCCTCCTCGGCGCTCGCGGCGGCACCGTCGATGCCCTCGTCCTCGGCCACCAGACCGTCCGCGTCCGTGTGGACGCCCTCGTCGGGGGCCAGCAGGCGTCCGGAGCGGTCGCCGCCGACCTCGCCGCCGACGGGACCGTCGACGACCTCGGCTTCGCGCTCGGCCTCTGCCTGCTCCCACACCTCGGGCTCCTCCTGACGGACCCGGTCGTCGAGCGTCTCACCCTCGGCGGCCTCGAGCGGGGTGGCGCCCTTGGCGTTGACGCCGCGCGGGCGCTCAGGGGGCGAGATCCCCTCGTCGAGGACGTCGTCCACGCCACGGTCGTCGAGCGTGTCCTGGGGCTGCAGCTGGTCTTCGCTCATTCCCCGACCGTAGCCAGCGCGCCTGAGGTTCAAACCCCCACCCGCAGGTTCGGCCTCCGTTGCGAGGGGCGGTACGAGTTCGACCTGGTCACCGGCCAGGACCTGCCGCACCGGGCGAAGGCCGAGGCGGTCGCCGTGGGCCCCCTGCGATCGGAGCCCCGACCTCCCGCCTCAGCGGACCGTGATGGCGTACTCCCCCTGCGGCACCAGCTCACCGATGACGGGATGGCCGGGCAGCTCCCCGGCGACCAGCAGGCCACCCGAGGTCTGCGCGTCCGCGAGCAGCAGCAGCTCGTCGTCCGGGACCGACGAGGAGACGTGCGGCCGTACCCAGTCCAGGTTGCGGCGGGAGCCGCCCGGCACGAAGCCGTCGGCGAGCGAGGGCCGGGCGGCGTCGAGGTACGGCACCGCCGCGGCATCGACGATCGCCGAGACGCCGCTGGCCCGGCACAGCTTGTAGAGGTGGCCGAGCAGGCCGAAGCCGGTGACGTCGGTGGCGCAGGCGTGCCCCGCCTCCCTCGCCGCGAGGGAGGCGTCGCGGTTGAGCCGGGTCATGGTCGCGACCGCGTCCGGGAAGAGCTGCCCGGTGGCCTTGTGCCGGTTGTTCAGGATTCCGAGCCCCAGCGGCTTGGTGAGGGTGAGCGGCATGCCGGCCCGCCCCGCGTCGTTGCGCAGCAGGCGGGCCGGGTCGGCGAGCCCGGTGACCGCGAGGCCGTACTTCGGCTCCGGGTCGTCGATGCTGTGCCCGCCGGCAAGGTGGCAGCCCGCCTCGGCGCACACCTCGGCACCGCCGCGGAGCACCTCGGCCGCCAGCTCGAAGGGGATCCGGTCGCGCGGCCAGGCGAGCAGGTTCACCGCCACGATCGGGTCGCCGCCCATCGCGTAGACGTCGGAGAGCGCGTTGGCGGCCGCGATCCGGCCCCAGTCGTGGGCGTCGTCGACCACGGGGGTGAAGAAGTCGGCCGTGACGACGACCGCCCGGCCGCCGTCGATGCGTACGACGGCGCCGTCGTCACCGTTCTCCAGCCCCACCACCAGGTCGTCACCCGCGGCACCGCCGAGCCCGGACAGCACCCGCTCGAGCTCCCCCGGTGGGACCTTGCACGCACAGCCTCCACCGGAGGCGTACTGGGTCAGGCGCAGCGCGGATCCGGTGGTGGTCACCCGGTCACGGTACCCACCGGCTCGGGTCGGTCCACGTGCGCCGGCACCAGGTCGCCGAGCCCGCGCTGCGCGACGACCGCGCCGAGGAGCGCGGCCGCGATCACCGCCCAGGGCAGCGACGCTCCCGCCGCGAACAGCGCGACCACCGCCGGCGCCAGGGTCTGCGCGACCGTGTACGACAGCTGGTAGGTCGCCATGTACCCGCCTCGCGACTCCCGCGGTGCGAGCGCCTCGGACAGTGCCCCGGCAACCGGGTAGAACAGCTTGTTGCCGGCGACCACCAGCAGCATGCCCAGCCCGGCCATCGGCACCAGCCAACCGTCGGGCAGCCAGATGGTGGCCGCGGTGACGACCGCCCAGCCGACGTACAGCCAGGACCCGGCCTGCAGGGTTCGGCTCCGACTGCGACCGGCGATCGCGTCGACGACCCGCACGCCGAGCACGCTGGCCAGCAGCGTCCCGCCGGCGAGCAGCGCGCCCGGCAGCCAGCCCGGGCCCTGGCGCACGTCGAGCAGGAAGACCGGCACCCCGACCATCGAGAAGTCCAGCGCCAGCGCGACCAGCATGGTGGAGGTCATCAGGGTGCGGTAGCGCCGGTCCCGCAGCACCGCCGCCGGCCCGACCCACGAGGTGGTCGCATGGTCGACGGGCGGGGTCTGCACGAAGACTGCGAGCACGGCCCCGGCGACCAGGAACGTCGCCGCGTCGGCGGCGACGAGAGGGCGCAGCGCGGCGTCGCCGACGGTGCTGAGCGCAACCGCGGCGACCAGGTTGCCGAGTCCGAACGCTCCGGCCCGGACCATGCCGACGAGCGCGAAGGGTCGCTCCTTCGCCACCGCGGTGCTCGCGTCGGCGACCAGCACGAAGACCGAGCAGTAGAACAGCTGGACCCCGACCGCCATCAGCGCCGCGGCCGCGAACACCCCGGCCGGGCCGCGCGCGAACAGGTAGCCGAGCGCGCCGGCGCCCTGGACCACCTGTGCGAGCACCACGACGGGCCGCGGGCCGAGGCGGTGCACCAGCCGGCCCGCGAGCATCGGCACGGCCAGCCCGAGGAGGGTCGCCGCGGCGACCACGGTCCCGGCCGTGTCGACCCGGAGCCCGACCGCTCGGGTCGCGTAGACCAGAGCGAGCGGCAGGAACAGTCCGGAGCCGACGTTGTCGATCGCGAGCGCGCCGACCAGCGCGAGACGGGACCGGTTCACCCGGCGTGGACGCCGGACTCGGCCGCCGCGCGCGCGGCGAGCCGTTCCTTCTGCGGGATGACGGTGTACTTCGGGTCGCGGGCGGACTCCAGCCCGGCCTCGAAGACGCCGAACCGGGTGATCACGGAGGCCGCCACGCAGGTCGCGCCCGCCACCGCGGACACCAGGCGTGACCGTCGCCCGGCCAGCAGCGTCGCCCCCGCGGCGACCGTCGTCATCCGCCGGGCGGTGCGCATCAGCCTGCCGGGCCGGCCCTGCTGGTAGGGCTCGGCCAGCATGCCGAGACGGTGCGTGAGCGACTCCGCGGCCGCGATCTCGAGTACGGCGCCGCCCACCGCCATCCGACGGGCGGGCGCGGCCTGGTCGACCGGCGTGAGCAGCATGGCGAGCCCGCCCGCGGCCGTGGCCCCGGAACCGGCGAACACGAACGGCAGCTCGCGGTGCGCCTCGTGCCAGGCCGGCACCGCGGTGTTGGCCACCAGCGCGGCCGTGTAGGTCGCCAACGGCGGGCCGAAGGCCGCGGCACCCACCCCGGACAGCCGGCCCAGCCGCGGGAACCAGCCGGTGACCCGCGACCCGAAGGCCGCGGTCGCGAACGCCGAGAACGGGGCGAGGATGAACGAGCCGACCGAGAGCGGCGAGGTCGGCTTGAACACCCGCAGCATGTTGAGGAACCGCTCGGGCCGCCCCAGGTCGTGGACCAGGAACACCGTCCCGATCCCGGCGCCGGCCGCAGCCGCGCCCCGGGCCACCGTCTCGAGCACCGGGAGGTCCTGCAGGGCGGCGCCCTCGGCGAGCAGCGCGGAGCCGCCGGCGAGTCCGCCCAGGAACAGGTAGAGCGGGACGTCGGGTGTCTTCCAGGTCGGGGTCTTGATGATCTGCTTGCCGTAGTAGGACTCGAACTCCGCCTCCGGCACCATCAGCCGGTCACCCCGGCCACCGCCGCCCTTCGGGCTCTTCGGGCTACTGGGGTCAGTCACGCGCCTCCCGAGGAACGAGGCGACGCCCAGACCGGTCAGCGCGGCGGCCGCCGCGCCCACGTGCTTCCAGATCGAGCCGAGGTCGCGGGTGGTCACCACCGGGTCCGGCGGCAGCCCGTAGACCTCCGGCTCGTCGAGCAGCAGGAAGAAGGCCCCGTCGCCGCCGACGCCGTCCTCGGGGTCGGCGCCGTACAGCCGGGCCACGTCCACGCCCTGGTCGTGCAGCTGCTCCACACGCGCCTGCGCGCGCTCCCGCAGCTCGCCGAGCTCGCCGAACTGGATGGACTCGGTCGGGCACGCCTTGGCGCAGGCGGGGGTCTCGTCGACCTTGAGCCGGTCGTAGCAGAGCGTGCACTTGAAGGCGCGACCGTCCTCCTCGCGCAGGTCGATCACGCCGTAGGGGCAGGCCGGCACGCAGTAGCCGCAGCCGTTGCAGATGTCGGGCTGCACCACGACCGTCCCGTACTCGGTGCGGAACAGCGAGCCGGTGGGACAGACGTCGAGGCACGCGGCATGGGTGCAGTGCTTGCAGACGTCCGAGGACATCAGCCAGCGCACGCCCGCGTCACCGGACCGGGCGCCCTGGTCGTCGCTCTCCATCGCCCCGGGCGGGCCCATCCCGGGCAGCCCGAGGTCGGTGGTCGTGAGCGGCTTCCCGGCCGAGGTCTCCAGCGGCTTCTCGACGAACGCCACGTGCCGCCAGGTGCTCGCCCCCAGCGCCTGGGTGTTGTCGTAGGACATCCCCGACAGCTCGTAGCCGTCGTCGGGGACGTGGTTCCACTCCTTGCACGCCACCTCGCAGGCCTTGCAGCCGATGCACACCGAGGTGTCGGTGAAGAAGCCCATCCGCGGCGGGTGTGCGGCGTCGTACCCCGCGTCGGCCTGCACGTCGTCGAGCGGTCCCCAGAGCGAGTCACTGAGCGAGTTGCCCATTCAGCCGGTCCTCCCGTTCGTGGGGTCGTCCATGTCGACGCCGGCGCGCCGGCGGTAGTCCTCGACGTACGCCGTGAGCGCCGGGCCCCGCGGTCGGCGGCCCGGCCGGATGTCACAGGTGCCGACCTTGTCCTGGATGTAGACGTTCGGGTCCATCGTCACGTTGACGAGGTCGTTGGGCGAGTCGCCCTGGGTGATGCCGTTGCGGCCCCAGTGGTAGGGCAGCCCGACCTGCTCGACCAGCTGCTCCCCCAGCCGCAGCGAGCGGAGCCGGTCGGTCACCAGCACCCGTGCCTCGATCGCGGTCCGTGCGGTCACGATCGTCGCCCAGCCGAGGTGCTCCAGTCCACGCTCGGCCGCCAGCCTGGGCGAGACCTCGCAGAACGGCTCGGGCTGCAGCTCGGTGAGGTAGGGGAGCGTCCGGCTCATGGCGCCGGCCGTGTGGTGCTCGGTGAGCCGGTAGGTGGTGAACACGTAGGGGAACACCTCGCTGTAGCTGGGGTTGATCGGGTTCGAGGCGTCGGAGAGCCTGCGGCGCGACGGGTTGTTCTGCTGGCCGTAGAGCGGGTTGTGCACCGGGGACTCCGGCGGCTCGTAGTGCGTCGGCAGCGGACCGTCGGCCAGCCCCAGCGGCGCGTACAGCCAGGCCTTGCCGTCGGTCTGCATGATGAACGGGTCCTGGCCGCCGATCGCATCGGGCCCCTTGGCGTCCTCGGCCGGCACGTGGTCGGGCGCGCGGTCGGCGATGAAGTCGGGCACGTCCGCGCCCGTCCACTTCCCCTGCTCGGCGTCCCACCACACGTAGGCCTTCCGCTCGCTCCAGGGCGTGCCGTCCGGGGCCGCCGAGGCGCGGTTGTAGAGGATGCGCCGGTTGGCCGGCCACACCCAGCCCCACTCCGCGGCGACCTGGTCCTGCTCCCAGTGCGGCTTGCGGCGCCTGGCCTGGTTGACCTCGTCGGCGTAGACACCGCAGTAGATCCAGCAGCCGCAGGCCGTGGAGCCGTCGTCCGCGAGCTCGGTGTAGGCACTGAGCGCCCTGCCGTCGGGGCCGGTGCCGTTGATCTCGCGGAGCACCGCCTCGCCGTCGGGCTCGCCCTTCTCGTCGACCGGGTAGTCCCAGACCAGGTCCAGCAGCGGGCGGTCCATCTCGTCGGTGGAGTCCCGCAGCTTCTCGCGGATCCGGTTGCCGAGCTCGAAGTAGAAGTCCAGCTCGCTGCGGCAGTCCCCCGGCGGGTCGACCGCCTTGTCGCGCCACTGGAGCATCCGCTGGGTCTGGGTGAAGGACCCGGCCTTCTCCACGTGCGAGGCCGCCGGCAGGAAGAAGATCTCGGTGCCGATCTCCTCGGTCGTCAGCTCCCCGGTCTCGATCTCGGGGCCGTCCTTCCAGAACGTCGCCGACTCGATCATCTGCAGGTCGCGCACCACCAGCCAGTCGAGGTTGGCCATCCCGAGCCGCTGCATCTTGCCGTTCGCCGAGCCGACGGCCGGGTTCTCCCCGACCAGGAAGTAGCCCTTGCAGCCGCCGTCGATCATCGACTTCACGGTGTTGTACGTCGAGTGGTCGCCGGTCAGCCTCGGCAGGTAGTCGAAGCAGAAGTCGTTCTCCGCGGTGGCCGCGTCGCCCCAGTAGGACTTGAGCAGGCTGACGGCGTACGCCTTCATGTTGCCCCAGAAGCCGGTCTTGCCCGCGTCGGTCTCGACGTACTGCTCGAGGTCGCGGTGCATCGCGGCATGGGGCATCGGCAGGTAGCCCGGCAGGATGTTGAACAACGTCGGGATGTCCGTCGACCCCTGGATGCTGGCGTGCCCGCGCAGCGCGAGGATGCCGCCGCCCGGCCGACCGATGTTGCCGAGCAGGGTCTGCAGGATCGACGCGGTGCGGATCATCTGCGCACCCACGCTGTGGTGGGTCCAGCCCACGGCGTAGCAGAACGCGGTGGTCCGCTCCCGGCCGCTGTTGGAGGTCAGCGCGTCGGCCACCGCCCGGAACTGCTCCGGGCCGATGCCGCACACCTCCTGCACCATCTCCGGGGTGTAGCGGGCGAAGTGACGCTTGAGGACCTGGTAGACGCAGCGAGGGTGCTGGAGCGTCTCGTCGCGCTGCGGCTTGTGGCTCACCGCGGGCCCGCCGGAGCCGTGCGACTCGGACTTGGCCGCCTCGTGCGACTCCTGGCCGTGACCGTCCGGCGGCCCTGCGGCCTGGGCGGGGTCGCGCTGGCCGGCCGAGGGCGCCGCCGCGGCACCTTCGTACTGCCAGGTGTCGGGGTCGTACTGGTTCTGCTCGGCGTCGAAGCCGGAGAACAACCCGTCGAGGTCCTCGGTGTCCTGGAACGACTCGTCGATGATCGCGGCCGCGTTGGTGTACGCGACGACGTACTCGCGGAAGTCGAGCTCGTTGCTCAGCACGTGGTTGACCAGCGCGCCGAGGAACGCGATGTCCGAGCCCGCGCGGATCGGCACGTGCAGGTCGGCGACCGCCGAGGTGCGGGTGAACCGCGGGTCGACGTGGATCACCGTCGCGCCGCGTCGCTTCGCCTCCATCACCCACTGGAAGCCCACCGGGTGCGCCTCCGCCATGTTCGAACCCTCGATGAGGATGCAGTCAGCGTTGGAGAGGTCCTGCAGGAAGGTTGTTGCGCCACCACGGCCGAACGAGGTTCCCAGACCGGGAACCGTGGAGGAGTGTCAAATACGCGCCTGGTTCTCGATCTGGATCGCGCCCATCGCCGTGTAGAGCTTCTTCATGAGGTAGTTCTCCTCGTTGTCGAGGGTCGCTCCTCCGAGGCTGGCGATGCCGAGGGTGCGGCGGGTACGACGGCCGCGGTCGTCCTCCCACTCCCAGAACTGCTTGCGGGTCTTGATGACGCGGTCCGCGATCATGTCCATCGCGGTGTCGAGGTCGAGGTCCTCCCACTCGGTCCCGTGCGGACGCCGGTAGCGGACCTTCGTGACCCGGCCCGGCGAGGTCACCAGCTGCTTGCTGGCGCTGCCCTTCGGGCACAGCCGGCCGCGCGAGATCGGGCTGGCCGGGTTGCCCTCGATCTGGGTGACCTTGCCGTCCTTGACGAAGACCTTCTGCGCACAGCCCACGGCACAGAACGGGCAGACCGAGTCGACGACGTCGTCCGCCTCGACGGTGCGCGGCTCGAGGTGCTCGCTGCGCGGGGACATCGCCGCCGCGCCGCGCCCGAGCCGGTCCGCACCGGTGGCCTGGCGCAGCAACGGCCAGGAGCCGATGAAGGTCTTCACACCCACGCCGCTCCGCCTCCTCGCTCCCCGTGGCCGCACTCGCTGCCTCACACGTAACCACATCAGACCCGGCCAAACCCAGACCCGCTAGGTTTCTCCGCGGAGGCGTTCCTCGTCTGGTGACGGGCGCGGTCCTCAAAACCGTAGGGGCCCGGCATCCGGGTCCGGCGGGTTCGATTCCCGTCCGCCTCCGCCACTCGATCTCACTGCCTCGCCTCGTGGTCGCGGGCTTCATGAGGGGGCGTGCACGACGAACGGAGCCGTCACCACCGTCCCGTCGGCGAGGCGGAGCTGCGCCCACAGCCGGTAGGCGCCCGGCACCTCGAACTGCACGTGGAGCTCGAGCGCTGGACCGAACTGCGTGCCCGGCATCGCGAACACCGGGCGGCCCCGGTCGTCGAAGGTCTCGGCGTGGCGGTGCCCGAACATCGAGCCGTCGCTGCGCATCACGACCACGTGCCCGGCGGCACCGAGGTACGGCTGCAGGTCGTCGACCGGCTGACCCGTGGCGACGTCGCTGAAGCGGAGGGTGAAGTCGCTCGACCCGCCCGTGTGTGCCTCGCCCTCGAGCGCGATGCGGACTCCCGCCACGTCCTGGCTGCGCACGTCGGCGGCCGGCATCGACGTACGCGGCGGCACGGTGCCGGCCACCGTCACCTCGTGGGTGTCGAGCACGTCGGCCATCTGGCCCTGTCGGCGGAACTCGGTGTGCACGGCGTACGTGCCGGGCGTCGGGAAGGTCGCCTCGACGGTGAACACCCCGTCCTGGCCGGTCGGCTCCGGGTGGACGTGCGCGAACGTCCCGAGGTCGGAGCGGGTGATGATCATGTGCATCCAAACCTGGTGGGTGCGGACGAGGTCGTCGACCGGCTCTCCGGTCTGCTCGTCGCGCACTGTCACCGTGACCGGGGTCGGCGTCCCCGGCCGGACGTCCCCGGGCACCTGCAGGTCGACCGCGAGCCCGGCTTCGTTGGTGTCGACCGGCGGGACATCGGTCTCCTCCATCACGCTCATCGCCGGACGCATCGGCATGCCCATCCCCTCGGCCCACGCGAGGGCGCCGTTCATGCCGCGCTCCGCCTGGTCGGTGCGGCTTAGCCAGGTGAATCCGGTGCCGATCGCCAGTGCGACCACCGCGACCATGACCAGGTACGCCGACTCCGCGACGCGGCTGCGCAGCGGACGGCGCAGGATCTCGGCGACGCCGGACGGTGCCCGGAACCGGCGCAGACGCAGGGCGTTGGTGACCACGCTGACCGAGCTCATCGCCATCGCGGCACTCGCGAGCACCGGGTCGAGCAGCAGGTGGTTCCACCCGTACAGCACACCCGCGGCGACCGGGACCAGCAGCACGTTGTAGGCGAACGCCCAGGCCAGGCCCTGCTTGATCGTCGCGACCGTACGCCGGGAGAGGGCCACCGCGGACACGATGCCGCGCAGGTCGCCACCGACCAGCGTGATGTCGGACGCCGCGATCGCGACATCGGTCCCGGTGCCGATGGCCACGCCGAGGTCGGCCCGGGCGAGCGCCGGCGCGTCGTTGATGCCGTCGCCGACCATCGCGACGACGTGCCCGTCCGACTGCAGCTCGGCGACCCGCCCTGCCTTCTCGGCCGGGCAGCACCTCGGCCATCACGTGGTCGACGCTCGACCTGTCCGGCGACCGCCGCACGCGGTTCCGAGGTTGTCGCCGGTCACCATCCAGACCTCGAGCCCGAGCGCCTTCAGCTGCGCGACCGCGTCGGCAGAGCTCGGTTTCACCGCGTCCGCGACCTCGACCAGCCCGGCCAGGTGTCCGTCGACCGCGACGTACATCGGGGTGGCGCCGCCCGCGGCGGCCCGATCGGCCGCGGCCTCGAGCTCTGTGGCGGAGACACCGTGCGCCGCGAGGTGGGCGCGGTTGCCGACGAGCACCGCGCGCCCGTCGACAGTGGCCGTGATGCCGTGGCCGGGCACGGCCTCGAAAGCTTGCGCGCCCGCCGAGCGCGAGGCCACGCCCACGGGCAGCGGTCACGATCGCCTCGGCCGACGGGGTGCTCGCTGGCCGACCTCGGCCGCGGCGGCCAGCGCCAGCAGGTCGGAGTCGTCCCAGCCGGCGACGGTGGTGATCCGGGTGAGCTCGGGACGACCCGTCGGTGATGGTGCCGGTCTTGTCCAGGACGACCGCGGTGACCCGGCGGGCGGTCTCCAGGGCTGCGCCGTCCCCGATCAGGATGCCGAGCTCGGCGGCCTTCCCGGTGCCGACCATGACGGCGGTCGGCGTGGCCAGGCCCAGGGCGCAGGGGCACGCGATGATGAGCACCGCGACGGTGGTGCCGATCGCGAGCACCAACCGGTCGGCCTGCGGACCGAAGCACCATCCAGGCACAGAAGGTGGCGACGGCCGCGAGCAGCACGGCCGGGACGAACCAGGCCGACACCCGGTCGGCGAGCCGCTGCATGGGTACCGCCGAGCCCTGGGCATCCTCGACGAGTCGCACGATCTGGGCCAGCGTCCCGTCGGCACCGACCGCGGTCGCCCGGATCGACGAGGGTGCCGGTGCGGTTGAGGGTCGCCCCGATGATGACGTCGCCGGCGGCCTTCTCGACCGGGGCGCTCTCGCCGGTCAGCATCGACTCGTCCACCGCGGAGGCGCCGTCGGTGACCACACCGTCGACCGGCACGGTTCTCGCCCGGGCGGACCCGGACCAGGTCGCCGACGACGACCTCGTCGAGCGGCACGTCGAGCTCGGAGCCGCCGCGCAGCACCCGCGCGGTCTTCGGCGCCAGCGCCGACCAGGGCCTGGATGGACGCGGCGGTGCGCTTCTTGGCCTTCAGCTCGAGCCAGCGACCCATCAGCACGAGCGCAACCACGATCAGCGCCGTCTCGAAGTACAGGTGGAGCGGGAGCCCCCACGGACTGGGCCAGGGCCGGGCCAGAGGGTGACGAAGGCGCTGTAGCCGTAGGCGACGCCGGTGCCGAGCGCGACGAGCGTGTTCATGTTGGTGGCGCGATGCCTGGCTGCCGCCCAGGCGAGGCGGTAGATGTCCTGGCCGGCCCAGAGCTGGACCGCGGTGGCGATGACCAGGATCAGCGGCATCAGCCAGTCCATGGTGTCGAGGTGCAGCGGCAGGTACATCACGCCCATCAGGGCGAGGCCCGTGGCGAGGGCGACCTGCCAGCGGCATCGGAGGCGCCCGATCTCGGCGTCGCGCGGGTCGTCGGCCTCCTCACCCGGGGCGTCGGCCTGCGCACCGGCTGTCGGCTCGGGAGAGCGAGGGGTGGCGGTGTAGCCGGCCCTGGCGACCGCCGCGGTCAGCGCCTCGGTGGTGGCGCTCTCGGGGTCATGGGTGACCTGGGCGGTCTCGGTGGCCAGGTTCACCGAGACCGCGACCACCCCCTCCACCCGGTTCAGCGCCTTCTGGACGCGGCCCACGCAGGACGCGCAGGTCATGCCGGCGATGTCGAAGCTGGCGTCGCAGACGGCGCCTGCCGTGGGGGCGGTGGGTGGGGTGGTCGCGGTCATGGGGTTCTCCTCGGACAGGGAGTCGGTCGTGAGGCGGGTCAGGACGCGAGGTCGTAGCCGGCCTCGTCCAGCGCGGCGGTCAACTCGTCATCGGTCAGCGGGCGGGTGCTGCGGACGGTCACGGCGCCGGTGGCGAGCTCGACGTGCACGTCGGTGACGGCGTCGATCACGGCGATCTCCTGGGCCACGGCGCGGGCGCAGTGGTCACAGGCCATGCCGTTGACGCGGTAGGTGCGGGTGCTGTCGGACATGTGCTCTTCTCCTTCGGGTGGCTGGCAGTGCATGCGAGTCAGTGCATGTGGCCGTGGCCGGCCGGGGCGGCCGTGCGGCGCGGCACGAAGGCCGCCGGCACGAGCAGGGCGAGCAGGACGGCGGCGACGGCGACGAACGCGTCCGGGTAGCCGGCGATGAGTCCAGCCCGGGTGGTGAGGTCGCCCGCGACCGCGGTGAGCGCGGCGACCCCGACAGCGGCGCCGACCTCGTGGCCGGTCATCAGCACGCCGGACGCCAGCCCGGCCTCCTGGTGGGTGACGTCGGCCATCGCCGCGACCGAGATCGCCACGAACATCGGGCCCACGCCGACCCCGAGCACGAGCAGGCCGGGCAGGACGTCCCCGGCGTACGTCGCGTCCTGGCCGACGAGCGAGAGGAACAGCGCGCCGGCGGCGGCGAGGACGAGGCCGAGTGCGATCAGCGCCCGCGGTCCGGTGTGCGGGAGCACCTTGGAGGCGACCGCGGCACTGAGCGTGATCGCGGCGGCCAGCGGCAGGAACTGCAGGCCCGTGACCACGGCGGAGGAGCCCAGCACCTGCTGCAGGTACAGCGAGGTGAGGAAGATCGAGCCGACGACCGCCCCGGTGACTCCGGCCATGACGGTCGAGGCGGACACCAGAGACCGGACCCGCCAGGTCCGCGGCGGCACCAGGGGTGAGGCCACGCGCCGCTCGATCGCTCCGAACGCGACCAGCAACGTGGTGGCCAGACAGGCGAAGCCGAGCGTCTGCGGGTCGGCCCAGCCAGCGTTCGTGGTGCTCTCCACGGCCTGGACCAGGGCGAGCAGTCCGGTCACCAGGGTGAGTGCGCCGGGGATGTCGAGGCCGCGGACCCCGGCGCCGGCGCCCGTGGCGGCGGGGACGGTGCGCAGCACCCCGATCAGGGTGATGATCCCGATGGGCACGTTGACGAAGAACACGGCACGCCAGCCGAACGCGCTGGTGAGCAGCCCGCCGAGCAGGACGCCGGCGGCGATGCCCATGCTGGCGACGGTTCCCCACACGGCGAGCGCCGCAGCCCGCTGGCGGCCGGCGTAGGTGGTCATCACGATCGCCATCGCGGCAGGGGTCAGCAGTGCCGCACCCGCGCCCTGGCCGGCCCGGGCCAGCACCAGCGCCGAGGCCGACCCGGCGAGCCCGCTGGCAAGCGAGCCGACGGTGAACAGGGTCAGGCCGGCAAGGAAGATCCGGCGCCGGTCGAACAGGTCGGCCATCCGTCCCTCCGAGCAGCAGGAAGCCGCCGCTGAGCAGCACGTACGCGCTGACCGCCCACTGGTAGGACGACGAGCTGAGGTGCAGGTCGCTGCCGATGCTGGGCAGCGCGACGTTCACGACGCTGACGTCGAGCACGACCATGAACTGGGCGGCGAGCATGAGCCCGAGGACGGTCCAGGGGCGGCGCTCGGCCGCGGGAGCTGTCGGCGGGTGCTGGGCACCTGCCTGGTGGGTGGTGGACATGGAATCTCCTGGTTCGGGGTGGCCCTCGGCGGGGTGAGGTGCCACGAGCGTCGCCCACCGGCCACCGGGGTCGCGCCGGGAGAACCACCGGGTTGGTCGCCGGGCTGCCGGGCCCTCGGTGGTCACTCACCGGCCCCGGAACCCGGTGGTTTCACCGGCGCGGCCCCGGTGCCTTCGTTCGTAGCGTTCGAGCCGAACACGACCACCTTCGAGCTCAGGAGACCTGATGCAGCACCTTCCCGACCCCCACGCAGGCCAGGCCGACGGCGCCGGCTCACTGGACGTGATCGTCGTCGGCGGCGGCCAGGCCGGCCTCGCCACCGCCTATCACCTCAAGCAGCGCGGCCTGCGCTTCCTCGTCCTCGACGCCGACCACGGCATCGGGGACTCCTGGCGCAAGCGCTGGGACTCCCTGCGGCTCTTCACCCCGGCCCGGCACGACGCGCTGCCCGGCATGCCGTTCCCGGCGGCGGAGGACGACACCTACCCGTCCAAGGACGACGTCGCCGACTACCTCGCGGCGTACGCCGTCCGGTTCGACCTGCCCGTGCTGCTCGGATGCCGGGTGCTTCGACTCGACACCGCGGACGAGGGCTACGCGGTTCACACCACGCACGGCCTCTTCACCGCCCGGCAGGTCGTGGTCGCGACCGGGCCCTTCCAGACACCGGTCGTGCCCGCGATCGCCGCCGACCTGCCCGCCGACGTGCAGCAGATGCACAGCGCCGAGTACCGCAGGCCACAGGACCTACCGCCGGGCCAGGTGGTGGTCGTCGGCGGCGGCAACTCTGGCCGACAGATCGCGCTCGAGCTCGCCGCCACTCATGACGTCACGCTCGCGGTCGGCAGCGAGCCCCTCGAGCTCCCCCAGCGCCTCCTCGGGCGTGACCTGTTCTGGTGGCTGACCCGACTCGGGGTGATCACGAGGCCGGCGGACTCGCGCCTGGCCAGACGAATGCGCGCAAGGGGCGACCTGGTGATCGGCTCAACCGCACGCGCCCTGCGCGGGGCGGGGGTGACGCTGCGAGGTCGCGTCGTGGCGGCCGGGCCCGAGGGGCTGCGGTTCGAGGCCGGGGGGGCCGAGGACGGGCCCGCCCGTCCGGGGGCGGTCGTCTGGGCGACCGGCTACCGGGCAGACCACGGGTGGATCGCTGTCCCGGGCGTCGTCGACGGCGGCGCGGTCATCCACCGGCGCGGCGTCACGCCCGCACCCGGCCTGTACTTCGTCGGGCTGCCGTGGCAGCACACGCGTGGCTCCGCGCTGCTCGGCTTCGTGAAGCACGACGCCGAGTTCATCGCCCAGCACCTGTCCGCCCCGAACGGCTCCCGGCCGGGCACCGGGTCTGAGATGGTGGGTGCCCGTGTCCGCCCCTGACGCCTCGCTCGAGGTACTCGCACCTGGCCAGCTCCGGCTCCTGACGACCTGGTTCGGCGACCTGGACGTCGTGGCGAACCACAGCTGGGGCCTCGTCGACACCGTCGTCCTCCAGGTGCGCACCAGGCACGGAGACGTCATCGTCAAGGCTGCCGGGCCCGACAACCACCACATCCGTCGCGAGATCTGGGCCCACCGGGACTGGACCCAGCCCTGGGTGGCAAGCGGTGCCGTCGGCAGGCTGCTGCACGCCTGCGAGGACGAGAACGTGCTCGCGGTCGAGTACCTGCCGGGCGAGCTGGTCCAGGACGTCCCGGCGGCAGTCGGTGCCCCGGACACCTTCCGACAGGTCGGCGTCCTCCTCGCGTCGTTCCACGGCCAGGCGTCCCGGCTGGACGAGGACTTCGAGGCCGCCGCGGACGCGAAGGCGCTCGCCTGGCTGGACCGCGATCACCAGATAGCCCCGTCCGTCGAGGCCGACCTCCGAACCGCGATCGCCAGCCACGACCCCGCGCCGGTGGAGCTCGTCCCCACCCACGGCGACTGGCACGCCCGAAACTGGCTCGTTGACGGTGGAACCATCCGGGTCATCGACCTCGGGCGTGCCGAGTGGCGACCCGCGTTCACCGACCTGGCTCGGCTCGCCCGCCGGGAGTGGGAGGGGCGACCGGACCTCGAGGAGGCGTTCATCGACGGCTACGGGTCCGATCCGCGCGACCCGGGCCTCTGGCGGGCAACCCTGCTCCGCGAGGCCATCGGCACCGCCGTGTGGGCGCACCTCGTGGGCGACCGGCCGTTCGAGGCGCAGGGACACCGCATGATCGGGCAGGCGCTTGCCCAGTACTAGGCAGTCGTGCCGAGTGCCGCGTCGAGGGCGGCCGTGGCGTGGAGCGCCGTCGTGGGCAGCACCGGGACCGGGCTGTCGTCCTGCGCGATGAGCAGCTCGATCTCGGTGCACCCGAGGACGACTCCTTGCGCGCCCCGGTCGACGAGCTGGTCGAGGACGCCGCAGACCTGCTGACGCGACTCGTCGGAGAAGATGCCGCGGCAGAGCTCCTCGTAGATCACCCGGTGGACCAGCTCGCGCCCCGGCGGGTCGGGGACGATGACGTCCAGGTCGTGCGACGCCAGCCGGTCCCGGTAGAACGGCTGGTCCATGGTGAAACCGCGTGGCCAGCAGGCCGACGCGACCGATGCCTGCGTCCTGGGCGGCGGCAGCGGTGACGTCGGCGATGTGGAGCAGCGGGATGCCGACGGCTGCCTGGATCTGGTCGGCGACCTTGTGCATGGTGTTGGTGCACACCACCAGCAGCTCGGCGCCCGCCGCCTGCAGGGCGCGGGCCTCGTCTGCCAGCCGTGTGCCGGCCTCGTCCCAGCGACCTGCTGCCTGGAGGTGGGCGATCGCGGCGAAGTCGACGGAGACCATCGCCAGGTTCGCGGAGTGGAGACCGCCGAGCCGCTCCGAGACGCCCTCGTTGAGGAGGCGGTAGTACAGGGCGGTGGACTCCCAGCTCATGCCGCCCAGCAGCCCGATCCGCTTCATCGCCAAGCCCCCCGGATCTCGGGAGCGCCGGCCCGGGGCGCGCGAGGACCCGGCCCGAGGTGGGCACGGGCGAGCCGGCGGAGGCGGTGGTCGTCGGCGGCACGCACGCGCCGCGCGATCTCGTGGCGAGCGATCTCCGGGTTCAGCGGGTTCATGACGGTCTCCTTCGGGTCGGTGGAGCAGCCATCGTGTCCGCGGAGGCTTCGGGGTCGCGCCGGGAAGATCGCCGGGTTCGTCATGCTGAGTCGAGGGCGAGGGCAGCGAGCTCGGTGCGCGAGGTGATGCCGAGCTTGCTGTAGACGTTGCGGAGGTGGAAGTCGACCGTTCTCGGGCTGATGAACAGGCGGGCGGCGACGTCCTTGTTGGACAGCCCCTGCCGCACCAGCGAGGCGACCTGCGCCTCCTGAGCGGTCAGCTCGGTGGCGACCAGGTCGGCGCCACGGCGCGCGGTCTCGCCAGATGCCCGGAGCTCCTGTCGCGCACGTTCGGCCCAGACCGTGGCGCCGAGCGTCTCGAAGGTGTCGAGCGCCTCCCGCAACGGGACGCGGGCGTCGGTTCGCCGTCGGGTGCGGCGCAGGTGCTCGCCCAGTGCCAGCTGGGTACGTGCCCGGGCCGGGACCCGCGTGGACCGGGCGTGCCACTCGAGGGCCTGACGGAAGCTGTCCTCGGCGTCACCGGGCCCGCCGACGACCGCTTGGCAGTGGTAGGTGGCGGCCCAGGCCCAGGCCACGTCGGTTCCCTGGGCGAAGGCACGCAGCTCCTCCAGCCATGCCCCGGCCAGGTCCCGACGGTCGGCGATCACCGCGGTCTCGATCCGGTCCAGGGCCGCCATCCCGCGCACGATCGGCAGCCGGATCTGCTCGAGGTGGTGCAGCGCGGTCGCCGGTGGGCGGTCCCGCTGGCGTGCCGCGGCCCAGTGCGTCAGCCCGGAGACGAGTCCGAAGGTGACGCCGCGAGGTGGATGCTGCGCCACGGCCCGCTCCAGCTCGTCGAGATGCCGGGACGACTGCGGGTCCCCGCGCAGCGCCGCGATCACGGCGAGCTCGGCCAGCGGGAACGGTGTCAGGTCCTCCAGGCCCAGGCTGCGGTCCAGCAGCAGCGCCTCCTGGGCGGCTGAGGCTGCTTCGCTCCAGGCCCCGGTGGCGATCCGGAAGACGACGCCGCGAGTGAGCGCATGCTCGATCATGTTGACAGCGCCGGCATCGCGGGCGTGCTGGAGCTGCAGGTCGTGCAGCGCCACCGCCCGGGCGTCGTCGCCCATGTGCATGGTCGCGATCGCGAGATTCGCGGGCAGGAGCGGATGCGCTGTCGGACCGAGCGGTGTCTCCTGGGCGCGACGGATCGCCGTGGCGGCGCGCGACCAGTCCTCGGCAGCGACCGCGAGGTAGCCCTCCAGGAGCCATGCGGCGACACGGTCGTCCGCGGGTGCGTCCGGTGGGAGGGGCGGGGCGAGCGTCGCGACGTCGGCGGTGTCGACCGACTGGGCACCGAACGATGCCAGCGCCGCGGCGAGCATCGCCAGGACCCGCGCCCGCGCGGGGTCGTGCGGTGCGGCGGTCGCGGCTGCCTGGCACACGATCCGGAAGCCGTCGTCCAGCGATCGGGTGTTCCACTCGACCTGGCCCTGCAGCTGCAGCAGGTCTGCGCGCAGCAGCGGGTCGGAGGCCTCCAGCAGCGCGGCGCGCGCGAGCTGCTCCGTCTCGAGCGGGCGTGCGGCCGCCAGGCTGGACTCGCCGGCGGCGTAGAGGCGACGGGCACGGGCGCTCGGGTCCACGGTGAGCTCGGCGGCACGGGCCCACGCCGCCGCGGCGGCCTCGTGACCGCCGCGGCGACGGGCTCTTCCTGCCGCGTCGTCGAGGGCCTTGACGACCTCCTCGTCCGGCCCGTCGACCGACGCGGCCAGGTGCCACGCACGTCGGTCCTCCTGGGGTGACCCGGCCAGCGCGTCGGCGAGCGCACGGTGCACCTGGCGCCGGCGAGACGTGGTGGCCGCCCCGTAGATGGCCGACCGGACCAGGGGGTGTCGCAGGGTCAGGCGGCCGTCGGTGCTCTCGAGCAGGCCGGAACCCTCGGCGACGTCGAGCGCCTCGGCGCCTGCCCCGAGAGCGGCCGCGGCCCGGGTGGTGGTCGCGGTATGCCCGGAGTCGTCAGCCGCGGCGACCAGCAGGAGGGTCTGTGCCGCTTCCGGGAGCCGGCGGTACCGGTCCAGGAACGCCTGCTCCACCCCCTTCGTCACCGGCAGTCTCGCCGGCAGTCGGTCCCGGCCGGACAACTGGTCCGGAGTCAGCGCGCGGCCGAGCTCCACCAGCCCCAGCGGGTTGCCTCCGGTGGCCGCGAGGAGATCGCTCACCACCGCCGGCGCCACCGTCCCGCTCACCCGATCGGCGATGAGATCGCTTGCCGCACCGTCATCCAGCCCGGCCACGACCAGGACCGGGAGGTCTCGCGTGTCGAGGCGCTCGCCCTCGTCCTCGCGCACCACGAACAGCAAGGCCACCGTCTCGCCCTGGAGTCGTCGTGCGGTGAACAGCAGGGCCGCCGCGGAGGCGTCGTCGAGCCAGTGCGCGTCGTCGACGACGGCGAGGACCGGCCTGTCCCTCGCTGCCTCCGACAGCAGGCTCAGCGTGGCCAGGAACGCCAGGTGCCGGTCGCCCACCCGCTCGCTGGTCTCCCCGAAAGCAGCTCGCAACGCCGCCGATTGTGGTGGCGGAATGTCGTCGAGGTGGTCCAGCACAGGTCGCAGGAGCCGATGCAGTGCCGCGAACGGGAGGGGTGCCTCGGACTCCACCCCCGAGGTCCGCAGCACCGTCAGGTCATGGGCGCGCGCGACCGTGTCCTCCAGCAGCGCCGACTTTCCGACTCCCGGCTGGCCGTGCAGCAGCAGGGCCGCCCCGTCTCCCGACCGCGCCCTGTCGACGTGCTCGCCCAGTGCCGCCCGCTCCCGTTCCCTACCCCGTAGCACCTTGTCACCCTAGTCACGCGATCGCAGGCCGCGGACGGGTTGCGCCGATCCCGCGGAGTGCCACCGGATGCCCGCAGGCCGCCGGTTCGCCAGGAGGCCCGGAGGGTGCTTCCGCGCTGGCGGCGCTCAGCCCCGAACACGGTAGCCGACGCGATCCAACGCGGCCACCACGTCGGTGCGATCGACCGGACGCTCTGCGGTGACGAGCAGCGTTCCCGTGGCCACGTCGAGCTCGCAGAAGCCGACGCCCTCCAGCGTCCCCACCTGGTCGCGCACCTGGTCCGCGACGTGCGCGCACACCCTCCCCTGCAGGTGGAGCACCACCGAGCCCACGAACGTGCGTGGCGTGTCCCGCATCATCGCGATCCCCGGTGGTGCGTGCCTCGAGACGGAACGTCGGTGCACCGCATGCGTCTCCCCGTCACCGGACCCGTGAGGTCTCCTCGGCACGGCCGCGACGCACGTCGTCGCCGTGGCCGCTGGGCCCGCTGGGTAGCCACGCGAGCACCGCGAGCCAGCTGGTCCACGCCAGCACGAGGACGTACCCGGCGAGGATCGCGTCGGTGTTGGCCTCCGAGAAGCCGCCCGAGCCCACCGCCAGTCCCTGCGCGAGGTGAGCCAGCCCGGACAACCCCATCAGCAGGCCGAGGCCTCGCGGCAGCTGCGCCGTGCAGGCGACCGCGACGCCGAGAAGGATCAGCCCGAGCCCGAGCGTGAGGCTGTGGTAGCTCCGGGCACCCCACTCCAGCCACCGCACTGTCTCGGCGCTGGCGAAACGTGCGCCCTTGTCCGTGGCCGGGGCGCTCACCCAGGCGTCGATGGCCTGCTTCAGGGCGACCCCGTCCACCGCCTGCAGGACGCCGTAGAGCCCGAGGGCCACGGCCGCGAAGCCGGCTCCCAGGCGCGCCACCAGGGGTGCGCCCGCCGCACGGGACCCGCCAGCCGGGTGGAGAGCGGCGGCGAGGGCGAGCAGGCCGGCCACGAGCACGGCCATGCCGGCGAACTGGCCGAGGTGCACCACACCCCAGCTGCGACTGCCTGCGTAGTCATCGAAGATGACCTCATGGTCGTTGGCCGGTCCTGCGGTGTGCAGGAGGGTCACCACCACGTAGGTGACGAACCCTCCCGCCAGCAGTGCGGCCGCCGGCCGAAACCTGCGGCGGTCGTCCATGATTCCTCCTGGGTGTCGACGGATCCGTTTCCGTGTCACTGCTGCGCTGCCGGGTACGCCGTGGGCCGCCGCGGTGAGCAGGTCCTCGACCCGAGCCTCGACAGGGCGGCCAGCTCAGCTGCGGTGCGCATCCTGGTGTCGGAGAAGTCACCGGCGTAGTAGCCGTTGTGCGCGTGCCGGGCGCCTGTGAACGTTCCGTGCTCCTGCTCGACGGTGAACGGCATCGGGGTCATCTCCTCGGTCCTGGCGTCTGGTTGGGCGACGCCGCGTGATGGCTCCACGCTGCCGCGCTCGGCTGCTCGTCGGACCGGGAGAATCGCCGGGGTGTCCGCCGGGTCTGCCTGGGTGCGGACGCCGGCCCGGTCATGGCGGGCGGGCGCAGCCAAGATCATTCGTTTCGGGGATGGGGCGCCCGCGCACTCGAGGTGTTCACTGGAACTGTGGACGAGATCGCTCAGCGGGCGTCCGAGGCCTCCGCCCTCGTTCAGATCGCGGCCCGTCTGCAGCTGCGCTTCCCGGACACTCCCCGAGAAGCGATCGACCGGGTCGTCGCCGAGGTCCACCACGAGTTCGACGGCCGACGCATCCGGGACTTCGTCCCCATCCTCGTCGAGCGCGGCGTGACCGACCGGTTCCGGCAGCCCAGCACGGCCCGGCAGAACGGCGCGTCCGGTCAGCCCGGTACCGCCGCGGCGGGACGCCCAGGGCGCCGGCGCCCGGAGTCGCCGGCCCCGAGCGGGCGTCGTTCAGTGGTGGAAGCTGCTGGGCTGGTCCTCGTGCGGCATCGGGCCCGAGAGCCCGTCGAGCCACTCGACGGCCGTGCGGAGGTCGCGCAGGAACAGCTCGGCCATGTCCCGGCTGAAGCCGTTGCGCACCACGACCCGGAGCACCGCCAGGTCCTCGCGGTTCGGCGGCATCGTGTACGCCGGCACCAG
The DNA here is from genome assembly GCA_963817665.1 of uncultured Actinomycetota bacterium. GTDB lineage: Bacteria > Actinomycetota > Actinomycetes > Propionibacteriales > Nocardioidaceae > Nocardioides. The sequence goes on along the minus strand of CAWFPE010000003.1, from coordinate 154,873 downwards.
CCAGCCCTGCTCACGCAGCTTGCGGGACACGTCGTACACGTTGTACTTCGTGACGTCCCCGCTCATCGAGAAGGTCACCACCGGCAGCTCCCGGCCGTCCGTGATCACGTCGAACTCGGGCATCCCCTCCAGCGTCCGAGCCACGTGGACCGCCACGTCCTGGCACGTCTGCTGGACCAACCGGAACCCCTGCTTCCCGAGCCGGAGGAACTGGAAGTACTGCAGCACGACCTGCGCTCCGGGCCGGGAGAAGTTCAGCGCGAAGGTGGGCATGTCACCGCCCAGGTAGTTGACGTGGAAGACCAGGTCGTCCGGAAGGTGCTCGGCGTCCCTCCACAGCACCCACCCGACTCCGGGGTAGACCAGCCCGAACTTGTGGCCGGAGGCCTGGATGGAGACCACGCGCGCGAGCCGGAAGTCCCAGACCAGCTCGGGCTGCACGAAGGGCGCGATGAAGCCGCCGGAGGCGGCGTCGACGTGCACCGGCACCGAGACGCCACTGGCCTCCTGGTACTCGTCGAGCTTGGCGCAGATCTCCTGGACCGGCTCGTAGCTGCCGTCCATCGTCGAGCCGAGGACAGCCACGACCCCGATCGTGTTCTCGTCCACGTGGTCGAGCAGCCGGTCCGCGGTCAGGTGGAACACGTCGCCCTCGAGCGGGACGTAGCGCGGCTCCACCTCCCAGTAGTTGGCGAACTTCTCCCACACGACCTGGACGTTGCCGCCCATCACGATGTTGGGGCGCTCGGTGTCGAGCCCGGCACTGCGCCGGGCGTGCTGCCACCTGCGCTTGAGCGCCATCCCCGCGAGCATGCAGCCCTCGGAGCTGCCGGTCGTCGAGGTTCCCACCGCGTGGCCGGCGTCGTGGGCGTGCCAGAGGTCGGCGAGCATCGCGACGCAGCGGGACTCGATCTCGGCGGTCTGCGGGTACTCGTCCTTGTCGACCATGTTCTTGTCGAACGTGGCCGCGTAGAGCCGGTCCGCCTCGTCGTCCATCCAGGTGGTCACGAAGGTCGCCAGGTTGAAGCGGGCGTTGCCGTCGAGCATGACCTCGTCCTTGACGATCTGGAACGCGGTCTCGGGCAGCATCTCGCGGTCGGCCAGCCGCTTCTTCGGGACCTGCATCATGCCCGACCTGGTGAAGCGCGGGACGACGCTCAGGTCGTCCGCCGGTGCGCCGCTGGTCTCGTGGATCGCCATGCCTGCTCCTCCGTCTGCGTCACGGTGCTCGTCCCATGCGACCGTGAAGTCGCGGCGCGGTCATCACCTCGCGGGGATGAGAAGGAGCCAGGGGCTAGGGTGCCTGAGCGTGGGAGGAGATCCGGTGGTGGAGGACCCCCGGCGGCGTACGCCGCGCACGGACGCCGTCCTCGGCGACGAGCGGGTCGCCGTCGCGGCAGAGAGACTCGGTCGGGCGCGCACCAAGGCCGTCGTGGTCGAGGTGCTCGACGCCTGCCGCCGCGGCCTGATCGACCCGGGGGACGTCGTCGAGGCCACCCTGGCGGCGCTGCCACCGGGCACCGCGTCGCTGCACCCGGTGGTCAACGCGACCGGCGTCGTGGTGCACACCAACCTCGGCCGGGCACCGCTCTCCGCGGCGGCGATCGAGGCGCTGCGGACCGCAGCGGGGCCCACCGACGTCGAGCTCGACCTGGCGACCGGCCGGCGGGGAGCACGTGGTGCGGCCGCCCTGGCCGCCCTGGCCGCGGCGGTGCCGAGGGCCGAGGCCGTCCACGTCGTCAACAACGGCGCGGCCGCCCTCGCCCTGGTCACCTGCGCGCTGGCGCTCACTCCGGACGCACCAGGCTCCGGGGACGGGCGCGAGGTCGTCGTGGCCCGCGGCGAGATGGTCGAGATCGGTGACGGCTTCCGGATCCCCGAGCTCCTGGAGTCCGTCGGCGCGCGGTTGCGCGAGGTGGGCACCACGAACCGGGTCCGGCTCGACGACTACGCGTCCGCCGTCGGCGAGCGCACCGCCTTCGTGCTCAAGGTGCACCCCTCGAACTTCCGGGTCGAGGGGTTCACCTCGAGCGTCCCGGTCGCCGACCTCGCGCAGCTGACCGCCGCGCGAGGCGTTCCCCTGGTCGTGGACATCGGCTCGGGCCTGCTGGCGCCGCATCCACGCCTGCCCGACGAACCCGACGCCGCGTCCTGCCTCGCCGCCGGCGCCGACCTGGTGACCGCCTCCGGCGACAAGCTCCTCGGCGGTCCGCAGTGCGGGCTGCTGCTCGGCCGCGGCGACCTGGTCCAGGGCCTGCGCCGGCACCCCTTCGCCCGCGCCCTGCGCGTGGACAAGCTGACGCTGGCCGCGCTCGAAGCCACGCTGACCGGCCCCACGCCACCCGTCGTCGAGGCCCTGGGCCGACGCCCCGCGGACCTGATGACCCGAGCCCGACGTCTGGCGCTGGCCATCGGACCGGACGCCGAGGCGGTGGCCTCCGAGGGTGCCGTCGGCGGTGGCGGCGCCCCGGGCGTCGTGCTCCCCAGCGCGGCGGTGGCGCTGCCCTCCCGACTCGCCCGGGCCCTGCGCACCGGTGCGACGCCGGTGCTCGGTCGGGTCCACGACGGCCGGCTGCTGCTGGACCTGCTCGCGGTCCCCGACGACCTGGACGACGAGCTGGCCGGCGTCGTACGCCGGGTGCTCGCCGAGACCCCGTCGGCCGACGCCGACGGGCGGACCGCCTGACGTGCACGTCGTCGCCACCGCGGGCCACGTCGACCACGGCAAGTCGACGCTCGTCCGGGCCCTGACCGGCAGCGACCCGGACCGGCTGGCGGAGGAGCACCGGCGGGGCCTGTCCATCGAGCTCGGCTACTGCTGGACCGAGCTGCCGTCCGTGGGCGACGTCGCCTTCGTCGACGTGCCCGGTCACCAGCGCTTCGTGTCCACGGCGCTGGCCGGGGTGGGCCCGGTCCCGGTCGCCCTGTTCGTGGTCGCCGCCGACGACCCCTGGATGCCGCAGGCCGCCGAGCACCTGGCCGCCCTCGACGCCCTCGGCGTCAGCCACGGCGTCCTCGTGGTGACCCGGTCCGACCTCGCCGACCCCGCGCCGGCCCTGGCCCGGGCGAGCGAGGAGCTGTCGCGGACCACGCTGCGCGAGGCACCGGCACTGGCCGTCAGTGCTCGCACCGGCGCCGGCCTCGACGCGCTGCGCTCGGCGCTGGCCGACGTGCTGGCCCGGCTCCCCTCCCCCGACCCGGCAGCCGACGTGCGCCTGTGGGTCGACCGCCGGTTCACGGTGCACGGCACCGGCACCGTCGTGACCGGCACCCTGCCGGCCGGGTCGGTCCGGGTCGGCGACGAGCTGGAGACCGACGGCGCCAGGGTCCGGGTGCGCGGCCTGGAGTCGCTGGGGCGGCCCGTCGACACCGTGCACGGTGTCGCCCGCGTGGCCCTCGACCTCGGCGGCCGGGCACCTGACGGGATCACCCGCGGCAGCGCGCTGGTCACGCCCGACGCCTTCGAGCGGGTCACGGTCCTCGACGTCCGGCTCACCGGGGGCGGCTCGGCGCGCCTGCCCGAACACCCCGTCCTCCACGTCGGCGCGACCCTGGCCTCGGTGCGGGCGCGGCCCCTCGGGGAAGGCTTCGCCCGGCTCACGCTCGACCACCCCCTCCCCCTGCGGATCGACGACCGCGCGATCCTGCGCGACCCCGGCAGCAGGGCGATCTGGGGCGTCCGGGTCCTCGACCCCGCACCACCGGCGCTCGGCCGGCGCGGCGCGGCGCGGGCCCGCGCGGCCGCACTGGCGTCGTACGACGCGACGCCGTCCGCCCAGCTCGGAGCCCGCGGACTCGCGCGCCGCAGCCTGCTGCGCCGCCTCGGCGTCGGCGAGGGCCCGCTGCCGCCCGGCGCGGTCGAGGCCGGTGACTGGCTGGTCTCGCCGGGGCGCGCCGAGGACCTGAGCGCGCGGCTGGCCGAGGTCGTCACCCGGCTCGCCACTCCCCTGCAGCCCGGCGTCACAGAGGCCGCGATCGCCCACGAGCTGTCCCTGCCCGACGCCGGTCTGGTGGCGGCCCTGGTGCGCCCACCGCTGCGGATCGAGTCCGGCCGGGTCGTCGGTGACTCCGTCTCGCCGCTGCCGGCGGAGACGGCGACCGCCCTCGAGGCACTGCGCGGCGACCTGGCAGCGGCGCCCTTCGCGGCACCGGACGCCGGCCGGCTCGCCGATCTCGGGCTCGACACCCGCACGGTCGCCGCCCTGCACCGCTCCGGTCACGTGCTGCGGATCGCCGACGGCGTCGTCCTGCTCCCGGGGGCCGACGACGACGCGGTGGAGGTGCTCCGCACGCTGCCGCAGCCGTTCACCACCAGCCAGGCCCGCCAGGCGCTCGGCACCAGCCGGCGCGTCGCCCTGCCGCTGCTCGCACACCTCGACCGCACCGGACGGACGCTGCGGCTGCCCGACGACCGCCGGCGGCTGCGCGCCGGCGGGTGAGGAGCGCGGCCGCAGGCAGCAGGCCGACGGCTCAGGCCAGCTGCCGGGCCAGGTCGTCCAACCCGGTCGCGACGAGGTCCGGGGCGCGGAAGTACGACGGGTAGGGGACTCCGGACCGGTCGACCCAGCAGGTCGCCAACCCGGCTCGCGAGGCGCCGTCCACGTCCCAGGGGTGCACGGCCACCAGCATGGCGTCCGCAGCAGCGACCCCGAGCCGGTCACAGGCGTGGGCGTAGGCACCGCGGGCGGGCTTCCAGATGCCGGCGTCCTCGACCGACATCAGCTCCTCCAGCTGCCCGTCGAGCCCGGAACGCTCGAGCAACGCCCGCGCCACGGAGGCGGCGCCGTTGCTGAGCGTCACCAGCCTCAGGCCGTGCCCGGCGAGCTGCGGGATCCCCTCGCGGACGTCGGGGTGCACGTCGAGGCCGGTGAACCCGCTCATCACGTGCGCCACCGCGTCGTGCAGCGGTCGGCTCAGGGTGCAGCCCGTCAGCAGCGCCCGCAGCCCCTCGGCGCCGATGTCGGCGAACGGCGCCGCGACCCCGGCGACCGTGAGCGCGAAGCCGTCGCGCAGCACGCCGGCGAACCACGGCGCCGCCAGCGACGCGGGGGCGCCGACCTCGGCGAACCGGTCGGCGATCGGCGCCATGTCGGACAGCGTCTCGTTGACGTCGAAGACGAGCACCGACGGACGGTGCGGAACCCCAGGCACCTGGCCACTGTAGGCCTCAGCGGTGGTCGGCGCGCAGCGGCGCCGCGGCGATCGCCCGCTCCAGGTCGGCGGTCGAGAGCACACCCACCGGCTCCTCGCCGGACTCACCACCCAGCACCACGGACGACAGCGGCATGTCGTGGCCCGGGGCCGTGACCGAGGCGCTGAGCGCCCGGGCGGCCTCGACCACCTCGTCGTCGGGGTGCAGCACCGGCAGCGAGGCCGCCGGCGTCATCAGCTCGACCACCCGGACCACCGGCCTGCGCGCCTCGGGGACGGCGCCGGCCCGGGAGAGCAGCAGCGTCCCCAGGTAGCGGTCCCCCGACACGACGGGGTACGCCGAGTGGTCGGCCAGCGCGTCGAGCTGGCCGGCCAGCTCGGCGACCGTCATCTCGGGCGGCAGCGTCACCGGAGGCGCCGTCATCAGGTCGCGCACGTGCAGCCCGGTGAACGCCTGCGTGGCCCTGGCCGCAGCCACCTCCTGCCGAACGGCCGAGTACAGGAACCAGCCGATGGCCGCGAACCAGACCCCGCCGATCGTGTCGTTGATGAGCACCAGGGCCATCCCCGAGGCGATGAGCAGCACCGCGAACGCCCTGCCGACCCCGGCCGCGCGCAGCGTGGCCCGCTCGCTGTCCCCCGACCGCCACCAGAGCAGGGCGTGGAGCAGCCGTCCGCCGTCCAGCGGCAGGGCCGGGACCACGTTGAAGGCGAGGAGCAGCCCGTTGATCCGCGCCAGGTAGGCCAGCACCCCGACCCACGGGGCGGGCACCCCCGCGCCGTGCGCGGACACCGCGGCCGCCCCGAACAGCACCATCAGCGCGGCCGAGGCCAACGGACCCGCGGCCACGATGCGGAACTCCGCGCCCGGGCCGGGCATCGGCTCGTCGGCCTGCGAGACACCGCCGAACAGGAACAGGGTGATGCCCTTGACGTGCACGCCCTCGCGCATCGACTGCAGCGTGTGGCAGAGCTCGTGCACCAGCAACGACGCGAACAGCAGGACGGTGGCGACCCCGGCCATCACGAGGTACTGCCAGGTCGCCAGGCCCTCGTAGCTGGCCGGGAACAGCACCGTCGCCAGCGACCAGTAGACGAGCGCCACGATGACCAGCCAGCTCCAGCCGACCCGGATCGGGACGCCCCGGACACGGAAGACCACCACGTTCACCACGCTAGGAGCGGCCCGCGGCCCGGGCAGGGGCCGAGCGCCATCACCGCGGGGACCTTGGACCCGGCACGACGAGCACCGGGACCTCGGTGAACTCCAGCACGTGCCGGGTCTGGGCCCCGACGTACGGCTCGCCGCTCGCGCCGCGGCGGGACCTGCCGATCACCACGACGTCGGCCGCCCAGCGACGTGTGTCGTCGAGGATGGCCTGCCCCACGTCGCCGTCGAGCACGGCGGCCTCGACCTCGACCCCGGCAGCCTCGGCGATCGCGGTCACCCGCCGCAGGATCGTGCCGGCGGCCGGGCGGCCGCCCTCCTCGCGCCCCGCCCCCGTGGCAGCGGCGAGCGCGGCGTCGAACTCGTGGTCGACGAGCACGTGCACGATCCGCAGCCGGGCCCGGTAGCGGCCGGCGATGTCGACGGCGGTCCGGGCGGCGGCGAGGGCGTCCGGGGAGTCCTCGACGGCGAGCAGCACCCGACGGATCACGGTTCCTCCTTCCCGGCCAGCGCACGCCGCAGCCGTACGCCGTCCTCCCGCTCCGACTGCTCCAGCCCCGCCTCCCGCTCGGCGAGGGCCGCGCGGAGCCAGGGCATCCAGCGCCGCTCGAGGGCCCGCAGCCGTCGTCGGGTGACCGCGATCTCGGCCTCGACCCGACGGACGGCCTCGTCGGCGGCCGCGCTGCGGACTCCCGCCCGCAGCGCCGACTCGAACGCCTCGACGGCCGGCACGACCGCGGCGTTGGCCGCCGGGACGGCCCGGACCGGCCGGCTGACCAGGCGGGCGTCGGCCGGGTAGCCGAGCCCCATCGTGCTGGCCCAGGTCACCTCCACCCTGGCGGGCTCGACGGCGGCCGCGCCGAGCACCGCATCCTCGCCACCGAGGACGGCCACCCGCAGCAGCCAGCTCCGGGCAACGGAACAGGCGGCGCTCCACTCCCGGTCGAAGCGCTCGGCCTGGAGCCGTCGCCGCTGCAGCTCGGGCAGCAGGATCCGCAGCTTGCGGTCCAGCTGCTCACGGCCGCGCTCGGCCGCCCCGAGCCGTCGGTGCAGCCAGATCCGGCCGGCGCGGCCGGGTGGGACCCGGGACTGCTGGGGCACGACTCATCGCCCCCCGCCGAGGTGTGCCTCGACCAGCCGCGAGGGCAGCATCGACAGCTCCCGCGCGGGCAGCACCGACACCACCTCCCAGCATCGGTCCAGGGTGTCGTCGAGCAGTCGGGTCTCGGTCCTCTCCTGGTCGACCAGTCGCTGCTCGAGCCCGGTGGCGAACTCGAGGTAGCGCTGGTCGGTGCTGTTGAGCGCCGCGGCGCCCACGATCTCGGCCAGCTCCCGGACCTCGCGCGCGCGAGCCAGGGCGGCGAGCAGCTGGGCGGCGAGGTCGAGGTGGTCCTCGCGGGTGCGGCCGGGGCCGGCGCCGCTGCGCATCAGCCTCGACAGCGACGCCAGGGGGTCCACCGGCGGGTAGACGCCGCGGGCGTGCACCTCCGGCGAGAGCACCACCTGGCCCTCGGTGATGTACCCGGTCAGGTCCGGCACCGGATGGGTGATGTCGCCGGCGGGCATGGTCAGCACCGGCAGCACGGTGACCGACCCGGGCCGGCCGCGGATCCGGCCGCAGCGTTCGTACAGGGAGGCCAGGTCGCTGTACAGGTAGCCGGGGTAGGCCCGCCGCCCCGGCATCTCGCCGCGCGCGGCCGAGACCTCCCGCAGCGCCTCGGCATAGCTGGTCATGTCCGCGAGCACGACCAGCACGTGCCGCTCGTGGGTGAAGGCGAGGTCCTCCGCGACGGTGAGCGCGATCCTGGGAGTCAGCACCCGCTCGATCACCGGGTCGTCGGCGGTGTTGAGCAGCAGCACCAGCTCCCCGGACGCCGATCGCTGCTCCAGCACGGTCCGCACCATCTCCGCGTCGGCATGGGTCAGGCCCATGGCGGCGAAGACGACGCTGAACGGTTCCCCTCCCGCGGTCGCCTGCGACGCGACCTGCGCCGCCAGCTCGAGGTGCGGCAGGCCGGCGACCGAGAAGATCGGCAGCTTCTGCCCGCGGACCAGCGTCGTGAGCGCGTCGATCGCGGAGATGCCGGTCAGGATGGGCTGCGCCGGCGGTTGCCGGTGCGTGGGGTTCAGCGGAAGCCCCGCCACGGGCGCGGTCGTGGCCGAGAGGATCGGCGGGCCGCCGTCGACCGGATCACCGCGGCCGTTGCACACCCGGCCCAGCCAGGACGGGCCGACGGGCACCCGCAGCGGCCGCCCGGAGAAGGCGACCCGGGTGGTCTCGGCACCGAGCCGGTCGGTGCCCTCGAGCACCTGGACCACGGCCAGGTCGCGGTCGACCTCCAGCACCAGGCCGTGCCGGACCTCCTCGCCACCGTCGGGGTCCTCGGCCCACACGGTGGCGAACTCGTCCCAGCCGACCCCGGTCGCCCCGGCCACCACCAGCAGCGGGCCGTGCAGCTCCTCGACCCCGTGGTGGACGACCTCGAGGTCCAGGGCGGCCGGACGCTGCGGCGTACTCATCCGGACGTCCTCATGTGAGGCCCGCCAGCGTGCGCAGCGTCGCGTCCCGGCGTGCCAGCACCTCGTCCACCGCGTCCGGTGCGGTCTCGCGTGCGGCCCGCAGGACCGGGGAGAAGTCGACCTCCTCGATCTCGGTCGCGATGATCCCCCGCTCCACCAGGGCGAGGCAGGCGTCGACGACCGCGAGCACGGTGTCGACGAGCGCCGTGGTCTTCGCGGAGGTGCAGTGTGCGTCGTCCGGGTCCAGGGCGCTCTGCTGGAGGACCGCCTCCCGCAGCAGCCGGCCGGCGAGCAGCACGACGCGCTCCCGGCCGGGCAGCGACGTGGTCCCGACGAGCTCGGCGAGGTCCGCGAGCCGGTCCGCCTCGGCGAGCAGCGAGACCATCCGAGCCCGGCGCGGACCCCATCCGGGGTCGCCGTTGCGGGCGTACCAGACCGCCAGCCCCTCGGCGTCGCGGGCGAAGGAGCCGGTCCAGCCGACCGCCGGGTAGTGCCGTGCGTAGGCCAGGTTCCGGTCCAGGGACCACAGCCCGCGCACGAACCGCTCCGTGTGCGCGGTCACCGGCTCGGTCGTGTCGCCACCGGGCGGCGAGACCGCGCCGATGATCGTGACCGAGGCCTCGACACCCCCGAGCGTGACGAAGCGTCCCGCCCGCTCGTAGAACGCGGCCAGCGCCGAGGGCAGGCCGGCCGGGTAGCCCTCCTCGGCCGGCAGCGCACCCGAGCGGGAGGCGAACTCGCGCAGCGCCTCCGCCCAGCGGGAGGTGGAGTCGGCGATGACGACGGCGTGGTGGCCCATGTCCCGGAAGTGCTCGGCCACCGTGACGCCGGTGTAGATGCTGGCCTCGCGGGCCATCATCGGCATGTTGGAGGTGTTGGCGATGATCACCGTGCGCCCGGCGAGCGGGCGACCGCTGCGGGGGTCGACCAGCCGGGAGAGCTCGTCGAGCACGTCGGCCATCTCGTTGCCGCGCTCGCCGCAGCCCACGTAGACGATCACGTCGGCAGCGCACCACTTGGCCACCTGCTGGAGAAGCAGGGTCTTGCCGGTCCCGAACCCGCCCGGGACCGCAGCGCTGCTGCCCCGGGCGACCGGGAAGAGGGCGTCGAGGACCCGCTGCCCGGTGAGCAGCGGCTCGGCGGTGGGGACCCGGCGGAGCACCGGGCGCGGCCGGCGGACCGGCCAGCTGGTGCCGATCCCGACGGGCGTGCCCGCGACCTCCGCCACCGGCCGGTCCGCCGGGTGCTGCCCCGCCTCGGCGAGCCGGTCGACCCGACCCTGCACCCCCGCCGGAACGAGCACCCGGTAGTCCACGCTGCCCGCCCCGGCGACCGTGCCCAGGACGGCGCCCGGGCCCAGCACGGCGCCCTCGGCGACGGCTGGTCGCCACTCCCACTGCGAGGCGGCCTCCCGCTGGTCGGTGTCGGGCTCCAGCCAGGTGGGGGCCGACGTGAGCGGCCGGAGCAGCCCGTCGAAGACACCCCCCAGGAGCCAGGGTCCGAGGCGGGCCGAGAGCGGTCGGCCCAGCGGGCTGACCGGGTCGCCGACCGCAAGCCCGCCGGTGTACTCGTAGGCCTGCACGGAGGCCGCCGTGGGGCCCACGGCGACCACCTCGCCGGGCAACCCGGCCACCCCCAGCCCCACCAGGTCGGACATGGCCACGCTGAGCCCGGTCACCTCCACCAGCGGCCCGTTGACCCGGCGTACCTGCCCCGTGGTCACGACCCCGACCACAGCCGCTCCCCCTCGACCACCGGCAGGGCCCGGTCGACCAGGGCAGCGACCGAGGCGTCGACGCTGCGCCCGTCCGGGGTCCGTGCAGCGAGCCCACCGTCCGCGAGGTCCTCGATGCTCGCCCCCGGCAACCTGGCCCGGAGCCCGGCAGCCAGCCGCTCGCGGACCACGGGGTCGCGCAGCAGCGCGCGAACCGCCGACCTCGATCCCTCACGCAGGCGTTCCCAGGCCTCGCGCTGGGCAGCCAGGACGACCGCGCGGGCATCCCGCCGGGCCGACGCCTCCTCGGTCGCGAGGATCCAGCCCGCCTCGGCCTCCCCCCTTGCGCGCGCCTCGGCGACCAGCTGCCCGGCCTCGTGGCGGGCGGCGTCGAGGCGGCGTCGCGCGTCGGCCTCCGCGTCGGCGCGGATCCGGTCCGCCTCGGCGGTGGCCTGCGCCAGCAGCGCCGCGCGCAACGGCTCCAGCGACTCGGACGCCGGGTCGACCGGCGGGGCCTCGGCCACCGCGCTCATCGCGGCAGCACCACCGTCAGGGGCGCGCCCGGCTCCCTGTGCTCGCCGTCCAGCTCCGCGCGCAGCGTCTCGGCGGCAGCCTCGGTGAGGACGACGACCGCGGTGTCGGGCGGCAGCCCCCGCCAGGCGGCCAGCACCGCCTGGCGGTCCTCGGCGGGCAGGACCCGGGCGCCGGCCAGCCCGAAGCCGGCCACCAGGTCGGCAGTGCCGATCGCCGCCACGCCGGACACGCCGGTCACGCCGGTCACGCCCTAGGCCTTCCCGATCAGGATGATCGACACGATCAGCCCATAGATCGCGATGCCCTCGGCCAGTCCCACGATCACCATCGCCCTGCCGAACAGCTCCGGTCGCTCGCTCATCGCGGCCAGCGCCGCGGAGCCGGTGTAGGCCACCGCGATGGCCGCCCCGATCGAGGAGCCCGCCACCGCGATCGCGGCACCGATGAGCGCGGAGCCGTTGACCCCGTCCCCCGACGACGAGGCCGCGGCGGCTGCGGTGCCGGACGCCGACGAGGGGTCCGCCGTGGCCGCGACGGCCAGCAGCACCAGCGAGGCGACCAGCAGCAGGCCGCTGGTCACGAGCGCGGCGCGCAGGATCCTGCTCACCCGGACACCTCCTGGTCGGCGAGGGGGACGTGCCAGGGCCGGAACGGTCGGCCCTCGACGTCGAAGACCCGCGAGAAGAGCTCGTAGTACTCCAGCCGCAGCGCCTGGATCGCGGCCACCACGCCCTCGAGGGCGAAGGTCAGCGCGTTGCCGACCACGAAGACCAGCACCGCCGTCGCGCCGGCCACCGGGCCCCGACCCCACAGGCCGGAGGTGGCCTCCCAGATGACCGCTCCGAGTGCGGCGTGGGTCAGCCCGAAGGCGGCCAGCCGGGCGAAGCTCACCACGTTCGACCCGAGCCGCACGACGAGGTCGACCAGCTCCACCGCCGCCTGGGCCCCGCCGCCGACGCCGCCTCCCGCGGCCGTGAGCAGCCCGGCGTACGCCGTGCCGAGGCCGGCCACGCTGACCACGACGGCCAGGGCGACCAGCCAGGCCACGTCGAGGTAGATGCCGGCGGCGAGCAGCCCCAGCCCGAGGAACACGGCGGTGCCCGCGAGCCCGGACGGGGCGTAGACCGCGCGCCGCCAGCCACCCTCCCGGAACCGGTTGACCGTGCCGAGGGCGTAGGCCCCCGCGAGCAGCACGGCCCCGACCGCCACGGCGACGCCGAGCAGCGGCACGGGGTGCTCGAGCGGCTCCAGCCAGAGGACCGGGAGCACGCCCGTGGGCCCGAAGAACTCGCCGTAGAGCACGCCGAAGACCACGCTGGCCGCCCCGGCGCCGACCAGGAACAACCACACCCGCCGGAGCCGGGCCAGCCGCCAGACCTCGCCGCGGGCGGCCAGCCCCGCCGCGAGCAGCAGGGCGCCCTGGCCGGCGTCGGCGAACATCATCCCGAACATCACGACGTAGGCGAGCCCGGCGATGACCGACGGGTCCAGGTCGGCGTAGGGCACGGTGGCGTAGGTGCGCACGAGGGGCGCGAACTCGTGGGAGGTCCCACGGGCGGTGAGCAGCGTGGGCGGCTGCACCCCCCGGGGGGTCGGGAGCGGTACCGCCGCCGCTCCGACCCCGGCGAGCCGTCCGGCGAGCGGGCGCAGGTCCTCGGTCGGGGTCCACCCGACCAGCGCGGCCACCCGGCCCCGGCTGACCGCCTCGGCGGCCCGCTCCTCGAGCTCGGCCTCCCCCGCGATCAGGTCGAGGTGACCCCCGGCCTCGCAGTCGTCGAGGTCCGGCGGCACCGGGGACAGCGAGGGCGCCGCCGGACGACTGGGCATCCGCTGCAGCCGGGCGGTCGCCGAGCCCGGCTCCTGCGGGCTCCGCGGCATCGGGAGTCGCGTCGAGCTCGACCGTGCCGGCGTCACCGACCACCACCAGGGCGTCGCGCAGTGCCGGCCGCGGAGCCACCACCGCCACGCGCTGCATGACGACCGGGTGCAGGGCCTCACGCCACCGCATCGAGGACCTCCCCGGTCCCGTCGGCACGGGTGGCCAGCTCGAGGGCCGCCCGGACCCGCCAGGCGTCCACGGCCATCAGCGCCACCCCGCCGAGCACGATCGACGGCCCGGGCCGGGGGCTGCGGGTGAGCGCGAACGCATCGTTCTCGACCCTGGCCCACCACCGGCACTCGGCGCGCCACAGGTCGGCACCCTCCGCCACTCCGGTGAGCGCCCAGGACGCGGTCCGGGACAGGCTGGGGACCAGCTCGGCCAGCGTGCCGGCCGAGGCGGCTGCCGGGCCCACGACCCGGGCCGCCGAGAGCTTGGCTCCGGGGGTCAGCCGGGGATGCTCGAGCGCGACGCCCCGGGCCAGCAGCAGCGCCACCGCCCCGGATGCCCACGGCGCCGCCGGTGGCGCCGCCGCGATGGTCCGGTCCGCGAGGGAGAGCCGCATCGCCCACACGAGGTCGTCCGGGGACTCACCGCCGGGGTCGCCCCAGGCCGAGGTGGCCAGCACCCGGCGCAGCCCGGCGGCGTCACCCGCGGCGGCCAGCCGGTGCCAGGCGGTCCCCAGGCTCCCGAGCCGGTACGCCGCCGGCACCTCCTCGCCGCGCAGCCGACGCAGGTGGTCGGCGACGTCGGCTATCTCGAACGGCGCGAGCAGGACCCGCAGCAGGTCGGCTCCGGCGCGCGGCACCCAGCCGCCGAGGACCCGCACGTTCCACACCAGCGCCTCGTACACCGCCCGCTGGGCCCGGGCCAGCGTCATCCCGGGCCGGACGTCGTGGCCGTAGGGCGTCCCGGCCAGCATCGCGAGGGCCGCCTCGAGCGAGGGTTCCGCGGCCAGTCGACGCACCTCCGCGCGGCCGAGCCGGCGCCGGGTCATCGAGCGCGCCCGCACGCTGCCGGCCACCCAGGCCGCGGTCATGCGGGGTCCCCCGGACCGGCCCCGACCAGCGCGCGGACCGCCTCGACCACCTCGTCGACGCAGTCCGCCATCCGTGCGACCGACACGTCGCGCACCTCCGCGGCCCGTCGCTCGGACTCCGCCGCCGCGGCCGCGAGCTCGACGAAGCGGTGGTCGCGGAGCTCCGACACCACCGCGGCCCGCTGGGCCGCCTGACCCTCGCGGGCCTCGACGACCAGTCGCTGGGCCTCCTCCGCGGCCCGCCGCCGGATGCTCGCCGCCTCGGCCTCCGCCCGGTCGAGGAGCGCCTGGCACTCACGCTCGGTGGGCTCCAGCAGGGCGAGGAGCGGCGCCAGCTCTGCCGGTGCGCCCGCCCTGCGGTCCACGGGCACCCCAGCGGCACCGGCGGCGCCGGGAGTTCCCGACGGCCGGAACCTGTTGAGCAGGTCGCGTGCCCGCGGCAAGCCGACTCCCCTCGTCCGACGCTGGTCCGAGGATCGGTCCGCGCGGGCGGGCGGTGACAGGGCACAAAGGCCCGTCCGGGCAGTCGTGCGTCAGTGGGCCGCGGGCGACTTCCGGCCGGTGGGGTAGACCGTGAACCGTCCCAGCAGCACCGCCAGCGCGGCGAGCAGGACCCCGGCGACGTCGTCGACGACGAAGTGCCAGCCGAAGTAGACGGTGGCCACCATCACCGCGAGCAGGTAGGCGCCCATCACCATCGCCAGGCCGCGGCGGCCGTAGTAGAGCAGCATGAACAGGATCATGCAGGTGAAGCCGACGTGCAGGCTGGCGAACGCCGAGATGCTGACGAAGGCGTCCGGGGCGGCGGGATCGAGCAGCATGTGCGCCCGCTCGGCCATGTACTCCGCCTGCGTGCTGGTGATCGACGTGTCCGGCAGGCCCGCGAAGGTCTGGGGCGACGACGCGAAGGGACCCAGGGTGGGGATCAGGTAGTACGAGCCGACGCCGAGGATCCAGGTCCACATCGACGCGGCGAGGAAGACGTAGCCCTCACGGATCCGGGTCGTGAAGACCAGGGCTGCCACGAGCGAGAGCGGCACCAGGTAGGTGAAGGACTTGTAGACCACCATCAGGACGTACGCCGCGGTGTGCTGGCCGAGGAGGCCGTGCAGCAGCTCCGCCGGGTCGTGGCCAGCGAAGAGCCACCGGTCGAAGCGGAGCAGCTGGTCGTCGCGCACGGTGTTGAACGCGTCCCAGCTCTTCAGGTTCCGGTAGCAGACGTAGACCAGGTGGTAGGCCACCAGGCCGGAGACCGCCACCGCGAGCCGCTGCCACCACCAGCGCTCCCGCAGCACCCGGACGACACCCCGAGGCGACAGCCGTCGGGTGCGCCCGGCCCGCACGAGCGTGTCCACGACGACGAGCATCGAGAGGAGCACCACCGCGCTGGTGAGCCGGCCCCGGAACATCTTGCCCTCGGGGTCGCGCAGCGGCACCCCGACGTGGTGCGACCAGAAGGCGGTGACGACCGCGAACACCGCGACCATCGCCCAGATGCCCGCGACCCAGCGGACGTCGCGCAGGTCGTCGTCGACGGGGTCGGCGGCGGGACGAGGCGGTGCGAGCGATGAGGACGGGGCCACGCCCCGAAGGTTAACCGAGGGACGTCACGGCACGCCGTGACACCATGGTGCACGGAGCTGGACGAACGGGGAGGGTGCCCATGGCTGCGGGTGGCGACCTGCTGACCCGCGAGCCGGACGTGACGACACGGTCCCGGCGCGCGGTTGCGCTGGCGCGCCATCCCGTCGTGGTCGCCGGCGCCGTTGCCGCCGTCCTGCACCTGCTCTGGTGGGCGCTCCTGGCCACCAGCGGCGGGGACCTCGCCGCCCAGGACGCGTGGGCCGAGTTCGCCCGGGTGCACCCGGGGAGCGCCTACAACCTGGCGTGGTACGGCGGCATGCACCCGGTCTCCTACAGCGTGCTGTCGCCGTACGTGATGGCGACGGTGGGCGTGCGCACCACGATGATCGTCGCCGGCACCGTCTCCGCCGCGCTGCTGGCCCTGCTGCTGGTGCGCAGCCGGGCCCTGTCCAGCCCGTGGTGGCCGGCCATGGTCGGTGCGCTCGCGTTCGCCGGCAACGCGGTCTCCGGGCGGGTCACCTTCGGGCTGGGCCTGATGTTCGGGCTGGCCGCCGTGGCCGTGGTCTACGTGTGGCCGAGCCGCTGGCGCACGCCGGCGCGCAAGCACCGCTGGCCGCGGGCCACGCTCGGCGCCGTCCTCTCGGGCGTGGCCACCGCCGCCAGCCCGGTTGCCGGGCTCTTCGTGGGCATCGTGGCCGCGGCGCTGTGGATCGACCGCCGCCGCGGCGCGGCGTACGTCCTCGGCCTGCCACCGGTCGCGGTGGTGGCGACCTCCTCCCTGCTGTTCCCGTTCTCGGGCCAGCAGCCGATGCCGTTCGTCTCGACCATCCTCCCCGTGGCCTTCGGGCTCGGGATCTTCGTGCTCGCCCCGACCTGGTGGCGGACCGTGCGGATCGGCGCGCTGCTGTACACGGCCGGGGTGCTGCTCGTGTGGGCCGTGCCGTCGCAGATCGGCACGAACATGACCCGGCTCGGCCTGGTCTTCGGCGGGGTGCTGGTGGTGGCGGTGGCCGTGCGCACCCCGCAGGCCCCGCTCCCGGACCGCTGGCCCTCGGCCCTGTACGCGCAACGGGGCCGGTTCACGCTCCTGCTCGCGGTCGGGGTCATCACCTCCTTGATCTGGCAGGTCTCCACCGCGGCGCGGGACGTCATCGACACCCGGCCGAGCGAGGCCTGGACGGCCGACGTCGACCCCCTCGTCCACCAGCTGCAGTCGCGGCACGCCGAGCGGGCCCGGGTCGAGGTGGTCCCGGCGGCGAGCCATCGTGAGGCCTCGGCCCTGGCGCCGTACGTCAACCTGGCCCGGGGGTGGAACCGACAGGCCGACGCCGAGCGCAACCCGGTCTTCTACACCGACGGCCTGCTCACCCCGCGGTCCTACCGGCAGTGGCTCAACCGGTGGGCGGTGCAGTACGTCGTGCTCTCGACCGGCGCCCCCGACCACGCCGCCGTCGAGGAGGCGGCGCTCGTGGCGGGTGGTCTGCACTACCTGCACGAGGTGTGGTCGGACGAGAGCTGGAGGCTGTTCGAGGTGAAGTCAGCGACCCCGCTGGCCGATCCGCCGGCGGTGGTGACCGCGTTCGACGCCGCCGAGCTGGTGGTCCGGATGCCCCGGGCGGGCAGCGTGATGGTGCGGATCCCGGCCTCGCCGTGGCTGAGCCTCGTGGACGAGGAGGGCCATCCGCTGCCCGGCCCCGTCTCCCCGGTACCCGGTGCCCCTTCGGTCAACCTCTACGGCTGCCTGACCGCGGCCGAGCAGCCGCCGGTCCCGGGCGAGGCCACCGACAGCTGGACGGTCCTGCACGCACCGCGGGCGGGCACCTACCGCATCGCCGCGCCGTACAAGCTGCCGCGCGGCACCAGCTGCCCCGAGGACATCGGGGACTGACGGTCCACCAGTGAGCCGGCTCAGGCCCGCGGGGCCGCCCAGGTGGTCGGGACGTCCGCGCCGCCCTCCTCGGTGACCCGCTCCCCCATCCGGACGTACGACGCGAAGGGCAGCAGCCTGCCGGCCACCAGCGCCTGCCCCATGGCGAACCCGGTCGCCCCGGCGAGCAGCCCCGCCGGCACGAAGGACAGCAGCCGGCCGAGGTCGATGACGTCGGCCTGCGAGTTCATCCGCATCAGCAGCAGGTTGTCGCACTGCGACACGACGTTCTCGTGGACCTTGTGCGGTCGCTGGGTGGAGCTCAGCAGGTAGAGGCCGAACTTCCGGCCCTCGGCCGTGACCGCGTCGGTCGCGACGGCCGGGCAGACGTTGTGGGCCTCGTCGATCACCACCAGGCAGGGCGTTCGCGACAGCCGCGTGTCCCACATGGTGGCCAGCACCCCGAGGTTGAGGGCGCGCATCCCGAGCATGCGGGCTCCCGGGTCCTCCGAGGCCAGCAGGTCGGCCGGGCCGGCCACGAGCGGGCGACTACACGGCAGCGTGCGCTCGCTCGGGCGTGAACGGCTGGAGGTCGTCGTGACCCGGCCGGACCACGCCCCAGGACGACTCGGGCACCTCCTGCCAGGCCCCGGGAAGGTCCCGCAGCGGCTCGGAGACGACGAACCGCGCCTCGTCCCCCAGCTCACGGAGCACCTCCAGGTCCGGGTGGAGCGCCCGGAGCTGCTCGATCGCGGTCGAGTAGAAGAGCGTCCGGGTCTTGCCGACCGTGGAGTAGCGGAACGCCCAGATCGACGTGCCGTCGGTGGTGGCCGCCGACATCTGCACCGGGTTCTCGACGCCGTGCCGCGCCGCGACGTCCTCGACCAGTCCGACCGCGCGCTGCACGGCCCGCACCGGGTCGTCCATCAGCCCGAAGGTCAGGGCCAGGAAGAACAGGGCCTCGGAGTCCGTGGACCCCTCGATGTCCGCGTAGAGCGCGGGGTCGACCTCGAGCATCAGGTCCCGCTTGAGGTCGTGGAAGCCGGCGACCGACCCGTTGTGCATCCACAGCCACTGGTCGTGGCGGAACGGGTGGCAGTTGCTGCGCTGCACCGGCGTACCCGTCGATGCCCTGATGTGTGCGAACAGCAGGCGCGTGCGGACCTGGGCCGCGATCTCCCGCAGGTTTCGGTCGTTCCACGCCGGGTCGACGCTCTTGAAGACCGCCGGCACCGGCCCCTCGCCGTACCAGCCGATGCCGAATCCGTCACCGTTCGTGGTGGTGGCGCCCATCTGCGAGTGCAGGCTCTGGTCGATCAGTGAGTGCTGCGGCCGGAGCAGCACGTCCTCGACGCGGATCGGCTCGCCGGAGTAGGCCATCCATCTGCACATGCCTCCACCGAACCAGCGCGGTTCGGGGTCGGCATCATCCGTCGGGGATGAGGACCGGATCCCGGATCTGGATCACTGTCGAAGGAGCCCGGTCGAGAGCCCTCGACCTCCCAGACCACCCCAGGAGTGACCGTGTCCACCACCTCCGAGACCGAAGCCCACGGGCCCGTCGACTTCGCCCTGCTCGAGTTCCCGCGCGACCGCCTCAGCGGCGAGGCCGCGCAGGCGCTCATGGACCTCGTGGATGCGGGAACCATCCGTCTCTTCGACCTACTGGTGATCAGCAAGGACGCGGACGGCGGAATCGAGGTCCTCGAGCTCACCGATCCGGGCGGTCCAGCGGCCGGGTTCTCCTACTTCGCCGGCGCACGCTCCGGGCTGCTCGGCGACGAGGACGTCCAGGAGGCGGCCGCCGCCATGGATCCCGACACCGTCGCGGCGCTGCTGGTCTACGAGAACGCGTGGGCGGCCCCGTTCGTGGCCGCCGCCCGCCGCAGCGGGGGCGAGCTCATCGCCAGCGCCCGCATCCCGGCCACCGACATCATGGCGGCCGTCGAGTCGCTCGAACCCGCGAGCTGAGGAGGAGACCCATGCCCGGTCTGATACGAGGAGTTGCCCGCACAGCAGTCGTGGCCGGCACGGCCACGGCCGTGAGCGGTCGTGTGCAGCGACGGCAGGCCCAGAAGTTCGCCGGCCGCGACGCCCAGACCGCGTCCGAGCGCGACCAGGCGTACTACGACCAGCAGCCGGCGCCGCCACCCCCGCCAGCCGCCCCGGCACCGCCCGCAGCCGACCCGATCCAGCAGCTCAAGGACCTCGCCGACCTCAAGGCGCAGGGCGTGCTGACGGAGGAGGAGTTCGCGGCGCAGAAGGCGAAGATCCTGGCCTCCACCTAGGCCGCTCGACGAGATCAGGGCACCGTGCTCAGGAGGCGGCACCCGGCTCCCGCCGCCGGTCGGCCAGTGGCCGACGACGGCGTCATCGTGCGCGCCTCCGGCGTCCGCAAGACCTACGACACCGGTCAGGTCCGGGTGGACGCGCTCAAGGGCATCGACCTCTCGCTGCGCCGGGGCGAGATGGTCGCGGTCATGGGCCCGAGCGGCTGCGGGAAGACGACCCTGCTGAACTGCCTGTCCGGCATCGACGAGATCGACGACGGACAGGTGCTCATCGAGGGCGTCAGCCTCGCGGAGCTTCCCGACCGGACCAGGACCAGGTACCGGGCGGAGCGGATGGGCTTCGTGTTCCAGTTCTACAACCTGATGCCGGTGCTGTCCGCGGTGGAGAACGTGGAGATGGCGCTGCTCCTGGCCGGCCGTCCGGCCCGGGACGCGCGTCGGCGGGCGCTCGAGGCGCTCGACCTGGTCGGCCTCGTCGACCGGGCCGGCCACGTGCCCGAGGAGATGTCCGGGGGCGAGCGGCAACGGGTCACCATCGCCCGCGCGCTGGTCAACGACCCGGCCATCGTGTGGGCCGACGAGCCCACCGGCGACCTCGACAGCGAGACGGCCGAGAGCATCACCACGCTGATGCGTCGGCTCAACCGGGAGCGGAGCCTGACCTTCCTGATCGTCACGCACGACATCGCCGTCGGGCGGCGCACCGACCGGATCCTCCGGATGCTCGACGGTGCGGTCGTGGACGAGGAACGAATGGAGCACGCGGATGTTCGCACGCCTCACCCAGCTTGAGATCGACACGCTGCGCATCGACACCGACTCGGCGGTGCAGGTCTTCCGGAGCGAGGTGCTGCCGGAGCTGCGGCAACAGCCCGGGTACGCCGGGGTGCTGGTGCTGGCCACTCCCGAGGGACTGGGCGCGATCGTCAGCTTCTGGGACTCCGCCGAGCACGCCGAGGCCAGCGGCTCGACCGGCTTCTACGCCGAGGTCCTCGAGCGTTACGTGACCATCTTCCGGTCACCGCCCGGCCGGGGCCGCTACGAGGTCGCGCTCGCCGAGCTGCCCACGGGCACGCCCCCCTGAGGAGCGGGTCGTGCGCGAGCTCTTCGGCGCCCCGGTCGGCACGCTGGCAGTGGTGCTCGGCGTGCTGGTGGTGCTCGCCGCGGCGGCCGTCGCCGCGCTGGCGGTCCGGCACACGGTGCTGCTCAAGCTCGGCGTCCGCAACCTGAGCCGGCGTCGCGGGCGCAGCGCCATCATCGTCGGCGGGCTGATGCTCGGCACGATGATCATCGGTGCCGCCCTCGGGTTCGGCGACATCATGGCCAACACCGTCCGCACGACGGTCATCAGCTCGCTGGGGCAGACCGACGAGATCGTCTCGGCGCGCTCCGCGGACGCTCCCGACATCGCCACCCTCGGCGAGGCCAGCGCCGTCCGGTACCTGACCGCCGACGAGGCGGACCAGGTGCTGGCGGCGGCGCGTGACGTCCCCGAGGTCGACGGGGCGGCGCCCGGCATCAGCGAGAGCGTGGCGGTCCAGGACACCACGCAGCGGAGCACCGAGCCGCGGCTGACGCTCTTCGCCACCGACCCCGGGTCCATGTCCGGGTTCGGCGAGATCACCACCGAGTCGGGCGACGGCGTGAGCCTCACCGACCTCGCCCCGGGCGAGACGTACCTCGACGCCGAGGCGGCCGATGCGCTCGACGCCCGGGCCGGTGACCGTCTCGTCGTCCTCGTGGGCGAGCACCGGGCCTCCCTCACGGTCCGCGACGTCGTCCGCTACGACGGCACGGGTTCGGCGGACGGTGCGCTGCTGATGCCGCTGGACCGGGCCCAGCGCCTGCTCGGCGTCGGGGACCGGGTGCAGCACGTGCTGGTGTCCAACGACGGGGACTCCACGACCGGGGCCGACCTGACCGACACGGTGACCACGCAGCTGGAGCCCTCGACCCGGGAGCTGGGGCTCCGGGTCGAGCAGGTCAAGTCCGACGGGCTCGAGCAGGCCGACAAGCAGGGCGCGACGTTCCTCTCGCTCTTCTCGACGTTCGGCACCTTCACGATCACGGCAGGGATCCTGCTGATCTTCCTGGTCTTCGCGATGCTGGCCGCCGAGCGGCGCGGTGAGATGGGGACGGCGCGCGCGATCGGCACCCAACGCCGCCACCTGGTGCAGATGTTCGTGTTCGAGGGGGCGGCGTACGACGTGCTGGCGGCCGCGGTCGGCGCGGTCCTGGGCCTGGGCCTGTCGGTGGTCATGGTGCGCCTGATCTCCGGGGCGCTGGCCGAGTCGGGGCTGGTGACGATCCGCTACCGGCTCACCTGGACCAGCCTCGTGGTCGCCTTCGCCCTCGGGGCGCTGCTCACGCTGCTCGTGGTGGCGGTCGCGGCCTGGCGGGTGAGCCGGCTCAACATCGTGGCCGCGGTCCGCAACCTCCCCGAGCCGACCCGTCCCCGCCGTCGGCGCTCGCGCTGGGTGCTGGCCGCCGTGCTCGCGGCGCTCGGAGCGGCGCTGGTGTGGTCGTCGTACTCCTCGAAGAGCGCGGTCGCGCTGCTGGTCGGCGGCTCGCTGGTCCTGGTCGCGCTGGTGCCGGTGATCCGGTCGCTCGGCGGGAGCGAGCGCCTCGCCTACACCGTCGCAGGGCTCGGCGTCCTCGCCTGGAACCTGCTGCCGTTCAGCGCCTACAAGGCCCTCGTGCCGGACCTGCAGATGGGGTTCGACGTGTTCGTGCTGGTGGGGCTGCTGCTGGTGGCCGGTGCGACCTGGGTGATCGTCTACAACCTGCACCTTCTCCTGGGCGGCCTGATGTGGGCCTTCGGCCGGTCCCGGCACGCCGCACCGGTCGTCAGGACCGCGATCGCCAGCCCGCTGCGCAGCCGGTTCCGGACCGGGGCCACCATCGGCCTGTTCACCCTCGTCGTCTTCACGCTGGTCACCGGAGCCGCGACGTCGGCGTCGTTCCTGGCCGCCCTCGACGACGAGAAGACCTTCGGCGGCGGCTACGACATCACCGCCCAGACCTCGCCGCTGAGCCCGATCACCGACATGGACCGGGCGCTGGCGACCGCGCCCGGCATCGAGCGCAGCGACATCACGGCCTACGCCGGCCAGTCCTACGTGCCGGTGGACGCCCGCCAGTCCGGGGACCAGGACTACGCGGGCTACGTGGTGCGCGGGCTCGACGACGCCTTCCTGCGTGGGACGACGTACGGGTTCGCCACGCGTGCCCGGGGCTACGACTCGGACCGTGCCGTCTGGGACGCCCTGGCCGCCCATCCGGGGCTGGCGGTCGTCGATGCGTTCTCGGTCCCCCGCCGTGCCAACTGGGGCACCGGCGTCGTCTCGGACTTCCAGCTGCACGGGTTCTACCTCGAGGACCCGGCCTTCACGCCCGTCCCCGTCGACGTGCAGGACACCCAGTCCGGACGGACGCTGCGGCTGAAGGTCATCGGCGTGCTCGCCGACAACGTGCCCTACGCCATGGTCGGCATCTCGACCTCGGAGCGGACGCTCGCCCCGCTCGGCGCTGCCGCGGCCCCGACGGTCTGGTACTTCCGGGTGCGCGACGGCGTCGACCCGGTGTCCGAGGCCGACGACCTCGAGGCGGCCTTCCTCGGCAACGGCATGCAGGCGACCGCGCAGAGCGACGCCCTGCACGACGCCGTCTCGGCGTCCCTGACCTTCCAGTACCTCATCCTCGGCTTCCTCGGCCTGGGCCTGGTGATCGGCGTCGCGGCGCTCGGCGTCATCAGCGCCCGCGCCGTGGTCGAGAGGCGCCAGCAGATCGGCGTGCTGCGGGCCATCGGCTTCCAGGCGCGGATGGTGCAGATGAGCTTCCTGGTGGAGTCGTTGTTCGTGACCCTGGTCGGCGTCGTCGTCGGCAGCGTGCTGGGGCTCTGGGTCGCCTTCAACGTCGTCCAGGACACGGCCGACCAGCCCGGCTACGAGAACCTCACCCTCCAGCCACCCTGGCTGGCCCTGCTCGTCATCCTCGGCGTGGTCGTCGTCTGCTCGGTGCTCACCACCTGGCTGCCGAGCGTGCGCGCCTCCCGGACCTACCCGGCGAACGCGCTGCGGTACGAGTGAGGCTCCTGTGGTGACGGAGCGCACCACATCACCCGCTGTGTACGACGCGTCGGCCGGGCGCCGAGCCGGAGGGTCGAAGGGACCCCTACCGACATCCCCGAGAGGACGAGCTCGTGTCCGACTACCCCCTGATCGCCGACCACGGAATGATCGGCGACCTCCAGACCTGCGCGCTCGTGACCACCGACGGCTCGATCGACTGGTTCTGCGCACCCCGCTTCGACTCCCCCAGCATCTTCGGCGCCCTGCTCGACCACGAGAAGGGTGGGCACTTCCGGGTGCGGCCGAGCGTCCGACGACTACACCACCAAGCAGCTCTACTTCCCCGACACCGCCGTACTGGTCACCCGGTTCCTCACCGACGCCGGGGTCGGCGAAGTCGTCGACTTCATGCCGGTCCACGACCCCACCACCGCCAGCGAGCGGCACCGCATCGTCCGCATGGTCCGCTGCGTGCGCGGGCGGATGACCTTCGACATCGACCTCGCGCCGCGCTTCGACTACGGCCGCGAGCCGCACCAGACCCACGCTCGCCGAGGACGGCGTCGTCTTCGAGAGCAGCCACACCTGGGTCACCGTCAACCTCGTCAAGGAGCCCGACGACGCACGGCTCGCCAAGGCCGCGGTCGACGCCGACGGCGACCTGCACGCCCGGGTCGAGCTGAACGCCGGCCAGATGCGCGGCCTGGTGCTCGAGACGGGATCGGCCGGCCCGGTGCGGCAGGTGCGGGTCGGCGAGGTCCAGCAGCTGTTCCGCGAGACCGTGCAGTTCTGGGAGCAGTGGCTGGCGCAGTCGACGTACGAGGGGCGGTGGCGGGAGACGCTGAACCGCTCCGCGATCACGCTGAAGCTGATGACCTACGCCCCCACCGGGGCGCTGGTCGCGGCACCGACCGCGGGCCTCCCGGAGCAGGTCGGCGGCGAGCGCAACTGGGACTACCGCTTCACCTGGGTGCGCGACGCGTCCTTCTCCGTCTACGCGCTGCTGGGTCTCGGCTTCACCGAGGAGGCGGCGGCGCTGGCACGCTGGCTCGGCGCCCGCGTGGCCGAGCACGCCGGGGGCAAGCAGCTCCGGGCCGCTGCAGATCATGTACCGGGTCGACGGCTCCAGCGACCTGACCGAGGAGATCCTGGACCACTGGGAGGGCTACCGGGGCTCGAGCCCGGTGCGCATCGGGAACGCCGCTTCCGACCAGCTCCAGCTCGACATCTACGGCGAGGCCACTGGACAGCATCTACTTCGCCGACCAGCGCGGCATGAGGGGAGCCACCAGGGCTGGCTGAGGATCTCGCGAGCTGGTCGACTGGGTGGCCGACAACTGGGACCAGCCCGAGGAGGGCATCTGGGAGACCCGCGGCGGTCGCCAGGACTTCACCTACGGCCGGTTGATGAGCTGGGTCGCTCTCGACCGCGGCATCCGGCTGGCGACCGAGACCCACGGCAGGCCGGCGCCGGTGGACCGCTGGCGCGCTGAGCGCGACGCCATCTACAACCAGGTCATGGAGAAGGGCTGGAGCCCGAAGCGGCAGGCTTTCGTCCAGCACTACGCGACCGACGTGCTCGACTCCTCGCTGCTGCGGATGTCGACGGTCGGTTTCGTCTCCCCGACCGACCCGATGTGGCTCTCGACCCTCGAGGCGATGGACGGCGAGCTGGTCACCGACAGCCTGGTCTACCGCTACGACCCGTCCGCCTCGCCCGACGGTCTGCGCGGCTCGGAGGGCACGTTCTCCCTGTGCACGTTCGCCTACGTCGAGTCCCTCGCCCGGGCCGGACAGCTCGAGAAGGCGCGGATCACCTTCGAGAAGATGCTGACCTACGCCAACCACCTGGGCCTCTACTCCGAGGAGATCGCGCTCAACGGCGAGCAGATCGGCAACTTCCCGCAGGCGTTCACGCACCTGTCCCTCATCGACGCCGCCATCACCCTGGACCGGGCCCTGGACCACGCACAGGAACGGACGACCGAGCGGGTGGGCGTCTGAGCACCGCGCGTTCCGTCAGGCCTCGACGACCTCGCCCTGCCTGACCGTGACCGAGAACTTCGCGAGCGGGCGGGGTGCCGGGCCACCGGTGTTGTCACCGGTGGCCGGGTCGTAGGTCGAGCCGTGGCAGGGGCACTGCAGGATCGTGTCCTGCGGGGCCACGGTGCAGCCCCGGTGGGTGCAGATCGCCGAGAAGGCGACCACCTCACCCGAGGCGGGACGGGACACGATGACCGGCTTCCCCGCGCTGTCCTGGGCCGAGATCGCGCCGCCCACGGGGACGTCCGAGACCTTGGCCAGCACGCCGCCTGTGCCACCGCTGCTCGAGCCGGCGTCGGGTGTCGACGTCGAGTCGGCGCGGTCCCCGGAGTCGCTGCCGCTGCCACTGCCACCGCAGGCCACCAGCGCCGTGGCGCCGAGCGCGGTACCCGCTCCCGCCGCCAGGATCCTGCGCCGGGAGTGCCCGTCGCGCACCTCGGTCTCGGTCATCGTCGCCTCCTCGGGTGGGTCGTCGTCGTTCGTGCATACGCGACACCCGCGCGATCGGTTCACCACCGGGCCTGGCGGGCGCCTGCGCTCAGCCGGCCAGCCTGAGCACCGGCGAGCCGTCGGCCGCGCGCACCTCGACGGAGGCGATGTCCGGGCGGGCGGCCGAGGTCGCCGCCGTCAGCTGCATGGTGCGCCCGGGCAGGGACTGCCAGGTCGCCACCTGCTCGCTCCGGCCGTCGCGGGTGTGCACCACCAGGGAGTACGTCGTGGCCCGCGGTCCGTAGCCGGACGTGGCCGCGGCGTAGCTGCAGGTCAGGTCCAGGCGGGTGCCCCACGGCACCCGCTCGAAGGCCACGCTCGCCTGCATGCCCACGTTCCTGACCTCGTCCATGGGCCGGCCGGTGGGCGTGCTGGTGCTGGACGACGTCGCCGTGGGAGGACCGTCGCCACCCGTCGAGCCGATGGTGAACGCCGCCCCGAGCGTCACCAGGACGGCGGCGGCAGCGGCGAGGCCGGCGGTGACCAGCGAGCGGCGCCGCTGCGTACGGCGTACCTCTCCCAGCAGCGAGGGCAGCAGCGTGTCCGGCACCGGGTCCGCGCCCGGCGGGTCCTCGAGGACCTCGGGCTCGACCCGGGCCAGCAGGCCGGGCAGCCCGGCGATCTCGCGGACCGACTGTGCGCACCGGTCGCAGCCGGCCAGGTGCTGCTCGAAGTCCCGCCGCTCCCCCGGTGACAGGGCACCGAGCACGTAGGCGCCGTCGAGGTGCGCGAGCTCGCAGCTCATCCGCCCACCCCCATCTCCTCGAGCGCCAGTCGCAGTGCCCGCAGCGCGTAGTGGGTGCGGGACTTCACCGTGCCCTCGGGGATCCCGAGCCGCCGCGCGGCCTCGGACACGGGAAGGCCACGGTAGTAGCACTCCAGCAGCACCGCCCGGTGCTCGGCTGAGAGCTTGGTGAGCGCCTCGGAGACCATCCAGGAGAGCAGCAGCTGGTCGGTGCGGTCGACGGGGTCACCGGCCTCGGGCACCTCGGCCACCGCGACCTCGGCGTGGGCGCGCCGGGTCCGCCACTCGTCGATCACGATGTTGCGGGCCACGGTGAACAGCCAGGAGCGCACCGAGCCCTGGCGCTCGTCGAGCACGGAGAAGTGGCGCCACGCGCGCAGCAGCGTCTCCTGGAGCACGTCCTCCGCGCGGGCCCGGTCATTGCCGGTCAGGCGCACGCAGTAGCCCCACAGCGCCGACGCGTGCTCGTCGTGCAGCTGCTGCATCAGCGCGACCTGGTTCCCGGGCAACGGACCTCCTGCCGACACGGTGCGCACCCTTGAAGTGTGCGTCCTCCTTGCCCGTTGACACGGTGCTCGCGCGCCAACGGTTCAAAAGACCCATCCCCCCGGGACGCCCCGGTCCTGGCATCGAGGGATGTCGGACCGGATCCGCGTGGCCCTGGCCCTCGGCGGCGGGGGCGCCCGGCGACGAGGGGCCCGTAGGTGACGTCGCGGGTTTGCCAGCCGGGTTAGGCGAGCCTAATCTCGATGGGAACGGTTCCAGCGTTCCCCTCCCCCCGATCGGAGTCCTGCGTGAGCCTCCCCGCCACCCTGCTGCTGGGCTTCCTGGCCGGCGCCACCATCCTGCTCGGCCTGCCCGTCGGGCGGATCCGTCGGCCCGCGGCCTCGCTGCGACTCTTCCTCAACGCGACCGCCGTGGGGATCCTGCTGTTCCTGGTGTGGGACGTCCTCTCGGCCGCCTGGGAGCCCATCGACGAGGCTCTCGGCTCCGTGCACGAGGGGGACGGCGGCCTGGGCACGGCGGTCGGCTACGGACTGCTCGGGGCCGCCGGCCTCACGGTCGGGCTGGTCTCGCTGGTCCAGTACGAGCGCTGGATGGCCCGGCAGGTCCCGGCACGCCCCGCCGATGCGGCCCGGCCGCAGGGCCCCGGCGCCATGACCGTGGGCGAGGTGAAGCCGCCGCGCGGGATCGCCAGCTGGTCCGCGGCCCGCCGCCTCTCGCTGCTCATCGCCGTGGGCATCGGCCTGCACAACTTCGCCGAGGGCCTGGCGATCGGGCAGTCGGCCGCGGCGGGCGAGATCGGCCTGGCGCTGATGCTCGTCATCGGCTTCGGCCTGCACAACGCCACCGAGGGGTTCGGCATCGTGGCTCCCCTCGCTGCCGACGTGGACGGGGACGGGACGCCGCGCCGCCCGAGCTGGGCGTTCCTGCTGGCCATGGGCGCGATCGCCGGCGGCCCCACGTTCGTCGGCACGGTCATCGGCCACGGCTTCACCAGCGAGCCGCTGGCCGTGGTGTTCCTGACCCTGGCCGCCGGTTCGCTGATCTACGTGATCACCCAGCTGATCACGGTGGCCGCCCGCGCCCGCCGCAGCGACCTGCTGGCGTACGGCATCCTGGTCGGCCTGCTCGCGGGCTTCCTCACCGACGCGATCGTGACCGCGGCCGGCGTCTGACCGGAGTCAGACCAGGTGGTGCTCGTAGGCGAAGGCCGCCGCCGCGGTGCGCGAGCCCACGTCGAGCTTGGCGAAGATGTTGCTCAGGTGGCGCGCCACCGTCTTCTCGCTGAGGACCAGCTCTGAGGCGATCTCCGCGTTGCTGCGCCCGGTGGCCACCAGGCGCAGCACCTCGGCCTCACGCGCGGTGAGGTTCCCCGGCACGGCGGGTGCCAGCAGCGCGGCGACCTCCTGCTCGGCCGGCCGCGCCCCGAGCGAGGCGAAGGTACGCCGCGCCTCAGCGAGCTCGACCCGCGAGGACTCCTCGTCACCCAGCGCCCACAGGGCCCGACCGACGAGCACCTGGGCCCGGGCCGCGTCATAGGGCGCACTCACCTCGGCCCAGTGCTTCCTCGCGGCGCGGGAGCGGTGCAACGCGGTGGCCGCGTCGCCCCGGCGGAGGGCCACCGCGGCGACGGCGTGGTCCGCCGCCCCCAGCAGTGCCGCGCAGCCGAAGCTGGCGGCGATCCCGTCCAGCTCCGTGGCCGCGGCGAGCGCCTCCTCGGCCTCGTCCGCGGCGAGGAGCACCTCCACCGCGGCGGGCAGCTGCCTCGAGCGGTGGACCGGCCCCTCGGTCTCCTCGAGCAGCCGTCGCACCGTCGCGACCGCGGTCGCCTGACGGCCGCGGGCCAGCCAGAGCAGCGCCAGTCCGGGTTGTGGTTCGTGCCCGAACCCCATGGCCTCGGTGTAGGCCACCTCGGCGGCCGGGAGGTCACCGAGGATCCGCAGCACGTCGCCCCGCTCGGCCATCGCCAGGCCGGCGGGCGCCGGCGTACCGGCAGCGGCGTACCGGGCGACCGACTGCTCGAGCTCCTCGAGGGCCTCGGCGTAGGCGCCCTGCACCCGCATCAGCTGGCCACGGTGCACGGCGCGCTGCCCCATGAAGGGCACGAGCCCGGACTGGTCGTCGCACCACGACGCCAGCGCCGAGGTCCACTCGGCGGCGCGGGAGAAGTCCAGGATCTCCTGGCAGGCCTCGATCATCGAGCAGTAGATCTCGCCCGCCAGGATCGGAGACACGTCGCCGGACACCACGCCCACCATCGACTCGTCGAGGAGCTCCAGCCCCTCGGACACCCGGCCGGCGTACAGCAGCAGCCTCCCCTGGCTCGACAGTCCCATCGAGACGAGGTCGGGGTCGCGGAAGCGGTGGCCGATGTCGGTGATCTCCAGCGCCGTCTCGTAGGCCTTCTCGTAGTCGGGCTGGAAGATGTACCGGTACATCACGTGGATGAGGACGTAGCCGCGTTCGACCACGTCCTCGTCGAGGTCGTCGAGGAGTCGCTGGGACCGCGCGACCCACCCCGATCCCACCGCCACGTCACCGCTGGTCAGCAGGACCAGTGCCAGCCAGAACGCGCAGCGCACCGCGTCCAGCGGTCGGCCGTCGTCGAGGTGGGCCCGGTACCCCTGCTGGAAGGCCTGGACACAGTCGTCCCTGCGGCCGAGCAGGTAGGCAGCGGTCGCCATCCGCACGTAGTCGTCGGCCTCGACCTCCTGCTCGGCGAGCTCGGCCAGCGCGCCGTAGGAGGCCTGCCAGTCCCCCCGTTCGTAGGCCTCCCTGGCTCTGGCCAGCTCGTCGACGATGCCCATCGTGCGCGTCCTCCTCTTCGGAGACTACGCGCGTTTCGCTGCTCAGGCAGCCGCGTGCCCCTGCAGGGCGGCAGAGGAGGACCGGGCGACGATCTTGCCCGCGACGTACTCGGCGTCCCGGCCCACGCCGGGCAGCACCATCGAGCTCATCGCGAACTGGAAGCTGAGGCCGCAGAAGAAGAGGCCCGGTGCGTCCTCGACGACGCCGCGGTACTCCCGCGGCCAGCCGTCGTCGTCGATCACGGGGAGCTCGATCCAGTCGAAGACCTGACGGAACCCGGTGCACCACACGACGCTCGCCACGTCGAGCACCCTCCCGTCGTCCAGCCGTGGCCGGCCGTCGACCGCGCCGGTCAGGCGCGCCTCCGTCCGGTCCACGCCCCGCTCGAGCAGGTCGGACACCTTCACGCGCAGGGCGGGGCCGCCGTGGAAGCGCACCTCCGGCATCTCCTTGCGACCCATGGGCGTACGCCGGGTCAGCACGTGGCGGAACATGAAGACGATCGCGGGGAACACCACCTTGAACATTGGCGAGTCGAGCCGGACGGGGATGTTCCCCGTGTCCCGGCCGCACAGGGTGGTCGTACGGGTCTGCGCGAGCTCGTAGGCGATGTCCTGCCCCGAGTGGGAGGCGCCCACGACGAGCACCGGTCCCTCGGGGAGCTGGTCGGGGCGGCGGTACTCGCTCGAGTGCAGCTGACGGATGCCGGGGTCGAGCTCGGCGGCGACGTCCGGCACCCGCGGGGTGCGCCCGAAGGAGCCGGTCGCGACCACCACGTTGTCGGCGCTGAGGGTGGTGCCGTCGTCCAGGTCGATCGCGAAGCCGGGCCCCGCGCTCCGGAGACGCTCGACCCGGGTGCCGGCACGCACGGGGAGGTCCTGCTCGGCGGCGTAGCGCTCGAGGAAGTCGCCCACCTCGTCCTTGCCCGGGAAGTGCCACGGGTCGCCCGGGAACGGCAGGCCGGGCAGCCCGTCGTACCTGGCCGGCGTGTAGAGCTTCAGGGTGTCCCACTGACGGCGCCAGTTGTCCCCCACGCGTTCGTTGCCGTCGAGGATCGTGAAGGAGCGCCCGCGCTCCTTGAGGTAGTGACCGGTCGTCAGCCCGGCCTGACCGGCGCCGATGATGACGGTCTCGAGGTGCTCGGTGTGCATGTCGCCCTCCCGATGTCACGCCGATGCCGGTTGCACCGGACACCAGCGACGCTACGAACGACGGCCCCGGCGCCGCGTCGGGCACGATGCCCATCCTCGGGCGACGACGCATGGGCAGGGTCACCCATCCCGACCCGAGGTGACTGCGTCGGCTGCGGAGCTCAGGCGGCTTTGCTGGCGCAGTGTTGCCACCAGAGGCGGGCGATGCTGCGTTCGAGGGGGTCGGGGCTGGTGAGGGCGTCGATGTCGGCGGGGTCGGCGAGGTGGGTGCCGTGGGCGTCGACGATGCGGAGCAGTCCGTGGGGGGTGCGCCAGACCCAGGCGTCGGTGCCGATCTGGGCGACTCGGTAGCCGAGGTGGGTCTTGGCGCGGTGGCTGGTGCGGGTCAGGGGTGCGGCGTTGTGGTCGCCGGTCTGTTTCGGGGGGCCGGTGGGCCGGTAGGGGGTGGGGTGGTCCAGGTCGATGCGTTGGGCCATTCCGGTGATCCGGGTGGCGTGGGGTGCGGCCTCGGCGGGGGTTCGGAGTCGGGTGCGGTGCCGGATCGACTTGGGGGTATTCGTAGCCGTCCACGGCGTGCCGGTCGGCCAGGTCGACCACGGGGGTGACGGTGACCCGGGTGTGGGCCACCAGCGCGGTGACCTGTTCGAGCAGGTGCGGGCCGAGCCCTCGACCCGCGCGACGCCGGGGGTGCCGTCCAGCACGGTCTGGTGCAGGTGCACGAACAGCTGCACGCTCGGCGCCAGCCGGGTCAGGTCCACGCTGCGGAACAGGTCCAGCGCCCGCTGCGACAACCCGGTCGACCGGGACTCCTCGACCGCCGGCACTG
The DNA here is from genome assembly GCA_963817665.1 of uncultured Actinomycetota bacterium. GTDB lineage: Bacteria > Actinomycetota > Actinomycetes > Propionibacteriales > Nocardioidaceae > Nocardioides. Next base: position 122,490 of record CAWFPE010000003.1, on the reverse strand, counting down.
CCGGGTCCTCGGGAGCCGCGGGCTCGGGCGCGTCGGCTGGACGTCGTCGGGCTGGGTGTCGTGTGTGGTGCCGGCCCCGCTCGCGCCCTGTTCGGCTTCGTGGGCGGCCTCGAGGAGGAGCTGGAGGAGCTCGGCGGGGCGGGCCAGCCACCCGAACGCCAGGGCGCGGAGCTCGTCGCGGGTGAGGTCGTCGCCGGGGGCCTCGGGGCGCAGGTCGGGCCGGGTCCGCGAGGAGGTCGGCGACCCGGTCCACGGTGGCGTCGATCCAGACCGCGTCCCCGGCGGCGACCCGGGCGATCACGGTGCGCAGCCCGTGCTCGTCGGTGCGCGACAGGCCGACGTAGCGGCGCCGGTGCTCGGCCGCGACCCTCTCGGCGTGGCCGGCGGCATCGGCCTCGATGATCGCGGCCTCGGCGATCGCCAGCACCCGGCCCGGCGAGACCTTGCCGAGCACCGCGGCGACCGCGACGTCGACCAGCCCCACCGCCGTCGAGCGGCAGGTCCCGGGTCTTGGCGGCGACCTTGCGGGCCACGAACGCGTCCCCGGCCAGCGCCTCCAGGCGGGCCCAGGTCCGCGGCAGCCGGTGCTGCAGGTCCAGCACGTCGGCCACCAGCGCCCGGGCGGACAGGGCGTGGGTCTGCCGGGCGATGCCCAGCTCGACGAAGCACAGCTCGCGGACCTTCGGGGTGCCCTCCCCGCCGACCGCGACCAGCCGGTCCCCACCCGGCCGGCCCCGCACCAACCCCGGGTCGTCTCGCGGGTCCGTCGAGTGCAGCGCCGCCCAGTGCGCCGCGACCCGCAGCTCGTCCAGCTCCACCCCACGCCGCCGCACCACCAGCCGCTCGGCGAACGCCAGCGTCTGCGTCGCATCGAGCTCGGTGGCCAGGTCCATACCTCATCTTATCGAACGTACGTTCGACTTCGCAAGCCCTTTTCATCGCATGTGGATGTCATCGCATGTGGAACGCGCACGCCCCGCGGCCCACGCGCTCGAGATGCTCCGGTTCAGCCCCGACCAACGGAGACGGAGGTCAACCAGCTGATCAGGGTCTCGCTGTACCCGATGTCGATCGCCGCAGTGTCGGCTTGTCCTCCTTGGGTTGGGAGGTGGTCTGCGCCGCTCAGGCGCACCACGGTGAGATCAGCCAATGCGCCCTGCTCCGCGGCGACGCGCCAAGCTCCGATGCTCTCCTCGATCGGCATCCATTCGTCGGTCTCTCCGTAGAACGCCAGAACCGGGCAGGTGAGGCGGGCGAGCATCTCGCCGGGGTCGAAGTCCATGTCTGGCCACGTCCCCGGCACAGGAACCGTGCGAGGCAGATACGCGTGTTCAAACCATGGTCGAGTGGCTGCTCGGTCCAGTAGCGCCTGCGTGCCGGCCCGCTCCTCACCACCGCGCAGGAAGTGTTCCACCGCCCCGCGGGCGAGGGTGAGTTCGGCGACGTCGACCTCGGCGTAACCATGCTTGCGTAGCTGCTTGGAGCATCCGACCTGCATCTGCAGGGCCGGCGAGACACCACAGCATGAGACGCAGATCAGGAAAGCCACGTCGTCCGGTTCAGTCACGGCTGCCAGAGGCGCCGCCCAAGCACCCTGGCTGAAACCCCACAGTCCCACGGGCGCGGGCTTGACGATCGCCCGCAGCTGGCGCAGTGCCGCGAGAGCGTCAGCTGCCTGGACACGCAGCGGCACGTCGTGCCCGTCAAGGGACGGCCTGCGGTCATAGCGCAGGACGGCGACGCCCTCCGGTTCGAGGAGGTCGGCCAGGTGCTCGTAGAGGAAGTACGAACGCTCGCCCGCCTCCGCGCCGTGAAGCGCAACGACACCCGCACGGACATGGCCACGCGGCAGCGCAAGACTGGCCGGCAGCTCGGCGCCCTCGACCCGAATGACCAGCTCCATGGACGCACTTCATCAGGCCCGGCACCTCCGGTCCAGACTCCCGACCGCCCATGGTCATGTCACGTCGTTGCGCCTGGATGGAGGGCCGCCCGGCAACGCCGCGGGCAGCTCGGCGCAGCAGGCCACCCCACCGCCGCCGACCATCCGGCTTGCTACGTTATTCCAAAGATCTTTGGAGGAAGCCGTGACAGGCAGCGAGCAGCAGGAGCGGCTCTTCAGCGAGCTGGCCGTCCTCGGCAAGGCCTTCGGCAGCGCCAAGCGACTGGTGCTGATCGAGCTCCTCGCCCAGGGCGAGCGCACCGTCGAGGCGCTGGCCGCCGCGGCCGGGATGGGCCTGAGCACCACCTCGGCACACCTCCAGGTGCTCAGGCTCGCCAACGTCGTGCAGACCCGCAGGGAGGGGACGCGCATCCACTACCGCCTCGCCGGCGACGACGTCGCCGCGCTGTACGACGCCATGCGGACCGTGGCCCGCGCCCGCTCCGCCGACGTCAACCGCGCCCTCGACGCCTACCTCAACCTGCCCGACGCCGGCGAGGTCGCGCTCGTGTCCCGCGCCGAGCTGTCGTCCCTGCTGGACGCAGGATCGGTCGACGTGATCGACGTCCGTCCCCACGAGGAGTTCGCGGCCGGCCACGTCCCCGGCGCCCGCAGCCTGCCGTTCGACCAGCTGCTCGACGCCGCCCGGTCGCTGCGCTCCGGACCGCCAGTGGTCGCCTACTGCCGCGGCGCGTACTGCGTGCTCGCCCACGACGCGGTGCGCCTGCTCGGCGGAGAAGGCATCGCCGCCCGCCGCCTCGAGGACGGCATGCTCGAGTGGCGGACCCACGGCCACCCGATCGAGGTCGGTGCCTGATGCTCGACGCGCTTCGGGCCTGGCCGCTCCTGCAGGTGGCGGCCGTCGCGTTGCTGGTCTGGGCGCTGCGTGCCCGGCTGCGGCGCGAGCTGTCCTGCCCGACCGACACCGATCGAGAGGCACTGAATGCCTGACCGACCCAAGAGCGCCCTCGTCCCCCTGGTCATCGCCGTGGCGGCGGCCTTCGTCGCCGGAGCCATGGTGGCAGGCAAGTGGGGCTCGGACTCGTCGGATGCCGCGCCCAGCAGAGCGTCCACCCACAGCTCCTCGCCCGGGACCTCCACGACGGACCCCTTCGCGTCCATCGTCCGCCGCGAGGCCGGAGACCCGATGGCCAAGGGGGCGACCGACGCCCCGGTGGTGATGGTCGCCTACTCCGACTTCCAGTGCCCCTACTGCGGCAAGTTCGCCCGCGACACCGAGCCCACGCTGGAGCAGGAGTACGTCGAGGACGGCACCCTGCGCATCGAGTGGCGCGACTTCCCCTACCTCGGCAAGGAGTCCGAGCTCGCCGCGCGTGCGGGTCGGGCCGCCGCCATCCAGGGCAAGTTCTGGGCGTTCCACGACGCGATGTACGCCCACCAGTTCCCGCCGAACAGCGGGCACCTCGACGAGGACCACCTCGTCGGCGTGGCGGAGGACCTCGGCCTGGACCCCGACCGGTTCCGCAACGACATGGACGCCGACGAGACCCGCTTCGCCGTCGGGCGCGACTTCGAGGAGGGCCGGCGCATCGGCGTGACCGGGACGCCGGCGTTCATCATCAACGGCAAGCCCGTGATGGGCGCTCAGCCCACGAAGGTCTTCGAGTCGATCATCGAGAAGGCAGTCACGGAAGCCGGTCGATGAGCGACGTCGGGCTGCTCGCCGCCTTCGCAGCGGGACTGCTCGCGCTGCTGTCGCCCTGCAGCGCCCTGCTGCTGCCGTCGTTCTTCGCCTACGCCTTCTCGAGCACGCGGGCGCTGGTGGCCCGCACGACGGTGTTCTACGTGGGCCTGCTGCTGACCCTGGTGCCCCTCGGCACCGGCGCCGGCGCGGCGTCCTCGCTGTTCTACGGCCACCGCGCGCTGCTGATCACCGTCGCCGGCTGGGCGATCATCGGGTTCGGCCTGCTGCAGGTCCTCGGCCGGGGCTTCACGGTCCCGTTCGCGGCGAGGTTGCAGGGCACGCTCGGCCGCCGCCACGAGGCCGACTGGCTCTCCACCCTGTCCCTCGGCGCGGTCTACGGCCTGGCCGGCTTCTGCTCGGGACCCGTGCTCGGCGCCATCCTCACCGTCGCCGCGACCCGGTCCACCCCCTGGGAGGGTGGCCTCCTGCTCGCCGTGTACGCGCTCGGGATGGCCGCCCCGCTCTTCGTCCTCGCCGCACTGTGGGACCGCTTCGAGATCGGCAGCCGTCGGTGGCTCCGCGGCCGGATGCTCCGGCTCGGTCCCGTGCACGTGCACACGACCTCGCTGGCGGCAGGTCTGCTGTTCATCGGCGTCGGCGTCCTGTTCCTCCGGTACGACGGCACCGCGGGGGTCGTCGGCCTGCTGGGACTCGGCGACACGACCGACCTCGAGTTCGCTGCCCAGCAGGCGGTGACCGACTGGACCGCAGGGACACCCGCCTGGCTGGTCCCCGTGGCCGTCCTGCTGGTCGCCCTGGTCGTCGCCGCACGCCGGATGCGGGTGTCTAGAGCAGCCGCGAGAACAACCGGGAGACCGAGTTCCGGGACCTCTCCCACCGGGTCAGGGCGGCCAGGTCGGCGAGGGTGACCTCCGAGCAGTGACCGAGGTCCTTCTCGTACTGCTCGGCGAAGGCCCTCGCGATCTCCTCCGAGTAGCAGACCGCGACCACCTCGTCGTGCAGGATCAGGCTGCGGATGTCCCAGTTGCAGGTGCCGACGATGGCCAGCTCCTCGTCGACCGTGACGGTCTTCGCGTGCATGAACCCGGCGTCGTACTTGAACACGCGCACCCCGGCCTCCAGCGCCGTCGGGAAGTACGCGTGTGCCGCGTTGAACGGCAGCTTCTTGTCCGGCAGGCCGGTCATCATGAACCGGACGTCCACCCCGCTGGAGGCCGCGACGCACATGGCCGTCAGCAGCGGCTCGTCCGGCACGAAGTACGGCGACTGGATCCACACCCGGCGCCGCGCGGTCGTGAGCGCCACGACGAAGACGTCGCGGATGGTGGGGAAGAGCGTGGACACGCTCGAGTGGAGGACCTGCACCGGGACCTCGTCCCCCACGGCCCCGGCCACCGACGGGCCGGACGGGGCGGGGAAGAGGTCCTCCTCCCGACCGTTCATCTGCCACGTCGAGGCGAACAGCTGCAGGTACGGCGCGACGACCGGCCCGGTCATCCGGAAGTGGGTGTCCCGCCAGGTGTCGAAGCGCGCTCCCCCGTCGATGTACTCCTGCCCCATGTTCATGCCACCGGAGTAGACGACCGCACCGTCGATCACGACCATCTTCATGTGGTTGCGGTAGTTGAGCTGCCGCGCCCGCTTGTAGCACGGAACCACCCTGGCGCCCGCCTGCCGCAGCGTCTCCAGCTCCTTCTTCTTGTACGGCAACGAGCTCAGCCAGTCGTAGAGGATGTTCACCTCGACCCCGGCGTCGAGCCGCTCGAGCAGGATTCGGGTCACCTCGGCCGTCAGCTCGTCCTGCTCCCAGATCAGGTACATCAGGTCCACCCGCTGCTGCGCGTCGCCCAGGTCGGAGAGCAGGTCGCGGAACTTGTCGGCACCCGCGAAGTAGAGCCGCACGTCGTCCGCCGGCAGCGGGACGTTGCCGCCCTCACGCCGCCCCGCCAACTCGACCCGTTGCCCCGGCAACCCGTCGAGCGCCTGCACCGCCGCGGCCGAGAAGCCGCTCGTCGCACTCATGACGGGTTCGAGGCTGCGCTCGCTCCTCGCCTGCACGCTCTCGCGTCGCTCGCTGTGGCGGCGTGACTCGCGACGGTAGTTGCGGCCGATGAAGAAGTAGGCGACGACGCCGAGCACCGGGATCAGCAGGATCACGAAGAGCCAGGCCAGCACCACGCTGGGATCCCGGTCGTCGGTCAGGAGGGCGGCGACCACCCCGACGATGATGACCACCAGGGCCGCACCGACGAGCACCGAGAGGACGCTCAGGATCACGTGTCCCCCGACCCCTTCGCGGTCGACCAGCTGAACTCCAGCTCGACCTGGACCTCGTCCCCCTCGACCTCGACCTCGAACTCCGCCTCCACGTGGTCCGGCAGGTGCAGGCCGAGGGTGCCGGCGCCGACCGGCAGCTTCACTTCCCCGCCGTGCGAGAAGGCCCTCGAGAGCGCCGTCAGCCAGATCGCGGCCTGCTCGCGGGACAACGCCTCCTTGTGCTCGAACTTCACGTCCGCCATGTCCGGCTCCTCGGGTCGTGGTCGTGCCGTACGACGAACACTCCGCGACCGGGGTCCGCAGCGCATCACCCGTCACGGGGGATGGCGGCACCGGGAACGAGTCTGCAGAGTGAGGAGGGCCCCCACCCCCGGGAGGTCGAGTTGTCCGACGCGCTCGCGACCGACCTCTACGAGGTGTCCATGGCGCGGCTGGCCTACCTCGACCGGGGGATGACGGACACCGCGAGTTCAGCCTCTTCGTCCGAGACCTCCCCCCGGATCGCACGTTCCTGGTCGCTGAGTCACCAGACCGCCCTGACCAGCAAGGCGGCCCCCGCGTGATCGCCGCCCGGGGCCGTCCGGTCGTGGACTTCTCACCGCGCCGGGTGACCGGCCGATCGGCGTCCGGCCCGACAGCGGCGGCCTGGACGGGCAGGTGCCGGTCGACGTGTTCGCGGTAGGCACCAAGGTGGGCACCTCCGCAGACACGCCGTACGTCGACGCGGCGTACAAGCTGGTCGAGTACGCCGGCCCCCCGGTCATGAAGCTCTCGACCGAGAAGGCGAGCGACCCGGGGCCGAAGCAGGTGTTCCGCCGCGCCGGCCTCGACGACGTGCTGGGGACCAGGGACGAGCCGGTCCCGCCCGGCAGCGAACCGCTGCTGCACCCGTCGCTGCGGCCGCTGCGCGGGCCAGCTCCCGACCGGCTCCCCCGCTCCCCCGCGCTGGCGCGTCGCGCCGCACAGGTGCGCGCCGCGCTGGCGGGGCCTGACCGCCTCGGCTACAGCAGCGACTCCGAGTCGAGCTCCGAGTCGCGCTCGACCTCGACCTCCGCCACCGGTTCAGGCAGCGGCTCGGGCTGGCTCGGGCTCGGACTCGGGCTGGGACTCCGTCAGCGCGTCGGTGAGCAGCGCGACGAGCGCCTCGAGCTGCACGTCCGCCGACGACGAGACCTCCTCGTCGGAACCGTCGAGCGCCCGGGCGGCGAGCCCCGCCTTGCTGTCGATGAGCTCGGCGATCTTCGTGTCGATGGTCTGCGAGGCGATGATGCGCCACGCGGTCACGGGCATCTCCTGGCCGATCCGGTGGACCCGGTCGATCGCCTGCGTCTGCTCCGCGTCGGTCCACGAGAGCTCGGCCAGCACGACGTTGGAGGCGACCTGCAGGTTGAGGCCCACGCCGGCCGCAGTCAGCGAGCAGACCACGACCGCGACGTCGGGGTCGTTCACGAACGCGTCGATGTTCCTCTCGCGCGCGGCCCGCGTCTGGTCGCCTCGGATCGAGGCGTAGCGCAGCCCCCGCTTGGCGAAGGTCTCCTCGGCCACGTCCATCACGTCGACGTGCTTGGCGAAGAACACGACCTTGCCCACGCTGCGGGCGAGCTGCGCGGCGTAGTCGGCGGCCAGCCCGGCCTTGGCCTGCCCGATCCGGCGCATCATGCCGAAGACGTTCTCCTCGGACTTCGACGTGGTCGTGTCCTCGCGCTCCCAGGTGGCGACCCGGCGTACGAGCTCGTGGTCGATGCCCTCGACGACGGCGCCGGACCTGCGCGTCGCCAGCGCCTTCTCGTAGCGGTCCACGAGCCGCCGGGCGAGCTCGCGCTCGGCCGCGCGGATCGACCGGCCGGCCTCGTCGTCGAGCTCGACCGGAAGGTCGGCGATCCGGCGGGCCGGGATGTCAGCGGCCACGTCGACCTTGCGCCGTCGCACGATGCCCAGGTCGATCACGCTGGCGCGGGCGGTGGGGTAGAACCCGAAGTCGGCCGGCGTCAGGCCGGTCTCCTCGAGCTTGTCCATCAGCTCGCCGAGCGGCAACTTGTCGTCGATCCACCCGAGGAACTGCCAGATCGCGCGGAAGTCCTCGATGTCGTTGATCAGCGGCGTGCCCGTGAGCGCCATCAGCAGCGGACGCACCGTGCGGGTCCGGATCCGCTCGGAGAGCTGCAGCACGTGCTGCGAGCGCTGGGAGGTCTTGTTCTTGATGAAGTGGGCCTCGTCGACGACCATGCCGCGGAAGCCGAGGTTGCCGAGCCAGCCGACGTGGCGGTCGAGCACCTCGTAGTTGACGACCACGATGTCGGCGAAGCCGTCGATCGTGTCCCCGTCGCCGTGGATCACGGTGGCCGGCCGGTTCGGCGTCCACAGGCCGGCCTCGCGCGCCCAGTTCATCTTGACGACGTTCGGCACCACCACGAGGAGCGGGTAGGCATCGGCGGCCTGCGCGGCGAGCAGCGCCTGGGCGGTCTTGCCCAGGCCCGGCTCGTCGGCCAGCAGGAACGTCCGGTGGCCGGCGGCGGCAGCGGCGACGACCTGGGACTGGTGCGGCATCAGCTCGAGGCCACCCGGGGACCTGGAGTGCGTCGGCGCGGGGAGGTCCATGCACGAGGACACGCCACCCGAGGCGTTCTCGAAGGACCGGAACAGCGGGCCGAGCAGCTCCCAGGTCGCCAGCCGGCGCGGACCGGCGGAACGCCGGGGCGCGTTCGAGAAGTCGGGCGCCAGGAACGGGTTGGCCAGCTGGCGGGAGATCACCGCCTGCGGCACCACCCGTCGCTGGTTGGTCGCGGCGGCCGGTTCCCGCTCCGGCGGTGCCACCTCCTCGGGGCCCACCTCGACGCCGGCAGCCTTCAGCATGTCGCGCTTGAGCGACCGGGCCGCGTCCGAGACGACGGCGTCCTCGGCGAGCAGCACCAGGAGCGAGGTGTCGCGGGCCGCGGTCTTCGCGAGGATGGTCGCGACACCGTCGAGGCGCTTGAGCTGCGCGTTCCGCTGGGCCTCGGTGCTGTCCTCGTCCGCCTTGACGTTGGCGCGCTCCTCGCGCACCAGCAGGGCGACGACCTGGAACTTGGTGCGGTTCGTCGGCGAGACGGGCCCGCGCTGGGCCGCGGCCTCGACCTCACGCACGGCGCGGGCGAGCACGGGGATGATCCCCTCGTTGTCGAGGTCCCGCACGCGGCGCTGCTGCCGCGGTGCGGGACGACGAGCGCCGGACTGGCGCTGGCCTCGTCGGGCCAAGGACTCCTCCTCTGGAGCGACCGGCTCGCGCGCCGCCACGGGATCGAACCCGCACGCGGCCCCCGGCCGGGACATCGTGGCGCCGGTGGCGTGACCCGGTTGGTCCCGCCCCGGCTCGGTCCCACGGATCTGTGACAGATCGACGTGGCGGACCCGGACGGTTCGCCCACGGCGTGGGACCCACGACCACCGGTTGGCGGTCGAAGCACCCGCTACCGGACCGAGCTCGTCGCTCGATGAGCGGCGTGGCCGAGCGCTGGTGCGATGCCCATACTAGCGCGTTCCCCGTGGCGGGTCCTCCCCGCACCGTCGGCGGTGGCGACCTCAGGACCCGCCGACCGGCTCGGCCGCTGCGACGGCCGCCCGGTCGGCGTCGGTGATCGCGAAGATCGAGGACAGCTGGGTGCCGGGGTGCTTGGTGATCAGCAACAGCTCGTCCATGTGCGGCTCGAGACCGGTCACCTTGTCCAGCGGCACCCCGATGACGAGCTGGAAGCCCAGGCCCTTCCAGGCCCCCACGGCACGTCCCGCGAACTCCGAGTCCGCCTTCACGAATCCCTCGTCGAGGAAGACCGGCGCGAAGCGCGGGCGGGACCGCATCTCGTCGCCGAGCCGGAACCGGAGCGCCGAACCCACGATGAAGGCGACCAGCTCCTGGCTCTCCCCACCGCTCTTCTCCCCCAGCGTCCGGTAGGTGGCCTTCAGCTCGCCGGTGAGCCGGTCGTAGCGCTCGGCGCTGATCTCCACGTGACGGCGTACGTCGAGCAGCCGGTCCCGCTCCGAGCCGCGGTCGCCGTCGTAGCCGTGGTCGGGGCGCCGCAGCTGGTCCATGAACCGGCGCAGCTGGGTGAATCGCGCCTCCATCTGCTCCTCGCCCAGCTCCCGGGTGGTGCCCCGCGAGAGCTCGCGCAGGTCCCGCACGAAGACCTGGACGTGCGCGGGGGCGAGCCGCCGCAGCCGGATCCGGAGCCGGTCCTTGGCGGCCCCGAACTCCAGCCGCCGCAGGATCGCGTTGATCGGCTCGAGCCGGTCCTCGATCTCCTCGACGGAGGCCGACATCGCCCCCGCGAGCGGCACCAGGTCCTGGCCGCTCCACTCGGTCAGCCGGCGTCGCCACTCGGAGCGGCGCTGGGCCAGTCCGGTGGCCTCGATGTCGGCCAGGATCCGGGCGAAGTCGGGGTAGGCGTCGACGCCGGTGCCGAGGTTGGGGTCGTCCCACTGGAGCTGGTAGGCGCGGAAGATGCCTGCGAGCTCCCGGTCCACGTGCTCGACCTCGACCTGGGCGGTGGAGACCGCGGCGTTCAGGCGGGCCTGGAGGCGCCCGGCGTTCTCGTGGAACCTCGCCAGGTCGGCGGGGTCGTCCGGCGCGGCTGCGGCCTCGAACTCCTCGTCCAGCCGGACCGCCTGCTGCTCGGCCAGCTCGACGCGCCCGGACTGCTCGATCCGCTCGAGCTCGTCGTTGACCTGGTCCTCGGCCTCGACCAGCTCGCCGTGCTCGGCGTCGAGGCGGGTCTTCAGCTCGTCGAGCTGGAAGCGGTGGCGTCGCGCCTCGTCGAGCTGGCCCTCGAGCGCGCCGATGTGCTGCTCGAGCGTGTTGAGGCGGTCGTCGGCGGTGAGGATCTCGTCGCGGCGCCGCTCGAGGTCGGAGATCCGGCCGTCGCAGGTCGCGACGTCGAGGTCGTCGAAGCCCTGGGCGCGGACCGCGTCGAAGGCGACCCTCCGCTGGTCGAGCAGCCGGGTGGCGGCCTCGACCCGCGCCAGGCGGTCGTCGAGCCCGCTGAGAGAGCGCTCGATCGAGGCGAGCTCCTCGTCGATCTCGGCCAGGGAGTCGGCGTTGCTGAAGCCGATGATGTTGCGCCGGTCGCCGCGGCCGTGGGAGCCACGTCGACCCGACCGGGTCTGGCCGGCCAGCGTGACCCGGTATCCCCCGCCGGACAACCCGTCGGTGGACTCCACGCACAGCGCGTTGCGCGACGGCTCCGCCAGGTGCTGCTGGACCCAGCCGCGGAACGGCGAGTCCTGGAAGAGCAGCTTGCCGGCGACCCGGTCCCGGTCGGGAACGGCCGGCGCGTCGAGGTCGAGCTCGGCGCCCTCGAAGGTGAGCCGGCCACGCAGGTGCAGCGAGTCGATCGCCGCCGAGAAGTGCTCCAGCCGGTCCAGGGGCACGAGCATCAGCCGGGCGGTGCCGGCGAGGACCGTCTCGATCGCGAGCCGCCAGCGGGACTCCTCGGGAGCCACGTCGATGAGCTCGGCGACGAAGGGCAGCTCGGCCAGCGACAGGCCGCTCGCGCGCGCCACCTCGCCGCGCAGGGTGTGCAGCTGCTCGGGGACCCGCCCGGCCCGGCCCTCGAGCGAGGCCCGCTCGGTCTCGAGCTCCTTGCGGCGGGCCAGCAGCGGGTAGCGGGCGCCCATGACCTCGTCGCGCTCGGAGACCAGGCCGGCAGCCTGGTCCGGGTGCTCCGCCAGCCAGCGCTCGGCGCGCGCCACCAGTTCCGCGTACGCCTCCCGCGAGCCCAGCGCGTCTCGCCAGCCCGGTGCCTGCTCGGCGCCCTCCCCCGGCTCGGCCAGGTCGTGCAGCGGCGCCATCCGGTCCAGGAGCCCGCTGCGGCGGCTGAGCCGCTCCTCGCGGAGCACCTGCTCCCGCTCGATGTCGACGGCCAGCCGCTCCAGCGTCGCTCCACCGGCGGCCCGGTGCTCCTCCTTGGCGGCCTCCAGGTCGGCGTCGAGCGCGGTCAGGGTCCGGCTGCCGGCCTGCAGCTCACCGGCCACCCGGACCCGGCCCTGCCGGTTGTCCTCCACCGCGGTGCCGAGGAGCCGGGCGTGGGTGCGCAGCAGCCAGAGACGGACCGGGGTGTCGCCCTTGGCGGCGACCCCGAAGGCGTCCAGCTCCTCGGTCCGCGCGAGCGCGGCCACCTTGCGCGCGTGCAGCTCGGCGATCGGCGCCAGCAGCTCCTGCTTCTGCTCCTCGGTGCGCATCGCGGTGTACGCCGACTCGAGGTCGTCGAAGTGCTCGACCGCGCGGTCGGCGGCGGCGAAGGTGGTCGGCCGCTCGAGCACCATCTCCTTGTACAGCTCATCGACGCTGCGCACCTGGTTGCCCGCCTGGATCCGGGCGAGCAGCCGCAGCGCCTTGGCGCCGTCGCCGTTGGCCCCGATCCCCAGACGGGCGTGCAGGACCGCGGCGAACTCGGCGTAGGTCCGGTGCACCCGGACGCCGGGGTAGAGCTTCTTCAGCGTGTTGGCGTGGAAGCGGTCCGGGACGGCGGACTCCAGCGTCGCGAGGTCCACGGGCGCGTCCAGCGTGGCCAGCTGCATCTGGACGTCGCTCGAGCGGGTGGCCCGGCGCGGCACGTAGTAGGTCCGCAGCGCGGTGAAGCGGCGCTGCTGGTCGTTGACGAACGTCATCGCCACCGCGCCCCAGGTGTCGCTGCCCTGCCCCCGGAGCAGGGTCTCGACCGGGCGGCCGGTGCGAGGGTCGTCGACCACGTCGACGGCGCCGCGCAGGTAGGAGAGCAGGTTCCGCTGACCCACGCCGCGCGCCCGGCCGGCGACCGCGTCGTTGGAGGCGCCGTTGAACTTGGTGTCCGAGGGCATCAGCAGCGCCGTGTAGGCGTCGAGCACGGTGCTCTTGCCGACGCCGGAGGCCCCGGAGATCATCGTGGCGTCCCCGTGCAGGTCCACCGAGACCCGGCCCGGGAAACCGCCCCAGTTGACCAGCTGGAGCAGCTCGGCGCGCCACTGCAGGGTGTCGTCGGTCGGGGCCGCCACGATCCCCTGGGCGAACAGTCCCTCGCCCTCCTCGGCCGTCGCGTCGGCCTCGTCGGCGTAGTCGTCGTCCAGGTCGGGGGTGACCTCGGTGTCGGTCGACATGCTCACTCCTCCTCGTCCCGGGGCTCGGACCCGGCCTCGGGCCGGACCTCGGACCCGGGCTGCTCGTCCTCGAACAGCGCGGCGTCCGCCACCACCGGTGGCTCGTTGGTCTGCTGCAGGCTCACGAGCAGCTCCCGGAGCATCTCGAGCGGGAGCAGGGGCTCGATGGCCTCGCTGATCTCGAACCGGTCGTCGGTCGGCGAGCCGATGAGCAGCCCGGCCCGGTTGACGTTGCTGACGGCGTTGCGGGCCCGCTTCACGTCGCCGGCCACATCGGTGGCGTGGGCGGGGCGGAAGCCGGCGACGTACTCGACGACGTCCTCCCGGTCCACGAAGACCCGCCCCTCACCCGCCGCGGTGGCGGCCCGGAACCGGTCGCGCAGGTGGACCAGCACCACCGTCTCCTCCCGGCTCCAGGCCGCGTCGTAGAGCAGCGTCGGGAACTTCTGGCCGGTCTCCGAGACCGCCTGGCGCTTCCAGGCCACCTCGCGGACCGGGTCGATCTGGAGCTCGAGGAACAGGTCGTTGAGGCGCGCCCGGATGACCCGTTCGTTCTCGGTCAGCGCGCGCCAGTCGCGGGGGTGGGTGCGGGCGCTGATGAAGCGCTGCTTGAGCAGCGTGACGAGGGCCCGCCGCTCGGCGTACTCCAGCCCGCCCTCGTCGCCCTCGAACAGCGAGACCGACGTGGTCGCCTCGCGCCCGGGGTCGTCGCGGTCCAGCGCGGCGAACTCCTCGGCCCCCGGGTCGGGTGCGACGTCGTCGTGCTGGTCCTGGATGGTGCTCATCGTGGGTCCTTCGGCCGGGAGGCGGGATCGGGGTCGTCGAGCGGCACGCGCGGCACCGCGAAGGTTCGCTCGGAGCCGTCCGCGCGCACGGCGCGATAGTGCTCGTACGCCGGCTCGGCGGGCAGGTCACGGTCGGCGGCGAGGTGGAGCAGCCCGAAGATCTCGACCGGGCGCCGCAGTGCGGGATCCAGCGAGTCGAACACCTCGCCCAGGGAGGCTGCGGGGTCCGGGGAGGCCAGCGCCTCCTCGAGCCGCCGCCGCAGCACCGTGATCGAGGGCCCGCCCTGGGCCATCACCGAGGCGAAGGACGGGGGTGTGTCGTCGGCGGCGGGCGTGTCCGCGAGCCGGGCCGGCGCGACGTCGTCCGCGGGGTCGTAGAAGCGCTCGCGGAAGTGCTCGACGTCGACCCGCGCGGGCAGGAGCGGCAGGTCGAGGGTGGCCCGTGGCCCGGACGTGGCCAGCCAGCCCATCAGCTCGGACTCGATCTGGCGCAGGGTCTGCTCCAGCTCGCGGTCCCGGGCGGCGTCGTGGGCGACGATGTAGTCCTTGAGCGTGGACGTGACCCGGGACCGCTGCGACAGCACCCGGTCCAGGCCGTCGCGGATCAGCCGCACCGTGCCCCGCAGCTCGGACCGGTCGCCGTCGGCCAGCAGCCCGTCGGAGAGCGGGTGGTCGAGCAGCGCGCCGAGGTCGTCGCGCAGCTGCGCGACCATCGCGTCGTCCCGCAGCAGCGCGAAGGCACCCTCGAAGGCGCGTCCCTCGGGGGTCGCGGTCATCAGCGAGTCGGCCCGGGCGAGGTAGGAGTCGATCACCTCCCCGGCGGGCCGGTCCTCGGACCGGAACGACGCCAGGATCTCGGCCCGGATCTGGGCGAAGCGCTCCTCGACGCGGGCGAAGTCGCTGGGCAGCGCGGAGATCAGCAGCTGCAGCTCGGTGAACCCCTCGAGCATGAAGTCCGGCGACGGCTGCTCCATCTCCTCGCCGTCGACGAGCCGGTCCCGCTCGGCGCTGAGCCGCGCGATCTCGGCGTTGAGGATGCCGACCCGGGTGGAGCGGTCCGGGTTGGCCTCGCTGTTGAAGCGCCGGACGGTGTTGAGGATGGTCGCGACCCGGTGCTCGCTCAGCGTGGCGCGGTCGCGCGAGAGCGTCTTGACCAGCTCGAGCGCCTGCTGGGCGTGCGAGGTCAGCGTGTAGACCTCCTGGCCGCTGTCGTCGAGCGCGCGGACCAGCCACTGACCGCGCATCCACCGCTGGCAGAGGTCCCGACCGCTGCCGGTCGGGACCTCCGGCTCGCCGGCCAGGCGCAGCACGGCGAGATGGTCCTCGACCTGGGCGTGCAGCCGGGCGGTCGGGATCGGGCGGTTGTCGCGGCCGAAGGCGGACCGGAAGACCGCGATCACCACCGGCGCCTGCCGCTGGTGCAGCAGGGTCAGCGTCGGCTGCTCGAACGCGCGGCGCACCCGCGCGAGCTCACCCGCGACCTCGCTCATCCACCCCTCCTGGCGTGTCCGCAGCCCCGTTCAGGGCACAGCGGCGAGACAGCATGCCATCGGACGCGGCGTGTCCCCTAGACGGGGTGGCCACGCCCGGCCGGCCGGCGGGGCGCGGGGGTGGCCTTGGGAAGCCTGCCATCGTGGGGCCATGACCTCCTCGAGCACGTCCCCGGTCCGGGCCGTCGTCGTCACCGGGGCCAACGGCCTGGTCGGGAGCGGCGTCTGCCGGGCGCTCAGTGACCTCGGAGCAACGGTCCGTGCCGTCGTACGACGGGCCGGCACGGCACCACGGCTGCCCGGGGTCGAGGAGCGGGTCGGGGACTTCGCGGACCCGGACTTCGCGGCCGCGGTGGTCTCGGGGGCGGACGCGCTGGTCACCACCGTGCACCCGCTGGGCGGGGACCGGGAGAGCCAGCGACGGGTCGGGCACGACGGGACGCTGGTCATCGCCCGGGCCGCGGCTGCGGCCGGGGTGGAGCGGCTGGTGCACGTCTCGACGGCCGCGGTCTACGACCGTCGGGCCGGTGCCGGGGACGTGGACGAGCACTCGCCCCTGGTGCCCGACGACGCGGGCGACTACCCGGTGGTCAAGCGCGACGTCGACGCCGCGCTGGCCGGGATCGACGCGATGACCACGGTGCTGCTGCGGCCACCGGCGGTCCTCGGCCCGGGTGAGACGTCGGTGTGGAACACCCGACGCCCCGCGCAGGTGCGGGAGGACGAGCGCGCGCGGCACGCCGTGCCGGGCCGCACGTTCGCGTGGGTGCACGTCGATGACCTGGCGGCGCTGGCCGCAGACGTGGCCGCCGGGGTGCTCCCGAGCACGGACGACCCGGAGAGCGGGCCGGTCGCGGGTGGGTGCACCGCGGTCAACGTGGCGAGCGGGCCGGCCACGCAGCGCGACTACTACGACACCGTGACCCGGGCCCTCGGCGTCGAACCGGTGTGGGACGACGGGCCGGCGTGGACCGGGCAGGTCCTGGCCGACCGCGCGCGGCGATGGGGCTGGAAGCCGACGGTCGACCTCGACCGGGCGCTGGCGGAGATCGACGCCGGTCTCCGCAGCTGACGGCCGGGAGGAGGGGGCGTGGACGCGGGCGTGCTCCTCTACTGGGTGCCCCTGGGGGCAGGCGGACACGTGGTCACCCTCAACGGGCGGCTCTACGAGGCGGTGTGCGCCTGGCGCGAGCATCGGCCCCGGAGGCCGCTCTTCCACGCCGCGCTCGAGATCCGTCTGGAGGGATCGCGCTACGCCGTCGAGATGGCTCCCGCCTGGGGCAACCCCGCCGGTGACCCTGCCGATGACCCCGCCGATGACCGCGGCGTGGTCGCCACCGGGCCGGTGGGCCTGCGCCCGCTGGGCCGCTCACGGTTCTTCCGTTACGAGGTGCGGGCCTGGCGCG
Source organism: uncultured Actinomycetota bacterium (assembly GCA_963817665.1). GTDB lineage: Bacteria > Actinomycetota > Actinomycetes > Propionibacteriales > Nocardioidaceae > Nocardioides. The sequence continues at coordinate 105,820 of CAWFPE010000003.1, read as the reverse complement.
GCGGGACGATCCCGGACGCGTCGTACGCCGTGGCCAGCCCGGTGACGGTCAGTGCGGACCACGACCGCGCGGCCGCGGTGCTCGCCCTGGTGCCGCAGGTGCCCGCGCTCACCTGGGGCCGCGACGAGCTCGGCGCGGGCGAGATGTGGAACTCCAACTCACTGGTCGCCTGGCTGCTCGCCGGCACCGGTCACTCCGTGGGCGTCCTCTCCCCTCCTTCGGGAGGCCGCGCCCCCGGTTGGCGCGCCGGGCTCGCGCTGGCCGCGGGGCGATGAGCCCGGCCTGAGGGCTCAGCACACGGCTGCGCGAGGATGACGCCCGTGGAGATCAAGGACGCCCTGCTGCGCGCGCAGGAGGCCGCCGCGCCCGAGGTGGGCAGCGGCCGGCTCGCCGAGTACATCCCCGGCCTGGCGTCGGTGGATCCGCTCCAGTTCGGGATGGCGGTCGCCTCCTGTGACGGCGAGGTGCACGCCGTGGGCGACGCCGACGTGCCCTTCTCGGTGCAGAGCATCAGCAAGGTCTTCACGCTCGCGCTGGTCATCGCGGCCGAGGGAGAGCGCATCTGGGGCCGTGTCTCGCGCGAGCCGTCGGGCAACCCGTTCAACTCCCTGCTCCAGCTCGACCAGGAGGCGGGGCGGCCCCGCAACCCGTTCATCAACGCGGGAGCACTCGTCGTCACCGACCGGCTGCAGGCGCTGACCGGCGACGCGTTCGGCACGCTCCGTGACCTGATGCGCCGGGAGAGCGGCCGTGGCGACGTGGACAGCGACCCGGACGTCGCCCGGTCGGAGCTCGAGGCCGGGCACCGCACCTCGGCGCTCGCCCACCTGCTCGCCAGCTACGGCAACCTGGAGTGTCCCGTCGACCGGGTGATCGAGCAGTACGTCGCGCAGTGCGCACTGTCGATGACCTGCCGCGAGCTGGCGCTCGCCGGGCTCTTCCTGGCCCGCGACGGGGTGCTCTCGGACGCGTACCCGGCTGCTCAGCGAGCGAGAGGCGAAGCGGGTCAACGCCGTGATGCTCACCTGCGGCACCTACGACTCGGCCGGCGACTTCGCCTACCGGGTCGGACTGCCGGCCAAGAGCGGCGTCGGTGGCGGCATCCTGGCCGTCATCCCCGACCGGGGTGTCGCCTGCGTGTGGAGCCCCACGCTGGGGCCCAGCGGCAGCTCGGCAGCGGGGTTGGCGGCGCTGGATGCCTTCACCACGTACTCGGACTGGACGGTCTTCTGATCCTCCCCCGGCAGCGGAGTCACCCGATCCGCTGGGCCTCCACGGGGGTCGCTGCGGTGGTGGGCCCGTCCTGCCTGCGGGCGAGGATGACCGCGGTGGCGATCAGCCAGAACGGGAGCAGCAGGTAGTTCACCAGCCCGCCCGGGGGGATCCCGGCGTCACCCAGGGCGCTGAGCACCCCCATCACGAGCGTGACGATCGCGAACCAGCGCGGGAGCACCGCATTGCTGAGCCCTGCGAGGCCGGTCGCGAGCAACGCGGTCGCCAGGCCGATGCCCATGCCGGCGAAGCCGAAGTAGCCCACGAAGCTGAGGACGTGCAGGGCCGCGTCGTCCTTCGCGTCGGCAGCGCCGTTGATCAGACCCCAGTTCCACATCACCATCTGCGAGAGTCCTGCCGAGGCGAGCAGCAGCCCGCCGTAGGCGATGCTGGAGTAGGTCGACTCGCCGGCCTCGGCCGACCGCAGATGGCTGCGGAGCGCGGTCGCGAAGAAGACCAGGGCGATGCCCATGATCACCAGGCAGCCCACGGCGGCGTAGTTGAGGGCCAGGTGGTCGTGGATCATGGCCGTGGTCGCCCTCCCGGGGTTGTCCGCGGCGTCGACCCGGAACAGGAACGACTGGCCGATCCAGGCGAACCCGGCGATGGCTCCGGTCCACGGCAGGAACCTCTCGAACGTGCTGAGCGGCATCTCTCCGCTCCCTTCTGACAGGTCGCCGGCGGCTCTCGCCGACCCGGCAACCGTCCCCGGCCCGCCGACCCGGGAGCACGGTGCCGGAGTCCCGGGTCGCCCGGGAAGTGTTCCCGGGACGGGTGACGTGCGCCGCCGCGGGCGAGACACTGGGCACATGTTCTACGCAGCCGTCGCGGTCGCGGCGGCGATCCCGGTGGCGCTGGGCCTCCTCGTCGTCCGGGGCGGCCAGCGGCGGATTGGCTGGCTGCTCGTTGCCCACGGGGTGTCGGTCGGAGTCCTGCTGGGCGGTTCGCAGGCCGCCAGCACCGGCACGGCGAGCCTGGCCGCCGACCAGCTGCTCGCCGGGAGCTGGATCTTCCTCTTCCTGTGGCTGGTGCTGATCGCCTACCTCCTGCCGGACGGGCGTCCGTTCACGGACCTCTGGCGGAGGGTGATCCTGCTCGGGCTCCTCGGAGCCGTGCTCTTCCTGATCGGTGCCGCCGGCGACCGGGCGGGCTTCCGGCAGGAGCACGAGGGCCGGGATCCCCCGCTCGCCTGGCTTCCGGGGGTGCTCTCCGGCCTGCTCGGGTGGGCGGGCCTGGTCCTCGTGGTGATGCTCTTCTTCGGATCCGCGGTCGCCATCCGCAGCCGGCTGCGCGGCTCGGAAGGCGTGGCGAGGATGCAGCTGCTGTGGCTGGTCTGGGGTGCCCTCGCCGTGCCGCTGGGCCTGCTGCTCGTCTGGGCGAACCACTTCCTCCTGGGCGACCACGCGTGGCTCACCGACCTCACCCTCACGGCGATCAGCGTGCTCGCTGCCGGTCACGATCGCGATCGCGATCCTCCGCCATCGCCTGTTCGACATCCAGGTGGTGCTCAGCCGGACCCTCACCTACGGGGCCCTGGTGGTCGGGGTGGTCGCTCTCTATGCGCTGTTGCTGCTGGTCGCCGAACGGCTCGGCGGCAACGGCAACGCGGGCGGACTCATCGCGGTCGCCGTGGTCGCGGTCGCCGTGCAGCCGGCGTACTCCTGGCTGCGGCAGCGGGTCGAGCGTTGGGTGTACGGCTACCGCTCCCAGCCGCACCAGGCCCTGCGGCTGCTCGCCGACCGCGTGGACGCTGCCGGCCCCGAGGCGTTGGGCGCGGCGGTCACCGAGGCGGTCGCAGAGGCGCTCCACGTCGACCGGGTCCGGGTCGTCACCGGCGACGAGGACGTCGACGCCCACGTGGTCCGGACCCCGCTGGTGCACCGCGGCGAGCAGCTCGGCGACCTGGTGGTGGAGGTCCCACCCGGCCGGCGGCTGTCCGCGGCGGACCTGTCCCTGCTCCGGGACCTGGCGCGCTACGCGGCGGTGCTGGTCCGCTCCGAACGGCAGGGGCAGCAGCTGCGCGAGTCGCGGACGCGGATCGTGGCCGGTCGTGAGGAGGAACGGCGTCGGCTCCGCCAGGACCTGCACGACGGGGTCGGTCCGTCGCTGGCCGCGATCGTGCTCAAGCTGAACGCAGCCCAGTCCCGCGCCGACGGGGCCGAGCGGTCGGCCCTCCTGGCCGAGGCGCGTGACGAGGTGCGGGACGCGATCGCAGAGGTACGACGGGTCGTCGACGACCTGAGGCCCCCGGCGATCGACGAGGTGGGCCTGCTCCCGGCGATCCGCCAGCGCGCCGCGGCCCTCTCCGCGGGGTTCACCACCGAGGTCTCCGGACCGGACCCGATGCCCGCGCTTCCCGCTGCGGTCGAGGTGGCGGCATTCCGGATCGCGTCCGAGGCGATGGCCAACGTCGCCCGCCACGCCGGGGCCACACGCTGCCGGATCGACGTCCGGGTCGACGACCGCCTCGAGCTGAGCGTCGCCGACAACGGCCGCGGCACGGACGGTGCGACGGGGCGTGGGGTCGGGTGGACCTCGATGCGGGAACGAGCGGCCGAGCTCGGCGGCAGCTGCACGATCTCCAACCGCGCGGAGGGTGGCCTGCTGGTCCGAGCCGTGCTCCCGATCGGGCAGCAGCGAGCGGTCCGGGCCGACGTGGAGGCACTCGCGTGACCCGGGTGCTCGTGGCCGACGACCATCCGGCGTTCCGCCGGGGGCTCGACCTGATGCTGCAGGACATCGACGACGTGGAGCTCGTCGGGGAGGCGGACACGGGACAGCGTGCGATCGAGCTCGCCGAAGAGCTGTCCCCCGACGTGATCCTGATGGACCTGCGGATGCCCGGCCTGGACGGCCTCGAGGCGACCCGCCGGATCACCCGCAGCTCGTCCGAGGTGGCCGTTGTCGTCCTCACCATGTTCGAGGACGACGACTCGGTGTTCGCGGCGATGCGGGCCGGCGCACTCGGCTACCTGCTCAAGGGAGCAGAGCAGGACGAGATCGTGCGCGCGATCCGTGCTGCCGCCGCCGGCGAGGCGATCTTCGGCCCCGAGATCGCCAGGCGGGTGATCGCGCACTTCGCCACCGGCGCCGGGTCGGCACCCGCCGCGTTCCCCTCGCTGACCGAGCGGGAGCGGGAGGTGCTCGACCTGGTCGCCGCCGGCAAGGGCAACGCCACCATCGCGCACGAGCTGATGATCAGTCTCAAGACCGTGCGCAACCACGTCTCCAACATCTTCACCAAGCTGCAGGTGTCCGACCGGTCGGCCGCCATCGTCAAGGCGCGGGACGCCGGCCTCGGTGGGGGCTGACGGCGACGGGTCAGGCGAGGGTGCTGGTGTCGATGACGAAGCGGTAGCGCACGTCGGAGGCGAGCACCCGCTCGTAGGCCTCGTTGACCTGGTCCGCCGCGATGACCTCGACCTCGGCGCCGATGCCGTGCTCGGCGCAGAAGTCGAGCATCTCCTGGGTCAGGGCGATGCCGCCGATCATCGAGCCGGCGAAGGACCGGCGGGCGCCGATGAGCGAGAAGGCGTTGACGCTGAGCGGGTCGGCCGGGGCGCCGACGTTGACCAGGGTGCCGTCCACGGCGAGCAGGCCCAGGTAGGCGTCGAGGTCGATGCTGGCGCTGACCGTGTTGACGATGAGGTCGAAGGAGCCGGCGAGCTTCTCGAAGGTCGTCGGGTCGGACGTGGCGTAGTAGTCGTCCGCGCCCAGACGGAGCCCGTCCTCCTGCTTCTTCAGCGACTGCGACAGCACGGTGACCTCGGCGCCGAGCGCGTGGGCGATCTTGACCGCCACGTGCCCGAGGCCGCCGAGCCCCACGATGGCGACCTTCTTCCCGGGCCCCGCGCCCCAGTGGCGCAGCGGGGCGTACGTCGTGATGCCGGCGCACAGCAGCGGCGCGGCGGCGGCCGCGTCGATCCCGTCGGGGACGGAGAGGACGTAGTCGGCGTCGACGACCACGTGGGTGGAGTAGCCGCCCTGGGTGGTGGTGCCGTCGCGGTCGGTGCCGGCGTAGGTGGGGACCATGCCGTCGACGCAGTACTGCTCGTCACCGTTGCGGCAGTTGGTGCACTCCCCGCAGGAGTTCACCATGCAGCCGACGCCGACCCGGTCGCCGACCCGGTGCCCGGTGACCGCCGATCCGGCCTCGGTCACGACACCGACGATCTCGTGGCCGGGGACGACGGGGAACGGCTGCGGGCCCCAGTCGCCGTTGACGGTGTGGATGTCGGAGTGGCAGATGCCGGCGTACTGGATCTCGATCAGGACGTCGTTGGACCCGACGTCGCGCCGCTCGACGGTGCTCAGGGCCAGGGGCTGGCCGGCGGCGGGGGCTGCGTAGGCGTTCACGCGCATGGAGGTTCCTTCTCTCGAGTCGTTCGGTGGGCGCGCCCGTCCCGCGGACCGCGATGGGTACGCCGGGTGGGCGCCGTGCGGTTACTGCCTCCTGTTACTGCTTTCTGGCGTCCCGGAGCTCGTCGGCCAGGGTGCGTGCCTCACCCGACAGCAGGTCGGCGCGGGCGTCGTCGCCCGCCTGGACGGCGTGCCAGTAGTCGATCTTGATCCGGACGTAGCGCTGACGGAGCGCGACCTGCTCGGCCTCCTCCGCCAGCCGCCGGGCCTGGGACTCGAGCAGCTCGACCTGCTCACGGGCGGCTGCACGGCCGACCGCCCCGTTGGCGAGGTACGCCCGCATGTCGCTCACCGACATCCCGGTGGCTGCCAGGCACGCCACCCACATGAGCTGGTCGAGGTCGCCCTCGTCGTAGGCTCGGTGTCCGCTGCTCGCGCCGCGACTGACCGGCGCGATCACCCCGATCGTCTCGTAGTAGCGCAGCGTGCTGGCGGGAAGTCCCGTCAGCGCGGCCGCCTCCTTGATCGTGTAGGTGCGCTGGGTGGTTGGTGAGGTCACGTCGTCGACGCTAGGAACTTCAAGTACTTGAAGTCAAAGATCACGTGGCTCACGCTCCCCCGGCCTGCGCCGCCGATCTGGACATAACGATCGGGCGGGTCGACGATGAAGACGTGAGCGCTCCCGCCCTCACCGGGCGCTCGACCGACGCCGCCGAGCCCGGAGCCCGCTCGGACGAGTTCCGCCGAAATGCTGAGCACGCACACCGATGCCCTATCGTGGGTGTTGTTGAAGGGACGGCCCTGCAAGCCGTCCTGGCCGCACACGATGTCGCGGCTCGTATCTCGACCCCTGGTATTCGGTTCGCTGGACATCAGCGCAGGTGGATGTCTTCAGCGGCTCGAGGGGCACAGTGCCCCCGACAGGTAACAAGGGAAAAGATCATGGCTCAGGGAACCGTCAAGTGGTTCAACGCCGACAAGGGTTTCGGCTTCATCGCGCAGGATGGCGGCGGCGAGGACGTGTTCGTCCACTTCTCCGCCATCCAGTCCAGTGGCTACAAGTCGCTCGACGAGAACCAGAAGGTCGAGTTCGACCTCGCCCAGGGCCCCAAGGGGCCGCAGGCGGAGAACGTCCGCGTCTCCTGATTCACCACGAAGAGCCCCGACCCGTGTGGTCGGGGCTCTTCGTGCGTCGGTTCGGGGCGCCGCACCTCGACAGCTCCCGTCATCCGGGAGATCAGTGGGGACGTCCCGACACCGGACGGGTCAGCGCGAGCATCGTGCGCAGGTCGGGCTGCTTGAACGCCACCGAGGACAGGTCGCCCGCGTAGTAGCCGTTGTGCCGGTGCGTGCTCCGGGGTGCGTAGGTGCCGCTCTCCTGCTCGACGATCCGGTTCATTGTTCTGCCTCTCGCTGCGTGTCCGATGGCTCCAGCACACGCCATTTCGCCGCTGCCGACGATCGAGGCAGGCGCACGGGCGCGGGCGCTGACCGCCCGGTTCGCGGCGCCTCCTGTGCGGTCAGCACCACCGGTGGGTGCGGTTGTCCCCTGCCGGTCCCGCCGGGTCTCCCCCACCACCGTCGACAGGACGCGGGTCCGAGGGCGACGTTCCTGCCCGCCGGGCACGGCTGCGCGAAGGAGCCGTGGGGGCACTCACGCGTTGGTAGCCTGCGTGGATCGGCCGGACCCGGGAGGCATCGCATGGACGTCGACATCCGCTACAGCCCCGCGTTCGCCCTCGGAGTCATCACCTTGCCGCCGGGTGGGGAGGTCAAGGCCGAGGCCGGCGCGATGACCAGCCTGTCCGGGGGCGTGGAGATCGAGACGAAGGCCCAGGGCGGCCTGCTGGCCGGCCTGAAGCGGTCGGTGCTGGGTGGCGAGAGCTTCTTCATCAACACCTTCCGGGCTCCGTCGGGGGGCGAGGTCACCGTCGCACCGACCCTGCCCGGGGACATCGTGCACATGCCCCTGAGCGGCTCGACGGCGATGATGGTGCAGTCGGGCTCGTGGCTCGCCTCGGATCCGGACGTGCAGGTGGACACCAAGTGGGGCGGGGGCCGGACGTTCTTCTCGGGTGAGGGCCTCTTCCTGCTCCGTTGCACGGGCTCCGGCGACATGATCGTCTCCAGCTACGGCGCGATCGAGCGTCGTACCCTCGCCCAGGACGAGGTGCTGAAGATCGACACCGGCCACATCGTGGCCTTCGAGGAGCACCTGGGCTACTCGGTCAACAAGGTCGGTGGCTGGAAGTCCACGCTGCTCTCCGGCGAGGGGCTCGTGGCCACCTTCACCGGCCCCGGCTCGCTCTGGCTCCAGACCCGCAGCCCCGCCGACTTCATCGGCTGGCTCGTCCCGCAGCTCCCGACGCAGCGCGAGTAGCCCCCCACGTGGGGGACCCGTCATCGGAGTCGGGGAGGCCCCGGCACCGGCCACTGGCGCCCGGAGTCGGCGAGTCGTAGATTGCTGGAAAGCCAGACAACCTGGCGGACCGACCAGCCACGACTGCCTCGTCGGCCCGGGGACCCGAACGGGGAGGGTTCCGGCCACCGGACCACCCGACAGCCGCGCACCACGGGGATGCGACGTGCCGATGACGGGCCAGACCGGACCCACGCCTCGCCTCAGGCGACGCGTGACGGTGAGCGGCGTCGTGCAGGGGGTGGGCTTCCGCCCCCACGTCTACGCGCTCGCCCGCTCCCTCGACCTGGCCGGCGCGGTGTGGAACACCGCCGACGGCGTGGTGGCGGAGGTCGAGGGGCCGGCCACGGGCGTGGCGGCGTTCTGCGACCGCGTGGCCGGGGAGGCTCCACCACTCGCGGTCGTCACCGACGTCGCGGTCACCGACCTGCCCGCCGCCGGCGGCACCTCCTTCACCATCCGGGACTCCGAGCACACGCCGGGCCGCACGTTCGTCTCCCCCGACGTGACCATCTGCGACGACTGCCTCGACGACCTGCTCGATCCCGGGAACCGCCGCCACCGCCACCCGTTCGTCACCTGCACGAACTGCGGGCCGCGCTTCACCATCACCACCGGCCTCCCCTACGACCGGCCGGCCACGACCATGGCCGGCTTCCCCCTGTGCGCGGCGTGCGCCGAGGAGTACGCCGACCCGGCCGACCGCCGGTTCCACGCGCAGACGGTGTGCTGTCCCGACTGCGGCCCCCGGCTGTCCCTGGCGCGGCCGGGCCGCGACACGACGTACGACGAGGCGGCGCTCGCGGAGGCCCGCAGCCTGGTCGCCGCCGGAGCGGTCGTGGCCGTCAAGGGCATCGGCGGCTACCACCTGGTCTGCGACGCGACCAGCGAGCAGGCCGTCACCACGCTGCGCAAGCGCAAGCAGCGCGGCGACAAGGCCTTCGCGCTCATGGTGCGCACCCTCGACGACGCCCGACGACTGGTCCTCCTCGATGACGCGGAGGCGCGCCTCCTGGCAAGCCGCGCGCGGCCCATCGTCCTCGCCGCCCGGCGGCCGGGAGCACCGGCGGCGGAGGCGGTGGCCCCGGGCAGCGCCGACCTCGGGGTGATGCTCCCCTGCACGCCCCTGCACCACCTGCTGCTCGGCCTGCCCGGCGACGTGCCCGGACCGACGACCCTCGTGATGACGAGCGGCAACCTCTCCGGCGAGCCCATCGTGGTCGACGACGAGCAGGCACGTCGGCGGCTCGCCGGGGTCGCCGACGCCTGGCTCGCGCACGACCGCCGCATCCACGTGCCGTGCGACGACTCCGTGACCCGCGTGGTCGAGGGGCTCGAGTGCCCGATCCGTCGATCGCGCGGCCAGGCCCCGCTGCCGCTGGACCTGCCCTTCGAGACGCCGGCCGCGCTCGCGGTGGGCGGGGACCTGAAGAACACCTTCTGCCTCGCCGAGGGCCGGCTCGCCTGGCTGTCCGGCCACGTCGGCGACATGGACGACCTCGCCACGATCGACGCCTTCGGCGGCGCCGTCGAGCACCTCGGCGCCCTCACCGGGGTGTCCCCGGAGGCCCTCGCGGCCGACCGGCACCCGGCGTACCGGTCCCGGCGCTGGGCCCACGACCACGCCGACGGGAGGGAGGTCCACGAGGTCCAGCACCACCACGCCCACGTGGCCTCGACCATGGCCGAGCACGGGGTGCCGTCGGGGGTCCGGGTCCTCGGCGTGGCCTTCGACGGCACGGGGTACGGCGACGACGGCGCGGCCTGGGGCGGCGAGTTCCTGCTCGCCGACTACGCCACCTGGTCACGGTTCACCCACCTCGACTACGTCCCGCTCCCCGGCGGCGACGCCGGGGTCCGCAACCCGTGCCGGATGGCCCTGTCCCACCTGCGCAGCGCCGGTCTGCCCTGGGACGACCGGCTGCCCTGCGTGCGGGCCTGCACCGACGCGGAGCTGGCCCTGCTCCAGCGGCAGCTGGACACCGGGCTGCGGTGCGTCCCGACCTCGAGCATGGGCAGGCTCTTCGACGCCGTCGCCTCCGTCGCCGGCATCCGACACCGGATCGGCTACGACGCCCAGGCCGCGATGGAGCTCGAGGCACGGGCGCGCACCACCGACGACCGGGCCGGTTACCGGTTCGGGCTCGACGGGGACGTCGTCGACCCACGCCCGGTCATCGCCGAGGCGGCCTCCGACGTGCTCGCCGGCGTCGCCCCCGCCGTGGTCGCCGCACGCTTCCAGCGCGGCGTGGTCGACCTGGTGGCGGCGGTGCTCGGCCGGATGCGCGAGGCGACCGGCCTCACGCGGGCGACGCTGAGCGGCGGGGTGTTCCTGAACGCCCGGCTCACCGCGGGGTGCGCCCGGTCCCTCGAGGAGGACGGCTTCGAGGTGCTGCGGCACCACCGGGTCCCGGCGAGTGACGCCGGGCTCGCCCTCGGCCAGATCGCGGTGCTCGCGCACCGCACCCGAACGTCCGACAGGCAGCGACCCCCGCTGCCGGAACAGGAGGCGCCATGTGCCTAGCGGTCCCGGGACAGGTCCTGGAGATCACCGAGCGCGACGGAACCCGGGTCGCGCAGGTGGACTTCGGCGGGGTCACCAAGGAGGTGTGCCTGGAGTACGTGCCCGACCTCCAGGTGGGCGAGTACACGATCGTGCACGTCGGGTTCGCGCTGCAGCGGCTCGACGAGCAGTCGGCCCTCGAGACGCTGGAGATCTTCCGGCAGATGGGCGAGCTGGACGCGGAGTTCGGGGACCACTGGGGACGGGCGGCCGAGCAGGCCGGACTGCCCCGGCCCGACGCGGATGCGTCCCCCGAAGGAGCAGGAGGAGCGGGATGAAGTACCTCGACGAGTTCCAGGACCCGGCGCTCGCGCAGCGGCTGCTGGACGACATCCGGGCCACCGTCACCAGGCCGTGGGCGATGATGGAGGTCTGCGGCGGACAGACCCACACGATCATCCGGCACGGGCTCGACCAGCTGCTGCCCGAGGGCATCGAGCTCATCCACGGGCCCGGCTGCCCCGTCTGCGTCACCCCGCTCGAGGTGATCGACAAGGCGCTCGAGATCGCCGGCCGGCCGGACGTCATCTTCTGCTCCTTCGGCGACATGCTGCGGGTCCCCGGCAGCGAGAAGGACCTCTTCCGTGTCAAGAGCGCGGGCGGCGACGTCCGGGTCGTCTACTCCCCGCTGGACGCGCTCGGCCTGGCCCGCGAGAACCCCGACAAGCAGGTGGTCTTCTTCGGGATCGGTTTCGAGACCACGGCGCCGCCCAACGCGATGACGGTCTACCAGGCGAAGAAGCTGGGGATCGAGAACTTCAGCCTGCTGGTCAGCCACGTCCGGGTGCCACCCGCGATCGAGGCGATCATGACCTCGCCGGTCTGCCGGGTGCAGGCGTTCCTCGCCGCCGGCCACGTGTGCACGGTGATGGGGATGGGCGAGTATCCCGAGCTCGCGGAGCGGTTCGGCGTACCGATCGTGGTGACCGGGTTCGAGCCGCTCGACATCCTCGAGGGGATCCGGCGTTCGGTCCACCAGCTCGAGGAGGGACGGCACGAGGTCGAGAACGCCTACCCCCGCGCGGTGGCGGCCGAGGGGAACCCGGTCGCGATCCGGATGCTCGAGGACGTCTTCGAGGTGGTCGACCGCTCCTGGCGCGGCATCGGGATGATCCCGCAGAGCGGCTGGCGACTGTCCGAGCGCTACCGCGAGTACGACGCGGAGGAACGTTTCCGGGTGGGCGACATCCACACCCAGGAGTCGACGGTCTGCCGCAGCGGCGAGGTGCTGCAGGGGCTGATCAAGCCGCACGAGTGCGCGGCGTTCGGCACGCTGTGCACCCCCCGCAACCCGCTGGGGGCGACCATGGTCTCCAGCGAGGGTGCGTGCGCCGCCTACTACCTCTACCGGCGGATGCAGGTGCCCGCCTCGGGGGACGCGCGGGAGGTGAGCTCCGTTGGTTGAGCCGCTCACCCTGTCGGAGGTCCAGGGGGCCGATGCACCGAGCTTCGAGGGCTGGACCTGTCCGCTGCCGTTGCGGGACAGCCCGACCATCGTGATGGGCCACGGCGGCGGCGGCGCGATGTCCGGCGAGCTGGTCGAGCACGTGTTCCTGCCGAGCTTCGCCGACGCCTCGCTGGCGCAGCTCGGCGACTCCGCGGTGCTCGACGTGCAGGGCGGACGGCTGGCCTTCTCGACCGACTCGTTCGTCGTGCGCCCGCTGTTCTTCCCGGGCGGCTGCATCGGCGACCTCGCGGTCAACGGGACCGTGAACGACCTGGCGATGAGCGGCGCGCGGGCGCTGTTCCTCTCGGCGGCGTTCATCCTCGAGGAGGGCACCGACGTCACCCGGGTGGGCGCCGTCGCCCAGCGCATGGGCGAGGCGGCGACCCGCGCCGGCGTCCGCGTCGTCACCGGCGACACCAAGGTGGTGGAGTCCGGCCACGGCGACGAGGTCTACATCAACACCGCCGGCATCGGGGTCGTCCCCGACGGCGTCGACATCCGTCCGGACCGCGCCGAACCCGGGGACGTGGTGATCGTCAGCGGCGACATCGGCGTCCACGGCATCGCCATCATGAGCGTGCGGGAGGGCATCGAGTTCGGGACCGAGGTCTGCAGCGACAGCCAGCCGCTGGGCGGCCTGGTCGCGGAGATGCTGGCGGTCACCCGGGACCTGCACGTGCTGCGGGACCCCACCCGGGGTGGCGTGGCGACCTCGCTGAACGAGATCGCCCGGTCCTCCCGGGTCGGCATCGCCCTCGACGAGCGGAGCCTGCCGGTCCCCGAGGTGGTCGCCAACGCCTGCGCGTTCCTCGGCCTGGACCCGCTGCAGGTGGCGAACGAGGGAAAGCTGCTGGCCTTCGTGCCGCGCGCACAGGCCGAGGAGGTGCTCGCCGCGATGCGGGCCCACCCCTGCGGGACCGGTGCCGCGATCATCGGCGAGTGCGTCGAGGACCACCCCGGCATGGTGTCCGCGCGGACCGGCTTCGGCGCCGAGCGGGTCGTGGACCTGCCGATCGGCGAGCAGCTCCCCCGGATCTGCTGAGATGAAGTTCCTCGTGCTGTGGCAGCTCGAGCAGGGCCTGCTGTCCGAGGCGATGGTGCGGGCCATCGCCCGGATGCCGGAGTACGGCGAGCGGCTCGAGCAGGAGGGCAAGGTGCTGATGCGCTACCACGTCGTCGGGGCGCACGGCGGCGCGTGGATCTACGACGTGGACTCGCACGAGGAGTTCGAGAGGCTGCTCGCGGTGGCGCCGGTGTTCAACTTCGCGCGCTACACCGTGCACCCTCTCGCCGACATGGGCGGAGCAGGCGATGAGCACTGACACGAGCGCCACCGGGACCGGCCGCAGGCTGACCTCCTACGAGGAGCTGGGCGCCCACCGTCACCTGGTGGTCAGCGAACGGCTGCGGACGCGACGGCGCGAGCTCGGCCTGACCCAGAAGGAGGTGGTGAGCCGGCTGCGCCGGATCGGGGTCGCCACCACCAACAAGGCGCTCTCCAGCCTCGAGCACGGCGCCGGCCTCGACGTGGGCAAGCTCCCCGAGATCGCGCGTGCACTCGAGTGCTCGCTGACCTACCTGGTCGGGCTGACCGACGACCCCGCGAGCTGGGAGCCGGACTTCGAGCACTGGCCCGGTCGGCGGCGCAGCACCCGGACGCCGGTCCGGCCCGCGATCCCGCCGCCGATCCCGCCGCCGGACCGGGCGCCCGGACGGACGGCCCCGACGGGCGTGCCACCCATCCTCGGGCCGCTCCACTAGCAGCCGCCGGCCGGAGGCGTCAGGGGAGGAACGGCACCAGGGCGACCGTGACGAACAGGAGGCTCAGGTACAGGTTGGAGAGGTGGAACAACCGCATCGGGCGCAGGACCGCCAGCTCGTCGGAGACTCGTGAGCGTCCGAGCAGGCGGACGGACTCGCCCACGAACCCGGCTCCGAGCACCAGTGCGACCACGGGGTACACCAACCCCGTGTCCGCGACGGGCCACAGCAGCACGGAGGTCGCCACGGTGACGACGGCGTACCCGACGATCTGCCGGGCGACGGCACGCGCGGGAGCCACCACCGGCAGCATCGGCACCTCCGCCGCGGCGTAGTCCTCGCGGTAGCGCAGCGCCAGCGCCCAGAAGTGCGGGGGCGTCCAGAAGAACACCACGAGGAACAGCACGACCGGTGGCCAGGCCAGCCCGTCGCGTACCGCGGTCCAGCCGATGAGCGTGGGCACGCATCCCGCGGCTCCGCCCCAGACGATGTTCTGGGTCGTGCGGGGCTTGAGCCAGATCGTGTAGCCCACGACGTAGAAGACGTTGGCGCCCAGGGCGAGCAGCGCCGACCACCAGTTGACCAGGATCGCGCAGGACCGGCGGTGGACACGACGCCTATCGCGAGCCCGAACACCAGGCCGAGCGTCGGTCACGACCTCTCGCGCCAGCGGACGCCGCCGGGTGCGCCTCATCCGGGCGTCGATGTCCGCGTCGACCACGCAGTTGAGGGCGTTGGCGCTGCCGGCCGACAGGGTCCCGCCGACCAGGGTCGCGACGACCAGCCCCAGGGGCGGCACCCCGTCGCTGGCCAGGAACATCACGGGCAGCGTCGTGAGGAGCAGCAGCTCGATGATGCGCGGCTTGGTCAGGGCCACGTAGGCCATGACCACCTCGTGGGTGCGGCTCAGTCCGGGCGCCGCGGCAGCCAGGGGCACGGTCATGAGGAGCCTCCCAACCGGCGGAGGATCCGCCGCAGCACGTCGGAGTCGACCGGCCCGACGACGCGGGCCGCCACGCGCCCCCGACCGTCGAGGAAGAGGGTGCTGGGCACACCGCTGTGCGGCAGCATCGCCAGGCTCGCCAGCAGCGTGCCGTCCGGGTCGGACAGGCTGGGGTACGTCGCGCCCCGCGACGCGGCGAACGCCCGCGCGGACGCGCGGTCGTCCTGCTCGTCGATCCCGATCACCGTGATGCGCTTGCTGGCGCGTGCGAGGAGCGGCATCTCCTGGCGGCAGGGACCGCACCAGGAGGCCCAGACGTTCACCGCGACCAGACCGTGCCCGACCTCGTCCGCGACGTCGAGCGGCGTGTCCAGTCAGGGTGGTGCCGCGCAGCTTCGGAGTGGGCGCCCGCTCGGCCGACCGGGAACACCTGCGCCCCCGCACCGAGCGCCGGGGACGACGCCGGCGCCTCGAGCCCCGAGCAGGCGGTGCACACGGCGAGGGCTCCCACGAGCGCCGTCACGCCGGCGAGGTGTCTCATGACGCACCCGCCAGCAGCTTGTCGAACCGGGCACCAGCTCCGGCCTCACGGAGCAGTCCGCGACCGAGACCGGTTGTGCGTGGCCAGGCCGAGTCCATGAAGCCGTCGGCCGGATCACGATGCCGGCACAGTCCCGTAGCCGTCCATCTCGTAGCGGAAGTTCTGGTCGCCGTCGATGAAGATCAGCTCGTCGGTGTGTGCGATGTCGGTGGTCACCGGCGCACCGGTCACCCAGTCGCGGTGGTAGGGGCCTCGAGGTGGTCCGGCAGCACCAGACCCCGAGCGTGTCCCCCAGCTCCTCGGCGACCGGGGGAACCCCGTGAGCAGCGTCCAGTTCGGCACCGCCCCGAACTGCCGCTCGTAGGCCCGCAGGTGACGCACGTCGTCCCGGGTCGGGTCGATGGTGACGCTGATGAACTCGCACCTGGTCCGCGCGGGTCGAGGCATCCAGCTCGCGGCCGCCGTCACCATGCTGGCGGTGATGATGGGGCAGGACTCCTGGCAGAGGGTCATCACGTCGGAGAGCACGAGCACCTTGCCCCGAAGGCGCCCAGCGTGGTCGGGTGACCGTGGCTGTCCGTCAACGGCGCGGTCGAGCACGCTCGCCGGCACCGGGGCGTCGAGCGAGGTGCCGACGTCAGGCATCGTTCCGGCGGCAGCCGACTCACCGTCCCCCGCCGAGCAGGACGCCAGGACGAGCGCCAGGATCCCGGCCACGAGCATCGTCAATGTTGGCGTTCCGCGCACCCGGGAACGCGCGTAGCGTTCATGGACGTGAGCGAGGCGCTGCGCTTGGTCCGGAGCTGGGAGCCCGCCCCCCTGCCGTGGCTCGTCGTGACCGCGGCGGCCGTGGCGTACGTCGTGGCCGCGCACAGTGTCAACGGCCGGACTCCGCAGCGGCCCTGGGCGGTGGGCCGCACCGCCTGCTTCCTGGCCGGGCTCGTCGTCACCGCCGTCGCCGTGGTCGGTCCGCCCGGCGCCTGGGACGACGTCTTCTTCTTCGCCCACATGACCCAGCACCTGCTGCTGACCATGGTCGCGGCACCTCTGCTCGTCCTCGGTGACCCGGTGCTCCTGACGATGCGCGCCAGCCCCGGCCCCGTGCGCCGACGCTGGCTGGTGCCCTGCCTGCGCAGCCGCGTCGTCCGCGTGCTGACGCAACCGGTCGTCGGCTGGGGCGTCTTCGTGGGCGTCATGGCGGTCACCCACGTGCCCAGGGTGTACGACGCCTTCCTCGACCACCCGGTGCTCCACGACTACGTCGAGCACCCGCTCTACCTGGCCGCCGGGCTCGTCTTCTTCCAGCCGCTCCTGTCTTCCACCACCGGCAGCCGGTTCGTGCCGCACTGGATGCGACTGGTCTCGCTGTTCACCGTGATGGTGCCGATGGCGATGATCGGCTTCTTCATCTTCGCGGCGCCACACCTCAGCTACCCGTTCTACGCCCATGTGGAACGCCCCTTCGGGCCTGCTCCGCTCGCCGACCAGCACCTCGGGGGGATCCTGATGTGGTCCACGTCGATGGTGCTGAGCACCGCCTGGTTGGTGGTCGCGGGCAACGACTGGCTCCTGGCGGAGGAGCGGCGTACGCGGCGGACCGCCTCGACCCAGCCCGGGCTGGCGCAGGGGACGAGCGGATGAGCGGCGGCGCCGGCACCCCGCCGAGGCTGCGGTCCAGGACCGCCGTTCGCTACCACCTGCTCTTCCTGCCCGCCGTCTGCCTCTGCCTCGCCGCCGGCTGGTTCGAGCTGACGCGGGCCAGGGACGGCCACCAGATCGCCTGGGTCTACAGCGCCGAGTGGCCGATGTTCGCCGCGTTCTTCGGCTACATGTGGTGGCACGTCGTCAGCGGGCGCGAGTCCCGCCGACCGAGCCCTCCCCACCGCACGCGGACGCGACATCCCCGACGACGACCCCGGCCTGCAGGCCTGGCGCGGCTACCTCGACGCGCTCGTGCATGACGACGACGGCACCGACCGTGCCCCCGGGTCGGGCTGATCCGGGGCGAGCGGACAGCCGACGGTGCCGTTGGCCACCGACACCGTCATCGCCCCGATGAGCGAGGCGACGCACACCCAGGCGAACCAGATCCCGACGATCCGGACGTGCCAGTCGCGCGCCCCGTGCGTCACCCGGCGATGCACCCGGATGACGATTCCCAGGCCCAGGAACAGCGTGATCAGCAGGTGGAAGACGTTCGCGGCGGCGAGCACCCACACCGCCGAGGAGTACGCGTTGTCGCTGACGTGGAACGGGAACCGGTACATCTGCACGACCGTCAGGACCAGGGCGACCGTCATGCCGGCGAGGGCGACGACACCGCCGTTGAGGAAGTGTCGTCGGCCAGGCTCGTGGGCCTGGAGCCCGGAGCGGTAGAAGAGGTACGACGCGATCATCACGGCGCTCACCGCCCACGGCCACCACAGGGACGCCACGCCGGTGCCACCCGGGTGGAACCAGGCCTGGGTGTTGACCCCACGCAGGTACAGGAACGCGAACGACAGGGCGGCAACGAACGAGGCGTCCGCGACGATCAGCAGGAGGGCGCCGGTGCGCCACCGCTCCCCGAAGTCCTCCGGCTCCTCGGGAGCGAAGGCTTCCTTGTTGACCAGCGACTCCGTGGTCATGTCATCGCCTCCTCGCTCGTGCTGCTGCCCTCCTCGGGGCTCGCCCCGGTCCCGACGGGAACCGGTGCGCGAGCTCGGACGTCGTGCACAGGCTCGCCGTACCCGTAGGCGGCCTCGGTGACCACCGGGAGCACCTCGAAGTTCTCCAGCGGGATCGGGTTGGGCACGGTCCACTCGAGGGTCTTGGCACCCCAGGGGTTCATCGGGGCGACCTGGCCGTGGCGCCAGGAGCGCGATCACGTCGTAGAGCAGGATCGAGCATGCCGACGCCGATGCAGTAGGCGCCGATCGTCGAGATCAGGTTGCCCGTGTGCGAACGACGCCTCGTAGTGGACCACCCGCCGGGGCTGGCCCTGCCAGGCCGACCGTGAACATCCCGAGGAACGTGACGTTGAAGCCGATCTGGACCAGCCAGAAGGACACGATCCCCGAGCGTCGCGCCGAGCATCCGGCCGGTCATCTTGGGGAACCAGTAGGCCAGGGCGCCGATGGCGCCGGTCAGCCCCGCGCCCATCAGCGTGTAGTGGAAGTGCGCCGTCACGAACATCGACCCGTGCAGCTGCGTAGTCCAGCGGCACGTCGGAGAGGTAGATGCCGGTGATCCCGCCGATGATGAAGTTCCAGAGCATCGCGTAGGTGCACATCATCGGCAACGTGGCCCAGATCCGACCGCGCCACATGGTGCCCAGGATGACCAGGAACAGGCCACCGGTCGGGATGGAGATCATCTCCGTCGTCAGCATGAACGGGCCGTTGAGATCCGGGGCCCAGCCCGAGGCGAACATGTGGTGCGCCCACACCATGACGCTCAGGCCGACGATGCCGATGATGGACAGCACCGCGATCCGTGTAGCTGTACAGCGGCTTCCGGGCGAACACCGCCGTCAGCTCCATCAACGCCGCGACCGCGGGGATCAGGATGACGTAGACCTCGGGGTGGCCCATCAGCCAGAAGAGGTTCTGCGTACAGCCACGGGCTGGCCGCCGCCGGATGGCGACGTAGAACCCGCCGCCCATCGACGGTCGACGCCGCAGCAGGACCATCGGCGGCCATGAACATCGGGAACGCCGGGAGGGCGAGCACGACGCTGGCCAGCGACGCCGTACACGAAGATCGGGGTGCGGGTCCAGGTCATGCCACGGGTCCGCATGGTCAGGATCGTCGTGATGATGTTCGCGCCCGCCACCGCCGCTGGAGACCGCGAAGATCAAGATGGCCACCATGTAGGAGTCCACTCCCGGCCGGCCCCTGGTCCGCGATCGGCGTGTAGCCGACCCACCCCATCGGGATACCGCCGAGGAACGCGGCCGAGTACAGCACCGGCAGGATGGCGACGAGCAGCCACAGGCTCAGTGCGTTCAGCCGGGGGAAGGCCATGTCCGGGCGCCGATCATCAGCGGCACCACGAAGTTCCCGAGGGGCCGGTGACCATGATGATCGTGGCCAGGATCATGGTCAGCCCGTGCAGCCCGACCAGCGAGTTGTAGGTCTGCGGGCCCGAGGAAGCCCGAGTTCGGGCGAGATCAGGTCGGTGCGGATCAGCATGGCCATGGTGCCGCCGGCCCCGAGCATCACCATCACCAGGACGAGGTACTGGACACCGACGACCTTGTGGTCGGTGGTGAATCGGAAGTAGCGGCCGATGCCCTGGTCCTTGCCGGCGAGGAACAGCCGTCGGCAGTGGTGGGTCGCGGCCGAGCAGCCATCCACGGGCCCGGTGAACGCGCCCAGGCCCGCCATGAACCCGAGCCCAGCCGACCATGGTCGCGGTCGCCCGCAGTCCACCTCGTGGACGGCGTCGTGGGCGAGCCACCTGGCGAGCAGGTTGAAGACCAGCGCGAGCACCACGCCGCCCAGGACTCCGGTCCCGACGTTGAGGCGACGCATGACCCCGCCGTCGGGGCCGCCCTGCGACGGGGTCGGTCTGGTAGGTGTCGGAGACGGTCATGAGCTGCTCCCCTGGGTCGCCGCCCACGCGGCGAAGTCGTCGGACGAGACGACATGGGCATCGGTCTCCATGTCCGCGTGGAGCAGGCCGCACAGCTCCGCGCACTTCACCTGGTAGACCCCGATCCGGTCCGGCGTGGTCGTGGGTCGTGGTGGTCATCCCCGGGTTGGCGTCGACCTTGATGCCCATCGACGGCACCCAGAAGGAATGGATCACGTCGTCGCTGGTCACCTTGAACACGACCGGACGGCCGACGGGCAGGTAGAGCTGGTCGCTCTCGAAGTCACCGTTCTCCGGGTAGGTGAAGGTCCACACCCACTGCTGGCCGGTCACCTCGATCTCCATCGGCGAGGCCGCGGTGGCGGTGGAGGGGGTGTCGACGCTGCTGAGCGCGGCGAGGCCCCAGATGAGCAGGAAGAGGCACAGGGCGGACGAGCCGAACATCCACAGGCCGGTCGACCACCCGTGGCCGCGCAGCGGTGGCCCGTCCGGGTCGTCCGCCGACCACGCGCCCTTGCGGCGCCAGCGCAGGAGGGTGTAGCCCGCGAGCGCCCAGACCAGGGCTGCCACCGGCGCGGACGCGACGGAGAAGACGACGAAGGTGCGCTTGACCTCGGTCATGGTGTCGGACGCGGACACGCCCATCAGGTGGTCCGGGACGATCAGCGCGAAGATCACGCCCAGGACCGTGAAGACGGCCCACAGGAGGCCGATGACGCGGACGTCCGGGTTGTTCCACCAGCGTGGCCGCTTCTCGAGCTGTTCGGTGCTTGACACGCGCCGACCTCCCTTGCGACCCGTCTCGGACGAACTGTTGACTGATGGAACCTCAGGTGACGGTGAAGGTGCCGGACATGTAACCGCGAGTGGCCATGGGCCGCCGAACTTGGCGTAGGTGCCGTCCCCGCACGGGAACTCGCAGTTCCACACGTACTTCCCGGGACCCTTCACCCTGAAGGAGAACGTCACCTCGATCGGCTTCGGGTAGTCGCTGCCGGCTGCCAGGGGTGCGTCGTCCGGTACGGCGGGCAACGGGGCACTCACGAAGAGCGGGTCCTGGGCGGTCGGGGCGGCGTGGATCGTGAACGTGTGGCCGACGGCCTCGGGATCCACCTTGGTCACGGTCCTGCCGTCGACCGTCTCGGTCCCGCCCACCGTGCCGTGCACCTGGGCGAACCAGGGGTTCGTGATGGCTTCGCCCCCGTCGTACTGGCTGATCGTCAGGGTCACCAGCGAGTTCGCGCGGCACCTCCAACGTGGTGGTCGGCCCGTAGCTCACCCAGTCGGGCTCGGCGCCCCCGTCCTTGCCGTGCTCTCCGGCCAGGCTGTCCGGATAGGTGGACAGGTGCAGGTAGACGTGGTGGCTGTCCCCGGACGCCTTCCGCGGCGCTGCGACGTCCGCGGGCGCTGGTTGCTGGTGCAACAGCAAGCCCATCAGCGCCACGAATGCGGCACCGACGAGAACTGTCACCGCAGGTCCGAGCAAGCGTCTCATGATGACCACCCTCGGGGTTCAGCACGATGTCCCCAAGGCCGGTGTAAGCCCGCCTGCCGCCCCTCGTCAATCCAAATGCGGTTCGCTACCCAAATTTTGCTGCCCCGGAGCAAGTTTCCGGGCGACACACTGCTGCGCGCGGGTCAGGCGGTGGGCGCTCGGCCTCTGTGCGCCGGCCCAGTTGCTGCTGTGCGCTTCACGTGCCGTACCCGTTCCGGGTCGGCGAGTCGGCGTGCCGGCCGGACCTATCCTGTGTCCAGTGACCGTGCCGGTGTCCGGGCCGGACGACCGGGGCGGCCGCCGGGCACGGGAAGGGGCTCCGATGACCCCTCGATGGACCTCGGCGAACGCCACCGGCGACGGGAGGAGGCCGAGGCGCTGCTGCCCGAGCTCAGCGAGCGGAACGTCGTCGCGGTCGCCACCACGTTCGTCGACAACTCCGGCATCGCACGCGTGAAGACCGTCCCACTCGCCCGCCTCCCCGTGCTCGCCTCGTGGGGTGCCGGCTTCTCCCCGGCCTTCGACTGGTTCCGCTTCGACGACCTGGTGGTCGCGCCCCCGACCGGCCGGGGCCCGGTCGGGGACCTGCGGATCGTCCCCGACCTCTCCCGGCTGGTGGTCCTGTCCGCACAGCCGGGCTGGGCCTGGGCCCCCGGCGACCGGTACGACCAGGACGGCCGGCCGCACGAGCAGTGCAGCCGCCTGCTGCTCCGCAGCCAGGTCGAGCGGCTCGCCGCGGACGGTCTCGGGGTCAGGGCGGCGTTCGAGGTCGAGTGGGTGGTCTCCCACGGCGACAGTGACCGGCTCGCACCGGCCTCGACCGGCCCGGCGTACGGGATGACGCGCATCACCGAGCTCTCGGACTACTGCCGCGACGTGCTCACCGCTCTCGCCGCCGAGGGCGTCACCGTGGAGCAGCTCCACCCCGAGTACGCCGCCGGGCAGTTCGAGGTCTCCGTCGCGGCCGCCGGGCCGGTCGAGGCGGCCGACACCTCGGTGCTCGTGCGTACGACGATCCGCGGGGTCGGTGTGGCGCACGGGCTCCGCACCTCGTTCTCGCCCAAGGTCGACGCGGACGGTGTCGGCAACGGCGGCCACGTGCACCTGTCCCTGTGGCGGGACGGCACGAACCTGATGTCCGCGGGCGACGGGCCGTTCGGGCTCACCGAGGAGGCCTCAGCGTTCGTCGGCGGCATCCTGTCCCGGCTGCCCGCGCTGCTGGCGGTGGGTGCCCCCGGAGCGGCGTCGTACCTGCGACTGGTCCCGCAGCACTGGGCCGGCGTCTACGCGTGCTGGGGGCTGGAGAACCGCGAGGCCGCGCTGCGCCTGGTCACCGGATCGACCGGGGAGACGGACTCGGTGGCCAACCTGGAGGTGAAGTGCTTCGACCTCCAGGCCAATCCCTACCTCACGCTGGCCGCCCTGCTCGCCGTGGGCGCCGCCGGGATCGCGGACGGGGCGGACCTCCCCGAGGCCGTCGACCTCGACCCCGCGGCGCTCGCCGAGGCCGACCTCGCCGCGCGGGGCATCGCCAGGCTCCCCACCTCGCTGGCGGCCAGCCTGGCGGCCTTCGTCTCCGACGACGTGCTCACCACCGCCTTCGGTCGGCCCCTCGTCGACTCGCTCCGAGCGGTGCGCGAGTCCGAGATCGAGCGCTTCGACCGGGCCAGCCCCGAGGAGGTCGCCGCGGCCTGCCGGTGGGTCCACTGACCGGCCACGACCGGCCACGGCCCGGCTCCGCGCAACGGCGCGGTCACATCCGTCGGATGGCCAGGTAGCGCTTGATGTCCGGCATCGACGCGGCGACCAGCGCCGCCGCACCCGCTCCGAGCAGCAGCAGGAACAGCTTCTTCACGTCGTCCTCCTCATCTCCTTGTCGACGACCCGGCCGACCAGGTCCGCGGCCGGCTCCACGGCGGCCCGCACCTGGGCGGTGAGGCCGATGCCTTCCTCGAGCGAGCCGGGCTGACAGCCCACGACGACGATCCGGTCCACCGACCCGCCCAGGGTGGGCACCAGCGTCATCACCCCGCCCGGGGACAGGTCGTGCGCGTCGAGCATCACCTCGGGCAACGGGTCGGCGCCGCGGTCCCGGGGCGCCAGCTCCGGCTCGATGACGTAGAGGGTCCCGGCGGGGCCGTCCTGGTGCGCCACCGTGTCGACCAGCACCAGCACGTCGTACCCGTTCAGGAGCTCGTAGACCAGGTGCACCGAGCGGATCCCGAAGTCCTCGACCCGCACCCCCTCCGGTAGGGGTTCCCCGCCCAAGGAGCGACTTCTCAGCACCGCCGCGACCTCGGTGCCGAAGCCGTCGTCACCGAGGAAGATGTTGCCCACGCAGGCGACCAGCACGCGCACCATCAGCCCACCCCGGCCAGGGGTTCGACCTCGTCCGGCGCGAAGTAGAGGAACCGCCCGTGCGCGGCCTTCAGGTCCGCGCCCGGGTCGTCGTCGACGGTGACCGCCAGGTGCAGGTTGCCGTCGACGTCGTGCAGCACCGCGGCCACCGTGGCCGCGCGCCCGGCGAGGAACAGGTCGTGGGCGTCCGCCCGGCGGGAGCCGGGGCGCAGCAGGACCCGGCTGCCGCGGCGCACGTCGACGGCGCCGATCCGGATCGAGTCGTTCTCGGGATCGACCGAGCGGTCCGACCCCGGGTCCCACCAGGGCGCGTCCGGCGGCGTCGCGACCTCGGGCACGCCGGAGGTCATCGCGTCCACGTAGCGCACCGTCCCGTGCAGGCGCTCCCACAGCTCCGCAGGCATGTCGTCGACCTCCCGCAGCAGCGCCGCGGCCCTGGGGTCGGTGCCGCGGACCTCCCGCTTCTCCTCCTCCGAGAGCGTCATGGTCCGCAGGCTGAGCAGCTCGTCGACCTCGAGGGCGTCGAAGAACGAGGTCTCGCTCTGCGGCGCCAGCTCCGGGTGGTCGTAGAGGATGATCGGCGAGCCCAGCACCAGGTGCGACTGGCCGGCCGGCCCCGCCAGCACGGGGAACAGGCCGTCGTTCACGCACTCCCCCACGAACCCCGAGGCCCACTCCGGCGGCTCGAGCTGGGAGACGAACGACGCGTCGGGGCTCTCCAGCAGCACGTGGCAGGCGACCAGGGCGCGACGCAGCCACGCCGGCCTGCCCTCCTCCGGGGTCGCGGCCGGTCCGGTGGCGTTCGAGACCCGCACCGACACCAGCGTGACCGGGTACGGCGAGACCGGCTGCCGGGCGGAGACCCGCAGGTCGAGGCTCAGCGGCTCGCAGACGCGCACCAGGCGGCCGGCGCCGCCGGGGAGCTCCTCGGTGGTGGTCCCGCCCGGCACCTCGACGGTGGTCACCAGGCCGGCCGGGAGGGGGACGTCCAGGGCCACCTCCTGCTCGCGCGCCTCGTCCCAGGGGACGTACGTCGCGTCGCCGGCGTCCAGCCGCTCGACCCGCTCGCCGTCCGGGCCCTCGACGTACCGCTGCTGGACCTGCAGGAAGCGCACCGTCACCCGCAGCGAGGGGTCGCGCCCGTCCAGCACCACGTCGGTGCGGCAGGCCGAGCGCTCGGAGGCGTCCGTCGCCACGGCGTCCGCGGGCATCAGCACGCCCCACTGCCACCGCACCCGGTTCTTCGACGCGCTGGCCCGGTAGGGGTAGAGCACGTAGCCCTCGTAGAGGACCGCGTCCGCCACCGCGCGCGCCGAGTCGAGCACGTTCATGGTCCGGCTCCGTCCGTCCCGTCGAGCAGCCGCCCGAGCACGTCGTCCCAGCCCAGCAGCCCGTGCCGGCCCCGGTACTCCGCGAGCCGGTCGTGGGTGGATCGGGACACCCGCAGCCAGGCCTGGTCGGGGAAGTGTGCGTCCATCGCCTCGCGCCAGACCGGGACCGGCAGCCGGGCGACGGCCTCCTTGTGCCACGGCACCGGCTCGACCGCGATCGCACCCGGGACGCCGGTGAACACCTGGCCGCTGAACAGCAGCAGCAGGGGAACCGTCCCCTCGTCGAGCCCGGCGAGGTACTTGTGCGCGGCGACCTCGACGTCGTAGCTCAGCGGGAGCGCGAGGTCGAAGTCGCAGGCGCCGGTGAACCCGGGCAGCACCTGCGCCAGGAACGCCAGCTGCAGCGGCTGCATGGTCCGGCCCCAGCGGGCCCGGTCGCCGAACAGGTCGACCACCCGCGCCGCCTCCCGGTCGTTGTAGTGCCGGCGCAGCGGTTCGATGCGCACCTGGCACCGCAGGGCGAGCGCGTGGACCCGGACCCCGGTCCGCTCCTCGGCGCGCATCCGCAGCAGCACCGTCGGACCCGCGGCGTAGCGGTCGGCGACCACCTCGGTGCAGGTGAAGTCGACGTCGGCCAGCGGCCTCTGCTCCGCCTCGGCCCCGGCGCCGGTGCCCGCGCCGGTCCCAGCGCCGGTCATGGCGTGCCGTCCCGTCCCACCGGGGTGGCGCACGCCTCGAGCTCGTGGAAGAAGGCGTCGATGTCGCGCCAGACCTCGGGCCCGCCGCCGAGGCCGGTCCAGGACCGCCGGACGATGCCGACCAGCTCGTAGCAGGCGTCGATCGGCACGACGTAGCAGGAGAGCTCCCCGTCGTGCCGGCGCAGCAGCGCCGCCTCGACGTCACGCTCCAACGAGCCGAGCACCGGGTTCTCCCGGACCACGTCGGCCCACGCACCGAGGTCGAGCAGCGACTCGGTCGCCCCGGCAGGTCCGGGGTAGAACGCAAGCGTCTGCTCGGCCCCGGTCTGGTCGAAGAAGAACGCCACGTCCACGGGGATCCGCAGCGCGTCCCACCGGGCCTCGTCCAGCGTGAGGTCCCCGATCCGACGGACCTCCTCGCCGACGCCCCGGTAGCGTCCGCCGCCCGACCCCTCGGGGGAGAAGAGCAGGTAGCAGGGCCGGCACACGCACAGCAGGCGGTGCTGGGCGACGTCGGCGACGTGCCCGTGCCGTTCGCCGATGTCGGCCGCGCAGAACTCGCAGCGCTCCTCGGGGGGCGGCGGCGCCGGCCCCGGGGCGCTCATCCGGCGCAGGGCGCCGAGCCCGCTCATGCCACGACCCCCGGGGCGCTCGCCGGCAGCGAGATCTTCCATGCTCCGTGCTCCGGCAGCAGCGGCAGCGGGACGAGGTGCTCGTCGCCGCCGGCCAGCGCGCGGCCGGCCAGCCGGACGTCGTACGAGTGGCCGTCGGGGCAGGACACCCGGTCGCCGGCCAGCGACCCGGCCGACAGCGCGGTCAGGCAGGCCGGGCACCGGTCCAGGTAGGCCACCAGGGTGCCGTCGAGGTTGGCGACGAGCGCGGCGCGGCCGGCGACGTCGACCGGGGCCATCGTGCGGGGCGGTACGTCGAGCTCCACGTGCGCCCACGAAGGATCCGGCTCCTGCGGCCGGAACGGCTCGATCTGCAGCAGCGCCGGCCCGGTCTCGACCATCCCCTCGACCATCCCCTCGGCCTCGACCGCGACCACGTCCGGGGCGGCCACCAAGATGGCGTCCTCGATCGCGCTGCGCACCGTGAGCGCCGAGGACGGGCAGCCGTCGCAGCTGCCCTCCAGCCGCAGGTGCACGACGCCCTGCTCGTCCACCTCGGAGAGCGAGACCCCGCCGGCGTGCGAGCCGAGGTAGGGGCGGACCCGGTCGAGAGCCTGCTGGACCCGGGTGTCCACGTCGTCGGGATGCAGGTCGTGGAGCACCAGCAGGTTGCCCACCACCTCGTCGTCGGCGAGCCTGCGGACCGCGGCGTCGTCCAGCGACCCGAGGACCCGCCCGAGCCCCTCGCCGTACAGCGCCATCACGCACTGCACGAGCTCCTCGACCCGCTCCATCACGGCCGGCGGCGCACCCCTGCCGAGCTCGTCGACCAGGGTGTCGATGCGCTCGCTGACCTCACGGACCGACAGTGGCTCCACGGGACTCTCCTTCCTGGTGGCCCCCGGGGAGGTCGTCCCGGGTGGCGTGGGCGGTGAGCGAGTCGAGCCAGGCGTACCAGTACTCGATCCGCTCCCCCGTGCGCAACGACAGCGGCAGCACGGTGACCTCCGGGTTCAGGCTGCGCGCCTGGTCGGCCAGCCTCGACACGTCGAAGTCGACGTGCGGCAGCAGGTCGACCTTGTTGACGACGACCAGGTCCGCGGCGGCGAACATCGTGGGGTACTTCAGCGGCTTGTCGTCGCCCTCGGTCACGGAGATCACGACCACCCGGGCGTGCTCCCCGATGTCGAAGAGCGCCGGGCAGACCAGGTTCCCGACGTTCTCGACGAAGAGCAGCGAACCCGCCTCCGGGTCGAGCGCACGCAGCGAGCGCTCCACCATGCCCGCGTCGAGGTGGCACCCGGAGCCGGTGTTGACCTGGATCGCACGACCCCCCGCGCGGGCGATGCGGTCCGCGTCGAAGGCGGTCTCCTGGTCGCCCTCGACGACGTACATGCGACGGTCCCGGCCGAGGTCGGTGATGGTCCGCTCGAGCAGCGAGGTCTTGCCCGAGCCGGGCGAGCTCATCAGGTTGACCGACGTGATCCGCCGCTCGGCGAGGAGGGCGCGGACGTGCCCGGCGAGGTGGTCGTTCTTGGCCAGGAGTCGCTCCTCCAGCACCAGGGTCTCGTGCTGCTCACGGTGCTCGTGGGGGTGCTCGTGGCGGTGCTCCTGGGGGTGCTCGTGGGGGTGGTCGTGGCCGTGCCCGTCGGCCTGCGCCCGCGGGACGAACACCCGGACGTCGTCGCCGCCGCAGCCGCAGGTCAGGCACATGAGGACTCCCGGACCAGCTCGACGCGCGAGAGGGTCAGCTCCCGGCCGGCCACCACCTCGACGTCGGCGCTGCCGCACCCGCAGACCAGCACGAGGTCCTCGGCGGGCGACTCCGCCCCGCAGGTCCGGCAGGCGATCCGTCCCGGCACCCGTTCGACGACGAGGGTCGCCCCGTCGAGCGGCCCCCCGGCGGTGGCGACGTCGAAGCAGAACTCCATCGCCTCGGGCACCACCCCCGACAGCAGCCCGACCCGCACGTGGACGGTGCTGACCCGACGGCCGGCCGTGCGGTCCACGACCCGGTCGACGAGGCTCTCGGTGAGGGCGAGCTCGTGCACGAGGGGCCTCAGTAGGGCTTGACCGGCATCGACGGGGTGTGGAGCTGCTCGACGACCCTGCCGCCACCGGTGTACATGTGCACCCCGCAGGGCAGGCACGGGTCGAAGCTCCGCACCGCTCGCATGATGTCGATGCCCTTGAAGGTGTCGGGCGGGTTCTCCTCGAAGATCGGGGTGTTCTGGACCGCGTCCTCGTAGGGGCCCGGGGTGCCGAAGGTGTCCCGGACGCTGCCGTTCCAGGGGGTGGGCGGGTACGGGTGGTAGTTGGCGATCTTGCCGTCCCGGATCACCATGTGGTGGCTCAGCACGCCGCGCACCGCCTCGGTGAAGCCCACCGAGACGGCCGTGTCCGGCACCTCGAACGACGTCCAGGTGTCGGTGCGGCCGGCCCGGACCTCCTCCAGCGCCTTGTCGGTGAAGTGCAGGGCCAGCGCCGCGGCGTACGCCTGGAAGTAGGTGCGCGCCCGGTTGCGCTCGATCGCGTTGCTCCACCTGGGCACCTTCCACTCGAAGGTGACCTCGGGCTTGAGCGCCGTCCGCGGCAGGTTGATGACCACGCTGTTCCCCGTCGCCTTCACGTAGCCGCAGTCGACCAGCCCGCTCAGCGCGGTGGACCACAGCCGCGCGATCGGTCCGCCGCCGGTGTCCAGGGCGAGGTGGTCCTTCCCGTCGAACCAGCGCGGGGACATGGTCCAGGAGTACTGGTTGTCGAAGTCCCGCTTGGCCGGCTTGGGGATCGTGTGCTGGTTCCAGGGGTGCCGGGCGTCCACCGGGTTGCCGAGCGGGTCCCGGGTCACGAACGTCTCCCGGCCGCTGGCCACCCAGTCCTCGTAGTAGGAGCTGCCCAGCAGGATCCGGATGCCGAGGTTGATGTCCACCAGGTCGTTGGTGACCAGCTCGCCGTCCACGATGACGCCGGGGGTCACGAACATCCGCTTGCCCCAGTCGGACATCGTCGCGTACCTGAAGTCGCAGTACGCCGGGTCGTTCAGGCTGCCCCAGCAGCCGAGCAGGATGCGCCGCTCCCCCACGTGCTCGTAGCCCGGCAGCGCCTCGTAGAAGAAGTCGAAGAGGTCGTCGTGCAGCGGCACGACCTTCTTCATGAACTCGACGTACCGCATCAGGCGGGTCAGGTAGTCGGTGAAGAGCTGGATGGTCGCCGTCGTGCCCACCCCGCCCGGGTAGAGCGTCGAGGGGTGCACGTGTCGCCCCTCCATCAGGCAGAACATCTCGCGCGTGTAGCGGCTGACGTGCAGCGCCTCCCGGTAGAACTCACCCTCGAGCGGGTTGAGCGCGCGCATGATGTCGCCGATGGTCCGGTACCCGTGGATGCCGGCGTTCGGCGCCTCGGTGGTGTTGGCCCGCTCGAGCACCCCGGGGTTGGTCTCCTTGACCATGCGCTCGCAGTAGTCCACCCCGACCAGGTTCTCCTGGAAGATGTTGTGGTCGAACATGTACTCGGCGGCCTCGCCGAGGTTGATGATCCACTCACCGAGGTGCGGCGGTGCGATGCCGTAGGCCATGTTCTGGTTGTAGACCGAGCAGGTTGCGTGGTTGTCGCCGCAGATGCCGCAGATCCGGCTGGTGATGAAGTGGGCGTCGCGTGGGTCCTTGCCCTGCATGAAGAGGCTGTAGCCGCGGAAGATCGACGAGGTGCTGTGGCACTCGCGGACCTCCTTCTGCTTGAAGTCGATCGAGGCGTAGATCCCGAGGCTGCCCACGATGCGGGTCACCGGGTCCCACGACATCTCGACGACGTCGGTGTCCTGCGTGGAGGTCTTGCGGGGTTCGGTCATGGTCATGGCTGGTCACTCCTCACCAGGTCTTGGTGAAGCCGGTCTTGAGCTCGGTGCCGCGGGTGCGCCAGCCCGGCTCCTTGTCCAGGGTGTCCTGGGTCAGGCCCCGCAGCCGCTTGACCGCCATCCCGTAGATCGCGCTGCCCTTCGACGAGAGCTTCGCGCCGGGTGGCTCGTCCATGAACGGCATGAACTTGTCGGGGAAGCCGGGCATCGTGCAGCCGATGCAGATGCCGCCCACGTTCGGGCAGCCGCCGACGCCGTTGATCCAGCCGCGCTTGGGGACGTTGCACTTGACCACCGGGCCCCAGCAGCCGAGCTTGACGATGCACTTCTCGGAGCCGTACTCGGTGGCGAAGTCGCCCTGCTCGTAGTAGCCGGCCCGGTCGCAGCCCTCGTGCACGGTCGCCCCGAAGAGCCACCGCGGCCGCAGCGCCTCGTCGAGCGGGATCATCGGGGCCTGGCCGGCGACCTGGTAGAGCAGGTAGGTGATGGTCTCCGAGAGGTTGTCGGGGTGGATCGGACAGCCCGGCACGCACACGATCGGCAGGCCGGCCTTGGACTTCCAGTCCCAGCCGAGGTAGTCGGGCACCCCCATCGCGCCGGTGGGGTTGCCGGACATCGCGTGGATGCCGCCGTACGTCGCGCAGGTGCCGACCGCGATCACGGCCGTGGCCCGCGGGGCGAGCCGGTCGAGCCACTCGGAGGTGGTCATGGGCTGTCCGGTCATCGGGTTGTTGCCGAACCCGCACCAGTAGCCCTCGTCCTTGATCGCCTCGTTCGGGATCGAGCCCTCCACCACGAGGACGAAGGGCTCCAGCTCGCCGCGGTCCGCCTTGTGCCACCACTCGATGAAGTTGTCCGCGCCCTGCTCGGGGCCGCACTCGAAGTCGATCAGCGGCCAGTGCACCGCGATCTTCGGCAGCCCCGGCAGTGCACCGAGCACGATCTCCTCGATGCTCGGCTGGGTCGCCGCCGTCAGCGCGACCGAGTCGCCGTCGCAGCTCAGTCCGCCGTTCATCCAGAGGATGTGCACCACACCCTCGTCCGCCTGTGTCTCGGGCTCCGCCACGCTCGTCATCTGATCGCCTCCGCGCCTGTCCCCAGGGGCCGCGGGCCGTCAGGCCCCTCGGTCCATCCTGTGCACAAATCGGCCGCCGGGGTCAGCGCCTGCGGGCACCCCTGTTTCGCGGCAGTCCCGGAGTCGGGGAGTCCGCGACAGCGCGACACAGCTCGGCGAGTGGGCCGAGTCGCGGAGCCTCGCCGGAGGTGGCCGCGCGGCGCTGGTGTCGGGTGCGCGCCGGAGGTATCCGGCCAGCGAGGTGCACTACCTCGTCGCCGACGTCCTGGACCTTGCCGCGTGAGTGGCACGAGGGCTTCGACCTGGTGGACGAGAGCTTCACGATTCAGTCGATGCCGCCCGGGCTGCACTCGGTCGCGACGCGGAACATCGCTGCCACTCCTGAATCAGCACGACGTAGCCCAAGCCACGCCCAGACCGGCAACGATCGGACCGAGCGACTGATGGACGCCCGAGGCGCCAAAGTCCAAATCGCGCCGAGGGCCACCATCGCCAGCGCTACCAGCGACCACAGGATCTTCATCGTGAAGCTCCCGGCTTGTCCATTGCGACGAGCCTCATCAGTAGGTCGCGCTCTGCTCCCGCAGGCCGTCCCATCAGTACGCGATGCCACACCGGCGTCGGGGCGGCTCGCGGCGAAGAGACTCACTACCCGGCCAGCCTCATGTCGGCTGCCGACCAATAGATCCCCGACGACACCCGCGTGCTGTTGGAGGAACTGATCACGGAAACCGGGCGTTGACTGGCGAAGATCGGGACGGACAAACGGCACCCAGCTCACCGCACGTGCGAGGCGCGGCTGGCGCCGCATCTCCTTGACGAGACCGCGTTCATTGAATCCTGCTTGCTTGGCGGAGCGGCTTCTCCGAGTCCCGTGGACGGCGGCTTCAGTCCCCTACCCGGCCGGTGTCGTAGGCCCACATCGCGATCTCGACCCTGTTGCGGGCGCCGATCTTGGCCAGCAGGCTGGCGACGTGGGTCTTGGCGGTCGTCAAGCCGATGAAGAGATCGGCGGCGATCTCGGCGTTCGTGCGGCCACGGGCGACCAGCGCCAGCACCTCCTCCTCGCGGTCGGTGAGCGGCTCGATCGGTTGGGTACGTCGGCTAGACGGTTCCCTGGCGGCCAGGGTGGACAGCAGCCGCCGGGTGATGTTCGGCGCGATCAGGGCATCGCCGACGGCGGCGGCATGCACGGCCTGGACGAGCAGCTCCGGCCCGGCGTCCTTGAGTAGGAAGCCTCGGGCGCCGGCCCGGAGCGCGCCGTGGACGTACTCGTCGAGGTCGAAGGTCGTGATCACCACCACCGCGATCGGGTCCGGGACGCCCCGCCCTGCGAGGAGCTCGGTCACCTCGATGCCGTCGAGCCCGGGCATCCGGATGTCGACCAGGCACACGTCGGGGCAGAGCCGACGCGCCAGCTCGACCGCGGCGTGGCCGTCGGCGGCCTGGCCGACGACCTCGATGCCAGGCTGCGCGGCAAGGATCATGGAGAGGCCGGTCCGCACCAGATCTTGGTCGTCGGCCACCAGCACGCGCACCGTCATCGGCGTACCTTCGTCGGCAGCTCGGCGTCGACCGTCCACCCGCCCTCGCGCGCCGGCCCCGCGCGCAGCGTGCCGCCGAGCAGCTGCACGCGCTCGGTCATCCCCAGCAGCCCGAAGCCGTGGCTCGCCGACCGCGCCGGGTCGATCTGTCCGTCGTCGGTCACGCGTAGTCGCAGCCTCCCCGCGCCCTCGACGACCCGGATCTCCACACGCGAGGCGTTGCGGGCGTGCCGCAGGGCGTTGGTCAGCGCCTCTTGCCCCAGCCGGTAGACCGCCGCGTCGACCTGGCGCGGAAGTTCGTCCAGGTCATCTGGCAACTCCACGTCGACGACCGGGACCGGGTCGCGGCGGGCGAGGGACACCAGGTCGGCAACGCCGGGCTGGGGGGCGTACTCCGGCGGCGCTCCGTCGCGCAGCACCCGGACCATCGCCCGCATCTCCGCGAGCGTCCGCGACGCTTCCCCTTCGATGACCGCCAGTGCCTCGAGCCCCGCTTCGGGTCGCTGCCCAGCCATCGCCCGGCCTGCCTGCGCCTGCACGGCGATCGCCGAGACGTGGTGGGCGACCATGTCGTGCAGCTCGCGCGCGAGACCGACCCGCTCCTGGCTGCGGATCTGGTCCAACGCCCGGCGCCAGCTCTCGGCGCGGTAGCGGAACGCCGCTCCGTCCGCAACCGCCGCCGCCAGGATGGCGAACCCACCAATGACTTCGGCCGGCCCGGTGTAGTCGGCGACTGTTCCGACAACCGCAACGACCAGCACCACCGTCAGCCCGATCACGATCTCGCGCCCTGCACCCCAGCGGACCAGCGCATAGACGAGCACCAGGACGTAGAGCATCGTGTCGAGGCCGACGCCGGGGGGCCCGCCCGTCAGGCTCGCCAGCCCCAACACTCCCGCAGTGCCGAAGGCAATCATGACGCAGGCCAACGGTTGGGTACGCCGCCACAGCAGCACCGGCGCAAGCCCGACCGCAACGATCGTGACGAACGGCCGCCAGGAGACGTCCGCCCGGAAGACTCCCTCGAGGAGCGCCGTCAGCATCACCACTCCGACCAGCACCCAGTCCCGCCACACCCGTTCTGGAGCGTCCGTGGCGCGCGGCTCTGCCCACAACGAACGCAGGGCGGTGGTGATCACCCACCCAGCCTAGGGACCGCCGACCCTTCGGGGACCGACCGAAAGAACGAGACCCCGCCCCTCCCAACGGCCGAGGCGGGTCCGGCCTCGACGCCGATGCGGCCGGGCCGGCGGTCCGCGAGCGTGGATCCACCGGGCGGAGCGGCCCGACCACCGAGCAAGGAGAAGCGCCATGTCACCGATGCTGTACCGCTGGGGACGCTGGTCAGCCACCCGCCCCTGGATCGCCATCGGAGCCTGGGTGCTCCTCTCGGTCCTGGTCGTCTCGGCGTCGGTCGGGTTCGGCAAGCAGCTGGACGACTCGATGGCCGCGCCCGGCACCGACTCCCAGGCCGCCGCCGACCTGCTCGCATCCGCCGACAACGGCGCCGGCGGGCTCACCGCGTACGTCGTGGCGAGCCCGCGCCGTGAGGGCGAGGCCCTCGCCGACTCCCGACCGGCCACCGCCGGCCTGAACCAGCTGGAGTCGGCCCTGGGTGACCTGCCGAGGGTGCTGGGCACGAGCAGGGAAGTCTCTCCGGACGGCCGGGTGGCACTGGTGCGCGTGCAGTACCCCGAGATCGGAGACCTCGCCGTCTCCGACCTGGACGCGCTCAAGGCCGTCCTGACGGAGTCGCGGGCCTCGTCTCCGCTGCGGCTCGAGGCGGGAGGCGACTTGTACTTCAGCCTTGAGCAGCCGTCCGGCAACGTGGGCGAGGTGATCGGGTTGGTGGTCGCGGCCCTGATCCTGCTGGTCGCCTTCGGCTCGCTGCTGGCCGCAGGGCTGCCGCTGGCGGTCGCGCTGTTCGGGCTGCTGGTCGGCGCCAGTCTGCTCCCGCTGCTCGGGCTGCTGGTCGACATCCCTGTCTGGGCGCCGGTGATGGCGGCCATGGTGGGGTTGGGCGTCGGCATCGACTACGCCCTGTTCCTCCTGTCGCGACACCGGGAGTACCTCGCCGCCGGCCTCCCGGTCGCTGAGTCGGTGGGCCGCTCCCTGGCAACCGCCGGGCAGGCAGTCGTCTTCGCCGGCGGCACCGTGGTCGTGGCGATCCTCGGGCTGGCCCTCGCCGGGCTCCCGTTCGTCTCCGCCGGCGGCCTGGGGATCTCGGTGGTGGTGCTGGTGATGGTGCTGGCCGCGACCACCCTGTTGCCGGCCCTGCTCGGGCTGGCCGGCGACCGTCTCCGGACGCGCCCGCTGCTGGGCCGGCGCGGTCGGCGACAGGCGACCGGTCAGGCGACCGGACAGGCGACCGGACGGGCGACCGGACGGGGGACCGACGCCGCAGTGGAGCGGTGGTCCCGCTGGGGTGCCCACGTCTCGCGGCACGCCGCGGCGTACGCCGTCGCTGGCACGCTGCTGCTCGTGGCGCTCGCCGCGCCGGTGCTAGCCCTGCGGCTGGGACTGCCGGACGAGGGCAGCTACCCGCAAGCGCGCACCGAGCGGCGGGCCTACGACCTGGTCGCCGAAGCCTTCGGGCCAGGCGCGACCGGGCCGATCGTCGTGGCCGTCGACGTCTCGCGGGACCGGTCCGTCGTGGAGCCGTTGGTGTCGGCCCTGACTGCCGACCCGGGCATCGCGTCCGCTGACGCCGCCCCGGTGTCTGCGACGTCCGACGTCGCCGTCATCATCGCCCAGCCGACGACGACCCCGCAGGACGCCGCGACGGCCCGGACCCTGGCCAGGGTGCGCGGTGAGGTGCTGCCCGCTGCCTTGGCGAGCAGCCCGGCGACCGCGCACGTCGGGGGCTACACGGCCACCATGTCCGACCTCGGCCAGCGCGTCGAGGAACGGCTGCCGATCCTCGTGGTCGCGGTGGTGGCGATGTCGTACCTGCTGCTGATGGTGCTGTTCCGCTCCGTCCTGGTGCCGCTCAAGGCGGCAGTGCTGAACCTGCTCAGCGTCGCCGCGGCGTACGGCGTGCTGGTGATGGTCTTCCAGTGGGGCTGGGCCGCGAGCCTGATCGGGTTGGAGTCGACGGTGCCGATCATCTCGTTCATCCCGCTGTTCATGTTCGCGATCCTCTTCGGCCTGTCGATGGACTACGAGGTCTTCCTGCTCTCCCGGGTGCGGGAGGAGTACCTGCGCACGAGTGACAACGGCTACGCCGTGGTGCGCGGGATCGGGGTCACGGCGCGGACCATCTCGTCCGGTGCGGCCATCATGGTGTCGGTGTTCGTCGGCTTCGGGTTCGGCGACGACCCCTTCCTGAAGATGCTCGGCCTCGGCCTCGCAACCGCGGTGCTCCTCGACGCGACGCTGGTGCGCCTGGTGCTGGTGCCGGCGACCATGACGCTGCTCGGCGACGCCAACTGGTGGCTCCCGGCGTGGCTGGACCGGCTGCTGCCGAGGTGGGACCTGGACGGCGCAGCTGACAGCCTTCCCGCTCATGAAGAGCCCGACTCGAACCGGCGGGCTTCACAGCTCCCAGAACGGACTGGGTAGGTCCGCGTGGGCAACGATTCGGGTGGCGATCCGCGGCTCCCCTCGTCGTTGCTTGCACTCGCCATCAAGCGCGCGGCGATCGAAATTGGCGGGCCTGAGGCTCTTCCACGATTGCCGTGGCGGCTGATCGGCACGTGTCGAGCTCTTATCTATTCGCTCAGGGCATAGGCGGCGATATGACGCAGAGACGCAGTAGGAGTAGAGACGCAGTAGGAGTAGGGCGTCACATGTCCCGGGGGACCTCTGTAGTCGCTCAAACGGGCGGTAGCCGCGACTAGCCACCTGCAGAAGGCGCGCGGCCGGCGGCACCCCGGTGACCACTACCCCCTCCATCAACTGCCCCTCAGACGCCAGACGTCCGTCCTGTTCGTCCATTTAAGTCCGTCGGAGAGCGTGATCGTGCACAGTTGCGCTGTGCCCTCGGGAATCACTGAATCGAGCGTCGTCCAGCGCGTCGCGATCGACACAAACATCTTCTTCACAGACCTGCTGCTCCAAGGCTCGCTCTGGAGGAAACTCAATCTGCTGCAGCGTGAAGGTTTCATCGACCTCTACTTCCCTGAGGTCGTAGTCCGCGAGATGGTCCGGCACTTCAATCGCCAGCACCACAAGGACCTCAACAGGGTGATCGACGCGCTCGACGAGATCCGGCCTTTCGACCGCGCGCTCGACGATCTCGGCGTCAAGATGCCGGCCGGCGACAAGGCGGCGCTACGGCGCCTTCGAAACGACATCCTGGCCGAGAACGCGTACGAGCCCGAGCTTCGAGGCAAGCTCCGCGAAGCAGGCATACAGGTACTCGAACTCCCCCATGTCGACACGCAAGACATGGTTGATGCCTACATCTCATCTCGGAAGCCCTTTAAGACCAGCGATGCAGGGGTCGCCGACTACCTCATCTGGGAAACGGTTCGCGCCCTTGTTCACTCCGATCCCGAAGACCCCGTCGTCCTCCTTCTCACCAAGAACTCCGGGGACTTCGCCCTCGACGGCGAACTGCATCCAGATCTGAAGGCGATCCTGACGCCCCCCGCCGAAGTAGCGGTGTGCATCAACGTGGAAGAGTTTCTGGATTCGCACCAGGATCACTTCCAGGAGATCGAGGCTCGCGAAAAGTTCAGCTACTCCGAGCAATCCGATCATCTAGCTCTTGCTGCCGCTCGAGGCTACCTCGGAGGCATCCCGTGTCTCTGCGTGGGGGGATGTGAGTGCCGCTCGGGTTGGGGATGACGGTCTCGATCGCCGCCGGTGAGGTCGAGGCTCCGACGTTGACTTGGCTCGAGATCGAGGACGAGACGTCAGAGTGGCAGCCCTACGAAGCCTTCGACGGGACCACGGAACTCGGAGTACTCGAATGCCACGGCGAAGTCACCATCGCCGGAAGCGTCCACCGATCCGCGGTCTACGACCTTGAAGACCGCCACGATGTGTCGGTCGGGGACTTCGACATCGCTGAGGATCACTATGCCGAAGTTGAGTTGACGCGCCGGGTCACGCTTCGGTTC
The DNA here is from genome assembly GCA_963817665.1 of uncultured Actinomycetota bacterium. GTDB lineage: Bacteria > Actinomycetota > Actinomycetes > Propionibacteriales > Nocardioidaceae > Nocardioides. The sequence continues at coordinate 67,908 of CAWFPE010000003.1, read as the reverse complement.
AACATCCGAGTAGAACTGAATACCGACGCCGAGGTTCTGCACCTCGAAGACATATTCGCCGACTGACACCCGCGCAAGCTAAGCGAGCGACTTGGCGCTAGATAGGCGGTTCACCTCGACTTGGAGGATCCGTCATCCAGTGCGGCGCGCTTGAATGGCCCCGCGAACACCTTCAGCGAGGGGATCCATCAAAGCGTTGAACGGCACATGGCACACAGCGGTGCGGTCCAGTTCGTACCGAAGAAACGGGGACTGCTGCACGGATAGGTGACATCTCATCGGTGATGCAGGCCGATGCTGTTGCGGGTGTGACTCCGCCCCGTGAGCAGGCAGGACCGTTAGAACGGACTCGAGAAGCTCCGCCCGGCCCTCCTTAAGCGCATTAGAGATCTCGCGAGCATTCACATGGCAACCGAGAGCGCTACCAAGCCCGCTTGCGATCTTGCGTGTGACAGGCGTGCACCTGCCCAGTCAAAAAGCAGAGCGCGGCCGCACCAAGGAACCTGGTCGGCCATGACGGCATATGCAACTCGAACTCCCAACAGGAGTCACCGAACGATATTGTCCGCCGCGCCAGTCCTGCCCACATGACGACGGCCACATGGGAAAAGAAGACTGCCAATGCAAACGAAGCGGTAGCCCAGTTGAAATCGATCTCTCCGACCCACCTGACGATCGTTTCGAGCTTTGCCCCCGTGCGTCCCGGATGCGCGAAAGCCCAAAGGACTCCCGCAGTTGCCGTTCCCACTGCGACGCCCTCTGCAATCCGCGGCAACACTGTCGATATGGGGCCTCCCTTCCTGTCTGGAGAATGCACGGTAGACGCTTGCACCGACAGGGTCGGCCGTGATCGAGAAAGTCTTGCTCCCCCTGCAGCGAGCACTAGCCGCGGCGGTATGACGCGCCTCAAGGCGCGCACGACAGCCACTGCTTAGTGCTTCGGTAGGCACACGCTCGCGGCGATATGACGCGAGTCGACGAGCAGACGCGGACCTCGGTGCCCGAACGCGGAGGCACCGCTAGCGCAGTTTGACCGTCGAGACTTTCACGTCCGCCGACTTCAGCTTGTTTCCGACCAAGAGGCGCTTCACTGTACTTGATGTGTGCTTCGTTCAGCAGAGGCCCGAGCCTGACGGACAGAATCGGCAACGGCTTGCCGCTGTTCTTCTTAGACCGATGCACAACCCGCGTCATCGGATGGCTCTTCCCTGCCCGAGTCAACAGGCCGTAACTAACGATGCCTTCGGGTCCCAGGCGGTAACGGATGTGCTGATCGGCCAAGAGGAATGTGACCACGACGCCACCTCTCGTTCACCTGAGAATCCAGATCCCTTGAGAAGGTCAGCGATTGTGCCCAGCGCCTCGAGAGCCTTCCCTGTTCAGTACATCTCGGAGCTCTGCGAATTCCTCTGCATCCGCGCTGCTTCGAGAGTTGGCAACTCGCGAGCAGTGGCCTCGAGCAACTCCTGCAAGGCAGCCGCAGCTTGATCCTCGCTGTAGAGGACGTGATACCAGGGCTCACTGTTGCGCTCTCACCAAGGAGCCAACCTACATTGATCGTGCGCCTCCCGGAGGCAGAAGTGATGGTGGGACTCGCCTCCGGCACGTCGCTGATCGCCGCAAGGGCAACTCCGGCGTCGAGTCCGACGGCGTAGCCGTTCCCGGATGACCGTATAGACGCCACTCGTTCGCATCGTCCCCCGCGGTCGACGCGCTTAGCACGAACACCTCGTGCTTCTCTTCCAGTCGTTCTCGGCCATCTCAGTCAGTAGATCTGCAGCCTCCGAGCTGGGCTGTTTGGCGAGCCAGGCCTTCACCACTTCCCACCCGTGCCGTACCTCCGCCAAGTCGTTCAAGCTGGTCGCTTCAGATGCCCACAACACCGGGATTCCACGAGCCCTAGTAGGCCGGCCGCGGACGTGTAGTGGTAGACGGGCCCAGTCGCTTCCCGGAGCGAGGGTGGCATCAATTCGTTGATGGGTCGCGTCATGCACGCCAGCGTATGGTCAGGGCACCGCGGAGTCTTGACGACGTGGTGCGTGGCGAGGTCGTTAGTAGGGCTTGCACGAGGGGGCCCGCTTCGCCTGACGCAAATGGGCTTCGTCTAGCGTAACAGACGACAACCAGGGCGATCATCCTGTCGGTGCCTTCAAGGCTCGTCTTCGTGACCGAGGCGTCTCGGGCAGTCGCCTACTTTCGAGTCGCGCGTGCTCATGGCCACGACCGACTCGCGGGAAGAGCGGCCGGCGGCGCCCGAAATCTCGCACGGGCAGTCTCGCAAGCACGCAAAACGAGATGATCTCCTGCGGTTGTCGCCTTCTCTTGTTTAAGCTGCTCAAGAGATCAACCGGGGGAGGTCGAATGACCCAGCAGCTATGTGTTTGCGGGAAGCCGAAGTCCACGTCGCACTACTGGGCGACCAACGGGTACGCGAGTTGCCGTGCAAAGGCGCAGCGGCAGAGTGCGGTTCAAGAGCAAGCTCAGCTGGTGTGCCCTCATTGCCAGGCTGCCGGCGGGGTCACACGCCGGGTGGTGCAGAAGAAGAAGGGGATCAGTGGCGGCAAAGCGACCGCAGCCCTGTTCACCGGCGGCGCGTCGATGCTCGCCACTGAGCTCTCCCGCAAGGAGGGCGCCTCGGTACTCAGCTGCTCGAACTGCGGGATGGAGTGACCGTAGGGAACTGACCCGTCAGCGCGGCTCGCAGCGGAATGACGCACTTCGACGTCAATCGCGACCGAGGGGGAGCACGGTTGCCTCCCCTTCGACCATGAGGCCATGCCCTCCGTTCTGCTGGAAGATCGTCCCCAGCTTCAACTTGAGTTCTGCAGTGCTCGGCAGGCCTCGACGGGAGCATCGCTGCCCCATGTGGGTTGGAGAGCATCGCGAGCACCCGGTGGTGTGCCACTGGGCGCACCGAGGCGGCCTTCGTTTGATCGCCATATGATCGCGCGGGCGTTCTGGCGCCGATGTCGCAAACCTGTGCTCCCCAAGGAGATCGATACCTGCTTGGTCCAACTCAGCAACGCCAACCTCAGAGGAGTAGCGTCCCTTTCGCAGTTTCGGAGGTCCACTGCTGCCTCCGTCACGTATAAGGCTCACCTCCTGGCGCAACTCCTCGCGTGCTGCGATGCCCTCGGCAATCCAGTCGCTCGAAAGGGGCAGAGGCACGCCGACTGCTCGCGCAATGGCCGCTCGAACGATCTGTATCGGCGGTTCGCGCTCGTCCGGCGTGTCCAGCTCGAAGCCGACGTTGTAGCCCTGCGTTCGGCGAGTTGGCCGCGAACTCGGCGATTCCCGTCCGGCTCCGAGATGCTCGCGCGCTACGATCTCGATCAAGCGGACTTCGTCTTCCGTGTACCGATCGAGCCCAGCCGAGTGATTGAACTTGAGCCATACGAATTCCGGCCGCGACCCGGTCGATGTTCGGAGTCTCGATCGGCCCCCCGTAGCAGGACTTATCTCTGCCTCGAGTAGCCCACGTCTCGTATTCCGTCACCGGTCTCCAACACGTTTCTCAGCATCGACTGGACTGTCTCCAGCTCGCGGTCGAGGTCGATCGAGTCATCACGCGCAGCGTCACTTACACGAAAGCTCAGTTCCTCGTATCCGTGCAGAAGTCCTTGGAGGACGCGATGAGGGGATTGCTCGACTCCAGTTCATCGATCCACGCCTGCACGCGCTGACTGCGAAAGATGGCAAGTGCGTCCTGCTGTGTCAGCGCTGCATCCGCCGACACCCCGCACCTGGTATTTGTCTGCAACCCGTGTGTGGTTCGTTCGGCCTGATCTCTAGGACCAGAATCGGCGCGCGTGCCCGTGTTCTCCTCGTAGATCGCCAGCTGAGTGGAGGAACCACTCTGTCGCGGATCATCTGACTGACTTGCAGGCGCAACTTGTCGAGTCCGAAGTTGCCGTCAGCGTCGCGCAGCCAACACATCGCCGCGTCGCGCACCGTTTGGCATCACTTCCTCTACAACCGTCGAGGACGATGTAGACCACGTTCGGCGAGCCCGCCTTCCCCCCCCCGCTTATTGCAATTCCTGCACCTCACTTGAACTCAATGTGCAGTTGTTCGCCCTGCTCAAGAGTTCTTAGTCCCACGTCGCAAAGTCCTGAAGCGCGTGACTGGTTCCGCACGCGTGCATGCTATCGCCGAGTCAACGAAGCGTCGGACACCGTCGTGTCCACGTGTGAGCGAGCGCGATCCTGGTCGCGTGTACGCGCGAGTGACACACCTCCCACAAGTCTCTAGATTGCTCGCGTGGTGCGGCATCCACAGTCCAGCGTTCGGCGTTGCGCTATGCGTTCGGGAAACAAGGCTCAGGCTGAGTGTTCAGCGTCCCGTTCTTACCAGGAGTACCTCGAAGATGACCTCCTCTGACCATCAAGAGAGGCGACGCGAGTCATCCAGCGCGACGTTTCTCTCGACTCACTCCACTTCATGGCAGAGGGTTCAGCAAGCCCAAACGCGTTAGCGGCGTATGCCGCGTCCTTAGTCAGGCAACTTGCGCTTCCGCGACTTGCGCTTCGTGTTCAATCCCGCGGCGCGGCCCATGACAGAAAACTGCGCCCAACCAGTCCTTAGTGGACTGCGTCCACTTTGCGCCGTGAGCTTCCTCGAATATCTCGCCGATAGCCGAGCCGCAGCGTGCTGTCCGCTCGGTGTCGCTCGAAGGCCCTGGCCCCTCCGCGAACCGAGATGAGCAGTTGTAGGAGACGCGCGAGATTGATCTCGTTGTCTGAGAATGAGCCGAAGCGACCGCTAGGTATCCGATTCGGGAACCGTGTGAGCGCACCCAGTGTCACCAGTGTGAAACGTACTTCCTGCGATTTTGAGGACTTCGATTCCGTCGGCCCACACCAGAGGGTTGCAGGACGCCGCTGCAGTGTTGGAAAGACGCCTTGGTCGCGGCGCCTTCGGTGGTTCGAACGGTCGCCCAGTCCGGCTCCGAGTCACGGATGTCGTCCTGCATAAGCGAACCAAGCCAGGAAGTTTCGGCGTAGGTCACCCACGTATTGGCGTGCCGTCGACTGCAGTGAAGGTACGCGAGAGTTGGTCAGCGAAGAGTGCTGTTGCGACAGCACCGCTACCTCTCTCCACCAGGAGACAAACTCCGTCCACGCGCGTGCCGCCGAAGTGCGCAGATACGCGATCACGAAGTTCCGCCTCGGATCTACAGCATCCACTACGTCGCCAATTAGCTTGACTTCGCCACTCGCGTAGCTGGCTAACCCCAGTTGCCGCAGCTCCTTACTGAGTTCCCACCACCTTGTCTGAGTTCCCCAAGTCTCAGCGATGTGCTGATCGCAGCGCCTCCGCCTTGAGCAGCAACTCGAGATCAGCCTTGCGACGAGTTTGGTGGTCGAAATGTACGAATTCTCGATCGGACTCTCCCGTGTTCAGGTCATCGCCGAGTATCCCAGTACGTTCCAGCTTGTCGCCCACTTGGATGTCGAGTCGCTTGTTCAACCTTGATTGGATCTTCGCAGCGCCGAAGCGATCAATCGCTTCTTGCACCTTACTGGTGCGAACCTGGCCACGAAGTCGATCGCTTCACGTTCGGGCGCGCTGAGGCCAGCAAGATCTGAATCGAATAGTTCCTGAACGTTCAGTGCTTCGCCGATAGCTCCTCCTGGTCTTGCCGTTCCCAATCTCGCGAAGCAGGTGCCCAGACAGCTTCTTAAGAAGCCACGGAAGACCTTAGCTGTACTCACGCAATCGCTGCTTCAGTTCAGACGTCAACTTGACGTCCGCAGCGACTTCCAGTCGCTTGAGAATTGTGTCAACCTCGTTGCGGCTTAGCGGGCCAAGATTGACCACATTGGAGACTTCCACAATATGTCGCGCAGCTTGAATGGTGGTTCTCAGTCCAGTCTACATAGTCCGTTTTCCAGGCAAAGCCGACGTCACATAATCGTGTGCTCGCTTGCGAGCAAGCTAGTCACGAAACGCCGTGTTAGCTCTACGTTCGTGAAGACGTTCTCGAATTGATCAAAGATGACAGTCAGACGCTTACCCTCAGACCACTCGCTACGCGACAGCTAGCGAGAGCACCCTGCACCGTGGCCCAAGATCTCGTCGTCAAGGACGATGTAAGCCACTTCGACGGCCTTTTCGGCGGCGTTCCGCTGGCGAAGAGCACATACGCGGCTGAGTCGCTGTACGGATGTCGAACAACGCCCGTACCATCCACCTGAGAAGTTATCTTGAGGCCATCGAACTCTTCCCCCAACCCGATTAGCGTTCAGTACGAGTGGCCCACCTAGCGACGAGATGTGCTCCTTCACCAGTTTCACGCGCTGAGCGACGACAAAGTACTTCGCGAAGAAGTATCGACGTTGATGGTCCCCTTGATCATGGCTTGCTCACGCCGACTCCTCCTGCGTTCGCGAGAAGCGCGACGAGCGCGCGCGAGGGTGGTTCGACTGCTAACTGTTCCATCACCTGTGCGGCACTCCTCCCGAGGCCGCCGATACGCTCACCCGAGCTGCCGTTCGCGCATCGTCGAGCTCGATTGAGGCAGAATTCACGCCGGACTCGTGTACCACTACTGCGGGATCGCTGAAGTTGGACCCCTCGATGGGGTCGATCAAGCTGCGTGAACGCAGTAGCTCGAAGATGCCCTGTGCCGTGAACACTTGGAACTTCGCATCCTTCGCCTGCGCTTCCTTCACGAAAGCTCGGCGTCAGCAGTCAGCCGCGGTATTGCGAAGAAGAACCCATCCAGGTTTGAGTCAGCGTACCGCTGGACCATGAGTTTGCCGTAGAAGCCAGTTACCTTCTCAGCCGCAACGTTGGTGGTGTAGGCCTTGCACTCGGCGATCGCGCTAGATCGGTTCATCTCGTGATGGGTCGAGATGTCGAGCTCGATGCCGTCAGCCTTCACATTTAAATGCTGGGTAGTCGGCTTTGCATAGCCGAGCGAGTGCATCACGTGGACCATGAGCATCTCGAACAGATGCCCCTTGCTGTTGCTGTTGCCGCCCTGTGTCTCTTCCGTGGTTAGGAAGATGAAGATGGGATCCTGCACAGTCGTTGCGGTCACTGAGTGCTCTCTTCGTAGGCGGCCTGCTGAACGATATAGTGGGGAGACGTTCAAGAGCCCTCTCCATCGACGAGGCCGGGCGAGAACCTCTGGTCGCGAGCGTCATATCTGGGCGAACTGGGACACCCCCCTGTCAGAGCAGCATCGCCGGGAGCACGGTGACGACGGGCGCCAGCGCCATGGTGATCCAGGACCACCGCATCAGCCGGCGCGCGGCCGCCCGGTCCGTGCCGATCCGATCCAGGCCCCGGCAGCTCAGCACGATGCCGAGGATGCCCAGCGGCAGGAAGCTGAACACTGCGATGGTGCCGACCAGGGCGCCCACGGCCACGCCGGTCCTGGTCAGCTCGCCGTCGTCAGTCGTGGCCCAGGGCAGCGCGTCCCGCGCCACGCTCTCGGACTCCTGCAGGGTGCTCGTGGACATCGTTCTCCTCGTCAGAACTGGCGGACCGGCGACGGACAGTATGGAGCAGCCGGCGGCGCGGCCGATCCCGAACCGCCAGGGCCGGCCGTCCGGCTCCTGCCCCGCCACCGGGGTCGGCGTCGCGGGCCGGGGTCTCACCCGTCGAGGGTGATGAGCCACACCCGGGCTCGGGTGTCGTCTGGGACCAGCAATCCAGGCGAACGGGGTGAGGGCCATGATCCGACAGCTCGACGACATGCCGGAGGGCGTCCTCGGCCTCGAGGCCGTCGACGACGTCGAGAAGGAGGACTACGAGAAGGTCGTCCTGCCGGCGGTCGAGGAGGCACACGCGAGACACGGCAAGCTGCGCGTGGTCTACGTCCTCGGCCCCGCGTTCGACGAGTACGAGGGCGGGGCGGTCTGGGAGGACCTGAAGCTCGGCCTGCGCCACCCCGCGACGTTCGAGCGCATCGCGCTGGTCACCGACGCCGGCTGGGCGGCGCCGGCGCTGCGGGTGCTCAGCGTCCTGTGGCCGGGCCAGGCGCGCGCCTTCCGGCTCGCCGAGCTGGACGACGCCAAGAGCTGGGCCGCCGCCACGGACTGACCGCGGTGGGGCCGTGGTTAGGTGGGGCCATGGTCGGCCCCGTCCTCACCGGCGCCCTGGCCGGGCTCGCGATCGGCTACGTGCTGCAACGCGGCCAGCTGTGCTTCCACTCCGGCATCCGCGGCGCTTTGGACGGCCGCCTGCTCCTGGCCCGGGGCTGGGCGCTCGGCGTGGCCATCGCGTCGGTCGGGCTCGCCGTCCTCTACCTGCTGCCCGGCACCGACGGGCTGAACCGGGGGCTGGCGTTCCGGCCCGTCGGCAACATGGCAGGCGGCGTGCTGATCGGCTTCGGGATGGTGGTCGCGCGCAGCTGCGCCTCGGGCCTGTTCTACAAGCTCGGCGCCGGGATGCTCGGGGCGTTTGCCGGCCTGGCGGGCTGGGCCGGTGGCGAGCTGGCCGCCCGCCGCATCACGGTGCCCGGCCCGACCGTGCTGCCCGGCGGCACGGAGGCAACGGTCCCCGGCGTCCTGGGGGCTCCCCGGCTCGCGGTGGCCCTGGCCGTCCTCCTGCTGGTCCTGGCCTGGCTGCGCCGGTACCCGGGCCGGGAGTCGCCCTCACGTGCTTGGGGGTGGGGATGGCGGCGGCTCGGCCCGGCCCTCGGCGCCGCGACGATCGTCGCCTGGGGCCTCGCAGCGGCCGGCGGAGCGTCGTTCGGGCCGAGCACGGTGGGCGCGGTGGCCAGCATCGCCGCCGGTTCACCCCGCTGGTGGCTGATCGCCTTCCTGGCGGGGATCGTCGGCGGTGGCGCGCTGGCCGCCGGGACGTCCGGCGGTCTCCGGGTGCGTGGCGAGTCGCCGCTCCGGTACGCCGGCCTGGTCGCGGGCGGGTTCCTGCTGGGCGCGGGCGGCTGGATCGCCGGCGGCTGCAACCTCGGTCACGGGCTGTCCGGCATGGCCCAGCTCAACGTGTCGTCGCTGGTGGCGGTGGCCTCGATGGTGCTCGGGGTGGCCGTCGCCAGCCGGCTGGGCCCGGCCGCCCGGCGCCTGGGGATCAGTCCTCCTCCGGCCGGTTCAGCGACCGCTCGATGACCGCGATGATCTCGGGGCGCAGCCGGGCGGCCGGGATCACCGCGTCGACCGAACCCACCTCGACGGCACGGTGGATGTTGTGGATCCCGTCGAACTCGGCGGCCACCTCGCTGATCTTCTCCGCGCGGGTCGCCGCGCGGAGCTCGGCCAGCTCGACCACCAGCGAACCCCTCTCGGAGCCGGTCGCCTCGGCCAGCCGGGCCTCGAGGTCGCGCACACGCCGGGCTCGCCGCGGTCCGCTTCTCGACCTCGCCGGTGAAGACCACCGCTGCCGCGGGCGCGCCACCGATCACCGAGGCGTAGGAGCCTTCGAGCGCGAGCACGGTCATGTTCGGGTTCAGCGCCTTGGAGAACACCACGAACGCGCCGCCGTGGTAGCGCGAGATCACGCAGAACACGATCGGGCCCCGGAAGTTCACGATCGCGCGGCCGATCTCGGCGCCGTACTCGAGCTGCAGGTTGCGCATCGAGTCCGGCGATCCGTCGAAGCCGGACAGGTTGGCCAGCACCACCAGCGGCCGGTTGCCGCTGGCGGCGTTGATGGCGCGGGCCGCCTTCTTCGACGAGCGGGGGAAGAGCGTGCCGGCGGTGTAGGTGTCCGGTCCGTCGGTGGGCGGGAAGCCGCGCCGGCGCACCGGCCGGGACTCGATCCCGAGCAGGCACACGGGGTGGCCGCCGAGGTGCGCGTCCTGGACGACCGCCGTGTCCGCGTCGGCCATGCCCGCCCAGCGCTCGAGGGTCTCGTGGTCCTGGTCGGCCACCGCCCGCATCACCGTGCGGATGTCGAAGGCCTTCTTGCGGTCCGGGTTGGTCTCGGAGGAGAAGATCTCCCCGACCGTGCGGAAGTCGCTGCCCTCGGCCTCGTGCGGGTACGACGAGATGTCGCGCTCGACCGGGTCGCTGGTGACGACCCGGCGCGGGCCGGCCTCCCCCGGCACCACGTAGGTGTGCTCGTAGTGCGCCATCAGCACCCCGACCGCCCCGGCGAGGTTCGGCGCCCAGTACTGCGCCTGCCCGTTGGGGCCCATCACCCGGTCGTAGCCACCGATGCCGTAGTTGTCCTCGGCGGAGACGCCGCCGGAGAAGTCCAGGGACTGCTTGCCGGTGAGCACCATGGCGCTGTCCGGCGTCATCACCAGGATGCCCTTGGTGTGCATGAGCATCGTCGCCTCGGCGTTCCAGTAGGGCTGGGCGCCGACGTTGATGCCGGCGACGACCACGTTGATCTCGCCGCCGGCCTGGGTGAACTCCACGATCCGGCGCAGGGCCGAGGCGACCCAGTCCATGTTCTCGGTGCCGGAGTCCATGGAGATCCGGGCACCCGCCGACAGCGCGAACCACTCGACCGGGACCTGCATCCGCTCGGCCAGGTCGAGGGCCGCGATGACGCGCAGGCACTCCTGCTCGGACACCGAGCCGAGCGACTTGGTGGGGTCGCCGCAGAGCACCACGCGGGTGACCCCCTCGGGGTGCAGCGGCGTCGGGGTGGTGATCACGGCGACGAGGATGCCGGCCTTGTTCAGCCCCCGCGGGCGGTCCACCGGCACCAGGGCACCCGTGTCGTCGAGGTCGTGCTCGACGAGGGTGCCACCGGGACCGGTCAGCACCTTCTCGAGCTCGTAGGGGTAGACGAGGCCGCGCCGGCGGGCCCGCACGACCTTGGCCGCGTAGTCGTCCAGCGGCCGGAGCAGCTCGGTGGGCGGCTCCTCGACCGAGGACACCACCCCGGCACCGGGCTGCGCGCCGAACCGTACGACGACCGGGACCGGCCCGTCGGGGTTCGCGATCCGGCCCTGGGCGAGCACCTCCTCGATGCCGGCACCGTCGGTGAGCGGCCTGATCTTGTTGCCGAGCGCCGTCAGCCCGCTGGCGTCGACGTCCACCACGGGCCACACGTGCACCCAGACGTGGTTCATGTCGAGCTTGGCCCCCGCCGCACCGCGGGCGACGCGCGCCCGCCGGATCGCCTCGAGGCAGTTCTCCACCGCCCGCTCCGCGTGCGGGAGCGCGGTGACCGCCCCGTCCGCGTCGCGGACGACGGCGAGCTGGCGGACCTGTGCCAGGGCCACCAGACGGCGGTCGGCGGGGTTCTCCCGGGCGACGCACTCGTAGAGCAGGACGTCCTCGGGCGCCTCGATGCGGGTCACGTGGAAGTTGCGCAACCGCCACAGGTTCAGCCGCCGTCCCACCATCGGGTGCATGCCGCGGGTGAGGTCGTCCTCCGCCACGCCACCCTCCTCGTCGGGACGGAAGGCGTAGTAGCCGACCGGCCGGGCACCGCCCGAGCACACGGCGACGGTGACCCGGCGGACGTCGCGGGCGAACGGCAGCGCGTCCACCAGCGGGCGCAGCCGCTCGCTGGTCTCGTCGGCGGACTCCGGCGCCTCGGGCCAGTGCAGGTAGAGGTCGACCACCGCCTCGTCGCCTGCGCCGCGTTCGGCGAGGTGCCGACCGATCGTGCCGGCCAGGTCGCCGGCCGGGTCGGACAGCTCGTCCAGGGTGCCGACCGTGGACACCACGCGGGTGGGACGGGCGTCGAGGACGTAGTCCGCCACGACGAACGGACGGCCGTTCTCGATCGTCTGCAGGTCGTGGAGGTCGAAGTCCCGGTAGTGCCGGCGTACCAGCACCTCCAGCATCGGCTCCCGCGGCGGCACGCCGCCCTCCAGCCGCTCGGCGAGGAAGCGGACGATCTGCTCGGGGATCGCCGCCAGCGCCTCGATCCGGTCGGCCCGGTCGGCAAGGCCGCCGTCGGCGACCAGGGCGTCGAGCTCGTCGCGGACCCCGGCGAGCACGTCGGCCCGCTCCGCGTCCACCGACGGCTGGTCGAACCAGCGGAACCGGACGCTGCGCGCGAGGTCACCGACGACCGGGAACCGCAGCTGCGTGGCCCGGCCGAGCCGCTCCAGCAGCAGCCGCGCCTGCGCGGCGAGGTCACCGGTGGGCGGCGGAGCGTCGATCCAGCCACCGAGCACGGCGGAGGCGAGCGCGACCTCGGGCGCCGAGCGCTGCTGGGCCAGGAAGATCCGGAAGACCGCCTCCTCCAGCGCGGGCGTGCGCTCGAGGTCCTCGACCCCGTAGTGCCGCAGGACCCGCAGCAGCCGCTCCCGGAACACCTCGGGCAGGCCGCCACGCTCCACGTCCAGGCTCTGCAGGAACGTGTGGAAGTGCTCCCGCGAGGTGTGCACCCGCAGCTCGGTGTGCCGCTCCTCGTCCGCCGGCTGGTTGCGGCTCAGCTCGGCGACGTCGGCGAAGGTGCCGAGCAGCGCCATCTCGTCGGCGACCGGCGAGACCCCGCGGGTGCGGAGCTCCTCGCGCAGGGTGAGGTAGGTCCGCAGCGGCGCGTCCTCGTCCTGCGGCGGAACGTCGTACCCGAGCACCACGGCGCAGAGCGCGTCGAGGGCGCGCGCGGCACGGACCTCGTCGGACCGCCCCTCCTCGGGGCCGGGCAGGTCGAGGCTCGGGCCCTCGACCGCGGGCACGACCTCCTCGGCCTCGTCGCCGACGGGCTCGAGCTTGACGAGCGCGGCGCCGGTCTCGACCTGGCTGCCGGTGATCACCAGCAGCTCCTTGACCCGGGCGGGGAACGGCGCGAACAGCACCGTCTCCATCTTCATCGACTCGAGCACCAGCACCGGCGCCCCGGCCTCGACCTCCTCGCCGACCGCGGCCGGTGTGGCCACCACCAGCGCCGGGGCCGGAGAGCGCAGCACGCCGCCCTCGTCGCGGCTGACCCGGTGAGCGACGCCGTCGACCTCGACCAGGGTGCTGGGCCCGTGGGTCGCGGTCACCACGTGGTGTCGGCGTCCGCCGACGACCAGGCGGCGGTGGAAGTCGTCGATGCGCTCGAGCTCGACGTCCACGCTCTGCTCGCTGCCACCCGAGGCGATGCCCACCCGGTAGCGCGACGGCCCGGTGCTGATGGTTGACACCAGGTAGGTCGTGCCGCGCAGCTTGAGCTCGACCGGACGGCCGGCCTGGTGCTGGGCCTGGGGGCGACCGCCGTGAGCGGTCTCGAGAAGCCGGGCGACCTCGAGCTCCAGCCCGTCGACGTACGCCTCGATCGCGGCCGCCACCACGGCGATCCCGGCGTGCTCCTGGGCGACCAGCCGGCCCTCGCCGCGGACCCGGTCGATCCAGCTGGTGTCCGCCCAGCCACCGGTTCCGTCCACGACCTCGGGCTGGGCCAGCAGGTCCAGCACGAAGCTCTTGTTGCAGGTACCGCCCTCGATGACGACGGTCGTCTCGCTCATCGCACGGCGGAGCCGGGCCAGCGCCTCCTCGCGGGTGCGTCCGTAGGCGATGATCTTGGCGATCATCGAGTCGAAGTCCGGCGGGATGGTGTCGCCCTCGGCGACGCCGGTGTCGACACGGACGCCCGGGCCCGACGGCAGGTCGAGGCGGACGATGCGGCCCGGCGCGGGCGCGAAGTCGCGGTCGGGGTCCTCGGCGTTGAGCCGCGCCTCGACGGCGTGCCCGTTCTCGGTGGGCCGCTCGTCCCCGAGGCGGCCACCGGCGGCCACGTGGATCTGGGCCTTGACCAGGTCGACGTCGGTGGTGGCCTCGGTGATCGAGTGCTCGACCTGGAGCCGGGTGTTCACCTCGAGGAACGCGAACGACTTCTCGCCCGGGTGGTAGAGGAACTCCACGGTTCCCGCCCCGACGTAGCCCACGGCGACGGCGAGCCGCTCGGCGGCCGTCTTGAGCTCGTCGGTCTGCGCCGGGGTGAGCAGCGGGGAGGCGGACTCCTCGATCACCTTCTGGTTGCGGCGCTGGATCGAGCAGTCGCGTACGCCGATCGCCCAGGCGGTTCCGTGCCCGTCGGCGATCAGCTGGACCTCCACGTGCCGGGCACCGGTGACCAGCCGCTCGAGGAAGACCGTGCCGTTGCCGAAGGCGCGGCGGGCCTCGTCACTGGTGCGCTGGTAGGCGTCCTCGAGCTCGGCGGCCGAGGTGACCTTCCGGATACCGCGGCCCCCACCGCCGGCGGTGGCCTTCAGCATCAGCGGGTAACCGATCTCCTCGGCCGCCGCCAGCGCGCCCTCGAGGGTGTCGACGGCGCCGCGGCTCCACGGGGCGACCGGCACGCCGACCTCCTCGGCGATCAGCTTCGAGCCGATCTTGTCGCCGAGCTTGCGCATCGCCTCGGCGCTGGGCCCGATGAACGTCACCCCGAGCCGGTCGCACAGGTCGACGAAGGCGGGGTCCTCGGCCACGAAGCCCCAGCCCGGCCAGACCGCGTCGGCGCCGCTCTCGACCAGCGCCCGCTCCAGCACGGCGAGGTCGAGGTAGGGCCGGGCCGAGGCCGGCCCGAGGTCGTAGGAGAGGTCGGACTCGCGCACGAACATGGCGCGGCTCTCCCCCTCGGTGTGCAGGGCGATCGTCTGGATGGGGCCGTCCCCCGCCGCGTTGATCTCCCGAACGGCGTGGATCAACCGCATCGCGGCCTCGCCACGATTCACGATCGCAATGCGCGAGAAGGACATGCACACCTCCGTGAGAGCGTCGGGACCACCGGCGAGCCCCACCCGCAACCTGTCACGAGTCTTGGGTTACGGGCCAGTCGCAAAGGACAGCAGCGCGTCGTGCGGGCCCCGTCAGCGCGCTGCCCACCAGTCGGGCAGGTCCGCGATGGAGTCGAGCACGGCATCCGGCGTGACGTCGCCGGTGAGGTCGGAGGGCACGAACTTGCCGGTGCGCACGAGCACCCCGGTGAGACCGGCCCGCTGCGCGGCCCCCACGTCGGTGCGCACGTCGTCACCGACCATGGCCACGTCGCCGGGCTGCAGGCCGAGGGCGTGGACGGGCGGCGAGGAAGAACGCGGGGTCGGGCTTGCCCAGCACCACCGCGGTGCGCCCGGCGGCGTACTCCAGGGCCCGCACGAACGCGCCCGCGTCCAGCCTCAGGCCGTCGGCCGGGAGCGGGTCGAACCCGGCGAGCTCGTCGGCCGTGGCCGCGGGCACGAACAGCGCCGGGCGTCGTACGTCGTGGGCGTGCATCCACTGCGCGGCCGCGACCGCGGGGGTGAGCACGAGGTCCTCGGACGCGTCGACCCCCATGGCCAGCAGGCGCCCCACGATCGAGCGCCGGGGGCGTGAGGTGGTGTTGGTCAGGAAGCGCAGCGGCACGTCCTGCTCGCGCAGCCGGTCCACCGCCTCGCGCGCTCCCGGCACCGGGTCGTCACCCACGTGGACGACGCCGTCGAGGTCGAGCAGCACTCCCGGCCGGCCCGGGACTTCGGCCCCTTCCCGGTGCTCAGGACCCGGCCTAGCGTCCCAGGGAAGTCACTGCCTTGGGAGGCCGGAATGACGATTCACGCGCCAGGATCCACGACAGCTGCGGCGTCCGGGGCGCCGTCGACGGGCCGGCAGCGGCCCGATCCCGAGGTGCGGTCCCGGCTCTACGAGACCATGGTGCTCTGCCGCGTCTACGAAGAGGCGATCCTCCGGGAGTACCACGCCGACAAGGGTCCCGGGTTCGACATCGGCAAGGGCCTCGTCCCGGGCGAGATGCACCTCGCCGCGGGCCAGGAGCCGGTGGCGGCCGGACTCTGCGCGCACCTGACCACGGACGACGCGCTGACCGCGACGCACCGTCCGCATCACCTGGCCATCGCCCATGGGGTGGACCTGGGCACGATGACCTCGGAGATCTTCGGTCGTGAGAACGGGCTCGGCCGGGGCCGCGGCGGGCACATGCACCTCTTCGACCCGGCCACCCACTTCTCCTGCTCCGGCATCATCGCGGAGGGCTTCCCTCCCGCACTGGGCCAGGCATTCGCGTTCCAGCGGCGGGGGACGGACCGGATCGCGGTCGCCGTCACCGGTGAGGGTGCCGCCAACCAGGGCGCCTTCCACGAGTCGCTCAACCTCGCCGCCCTCTGGAAGCTCCCGGTCGTCTTCGTCGTCGAGGACAACGACTGGGCCATCTCGGTCGGGCGCGCAGCGTCCACGGCCGTCGTCTCGAACGCCGACCGGGCTGCGGCGTACGGCATTCCCGGCCACCGCGTCGAGGACAACGACGTCGAGGCGGTCCACGCCGTTGCCGCCGAGGCCGTGGCTCGGGCGAGGACGGGCGAGGGCCCGTCACTGATCGAGGTCCACACGCTGCGGATGTGGGGACACTTCGAGGGCGACGCCCAGGGGTACCGCCCGGAGCTCGCCGAGGTGGCGGGCCGGGACCCGATCCCGCGCTACGAGCAGCGGCTGCGCGCGGACGGGCTGCTCGACGACGCCGCGGTCGCCTCGATCCGCGAACGGGCCACGGCCAGGGTCGAGGACGCCGTGGCGTTCGCCAAGAGCAGCCCGACGCCCGACCCGGCGTCCGCCACCGACCACGTGTTCGCCTGAAAGCTCGCCTGAAAGGAAGCGCGATGACCCTCATGGAAGCGCCGCAGGAAGTCCGGCGGCTCACCACGTCCAAGGCCATGGTCGAGGCGATCGCCCAGGAGATGGAGCGAGACCCGTCGGTGTTCTACCTGGGCGAGGACGTCGGCGCCTACGGCGGGATCTTCAGCTCGACCACCGGCCTCCTCGAGAAGTTCGGTCCGCAGCGGATCATCGACACCCCGATCTCCGAGACCGCGTTCATCGGCCTCGGCATCGGCGCCGCCGTCGAGGGGATGCGCCCCGTCGTCGAGCTGATGTTCAGCGACTTCATGGGCGTGTGCCTGGACCAGATCTACAACCACATGGCCAAGATCCACTTCGAGTCGGGCGGGAACGTGAGGGTGCCGATGGTCCTCACGATGGCGGCCGGCGGTGGGTACTCCGACGGCGCCCAGCACTCGCAGTGCCTGTGGGGGACGTTCGCCCACCTGCCCGGGATGAAGGTCGTCGTCCCCAGCTCGCCGGCCGACGCGAAGGGCCTGATGACCTCGGCCATCCGCGACGACAGTCCGGTGGTCTACCTCTTCCACAAGGGCGTGATGGGACTCCCGTGGATGGTGAAGAACCCGCGCACCCTCGACGAGGTCCCCGCGGGCGAGCACGTCGTCCCGATCGGCCGGGCGCGGGTCGCCCGCGAAGGCAGCGACGTCACGGTCGTCACGCTGTCGCTCTCGGTCCACCACGCGCTCGACGTCGCGGAGAACCTGGCACCCCTGGGCATCGACGTCGAGGTGATCGACCTGCGCAGCCTGGTCCCGCTCGACCGCGAGGCGATCCTGACGTCGGTGGGGAAGACCGGGCGGCTGGTCGTCGTCGATGAGGACTACCTGTCGTACGGCGTCTCCGGCGAGGTGGTCGCCACCATCGCCGACGTCGACCCCGGGCTCCTCGTGATGCCTGCCCAGCGGGTCGCGGTGCCGGACGTGCCGATCCCCTACGCACACGACCTCGAGTACGCCGTCCTGCCACGGCAGGACCGGATCGAGAAGGCCATCCATGCGGTGACCGCTCGATGAGCGATGTGGTGCTCTTTCCGCCCCTCTCGAAGGACACCCCGGACGCCGAAGGCGTCCTCACCACCTGGTTCGTCAGCGAGGGATCCGCGGTCGTCCCGGACCAGCTCCTCGCCGAGGTGCAGGTGGACAAGGTCGCCGCGGAGGTGCCGGCGCCGGCCGCCGGGGTCGTCCACCTGCTGGTCGACGAGGAGGCGGTCGTGCGGCAGGGGGCGCCCATCGCCCGGATCGACTGACGGGGCCACACCAAGGGCCCCGGCCGGGAGCCGTGCCCTAGCGGAAGCGCCGGGCCGAGAGCGTCTCGACCACGAGGTCGGCCAGCCACTGGCGCGCCGGCCCCGGTCCGCGTCGGGTGTAGGCCGCCACCTCGATCGGCTCGACCTCCCAGGGCAGGTCGAGGGCGGTGACGGCGTGCCGCCCGGCGAAGATCTCGGCGATGTGGCGGGGACGATGGCCACCAGGGCCGTCTCGGCGACGACGTAGGGCACCGCCGAGTAGTCGCTCAGCTCCAGGTCGACGCGGGACTCCAGCCCGAGTCGCTCGAGCAGCCGGACCGGCCCGAGGTGGCCCGTGGTCCCCCGGACGCTGGCGAAACGTTCGGCCGCGAGCACCGACGCAGCGGCGCGCTCTCCCCGCAGCCGCGGGTGGTCGGCGGCCGCGAGGGCGACGTAGTCCACGACCATGAACGGCCGACGGACGAGCAGCTGCTCCGGCAGCCGGGCACTGGTCACCACCAGGTCGACCTGCCCGCGGGTGAGCAGGTCCGGCGCGTCGTCGACCACGAGGTGGCGCACCATCAGCCGCGCCCGGGGCGCCGCCTCCGCGAGCCGGCCCAGGAGCAGGGGCAGGAAGGACAGCTCGCCGAACTCCGAGAGCATCACGGTGAACTCTCGCTCCGCCGCCGCGGGGTCGAACGGCGCCGCCGGCCCGGCGGCACGGTCGATGGTCTCGAGCGCGGAGCGGAACGGTTCGTAGAGCTCGGTCGCCGCAGGCGTGGGCGCCAGGCCCTGCGCGGTGCGCACGAAGAGCTCCTCCCCGAAGCGCCGGCGCAGCTTGGCGAGGGTGTAGCTCACGGTCGGCTGGGTGACGTGCAGGAGCTCCGCGGTCGCCGTGACCGAGCGGGTCTCGTAGAGGTGGACGAAGGTGCGCACCTGCACCAGGTCGATCGGGGTCGCCACGGTCTTCATAGAAGTCATCTATGGAGGTGGGCGCAAGTTCTATTGGCCATTGATGGCTGACCTTTTCTAGGTTGCCAGTGACGGCCATCACTCCAGGCCGTCCCCCGACACCGACAGACCCGACTCGTCAGCAGACCCTCAGACAAGGGGATCAGCCCAGTGCCCACCACCGTCCGCGACGTCACCCACGACCTGCTGCGCAGGAACGGCGTGACGCTGCTCTTCGGCAACCCCGGCTCGAACGAGCTGCCCTTCCTGGCGGGACTGCCCAGCGAGGTCCACTACGTGCTCGGCCTGCACGAGGGCGTGGTGATCGGCATGGCCGACGGCTACGCCCAGGCCTCCGGGCGGGTCGGGGTGGCGAACCTCCATGCGGCCTCCGGTACCGGCAACGCGATGGGCGCCCTGACGAACGCCGCGGTCTCGCGCACCCCCCTGCTGGTCCTCGCCGGCCAGCAGGTCCGCGACACCGTGGGCCAGGAGGTGATGCTCGCCAGCACCGACGCCGGGCTGCTCACCCGGCCGCTGACCGGCTTCAGCGCCGAGCCGCTGGCCCCCGCCGACGTGCCGCGCACCGTCGCCCAGGCGCTGCACGAGACCCGGGTCGCCCGCAGCGGGCCGGCGTACGTGTCGGTGCCGTACGACGACTGGGACCGGCCGGCGCCGTCCGGCTTCCCGCACCTGCTCGACCGCGTGGTCCGCGACGCGACGTACGTCGACCCGGCCGTGGCCGCCGATCTCGCCGGCCGGCTGCGGGAGGCGGACCACCCGCTGCTGGTGCTGGGGCCTGATCTCGACGGCCGGATCGGGTACGACGCTCTCATGGCCCTCGCCGAGCATCTCGGCGCCACCGTCCACGTCGCGCCGTCCCCGCACCGGCTGCCGTTCCCCAACCGGCACCGGCTCTTCGCCGGCGTCCTGCCGGCGGGCGTGCGGTCCGTGGCCGCGGCCCTGGCCGGGCACGACCTGGTGCTCGTCCTGGGCGCGCCGGTCTTCCGCTACCACCAGCACGAGCCGGGTGACCTGTTGCCCGAGGGCACCGCCCTGGTCCAGGTCACCGACAGCGCCTCGGCCGCGGCCCGGGCTCCGATGGGTGAGGCGCTGGTCGCCGACCCCGCCGCCGTCGTGGAGTCACTGCTCGACCTTCTCGACGTGGACGTGCACACCGTGCTCGCCACGGGCGAGGCCGATCGGTGGACCCCCTGCGCCGACGCTGCCGCGGGCCGCGACGCACTGCACCCCGCGGAGGTGTTCGCGGCGCTGCGCGAGACCCAGCCGGCCGACACCGCCTACGTCGTGGAGTCCACCTCGACCAACGCCGACTTCTGGGCGCAGATGGACCTGCGCCACCCGGGGAGCTACTTCTTCCCCGCCTCCGGCGGCCTCGGCTTCGGACTGCCGGCCGCCGTCGGCGTCGCGCTGGCCCGGCCGGACCGGCGGGTCGTCGCCGTGGTCGGCGACGGCTCGGCCAACTACGGCATCACCGCGCTGTGGTCGGCGGCCCAGCAGGGCGTCCCGGTGACGTTCGTGATCCTGCGCAACGGCGGCTACGGCGCGCTGCGCTGGTTCGCGGGCCTGCTCGGCACCCCCGACGTCCCGGGCCTCGACGTGCCGGGCATCGACTTCGTGCCCCTCGCCGAGGGGTACGGCGTGCCCGCGATCCACGTCAAGGACCGGGCCGCACTCTCCCACGAGCTGGCGCGGACCCCCGACGGACCGCGACTGATCCAGGTCGACACATCCCTGACCACCCCGGAACCGGTGTCCCAGGACATCGGGTGACCGGACCCGCAGGAACCCGAGAAGGAGTCACCCGATGACCGCCACCACCGGCGAGCTCGCCACGCGAGTCGCCACCCCCGGCTGGACCCGTGCCCTGTGCTGGGCGACCGTGACGCTCGAGGGCTTCGACATCGTGGCCCTGAGCGCCTCGTTGCCGACCATCCTCGACACCGAGCACGCCGGCATCGGGAAGGCCGAGGCCACCTTCATCACCACGATCTCGCTGGTCGGCATCCTGGTCGGCGCGCTGCTGGTCGGACCGATCTCCGACCGGGTGGGCCGCAAGGCCTCGCTGATGGGCTCGATCGCGCTGTTCTCGGTGCTCACCCTCGTGGTGCCCTGGGCGCCGGACGCCTCGGTGTTCGCGGCCCTGCGCTTCTTCGCGGGCATCGGCCTCGGCGCCTGCATGCCGGCCGCGCTGACGATGATGAGCGAGACGGTCCGGCCCTCGCAACGGGCCCGGGGCACGACCCTGGCCATGACCGGCTACCACACCGGCGCGATGCTCACCGCACTCGCTCGGGCTCGTCCTGATGCCCACCTGGGAGTGGCTCTTCGTCATCGGCGGGGTCGTCGGCCTGGCCGTGCTCCCCGTCATGTGGCTCAAGCTCCCCGAGACCAGCGAGCGCGTGCTGGCCAGGCGTCCGGTGCGTCGGAGTCCGAGCGCGTCCCGCTGTCCGCCGTGCTCCGGCAGCCCTTCCTGGTCGCCAGCATCGCGACCTGGGTGGCCTCGTTCATGGGCCTCCTGCTCGTCTACGGCCTGATCTCCTGGCTCCCCACGATCATGAGCGAGGCGGGCTACGAGCTGTCCACCTCGCTGGTGATGCTGTTCCTGCTCAACCTCGGCGGGGTGACCGGGCTGGTGCTGGCCGGCGTCATCGGCGACGCCCGCGGCATCCGGCCGAGCGCGATCTCCTGGTTCCTCGCAGCTGCCGTCTTCCTCGGTCTGCTCAGCGTGAAGATGCCGACGCTGCTGCTCGACGTCGCGGTCTTCCTCACCGGCGTCTTCGTGTTCAGCGCGCAGGTGCTCGTCTACGCCTGGATCACCCGCAGCTACCCCTCGGACGTTCGCGGCACGGCGCTCGGCCTGTCCTCCGGAATCGGTCGGGTGGGCTCGATCGTCGGCCCGACCATCACCGGAGCCCTGGTGACCGCGGGCGTCGCCTACCCGTGGGGCTTCTACTTCTTCTCCGCCGTGGCGCTGCTGGCGGTGGCGGCGATGGTCGCCGTGCCTCGCGGCCTCGAGCGATCCGAGGCCCATCACCAGCAGGCCGAGGCACCCCGCACCCGCAACGCCGAAGGAGGTCACTCTCGTGACCGCGACCCACCTCGACTCCGCCACCGGCGCGACGCCCTGGACCGACCGGATCTTCTCCCGCGGCTTCGTCCAGGGCCGCGGTGAGCCGAGCCCGGTCGTCGAGAAGGCCACGGGCGCCTCCCTCGGCGTCGGTGGGCTCGGCCACCGCCGCCGACCTCGACGACGCCGTCGCGACCGCGCAGGAGGCCCAGCGGGCCTGGGCGGACGCGCCGTACCAGCAGCGAGCCGCCGTGCTGCTGCGGGCGGCCGCGATCCTGGAGCAGGAGCCCGAGCGGCTGCAGCCGTGGCTGGTCCGCGAGGCCGGCTCCGCGCCCGGCAAGGCGGGCTTCGAGCTGGGGCTGGTCGTCTCGGAGCTGCGCGAGTCGGCGGCTGCCGCGTCCGCGCCGTACGGCCAGGTGCTGAGGTCGAGCAGGCCCCGGCTGTCGATCGCCCGGCACGTCCCCGTGGGCGTGGTCGGTGTGATCTCGCCGTTCAACTTCCCCGGGATCTTGTCCATGCGCTCGGTCGCGCCCGCGCTCGCGCTCGGGAACGCCGTGATCCTCAAGCCCGACCCGCGCACCACGGTCGCCGGCGGGATGGCGCTGGCCCGGCTGCTCACCGACGCGGGGCTGCCCGAGGGGCTGCTGCACGTCCTGCCCGGTGGCCGCGAGCTCGGTGAGCAGCTGGTCGGCCACCCGCGGATCCCGTGCGTGTCCTTCACCGGCTCGACAGCCGCCGGGCGCGCCATCGCCGCGGTCGCGGCGCCGATGTTCAAGAAGCTGCACCTCGAGCTCGGCGGCAACAACGCCCTGCTGGTGCTCCCCGGCGCCGACCTGGAGGCGGCCGCCTCGGCGGGCGCCTGGGGGTCCTTCCTCCACCAGGGCCAGATCTGCATGACGACCGGGCGGCACCTGGTGCCGCGACCGGTGGCCGAGGAGTACGCCGCGATGCTGGCCGCCAAGGCCGAGGCCCTCCCGGTGGGCGATCCGTGGGCCGGTGACGTCGCGCTCGGTCCGCTCATCGACGAGACCCAGCGCGACCGGGTGCACGACCTCGTCACCGGCGCGGTCGAGCAGGGCGCCCGGCTGGCCGCCGGCGGCACCTACGACGGGCTCCTCTACCGGCCCACGGTGCTGGCCGGCGTGTCCCCGGACCAGCCGGTGGCGCGCGAGGAGATCTTCGGCCCGGTGGCCCCGGTGATCGCCTACGACACCGTGGACGAGGCAGTCGCACTGGTCAACGACGACCCCTACGGACTCTCGGTCGGGCTGCTGAGCGGCGACGCGATGGCGGCGTACGAGCTGAGCAGCCGGCTCGACGTCGGGATGGTCCACGTCAACGACCAGACCGTCGACGACGAGGCGGTGATCCCGTTCGGCGGGATCAAGGCCTCCGGCTCCGGCGGCCACTTCGGGGGCGCCCGGGCGAACCTGGAGACGTTCGGCCACCTGCAGTGGGTGACGATGCAGTCCGAGATCGAGCGCTACCCGTTCTGACTCCCCCGGTCCGCTCCCCCGCGGCACCACGCCCTCACCCGCAGGTGTGATCGACGTGCGTGCGCCGGCGGCGGGCTGCCACGGTCGTCCGATGGCACACCCGTCCAGCAGCCCCTCCGTCGCCGGCGCGGTGCACGCCGTGCGCCGCTGGGCGGCACGCCCCGAGCTCCACACCGACCTCGCCCAGGTCGTCAAGACCGTGATCGCCACCGTGGCCGCCTGGCTGCTGGCGGTGCGGGTGCTCGGGCTCGAGCAGCCGTTCCTCGCACCGTGGGCGGCGCTGCTGACCGTCCACGCCACCGTCTACCGGACCCTGTGGCGGGGGACGCAGTCGGTGCTCTCGACCACGGTCGGGATCCTGCTCTCCTTCGCCGCCGCGCAGGTGCTGGGGTACGGCCCCACCACCCTCGGGCTGGCCGTGCTCCTCGGGCTGCTCCTCGCGCGCACCCCGCTGCTGCGCGACGAGGGCGTGACGGTGGCCACGACGGCCCTGTTCGTCCTGACCGCGGGCTACGGCAACCAGGAGCAGCTGCTCCTGCACCGCTTCCTCGACACCGTCGTCGGGGTCGGCGTCGGCCTGGTCGTCAACCTCACGCTCGCCCCGCCCCTGGACGACCGGCTGGCCGAGCGGGTCCTGGACCGGGCCGCCGCCGCCCTCGGCGGGCTGCTGTCCCGGATGGCCCGCGAGCTCCGCCCGGACATGGACGACACCGTCAGCCGGGGCTGGGTCCAGGAGAGCCGGCGCATCGACCGCCTCCTCGACGAGGCCGAGTCCCACCTCGGTTTCACCCGGGAGAGCCGGTGGGGCAACCCGCGCCGGCGCCGGTCGCGACGTACCACCGACGTCGAGCGGGCCACCGAGCTGCTCGTGCAGCTCGAGGACGCCGTCACGCACGCCCGGGCGACGGCCCGCATCGTCGGCGAGGCGACCGGACGCGCCCAGACGTGGGACGACGACTTCCGCCGGCGATGGACGCAGCTGCTGGAGCGGACGGCGGTGCGGCTCAGCGGCGCCGAGCACGACGTCGACGACGTGCTCGGCGACCTGGACCAGCTCACCGGCGACCTCTCCGGGGAGCGCCTGCCCGGTCTGCCGTGGCCGGTGTACGGCGCGTTGGTGACGTCGCTGCGCAGCACCGCCGGCGACGTGGACGCGGTGGTCGCCGAACGCGCCGCGCTGGCCGGCTGATCGGGCTCTCCTATGCTTCGACGCATGGGCAGGGATGCGGTGCGCGTCGCCGTCGTCAACGACTACGAGCTGGTGGTCGCCGGCATCGCCGGCGTGCTCGCGCCGTACTCCGACCGGGTGACGGTCGTCGAGCTCGACAGCGGGGTCCCGGTGCAGTCCGAGGTCGACGTGGTCCTCTACGACTCGTTCGGGCAGTCGCAGGGGCGTCAGCTCGACGTGACGGGGCTGCTGGGCGACAGCCCGGCCAGGCTGGTGGTCTTCAGCTGGAACACCGATCCGGAGCTGGTCCAGCAGTCCCTGGAGCGCGGCGCCTCGGGCTACCTCACCAAGGGGCTGAGCGGCGTGGAGCTCGCCGACGCGCTGGTCCGGGTGCACGCCGGCGAACTGGTCACCCCGCAGCAGACCCCGATGCGCGACGGCGACGAGTTCGGGCGCTGGCCGGGCGCCGAGCACGGACTCAGCGCCCGTGAGGCCGAGGTGCTGGCGCTGCTCTGCCAGGGCTTGAACAACCAGGAGATCACCGAACGGGCGTTCATCGGCCTGAACACCGTGAAGACCCACATCCGCACGCTCTACCGCAAGATCGGCGTGGACAGCCGCACCCAGGCGGTGCTCTGGGGCGTCGACCACGGATTCCGCCCGGACCGGTCCCGCCACACCCGCCGGGACTGACCGCGGCGTCGGCTCTCACCCCTGGGGGTGATTGAGGCCCGACCCGGGTTTGCGGGGCCCTCCTCCGGGGCTACGCAGCCGGCGTCGCCGGCGTCGGTGCGCGTGGGAACTCACGCAGGGCCCCGAGCACCCCGCCGGCGAGTCCGGGCAAGGCGTCGAGGAGGACGAGTGGGCGAGATGGTCCGGTTGACGCCGGCCTCGGCAGTCGGGTCGGTGGCGGGTTCCGAGCCCCTGGCGAAGCGGCTGGCCGCCAGCAGCGAGGTCGTCGCCGACGGGCCGGTGGCGCACCTCGGCTTCGCGGCCGGGCTGGGCCCGCTGCTGCCGACGCCGGGGCGGGGTCGAACCCGGGAGCGCTGGGAGGCCCTGGCCACGCTGGGGGCCGCCGACCTGCAGCTCGCCCGGGCGGTGGAGCCGCACGCCGACGCCCTGGCCATCCTCGGGGAGGCCGACGCCGATGGTCACCCGGTGCGCGTTCCCGAAGGGTCGACCTGGGGGGTCTTCGCCGCCGAGGGACCGGGCACCCGGCTCGTGGCCCGGGAGACCGCAGCAGGGTGGCTGCTGGACGGCGTCAAGCCGTGGTGCTCGCTCGCGGGCTCGCTGAGCCACGCGCTCGTGACCGCCTGGGTCGACGCCGACCGACGCCGACTCTTCGCAGTCGATCTCGTGCACCCCGGGGTGCGCACCGACACCGGCCAGGCGTGGCACGCCCGCGGCCTGCGCGACGTCGTGAGCACCGCCGTGGCGATGACCGACGTGCCCGCCCATCCTGTCGGGCCGACCGGCTGGTACCTCGAGCGGGACGGCTTCTGGTACGGGGGCGTGGGCGTCGCCGCGGTCTGGTTCGGCGGGGCGGTCGGACTGGCTCGCCGCCTGGCCCGGCCGTCGTCGCGGCCGCTGGACCAGCTCGGACACCTGCACCTGGGGCAGGTCGAGCTGGCCCTGTCCCGGGCCCGAGCGGTGTTGGCGGAGGCTGCGGCGGAGGTCGACGCCGGCCGAGCGCGCGGCGTGGGTGCCGAGCGCACCGCGCTGCTGGCCCGCGGCGCGGTGGCCCAGTCGTGCGAGGAGGTGCTGGCTGCCTGCGAGCACGCCCTCGGGCCGGGACCACAGGTCCAGGAGCCGGAGTACGCCGCCCGCTTGGCGGACCTGCGGCTCTACCTGCGCCAGCACCACGCCGAGCGGGACCTGGCGGCCCTCGGTCGCGCCGTCGCGGACGGCGGCGGGGCGTGGTGAGGTCCGCCGGCCCGGCCGGCGACACGTCGGGCCCAGCGCTTTCGGCACGACACCCCGGGCACTCCGGCGGCGGCGTGGCACCGGGCGCCGGAGCGCGCCCGAGTGGCAGCACTGGACCTCGTCGACCTGGTGCCGGGCGAGCTGCGCCGCGTCGTCGTGGTGGCTGCCCACCCCGACGACGAGTCGCTCGGTGCCGGCGGACTGCTCGCCACCCTCGGCCACCGCGGGAGTCGGGTGCAGGTGGACGTGGTCCTGCTGACAGCGGGGGAGCTGAGCCACCCGGAGTCCCCGACCCACACCCCGGACGCCCTCGCCGTCCGCCGACGGCAGGAGGCCGCGGTGGCCGTCCGGCTGCTCGCCCCGGCCGCACGGCTGCACTGGGCTGGTACGGCGGACGGCGCCGTGGCGCAGCACGAACCGGCCCTCGTCGCCCGGCTGGTCGAGCTGGTGGGCGACGGCGAGGACGCGCTCATCGTCGCCCCCTGGCGCCACGACGGGCATCCCGACCACGAGGCCGCCGGACGGGTGGCCTCGGCGGCCGCGAGGCGTACGGGCGCCGGGCTCCTGGAGTACCCGATCTGGGCCTGGCACTGGTCCCGGCCGGCCGACGCACCCTGGGCCAGCATGCGGCGGCTGTCGCTCGATGCGGGCACGACCCGCACCAAGGCCGCCGCGATTGCTGCGCACGCCACCCAGACCCGCCCGCTCTCGGACCACCCCGGCGACGAGGTCCTGCTCGCGCCGCAGCTGCTCGAGCACTTCCTCGGCAGCGAGGAGCTCTTCGTGGCGCAGGCCCCGGACGACGACGCCCTGGAGCGGGTGCACGCCGAGCACGCGGACCCCTGGGGCGTCGACGAACGGTGGTACGAGCGGCGCAAGCGGGCACTCACCCTCGCGATGCTCCCGCGTGAGCGTCACGGCCGGACGCTGGAGCTGGGCTGCTCCACCGGTGCCCTCGCCGCAGACCTGGCCACCCGGTGCGAGAGCGTGCTCGCGGTGGACGCCAGCGCCACCGCCACCCGGGCTGCGCGGCGCCGCATCGACGTCGCCGGGCTGGCCGCCCGGGTGGAGGTCGAGCAGCGCAGCGTCCCCGAGGACTGGCCGGACGGGTCGTTCGACCTGGTCGTCGTCAGTGAGCTCGGCTACTACCTGAGCCCCCGCGATCTGCGCACCCTGGTCCGGCGCATCGACGGAGCCCTCGCCGAGGACGCAGTCGTGCTGCTGTGCCACTACCGACACCAGGTCGAGGGCTGGCCGCTCGACGGACCCGACGTCCACGACCTGGTGGTCCGGGACTCGCCCTGGACGGTCCGCGCGCGACACGTCGAGGACGACGTCGAGCTGCTGCTGATGGTGCGGCGCACCCGGTGACGGCGCCCGGGGCTCGTGCGCGGCCGGGGATCGACGTCGTGCACGTGGTGGTGCCGGTCCACGACGAGGAGGAGACCCTCGACGACTGCCTGGCCTCGGTGCTCGTCGCCGCCGAGGAGATCCCCGCGGCGGTGCACGTCACCGTGGTGCTCGACGCCTGCACGGACCGCAGCGCGCAGGTGGCCGCCGCCCACCCCGTCCACGTCCAGGTCGTCCACGCCCGCTGCGTGGGCGCCGCGCGCGCCGCCGGCGTACGCGCGGCGACCGCCCTCACCCCGCACCGCCACCCCGGCCGGACGTGGATCGCGTCGACCGATGCCGACACCCGGGTCCCACCCTCATGGCTGGTGGGGCACCTGGCCGCTGCGGCCACGGGTCACGACCTGCTGCTGGGGCCGGTGGTCCCCGACCCGACCGCGCTGCCCGCGGGGGTGCTGCGCGAGTGGCACCGGCGGCACCGGCACGGGGCGGGCCACGTGCACGGCGCCAACCTCGGAGTCCGGCTCTCGACCTACGTCGCGGCAGGGGGGTTCTCGACCGTGCGAGCGCACGAGGACCTGCTGCTCACCCGGGCCGTGCGCCGCCTGGGCGGCAGCGTCGCCGTCGGCGACATCCCCGTCGTGACGTCCGCGCGCCTGGCCGGGCGGGCACCGGGAGGCTTCGCGCACTTTCTCGCGCGCCTGGTCGACGAGGCGGAGCGGACGCCCGGCGGCCGGGGGCTGGACGTGGCCGCGGATGCGCGGGGGTGAACCGCGTGCTCGGCGCGGCGGGCCGTGGGGCTTACGCCTCTGTCGACCGCCCGTCGGAGGTGCTGTCGTGGCGGGGGGATCATCACCGAGGAGGACGCATGACCACCACCATCGCGAAGCGCAACATCGACAGCCCCGACGAGACCCGGCCCTTCAAGGCGCACGGACGCATGGACGTCGTCACCCTGGGTGACTTCACCCTCGGCCGCGGCGTCTTCGAGCCCGGCTGGCGCTGGTCCGAGGACGTCAAGCCCATCGCCGGCACCGAGAGCTGCCAGGTCCGCCACACCGGGATCTGCATCTCCGGGGAGATGGTCGTGCGGTACGACGACGGCACCGAGGTCACCTTCGGGGCCGGCGACGTCATGCTCATCGAGCCGGGACACGACGGCTGGGTGGTGGGCAACGAGGCGTGCGTCATGCTGGACACCGGGATCGCTGCCTACGCCAAGCCCGACTGACGCCTCACCCGTCGCGGTTCGGCTCGGGCAGCGCGGCCCACGCCCGGAAGCCGCCGCGCAGGTCGGTGGCAGGGCGGAGCCCGAGGCGCTGCAGGGTGGCCGCGGCCGGGCTCGAGCCGTACCCGACCCGTTGCACACCCAGACGACTCGCCAGCACGCGCCGACGGCCGACGACTCGCTCATGGGTCCTCCGGTGGGCTCAGTCGGGTACGACGGTCCGCAGCGACCCGGCCAGCTCACCGACGGCGTCGGCCAGCTGCCCGAGTCCCCACGTCAGGTCCTGCTCGTCGATGGTGAGGGGCGGCGAGATCCGCAGCGTGGATCCGTGCGTCTCCTTGGCCAGGACACCCCGCTGGGCGAGCGCCTCGCTGAGGTCCCGGCCGGTGCCGAGGGCGGGGTCGAGGTCGACGCCGGCCCACAGCCCGCGCACCCGCACGGCGACCAGTCCCCTGCCGACGAGCGGCTCGAGCCCGGCGCGCAGGACGGGCTCCAGGGCGGCGGCCCGGCGCTGCGGCTCGCCGCTCGCCAGCAGCCGGACCACCGCGCGCCCGATGGCCGTCGCGAACGCGTTGCCGCCGAAGGTGCTGCCGTGGCTGCCCGGGGTGAGCACGCCCAGGACGTCGCGGTCGGCGGCCACCGCGGACAGCGGGACGATCCCGCCGCCGAGGGCCTTGCCGAGGACGTAGACGTCCGGGACCACCGACTCGTGGTCGCAGGCGAACGTCCGGCCGGTGCGCCCGAGCCCGGACTGGACCTCGTCGGCGATCATCAAGATCCCGTGCGCGACACAGAGCCGGCGCACCTCCGCCAGGTAGCCCGCGGGCGGCACGATGACCCCGGCCTCGCCCTGGACCGGCTCGACGAGCACGGCCGCGGTGGTGTCGTCGATGGCCCCGGCCAACGCCTCCGCGTCGCCGTACGGGACGCTCCGGAAGCCGGGCGTGTACGGCCCGTAGTGGGCCCTGGCCACGTGGTCGTCGGAGAAGCTGACGATGCTGATCGTGCGGCCGTGGAAGTTCCCGTGCATGACGACCACGGTCGCG
Organism: uncultured Actinomycetota bacterium; assembly: GCA_963817665.1. Taxonomy (GTDB): domain Bacteria; phylum Actinomycetota; class Actinomycetes; order Propionibacteriales; family Nocardioidaceae; genus Nocardioides. The sequence continues at coordinate 37,958 of CAWFPE010000003.1, read as the reverse complement.
GTGCCGTCGGGGATGCCCTTGACCTCGTGCCCCCAGCGCCGCGCCACCTTGAGCGCGGTCTCGACGCCCTCGGCCCCGGAGTTCATCGGCAGCACCACCTCCTTGCCGGTCAGCGCCGACAGCTCGGCGCAGAACGGCCCCAGCTGGTCGTGGTGGAAGGCCCGGCTGGTCAGGGTCAGGCGGTCGAGCTGCTCCCGGGCCGCTGCCACCAGGTCCGGGTGCCGGTGCCCGAAGTTCAGGGCGGAGTACGCCGCCAGGAAGTCCAGGTAGCGGTGTCCCTCGTCGTCGGCCAGCCAGGCACCCTCACCGTGCGTGACCATCACCGGCAGCGGGTGGTAGTTGTGCGCGCCGTGCACGTCCTCGAGCTGGATCGGGGTGGCGTCCATGGGTCAGGCTCCCTCCGGGGTCGGCGCCGGGAGTGCGTCCACGACCGCGCGCACCGCGTCCGCGAGCCGGTCGCGGACCTGTTCCGAGAGCGGCGCGCCCACGTCGACGGTCCCGGCCTCGACACCGACGAGCGTGAGCCGCTCCGGCAGCCGGCCCAGGGCCCGGGCCAGCTCGACCGCCTCGACCACGCCGAGTCCGTGGGAGCCCAGTGCGGCAGCCTCGCGGGGCAGGGGTGCGGAGCCGACCCGGATCACGTGCACGGTCCCCGGCCGGGCGTCCACGCTCCTCGCCGCGTCGACGACCACCACGTCCTCGCGGCCGGCCAGGTGCTCCACCAGCGCGAGCGGCTCGTCGTACGTCACCACCTCGACACCGGGGAGCAGCAGCCGCGCGACCCGGGCGGCGACCAGGGGCCCGACGGCGTCGTCGCCGCGGGTGGGGTTGCCGATCCCGACCACGAGGGCACTCATCCCTCCTCCACGGTGAGGTCGAGGAAGTGGGTGGCGCAGGAGATGCACGGGTCGTAGTTGCGGATCGCCTGCTCGCACTGCCGGGTCAGCTCCTCGGTGTCGAGGTGCAGCCGGGCCTGCACGAAGCCGCGGAGGTCGGACTCGATGCTGGCCTGGTTCTGCGAGGTGGGCGGCACGATCTGGGCGCCGAGGACGGTGCCGTCCGCGGCCAGCTCGTAGCGCTGGTAGAGCGTCCCACGCGGCGCCTCGGTCGCCCCGTGGCCGACGCCCGGCCGCGGCGGCACGGGCACCGACGGCACTCCCCCGTCGGACCAGCGGTCGATGATCCGCAGCGCCTCCTCGCAGGCCACCACGATCTCCACCGCCCGCACCACGATGGACCGGAACGGGTTGCGGCAGGTGGGCCCCAGCCCCGCGGTGTCGGCCGCCTCGCGGGCCGTGGGCGGAAGCCGGTCGTGGTTGAGCGAGTAGCGGGCCAGCGGGCCGACCACGTAGGGACCGCTGTCCCGGAGCCGGGCGTGCAGCGCCGTCGAGTGCGGCACGTGCTCCTCGGCGACCCAGTCGCCGAACGAGCCGACCCCGAACGCGTGGCCACCGCTGGTGACGAAGGACCCGGACTCGATCGGGTAGTCGTGGCCGGTGCGCAGGGCGACGTACTCGTGGTCCTGCTCGAACTCGGGGAACTCGAACCCGGAGGCCATCGTCACCGTGGCCAGTGCGTCCTCCAGGGCGGCCTCGAGCTGCGGGCGGACGGACCGCAGCTCGGCGGGCGTGGGGAACCGGTAGAACCCGCCCACCCGGATGTTGACCGGGTGCACGGCACGGCCCCCCACCAGCGCCATCAACGCGTTGCCGGCCTTCTTCAGCCGCAGCCCGCGCTCGACGACGTCGCGGTGGTCCTCGGCCATCTCGATGGCGCCGGGGTAGCCGAGGAAGTCGGGGGCGTGCAGCAGGTAGACGTGCAGCGTGTGGCTCTCGATCCACTCACCGCAGTAGAGCAGCCGTCGCATCAGGGCGATGTCCTCCGGGACGCTGACCCCGCAGGCGTCCTCGATGGCGCGGCAGGCGCTCATCTCGTACGCGACCGGGCAGATGCCACAGATCCGGGACGTGATGTCCGGCGGCTCGGCGTACCCACGCCCGCGCAGCATCGCCTCGAAGAACCGTGGCGGCTCGTAGATCCGCAGCTGGACGTCGGAGACCTGCCCGTCCCGCACCACCACGCGCATCGCGCCCTCGCCCTCGACCCGGGCCAGCGTCTCGGCGGTCAGCTCGCGCCCCTCGCCGACACCCTTGTGCGTCACGACGTCACTCCCCCCTCCTGCGAGTGGCGTGCACTCTCCTCGGCGAAGGCCGGGGCCGCGGCGTTGAAGGTGCGGAACACCCGGTGCAGGTCCCGCTCCGGCATCCCGAGCTCGGTCAGCCTCCCGCTCAGCGAGCGGGTGTTCGTGGTGTCCGCGGGGCCGAAGCACCCGTAGCAGCCGCGGTCGTAGGACGGGCAGAGCGCGCCGCACCCCGTGTGCGTGACCGGGCCCAGGCAGGGCGTCCCGTGGGCGACCGTGACGCAGACGTTCCCCCGTCGCTTGCACTCCACGCACACGCTCTCAGCGGTGATGCGGGGCGAGCGGTGCTGCAGGAACGCCGAGACCACCTCGAGCAGCTGCGTGCGGTCGATCGGGCAGCCGCGCAGCTCGAAGTCCACGGGGACGTGCGCGGCGATCGGCGTGGACGTCGCCAGCGTCTCGACGTACTCGGGCCGCGCGTAGACCGCGGCCCGGAACTCCTCCACGTCGGCGAAGTTGCGCAGCGCCTGGATGCCGCCGGCGGTGGCGCAGGCACCGATGGTGACCAGCCGCCGGGAGCGCTGCCGCACCTGGTGGATCCGTTCTGCGTCGTCGGCGGTCGTCACCGATCCCTCGACCAGGGAGAGGTCGTAGGGACCCTCGACGACGGCCCGCGTCGCCTCCGGGAAGTACGCGACCTCGATCTGCTCCGCCAGCTCGAGCAGCTCGTCCTCGCAGTTCAGCACGGTGAGCTGGCAGCCGTCACAGCTGGCGAACTTCCACACGGCCAGCTTCGGCCGGCGCGCCTCGTTCGCGGCCATCACAGCTCCCGTACGCCGAGCAGCGGCCGGACCGCTTCCAGGGAGAGCACCGGACCGTCGACACAGAGGAGGTGCTCGCGCAGCTGGCAGTGGCCGCACAAGCCCACGCCGCACCTCATGTTGCGCTCCAGGGAGAGCCGCACCCGGTCGGCCGGCACCCCCCGCGCGGTGAGCTCGGACCCGACGAAGCGCATCATCACCTCGGGCCCGCACACCAGCGCCAGCGTCCGGGCCGCGTCGAACGCGGCGGCGCGGACCAGCTCGGTGACCAGGCCGACCCGCCCGGTCCAGGAGGTGGCCGCGCGGTCGACCGTGACCGCCACGTCGGTGTCGTGCCCGGCCGCCCACCGCTGGAGGTCGCGTCCGAAGAGCACGTCGCCCTCGGTCCGTGCGCCGTAGAGCACGTGGACCCGTCCGAACCGTGCCCGGGCCTCGACCACCTCGAGCACCGCGCCCCGCAATGGCGCCAGGCCGATGCCACCGGCGACGATGACGACGTCACCGCCGACGCCGTCCGACACTCCCCACCCCCGGCCGTAGGGTCCCCGGACCCCCAGCACGTCACCCGGGCGCGCCGCGCAGAGCGCCCGGGTGACGCCGCCGACGTCGCGGACCGTGTGCACCAGCAGGCCGGGCCGACCGGGGTCGCCGCTGATCGAGATCGGCACCTCGCCGACGCCGAACGCCTGCAACATCGTGAACTGGCCGGCGGCGAAGGCCAGGCCGTCACCGTCCAGCGACTCCAGCTCGAGGGTCACCGTGTCGCCCGTCTCGCGCCGGTGGTCGACCACCCGGAACGGCCGCGGCAGCAGCGCGTCCTCCGCGGTGGCGGCAGGAGCGGTGACCTCAACCGGCACGGCCGGCCCCGTAGAGGTCGAGCAGCCGCACGCGCGCCGACTGCAGCCGCTGGTACATCACCCCGGCGACCCGCTGCATGAGCGCGTAGCCCAGGGCGGGGTCCTGGTCGCACTTCTCGCGCAGGCAGGAGGCGTCCACGACGACCGCGGACACCCCCTGCACCGCGCGGGCGTCGAAGAACCAGCGGTACGGCGGCACCAGCCACGACCAGCCGACCACGCCGCCCTCGTCGACCGTGTCCACCACGCGCTCGACCTGGCCCGGCACGTGCACGTCGAGCGCCACTCGGCCGCGTCGTACGACGAAGAAGCGGTCGGCGGGCTCGCCCTCGCGGAAGAGGTACTCCCCCTGCCGGACGTGCACGTTCCTCGAACAGCCGACGAGCATGCTCACGGTGTCGTCGTCGAGCCCCGCGAAGAAGGGGTGCTCCGAGAGGAGCTCGCGCAGCGACCGCATCTCAGCCCCCTGGGCCGAGCTCGGCCGAGGGCTGCGGGTCGGCGCGGATCGCGGCGACCTCCTCGGTGATGTCGATGCCCACCGGGCACCAGGTGAGGCAGCGGCCGCAGCCGACGCAGCCGGAGGTCCCGAACTGGTCGATCCACGACGCCAGCTTGTGGGTCATCCACTGCCGGTACCGGGACTTCACGCTGCTGCGGACGTTCCCGCCGTGCAGGTAGGAGAAGTCCGCGGTGAAGCAGGAGTCCCAGATCCGCCAGTGCTCGGTCCGGTCCCCGGCCAGGGACGTGTGGTCCTCCGCCGAGGTGCAGAAGCAGGTCGGGCAGACCATCGTGCAGTTGCCGCACGCGAGGCATCGGTCGGCCACGTCGTCCCACCGGGGATGGTCGGCGTTCTCGTACAGCAGCGTGCGGATGTCGGCGGTGTCCATGCTCCTGCCCATGTGCTGCGTCGAACGCTCGACCAGCTCGTCGGCGGCCCGGACCTCGCCCTGGTCGGCCGGTCGCGACCGGAGCCGGGCGAGCACGGCGGCGCCGCGATCGGTGCCCGCTCGGGCCAGGAAGTGGTGCTGCGGCAGCAGCTCGGTCAGCGCGAGGTCATAGCCGGAGTCGGCACGGGGGCCGGTGCCCATGGACACGCAGAAGCAGGTTCCGCCGGGGTCGGAGCAGGACACCGTGACCAGGAAGGCGTCCTTGCGACGGGCGGCGTAGTGGAGGTCGGGGTGCCCACGCTCCTGCAGCACCCGGTCGTGGATCGCGAGGGCGTGCAGGTCGCAGGCGCGGATGCCGAGGATGGCGTACGGCGGGTCGCCCAGGCGCCCGTGGCTCTCACCGGCCGCCACGGAGAAGCCGTCCGCGGTGCGCTCGCCCTCCCAGATGAGCTCACGCGACGGGAAGAGCACCGTCTTCCAGCTGATCGCGTCCGCGGCGTACCCGAACAGCGCCTCGTCGTCACGGCGCCGCAACCGGTAGCTGCCCGGCTCCTGCGCGTCGCCCCAGCCGCGGGGCAGGTCGTCGACCGTCTCCAGGCGGCCGGGCACCACGGCGCCCTGGCGGACGGTGGGGCCGAGGACGGAGTAGCCCTGGCCCGCGAGCAGGTCCACCAGCTCCTGCAGCCCGTGCAGGTCGAGGGTGACCGCGGCCTCCACGTCGCCCATGCGCGCTCCCCTCACTGCACTCCGTCGCCAGTCTGGGGAGGCGCTGGTTCGCCTGGCAAGGGACCTCCGACCGTTGGGTGCCGGGCCGGATCGGCCCCGAGCCGGATTCCTGGTCGGCCATGGCGCCGGCCATGTGCCGAGGCGATACTCAGGCATGTTGACCAACCTCCGGGCCAAGGTGCTCCCCGAGCGGCAGCGACGCACCCTCGAGGAGCTCACCGAGGACCTCGACCTCCGCGCCGGCGACAGCGGCGCGAAGCTGTCGGCGTTCTGGACCATGCTCTCGTTGTCGGCGGTGATCGCGACCGCCGGCGTGCTGGCCGACTCCACCGCGACCGTCATCGGTGCGATGATCATCGCTCCCCTCTCGACCCCGATCATGGGCATCGCGCTGGGTGTCGCGAAGCAGCGGAAGAACTCCTCGTTCCTCTTCGTGCTCACGGGCAGCAGCCTGGTCGTCGCGGTCGGACTGGTGTTCTCGATCGCGGTCCCCGGGACCTTCGACCTGCTCGACGACAGCCAGATCGCGAGCCGGACCTCGCCCACCCTGGTGGACCTCGTCTCCGCCCTCGCGACCGGCTTCGCCGGGGCGGTCGCCCTGGCGCGCCGCGACGTGGCCGCCGTCCTGCCCGGCGTGGCGATCGCCATCTCCCTGGTCCCGCCGCTGGCGGTGGTCGGCGTGTGCCTGGGGCAGGGCGCCGTCACGCTGGCCGTGGGGGCGCTGCTGCTGTTCCTCTCGAACCTGTTCGCGCTCGTGTTCGCCGGGATCGTCACCTTCACCGTCCTCGGCTACACCACCGACGCACTCCGGTCCGGGACCCGGTCGCACCGGCGCCCGTACGCCGTGCTGACCACGCTGATGGTGCTCGTGGCCGTCCCGCTCGCCGCCAACACGGTGGTGACCTATCTGCTGAGCAACTGGACCGCCGACGTCAAGACCGAGGCCGAGAGCTGGCTCGAGACGTCACCCGGGGCCGAGGTGACGAGCGTGGACTTCGCCTCGACGACGGTCCACGTGCACGTCCGCCACGTCGCCGAGCTGCCCTCGTTCGCGGACCTGCTGCGGCGGCTCGAGAAGGTCCTGCCCGACGGCATCGACATCGTGGTGGACACCACCGTGGGTCGCGCGATCGACGTCGGGACGGTCGGCGAGTCGTAGGCCTGGCAGAGGCAGGAGTGGGGAGCACTCGCGAGGCGCCTGATGGCGAAGTATCGTCGCGCCGGGGACGGCTGACGGTTACGGTGTGGCAGGAGTCCGGTGTTCATCGGAGGTCGTGATGCGCGTGCTCTTCGCCGACCGCGTCGGCGGGTCGACCGTCGACCAGCTCGAGGCGCGCGGGCACACCTGCGTCGTGGATCCCGCGCTGCGGGCCGAGGACCTGGCGAGCAGCGTCGGCGGGTTCGACGCCCTCGTCGTACGCAGCACGAAGGTGGGCCGCGACGTCTTCGAGACCGCTGACCGGCTGGCGCTGGTGATCCGTGCGGGTGCCGGCACCAACACCATCGACACCCAGGCAGCCGCGGCCCGGGGCGTCATGGTCGCCAACCTGCCGGGCCGGAACGCCGCCGCGGTGGCGGAGCTGACGATGGGCCTGCTGCTCGCCATCGACCGGAGGATCGTCGACAACGTGGCCGACCTGCGCGCCGGACGCTGGGACAAGAAGTCCTACAGCGCTGCGCGTGGTCTGCTCGGGTCGACCATGGGCATCCTGGGTCTCGGCTCGATCGGGCTCGAGGTGGCCCAGCGTGCGCGCGCGTTCGGGATCGAGCTCCGGGCGGTGGCGAAGCCGGGCCGCAGTGCCGCGGTTCACGAGCGCGCCCGGGACCTGGGCATCCAGATGGTCGACTCACTGGCGGACCTCCTGCCGGCCTGCGACGTCGTGTCCCTCCACCTGCCCTCGAGCCCGGACACGGCGGGCCTCGTCGACGCCACCTTCCTCGGGATGATGAAGCCCGGCGCCATCCTCCTCAACACCTCGCGGGGCGAGGTCGTCGACGAGGCCGCACTGCTCTCGGCACTCGACGACCGGGGCCTCCGCGCCGGGCTGGACGTCTATGCCGACGAGCCCGGCGCCGCGACGGCCGAGTGGAGCTCGCCGCTGGCCCGTCACCCGCGCGTCGTCGGGACCCACCACATCGGGGCGTCCACGCAGCAGGCTCAGGACGCCATCGCCGCCGGGGTCGTGGAGATCATCGACGCGCTCGTCGAGGGCGAGGCGCGCAACTGCGTCAACCTGACCCCGAGCCGGATCGGCTCCACCACCCTGACCGTGCGACACCTCGACCGGGTCGGCGTGCTCGCCCACGTCCTGGACCGGCTCAGCCGGGCCAGCCTCAACGTCGAGCACATGGAGAACCGCGTGTTCCTCGGTGGCGGCGCCGCGGTCGCCAGCATCGACGTGGCCGGGCCCGTGACCGACGAGCTGCTCGCCGACCTCGACGCCCTTCCCGACGTGCTCGGCGTCTCCACGGCCGACATCGGCGAGGGCTGAGGGCGACACCGGCGTCCCAGGACCCCCACGTCGGGGGATGACCGTGGGCGGGCCGATCCCTACGTTTGAACGGTCAGCAACGCGACGCGGCGCCGCCGCCACGGAGGGACGCCATGTCGAACCACGGCACCACACCGCACGAGCAGGACCCCCACCCGGTCACCCGGCTCCAGCCGACCAGTGATCCCTACGGCCTGCCGCCGCGGCCGCCCAACCCCTACGCGTCCTGGTTCAAGCGGGTCGGGGCCTACCTCATCGACGCCCTGCTCGTCCTGGTCGCCTACTTCCCCGCGCTGATCGGCACCATCATCCTGTCGTCCGACAGCAACCACACCCTGGGCACGATCCTGACCGTGATCGGTGTGCTCCTGTCCCTGGCGGTCTTCGTGTGGAACACCTGCCTGCGGGCGGGCCGGACGGGCTACTCCATCGGCAAGGGCGTCCTCGGCATCAAGCTGATCGCAGAGAGCTCCGGCCAACCGATCGGCGCCGGCATGGCCTTCCTGCGCTACCTCCTGCACATCGTCGACGCGCTGCCTCTCTACCTGGGCTACCTGTGGCCGCTGTGGGACGAGAAGCGGCAGACCTTCTCGGACAAGATCGTGCACACGGTGGTCCTCAACGAGCCGCAGTGATCCCCGCCGGACGGCACTGCCGGTACGCCGTGGTCGCGGGTACCTAGCCGCGGGCGCTGGCGTAGCCGAGGACCGCGGCCAGCCCCAGGGCGCTGCGTGGCTCGTAGGCAGCCCGCCAGAGCCCGCCGTGCACCGCCGCATGCGCCTCGTCCTGCCACGGGTGGTCGTGGGTGGGCACTCCGTGCACGAGGTCGTGCACCAGGAGCGCCGCCATCATCGTGTTCGCCGTCTCGGGCTCGAAGACCTCGACCCCGAACCTGTCGGCGCCCGCGAAGGCCGCGGCGAGGGCCCGGTTCTTGACCACCGAGTGGGTGCGCGTGGAGGGCGCGACGTGGAAGGACACCTGTCGTCCGTCCCGGCGGGCGGCCGCGGCCCGCCAGCGCTGGATCCGCTTGGCCAGTGCGTAGTTGGGACCCTGGACCGGCACCAGGCTGTCGCCGATCCCCGGGTCGGCGTCCGGCGGGTAGGCACGGTGGAGGAGCCGGCCGCGCGTGGCCCAGCGCAGGGGGCGCCCGACCATCTTGGCCGTGCCGGAGCGCTGCCGGTAGGCGAGGGTCGACTGCTCCACGGCGTCGTGCGGGACCGCGAACACGTCGGTGGGCGTGGCCAGGAACGCGAGGCCGGTGTCGGGCCGGGCCCGGCCCAGCCGGGTCGCGAGCACGTCGGCGGCCACGGAGACCCGGACGTGGGTTCCCCCGTCGGCGTAGAGGTAGTTGCCCAGCACGAGGCGGCCGTCCAGGCCGGCGAGCCAGTCGGTCACCTCCGGCACCTCGTCCAGCAGGTCGAGTCCCGCCGCCCCGGCGATCGCTGCGTCCGCGGCGTCGCCGCCGCGTCGGCCCGGTCGGCAGGCACCGGAACCAGGAGCCGGCCCGCCGACCCGCGGGCCACGCGGAGCACCCGCTCCCACACGGCTGGTCGCGGCAGGTCGACCGCCGCCACGGTCGCGCCCCACCCGAGCAGCGGGCGCAGCGGCCCCATCTCCGAGCCCGCCCCGAGCACCGCGACGGTCTGCCCGTCCAGCCGCAGCCACTCGGGATGCTCGGCGACCCGGGCCACCGCGTCGGCCGCCGACGGCTCCATCACCCCACGCCGGGTCCAGTCGCGGAGCTGCTCACGCAGCGTGGCACCGTGCAGGTCTCGCCCGCGGTAGGGGATCACCAGCTCGCCGGCGGGTGTCCCCTCCCCCACGACCTCGACCGTGTCGAGCTTCCGTGCGGCGTCCGCGTCGTCGAGGGCCGCGAGCGGCGTCTCCTCGTCCTGGTCCCCGACCAGCACCATGCGACGGCGTACGGAGTCCAGGCCCGCGTCGGCGATCGCCAGCCAGGATTCGGGGGCGACGAGGCCGGCCTCGACCAGGCGCCGGAAGTGGAGGAGGTACCGGCTCCGCCAGGCCGTCTCCTGCTCGGCCCCCAGCGCGCCCACCGGATCGACCGGGCGGAGCGCGTCCGCCACGACCGCTCTCCCCACGGCCGACGTGCTGCGGCGGCCGTCGGGCAGGGCGGGAAAGGCGACTCCGTGCGTCATCGGGCCATCATCGACCATGTCGGGGCCGGCCGCCCGCCGGCCGTCCCGACGGCCCTCAGCCGCTGAGCCGCGAGAGCCGCCAGAAGGCCCCGGTGAAGCCGTCGACGATCTGCTCGTGGCCGGGCACCAGCCCGGCGTCGGCAGCGATCCCGACGAAGACCTTGCCGTCGTAGCTGTAGATCGTGAAGCTCATGACCTGGTCGGCGGTGAGCGGCGCCCAGCCCAGCATCCCCTCGACCTTCTCCCCGGCGGCGTACAGGGGCACCTGGGGGCCCGGCACGTTGGTCAGCACGCCGATGGCCCGGTTCGCGAGCAGGTCGATCGTGGTGCGGTACAGCCTCCTGCTCATCCGGGAGATGGCGGCCTGGACGCCGAAGTCCACCGCGGCCTCGTGACCACTCTTGATCCGGTCCATCCGGCGCCGCACGACCTCGAGCGTGTGCAGGGGGTCGTCGATGTTGGTGGGGAGCTCGAGCTGCACGAGCGCGAAGCTGTTGCCCAGCACGACCGGCAGCGTCGGGTCGAACGGCTTGAGGTTGACCGGGACGTCCCAGGTCACGCTGTGGCAGACGGCACGGTGCTGCTGGAGGTAGGCGCGCAGCGACTCGGCCACGCAGGTGACCAGTACGTCGTTGACGGTCGCTGCGTTGGCGCGGGCCACCTCCTTCACGTGGTCGAGGGCCAGCGGCGGCGACCAGGCGAGCGCCTTGTGCTCGCCGACGGTGCCGGTCCAGCTGGTGTGGTCGTTGCGGGTGCCGAGGACCAGCTTGCGGGCGGTGTCGACATCGCCCGGCACGGCGGCGAGGAACGCTGGCAGTCGGCGCCTGCCCCCTGGGGCGTTCCCCAGGACCGTACGCGCCCTCGACCCCACCGCGCCGACCAGTGACTCCGAGCGTGTGAGGGCACTGTGGGCTGCGCCCACCGGATTCGTCACGGCGCTCCGGGCGAGCTGCAGCGACGCACCCGCCATGCTCGTGGCCTGCGTCCGCACCTGGGTGGTCAGCGACAGGTGGCCGTCGCCCGGCACCTCGGCGGCCGCCGACGACGAGCTCGGTGGGGCGGCGCGCACCTGGGCCACCCCGACGTCCACCGCGGCACCGTCCGGATCGGCGTCGAAGATGCTCAGGGCGAGCTGGACCATGCGGATGCCGTCGGCGATGGCGTGGTGCGCCCGCATCAGCACGGCGCTCCCTCCGTGGAAGCCGTCGACGAGGACCGAGCGCCACAGCGGGTCACCACGGTCCAGCGGCACCGTGCGCTGCGAGGCGATGAGGCGCTGCAGCTCGGCGTCGCCACCCGGCTCGGGGAGCAGGACCCGCTCGTAGCGGTCCTCGAGGTCGGCGTCGGCCTGCTCCTCCCAGTACCAGGCGCCGTCCTCGCCGGGAACCACCACGCTGCGGAAGACCGGGTACCGGTCCCAGAGCCGCTCCCGCACGACGTCGCGGTAGCGGTCCCAGTCGAGGGGGGTCGCCGTCCAGAACAGGCTGTCGACCACCATCAGGTTGCCCGGCCTGTCCATCTCCAGCCAGAGGGCGTCCTGCACGCCCAACCGCTGCCGTTCACCCATCGCCCGCCTCGCTCCGCCCGGTCCCGCCACAGACTCATGCTTTGGTCGGCACGGCACGCCGGGCAGGGGCGAACGTCACGAGTTGCGACCCGCTCTCCCGGTCCGGAGCAGCGAGCCCGACGATCCCGGCCCCGGGATGCCCTCCACCGCGCGAGAATCGTCGTGGAGCCGGGAGGTCCGGCCGGCACGTCCGTCCCGCAGGTGCCACGCAAGGCCGCGCAGCGGGCGATCTTCCACGTCCAGCGTGAGCTGGAGGTCATCGGTGACACCCACAACGCCGCGCTGGTGCTGTGCGACCGCGGCACCGTGGACGGGCTCGCCTACTGGCCGGGCCCGCCGGAGGAGTTCTGGACCTCGCTGGGGGTCCGCCCCGAGGAGGAGCTCGCGCGGTACGACGCGGTGATCCACCTCCGCACGCCGCCCGCCGGCCGGGGCTACAACCACACGAACCCGTTGCGCATCGAGACCGCACGGGTCGCGGCCCGGATCGACGAGCGACTCCTGGCGGCGTGGGCGGACCACCCGCGGAGGGTGGTCATCGACTCCGAGCGCACCTTCCTGGACAAGGCGAGCCACGCCCTCGAGGCGCTGCGCAACGAGCTGCCCCCGTGCTGCGACCGCAACGGCGCACCGCTCGCCGGGTCGGGGTGAGCAGGACCGGGTCAGCCCACCGGGCTCACGCGACCACCCGGGCACCCGCCGCGAGCCGGCACTGCAGAAGCGGCCCCCACCGTCGCCGGTGGGGGCCGCTTCTCCGTGGCAGCTCGGGATCAGGAGAGGTCGAACCGATCGAGGTTCATGACCTTGTCCCACGCCTTGACGAAGTCCCGGACGAACTTCTCCCGGGCGTCGTCGCTGGCGTACACCTCGGCGATCGCCCGGAGCTCGGAGTTCGAGCCGAGCACGAGGTCGACGGCCGTGGCGGTCCACCGCACCTCGCCGGCGTCGCCGTCGCGGCCCTCGTAGACGTTCTCCTCCACCCCGGCCTTCCACGCCAGGCCCTGGTCGAGGAGGTTGACGAGCACGTCGTTGGTCAGGGTTCCCGGCCGGCTGGTGAGGACGCCGTGCGGGGTCCCGCCGACGTTGGCACCCAGGGCACGCATGCCGGCCACCAGCACCGTCATCTCCGGCGCAGACAGGTTGAGCAGGTTCGCCTTGTCGAGCAGCAGCGTCTCCGGGCGCAGCTTCTCACCGGGCCGCAGCCAGTTGCGGAAGCCGTCGGCCCGCGGCTCGAGCACCGCGAAGGACTCGACGTCGGTCAGCTCCTGCGTCGCGTCGGTGCGACCCGGGGCGAAGGGCGCGCTGACCGTCACGCCGGCGTCCCTGGCCGCCTTCTCGACCGCGGCGACGCCGCCGAGCACGATCAGGTCGGCGAGCGAGATCTTCCGGTCGGAGCCACTCTCGTTGAACTCCTGCTGGATCCGCTCGAGCTCGTCGATGACCGGGGCGACGTCGGCGTTCGACGCCCAGCCGCGCTGCGGCTCCAGCCGGATCCGGGCACCGTTGGCGCCACCGCGCATGTCGGTCCCGCGGAAGGTCGCCGCGGACGCCCACGCGGTCCCGGCGAGCTGGCTGACCGACAGACCGGTGCCGAGGATCTTCTCCTTCAGCGACGCGACGTCGGCGTCGTCGACGAGGTCGTGGTCGGCGACCGGGACCGGGTCCTGCCACAGCTGCGGCTCGGGGACCCACGGGCCCAGGTAGCGCCGGACCGGACCCATGTCGCGGTGGAGCAGCTTGTACCACGCCTTGGCGAAGGCCAGCGCGAACGCGTCGGGGTCCTCGAGGAAGCGCCGCGAGATCTTCTCGTACTCCGGGTCCAGGCGCAGCGACAGGTCCGTGGTCAGCATGGTCGGGCGCCGCTTCTTCGACGGGTCGTGGGCGTCGGGCACGTCGGCCTCCGCGTCCTTGGCGACCCACTGCTTGGCCCCCGCGGGGCTCTCCTCGAGCTCCCACTCGTGGGCGAACAGGTTCTGGAAGAAGGCGTGCCCCCACTTCGTCGGGGTCTGGGTCCAGGTCACCTCCAGGCCCGAGGTGATGGTGTCCCCGCCCTTGCCGGTGCCGTAGGTGTTGTGCCAGCCGAGCCCCTGCTCCTCCAGGGGTGCTGCCTCCGGTTCCGGGCCGACGTACTCGGCGCTCGCGGCACCGTGGGTCTTGCCGAAGCTGTGCCCGCCGGCGATGAGGGCGACGGTCTCCTCGTCGTTCATCGCCATCCGGCGGAAGGTCTCCCGGATGTCACGTGCGGCAGCCAGCGGGTCCGGCGTGCCGTTGGGCCCTTCCGGGTTCACGTAGATCAGGCCCATCTGCACGGCGCCGAGGGGCCCGGAGAGGTCCCGCTCGCCGCTGTAGCGCTCGTCTCCGAGCCACGTGTCCTCGGGCCCCCAGAAGACCTCCTCAGGCTCCCAGATGTCCTCGCGCCCGAAGCCGAAGCCGAAGGTCTTGAAACCCATCGACTCCAGGGCGCAGTTGCCGGCGAACACCAGCAGGTCGGCCCAGGAGATCGCCCGGCCGTACTTCTGCTTGACCGGCCAGAGCAGCCGGCGGGCCTTGTCGAGGTTGGCGTTGTCCGGCCAGCTGTTGAGGGGGGCGAACCGCTGGGCGCCTTCGCCACCGCCGCCGCGGCCGTCCTCGATGCGGTACGTGCCGGCGGCGTGCCAGCTCATCCGGATGAACAGCGGCCCGTAGTGGCCGAAGTCGGCGGGCCACCAGTCCTGCGACGTCGTCATCACCTCGTCGATGTCCCGCTTCAGCGCGTCGACGTCGAGGGCCTTGAACGCCTCCTTGTACGAGAAGTCCTCGTCCATGGGGTTGGCGCGGGGCGAGTTCTGGTGGAGGACCTGCAGGTTGAGCTGGTTGGGCCACCAGTCCTTGTTCGACCGGGGCCGACCCTCCTGGGGAGTCGGCGCGGGGATTACCGGGTTCTCGCTTTCGCTGCCGGGCTCAGACACGTCAGTCCTTCTTCCTGTCTCATGAGTTGCTACTGCTGGTCAGCCGTTCTCGAGCGTGTGACGGCGCAGTCCGGGCACACGGCCCAGTAGGTCACCTCGGCCTCGTCGATCGCAAAGCCGTGGTCGTCGGTGGCGGTCAGGCACGGCGCGACCCCGACCACACAGTCGACGTCGGCGATCGCTCCGCAGGACCGGCACACGACATGGTGGTGATTGTCGCCGACCCGGGCCTCGTAGCGTGCCACCGACCCCGACGGTTGGATACGCCGCAGCAGGCCGGCAGCCGTCAACGCCCGAAGCACGTCGTAGACGGCCTGGTGGGACACGACGCCGAGATCCTCCCGGACGACCCGGATGATCGAGTCCGTGTCGGCGTGTGGATGCCCGTGCACGGCGGAGAGCACCGCGACCCGCGGACGCGTCACCCGCAGGCCCGCGCCGCGCAGCCTGCGCTCGAAGTCGGACGTGTTGCCCACTCCTCGGAGTATCGACCGTTCTCTTGAACCAGTAAAGATCAAAGATCCGGGCTCTGTTCCTCCCTCGAGGACTATCCGCGGTCCCGGATCTCCGTCCCGTGGACCGTCAGCGCCATGATGACCGCGATGTCGAGGCCGATCATCAGGGTCGACCAGAAGGGCTGCGCTGCCAGGAACCCGACGTTGACGATCGCGCTCACGCCGGCCATGGCGACGCCCAGCACCCGCGCCCACATCCTCCCGGCGAACAGGGAGACACCGGCGGCCACGACCACCACGCCGGCGATCACCTGCGCCCACCCCCATGCCGTGTAGCCCATGTCGAGGACGAGCCCGGACGACCTCACCCCGTAGTAGCTGTCGTTGAACAGGGCGACGAGACCCTCGATGACGTGGAACGCGCCCGTCAGCACCAGCATCACGGCCGCGAACAGGATCCACCCGACCCATCCCGAGTAGTCGGAGGCCTGCGACTGCGGACTCCGGTCCAGTCGCGCGACGTGGACCTCGTGAGTCTGGTCGGCCAGCTGCCGCTTGCTCGTGTAGTCGGACATGGCGTGCCTCCCAGCGCGGATGTGCTGGAACCAGTCTGTCCGGTTGGCGACGGTCCACATCACCCGTCACGGACGACGTGGGCGCCTCGCCCACCACGGCCGCGGACGGGTCACGGCGTCCTGATCAGCACGCAGCGGGCCGACCGGACACTGCACCGCGCCATCCGGTCGCCGCCGTCGCCGACCACCGGGGAGACCAGGTGGTCGTCGTCCTCCCACGCCCACTCCCGGACCCGGAAGCCCCAGCCGTCCGGCGCGGTCAGCGTGGCCCGTCCGGTGCCGTCGACGGACTGCGCCCGGAGCGCGGAGATCGAGGTGACCTCGCCGCTCGTGCTCCCGGGTGCGGTCCAGGCCAGCCATCCGCCGCCCGCGCTGACGACGAGGTCGTCGTGGGTCGGGAGGGCGCCGATCCGGGTCAGCTCGCCGGCATCGGAGATCTCCGCCAGGTAGGGAGCCCCCATCGTGGCGTCGTCCGCGCCGTCGTTCACGATCAGCCCGGCCGGGGTGCTGCCCAGGACCTGTCGTCCCGGCGCCGTCTCGCCCAGGTCGACGGTGCTGTTGTCGACGAGTGGCAACCACAGCACGGCGCCGTTCGTCCCCTGCGCGATCACCCGACCGTCGTCCGTGACGGCCCGGACGGTGACGGTGCTGCCGTCCTGGGGGTCTCCCCTGTCGACGGGGACGCCGCCCAACCCCTCGCCGGCGGGGTCGGTGTCGAAGCCGCTCAGGACGCCCGCGCCGTTCTCCGTGACGACCTCGCCGACGTACTTCCCGTTCGGCGACAGGACCGGTGGTACGTCGAGCCGCCCCTCGATCGCGTGCGCCTCCGGCCCCCTGCCCCACCACCAGGTGTTGTCGGTGCGGAGCGCGAGCCAGCCGGCGTCGCCGCTGCGCACCGACCACCAGCTTCCGGGCACCTGCTCCCCGTCGACGTACAGCCGCTGGTCGAGCACGTAGGGGACCGTCGGCGCGGTCCGCGGGATCCTCCCGACCGAGTCCGTCCGGCTCGGCGAGGGCGGCGGAGGCGCCGGCTGCGGCTCCCGGCCGCCCCGGGCCGTCACCACCACGGCGAGCGCGCCGGCGACGATCAGCACGACTGCGGCCGCGACCAGCAACGGCTGCCAGCGCCGCTGTGCGCGGGGCGGCTCCTGCGGCAGCGGCGGCACGGCGGGGACGTGCAGGCCGCCGGCCACCTCGCGCAGCTCGCTTCTCAGGGTCTCTTCGACGTCGACGAACATGTCAGCTCTCCATCCCGTCCGTGCCGTCCGAGCCGAGCGCGGCTCGCAACGCCTTGAGGGCGCGGTGTGCGGTGGACTTCACGTTGCCTCGTGAGCAGCCGAGCACGTCGGCGATCTCGCCCTCGCTCAGGTCCTCGTAGTAGCGCAGGACGATCACCGCTCTCTGGCGCGGCGGCAGCGACTTCACGTGCGGCCACAGGACCATCCGTTCCTCGGGCCCGGCGCTGAGCCGGGCACTGAGCCCGACGTTGGGCCCGACGTTGGGCCTGACGTTGGGCCCGACGCTGGGCCCGACGCTGGGCCCGGCTCGGGCGGCACGTCCGTGAGCAGCTCGAGCCGTCGCCCCTTCGGCCGTCGTTGCGACAGGTAGGTGTTGGTGAGCATCCGGCGCACATAGGCGGCCGGCGAGTCCGAGCCCGTGACGCTGGCCCACGACCGGTACGCCTTCATCAGGGTCTGCTGGGCGATGTCCTCCGCGTCGGCGTGGTTGCCGGCCAGGAGGTACGCGTAGCGGTAGAGCGACGGCCAGGCGCTGCCGGCGTACTCCTCGAACGTGGGCACCGCCGCACCACTCGTCACGGTGTGCATCATCAGCTCCACCCCCTTCTGCTGGTCTGACGCCGGGAGCCAGCCGGAAGGTTGCGCCGGAGCCGACCTGGCCCGTCCTCCTGCCCGAGCCATGGCGTGCCGCAGGCGCTCGACCTGTGGTGCCGCGCCGCCTAGTCTGGAAAAAAGGAGCACCGGAGATGGTTTGAACCGTCGCGGGACGGGGTAATTAGGGCGACGGGAGACGAACGGGGCATAGGAGTTGGAGGGACTCTTGTCAACGCATTGTCCGTCGGCCGACGCTGCCGACGTCTGGGAGCACGCACGGTCCGCGAGCGGACCACCTGTCACGATCGAGAGGTTGCCTGACAGAGACGGATAACATCCCCATGGATTCACATGCCCTGCAACGCAGCTGGGACCAGGTGACGAAGCACGGTCACGATGTCGCGTTGTTCTTCTACTCGCACATCTTCGTGTCTCACCCCGAGGTGCGGTCGATGTTCCCGCTCTCGATGTCGAGCCAGCGGGACAAGTTCGTCACCGCGCTCGGACGCGTCGTCAGCCAGGTGGACCAGCTCGAGCACGATGCCACCTTCCTGCAGCACCTCGGCCGTGACCACCGCAAGTACGCGGTCGTCATGGAGCACTACAACGCGGTCGGAGCGTCGCTGTTCGCGACCCTGAGGCACTTCCTCAAGGACGACTGGAACGAGGACCTCGCCGCGGACTGGGCCGCTGCCTACCAGGTCATCGCCAGGATCATGGTCGAGGCGGCGGACACGTCCGCCGACACCAGCCCGGACTGGTGGGACGCCGACGTGGTGTCGGTCGAGCGGCGGATGATGGACCTCACACTGCTCACGGTCCGACCCCGGGGCGAGCTCCGCTTCCTTCCCGGGCAGTCGCTGTCGATGGAGATCCCGCAGAAGCCGCGGATGTGGCGCTACTTCAGCCCCGCCAACGCCCCGCGCGACGACGGCTCGATCGACCTGCACGTGCAGCAGATCGACGGCGGCCAGGTGAGCACCGCCCTGGTCCGGTCCCTGAAGGTCGGGGACACGGTGAAGCTCGGAGCACCGGTCGGCGAGCGCCTCACGCGCAAGGACCACGACCCGACCGACCTGCTGATGGTCGCCGGCGGGACGGGACTGGCACCCCTGCGATCGGTCCTCGAGCAGGTCGACCGGGAGTGGCAGCGGTACGGAGCCGCACCTCGGGTGCACCTGCTCCACGGGGTCCGGATGCCCTGGCACCTGCACGACCGCGCACGCCTGCGGGACCTGGCCCAGAACCGACCCTGGTTCGACTACACCGAGGTCGTCTCGGACGACCCGTCCTTCCCGGGCACTCGGGGCAAGGTCGGCACGATCGCCGCCCGCCTGCACCTGGTGGGACGTACGGCGATGGTCTGCGGCGGTCCGCAGATGGTCGCGCACACCCTCGAACAGCTGAGTGCCACGGGCATGGCGCCCGAGGACATCAAGTACGAGCACTTCTACTACGCGGCCGCGAGCAAGGACAGTCCGCAGGCCGCCCTGAGCAGGTCGGGAGACAGTCAGTGACGAGCAACACCGATCAGGCATCGCGCCAGTACCGGTCGCCCGCGTCGATCCGCAACGAGGACTTCCCGCGGCGGATGCGGGGGCTGGATGCCAACGAGGTCTACGAGTACCTGGACCAGCTGGCCGACCAGGTACAGGCCATGGACAGCGAACGGCACGGGATCCGTACCGACAACGAGCGACTCCAGGACGAGAACGCGCGCCTCCAGGGCGAGCTGCAGCGCCTGCGGTCCGAGGTCGCCGACCTCGAGGGCGCGGGAGACCGCGTCAACGGGCAGGTCGTGGAGCTGCTGAGCCAGGCCCAGCTCGTGGCCGAGGAGATGGTCGACGACGTCAGCAAGGACGCGCGCGAGCGGATGAACCAGGCCCGCGAGCAGGAACGCAGGATCCTCGCGGAGGCCATCGAGACCGCGGAGCAGACCCGCAGGGACGCCGAGGCCTTGATCCGGTGGGCCGGTCCGGGGAACGCCAACGGCGGCCCGTCGTCCTCGACCAACGGGTACGAGGCCGGTCGTCACTCGGCGGCCGACGTCGCCGCAGCGACCGCCGAGCTCGAGCAGGTCCGGTCCTTCGCGCGGGCGGCTCAGGCGCAGATGCAGTCGATCATGGCGTCGTTCGCCACCGAGGTGGGACAGCTCGGCGCCACTCCCCCGGCGGACGAGCCCGAGCCCCCGGCGCTGCACCAGAACGGCGCCACGCCGCCCGACATGAGCGTCTGGCAGGTCGAGCCGCATCGCGCGACCCGGGATCGCTGGGGCTCGGACTGACCGAGCCGGGCGTCGGCTCGCCGCTCAGCGTTCCGGAGTGAGGTCGGGCTCCGGCTCCTCGGCGTGCATCCGCGAGGGTTCGATCCGCAGGAGGCGGGCGACGCGGTCGGGCAGGTACCAGTTCCACTTCCCGAAGAGGGAGACCAGCGACGGCACCAGCAGCGACCGCACGACCGTCGCGTCGAGCAGGATGCCGAAGCCGAGCGCGGTCGCCATCACCTTCAGGTCGGTGCCGGGCCCGGAGGCCAGCGCAGCGAACGCGAGGAACAGGATCAGCGCCGCACTCGTCACCAGCCGGCCGGTCCGTCCGATCCCCTCGACGACGGCGTCGTCGGTCGAGCGCCCCTCGTCGTACTCCTCGCGGATCCGGGACAGGATGAACACCTCGTAGTCCATCGAGAGCCCGAAGAGGAACGCGAACACCATCAGCGGCACCCAGAAGGTGACCGCGCCCGTCTGCGGGATCCCGAACAGGGCGTCCGAGCCGTAGCCCTTCTGCCAGAACAGCACCATCGCGCCGTAGACCGCGGTGAGCGAGACGAGGTTGAGCACCACGGCCTTGAACGGCAGCAGCAGCGAGCGGAAGGCACGCACCAGCAGCACGAAGGTGAGCAGTGCGATGAGCGTGAGCATCTCCGGGAAGTTGCCGTAGACGGCGTGCAGGAAGTCGACCTGCGCGGTGCCGAGCCCGGCCACGCCGATCACGCCCGGTGTCTGGTCGGCGACGTCCGTGACGCGCCGGACGACGCCCACGCTCTTGGAGTTGACGGTCTCGGTGTCCGGGATGAGCACCACGACCGTGCGGCCGTCGGCGGAGCTCGACGCCCCGGACGAGACCAGGGCCGCCTCGACGCCGTCGACCTGGCCGAGCCGGTCGGCGACGTCCTGCGCGCGGGCACTGTCGGCAAGCACCTCGATGGGCGTCAGCGCCCCGGTGCTGACGCCACCCTGCTCCAGCCGGTGCAGCGCGGTGACCGCGGGCCCGCTCTGCGCCAGCGAGTCCGAGGAGGCCGCGCCGATCTTGATGCCGAGGAAGGCTGCGACGAGGAGCCCGAGGATCACCGAGGCCGCGACGACGGCGGCGACGCGGTGGTGCACGACGAGGCGGGCCCAGCGGGTCCACCCCGGACTGGCGCTGCTCTCGTGCCGGATCTTCGGCCAGTCCACGCGTGGCCCGATGCCACCGAGGATCGCGGGGGTGAGCGACAGCGTGACCGCCACGCTCGCCACCGGGATCAGCGCGCCGCCGATGCCGATGCTGCGCATGAACGGCACCGGCAGCACGATCAGCGCGAGCAGGCCGATCGCGACCGTGATGCCGCTGAAGAGGACCGCGTGGCCGGCGGTCTCCATCGCGGCGACGACCGCCTCGTGGTTCTCCTTGCCGTGGTCCCGTTCCTCGCGCCAGCGGGTGACGAAGAGGAGCGAGTAGTCGATCGCCACGCCCAGGCCGACCAGGGCGACCAGGAACTGCACGATGAACGAGACGTCGGTCAGGTAGGTCAGCGGGAACAGCATCAGGAAGGTCGCCAGGATCGACACCGCGGCGACGGCCAGCGGCAGCAGCGCCAGCATCGAGGCGAAGACGAAGATCAGCACCAGGAGCGCGCCGGCCGCGCCGAGCAGGGTCTCGGTCAGGACGCCGGGGCCACCGGTGTCGCTGCCGACGGCGAGTGCGTCCATGCCCGTGACCCCGACGACGGCGCCCGCAGGGACTGCACCCTCGACGGCCGTGCGGATCGGCTCGGTGGGCAGCGGCTCGGTGAGGGTCTGCGGGAACGGGTAGAAGACCATCGCGTACGCCGTGCGGTCGTCGTCGGTGCGGAACGCCCGGTCACCGGTGTTGGCCTCGTCGATCACCCGCAGGGTCGGCACATCCTGCTCGATCGCGCCGAACGCCCGCGCGACCTCCTCCTCGTGCCCGGTGATCGTCTGGCCCTGCGGCATCGTGACCGTGGCGAGCATCGGCGTCGTGTTCCCGCCGTTGTGGACGGCCGCGATGATCTGCTGGCTGGCCTCGTCGCCCGGCTGACCCGGCAGCGAGAAGTCGACCGTCAGCCTGTCGCTGGTCTTCCCCGCCGCCATCCCGCCCGCGACGAGGACGCACAGCCAGAACACCACGACCCACCTGCGGTGCCGCAGGACGAACTTGGCCCAGCTGGTCATCGACGCGCTCCTGACGTGTGCGGGCGGCGATCACGACGGTAGCGGTGCCGGGCCCCCTGCGCGTCCTCCATCGCAGGGATCTTCGGCAGCATGTCGGGGCCCGGGCCAGACGGTCCGGGTCGTGGCCGGGGACCGGTTCATCCCTGCTCGTGCGGTTCGGCTCGGGGTGGGGAAGCTGCGCCGCCGCACCCGCAGGTGTGCGGCGGCGCGTAGTCGAGGACGGCCCCGGTGCTGTCGGTCTGGACCGGGCAGCACCTCGTGAGCCGCTCCCTGAGGTCCCGGCGGGCGCGTTGGACCCGCGACTTCATGCCGGACACCGAGATGCCGAGCTGGTCCGCCGCCTGCCGGTGGGTCTGTCCCTGCAGGTCGACACGGGTGAGGGCGTCGCGCGCCGTGGGATGGAGCTCGCCCATCATCGGTTGCAGGCAGCGGGCGAGCTCGCGGGTGGCGTCGTTGGGCAGGTCGCCGGACGTGTCCGGTTCCGGCCAGCGCTCCAGGTCGACGTCCTGGTCGACCCGGCGCCGGCTCCGGTAGTGGTCGATGACGGCGTTGCGGGCCGAGCGGTACAACCACGCCGAGACGTTGTCCACCCGGTCCAGCGCTCCCGAGGCGATGCTGCGCACCAGGACGTCCTGGGTGATGTCCGCGGCGAGCTCCGGATCCCCGACGCGGGCGGCCACGAAGCCGCGCAGCCGGTCGAGTGTCTCGGACCAGTCCTGGTCGTGAGATCCGTGGGTCTCGGTGTGTACGTGCGTCATCGGCATCCTCCGCGCCTCTCCATCATAGAGACGAACGCGGCCCCGAACGGACGCACGGGACCTCCGGGCGACGTGCGTCCCCCGCGGCCCGGCTTCGTCTTCAGGGGTGGCTTCTCGCGACGGGCGGGAGCAGAGACGAGGAGAACACGATGACCAGCCGCATCCAGCTCGCACTCAACGTCCGCGACGTCGAGGCCGCCACCCGGTTCTACACCTCGCTGTTCGGGGTGCCGCCGGCCAAGCAGCGACCCGGCTACGCGAACTTCGTGGTCGCAGACCCTCCGCTGAAGCTGGTGCTCTTCGAGATCCCGGGCGCCCAGTCCTCGCTCAACCATCTCGGGGTGGAGGTCGCCTCGACGGACGAGGTGGCGGCAGCGACTGCTCGCTTCGCGGACGCCGGACTGCAGCACACGACCCCCGAGGTCGGCTCCTGCTGCCACGCCGTCCAGGACAAGGTCTGGGTCGACGCCCCGGATGTCCCGCTCGGCGCCTGGGAGTTCTACACCGTGCTGGAGGACGCCCCGGCCGCCGAAGTCGCGGCGTCGGACGGGGCGTGCTGCGTCACGACGGCCGGCGACGGGACCCCGTGCTGTACCACCAGTGGCCGGGAGGCATGAGATGGCTCCCTACGCACTGGACGTCGAGGAGCTTCGCACCGAGTCCCCGACCGGGATGCCGCCGTCGACCGGCGCGGTGACCACCACCGCCGTCGAGGTGACGCTGCTGGGCACGTTCCGCGTACGAGTGGGCGGCCGCGTCATCTCCGCAAGGTCATGGACCCGCCGCCACAGCACCGCTCTGGTCAAGGTGCTCGCCATGTCACCGGACCGGAGCATGCACCGCGAACAGGTCATCGATGCCCTCTGGCCGGACGTCGGTGTCCAGGAGGCCGCCCCGCGGCTGCACAAGGCAGCTCACTACGCCCGGAAGATCCTGGGCCACCCGGACGCCATCGTGCTGAGCAACGAGGCCGTGCACCTGTTCCCCCATGCCGATGTGCACATCGACATGGGGGCGTTCCAGCAGCTCGCCCGGGCCGCGGCCGACGACGGCGGCGTCGCAGCGGCCAAGGGCGCCCTGGCTGCCTACGGCGGCGAGCTGTTGCCGCAGGACCCCTACGAGCCGTGGGCCGACCAGCACCGGCTGCATCTCGACCGGCTGTACCTCGACCTGCTCCACCAGGCCCGGGACTGGCACCAGGCGCTGGCCGTCGATCCCGCGGACGAGCTCGCCCACCTCGCGCTGGGCCAGTGGTACGCCGAGCGCGGCGACCGTCGCGCCGCCCTGCGGCAGCTCGACCAGCTGGATCGCGCGATGCGGCACGAGCTCGGACTGGAACCCAGCCAGCGCGCGCGTGACCTTCGCCGGCGCGTGGTCGGGGCCGCGCCGGGCGAGGACTCGGGCGACGCGGTCCAGACCGGGCACCAGGGCGCGTCGCCGTGTCCTGCCACGAAGCAACGCCAGCAGTCCTGTTGCGCCACCGAGGTCTGAGCCGGGGACCCGGCGAGCCGTGGCGCGCGTGGCCGGAGGCGGCTCAGTCGTCGCCGGCCACGTCGCGGCCGTCGAGGGTGTGGGGGTCCTGGTCGATCGCCGAGACGGCGGGGGTGGGCTCGACCTCGATGCCCAGCGGGCGGCGGTCGAGGTGGACCCCCGCGATCATGCAGCGCACCGATCCACCCGCCAGCTCGATGGTGGGGATGTCGACGGCGACGATCTCGCAGGACTCCTCGATGACCGCGACCTGGTCGGGGCGGAGGCTGCGCCGCGCGCTCGCCGACATCGCCATGACGTAGCGGCGCCTGCCCTCCGGCGTCCGACCACAGAGCTCGACGGCGTTGCCCGCGAACTGGCGGATCTGCTCCTCGGTGAGCTCGACGACCTTGCGGCCGTTGACGGTGAGCCGCTCGCGGACCTGGGCGCGCCGCGCCCCGTCGTGGATCAGGTCCAGCGCGATCAGCGCGACGTCGGTGCCGATGCAGGCGACCACGTTGGTGTGGTAGACCGGCACGCCCTGCGAGTCGACCGCCTCGAAGGCCATCGGCTCGTAGTTGAAGTCGGTGCAGAACCGCTCCAGCACGTGGGTGTCGGCCCGGTGGCTCATCGCCGTGTAGGCCACGCGTGAGACGTGGTCCAGCACCATCGCGCCCGTACCCTCGAGGAAGATCCCGTCGGGCTCGAGCCCGGAGTAGTCCACGATCGTCTGGACCCGGTAGGACGACTTGAGCATCTCCAGCACGTCGGCGCGGCGCTCGTGGCGACGGTTGGAGGCGTACATCGGGTACACCGCGACCATGCCGCCCGCGTGGGTGGACAGCCAGTTGTTCGGGAACACGCTGTCGGGCCGGGTGTGGTCCTCGTCCTCGAACACGTGCACCCGCACGCCGACCGCCCGCAGCGCGTCGGCCACCGCATCCATCTCCGCCAGCGCCCTGGCCGAGATCACGTCGTCCGGCTGCCCCTCGGGCACCTCGGACTGGAAGGCGTTGTCGGCCGCCGTGGCCGGGTTGGGCAGGAACTTCTCGGCGCGGACCAGGATGACTGCGGACGGGGCTTGGGCACTCACGGAGTCGAAATCTAGATCACTCGACCCGCTCGGCCGCCATCGGCGCCGCCGCGGGTACGCTGCCCGCGGCCAACGCGGGACCAGACCGCGGCCGGCCCGGACCCGCAGGTCCGTCGACCTCGCACCAGGCAGGCCTCGCTCGTGAAGAATCCCCCGTCGAAGCGGGCCGTGCCCGCGGCCGCCGCGCTCACCGCCGTGGGTGCCCTCACGCTGGCCGGGCTGGCCTCGGCGAGCGCCGGCGCGCCCACCCTCCCGGTGGGCTCCCGGACCGCCGTGGACCGCACCGTCGCCTCCGCCGCGGTGCTGCCGGACCGGGCGGCCCGCGCCGCCGGCCGGCCGAACGTGCTGCTGCTCACCGCCGACGACATGACGGTCTCCGACCTGGCGCTGATGCCCCACACCCGCCACCTGCTGATCCGCGAGGGCACCACCCTCACCCAGGGCCTGGCGCCGACCCCGATCTGCGTGCCGGCCCGCGCCTCCCTGCTCACCGGCCAGTACGCCCACAACCACGGCGCCCGCACCATCGACGGCCCGCACGGCGGCTTCAAGGCGTTCCGCGACGCCAACACGCTCCCGGTGTGGCTGAAGGCGGCCGGGTACGACTCGTTCTTCTCGGGGAAGTACCTCAACGGCTACGGCGAGAAGGGGCCCAGGTACGTCCCGCCGGGGTGGCGCGGCTGGCGCGCGACGGTCGACCCGACCACGTACGCCTTCTACAACAGCGAGTACAACATCAACGGCCGGGTCACCCGCAAGGCCGCGCACAACTCCGACGTGCTCTCCGGGTTCACCACCGAGCTGATCTCGGCACGGGCGAGGACCAGGTCCAGGCCGTGGTTCGCCTGGGTCAACTTCGTCGCGCCGCACTTCGGCGGGCCGCACGAGCCCGACGACCCCCGGGGCATGAAGACCACGACGCCGGCCAGACGGCACCGCAACATGTTCCGCGACCTGAACCTGCCGCACCCCCCGGAGATGTTCGTCGCCGGCGGCTCCCCGTTCGCCGGGCGGGCCGGCCTGGCCCGGCGCCGGCACGCGGTCCGGGAGGTCTACCAGCAGCGGATCGAGGCACTCCAGTCCGTCGACGAGGCCGTCGCCGCGGCGGTCCGGCGGCTCCGCAGGACCAGGCAGCTGGCGAACACCTACGTCATCTTCACCTCCGACAACGGCTACCTCGTCGGACACCACGACAAGATCGGCAAGCTCATCCCCTACGACCGGTCGCTGCGCGTGCCCATCGTGGTCCGCGGCCCCGGCATCCCCCGGCACCGGAGGTCGGCCACCCCGACCACCAACCCGGACCTCGCCGTCACGATCGCCGCGATCGCCGGCGTACGCCCGGGCCGCAGGGTCGACGGGGTGGACATGCTGCCGTACTGGCGCTCGAGCACCACCTACGACCGCGTCGTGCCGATCGAGGCCTACCCCGTGCACGACGGCAGCCACCGGTACTACTCCGGCATCCGCTACGGGGCGTTCACCTACGCCAGGACCAGCGGTGGCAAGGAGGTGCTGTTCGACCGGGCCGCCGACCCCGGCGAGCTGCACAACGGGGCGGGAAAGCCGGCGTACGCCGACGAGCTGGCCCGGATGCGCGCCTGGCACCGGGAGTACCGGGACTGCGCCGGAGCCTCCTGCCCCGGCACCGAGACCTTCACCCCGCGCCACTCGTCGTAGCGGTCGAGCCCAGGTCCCGCAGGACCTGCTGGCTGGCGAGCTTGCCGGGGGCCCCCATCACGCAGCCGCCGGGGTGGGTGCCCGATCCGCACTGGTAGTAGCCGTCGATGGGCGTGCGGTACTGGCTCCACCCGGGGGCGGGGCGGAAGAAGTACATCTGCGGGGCGAAGAACTCGCCGGCGAAGATGTTGCCCTCGGTCAGGCCGACGGTGCGCTCGATGTCGAGCGGGGTCCTCACCTCGCGCTGGAGCACGAGGTCGCCGAAACCGGGGAAGAACGACTCGAACGTGGCCTGCACCGTGTCCGCGAAGCGCTCGCGCTCGGTGTCCCAGTCGCTGCCCTTGAGGTGGTACGGCGCGTACTGGACGAAGCACGACATCACGTGCTTGCCGGGCGGGGCCATGTCCGGGTCGACGAAGGACTGGATGGCGCAGTCGATGTAGGGCCGCTGGCTGTACCAGCCGTACTTCGCGTCGTCGAAGGCGCGCTCGAGGTACTCCATGGACGGTCCGATGTTGACGAACCCCAGGAACTGGTCGGTGCGATCACCCAGCGCCGGGTAGCGCGGTGCCCCGTCGAGCGCGAAGTTCACCTTCGCGGAGGTCCCCTGGAACTTCATCCGGTTGATGTTCTCCACCAGGTCGCTGGGCAGCTCGCGGGGCTCGACCAGCTCGGTGAAGGTCCGCCGCGGGTCCAGGGCGCTGACCACGGTCCGTGCGGTCAGCTCGGTGCCGTCCTCGAGCGCGACGCCCACGGCCCGTCCCTCCTTGGTGAGCACGGACGCCACGGGTGCGTTCAGCCTGATCTCGGCGCCGAAGGACTCCGCGGCGCGGGCGAGCACCTGCGTGAAGCCGCCGTTGCCGCCCTTGTGGAACGACCAGGCCCCGAAGTGCCCGTCGTGCTCTCCCAGGGTGTGGTAGAGCAGCACCAGGCCGGAGCCCTGCGACATCGGCCCCACCTTGGTGCCGATGATGCCCGAGGAGGCGATGTAGCCCTTGAGGATGTCGCTCTCGAAGTAGTCGTCGAGGAAGTCGGCCGCGCTGCCCGTGAGCATCCGGACGAGGTCGTGGACCACCTTCTGGTCCACCCCGCGCAGGTGCTTCACCAGGTCGGCGGTCTCGGCGAGGTCCTCCGGCGACTTGCCGAAGATGTTCGGCGGGACCTTGTCCAGGAGGGGCTTGACGACCTGGCAGACACGCTCGACGTCGTACTCGTAGCGGTCCATCGCGTCCGCGTCGTGCGGCGAGTGCCGCATGATCTCCTTGATGTTCTCGTCGCGGTCCTGGCCGAGGAGGAGGTAGTCGCCGTTCTCCATCGGCGCGAAGGACGACGGCATCAGGATCGGCAGGAACCCGTGCCTGACCAGGTCGAGCTCCTGCACGATGTCCGGCCGGAGCAGGCTCAGCGCGTAGGAGAACGACGTGAAGTGGAACCCGGGCCGCAGCTCCTCGGTGATGGCGGCGCCGCCGACGAGGTGGCGGCGCTCGAGGATGAGGACCTTGAGTCCGCTCCTGGCGAGGTAGGCGCCGTTGACGAGGCCGTTGTGGCCGCCGCCGACGACGATGGCGTCGTAGCTGGTGCTCGTCGTTGCCATGATCAGGCCGTCTTTCGGGCTGGGTTGAAGAACGGGAGGCGAGTGACCTCGGCCGCGATGGTCCGGTACTCGTGGTTGATGGTCAGCTCGTAGTCGACCCGGGTGCCGACCGCGGCGAGGTCGGGTCTCACCCGCGCGATCGCGATGTGGCGCTGGAGCACGGGCGAGTACATCTGGCTCGTGGAGTAGCCGACCCGCTCGCCGCCGGCGTCGTACAGCATGTACTCGTCCTCGATCGGCGTCTCGTCCTTGGGCGGGATGAGGCCGGCCTGCTCGTACACGCGGTCGTAGTCGGCCCAGTCGAGCAGCAGGCCCACCGTCGCCCATCGCGACGTCTTCTCCGCGAGCTCGCGACGGATCGCGTTGCGGCCGATGAACGGGCGGGACTCGTCGTCGATGCCGCGCAGCATCCAACCGAACCCGAGCTCCTTCGGCGTGACGCGTTCGTGGTCGGTGTAGGCGTACCGGCTCGAGGAGAACTCCACGTCGATGAGGGCGAGGCCCGCCTCGATCCGGGCCATGAGCAGGGCCTGCTCGCCGAACGGCCGCAGGCCGTGCCCCTCCCCCGCCTCGATGACCGCGTCGAGCACGGGGAGCGCGTCGGCGCGGGCGACCCGGATCTCGAAGCCGAGGTCGCCGGTGTACCCGGTGCGCGAGACGGTCACCGGTGCGGTGCCGATCTTGGCGTCGGTGTGCTCGAAGTAGCCGAGCCGCTCGATGCCCGGCGCGACCTTGACGAGGATCTCCCGCGACCGTGGCCCCTGCACGGCCAGCATCCCGAGCTCGTCGGTCACGTCCTCGATGGTGACCTCGAGACGGCCCACCAGGTCACGGAGGTAGCCGACGTTCGGCTCGGCGGCCGTGAGCAGGAACTCGGTCTCGGAGTGCCGGAACACCACGCCGTCCTCCAGGACGAAGCCGCGGTCGTCGCACCACACGGTGTACTGCGCCTTGCCGGGACGGCACTGCCGGATGTCGCGGGTCATCACCCCGGCCAGCAGCCGCTCGGCGTCACGTCCGGCGATCCGGTACTTGTACAGCGGCGAGGTGTCGAAGAACCCCGCGCTGTTCCGGACCGCGAAGTACTCGTGCTTGGCGGAGGAGTAGTACCGCGTGGCCGACAGGTAGCCGGACCAGTGGCCCCACAGCCGGGTCTCGTTGAGCTCGTCGAGCCGTTCGTGGAACGGAGTCGTCGCGATCATGGGTTCGACCTCCCCGTGCCCGCATGTCGGGCACACCCCGACGTTACTGAACGTTCAGTCAGCCGTCGAGGGGTGCCGGGCTCATCGGCCACGGCTGAATGGCACGAAGCCGATGCCGAGCACCTCGAGTCCATGGGCAGCGCCTCGATGCTCATCCCGCGGGGGAGGGTGCACGGACTATGCCCCCGCGCACTCAGGTACCCGGACAGGTAGTCCTACGGTCGCGGACCACCCTGCCCCGGGCATTCACTGTCACCAGACCACGAAGCTCGGGCCCAGGAAGCGAGGAAGCCATGAACAGCCTTCCATCCGGCTCCACCGTGCACCGCAGGCTGCGCTCGGTGAGGCAGCTGGCACGACACCAGGCTGGGGAGGGGTCATGACCTGGCACACGACGACGGTCCCCGCTGACGGCCTCGCGTCGCTGCTGGCGCGGATCCGGAGCCTGGGCGGCACCCTCATCGGCTCGAGGCCCCAGTCGGACGGGGTGCGGGTGACCTGGACGACCGCGCGATGACCGAGGCGACTCGCCCTCGCTTCCCGACCTCAGGATGCCCGGGTGGTGCCGATTCGCCCGGGTCTTTTCCGGACCGTCGATGGACAGCGGTCGAACCGTGCTCCCAGCGAGATGTGTGGTCCGACGCCTCCGCCTGGGAGATCACGTATCGGAGCGTGTCGACATTGCCGAGGTCGCTGTAGATGACGACATAGCCGCCCTTGGTGATGTCCAGCCTGCTCTTCGAGGCGAAGGCGTTGAGCAGGCCGTTGCCGTTCTTGATGTAGAGCCGCGGTCTGTAGTCGAAACCGCCCCGTCGGACCTGTTCGATGAAGACCGTGTACAGCTCGGGGTACTGGGTCTCGGTCACCTCGACCGCGTCGACGACCTCCTTCCAGAAGTTGTAACGGATGAAGACGGCGATCGCGACCGGGCTGACCAGGATGCCGAGCACGATCGCCTGCACCCAGCCGGGAGCCTCGGAACGGTTCGCCGCGAGGATGATCACCACGATGACCGCGACGATCGCCACCACCACGGCGACGCCCACCATGGGCATCTCCCATCGGCCTCGGGGGCCCACCGGGCCCAGCCAGCTCATGTCGTCGCGTCAGCGTCGGCGTCGGCGATCCATGGTGGTGAGGTCGCGTTGCCCGATTGGGCGGGGTTGGGCCGTCCGGTCCGACGAATCATGCAAAGCATGCGAGCCGACGGTGGGCAGAAGCGGGTGGAGTCAGGGCGGCGAGGTCTCGGCCGGCCCGCATCACACTGCGGTCGGGCCTGACCAGTGCGGCGACCGCGTGGCCTTCCGCGAGCCAGGTGCCGAGCTCCGAAGCCGCATCGACCTCGAGGACGCGCGTCCCGCGCTCGTGGAGTCGCTGTCCCTGCTCCTTCGTGGGGCCAGCCGTGGTGACGAGCAGGAAGCCGCCCTCGGCGAAGTCGTCGAGTCGACGACCGGCCCCCAGCAGCGCGTTGGGGCACAGGCGGCCGGCGAGCGACCTCCCGAACCACGGGCGGTCCACGAGCTCCGAGCGGTGCAGCGCCGGCGTCTCGCTGTCGAGGATGCGGTCGCGCAGGCCCGGGACCAGGTGCAGCCGCGGAGCCGCCAGCGCGCCGGAGCAGGTCCCCGGTCCGCCCGCCCTGGGTCATCGCCGCGCCGATGAGCTTGGCCAGCTTGATCATGGCGCGCGCGTGCGGCTTGCGCTCGGTCTCGTAGCTGTCGAGCACCCGCTCGGGCAGGTCGCCGGAGAGGACTCCGGCGAGCTTCCAGCTCAGGTTCATCGAGTCACGAAGGCCCGCGCACAGTCCCTGCCCGATGAAGGGCGGGGTGAGGTGTGCGGCATCGCCGAGCAGGAAGACGTTGCGGTCGCGCCAGTGGTCGGCGACCTGGGCCCGGAACGTGTACTCGGCGACCCGGACCAGCTCCAGCTGGTGCTGCGGAACTGCCCCGGATCCACGGTTCGACCAGCGGGAGCACGGCTTCGATGGAGTCGTAGTCGGCCGCGGTCTCCCCCTCGAGCAGCCGGAACTCCCACCGGTACCTGGTCGGCCCGATGCGCATGTAGGTCGCGGCCCGCTGGGGGTCGCAGACCTGGTGCACACCATCCCACTGATCCAGCTCGACGTTGCTGGCCACGTCGAGCACCAGCCAGCGCTGCTCGAACCCCAGGTCCTGCATGGTGGACCCGATCGAGGCGCGGACGACGCTGTTGGCGCCGTCGCAGCCCAGCACGTACGTCGCCAGCACGGACTCGTGCGCGCCGGTGAGCCGGTCGGTGAAGTCGACCCGGACCCGGCCCTGGCCGTCCTGGGCGACGTCGGTGACCTCGACGTTGCCGCGGAGGCCGACGGTCGTCTGGTCCTTGAGGTTGGTGCGCAGCAGGTGCTCGAGCTCCGGCTGGTCGAACATGTTCGCCTGGGGATAGCCGTGCCGGCCGTGGTCCCCGTCCCGGTCGAAGACGGCGAGCACGCGGTGGTCCCGGTCGACCAGCTGCAGGCCGAGGGTCGGGCGCGAGACCGCGGCGAACTCCTCGGCGATCCCGACCCGGGCCAGGATGCGGCAGATCTCGTCGTCGAGGTGCACGGCCCGCGGCTGCGGGTAGACCCCGTCCCAGCGGTCCAGGACGAGGCACTCCACGCCGTACCGGCCGAGCAGGGTGGCGGCGGTGACGCCCGCCGGGCCGGCCCCGACGATGACGACGGGGATCGGCTCGGTGGCGTTGCGCTGGGAGCGGCTCATCGGAGGTCTCCGACCACCAGGATGAGGAAGGCGAGGGCGACCAGGCCCAGGACGACGGCCGGGGCCAGCTCACGCGAGGCCGTCGCCGTTGCGGAGGTGGGCGATCACTGCCCCGCCGAGCAGCAGCAGCAGTCCCGCCGCGGCCAGCGGCCCCGATCACGGGAGCGAGCGCCCCGACGAGGAGGCCGAGGACACCGAGGATCTCCAGGAGTCCGATCCGCCGGTACGCCGCGACGCTGAAGCCGACGTGCGCGGCCCTGGCGCGCATCGCGGGCACGGCCGCGAGCTTGGCCGAGCCGGCCGCGCGAAGGCGACGACGAGGACGCCGGCGAGGATGGTGGTTGCGTTCATGACATCTCCATTCGCCAGCTGATCGCGAAGTGGTCGAGGGTTTCCTTGACCGGGGTCTCGTCGGCGCCCTCGGCCAGGCCGACGACGGCGACGACGGCGCCGTCCTCGACGATCCCCCGGACGCCGGTGACGCCGGGCAGGCCGCCGCAGCGCCTCGGCGACGGCCTCGCGGGTGGCCGCGGCGCGCAGGGCCGGCTTGAACGCCTTCCCGACGTGGGTGACCGGCAGGGCGTCCAGCACGGTGACCGCCTTGGGGGCGGCGGCCTGCTCCGGCACGTGGTCGCGGGCCCAGGCACGCAGCTCCTGGGAGGTCGTGGTGGCTCCGGGGGCGAGGGTGACGAAGGCGACGGGCACCTCGCCGGAGTGGATGTCCGGTCGGCCCACGGCCTGGGCGCCGGTGACCGCGGGGTGGGCCAGCAGGGCGTTCTCGATGACGGCGGGGTCGATGTTGTGGCCGCCGCGGATGATGAGGTCCTTCGCCCGGCCGACGAGGTAGACGAAGCCGTCGTCGTCGACCTAGGCCAGGTCCCCGGTGTCCAGCCAACCGTCGCGCAGCTTGCCCAGCCCGTCCAGCACGGGTCCGTCCGGGCCTCGGCCGACGACGTAGCCGGGGAAGACGGTCGGCCCGCTGATGGCCAGCACCCCGACCCGCCCGGGCGGCAGGTCGACCCACTCGCCGTCGGCGGCGACCTGGACGGCCTTCGACC
Organism: uncultured Actinomycetota bacterium; assembly: GCA_963817665.1. Classification (GTDB taxonomy): domain Bacteria; phylum Actinomycetota; class Actinomycetes; order Propionibacteriales; family Nocardioidaceae; genus Nocardioides. The sequence continues at coordinate 4,459 of CAWFPE010000003.1, read as the reverse complement.
TGCTGGTAGGGCAGGCGCTGGCCGACGGACCCGGGACGCGGTGGCCCGGGAAGCTCAGCGCGCTGACGCAGGTGGCCTCGGTGAGGCCGTAGCCCTCGACCAGCCGCGATGCCGGTGGCGGACTCGAAGCCGTCCCGGACCGCCGGCGGCAGCGGTGAGGCGCCGACCACGGCGTAGCCGGAGGCTGCTGATGTCGGCGTCGACCGGGCAGCCGGCGAGGACGGAGTACACGGTGGGCACGGCGCTCATCGTGGTGACCCGGTAGCGCTCGACGAGCTTCCAGAAGTGGGCGAACAGCGCTGGGTCGCGGTAGCCCTGGGGGCCTGCCCAGATGACCTGGAGGCCCCGGAACAGCGGGGCCAGCACGGTCACGAGGAGCGCGTTGACGTGGAACAGCGGCAGCGCGGCGAACACCACCGCGTCGTCGCGCAGCAGGCCGTTGAGCGGCGATCATCCAGGCGTCGCTGACCTCGTTGGCGTGGGTGTGCGCGGCCAGCTTCGGCGTGCCCGTCGTGCCGCCGGTGTGGAACAGAGCGGCGAGGTCGGCAGCCGTGGGCGGCGTCGCCCAGCGAAGGCGTCGTGCGGCTGCTCGGCAGCCAGCGCGGACGAGGTGGCCGACCCGGACGCCGTCGATCGGGAGCAGCTCCGCCGGGGCGTGCCCGCCGTCGGGCTCAGCGCGAGCAGGGCGTCCACGCCGGCTTCGGCGGCGAGCGCTCGCGCGCTCTCCCAGACCTCCGGGGCGAGGTCGGGACCGGCAGCCACCAGCACCCGGGCGCCCGACCTGCGCAGCAGCTCGGCGATGTGCTCCCGGGACAGCCCGCTGTTGATCGGCGCGGCGATGCCGGCGAGCTCGGCGGCGAGGGTCGCGGTGACGAGCTCGTCGCAGTTCGGGGCCAGCAGCGCGACCGCGTCGCCGCGGCGCACGCCGAGGCGCGTGGAACACGTTGGCGTAGCGTGCACGTCGGCGAGCAGCTCGGCGAAGGTCCGCTCCGCCGGCTGCTCCCACCGGTCAGCGTCCGGCAGCACGGACAGGGCGACCCGGTCCGGCCACAGCCGGCGGCCCGCACGAGCGAGCTCGTACGTCGTGCCCGGCAGGCCACGGTCGGCCAGCGGCACGGCCTCGATCGCAGCGAGGTCGCCCGGGCCGTCGTACGTCGGCCAGAGGAGGTCGCCCATCAGGCGCCCCTCACGACGGTGCGCTGGCGGCCGAGGTCGATCGCACCGTCGTCGGTGCCGATGGCGACCTCGACGACGTCGCCGTGCTTGAGGTACTTGGGGTTCTGGGCCTGGCGCTTGAAGAACATCTTCCACTTGATCGCGGGCGGCAGCAACGCGGCGATGATCTCGACCGGCTTCGGCGGCGCGCTCAGCGCGGTGCCCACCGGGGTGCCGGTCAGCAGCAGGTCGCCCGCGTCGAGCCGCTGGAACCGGCTCAACGCCTGCAGCGCCTGGAGCGGGGAGTAGATCATGTCCTCGTCGACCACCGCGTCCTGGCGGAGCTCGCCGTTGACCCACAGCCGCAGGCGAAGGTCGCCGAACCGCTTGAGCTCGTCCTCGTCCAGCAGGACCAGCGCCGGCCCGACGGGGGTGAAGGTCGGGTAGGACTTGGACTCGAAGAACTGGGTCTTGGGCAGTTGGACGTCGCGGGCGGAGACGTCGTTGGTCACGACCAGGCCGGCGACGAAGGTGGCCCAATTGTCTTCGGTGACCTGGGTGCCGACCGGCAGCTCGCGGCCGATCACCAGGCCGATCTCGACCTCGTAGTCCAGGAAGCGCACGTGGCCGGGTCGGACGATGTCGTCGAACGGGCCGCTGATCGAGCCGGAGGTCTTGCGGAAGAACGTCAGCGGGATGGTGTCGGGTTCAGCCCGGCGTCCTTGACGTGGCTGGCGAAGTTGGTCATCTGCGCGACGACCCGGCAGGGCGCCGTCACCGGGGACACCAGGTCGAGCGTGGCCGGGTCGACGGTCGTCCTGCTCGGCCCGGGCAGCCTCGATCTTCTCGGGCTCGGCGAGCAGCTCGCCGGTGGTCGTCGCGTCGGTGTCGATGCGGGCGGCGCCGTCGGGGGTGCCGACCCACCAGGCGTCGGCGGTGCGCAGGATGGTGGTGCTCATGAGCTCGCCACTTTCAGCAGGCCGCGGAGGCGGGTGAGGTCGAACTCGTTGTCGTCGCGCAGCGCGGCGAGCCATCGAGGCCAGCTCGCGCAGCGCATCTCGTCCCGGGTGAGACCCATGAAGTCCTTGGTGGCCGGTGGTCCCCACTGGGCCAGCCCGGACGCCGTCATCGGCGACCACCCGGGCTCCAGGGTGCAGTCGAACAGGTCGCCGTCGGTGAAGTGCTCGACCAGCAGGCCGTCGGGGTCGCGCCAGTAGTCGAAGATCTGGCTGCCCTCGATGTGCCGGCCGATCCCCCAGGAGCGCTGGAAGCCGTGCTCCCGGAGGTACTCCCCACCGGCGGCCAGCGCGTCGAGGTCCGCGACCTGGAACGCCGAGTGCACGTACCGGTTCCGCGGGCCGAGCGTCATCGCCAGCGTGTGGTGGTCGGTGGGCGTCGATGCCGCGGTCGCAGCGGATGAAGCTCATGGTGGGGCCACGCTCGCGCTGGCCCTGGTAGTACTTGAAGTCGCTGACGATCAGACCGAGGTGCTGCAGGTACCAGTTCAGGGTCTCGACGTACGTGGTGGTCTGCAGCACGACGTGGCCCAGGCGCTGGACCTTGGCCGGCTCGCGCAGCGGGCGCTGGGTCGCGTTGCTGCGTGCCACCTCGTGCCCGAAGTTGAAGGTCTGCGTCGGCTGGGCCGGCAGTGCGGCGAGCTCGTGGGTGTCGGCGACCACCCGCACCAGCACCCCGCTCGGGTCGGTCAGGTCGACCGTGATCCCGCCGAGGCTCTCCGGAAGCTTCTCGACCTTGGCGCCGGTCGCGTCGGCGAGCCGCAGGACGTCGGTGGCGTCGGCGGCCCGGAACGCCGCGCCCAGGTACGTCGAGCGAGGCCCGCGGCGGACGATCACACACGGTGCGCCGCTGTCGGTCCCGCGCAGCTGCAGCTCGTCCGCCGTCCGGCTCACCGTGGTGAAACCGAACGCGTGGGCAAACCCCTCGGAGGCCGGCCAGGTCCGGCTTCTGGAACTCCAGCCAGGCCAGGTCCTGGACCTTGATCGTCGGGGTTCTTGCTCGTCCGGGGTGCTCGCCGCGGAGCGCCCCCTGTTCGCTGTGCAAGTCGTTGTGAGTCCCGTGATGGGCTGGTCATCGGCTCTCCTCTGCACGTTGTTGACGATATCGTCACTCACGAGCACTGCCTCAGTCAAGGCTTTTTGAGGAATTCGTCATTTCTGACTGCCGGCGCTACGATGAGCCGCACCAACCGCACGACGCGAGACGCACGAGGAGCGATCATGAGCGACGCACCGACCCAGCACGGACAACCGGCTGGACCGGCGCAAGGCCCGGACCCGCGCCGCCCTCATCCGCGCGGCGCAGACCCTCATCGCGCAGGGCCGGACGAACGTGCCGATCCTGGAGATCACCCAGGCCGCCGACGTGGGCATGGGGTCGTTCTACAACCACTTCGAGACCAAGGAGCAGCTCTTCGAGGCCGCCTTCGAGGCCGTGATGGACGCCTACGGCCAGCTGCTCGACGAGCTCACCGCCGACATCGAGGACCCCGCCGAGGTCTTCGCCAGCAGCTTCCGGCTCACCGGACGGCTCCACCGGCGCGAGCCCGAGCTCAGCCGCGTCCTGCTCAACAACGTGCTCCGGCTGCTCAGTGCCGACGACGGCCTGGCACCCCGCGCCCGCCGCGACATCGCGGCCGCCGTCGACGCCGGCCGCTTCGACGTCGACGATCTCGACGTCGCGGTCACGATGACCGCCGGCGCCCTGCTCGCCCTCGGCCAGCTGCTCCACGACCAGCCCGACCGCGACGTCGACGAGACCACCGACCGGGTGACCGAGGACCTGCTGCGCATGTTCGGGACTCCCGACGGCAGGCTCACCGGATCTGCACGTTGCCGCTGCCCGTTGTCGAGCAGGCGCGGCGAGCGCCTGAGCCACGTCGCCGCACCGGGCGTCACACTTCCCCCGATTGTGTTTACTGACGAACTCGTCATTACCGAGGTGTTCCTCAGTTGAGCGGGTCATCCCAGACCACGACCGGGCATGTCGCCCCATGACCACGAGGAGCTCTTCGATGACCACCACCGACAGGAGCGCCGAAGCGCGCTCCCCTCGACGCCCTCCTGGTCGACGCCGCGCTCGGCCCGGTTCGCCGCTTCGTCCCGGACCTGTCCACGGCGAGGTGGGCGGTCTCCCTGGCCCGCACGCCGGACGTCACCGCGCGGCGGCTGGGGAGCTGGCGGCCGAGACCGGCCGCATCCTGACCGGCACGTCGACCGTGGCGCCGAGCCGCGGTGACCGCCGCTTCACTGATGTCGCGTGGGCCGAGAACCCCTTGCTGAGGCGG
>CAWFPE010000002.1:0-283620 GCA_963817665.1 uncultured Actinomycetota bacterium | reverse complement strand
CTCTGCAGGCGCCACACCGCCACGTTGTCATTCAGGCGCGGGGTGCGCCATGACCCAAGCGGGTCGTTGCGGTGGTGACGTGGGCTCAGCCTCAGCCGGCCTCGTCCTCGCGCGGGGCGGCGACCGCGAGGCTCTCGGTGCGGGCGGCCGCGCTCGCGGAGGTCGCCCGCAGCTCGACCTTCGGCATCAGCAGCAGCACCAGGAAGGCCAGGACGGCGACGACGCCGGCGATCAGGAACACGGCGGCCATCGAGTCGGCGAAGCCGACCTTGAACGGGTGGGCCAGCACCGCGTCCATCCTGCTGATGATCGAGGAGTCGTCCTGCACCTGGCCGAGCACTCCCCCGTCCGGGGTCGGGTGCTGGAGCGACTCGACGACTGCCCGGTTCAGCGGGTCAGACATCACCTGTGGGTCGTGGACCGTTGCCGACCAGGCCGAGGTCTGCGACTCCGCTCGGACCGCGTCGGCGATGTTGCCGCCGACGCTGCCGAACAGGATGGAGAGGAAGATCGCAACCCCGAGCGTGCCGCCGATCTGGCGGAAGAAGGTCGCCGAGCTCGTCGCCACGCCGATGTCCCGCGGCGGCACCGCGCTCTGCAGGATCAGCAGCAGCGGCTGCATGCAGCATCCGAGGCCGAGGCCGAGCACGAACATCGACAGCAGCACCCGGACCAGCGCCGTGTCGGCTCCGGTCAACGACAGCAGCAGCAGGCCGGCGGTGATGAGCAGCGACCCCACGATCGGGAACGCGCGGGTCCGGCCGGTCCGGGAGATGACCAGCCCCGACCCGATCGAGGTCGACATCATCCCGGCCACCATCGGCAGCATCAGGAAGCCCGCCTCGGTGGGCGAGGCACCGTGCACGATCTGCATGTAGAGCGGGAGCAGCATGATGCCGCCGAACATGGCCATGCCGACGATCACGCTGGCGGTGATGGCCACCGCGGCGGCACGGATCCTGAAGATCCGCAGCGGGATCAGAGCGGCGTCCCCCATCCGGGCCTCGGTCACCACGAACGCCAGCAGCCCGACGGCTCCGACGACGCACGCCGTCACCGAGCGGCCCGAGCCCCAGCCCCAGTCACGGCCCTGCTCGGCCACGGTCAGCAGCGGCACCAGCGCGACCACCAGCCAGGTCGCGCCCCACCAGTCGATGCGCACCTCGCGCCGCTCGTGGTGCAGGTGCAGGGTGCGCGCGACCACCACGAGCGCGGCGATGCCGATCGGGACGTTGACCAGGAACACCCACCGCCAGCCGGTCACGCCGAGCAGCACGTCCTGGCCGGCGAAGAAGCCGCCGATCACCGGGCCGAGCACGCTGGAGGTGCCGAACATCGCCATGAAGTAGCCGGTGTAGCGGGCCCGCTCCCGCGGCGACACGATGTCGCCGATGATCGCGAGGACGAGCGTGAACAGCCCGCCCGCGCCGATCCCCTGGAAGGCTCGGAACACGGCGAGCATGTACATCGAGGTCGCGAACGAGCACAGCGCCGAGCCGACGATGAACACGGTGATCGCGAACATGAACAGCTTCTTGCGCCCGTAGAGGTCGCCGAGCTTGCCGTAGATCGGCGTCGTGATCGTCATCGTGATCAGGTACGCCGTGGTGACCCACGCCTGCACCGACAGCCCGTTGAGGTCGTCGGCGATGGTGCGGATCGCCGTGCTCACGATCGTCTGGTCGAGCGCACCGAGGAACATGCCCAGCATCAGGCCCGACAGGATCGTCAACACCTGCGCGTGGGTGTACTCCCCGGTCTCGGCCGAGGTGGCGCTGGCAGTCATCGTCGCCAGCCTAGGAGGCTGGACCCAGCGTGCCGTCAGGTCGTCGCAGGACCGGCCCTGTCGTTCTCCTGACGCGCTATCGACAGTCGATATTATCGAATCATCGATACCTACCGAGGAGGCAGCCATGGCCAGTGCCCGTCAGGACTATCCAGGTGTTCCTGCTGCGCGGCGTCCCTGCGCAGCTGGCGGTCTTCGGGGGCGCTGCTGGGTCCCCCTGCCCGCTGCTCACGTGGGCGCACGGCGAGGGGCTCGCCTGGACCGGCGGATCTCCGAACCGCTCCGACCGCCCCCGGGGCTTTCGCACCTGCGCAGGACGCGTCACGTCACCTATCTCGGGCAGGCTCGGTCATCGTGGTCATCGACAGACCCCTCGCCCAGCCTGTCGGCTGCTGTCCGTCGCTCCCGGACGTGCCACTCGCCGTCGCCATGCGTCGTCACCGTCGTCCTGCTGCTGCGGTGCTGCACAACCCAGGCGGGCCGGCCTTCGCCGAGTCCAACGCGCCCGGCTCCGCGGTCATCGGCGACCGTCATCGGCGCCGCGGCGCTCTGCGCCGGATCCCCTCGCCTGGTCACAGGCCAACCGGGCCATCCTCGAGGCCGCCACCGGGAGGCCGACCGGCGCCCGCACGCTGCACCTCACCCGCATGGCCACCTGGCTGCTCGTGGCGCTGGTCGTGCTCGTCGTGCCGAGGCCTACCGCGACGGAGAGCAGGCTGCCAGCGGACGCCGAGGGCCTGGTCTGATGCCGGTCGACGAGCCGCACCGGATCCACTGCCGGCTCGACGAGCTGCTGGAGCAGCGGGGCCTGACGCTGACCGCGCTGGCCGAGCAGATCGGGGTCACGATCGTGAACCTCAGCGTGCTGAAGAACCAGCGCGCGAAGGCGGTCCGCTTCTCGACCCTCACGGCGCTCTGCGAGGCGCTCGACTGCCAGCCCGGCGACCTGTTCGTGCTGGCCGACCGGGACGACCACTAACGAGAAGCGAGCACCCGCGCCGGCACCACGAACCGGGTGGGCAGCGACGCGGTCGAGCGCAGGTGGATGTTCTGGAGCAGCCCGATCGCGAGCAGGCCGGAGAACATCGAGCTGCCGCCGTACGACACGAACGGCAGCGGCACGCCGGTGACGGGCATGATGCCCAGGCACATGCCGACGTTCTGGAAGGCCTGGAAGCCGAACCAGCAGGCGATGCCGGCGGCGGCGACCCGGCCGAAGACGTCGTCGGTGTGCCGGGCGATGGCCAGCGCCCGCCAGATCACGATGCCGAGCAGCGCGATGAGCACGCCGGCCCCGACCAGGCCGAGCTCCTCGCCCGCGACGGTGAAGATGAAGTCGGTGTGCTGCTCGGGCACGAATCCGGCCCGGGTCTGGGAGCCGTGGAAGAGTCCCTGGCCGAACAGGCCGCCGTTGCCGACCGCGATCCGGGCCTGCTCGGTGTTGTAGCCCGCGCCCTGCGGGTCGAGGTCCGGGTTGGTGAACGCCATGAACCGGTCGACCTGGTACTGCTTGAGGAACCCGGCAGCCACCCCCGCCGCCGCGGCGGTGAGGCCGCCGACCCCGAGCAGCGCGAGCCACCGACGCGGCGCCCCCGAGGTCGCGAGCACCCCGAAGACGGTGGCCGAGAGGACCAGCATCGTGCCGAGGTCGGGCTGCAGCATGATCAGCGAGGCGGGGACGCCGGCGATGACGAGCATCCCGACCACCTCGACGGTGCCGACCTGGTTCTGCCAGCGGCCCTCGGCGCGCTCCGCGACCAGCAGGGCCATGCCGATCACGACCGCGAGCTTGGCGAACTCCGAGGGCTGGATGGACATGCCGCCGAGCTGGAGCCAGGACCGTGACCCGTTGATCGTCGAGCCCATGGTCAGCACCATGACCAGCCCGCCGATCGAGGCGAGGTAGACCAGCGGGGCCACGATCCGCACCCAGCGGTGGTCGGTGGCCATCACGGTCACCAGCAGCACCAGGCCGATGGCGACGTTGACCAGCTGCTTCTTCAGGTACGCCGTGGGGTCGCCGAGGGTGAGGTCCTCGCGGTGGGACGTGGCCGACCACACCAGCAGGCTGCCCAGGGTGACCAGGGCGAGGACCGCCAGCATCAGCACCCAGTCCAGGCCGGGCGCGCGCAGGGTGGTGCGGGTGGAACGCGGGGTCGGGGCGAGGGGCATGTCAGTCCTCCCGGGCGGGCGGCAGGATCGAGCCGTCCTTCATGAACGTGGGCAGGCCCCGCGGCGGGACGGTGCCGGGGATGGCGGCGTGCCGCGGGTTCACGTCCATCCCGTCGATGCCGTAGAGCGCCTCCCAGATCTTGCGCACCGCCGGGCCGGAGGTGCCCGAGCCGGTGCCGGCCTGGCTGACCATCATGATCACGACGTAGTTGTCGTCGAAGGTCGCCACCCACGAGGTCGACTGCTTGCCGTAGACCTCGGCGGATCCGGTCTTGCCGCGGATGTGGACCGTGTCGAGAGGGAAGTCGATGAACTTCCACGCGAGCGTGCCGACCTTGGGGGTGCCCATCAGTGCCTGGTTGACGTAGCGAATGCTCGCCGGCGACGCGTCGACCTTGCCGTCCGACTTGGGGGCGAACCGCTTGAGGACCTTCCCGTCGTCGCTGACGATCGCCTTCGCGATCCGTGGCTGCCACAGCGTGCCGCCGTTGGAGAGCGCGGCGTAGGCGCGGGCCAGCTGCAGCGGGGTGACGATCGTGTCGCCCTGGCCGATCGAGTAGTTCACCGCGTCGCCGGCGCGGTAGTAGCTGCCCTCGAGGCAGAACTCGTGCGCGAAGACCCGCAGGAAGGAGCTGGGGGCGTTGCCCTTGCGGTCCATGCCGCAGTAGTAGCCCTTCATGGACTTCCAGTAGGCGAGCTTCCAGTGCCGGTCCGCGATCCGGCCGCTGGCCTCGCCGGGCAGGTCGATGCCGGTCTCGGACCCGAAGCCGAAGTTCTTCGCCTCCTGGACCAGCGGGTCCTTGGCGTTCACGTTGGTCGGGTCCGAGCCGTACTTCTGCCAGAAGTGGAAGCCGACCCGGTAGAAGAACGTGTCGCAGGAGAGCTGCAGCGCGCGGTCGAAGCCGATCATCCCGTAGGACTCCGACTCGTAGTTCTTGAACCAGCGGTTGCCCACCTGGAAGCCCGAGGAGCAGTCCAGCCGCGTCGAGGGCGAGAAGCCGTTGTTGAGCGCACCGACGGTCATGATCGGCTTCCACGTCGAGCCGGGCGCGAACTGGCCCTGCGTCGCCCGCGCCAGCAGCGGCGTGCCGGCCGCGTCGGAGTAGAGGTGCGCCAGCTGCTTCTTCGTGATGCCGCCGACCCAGACCGAGGGGTCGTAGGTCGGCTGGCTCGCCATGGACACGATCCGCCCGGTCTTGGCCTCCATCACCACGACCGCGCCCGAGTCGGCCTTGTAGTTCTGGTGCGTGACCGGGTCGTAGGTCTGGCGCGCGAGCTTGATGGTCTGGGCGAGCTGCTTCTCGACCACGCCCTGCACCTTGGCGTCGATCGAGGTGACCAGGGTGTCGCCGGGCTGGCCGTCGACCTCGCTGTCGTCGCCGAGCACGCGGCCCATCGAGTCGACCGCGACCCGCTTGTAGCCGGGCATGCCGCGCAACCACGCGTCGTACTGCTTCTCCACGCCGGCCCGGCCGACGGACGAGGCACCGTTGACGGAGCGGTCACCGTCCTTCTGGGCCTGGTCGTACTCCTTCTCGGTGATCGGGCTGAGGTAGCCGAGCACGTGCGCGAGGTTGACGCCGAAGGGGTGCGGGTAGGCCCGCACGCTCTGCTGCTCGGCGACCACCGACGGGTAGTCCTCGGGCTGCTCGAGGATCCGCAGCGCCACGCCCTGCGCGACGTCGGAGGCGACCGGGACGGGCTGGTACGGCGACCCGTTCCAGCAGGTGCCCGTCACGCTGCCCGGCTCCCCGCAGGTCACCAGGCGCTTGCGCATGGTCCCCGGCGACTGGTGGACGACCGCGGCGAGCCGCTCGACCAGCTTCTTCCGCTGGCCGCCCGACATCTTGTCCAGCATGCTGCGGTCGACCGAGACCACCCACGAGGTCCGGTTGGCGACCAGCGGGCGACCCATGTCGTCGACGATCAGCCCGCGCTGGGGCTGGACGACCACCTCGCGCACCGATTGCGAGGCCGCCTGGGCGTGGTACTCCTCGCCCCCGACGACCTGCAGGTAGTAGAGCCGGACGAAGAGCGTGGCGAACAGCGAGAAGGCCAGTGCCTGGATGACCAGCAGCCGCAGGCGGCTCTTCGTCGTCGCGGTCGCGGACAGGCGGCCCGACGGGTTGGACGGGCCCATCACACCGCCCGGGCCGGCTCGAGCCGCTGGAACATCTTCATCACCGGCGGCAGCACGAAGGGCGTCAGCAGGACGTCCCAGACGACGGCGACCAGGATCACCCGGAGCAGCTCGGGCACGGCCAGCGCGGGGTCCTGGAGCACCAGGCCGCTGATCGCGAAGACGGAGGTCCCGACGAACGAGGAGGCGGCCACGGTGGCGACCACGGCCATCGCGGTCGGGCGGACGTCCTGGCGCACCCGGCCGGCGAGGTAGCCGACGACGACCAGGGCCAGGGCCCAGCGGCCCGCGACGTGCTCGGCCGGCGGGGCCAGGTCGAGCGCCACGCCGGCCGCGAAGCCGAGGACGGCCGCGAACTGCGGGCCACGGGTCAGTGCCGCTCCGACGACGACCAGCAGGCAGAGGTTGGGGACGATGCCCTGCCAGGCCAGGTGCGGGAAGACCGACACCTGGAGCACCAGCGCGAGCGAGACGGCCAGGGCCGCGGCGCCTCCACGCATCAGGTTCACCGCATGCTCCCGTCCGCCTCGATGACGGCCCGGTCGCTGTGCGTGCCGGACGGCACGACCACCCCGACGAGGTCCAGGGACCCGAAGTCGACGTAGGGGTCGATCACGGCGCGCTGGGTGCTCTCCCGGACGCTGCTGTAGACGCTGGTGACCCGTCCGACCGGGACCCCGGCGACGTACGGCGCGCCGTCCTGGCTGCCCCAGGTCACCACGGTGTCGTTCTTCGCGGGCACCTCGGACTCGTCGACGAGCTCGAGGTCGAGGCGGCCGGCGTCACCGACCACGCCGCGGCCGTGCAGGAAGCCGACCTCCATGCTCTCCCCGACCCGGCCCCCGACCACCGAGTCGGTGTCGACGACCAGGAGGACGGTCGCGGTGGTGCTGGTGACCCGCAGGACGCGGCCGACCAGCCCGTCGTTGTTGATGACCGTCATGTCCGGTCGGATGCCGGCGCGGGAGCCCGCGTCGATGGTGACCGCGTCCGAGAAGGACTGGGCCGGGCCGAGGGCGACGACCCGGGCCGGGACCAGGGCGTAGCCCAGGTCGTCGGCGGCGGCGGTGAGCCCGTCGTACTCCTCGAGCCGGTTGCGGTCGTAGTCCTCGGTGGCGGCCTGCGAACGCAGCCGGGAGTTCTCGGCCTCGAGCCGGGCGACGTCGTCGTGCAGCTCCCCGCGGGAGCGGAACCAGTCGGGCACGGCCGTGAACGGCCGGATCGCGGTGGCGGTGCCGGTCTCGACGGGGCCGAAGACCTCCCCCACCGCGCGCCGGACGGGCTCGACCGGGGAGTCGTCGCCGCCGCGGTAGTCGAGGGTGATGAGCGTGAGGCTCGCGAGGACGAGCGCCACCAGGAGGGAGCGCGAGGGACGGGACCGGTCGTCGAGCTGGCGCTGCCCGCTCCAGCGCCGCTCCCGCGGCCGCTTCAGCCGACCCTTCCGTGGGTCGAGCCGACCCTTCCGTGGGTCGAGCCTGTCGAGACCCATCAGTACCGCCGCGGGTCGGAGACGAGGACCTGCTGGAGCGCCTCGAACTCCTCGACGCACTTGCCGGCCCCGTGGGCGACGGAGGTGAGCGGGTCCTCGGCCACGTGGACGGGCATGCCCGTCTCGTGGCGCAGGCGCTCGTCGAGGCCGCGGAGCAGTGCGCCGCCGCCGGTGAGCACGATGCCGCGGTCCATGATGTCGCCGGCCAGCTCGGGCGGGGTCTGGTCGAGGGTCGCCCGGACGGCGTCCACGATGGCGTGCAGCGGCTCCTCGAGTGCCTGTCGTACCTCGGCGCTGGACACCACCACGGTGCGCGGGAGGCCGGAGACCATGTCCCGGCCGCGGATCTCCGCCTCGGGCTCGTCGGGCAGCGGGAACGCCGAGCCGAGGGTCATCTTGACCTCCTCGGAAGTGCGCTCCCCCAGCATCAGGGAGTACTCCTTCTTCATCCAGGCGACGATGGCCTGGTCGAGGTCGTCACCCGCGGTGCGGATGGACAGGCTGGTGACGATGCCCCCGAGCGAGATCACGGCGACCTCGGTGGTGCCGCCTCCGACGTCGACGACCATGTTCCCGGTCGCCTGGTGCACGGGCAGCCCGGCGCCGATCGCGGCGGCCATCGGCTCCTCGACGATGTAGACCCGGCGGGCTCCGGCCTGGTAGCCGGCCTCCTTGACGGCCCGCTGCTCGACGGCGGTGATGCCGCTGGGCACGCAGATGACCATGCGGGGCTTGGCGAAGTAGCGGCGGCGGTGCACCTGCTGGATGAAGAACCGGAGCATCTGCTCGGTCGCCTCGAAGTCCGCGATGACGCCGTCCTTGAGCGGGCGGATCGCGGTGATGTTGTCGGGCGTGCGGCCGATCATCCGCTTGGCCTCGTGGCCCACCGCGAGGATCTCGCTGGTGGTGGCGTTGAGCGCGACGACGCTGGGCTCGTCGAGCAGGACACCCTTGCCGCGCACGTAGACGAGGGTGTTGGCGGTGCCGAGGTCCACCGCCATGTCCCGGCCGATGAAGCTGTTCGCCATGTGTCGCCGCCCTGAGGAAGAAATGGTGCTGCTGGGAAGGGTGTGACACAAGGCTAAGTAGCCGGAGGACCCCTCCCCGGCAGGACACGCGGGACCGTCGGCGCAGGAAATGCGGCGTACGTCGCCCGGCGGCGAGCCGACGGCGAGCTGGGGGATGCGAACCGGCGCGGGCAGCCGGCCGTCGCGGCCCGTGGGCCCGGCACCCGGTCGGGAGTCAGCCGCTCCGGACCGGGCCGCGGTGCGGGTGGCTCAGAGGTTCGGGAACCAGATCTTGATCTCGCGCTCGGCCGACTCCGGGCCGTCCGACCCGTGCACGAGGTTCTCGCGGTTGGACAGCGACAGGTCCCCGCGGATCGTCCCGGGTGCCGCCTTGCGACCATCGGTGGCGCCGTTGAGCGCGCGCACCACCTCGATCGCCTCGTCGCCCTCGAGCACCATCGCGACGAGCGGCCCACTGGTGACGAAGGTCCGCAGCGGCGGGTAGAAGTCGCGCTCCACGTGCTCGGCGTAGTGCTCGTCGGCCTTGGCGCCGTCGATGGTCCGGTGCTCCATGGCGACGATGGACAGGCCCTTCGCCTCGAAGCGGGAGACGATCTCCCCGACCAGCCCGCGGCGGACGGTGTCGGGCTTGAGGAGGACCAGGGTGCGCTGCGTCATGGCTCGCACCCTATCGAGCAGGCTGCGCCCCCTCCGGCCACGGGTCCCGGCGCCGGTGACCGGCGCCTCGTGGTGAGGCGCCTCCCGGCTGCCGGTCCCCCAGCCCCCGCGCCCGCGCCACCACGTCCGCCGGCGCCGGACCGGCGGCATCGGCGTCGGGCACCGGGTCACCCGCCACGAGCCGGAGTGGCACGTGTCCACCCCAGGTCCCGGCGGCGACGTCCTCGGGCTCGTCGACCGGGCCGCCGGCACGGGCCTTCAGCGACGCCTCGTGCAGCGGTACGGCGAGCACGGCGGTCGCCGCGAGCTCCTTGCGGGTGTCGGCGCGCAGCGTGGCCGACCGGCCCGGGACCATGTGGTCGACGATCAGGGCGAGCGCCCGCTCCTTCTCCACGGGGTCCTCGACGAGGCGAGCCTGTCCGATCACGACGGCCGAGCGGTAGTTCATCGAGTGGTGGAAGGCAGAGCGGCCGGCCACCAGCCCGTCGAGCTGGGTGACGGTGACGCACACGGTGGCGTCGGTCGCCCCGCGCAGCCAGCCCGCCGCGACCGACCCGTGCACGTAGAGCGTGCCGTCGCGGTCCGGTCCCTCCGGATCGACCGCGTACGCCGCCGGCAGCACCACGGGGTGACCGCCCATCACCACGCCCACGTGCGCCACCAGGGCGTCGGTCAGCAGCGCGTGGAGCTCGGCGCGGTCGACGACGGCGCGGTTGCGGCCTCGGTTCACGGTGGTGCGCGGGGACGGCGAGAGCGGGGTGGTGGTCACCCGGCTATCGTCGACGACAGGTGGCCTGTCGTCACGGGCCAATTCGAGGCCATTCGGACAGGACACTCGCGATGCCACACTCCCCGTTGCCGGTGCGGCTCGACCGCGCTCGTCCCGAGCCGCTGGGCGTCCAGCTGTCCACCCAGGTCCGGGACCTCGTGCTCGGCGGCACCCTCACCCGCGGCGATCGCCTGCCGAGCACCCGCGCGCTGGCGACCGAGCTCGGCGTCGCTCGATCGGTCACCGAGCAGGCCTACGACCAGCTGCTCGCCGAGGGCTGGCTGGAGGCCAGGCGCGGTTCCGGCACCTTCGTCGCCTCCGACGGCGGCCCGGCGCTCGCGACGCCGCCGCCGCGGCGTACCTCCCCGCCACGGCGGGAGCTGGTCTGGCTGGACGCAGGCACCCCCTGGATCGACCCGCGGCACCAGGCCGGCTGGCGTCGGGCCTGGCGAGAGGTGTCCACCGCCCGCGCCCCCCGCGGGTACGACGACCCGCGCGGGCTCCCCGAGCTGCGTGCCGCGCTCGCCGCCCACCTGGCCCGGACCCGCGGCCTGGCCGTGGAACCCGACGAGCTCGTCGTCACCAACGGCACCACGGACGGGCTCCGACACCTGCTCTCGGCGTTGCCACCCGGCCCGGTCGCCCTCGAGGACCCGGGCTACCGGGCCGCGGTGGAGACCGTCCGCGGCAGCGGCCGCCGTTGCGTGGACCTGCCGGCGACCACGCCGGTGACCGACCTCAGCGGCGTCGTCGCCGCCTACCTCACCCCCGCCCACCAGCATCCGCTCGGCCGGGTGATGCCCGCCGCGGACCGGCTCGCCGCCCTCACCGCGGCACGGGCGTCACACGCCGTCCTGGTCGAGGACGACTACGACTCGGAGTTCCGCTACGACGTCGCGCCGGTCCCCGCCCTGGCCAGCCTCGACCGCTCCCGGGTCGCCTACCTCGGCAGTGCCTCGAAGTCGGTCGCCCCCAGCCTCCGGCTGGGCTGGCTGGTGCCGCCGCCGCACCTGCTGGAGCAGGTCAACCGCCGCCGGGCGGTCACCCACGACGCGACGCCGTGGCCGGTGCAGCGGGCCTTCCTGGCGCTGCTCCGGGACGGCTACGTGGACAAGGTGGTGCGCTCCGCCCGCCGGGTGTACGCCGAGCGGGCGCCGCGGGTCGCCGCCGCGCTGGCGCCGTACGCCGGGCTGGCCGGCCCGCTCGCCGGGATGTACTCCACCTGGCTGCTGCCCGACGCCGACGCCCGGCGCGCCCGGGACTCGGCGCGCGACGCCGGGTTCGGGGTCAACCTGCTCGCGGACTACTGCCGCTCGGCCACGCACACCGGCCTGGTGGTCGGTTTCGGCGGCTGCACCGACGAACAGCTGGACCGGGCGCTGGCGGCGCTCACCAGGCCCTTGCGGTGACCCAGTGCGGGCGGCTGCCGCCGGGCGAGTCCCGCCCGTGGCGGCGCGCCTCAGCGCTGCTGGGCGTCGAACGCGGCGTACGCCTCGGCGCGCTCGCGCTCGATCTTGCGGCCCAGGAAGTACGCCGTGCCCCACAGCAGCGCGAACAGCGCCCCGAGGAAGAACATCAGCGGGATCACGAACCCCAGCGCGATCGCGGCGACCTGCACGACCCAGCCGAGCGTGTAGGCCCACTCGGCGCGCAGCATCCCCGCGAGCAGCAGGCAGACGACCGTCAGCCCGAGCCCGACGGCGAGGGCCGTGCCCCGCGAGACGTCGGAGACCGAGATCATCACCGGTGTCGTCAGTCCGAGGGTGATCGCCTCGAGGCAGAGGATCGCCGCGCACATGCCGCGGCGCGGCGAGCGGGTGCGCTCGTCGCTCACGACCGGTCCCCCTTGCCGCGCGGCACGAGCAGCGACCGAGCCTCACCGACGGTGATCACCGAGCCGGTGACCAGCACCGCGCCGGCCCCGAGCGGGTCGCCGAAGGCCTCGCCCGCCTCGGCGAGCGCCGCGGCCTGGTCGATGGCGTCGGAGAGCCGGGGCGCGACGGTCACCCGGTCCTCGCCGAAGACCGCACGGGCCGTCTCGGCGAGGTCGCCGGCCGGGAGCGCCCGGTCGGTGGAGTTCTGGGAGCAGATCACGTGCGCGAGCTGCGGCTCGAGCGCGGCGAGCAGGCCCTCGTGGTCCTTGTCGGCCATCACGCCGAGCACCCCGATCAGTGGCGAGAACGTGAAGGAGTCGTCGAGCGCGGCCGCCAGCGCCTCCGCCCCGTGCGGGTTGTGGGCGGCGTCGAGCACGACGGTCGGGCTGCGACGGACGATCTCCAGCCGCCCCGGCGAGGTGATCTCGGCGAAGGCGGCCCGGACGATCTCCTCGTCCAGCGGCTGGCCCTTCTCGCCACCGGCGAACGCCTCCACCGCGGCCAGGGCGACCGCGGCGTTCTGCGCCTGGTGGGCGCCGTAGAGCGGCAGGAACACCTCGTCGTACCTCGCCCGCAGGCCCTGCAGCGAGACGACCTGCCCACCCACGGCCGGGACCCGCGAGACGACACCGAACTCCATGCCCTCGCGGGCGACGGTCGCGCCGACCTCGGCTGCCCGCGTGACCAGCAGCTCGGCCACCCCGGGCACCTGCTGGGCCAGCACCGCGATCGAGCCGGGCTTGATGATCCCCGCCTTCTCCTCGGCGATGGCCACCGGCGAGTCGCCGAGGTACTGCGTGTGGTCGACCGCGATCGGCAGCACCACGGCCACGTCGGCGTCCGCGACGTTCGTGGCGTCCCAGGATCCGCCCATCCCGACCTCGACGACCGCGACGTCGACGGGCGCGTCGGCGAAGGCCGCATAGGCCATCCCGACGACGGTCTCGAAGAACGACAGCGGGTGCTCCTGGTCCTCGTCGACGAGATGGGTGTACGGGGCGACGTCGTTGAACGCGCGCACGAACTCCTCGTCGGCCAACGGCTCCCCGTCGATGGAGATCCGTTCGGTCATCCGCTCCACGTGCGGGCTGGTGAACCGGCCGGTCCGCAGCTCCAGGGCGCGGAGCAGGGTGTCGATCATCCGCGAGGTGGACGTCTTGCCGTTGGTGCCGGTCAGGTGGATCAGGCGGTACGACGACTGCGGGTCGCCGAGCAGCTCGGTGAAGGCCCGGATCCGGTCCAGGGACGGCTCGAGCCGGGTCTCCGGCCAGCGGGACAGGAGGGCGTCCTCGACCTCCTCGAAGGTCTCGGCGAGCCGGGGGGCGGCGGGGGTCTCACTCATTTCCCACCAGTCTAGGGACGGGTCAGCCGACCACGAAGTTCGCCATGTCCACGACGGGCCGGTAGCCCAGCGCCTGGTAGATCCCGTTGGAGGTGGGATTGGCCTGGTCGGTGAACAGGCAGACCCGCTGCCCGTCCTCGAGCAGCGAGCGCGAGACCGCGAAGACCAGCGCGCTGGCGTAGCCGCGCCCCCGCTGCTCCTTGGGCGTGTAGACCGGCCCCACCCGAGCGACTCCGAAGCTCGGCGGGTTGAACCCGGTCAGGTGCACCGGCTCACCGGCCACCTCCCAGAGCCACACGCGACCGGCAGCGATCCGCTCCACCATGTCCTCGCGGGTGAAGTACTCCTCGTGGCCGACGTCCGCCGCGCGGCCGGCCTGCTCGGCGGCGTCCGCGGCGAAGGCCAGGAACCACCTCAGGCAGAGCTCGGTGTCCGTGTCGGTGGCCCGGCGCATCCGGCCGTCGACGGGATTCGGCTCCACCAGCTCGCCGAGCTCGAAGAGGCGGGTGTGCTCCCACACCGAGGCGGTCCCGCCCCGGAGCCGGGCCGACTCCTCGGCCACGACCTGCGTCGCGGGCAGCGCGCCGTTGGCGCCGCCGACCTCCTCGCCGCGCGCGTGCACCGCCCGGGCCAGCGCCAGCGCCGCGTCGTCCGGCATCGGCAGCACGAACAGGGGGTACGGCGCGAACGGCGCCGTGCGCATCGCGACGCCGACCACCCGCCCGGGCTCGTCGCGGACCACCGCCCACCACCGGGGATGCGCCGGGGCCGGCAGCCCCTGCTGCACCTGCGCGAGCGCGCGGTGGGTCACCGTGGAGACGACGGTGGTGAGCACCGGATCTGCGGCGAGGTGCTCGTCCGCCAAGGCCAGGAACTCGGCGGGATCGTCGGTGATGAGCACCTCGTGGCGCGCGTCGGACATGGCGGGAGGGTAGGGCCTGCGCCGTCCCGGCCCGCAACCGGTTTCCGGGGGTGAGGCCTCTCACCCTAGGATTTCGCCCATGACCGAGACCCAGCCCCAGGCCCCGAACACGACGACCGCCGAGCCGCGTGCCGTCGTCGTACCGGAGAAGCCTGCGCTCGAGGGCCTCGAGGCCACCTGGAGCAAGCGGTGGAAGGACGACGACACCTACCGCTTCGACCGCACCCAGCCGCGCGAGAACGTCTACTCGATCGACACTCCCCCGCCGACCGTGAGCGGCAGCCTGCACGTCGGGCACGTCTTCTCCTACACCCACCCCGACCTGATCGCCCGCTACCAGCGGATGCAGGGCAAGTCGGTGTTCTACCCGATGGGCTGGGACGACAACGGCCTCCCGACCGAGCGTCGGGTCCAGAACTACTACGGCGTCCGCTGCGACCCGAGCCTGCCCTACGACGAGGACTTCACCCCGCCGGAGAAGCCGGACCCCAAGAAGCAGGTCCCGATCAGCCGGCCGAACTTCATCGAGCTGTGCGAGGAGCTGGTGGAGAAGGACGAGGAGGTCTTCGAGCAGCTGTGGCGCACGCTCGGGCTGTCGGTGGACTGGAAGGAGCACTACACGACCATCGGGCCGAAGGCCCAGACCGTCAGCCAGCGCGCCTTCCTGCGCAACTTCGCGCGCGGTGAGGCCTACCTGCACGACGCGCCGACGCTCTGGGACGTGACCTTCCAGACCGCCGTCGCCCAGGCCGAGCTCGAGGCACGCGAGTACGCGGGCGCCTACCACCGGGTCGTCTTCCACCGGCCGGACGGGACCCCGGTCCACATCGAGACGACCCGCCCGGAGCTGATCCCCAGCGTCGTGGCGCTGATCGCGCACCCTGACGACGAGCGCTACCAGCCGCTCTTCGGCACCACGGTCACCTCCCCGGTCTTCGGCGTCGAGGTCCCGGTGCTCGCACACCCGGCCGCCGAGATGGACAAGGGCGCCGGCATCGCCATGTGCTGCACCTTCGGCGACCTCACCGACGTCACCTGGTGGCGCGAGCTCGACCTGCCGGTCCGCACCCTGATCGGGCGCGACGGCAGGATGTCGCGCGAGACGCCCGAGTGGCTCTCGTCCGAGCGGGCGGCTGCCGCCTACGAGGACCTGAAGGGCAAGACCGCCTTCTCCGCACGCGAGGCGGTCGTCGCCAAGCTCCGCGAGAGCGGCGACCTGGAGGGCGACCCCACCCCCACCCAGCGGATGGCGAACTTCTACGAGAAGGGCGACAAGCCGCTCGAGATCGTCGCGACCCGCCAGTGGTACATCCGCAACGGCGGCCGCGACGCGGCCCTGCGCGCCGAGATGCTCGAGCGCGGCGCCGAGGTCGGGTGGTTCCCGGGTCACATGAAGCACCGCTACGACAACTGGGTCGGCGGCCTGAACGGTGACTGGCTGATCTCGCGCCAGCGGTTCTTCGGGATTCCCTTCCCGGTCTGGTACCCGCTGGACGCCGAGGGCGAGCCCGACTACGACCACCCCCTCCTCCCCCGCGAGGAGGAGCTGCCGATGGACCCGTCCACGCGGGCGCCGCAGGGGTACACCGAGGACCAGCGCGGCAAGCCGGGCGGCTTCATCGGCGACCCCGACGTGATGGACACCTGGGCGACCTCCTCGCTGACGCCGCAGATCGCCGGCGGCTGGGAGAGCGACGACGACCTGTGGCAGCGGGTCTTCCCCATGGACCTGTGCACGCAGGCGCACGACATCATCCGGACCTGGCTCTTCTCCCGCGTGGTCCGCGCCCACTACGAGAACCACGCGTCGCCCTGGTCGCACGCCCTGATCTCGGGGTTCATCCTCGACCCGGACCGCAAGAAGATGTCGAAGTCCAAGGGCAACGTCGTCGTCCCGACCGACGTGCTCGAGAAGTACGGCGCCGACGCGGTCCGCTGGCGCGCCGCCATGGCCCGCCCCGGCCTGGACTCGCCGTTCGACGAGACCCAGATGAAGGTCGGCCGCCGACTGGCGATGAAGGTCCTCAACGCCTCGAAGTTCGTGCTCGGCGGCGTCGGCGCGACCGAGCTGAACGCCTTCGAGGTGTCCGCGCCGATCGACTGCGCACTGCTCGGCCGGCTGGCCACCGTCATCACCGCGGCGACCGAGGCGTTCGACGCCTACGACTACACCTCCGCCCTCGAGTCGGTCGAGAAGTTCTTCTGGGAGTTCTGCGACGACTACCTCGAGCTGGTCAAGGAGCGGGCGTACGACGCCGAGGGCGGCACCGCCACCGCGTCGGCCAGGGCGACCCTGGCCATCGCGCTCCAGGTGCAGCTGCGGCTGCTCGCGCCGTTCATGCCCTACGTGACCGAGGAGGTCTGGTCGTGGTGGCAGGAGGGCTCCATCCACCGGGCACCGTGGCCGACCGAGCTCGACCTCGGCTCGGGCGCGGCCGCTGATCCCTCGATGGTCGACGCGGTCGCGGCAGCGCTCATCGGCATCCGTGGCGCCAAGTCGCAGGCGAAGGTCTCGATGCGTGCGGAGCTGTCCCGGGTCGAGATCACCGGTCCGGAGGCCATGGTGCGCGCGGCCGAGCGGGCGGCCGACGACCTGCGCAGGACCGGCAGGATCACCGGGGACCTGGTCTTCACCGTCGCCGAGGGCGCCGAGGGGATCAGCGTCGACGCAGTGCTGGCCGAGGCGCCGCAGGGCTGAGGAGTGTCGGGCCCGGCAGGATCAGTGCCGGCGCTCCCACCCGAGGTGTCGGCCCCGGTCGTGCGAGAATCCACGATCCTGGTGGGCGTGCCCGTGGCCACGCCCGCGGTGGTCGTGGTCGCGGTCGTGGTCATGGTTGTCATGGCCACGACCGCGCTCGTCGTGGCCACGCCCGCGGTACTCGTAGCCGTGCCGGCGCTGGTGCCCACGGTCGTCGGCGGGACCGGCGTGCCGGTCGAGCAGCCGCTCGACCCCGTGCGTGAGGCGGCCCGTGAGGTGGCGCACCGCGTGCGGCTGCCCCAGCCGCGCCTCGTGGCCTCGAAGGTCGTGGTTGCCCCGGCCGTGATGGCTCCGGCCGGGGTGGTCTGACCCGTCGTCGTCCGGACCCACGACGCCGTCGTGGGCGTGCTGGGTCCGGTGGGGTGCGCCGTGGTGGTGCCCGTGGGTGCGGGCGGGCTGGCCGGGCCGCTGGCCAGACGTCGCGGGCCCGGTCTCCGCGGGAGCCGCACCGGCCCGCTCGGGGCCGCCGTCGGTGATGGCCGGCAGCTGCCCAGCGGCGGGCGCCGCCGTGGCCGCGCTCGCCGCAGCGCCCAGGACCGGCGGCTCCATCAGCTCTCGGGCCGCACCTTCCTGCTGGGTCGCGCGGATCGCCACCAGCTCGACGCCCTTGACCACGCGGCCGGTCCCGGCGTGGAGAGCCGCCATGACCGCCGCCTGGCCCCGGAGCCCGTTCAGGACGATGAACGCGCACACCGTGAGCACGACGAAGAAAGCGAGCAGGGGTCGCTTGTGGTCGATGCGCATGGAGAGGTTCCTCGAAGGTGGGTGGCGACAGGGCAGCTGCCCGTCAAGCAAAACGAATCGGACCCGAGCGCGACATGGCCCGAAAGGACCCAATCGGACTAGCCCGATAGGACTAGTCCGATCGAGGGATCACGGTCGGTCAGGCGGACTTCTTCTTCTTGGCCTCGGACTCGCGCGGGATCAGGGTCGGCGCCACGTCGTCGACGACGACCGCTCCCGTGACGACGACCTTGCCGATGTCGCCGCGGGAGGGCACGTCGTACATCACGTGGAGGAGGACCTCCTCGATGATGGCGCGCAGCCCACGGGCACCGGTCCCCCGCTCGAGCGCCTTGTCCGCGATCGCGGCGATGGCGTCCTCGGTGAACTCCAGCTCGACCCCGTCGAGCTCGAAGAGCTTCTGGTACTGCTTGACCAACGCGTTGCGCGGCTCGGTGAGGATCTGGACCAGGGCCTCCTGGTCCAGCTTGGAGACCGACGCGATCAACGGAAGCCGGCCGATGAACTCGGGGATCAGGCCGAACTTGGTGAGGTCCTCCGGTCGCACCTGCGCGAGCAGGTCGTCGGCCTCGCGCTCGGCAGCGCCGCGCACCTCGGCGGTGAAGCCGAGGGTCTTCTTGCCGACCCGCTGCTCGACGATGTGCTCGAGCCCGGCGAAGGCGCCACCCACCACGAACAGGATGTTGGTGGTGTCGATCTGGATGAACTCCTGGTGCGGGTGCTTGCGGCCGCCCTGGGGCGGGACCGAGGCGGTCGTGCCCTCGATGATCTTCAGCAACGCCTGCTGGACGCCCTCGCCCGAGACGTCGCGGGTGATCGAGGGGTTCTCCGCCTTGCGGGCGACCTTGTCGATCTCGTCGATGTAGATGATGCCGGTCTCGGCCTTCTTGACGTCGTAGTCAGCGGCCTGGATCAGCTTGAGGAGGATGTTCTCGACGTCCTCGCCGACGTAGCCCGCCTCCGTCAGCGCGGTGGCGTCGGCGATCGCGAACGGCACGTTCAGCATCCGGGCCAGGGTCTGGGCGAGATAGGTCTTGCCGCAGCCGGTCGGACCGATCACCAGGATGTTGGACTTGGCGACCTCGACCGCCTCCTCCTTGCTGTGCTTGCCCGCCACGGGCTGGAGGCCGGCCTGGACCCGCTTGTAGTGGTTGTAGACCGCGACCGCGAGAGACTTCTTCGCCTGCTCCTGGCCGATGACGTAGGAGTTGAGGAACTCGAAGATCTCCCTGGGCTTGGGCAGCTCGTCGAGGCTGACCTCGGCGCCCTCGCTCAGCTCCTCCTCGATGATCTCGTTGCAGAGGTCGATGCACTCGTCGCAGATGTAGACGCCAGGACCGGCGATCAGCTTCTTGACCTGCTTCTGGCTCTTCCCGCAGAAGGAACACTTGAGCAGGTCCCCTCCGTCACCGATACGTGCCACGGGCGGTCATCCTCCGATTCGGCCGGCGGGAGGTCCGTCGGCAGTCCAACGTCGAAAGCGGTCGATCTCTTCGGGTGGTGCAAGCCCTTCGACGGTACCCCGTGCCGCCCCCGGACGGGTGCGGGACACGAGGAACGCGTCGCGGGCGGTCGTGCTGGTCACCCCGTCGTTGCGGGCGTGCCCTTGAGGGACTCGAGCACGGCGTCGATCAGGCCGTACTCGACCGCGCCCTCGGCGGTCAGGATCTTGTCACGCTCGATGTCGGTGCTGACCTGCTCGATGCTGCGGCCGCTGTGGTCGCTGATCATCTTCTCGAGCAGCTCGCGCATCCGCAGGATCTCGTTGGCCTGGATCTCGATGTCGGAGGTCTGGCCGAACGTGCCTTCGGTGTAGGGCTGGTGGATGAGGATCCGGCTGTTCGGCAGCGCCAGCCGCTTGCCGGGAGTGCCGGCGGCGAGCAGGATCGCGGCCGCCGAGGCGGCCTGGCCGATGCACACGGTCTGCACGTCGGGCTTGATGAACTTCATCGTGTCGTAGATCGCCGTCAGCGCGGTGAACGAGCCACCGGGGCTGTTGATGTAGATGCTGATGTCCTGGTCGGGATTCATCGACTGCAGACAGAGCAGCTGGGCGATCACGGCGTTGGCCACGTCGTCGGAGATCGGCGTGCCGAGGTAGATGATGCGGTCCTCGAACAGCTTGGCGTAGGGGTCGATGCGACGGAAGCCGTAGGACGTGCGCTCTTCCCACTGCGGGATGTAGTAGTTCATGTCAGTCAGTCCCTCTCGTGGGCCGGGCGGCCGTGGTCGGCGGCGTCGCGGGCGCTCTTGATGACCTGGTCGACCAGGCCGTACTCGAGCGCCTGGTCGGCGGTGAACCACCGGTCGCGGTCGGCGTCGGTCACGACCTGCTCGATCGGCTGGCCGGTGTGCTCGGCGATCAGGTCGAGAAGCACCTTCTTGATGTGCAGCGACTGCTGGGCCTGGATCTTGATGTCCGAGGCCGAGCCGCCCATGCCCGAGGAGGGCTGGTGCATCATGATCCGCGCGTGCGGCAGCGCGTAGCGCTTGCCCTTCGTGCCGGCGCAGAGCAGGAACTGCCCCATCGAGGCGGCCAGGCCCATGCCGACCGTGGCGACGTCGTTGGGGATGTAGTTCATGGTGTCGTAGATCGCCATGCCCGCGTCCACCGAGCCACCGGGGCTGTTGATGTGGAGGAAGATGTCGGCCTCGGGGTCCTCGGCCGAGAGCAGCAGCAGCTGGGCGCAGATCGCGTTGGCGTTCTGGTCACGGACCTCGGAGCCGAGGAAGATGATCCGCTCACGCAGCAGGCGCTGGTAGATGTGGTCGTCGAGAACGTTGAAGCCCGCCGCCCCGTTCATCTGGGGCGCGAGGCTGGGGCTGGGATTGTGGGTCACGAAAGCGACCCTAGCCGCAAGCGCCGACACTTCCACGGCTAGACCGCCCCTGTTCGCCGACAGCAGATTTCGACGACGACGACGACGACGACGACGACGCACGCGACGACGGCGGAGCCGGGCGGGCGGCCGGGCGGTCAGCGGTCACGCGAGCGCGGCAGGTCCCGCCCCGCGACGACGTACGCCGCGTCCACGGTGGCCCCGACCCTCGGGTCCTGCGCGATCTCGGCGAGCTCGTAGCCGCGCACCCGGCTCTCCGCGCTCGTCGTCACCGTGTAGCGGAGTCCGCGGTCGTAGAGCACCGCGATCCGGCGGGGCGGGTGCTGACGGCCGGCGCGCGTGCCGGTGTAGAGCACCCGCCCGCCCCCGACCTCCTCGCGGTCGCAGGCGCCGAGGGGGACCGCGTGGCCGTCCTGCCCGAGCGGGACCCGGTCCTCGTGGCAGACGTAGGCGACCTTGCTCCCCCGGCAGCCCCCGGTCTCGAGGGTGAGGCTGACCCGGGAGCCGCCGAATTCCGCGACGGCACGGACGAACCGGGAGTTCCCCCGGCAGGACTCGTCGCGCCGCGTGGCCGGCGTCCCCGCCGGGTCCAGCCCGAGATCGACGTGGTCGCGCGCGAGGACCACGAGCGCCTCGCCGGTCACCGGCAGGGGCGTGCCGGTCTCGTCGACGCCGCTGACGGCGCACCCGACTGCGAGGACCGGGACCGCGAGCCCGGCGACCAGGCCGGCGACCGGGCCGGCGAGCCTCATCCCTCTGCCGCGGCCTTGAGCCGGTCGACCGTCTGCCGCATCCCGGCCTCGAGCTCGTCGGCATGCTCCTCGCTGCCACCGAGCAACAGTGGTGCGACGACCCGGCTCAGCAGCGTCAGCCGCCGCGGCACCGGGCGGCGGTGGACGACGCGGGTCCCTCCCGAGCCGTCGGGCTCGATCTCCCAGACCCAGCGAGCCCCGCTGGACCTCGTGTCCCAGGCGATCGCGCGACCGTCCTCCAGGACCGCGACCACGCTGCGGGTCGGCCAGACGACCGCCTTGCGGCGGTTCAGGCCGAGGTACCACTGGCCGGTGCGGAGCCCACCCGGCTTCAGCGGCACCATCGCCAGCAGCTCCGGGCTCCACGCGGGCATCCGCGAGAGGTCGGTGAGCAGCTCCCACACCCGAGGCGGCGGCGCGGCGACCACGGCCTCGGCGCGCAGCTCGCGGTCCGCGGGTGAGCGACTCGTCATGCCAGCCAGTCTCGCAGCGCCCGGTGCACCTGCGGGTGGTTGAGCAGTCCGAAGTGGTCGGTGCGGCCCACGTGCAGCACGTCGGCCCCCGGGAACAGCTCCCCGCCCCAGCGGTCCCGGCCGTACGCCGAGGGGACCCGCACGAGGAGGTCGCCGACGACGTGGCCGACCGGGTGACGGGGGGAGCCGGTGAGGGTGGCCGCGACCAGGCGGTAGCGGGCGTGCGGGAGCGGCGGCACGTCCTCGGCCAGCCCCGCGACCAGGTCGTGCACGCCCACCGAGCGCCAGTCGAGGATGCGGCCGAAGGCCGAGGTCTCCGGCAGCCTGGCCATCCCCCGGCTGCCCTGCCCGACTCCCCGCGCGACAGGCGCGCCCAGGTGCGGCGTGCCGAGGGTGACCACGTCGGTGACCAGGCCGGCCCAGGGCCGCTCCACCCCGGCCACGACCGCGCCGGCGGCGCGCATGACCAGGCCGCCCATCGAGTGGCCCACCAGCGCGACCCGGTCGACGGGCACCGGCCACTCCTCGACGAGCCGCTGCATCAGCGCGGAGAGGGCCGCGCCGTTCTCCCGCAGCCCCAGGCCGGTGTTGGCCCGCAGGAACACCGGGGTCCAGCCCTGCGCCGCCAGCGCCTCGCCGTACGTCGTGCCGAGCCGCTCACGACCACGGTCCCAATGGGTCTCGTTCTCGCACAGCCCGTGCAGGAGGACGACGACCTTGCCCGTGGCGTCGGGGAACGCGGCCGCCAGGTCGTCGGCGGCCGGCGGCACGTCCCGGCCCCGCTGCCCGCACGGCCATCGGGATCGCCAGGTGCGGCCGCTCACGGGCCAGCCGATCGCCGATGAGGCCATTGACGGCCGAGCTCAGGAACCGGCCCGCGGGCTGCTCCTCGAGGCGTGGCCCGGCGCCGGTCGCGGCGACCCGGTCCAGGCCGCGGGACGCGGCCCGCAGCCCGACCGAGAGCCCGCCGTACACCGCCGACGCGATGCCGCGGTGCACCACCTCCGGCACCGACGACGCACCGCCGGTGGGCCGCCTGGTCATCCCGTGGACCCGGTCTGCCCAGGCGAAGTGGGTGTCGCGGACGGTCCGCACGACCAGCTCGTCGGCGACCTCCGTCAGCAGGGACAGCGCGTCGAGCAGGCCGGGTCCGGTGTCCGTACGGCGACTGGCGGCGTCCATCCCCCGACCCTAACCGATCGAGTGCACACTTGTGCACCCATTCGGCCCGGGCCACCCGCGGACGCCATCCGACGTGGCGGCTCCCCCGACCATCCCGTACGGCGTCCCGGCGGCCGGTCCCGCCGAAATGCACGTCGACCCGCCCGGCTGAGCCGGACGGGTCGACGAGAGCGGGTCGCTCAGGCGTCCTCGGACTTCTCCTCGGCCTCGGCGTCAGCCTCGGCCGGCGCCTCGGTCTCGGCCGGGGCCTCCGCCTCCGGCTCGCCGATGCTGCCGTCGGGGCGCAGGTTCTTCAGCTCCACCACGTTGCCCGAGGCGTCCTTGACGACCGCGGACTCCACGATCGTCGCCAGCGCCTTGCCGCGCAGGATCTCCTGCACGAGGTCGGGGATGTGGTTGTGCTCGAACATGTGGTTCGCGAACTCCTGCGGGTCCTGGCCGGACTGCTGGGCCCGGCGGACCAGGTGCTGGGAGAGCTCGTTCTGGTCGACCCCGAGCTCCTCCTTCTTCGCGATCTCGTCGAGGATGAACTGCGCGGCGACGGCGTCGCGAACGCGGCGGTCGAGCTCGGCCTCGAACTCCTCGACGGTCTGGCCCTCGTCCTCGAGGTACTTCTCCATCGTGATGCCGGCGTAGGCGAGCTGCTGCTCGATGTTCTGGCGGCGCGCGTTCAGCTCGTCGGTGACCATGGTCTCCGGCAGCGGGACCTCGACCTTCTCGAGCAGGGCCTCCAGGACGGCGTCCCGGGCGGCGGCAGCCTGCTCGAGGCGCTTGCCGCGGCCGAGGCGCTCGCGCACGTCGACGGTGAGCTCGTCCGCGGTGTCGAACTCCGAGGCGAGCTGGGCGAACTCGTCGTCGACCTCCGGCAGCTCCTGCTCCTGCACCTGGGAAACGGCGACGGTGACCTCGACGTCCTCGCCGACCAGGTCGCCACCGACCAGCTGGGAGGAGAAGGTCTTCTCGTCGCCGGCGCTCATGCCGGTCAGGGCGTCGTCGAGCCCGTCGAGCATGCCGCCGCGGCCGACCTGGTAGGACATGCCGGCGACCTCGGCGCCCTCGAGCACCTCGCCGTCCTTGGTGGCCTTGAGGTCGATCACGACGAAGTCTCCGTCGGCCGCCGGGCGCTCGACGTCGCTGAGCGTGCCGAAGCGCTCACGCAGCGCCTGCACCTGCTCCTCGACATCGGCGTCGGTGACCTCGACGTCGTCGACCTGCGCCTCGAGCCCGTCGTACTCCGGAACGGTGATCTCGGGACGGATGTCGACCTCGGCGGTGAACTCCAGCGCCTCGTTGTCCTCGAACTTCGTCACCTCGATCTCCGGCTGCGCGAGCGGCTGGAGGGAGTTCTCCTCGAGCGCCTCGACGTACTTCTTGGGGAGCACGTCGTTGATCGCCTCGTCGAGCACCGCACCGCGCCCGACCTGACGGTCGATGACCATCGGGGGCACCTTGCCGCGACGGAAGCCGGGGATGTTGATCTGCTGGGCAATCTTCTTGTACGCCGCGTCGAGGCTCGGCTTGAGCTCCTCGAAGGGCACCTCGACGGTCAGCTTGGCCCTGGTCGGGCTCAAGGTCTCGACGGCGCTCTTCACAGGTTGTCTCCTCATCTGGGTTCCGGTAGTGCGTCGGGGCGACAGGACTCGAACCTGCGATCTCCTGCTCCCAAAGCAGGCGCGCTAGCCACTACGCTACGCCCCGCCAAGTTGCCCCGAGAGGCTCCTTGGAGCGGATGACGGGAATCGAACCCGCGTAGCCAGTTTGGAAGACTGGGGCTCTACCATTGAGCTACATCCGCGCGCGCAACACCACCCGTCTGTCGAGGGTGGGATCCGCGGGTGTCATCGTGCCACAAGGCGGGCCGAGCTCCCCAACCGAGGCTGGCACTCGGGCCCCGGACGGTGGCCCGGACGGTCGGCCCGGACGGTCGGCCCGGACGGTCGGCCCGGACGGTCGGCTCAGCGCCGGTGGACCAGGAGCAGCGCCCGGTCGTCGTTCTGCGAGCCCAGCGCGTCGACCAGCCGGGCCGCTCCCCCGTCGAAGCTGCCCCGCAGCAGCCGCTCGGACTGCCCCAGCAGCCGGTCGATCCCGAGCCCGATGTCGCGCCGCGGCGTCTCGACCATGCCGTCGGTGTAGAGCAGCAGCGCGTCTCCGTGCCGCAGGACGCCCTCGATCGCCGGGAACTGCGCGTCCTCGACGAGGCCGAGCACCGGCCCCTCGGTCTCGAGCAACGACCAGCGACCCGAGCCGGCGGTCAGCTGCACCGCCGGGGGGTGCCCGGCCGACCGGATCTCGTAGTGCCCGGTGACGAGGTCGAGGGAGAGGTGGATCGCGGTGGCGAAGCCCTCCTCCCACTCCTGGCGCAGCAGGTAGGCGTTGGAGGCCTCGAGGAAGCCGGCGGGCGGCAGCGCGGTGAGCAGGCCGCCGCAGGCGCCGGAGAGCAGCAGCGCGCGCGTGCCTGCCTGCTCGCCCTTGCCGGACACGTCGACGACCACGACCTCGAGGCGCTCGGCGTTGCGTGGGCTTGCCGCCACCACGAAGTCGCCCGCGAACGGCGTGCCGCCGGCGGACCGCAGTGCGGACTCGGCGTACCAGCCCTCGGGCAGGTCGGGGATCCCGCCCTGCCCGAGGATGCGGTCGCGGAGGTCGACGAGCATCGACTCGCCGAGCGCGCCAGCAACCCCGAGGCGGGACCGCCGGAAGCTGGTGAGCAGGATGATGAAGCTGAGCAGGAACAGGATCGCCACCACGCCGACGGTGCGGACCGCGAGCGTCTCCTCGGCGGCGAGCGCGACCATCAGCGCGACCATCACGAAGACCACGAACCAGGGGAGCTTCCGAGGGCCCAGCAGCAGGCTTCCGACCAGCAGGGGAACGACCAGCGCGTTGAGCGGGACCACCACGGGCCACACGAGGATGAGCGCGGTGATCGCGATGGTGCCGACCACCAGCGCCGCGGCCTGGCGGTCCTGACGGGCCGCGCTGCGACGCAGGACGGTTCCCAGTGCGCGTCGCGCACCCGAGGGCCGCGCCGCCGGGTACGCCGAGGCCGGCTCACGCACTGCTGTCATCGGTGCACGGTCCTCGCTCTCTGGACGGCTCACTGTACGGCCCGCGACCGGAACCTCGGCTGACAACGGGGACACCAGAAGAGGTTTCTCCCGAGCAGGACCTCGGTGCGGACGCCGGCACCACACACGTGGCAGGGCTGCCCGGTCCGACGGTAGACGTAGACCTCGCCCCCGTGGTCGTCGACGCGCGGTGGCCGTCCCATCGCCTCCGGTGTGTGCTCGGGCCGGACCGTGTCGATCCGGCCGGTCAGCACACCCTCCGCCATCAGGCCGACGAGGTCGTCCCACATCGCCCGGAGCTGGCCGACCCGCAGGGTGTTCCCCGGTCGCAACGGGTGCATCCGGTGCCGGAAGAGGAGCTCGGCCCGATAGACGTTGCCGACCCCGGCGATCACGGACTGGTCCATCAGCAGTCCTCCGATCGGCGCGCGACTGCGGCGGATCCGCTCCCAGGCGGGCTGCCAGCTCGAGTCCGGCCGGATCGGGTCGGGGCCCGAGCGCTCGACCACGGCGTCCCGCTGCTCGCGGGTGATCAGCTCGCAGGTGGTGGCGCCGCGGAGGTCGGCGTAGGCGTCACCGTCGGCCGCGACCAGCCGGAGGCGGACCTGGCCGATCGGTGCCGGCACCTCGTCCACGCCGAGATGGACGTCGAAGTGGCCGTAGAGCCCGAGGTGGACGTGCACGAACCGGTCGGCAGGGAAGCCGACGAACAGGTGCTTGCCCCACGCCTCGGCGCGCTCGACCTCACCACCGTCGAGCAGCGCGGCGGACTCCGCGAAGCGGCCCTGCGGGCTGCCGACCCGGACCCGGCGGCCCCCGAAGGCCGTGGTCAGCTCGCCAGCAAGCCGGTGGAGGGTGTGTCCCTCAGGCACTGTGCGTCCCGGGCACCGGTCGGCTCAGGCGCCGGTCGTGCCGGGTCCGCCGAGGGCGGAGTCGGGCAGCGGCGGCAGCTCGCGGGTCGTCTCGTACGACGTCAGCTGGCCGATCCGGCGGACGTGCCGCTCCTCCCCGCTGAACGGGGTGGCCAGGAAGACCTCGACGAAACGGGTCATGTCGTCGAGGGAGTGCAGGCGCCCGCCGACCGAGACGACGTTGGCGTCGTTGTGCTCGCGCGCCAGGACTGCCGTCTCCTCGGACCAGACCAGCGCGGAGCGGATCCCGACCACCTTGTTGGCGGCCATCTGCTCGCCGTTGCCGGAGCCACCGATCACGACGCCGAGGCTGTCGAGGCCCTCGGCCCGCTCCGAGGCGACGGCCTCGGCGGCCCGCAGGCAGAACACCGGGTAGTCGTCGACCGCGTCGTAGACGAACGGGCCGTGGTCCACCGGCTCGAAGCCGTGGTCGGTGAGCCAGGTGAACAGGTGGTCCTTCAGGTCCAGGCCCGCATGGTCGGAGCCGAGGTGCACGCGCATGGGCGGCATCCTGTCAGAGGTGGCTCCGCAGGAATCCGGCCACCTGCCTCATCAGCGGCTCAGCCTGCGGGAACACCTGGTGGTGGCGCCAGAACCCGTGCACCTGGCCGAGGTACCGGGTGCCGACGACGTCCACCCCGAGCTCTGCGAGCTCGGCGACCAGACGCTCTCCCTCGTCGCGGAGCGGGTCGTGCTCGCCGGTGACGACCAGGGTCGGGGGCAGCGTGTGCAGGCGCTCGGACCGCAGCGGCGCGAGATCGGGGTGGAGGCGGTCGGCGTCCGTGGCGGCGTACTGCTGCCAGTACCACTCCCCCTCGGCCGCATCCATGCCGTGGGCCTCGGTCCGGCAGGACTCGGAGTCGCCCTCGGGGTCGAGGAACGGGTAGATCAGCGCCGCGGCCGCGAAGCGTCCCGGGTTGCGCAGCGCCGCGACCAGGGCGAGGTTGGCACCGGCGCTGTCGCCGTGCACGAAGACCGGGCCGTCCAGTCCCTGCTCACGGCCGTGGTCGTCGAGCCAGGCCAGCACGGTGTCGACGTCGTCGGGTGCCGCGGGGAACCGGTGCTCCGGTGGCCTCCGGTAGTCGACGCTCAGCACCGCCATCGCGGACCGGTTCGCCAGTCGGCGCGCGGGCGCGTCGTACACGTCGATGTCGTGGAAGACGAAGCCGCCGCCGTGGAGCAGCACGACCACGCCGTCGGCCCCGTCGGGGACGTAGAGCCGGCACGGGACGCCGCCGGCGTCGACGTCACGGACCTCGGCCACCGGCTCACCGGGCTGCTGGGCGGCGAGGGCGCGCGCCCGGACCCGGTCGGCCTCGATGTCGAAGGACGGGTGGGTCACCGGCATCTCGTCGGCCATCGACTCGAGCGCGGCGCGCGCCTGCGGGGTCAGCATGTCGGCTCAGCCTTCCGCGGTCACCGCGACATCAGGGCGTCCATGGCCACCGCCACCGCGGCCGCGACCCGGAAGTCGACGCGGGGGTCGGGGACGTGGACGGTGTAGGTGTCCCGCAGGGTCGCCCGCCGCTCCACGCTCAGCAGCGGCTGTCCGTCCGGGTCGAGGTAGTCGAAGTGGATGGGCAGCAGGTCGAAGTCCGCGAAGCGGCGCAGCAGGGCCACCCACTGGCTGCGCTCCTGGCCGGTGCCGGCGTAGCCGGCGCCCTCCAGGTGGAAGGTCGAGCGCATCAGGCTGGCCCCGAAGTCCTTGCGGAAGAAGCCGATCTGCTGGCCGCCCTCGTCGGTGATGTCGTAGCCGGAGCCCAGGTCCATCACCTTGCGCGCCCGGAACGCGAAGACCGGCCGGGTCTTGCTCTCGTCGGAGAAGAACGTGACCTGCTCCTTGAGCGCCATCTTCTTCTGCTCCGCCAGGCCCATGAGCTGACCGTTGCTGCCGTCCGGGTTGAGGGCGGCGATCTCGTAGCGGTTGGTCATCATGGCGAAGCGCTGCCGGACCTGGAAGACGGGCAGGTACATCGTGGCGGTCATGACCGGGAACCCTACTGACCCCCATGATGATCCGATGGCGTTCCTGGGGTTGGTCCCTGCTGGCACTCGTGTTCCTCGACGAGCTGCTCGCGGTGGCTGCATTCGGGGTGTGGGGCTGGCAGGCCTCACCGCACTGGCTGCTCGTCTGGCTGCTGCCACTGGTGGCGATGCTGGCGTGGTTCTTCTTCGCCTCCCCCAAGGCGGCGTACGGCGGTCCGGTGGTGCGGCCGCTCGTGAAGGTGGTGGTCTTCGGGCTCGCCTCGCTGGCGCTCTGGGACGCCGGCCACCCGGACTGGGCACTGGCGCTGCTGGTGTTCTCGGTCGTCGTCAACGCGCTCGCCCAGCTCCGGTTCGTGCGTGACCTCACCGAGCCGGCCGGCGCCCGAACCGGGCGAGCAGGTGCCAGACGCGCTTGAGGGCCTGCGCGTCGTGCTCGCCGGAGCGGGCAGCCGCCCCGATCAGGTCGGGGGTCAGCGTCTCGCCCAGCGCCTGCGCCAGCGCGACGTGCTCCGGGCCCCGGTAGCCGGGGTCGAGGTCGACCGTCGCCACCGCGAACCCGGGGTGCCACTCGACCGGGCAGCCGAGGTCGCGGGCGGCGGCCTCGACGGGTCCGCTCCGGAAGCAGGGGTCCAGGACGACGGCCTCGACGTCCCGGTCCAGCCGGACCCCGCCGTGGACGTGCGCCTCGACGTAGTCGTCGAGCTCGTCGCGGCCGGAGGACTCCGCCATGGTCACCAGCTCGGACAGGCGGTCGGGACCGCCGACCTCCTCGGGCTCGAAGACCGAGTCGGGGAAGCAGAACGTCGAGCGCACGGTCGTCTCCGCCCGCAGCCGGAGGTACGCCGACCCGAACCGGACCGAGCCCCCGTGCGGCCGCCGGCGGTGGTTGAGGGCGCCGTACACCGGCCGGTCGGCGGCCGGCCCCTCGTCGTACCGGCCCTCGAAGAGGCGGCTCTCCCAGCGCCAGCGATCGCCACCCGAGTGCGCCGTGAGGCCGCCGTTGGACGTGCCCGTCTCGAACTGGGAGCGGTAGACACCGTCCCGGGCCAGCGCCTCGATCACCGTCCCGTCCCGGAACGGCCAGTCCGGGTGGAACTGCAGCGTGATCGCAGCCTGGCCGCTCACGCCTCGGCCAGGCGGGCGCGCTCCTCCTCGACGACCGAGGGGTCGAGCTTGGTGAAGATCGGGGACGGCTTGGACACCGGGGTGCCGACCACGAGGGGACGCCGCTCCCAGGCCGGGGTCTCGGAGTACTCGCCGGTGATGATCGGGTAGACGTGCCGAGGTCGGCACCCTCCTCGGGGTCGAGGTCCTCGACGTGCTCGATCCGCGGCATCGGCATGAACTCGCCCTTGCCGCCGTAGGCCGCCCACACCTTGTTGGAGGAGTGCGGCAGGAACGGCGCCAGCAGCGTGTTGCAGTCGAGGACGCACTGCGCGGCGACGTGCAGCACCGTGCCGAGCCGCTCGCGCTGGGACTCGGCTCCTTCATCTTGTAGGGCTCGGTGATGGTGAGGTACCTGTTCACCTCGCCGACCACCCGCATGGCCTCGGCGATCGCCGCCCGCTGTCGGTGGCGGCGGATCAGGTCGCCCACCGCGTCGAAGCCGGCCGCGACGGTGTCGAGAACCGCCTGGTCGACGGGCTCCAGCGGGCCGGCCGTCGGCACCTCACCGAAGTTCTTCGCGATCATCGTCGCGGTGCGGTTGACCAGGTTGCCCCAGCCGGCCACCAGCTCGGAGTTGGTGCGCTGCACGAACTCGGCCCAGGTGAAGTCGGAGTCGGAGGTCTCCGGCCCGGCGGCGCTGATGAAGTAGCGCAGCGCGTCGGGCTGGTAGCGCGAGAGCATGTCGCCGACCAGGATCACGTGCCCGCGGCTGGTGGAGAACTGCTTGCTCTCCATCGTCATGAACTCGCTCGAGACCACCTCGGTGGGGAGCTCGAGGAGGCCGTACTTCCCCGGGGCGCCCCCGTGGTCGCCCTTGCCGTTGTAGGCCAGCAGCTCGGCGGGCCAGATCTGGCTGTGGAAGGTGATGTTGTCCTTGCCCATGAAGTAGTAGGACAGCGGCTCCTGCCCTCCTTCCGGCGCAGGGTTCCACCACTCGCGCCAGCGATCCGGCTCGCCCAGGCGGCGCGCCCACTCGATCGACGCCGACAGGTAGCCGATCACGGCGTCGAACCACACGTAGAGGCGCTTCGTCGGCTGGTCGCGCCACCCGTCCAGCGGGATCGGGATGCCCCAGTCGATGTCGCGGGTCATCGCCCGCTCGCGGATGTCCTCGAGGATGTTCTTGGAGAACTTGATCACGTTCGGACGCCAGGTGCCGCTCGCCTCACGTCCGTCGAGCCAGTCCCCCAGGGCGTTGGCCAGCGCGGGGAGGTCCAGGAAGAAGTGCTGGGTCTCGACGAACTCCGGCACCTCGCCGTTGATCTTCGACCTCGGGTTCTTCAGGTCGGTCGGGTCGAGCTGGTTGCCGCAGTTGTCGCACTGGTCGCCGCGCGCCTCGGCGTACCCGCAGATCGGGCAGGTGCCCTCGATGTAGCGGTCGGGCAGCGTGCGTCCGGTCGACGGGCTGATCGCCGCCAGCGTGGTCTTCTCGACCATGTAGCCGTTGCGGTGCACGGTCTCGAACATCTCCTGCACCACCCGGTAGTGGTTGCCGGTGGTGGTGCGGGTGAACAGGTCGTAGGACAGCCCGAGGTCGACGAGGTCCTGGACGATCACCGCGTTGTTCCTGTCCGCGAGCTCCCTGGCCGAGACCCCCTCCTTGTCGGCGGCGACCAGGATGGGCGTGCCGTGCTCGTCGGTGCCGGACACCATGAGCACGTCGTGCCCGGCCATCCGCATGTACCGACTGAAGACGTCGGAGGGCACGCCGAAACCGGCCACGTGGCCGATGTGGCGGGGGCCGTTCGCGTACGGCCAGGCGACGGCGGACAGGACTTTGCTCATGGGCCTGATCCTAGGAGTCGGCCGGACATCTCGGCGGCGTCGGTGCCACGCTGTGACCTCCGGCGGGCGACGTCGACGGGTAGAACTGTGCGCGTGACCTCGTCTTCCCTCGCCGACGCCTGCGCCCGTCCCCGGCCCAGCGAGGAGGTCGACCGCCTGCGGCGCTGGGTCTCCGTCGGTGACCGGCCTGGTCTTCTCGATCACCATCGTCGTCCTGCAGCTGGCCAGCAGCCAGTTCTCCCCGCGGGTGCTCCAGACGTTCCTGGAGAGCCGCATCACCCAGAACACGCTGGGCGTGTTCGCGCGCTGATCACCACGAAGGCGTCGGGGCTGCAGCGCGGGGCACCAGCCTGAACGCTTCGGGCTGCGGCCCCTCCTCGACGACGCCGGGGAAGCTCCGCCCCGGACGACGAACCGGGCTCAGTGTGATCTCGGGATCTCCACCGTGCCGCGCACCGACCCCGCGTCCACCAGGCCCCAGCCACGGAACCGCACCACCACCGGCTTCGTACCCCGGTGCAGGCCTCGGACCGTCACGCTCCGCACACCGTCGCGCACCCGGACGTTCACGAACTTCGAGCCGACCCGCACCTTGATCGGACCACGCACCGCGTCGACGCCCGGGGCCGTGATCGTGACGGTCACCCGCGCTCGCTCCGGCTTGCCGATCGCGGAGACCTGCAGCTCGGGGAGCGTGTGCACCGGCGTGGTCGGCTCGGTGGTCTGCGACGCCGACTTGTAGCCCTGCCGGCTGAGGTCGGCCACGACCGAGAGGTGGGCACCCACGTCCCCCTCGCCCGGCACGTACGACGATCCGGTCGCGCCGGGGATCTTGGTCCCGTCGCGCAGCCAGGTGTAGGTCACCTCGGAGTCGGCCGGCTCGAAGGTGCCCGGTGCGACCTCGAGCGGCTCACCGATCCGTGGCTGCCCTGCGAGCGTGAACGGCGCGGTCACCTTGATCTGGCCGCCGAGCACGGAGTCGGTGGGCGCGGAGGCGGCCGTGGTCGGCTCGTAGCCGTTGCGGGTCACCGAGACGACGGCCCGGACCACCGTGCCCGCCTGGTCGGGGGTGAGCGGCAGCGACCAGCCGGTCGCGCCGGGGATGGGCTGTCCGTCGGACTCCCACTGGATGGTCTTGGTGGTCGACCCCGGTGCGTAGGAGCCCCGGCTGGCGGTGACGACCTGACCCACCAGGGGCTCGCCGGTCACCACCGGCTGCGCCACCGTGGTGATCACGCCGGGCGCGACCTCGGTGGTGGGGGCGGAGGTCGCCGTGCCGCCGGCGTACCCGAGAGCGGTGGCCCCGACCCGGACCGAGATCTGCTGGTCGACCCGACCGGCGCCGAGGTTCAGCGTCGATGCCGTCGCACCCGGGATCGCCACCCCGTCCGCGAACCACTGGTAGGTGTAGGCGTCGGGCGTCGAGGACCAGGTGCCGGCCGTGGCGGTCAGCGTCTGTCCGACCTGGGGGGTGCCGGTCACCGCCGGCGCGCCCTTGCTGCGCAGCGCCACGTCGTGGAAGTGCACGAATCCGCTGGGCCAGCCGCCGCCGGACCTGGTCACCCGGTGCCAGTGGAAGTCGCCGCCCCAGTTGTCGTCGGAGATCCAGATCTCGCTGCTCGACACCACGCGCTCGACGTAGGCGACGTGCCCGGCGCTGCCGGAGACGCCCCGGATGTTCTGCGTCCACCAGGCCACGGCTCCGACCCGGGGGACGTCGTCGGTGATGTCGGCCATCACCCGGCCCCAGTTCTCGGCGTTGCCGCTGCCGGACCAGGGCCGGCTGTTCGGCATGCCGGACTTGACCATCCGGTAGGCGGCGTAGTTGGTGCAGTTGTGGCCGGAGTACATCAGCCAGTACATGTGCCCCGACGCGTTCTTGTAGCCCGCGTTGCCGTAGCCGGCGTCCCGGCAGCCGACGTACCCGGTGCACAGCGAGACGTAGCTGGCGTGGGCGGGCGCCGCGGGCAGGGCGAGCGGGGACAGCAGCAGCGCGAGCGCGACCCCGAGCAGGCGGGCCCGGCGCGGAAGTCCCCGATTGATGAGCACGTGGGGACGCTAGGGCCGCTCGTCAAGCGACACGCCGGAGACGTTTGATCTTTACAGAACTGTTACCAAAGGGACTGGTGGTGCAGGAGACGACTCAAGAGTCGTCTCCTGCACACCGTAGGCCAGCGTTCAGCTGAAGTCGAGAGGTGCGTTGCGGGTCCGCTTCAGCTCGAAGAAGTAGGGGTAACGGGCGAGCGAGACGGCGGCGTCCCAGATCTCCCCGGCCTCCTCGCCCCGCGGGATCGAGGTCAGGACCGGGCCGAAGAACGCCGTGCCCTCGACCGCGATGGTCGGGGTGCCGACCTCCTCGCCCACCTGGTCCATCCCCAGGTGGTGGGACTTCTTGATGTCCTCGTCGTACGACGCGTCGTCCATCGCCTCCACCAGGTCCTCGGGCAGGCCGGCCTCGGCCAGGGCGGCGACGACCAGCTCACGCGACTGCTCCTGGCCCTCGTTGTGCAGGCGGGTGCCGAGCGCGGTGTAGAGCGGCGGCAGCACGTCCTTGCCGAACTTCTGCTCGGCGGCCATGCAGACCCGGACCGGTCCCCAGGCGTCGGCCAGCTTGTCGCGGTACTCCTGCGGGATGTCCTTGTCCTCGTTGAGATAGGCGAGGCTCATGATGTGCCAGGTGACGTCGACGTCACGCACCTTCTCCACCTCGAGGATCCAGCGCGAGGTGATCCAGGCGAACGGGCAGCGGGGGTCGAACCAGAACTCGGCATTGGTCATGTGGCCACAACACCGCCACGGCGCCGGGGATTCCCCAGAACGGACCATGTCCATGACGTCGGCCTGGTCCGCTCGGGCCAGTCCGACCGGGCCAGAATCCACTTCGCACTGAGTGTGACGCCTCTGACAGGATGAGCGGCATGCCTGGAACCAACCTCACCCGGGACGAGGCCGCCACCCGCGCCGCCCTCCTGGACGTCACGTCGTACTCCATCGACCTGGATCTCACGACCGGCGACAAGACCTTCGGCTCGACCACGACCATCCGCTTCTCCTGCAGCCGGCCCGGCGCGGAGACCTTCGCGGACCTCGTGGACGCCACCATCCACGAGATCACCCTGAACGGTGAGTCGGTCGACCCCGCCACGGCGTACGCCGACAACCGGATCGCGCTGAGCGGCCTCGCCGCCGACAACGAGCTCGTCGTGAGGGCCGACTGCACCTACTCCCGCACCGGTGAGGGCCTGCACCGGTTCGTCGACCCGGTCGACGAGCGCGTCTACCTGTACTCCCAGTTCGAGGTGCCGGACGCCCGTCGCGTCTACACCACCTTCGAGCAGCCCGACCTCAAGGCGCCGTTCACCTTCAACGTCACGGCCCCGACCGGCTGGAAGGTCGTCTCCAACGCCCCGACGCCCGACCCGCAGGACCTGGGCGAGGGGCGCTCGGTGTGGAACTTCCCGGCGACCAAGCCGATGTCGACCTACGTGACCGCGGTCGTCGCGGGTGAGTACCACGAGGTCATGCACACCTACCGGGGCAAGCACGGCGACATCCCGCTGGGCCACTACTGCCGCCAGTCGCTGGTCGAGCACCTCGACGTCGACGAGCTGGTCAAGGTCACCGAGCAGGGCTTCGCGTTCTTCGAGGACGCCTTCGACTACCCCTACCCGTTCGGCAAGTACGACCAGCTCTACGTGCCGGAGTACAACATGGGCGCGATGGAGAACGTCGGCTGCGTGACGCTGCGCGACGAGTACCTCCCCCGCAGCCGGCAGGACCGCGCCTTCTACGAGTTCCGCGTCGAGGTGATCCTCCACGAGATGGCGCACATGTGGTTCGGCGACCTGGTCACCATGAGGTGGTGGGACGACCTGTGGCTGAACGAGTCGTTCGCCGAGTGGGCGTGCTACCACGCCGCCGTCGAGGTCACCGAGTTCGACGAGGCCTGGACCGGCTTCACCAACGCCCGCAAGAACTGGGCCTACCGCCAGGACCAGCTGCCCAGCACCCACCCGATCGCGGCGGACAACTACGACCTGCGGGCCGTCGAGGTGAACTTCGACGGCATCACCTACGCCAAGGGCGCCTCGGTGCTCAAGCAGCTGGTCGCCTGGGTGGGCCTGGAGAACTTCCTCACCGGCATCCGTGGCTACTTCAAGGACTTCGAGTACGGCAACTCGGAGTTCGCCGACCTGCTCGCCGCCCTGGAGAAGTCCTCGGGCCGGGAGCTCCAGTCGTGGGCCCAGGAGTGGCTGCAGACCTCCGGTGTGAACACGCTGGCCCCCGAGTTCACGCTCGACGAAGAGGGCCGGTACACGTCGTTCTCGGTCCGCCAGACGGCGGCCTCCGACCACCCGACGCTTCGCCGCCACCGGATCGGCATCGGCCTCTACGACGCCGTCGACGGGCGGCTCGTGCGTCGCACCTCGCTGGAGACCGATGTCGACGGTGAGCGCAGTGACGTCACCGAGCTGGTCGGCCAGCAGCAGCCCGACCTGCTGCTGCTCAACGAGGGCGACCTCGCCTACGCCAAGATCCGGCTCGACGAGCGGTCGCTCGCGACAGTCGTCGGTGGCATCGCCACCCTCGACGACTCGCTGGCCCGGGCACTGTGCTGGGGCGCGGCGTGGGACATGACCCGCGACGCCGAGATGAGCGCCAGCGACTTCGTGCGCCTGGTGCTCTCCGGCATCGGCACCGAGACCGACGCGTTCGGCGTCAGCCGGATCCCGGGCTACGCCGCCCAGGCGGTCAACTCCTACAGCGCCCCGGGCAACCGCGCCGCGCTGAAGGAGACGTGGGAGCAGGGGCTGCGCAAGCTGCTCGAGAACGCCGAGCCGGGCAGCGACCACCAGCTCTCGTTCGCCCGCGCGTACGCCGCGGCCGCCCACAGCGACCAGGCCCTCCACGAGCTGGAGGCGCTGCTCGAGGGCACGCTCTCGTTCGAGGGGCTCGAGGTCGACACCGACCTGCGGTGGGTGCTGCTGAACGGGCTGGTCCGTGCGGGCCGGGCCGACGCCGACCGGATCGCGGCCGAGCTGGAGCGGGACAACACCATCTCCGGTCAGGAGCACGCCGCCGCCGCGCGCGCCGCCCGTCCCACCGCCGAGGCCAAGGCCGAGGCCTGGTCGGACGCCATGGAGCGCGACGACATCCCGAACGAGACCCAGCGCAGCATCGTCCTGGCCTTCCAGTGCCACGGCCAGGAGGACGTGCTGGCGCCGTACGTCGAGAAGTACCTCGCCGCCGCCGACACCATGTGGGAGGAGAAGGGCACCCAGCGCGCGTCGACCGCCCTGGAGTACATCTTCCCGCGCCCGCTGGCCAGCCAGGAGCTGCTCGAGCGGGTCGACGCCTGGCTCGAGTCCTCCCCCGCGAACCCGGCCGCCAAGCGGTACGTGCGTGAGGGCCGGGCCGACGTCGCCCGGGCCCTCGCCGCCCAGCAGAAGGACGCCCAGGCCTGATCCGGGCCGGCACGACGAAGGCCCCCACCGGTCCGGTGGGGGCCTTCGTCGTCGTGCTCGGCTCGGGACCGCTGCGGGTGGCTGCCGCGGTCCCGCTCGCGGGAGCCACGGGCCGAGCCGGGCGTCTACCCGGCCTCCGGCTCGGTGTGCAGCGTCTGCGGTGCCCGGGCGTGGTCCGCGAGCATCTCGATGCCGTGCTTGAGGCCGCCCACGAGGTCGTCCTGCGCGAAGCGGCTGCGCATCTCCAGGATCGCCAGGTCGACCTCGGCGTCGCTGAGCGTGCGCCGGACGTAGCCACCCGTGACGATCTCCAGGGCGCGACCCGGCACGTCCACCATGATCAGGATGCTGCGGGCCGGCGCGACCAGCGAGTTGTGCAGCTGGGTCGCGAAGGAGCGGGCGTCACCCTCGGCGGAACCCACGAAGACCGAGAACTCGTAACGGCACAGCTGCTCGGCCCGACGGATCGTCTCGTCGATCGCGTAGCGCTCGGCGCTGCTGAACTCACCAGCGGCCACTTGCGCCACCGGCCTTCGACTCCTCGGTGTCGGGGGCGGCGAGCTCGGACGTGCCCTTGCGAGGGCCACCGAACCACTGGTCCTCGACGGCGGGGGCGCCGGGCTTGACCCGCTCGCCACGGATCAGCGCCGGGGCGTAGACCGCGAGCGTGATCAGCAGGAAGAGGAGCAGCGGGATGCCGACGAAGATCAGCAGGCTGTGCAGGCCCGACACGTGGTAGGGATCGGCCCAGCCCTCCGGGACGTCCGCGTTCGCCGGCGCCGCCAGGCCGACGACGGCCGCAGAGGCGGCGAGGACGACAGCGGTCCGGCGGACGATGGTCTGGCGCAAGCTGGTCACGGCAGCAGGATATCGGCTCCCCACGAGTGCCCCGGACGGGCTCCCCCGTCGACTGGGTCACACCAGCGCGTGCGATTTCAGAG
Source organism: uncultured Actinomycetota bacterium (assembly GCA_963817665.1). Classification (GTDB taxonomy): domain Bacteria; phylum Actinomycetota; class Actinomycetes; order Propionibacteriales; family Nocardioidaceae; genus Nocardioides. The sequence goes on along the minus strand of CAWFPE010000002.1, from coordinate 245,369 downwards.
ATCCGACGTCGGGCGTGGTCATACTGGGGCGCATGTTTGGGCTCGACACGTCAGGACCTTGCACTGCCGGAGAGCAGATCTGCCAGGGCGCCATGGACATCACGGGCAACGAGACGGTCGCCAAGACGGCCGACGTGCTGATCGGCAAGCCACTCGCGCTGCTGGGCCTCCTCCTCCTGGGCCTGGTCATCCGCTGGGTGCTGCACAAGCTCGTGGACCGCGTCGTCGCCGGCGCCGAGGGCGGTGTGCTGCCGGCCAGCCGGTTCTCCCGCCCGGGCAAGGCCTCCCAGCAGGCCTCGGCACGCGACATGGTCACCGCGACCCGGCGGGTCCAGCGGGCCAAGACGATGGGCGACCTGCTCAAGAGCATCATCACCGGCATCCTGGTCGCGATCTTCGGCACCATGATGCTCAGCGAGCTGGGCGTGAACATCGCCCCCATCATCGCCAGCGCGGGGATCATCGGCCTGGCTCTCGGCTTCGGCGCCCAGTCCCTGGTCAAGGACTTCCTGTCCGGCATCTTCATGATCTTCGAGGATCAGTACGGCGTGGGTGACGTGGTCGACCTGGGCGAGGCCATCGGCACGATCGAGGCGGTCAGCCTGCGGGTGACCCGGCTGCGCGACCTCAGCGGCACGGTCTGGTACGTGCCCAACGGAGAGATCATGCGGGTCGGCAACATGAGCCAGAACTGGTCCCGGGCAGTCGTCGACGTGGGGGTCGGGTACGGCGAGGACCTCGCGCACGTCAAGCGCGTGCTGGCGGACGTCGCCCACGACCTGTGGGACGACGAGGACTTCAAGGGCGTCGTGATCGAGGAGCCCGAGGTCACGGGCGTCGAGGCACTGGCCGCGGAGTCGATCACGCTCCGGGTCCTGCTCAAGACCGCACCCATGCAGCAGTGGGGCGTGGCCCGCGAGCTGCGCCAGCGGATCAAGGCGCGCTTCGACCACGAGGGCATCGAGATCCCGCTCCCGCAGCGGGTCATCTGGCACCGCGAGGAGAAGGCAGCGCAGTCCTCGGAGGCCGACGCCGAGGCCGCGCCGACGCCCCGGGCCGAGGGCAGCGCGACCGCCTGAGCGCACCCCTATGACGCCCGACCCATGACACGAGGAGCCGGTCCCGCAGCAGCGGGACCGGCTCCTTCGTCGTGGACGAGGCTCTCGCTCAGGCGAGCGCGGCGTCCAGGGTGATGGTGGTGCCCGTGAGCGCCTGGCTGACCGGGCAGCCCTCCTTGGCCGCCTCGGCGAGCTCCACGAAGTCTTCGTTGCTCATGCCCTCGACGACACCGCGGACCGTCAGCTTGATCCCGGTGATGCCGGTACCCGGCGTGAACTCGACCTCGGCGCTGGTCTCGAGCGACGTCGGGGCGGACCCCGCCTTGGCCAGCCCGTTGGAGAAGGCCATCGAGAAGCAGGACGAGTGTGCCGCCGCGATCAGCTCCTCGGGGCTGGTCTTCCCGTTGGGCTCCTCGGTGCGGGCCGGCCACGACACGTCGTACGTCCCGAGGCCCGAGGACTCCAGGGTCACCTTGCCGGCGCCCTCGAAGAGACTGCCCTCCCAGTGGGTCGTGGCCTTGCGCGTGGTTGCCATGTCTTCCTCGCTTCGTCTCGGTTGCGGAACTCGGTCGAGTCTTCCACGCCGGTGTCGAGCGCTGCCCGACCGCTCGGCACAATGGCCCCGTGACCACGTTCTACGACGAGATCGGCGGCTTCGAGACCTTCCGGAGGATCGTCGCGAAGTTCTACGAGGGCGTCGCCGAGGACGAGCTGCTGCGCCCCCTCTACCCGGAGGAGGACCTCGGCCCGGCCGAGGAGCGCTTCCTGCTGTTCCTGGTGCAGTACTGGGGCGGCCCGACGACGTACTCCGACACCCGCGGCCATCCTCGACTGCGGATGCGGCACGCGCCGTTCGCCGTGACGCCGGACGCCAAGGAGCACTGGCTGACGCACTTCCGCGCCGGCCTCGACGCCGTCGAGCTGACGCCCGAGCAGGACGCCCGTTTCTGGGACTACGTCACCCACGCGGCGCAGTTCATGGTCAACACCTTCGAGTGACCCCCAGCAGGCACCGGAAGGTACCGGAAGGCGCCGCCACATGCGCGAAGAAAAAAACTTTCGGACACGTGTAACGCGGAGGATCCGCCGCGACAGGTAACAGGTGACCGAGGCGACGGGGGCATCCCCGCCACCGAGAGTTCGAGGAGTCACCACCATGCGCAGGACCACCGCAGCTCGGGCCGTTGCGGCCAGCGCCGTCATCGCCGCCGCCACCTCCGTGGGCGCGGCCTACGCGGCCGGCGGCACGTCGACCGCCGACGAGGGCACCCCCACCACCGTCGTGAACAAGAACGGCCACGAGCACGCGTCCACCACCCACGAGCACGGCTCGCAGGGTGGCGAACGACGGTGGCGACCACGGCGCCACGGGTTCAGACGACTGACCCGACGCCCCACGAACGACGTCCCGGCGGTAGCATCCCCCCGCGCTACCGCCGGGGCGTTGACCCTTTCCCGAGGCCTTCGCATGACTGATCACAGAACCGACACACGCCACCTCCGCGTCGACGTCCCGACACTCGAGCCGGGCGACGCGTTGGTGAACCGCCTCGCGACGCTGGCGGCTGCGTCGGCACCGTCCACCGCCGGCGCGGCGGCACGGTCCGCCGCGCGGGGCGGTTGGCGGGTGACCGTTGCGGCCGCCGGAGTCGCCGGCGTGATCGGCGGTGGGGCATGGCTCGCGGCTGCAGTGACAGGGCCGGAGCACCCGACTCCCCCGGCCCCGCCGGCGACCCATCCGCACCGGGGCACCACACCGCCGCCCTCCAGCCCGCCGTCCAGCCCGCCGTCCTCCCCGGCCCCCGGTGGTTCGACGGTGGACAGCGAGACCACTCCGGCGGGAGCGTCGACGCACCCGGCGACGGACCCCGGCGCCGGCGAGACAGGTTCACGCCGCCTCCACCCGACGAGCCGAGGCGGGGAGCACCGGGCGAACGCCCATCGCGGACCCCACGGCCCCTGGGGGGCGGACCACCCATGGAGCGGACCCGGGTTCGGGCACACCGGACACGGTCACTCCGGCGAGCACGGGCCGGGCGCTGACATGCAGCACCGACCCCCGGACAGGTACGGGCATGGCGCCTACACAGGCGGACCCGGGAAGGGCGGACCCGACCAGGACGGACCCGACCAGGCCGAACCCGACCAGGACGGAGCCGACCAGGACGGAGCCGACGAGGGCATCGGCGCCCGGGACGGTTCCGACGACCAGCCGGCGGGTGGATGAGCGACGACGAGTGCGTGGCTCGGGCCAAGGCCGGCGACGCCCAGGCATGGCGAGAGCTCTACCGAGCGCACGCTGGGCGGCTGGTCATCTGGCTCGGGACGCGCCCCAGCGACGACGCTGCCATCTGCCCGGAGGACCTGGCAGCGGAGGCGTGGCTGACCGCTGCCCAGAAGATCCAGGAGTTCAGCGGCTCCTCGTCGGACTTCGCCGGCTGGCTCTTCGGGATCGCCCGCAACCTGGCCACCAACTCGCTGCGCCGCAGTCGCAGGCGCGCCACCCAGCCGACGGCGGAGCTGCCCGAGCGCGAGCAGACGGAGGGCCCCGAGCCGGAGCTGGTGGCCCGTGACTGGGTGCAGCATGCGCTGCGCGGCCTGCCGCCGCGCGAGCGTGACGTCGTCGCCTGCATCGACGTCGTGGGCCTGGACGTCGAGAGCACCGCACGGGCCCTGGACATCAGCCCGGTCGCCGTGCGCGTGGCCCGGCACCGCGGGCTGCGCCGCCTGCGCGGCGTCGAGGGTCAGGCCAGGACGGTCAGCAGCCGCTCGCGGTAGACCTCCGGCGGCGGTGCGGAGCGCTGCGTCTCCTGGTCGAAGAAGACGATCGCGACCCGTGCCTGGGACAGGACGGTGTCGCCGTCGCAGATGACGGACTCGATCGTGGCGGAGCGGCTGCCCACGCGCGAGATCCACGACCACGAGTCGTACGGCTCGGCGCGGAAGAGGATGGGCAGCTTGTAGTCCACGTCGGTCTGCGCCACGACGATGCTCGCCGCCGGCGTGCCCTCCGGCAGGTCCCGCCACAGCCGGGCGGTGAGCAGGATGCGGGCCTCCTGGAAGTACTCGAAGTACTTCACGTTGTTGACGTGCCCGTAGACGTCGACGTCGGAGAACCGGACGTGCACCGGGTAGTGGCCGACCTCGTCGAGCCGGGTCGGCCCCAGCGGCACGCGCGGCGCCCGGTCCCAGGGCTCGTGGAAGGCCCGCAGCGTCTCGCGCTCGACGTCGGTGAGTCGACGCGGCCGCTCGGTGGCGAAGACGTACGGCGTCAGCAGCGTGGTCGCCCGCAGGTAGACCCGACGGCCGCCCTCGTCCTCGGGCTCGTCCTGGAAGATCTCGTAGGCCATGGTGAACGAGGCGGCACGCACCTCGGTGACCCAGCACTCGATCTTCACCGGCCGGAACCGGTAGGAGAGCGGGGCCAGGTAGGTCACCTCGTGCCGCACGACGACCACGCCCTCGGCCAGCTCGCCCGTGCGGGCGGCCGGGCCGTGGGTGCGCAACATGTCGACCCGGGCCTCCTGGAGGTAGTCGACGTAGACGACGTTGTTGACGTGACCGAGAAGATCCAGGTCGGCCCAACGCATCGGGCACTCGTAGACGTGGCGCACGGCTCGATGCTGCCAGACCCGTCGCCGTCCCGGTCGTCGGGTCAGTGGCTGAGAGACAGCCCCCGGTAGTAGCTGCGCACCGTCTGCCGCCGCGCGAGGCGCTGGCGACGGTTGCTCACGACGACCTGCACGGCCGCGGCGACGGCGAGCAGGCCGCTGATCGCGGCGATCACGAAGAAGCCGATGATGACGGGAACAATGGGGCCGAGGTCGGGAACGAGCATCGGGATGTCCTTTCTACTTCTGTAGAATCTCTACGTATGTAGAAGATACGTCGCACCGCGGTTGTTCCCCAAGCGCGCAGGTAGTGTGCCGAGTCACGGACAGCCGGTCTCGGCAAGGAAGGTGCGCATGCCCGACGAGCCCGCGACGACCCCGCTCAGCCCGCGTCGCCGGGAGCTCCTCGACGCCGCACTGCACGTCGTCGCCGATGAGGGCCTGCGTGGCCTCACCCACCGCGCGGTCGACCGCCGTGCGGGGCTGCCCGAGGGGAGCTGCTCGGCGTACTTCCGCACCCGGCGCGCCCTGCAGACCGCCCTGGGCGAGTACGTCACTGCCGCCCTGGCCGCCGACGTCACCACCCTCGCCGAGGAGCTGCGCGCGTGCCGGGGCGGGGACGACCGTGCGGCCGAGCTGACCGGGCAGCTGTTCCTGCGCTGGCTCGACGAGCGCGAGCTGCTGCAGGCGAAGCTGGAGCTCTCGCTGGAGGCCTCCCGCGACGCCGACCTGGCCGCCCTCCTCGGTGCGTCCCGCGCCCAGCTCGTCCGGGTCGTCGCCGGCACCGTGGAGGCCCGGGGCTGGGAGCACGGGACGGCCCGGGCCGAGGCACTCGTCGCGTCCTTCGACGGCATCCTCGTCGCCGCACTGCCCAAGCCCGACCCGGAGCGCCGGGAGTTCCTCTCCCGTTCGCTGGAGCTCCTGATGGGTGCGCTGACGTCGCCGTCCGGCTCCCCGGCCTGACGTGACGAACGCCTCGTCCGGAGTCGCGGGACACGGCATAGGGTGACCAGCGCAGCAGCCCCTTCCCGAACGGAGTTCCCATGCCCGAGGCAGTCATCGTTTCCGCCGCCCGCTCCCCCATCGGTCGCGCGAACAAGGGGTCGCTGAAGGACTTCCGGCCCGACGACCTCGCCGCCACGATCGTCAGGACGGCCCTGGACAAGGTCCCCGGGCTCGATCCCGACACGGTCGACGACCTCTACCTCGGCTGCGGCCTCCCCGGCGGCGAGTCGGGCAACAACATGGGCCGCATCGTCAACGTCCTCAACGGCATGGACACGGTCCCGGGCGCCACCGTCACCCGCTACTGCGCGTCGTCGGTGCAGACGACCCGGATGGCCTTCCACGCGATCAAGGCCGGCGAGGGCGACGTCTTCGTGTCGGCCGGCGTCGAGACCGTCTCGCGCTTCGCCAAGGGCACCTCGGACCACTGGCCCGACACCCAGAACCCGCTCTTCGAGGACGCCAGGGCGCGCACCGCGAAGACCGCCGAGGGCGGCGTGGACTGGCACGACCCCCGCCAGGACGGGCAGCTCCCCGACGCCTACATCGCCATGGGGCAGACCGCCGAGAACGTCGCCCGGCTGCGCGGGCTGAAGCGGGAGGAGCTCGACGAGTTCGGCGTACGTTCGCAGAACCTCGCCGAGAAGGCCGTGAACGACGGCTTCTGGGCCCGCGAGATCACCCCCGTCACCGCACCGGACGGCACCGTGGTGAGCGCCGACGACGGGCCGCGGGCGGGCGTCACCTACGAGGCGATCTCCCAGCTCCAGCCGGTGTTCCGTCCCGACGGCGTGGTCACGGCAGGCAACTGCTGCGCGCTCAACGACGGAGCGGCCGCGGTCGTGATCATGTCCGACACCAAGGCCGCCGAGCTCGGGCTCACCCCGCTCGCACGCATCGTCTCCACCGGTGTCAGCGGCCTGTCCCCGGAGATCATGGGCCTCGGGCCGGTCGAGGCGACCAAGCGGGCGCTGGCCAACGCCGGGATGTCGATCGGCGACATCGACCTCGTCGAGATCAACGAGGCGTTCGCGGCGCAGGTCGTACCGTCCTACCAGGACCTCGGCATCGACATCGACCGGCTCAACGTCAACGGGGGCGCGATCGCGGTCGGCCACCCCTTCGGCATGACCGGTGCCCGGCTCCAGAACACGATGCTCAACTCGCTGGACTGGCACGACAAGTCCACCGGCCTGATCACCATGTGCGTCGGCGGCGGCCAGGGCATGGCCCTGATCCTGGAGCGCCTCGGCTGATCGTGGATCGACCCGACCCTTGCTGATCCTGCGGGGGCTCGGCTGTCGTTAGGGTGGTGTCCATGACCGAGGCGCCCACCGCACGCTGGCTCGACGCGGACCAGCAGCGGGCCTGGCGTGCCCTGGTCATGGGCACCACCTTGCTCTTCGACCGGCTCGACGACGACCTGCGCCGCATCTGTGACCTCTCGCTCGTGGAGTACGAGATCCTGGTCCGGCTGTCGGAGTCCGAGGGACGTCGGCTGCGGATGGCCCAGCTCGCCGACGCACTCGCACACAGCCGGAGCCGGGTCACCCACACCATCGCCCGGATGGAGAAGGCCGGCCTCGTCGAGCGCACCGTCTCCCCCGAGGACGGCCGGGGGATCCTCGCAGCCATGACCGACAAGGGCTACGAGCTGCTCGTGCGCACCGCGCCGGTGCACGTCAACGGCGTGCGCGACCACCTGGTCGACCTGGCGTCGGCCGAGGACCTCGCGGCCCTCGGCCGGGTGATGGACGCAGTCTGCGACCACCTGATCGCGGCCCACCCGGAGATGGAGATCAGGTAGGCCGCGTCAGCGGCCTGCACCTGATCTCGGTCGAGCAGCGACCGCGACCGAGGGACGAGGTCGCGACGGAGCGTGTCGAGACCCGGTGAGACGAACGAGGGCGGCGACCACGGAGGTCGCCGCCCTGCGCCGGCTGCGGGGTCTCGAGGCTCAGGCGCCAGGGCGCCTTCACACCTCGACCACCGACGACGTCATCCGCTGACGCGGCTGACGTCAGTCGCGGGTGAGGCGACGGTGCGTGACGCGGTGCGGGCGCGCCGCCTCCGCGCCGAGGCGCTCGATCTTGTTCTCCTCGTAGGCCGCGAAGTTGCCCTCGAACCAGAACCACTTGGCCGAGTCCTCGTCGTCGCCCTCCCACGCGAGGATGTGGGTGGCGACGCGGTCCAGGAACCACCGGTCGTGGGACGTGACCACGGCGCAGCCGGGGAACTCCAGGAGCGCGTCCTCGAGCGAGGACAGGGTCTCGACGTCGAGGTCGTTGGTGGGCTCGTCGAGCAGCAGCATGTTGCCGCCCATCTTCAGCGTGAGCGCGAGGTTCAGCCGGTTGCGCTCACCACCGGACAGCACTCCGGCCTTCTTCTGCTGGTCGGGGCCCTTGAAGCCGAACGACGCGACGTAGGCGCGCGAGTTCATCTCGAAGTTGGCGACCTTGATGAAGTCCAGGCCGTCGGACACGACCTCCCAGACGTTCTTGTTGGGGTCGAGGCCGCCACGGCTCTGGTCGACGTAGGAGATCTTCACGGTCTGGCCGACCTTGAGCTCACCCCCGTCCGGCTCCTCCTGGTCGGTGATCATCCGGAACAGCGTCGTCTTGCCGACGCCGTTCGGGCCGATCACCCCGACGATGCCGGCGCGCGGCAGCGTGAACGAGAGGTCGTGCATCAGGGTGCGGTCGCCGAAGCCCTTGTCCAGGCCGTGCGCCTCCAGGACGACGTCGCCCAGGCGCGGCCCGGCCGGGATGTTGATCTCGGAGGTGTCGATCTTGCGCATCCGGTCGGCCTCGGCCGCCATCTCCTCGTAGCGGGCCAGACGCGACTTGCTCTTCGCCTGCCGGGCCTTGGGGTTCGAGCGCACCCACTCGAGCTCGCGCTCGAGCATCTTGGCGCGCTTGGCGTCCTTCTGGCCCTCGATCTTGAGGCGGTCCTTCTTGGTCTCGAGGTAGGTCGAGTAGTTGCCCTCGTAGGGGTGGGCCTGGCCGCGGTCGAGCTCGAGGATCCAGGAGGCGACGTTGTCGAGGAAGTACCGGTCGTGAGTCACGGCCAGGACGGCACCGGGGTACGACGCGAGGTGTCCCTCCAGCCACTGCACCGACTCGGCGTCGAGGTGGTTGGTGGGCTCGTCGAGAAGGAGCAGGTCGGGCTGCTGGAGCAGCAGCTTGCACAGCGCGACCCGGCGCCGCTCACCTCCCGACAGGTTGTCGACGAGCGCCTCCGGCGGCGGGCAACGCAGGGCGTCCATGGCCTGGTCGAGGCGGCTGTCGAGGTCCCAGGCATTGGCATGGTCCAGGTCGGTCTGCAGGTCGCCCATCTCGGCGAGGAGCTTGTCGTAGTCCGCGTCCGGGTCCGCGAGCTCCTCGGAGATCTTGTTGAACCGGTCGAGCTTCGCCTTGATCTCGCCGGCGGCCTCCTCGACGTTCTCGAGCACCGTCCTGCCCTCGGTCAGCGGGGGCTCCTGCTGCAACATGCCGACGGTGGCCTCGGGGTCGAGGATCGCGTCGCCGTTGTTGGCGTGCTCGAGGCCCGCCATGATCTTCAGCAGCGTGGACTTGCCGGTGCCGTTGGGCCCGACGACGCCGATCTTCGCGCCCTGCAGGAACGACAGCGTCACGTTGTCGAGGACGACCTTGTCGCCATGGGCCTTGCGCACGTTGCGCAGGGTGAACACATATTCCGCCATGGTCCCCGAGCCTACGGGGCGGGCGACGACGAGGCCGATCTGGGGTGACGGCGCCGGAAGGGCGCCGTCACCCCGAGTCGGCAGACGTGCTCAGGCCGCCACCTCCTCCTGCACCGCGTCCGCGTCGGTCGTCGAGGGCCCTGACGCGGGACCCGGGCCGGGGGTGCGGGTGAACTGGGTGGTGCCCCGGGCGAGGTCGTGGCCGACGAGCACGGCCTCGATCTCGAACGAGGTCACCTCGATGCCGGCCTTGTTGGTCCAGGTCTGCGCGTTGAGCCGCCCGTGCACGAGCACCGGGTCGCCGCGCCGCAGGGAACGGTCGCAGTTCTCCCCCAGGCCGCGCCAGGCGTTCACCGTGTACCACTGCGTGTCGGCGTCGACCCACTCGTCGGTCTTCTTCTGGTAGCGGCGCGGCGTGCAGGCCACCCGGAAGCTGGCCACGGTCGTGTCGCCGGCCGGGCGGACCGTCACGTCGCTGCCGAGCCAGCCCTGCAGGGTCACCATCGTCTCGTTCATCCTTCTCGCTCCTTCGTCTCGAGGTTCGATCGGTGTGATCGGGACGAGACTTCGCGAGGGCACGGACAGTGCGGCGCCCGGCAGACGTGCCCTGTGGAGGGACTGGTCCGGCGGGGTCGCTTGTGGAGAGCGGGTGGCTACTTGAGCGCCTGGGCGAGTCCGGAGCGCACGGCGGTGTACGCCACCAGCTCGGCCTCGACCGGCGCCACCACCAGCTCCGAGGCGACGCTGCGCACCGCCTCGCGCAGCCGTTGGTCCGCCACGCGGGCCCTCCGGCGCGCCGTCGCGGACACGAGGAACCTGCACAGCAGCGCGAGCAGCACCCCCAGGGCCACGCCCGCCACCAGCAGCAGCGTCGGGAGGGGAATCCCGGCCGTGCTCGGCGTCGCCGGCTCCGGAAGCTGCAGGAACGCCGCTCCCGCGAGCGCGAGCAGCCACAGGCCGCCGACGAGGGCGGCGGCGAGCAGCATCCACTGCAGCACCCTGACGGCTCCCGCCCAGACCGGTGTCCGGGCAGCACCCAGGTCCGTCCCGCCGAGTGCCTGGTCCAGACGATCCCCCAGCTCCGGCAGGCGCGACACCGAAGCGCGGCGTACGGAGTCGACCCACGGCCGCTCCAGCCCGGAGGAGACCTCGTCGGCGAGCATCCTGACCTCGGTGTCGACCCGGGCCCGCTGCACCTGGCTGGCCTCCGGAACCGAGGTCCGGGCCCGTCCGGTGAGCTGGCGCCCCTCGGCGCCGAGGTCGAGGTGGAGGCGCTTGAGCGGGTCCGGGCGGAGCCGCGAGAACCAGGCCGTGATCGGCCAGCCGGTGGCGCGCCCGGCCCGGAGCCGGGTCGAGCGCTCGACGGCGTCCACGACCGTCGGAACGCCGGCCGCCTGCGCCAGCGCCTCCTCGAGCGCGGACACCCGCTCCTCGGACAGCGCCCGGGTCTTCCCCTGGCCGCACGCCTGGTCGAGCCGGGCGGCTGCCGCCCGCACATCGGCCTCGAGGCGCTCCCGGGTCGCCTTCTTCGCCGAGACCCGGGCAGCGATCTCCGTGCGGAGCGCGGTGACGTCCCCGTGGCGCGCGCTCAACGGGATCACCGGGACCTCGGGGAGCCCGTCCTCCGCGAGCAGCCGCCTGACGTCGTCGACCATCGCCTGGCGACGCCCCTCCGGCACGGTGTCGATGTGGTTGAGCACGACGATCATCACGCCCTGGTGCGTCGCCAGCGGAGCCAGGTAGCGGTCGTGGATCGCCGCGTCGGCGTACTTCTGGGGATCGAGGACCCAGATCAGCAGGTCGGCCAGCTGGACCAGCCGATCGACCTCGAGGTGGTGCGAGACCTCGGTGGAGTCGTGGTCCGGCAGGTCGAGGAGGACCACACCCTCCAGCTCGTGGTCCTTCCCGCGCCGGCCGGTGTCGAGCATCGAGTCGCGGGTGGTCTGGTGCCGGGCGGGGATGCCGAGCCACTCGAGGAGCTCGTCGGCCCCCTCGCGGCCCCAGACGCAGGCGCTCGCCCACGAGGTGGTCGGACGGCGGACACCCACGGCCGAGAGCTCGAGCCCGGTGAGCGCGTTGAACGTCGAGGACTTGCCGGAGCCGGTGGCGCCGGCGATGGCGACCACCGTGTGCTCGGCGGAGAGCCGGAGCCGTCCGGACGCGCGGTCCACCGCGGCGCGGGCGTCGTCCACGAGGTCGTCGTCGAGCCGCCCCCGGGCGGACTCGGCAGCCGCGTCGAGGCCCTCGATCCGCGCCCCGATGTCGGAGCCTCGGGTGACGAGCTTCTTGGCTCCCTCCAGCAAGGACGTCATCTTCTCCCTCGACCGCGGATCGGTGTTGCTGGGGCAACCCTAGGGGGTTGCCGCCTCACGACGCCGAGCCGGTCGGACGCTGGGCGAACCGCAGGTCGTCGACCCGTCGTGCCGCCACCCGCAGCCGCTCGGGGGCCTCGGTGTCGATCTCGAGGCGGTCGAGGAGATCGGTGTAGCGGGCCCGCTCGGCCTCGAGCAGGACCCGGACCCTCTCCTCGAGGCTCCGGCGTGAGCGCTCGGCGAGGCTGCGCACGGCCTGGTCGCCGAAGACCGCCTCGAGGAGCTTCTGCCCGAGCACCGCCGACCCGCCCGCGATCCCCACCTCGGCGCCCGTCAGACCGGCCGTGTGGGCGAACACCACGACCATCAGGGCCACCGACAGCCCGTTGACGCCGTAGGCCAGGAACCGTGCCGTGCCGCGCTTGTCCGCGCCCTCGCTGCGCACCATCTCGAGGACGTCGTGCTGCCAGTCCCGCACCGAACGCTCCGCGCGACGGCGCAGGTCGCGCGAGGCACGACCGAGGTCCTCGTCCGCCTCGGCCAGCAGGGCCTTGCCGGACTCCAGCGACTGCCACGATCCGGCAGCGCGCTCCGCGGCCAGCTCGGCGTGCTCGAGGATCAGCGTCTCGAGACCGGACTCGACCGCGACCGTCACCCGCTCGGCCTGCTGGGGCTTTCCCTTGACCGCGTTCACGATCCGGTCGCGCAGCCAGCCGACGCGGTTCTCCAGCGACTTCAGCAGCTCACCGGTGCCGACGAACTCCTGCCAGCGAGCGAGCACCTCACCACGCAGCAGCGTGCCGTCGCCGGACGCGGTGGTGACCGCGTCGATCGCCTGGTCGTACGCCGTGTCGGCGTCCTCACGCAGCCGGCGCACCGCGACGACCTGCTCGGCGGTCGCGTCCGCGACGCCGTGGCTGCGGCGCGTCAGGGTGCGAATGGCACCGTCCAGCGTCTGCTTGACGACCGCGGTCCGAGCCTCGGCATCCTCGGCCAGCGACTCCAGCCAGCCGCGGATGTCGGCGACGGCGGCGGCGTCGAGGAGGCCCTCGTCGGAGACCGGGCCCTCGTGCACGGTGAAGAGCGGGGAGTCCTTGAGCCCGCGGCTGGCGAGCATCCGGGCGAGGTGCGTGGCGACGGTCTGCACCGCGTCGGGCGGCGTCCGGTCGAGCACGATGGCCACCGCGGTCGAGCGTTCGGCGGCCTGGCGCAGGAACTCCCAGGGCACCTGGTCGGCGTACCTCGCCGCCGAGGTGACGAACAGCCACAGGTCGCCCGCCGCCAGGAGCTGGGCGGCCAGCGTCCGGTTGCGCTCCTCCACCGAGTCGATGTCCGGGGCGTCCAGGATCGCCAGCCCGACCGGCACGGTCTCGGAGGCCACCAGCTGGAGGGCCTCGGGATCCGTGGTCGCGTGGGCCACCCGCTCGAGGTCGGGCAGCAGCCGGTCCTGGCCGAACCAGACCGCGTCGTCGGGGTGGTGCACCAGGACCGGGGACCGGGTCGTGGGTCGCAGCACCCCGGGCTCGGTGACCCGGTGCCCGACCAGCGAGTTGACCAGCGTCGACTTGCCGGCACCGGTGGACCCGCCGACCACCGCCAGCAGCGGTGCGTCGATGGTCATCAGCCGCGGCAGCACGTAGTCCTCGAGCTGGTCGACCATCTCCTGGCGCGCGGTGCGCTGCTCGTCGACGCCGGGGATCTCCAGCGGCAGCGCGGCAGCCTGCAACGACCCCCGCAGGCGGACCAGGGAGGTCACCATCTGGGTGTTGTCGGGCTGGGGCTCGGGCGAGCGCGCGATCGGCTGCGGGGTCATCGGGTGGGTACCACCTGTCCGGGGAAGGCGATCGAGGGGCGTACGGCGCCGATGCGGGCGACGTACTCCTGGCCGCGCGCGGCGAAGTCCGGCGGCGGGGTGCCGCGCAGGAAACGATGATGGAGGTAGCCGAGCTCCACGGCTGCCTGCTGGTAGTCGCGCATGGCCCGCTCTGCGGCTGCGCCGCCGTGCTGGCGGGCGTAGGCACGGCTGCGGCGGCGGGCGCCGAGGTCGACGACCCAGCCGATGTCGGTCGCCGGGATCAGCCCGCGCGCGGCAGCGTCGCTGAGGGCCGCGGTGAGCATCCGCCGCTCGGAGCGCCGCGACCAGATCGCCAGGCACGCGACCGCGACCACAGCGGGGGCCATCAGCAGCAGGTAGACACCGACGAAGCCGTGCAGGCCGTACACCGTCGAGGTGTTCCAGGTGGCGTGGGCGACGACGGCGCAACCGAACCCGGCCAGCGGGGCCAGGAACCGTACGGCGCCGCTGCGCGCCCCCACGGCGATCCCCACTCCGATGCCCGTGAACGTCGTGAACAACGGGTGCGCGAACGGGCTGAACAGGCAGCGCAGCACGAAGGTGCCGGTCAGCGCCTCCGTGCCGCCGGGTCCCATGCCGTCGGTGCCGTTGTAGGCCGCGGCGAGGTAGAGGATGTTCTCGGTGAAGGCGAAGCCCACGCCGACCATGCCCGCGTAGACGATGCCGTCGAGGATCCCGTCGAGCTCGGCGCGTCGCCACCACAGCAGCAGGATCAGGAACAGGCCCTTGCTGGCCTCCTCACTGACCGGGGCCACGATCTCCAGGCCCTGCCGGTCGGTGAACCCGACCACGAAGCCTCCGACGCCCTGGATCAGCAGCGCGGCGGCCGTGGCGACGAATCCGCCCCACAGCAGGCCGAGGGCGAGCAGCCGTTTGGGCTCGGGCTCGTACCGGTCCAGCCACAGGTAGCAGGCCACCAGCGGGCCCACCGGCAGGGCGGCCAGCACGGTCGCGAGGAGCAGCGACCCGGGCCCACCCGAGAGGGCGATCACCAGCAGCATCAACGCGGCCCCGAGGCACACCAGCACGGTGACCACGACCGTGAAGGCGATGCTGTCGCGACGGGCCCCGGGCATGGGCCGAAGCCTATCCGGACTGGTCCGTGCGGCCCCCTCCCGGCGTACCATGACCGCGTGACCGAGCAGACCACCTCCGAGACCCCCGAGCCCAGGACCGAGTCCCACGACCCGAAGGTCCCCGCCGCGTGGGCGCAGTTCATGCGCACCGGCTGGGGCGACCGCGACCTCGAGCTCCCCCGGCACCCCATCGCCGACCACGCCGCGCGGCGGCGCGCGCAGCTGGCCGAGGCGTTCCCGGGCGAACGCCTCGTGCTGCCCGCCGGCACCTACAAGGTGCGCTCGAACGACACCGACTACCGGTTCCGGTCCGACACCGCGCACACCTACTTCTCCGGCAACCAGACCAGCGACGCGGTGCTGGTCGTCGAGGACGGCGAGGCGACCCTCTACGCCCGGCCGCGCTCGAGCCGCGAGACCGACGAGTTCTTCCGGGACCGGCAGTACGGCGAGCTGTGGGCCGGACGCCGCCCGTCCGCCCACGAGATCTCGACGTCGCTGGGCCTGCCGGTGCGCCACGTCGACGAGCTGCCCGCCGCCCTCGCCGGCTCCGGCAAGACCCGCGTGCACCGCGGGGTCTCCACGCTCGTCGACGGCCTGGTGGCCGGCGACGCGACCCGCGACGAGGAGCTCGCCCGGGTCGCCTCCGAGATGCGGCTGGTCAAGGACGACTGGGAGATCGGCGAGCTGCAGGAGGCCTGCGACATCACCACGCTCGGCTTCGAGGACTCGGTGCGCGAGTGGGCCGAGGTCCGCAAGTACGGCGAGCGCTGGATCGAGGGCACCTTCTTCCGCCGCGCCCGCGCGATGGGCAACGACATCGGCTACGACTCCATCGTCGGCGGCGGCAAGCACGCCACGACCCTGCACTGGATCGAGAACTCCGGGGCGATCAACCCCGGCGAGCTGGTGCTGCTCGACATGGGGGTCGAGGGCCACAACCTCTACACCGCCGACGTGACGCGCACGCTGCCGGTCGACGGCCGCTTCACCGACCTCCAGCGCGAGCTCTACGACCTGGTGCACGCCGCGCAGGAGGCGGGCATCCAGGCCGTGCGCCCCGGCGTACCCTTCCTGGCCGCGCACGACGCCGCCATGAGCGTGCTCGCCCACGGCCTCGAGGGCATGGGGCTGCTTCCGGTGAGTGCCGAGGAGGCCCTCGACCCGGAGAGCAAGGTCTACGCACGCTGGACCCTGCACGGCACCAGCCACATGCTCGGCATGGACGTCCACGACTGCGGCAACGCCTCCGCCGACGTGTACCCGAAGGGCGACCTGGCCGAGGGCATGGTGCTGACCGTCGAGCCGGGTCTCTACTTCCAGGAGGACGACCTGCTCGTGCCCGAGGAGCTGCGCGGCATCGGCATCCGGATCGAGGACGACATCCTCGTCACCGCCGACGGCCACCGGAACCTCTCGGACACGCTGCCCCGCACCTCCGCGGACGTCGAGGCGTGGATGGGCAGCCACCGAGTGAGCTGAGGCCGAGTCGGCCCGACCCGCTCGAGCTAGCCCCCGACCGGGCTGCCGCCGTACACGGCGGTCACGGCGGCGGTCCGGCTCGCCACCCCCAACCGCTCGTAGACGTGGTTCAGGTGGGTCCGGACCGTCCCCTCCGACAGGTTCAGCCGGCGACCGATCTGGTGGTTGGTGTAGCCGTCTCGCACCAGGTCGAGCACGGCCAGCTGGCGACGCGTCAACCCCGCCGACGGTGGGTGCGCCCGCCGCCCAGCGCGCGTAGTGGTCGGCGATGTGCGGGCGCAGCAGCGTCAGGAAGAACCGGTCACGCTCGGTGAAGTCGGAACCCTTCGCGCGCCAGCCGACGATGCGCAGCTGGCGCGTGGTGCTGAGGCGGGTCACGGCCATGATCTCGCGCTCGAAGGGCAGCCCGGTCGACGGCCCGGGCGGCGCGCAGCTCGCGGCAACGAGAGAAGTCGGACACCGTAGTCACCGAGTCGTAGTCACCCGTCCGGTCCGGGTAGCTGCACGACGACTGCCAGTACTGCAGCCAGAACGGGTTCCCGAGCGCTTCCTCGGGAGTCTCGACCTCGACGTACTGCTCGCCTCCGGAACCGATGCCGTTCTCGAACCAGAGGTGTGACCGGGGCCGTGCAGTAGCCACCGAGCGAGACGTCGTCCGTGTGCAGCAGCGCACGCAGCCCGTGCAGCACCTGCCAGGGGATCGGCTCGTCGCCGACTTCACGACAGCTGTCGACGATCTCCTGCAGGCGTGCTGTCTCCGCACCCTCAAGGGTGAATCCGGGCATCGCTCCTCCTCGACCGGGCGACGAGCGCGCCGCCCTGTGTCCTCCGCCGAGGGCCCCCACCACTCCCACCGTAGGCCGGGCTGGCCCGTCCTGCCTATGCGTTTTCGCGGATACCCCGGGCGCCGCTGCGGTCCTAGCGTCGAAGTGGGTCCAGACATGAGGAGGAGACCATGACGAGGACATTCACCCGCCAGGCCGTCGTGCTGACGATGGTCATCGCGGCCGTAACCGCCTCGGGAGCGGCACAGGCACGGACCAGCGAGGACCGCCCGGACCGCCCGTGCTTCATCGAGCAGTCGCACTGGAACGTGGCCCTGGACTGGCCGGTCCCGCGCTGCTGAGTCTGCTGTCGAGCCCCGGCGCGCCGGGGCGGCACCACGGGGGTGTTGCCGGCGCACCGGGGCGGCGCATGACAGAGTTGGTTGACTCGGAGCCGCCCGGATGTCGCGCGGCGAGGTCGCAGTCGTCGTTCCAGGGAGTCGCTCGGTGTTGTGGTTGTCCGTCCGCCTGACCATCGTGGCGGCGGCCGCGATCGCCCTGATCGGGGCGCTCGCTCCCCCGTCGCTGGCGCCGGTGGCCGACATGACCCGACGCGAGCCCGCCTCAGAGCCCGCCTCACCCACCGCGAGCGCCACGCCCTCCCCGCAGGTCCAGCCGCGGGAACGTCGCGCGCACCAGCGCGACGCCCGGGACCGTCCCACCGCCGCCGAGCGGGTGCTCGGAGCAGCTGAGCCTGCCGCAGCGCGTCGGCCAGCTGTTCATGGTCGGCACCCCGGCCACGTCGGCCAGTGCCCGCACCCTGTCCCAGATCAGCCGTTTCCACGTCGGCAACGTGATGCTGACCGGCCGCAGCCACGGCGGGACCCGTACGCCGGCCCGGGTGGCGGCCGCCATGCAGGCCCGCGCCACCACCCGCGCCACCGGACACGTCCGGCTCCTGGTCGCCACCGACCAGGAGGGCGGCGCGGTGCAGGTGCTGCACGGGAGCGGGATCGCCGAGATCCCGTCGGCGCTCGCCCAGGGCCGCTGGGCCCCCGCCCGGTTGGAGCGGGCCGCCGGTACCTGGGCGCGGCAGCTGCGCGCGGCCGGCGTCAACCTGAACCTCGCCCCGGTGACCGACACCGTCCCGAGCCCGGCGGCAGCCGCGGACAACCCGCCGATCGGGGCCTTCGACCGCGAGTTCGGCTTCGATCCGCGCGTCGTCGCCCGCCACGGCGTTGCCTTCGCGCGCGGGATGACGGCCCACGGAGTGGTGCCGACCGTCAAGCACTTCCCGGGGCTGGGCCGCGTCCATGCCAACACGGACTCCTTCAGCCGGGTCACCGACCGGGTCACCCGTCGCCACGACCCCTACCTGGAGCCGTTCCGCCGGGCGGTCGACGCCGGCGTACCGGTCGTCATGATGTCGACCGCCTACTACACGCGGCTGGACCCGCGACACCCCGCGGCGTTCTCGCCCTTCGTCATCCGCACCATGCTGCGCGGTGACCTGGGCTTCCGTCAGGTGGTGATCTCCGACGACCTCGGCAGCGCCCGGCAGGTCGCGCACTGGTCGTCCGGCGACCGTGCGGTGCGGTTCCTGGGTGCCGGAGGCGACCTGGTGCTGACCGTCGACCCTCGACGCTTCCGGCGATGTACGACGCGGTGCTCCATCGCGCGCGCACCGACCGGCACTTCCGTGGGCTGGTGAACCGATCCGCGCTGCGCGTGCTCGACGTCAAGGCGGACCGTCACCTGCTCGGACGCTGAGCGAGATCGGACCCGCCGACCGACGGCGTCGGCTCAGCGCGGTCGGGCGAACTCCGCCCAGACGACCTTGCCCTCCCCCGGGATCATCTCCAGCCCCCAGGCCGAGGTGAGGGCAGCGATGAGGTGGAGTCCGCGGCCGTGTTCCTCGGTGTAGCTCGAGGGCTGCGGCTCCGGGGTTCCCGCCCCCGCGTCGATCACGTCGATCCGGAAGGACGCGTCGGTCAGCGACAGCCGGATCCGGCAGGCGGAGTCGGCATGGGTCACCGCGTTCGTGGCGAGCTCGCTGGCCACCAGCAGGGCATCGTCGAGCAGCGGCGTCAGGCCCCAGTCAGCCACCGTCTGGCGGACGAACCGTCTCGCCGCGGCGGCGCTGGTCAGTGCCTGGGGCAGGTCCAGCGTGGTCTCGGTCTCCCGGCGGCTGCCCACGGTCTCCAGCAGGTTCACGAGGTGCTCGAGCTCGGCGTCCTTGAGCACGTACCCCTCGACGTGCTTGGCGATCCAGGCCCGGTCGTCCGAGTCGGCACCCGAGAAGACGACGACCTTGGATGCCGGCGACTTCTCCCTGATCTGGGTGAGCACCTCGCGCCCGGCGATGTCCGGGAGGCCGAGGTCGAGGACGACGACGTCGGGGCGCAGCGAGTCGGCCAGCCGGACGGCCTCGCCGCCGCCGCCGGCCTCGCCCACCACCTCGAAGCCGCCCCGGAACCGCAGGGCGGTGCGCAACAGCCGACGGACGTCCACGACGTCGTCGACGAGGAGCACGCGGATGGCCATGGCGCACGCACTCTATGACTGCGCGGGCGACGAGGTGCCGACCGGCGCCCGCGGCAGGCTGATCACGAACGTGCCCGAGGACCGCTCCGGCGATCCCGGCTCGTAGAAGGCGTCGCCGCCCTGCGCCCGCGCGAGCTCACGCACGATGAACAGGCCGAGGCCGGTGCCCCCGCGGTTGAGCCCCGTGGCGAAGCGCTCGAAGAGCCGGTCCCGCATGGCCGGCGGCGACTCCCTCCCCCTGGTCACTGACGCAGATCTCGACGGTGGCGTCGTCCGCCCGTGCCTCGACCGTGACCGGCGGGACGCCGTGCCGCAGGGAGTTGGCGAGCAGGTTGTCGAGGGCCTGGGCGATCCGGTCCCGGTCGCCGGTGACCGCCAGGCCGGGAACGACCTCGGAGCGGATCGCCGACCCGGGATACGCCGACTGGACGGCGGTGAGGGCGTCTCCGACCACCTCTTCCACGGGCACCGGCTCGGTCTCCATCTCGAGCGCACTGGCCTGCAGCCGGGAGGCCAGCAGCAGGTCCGCCAGCAGTCGGCGCAGCCGCGCGGTGCTGCCGCCCATCGCGCCGAGCAGCTCGTCCCGCTCGTCCTCGGTCATGTCCTGCCAGTGCCGGGAGAGCGTCTCCGCGGAGCCGCTGAGGACCCCGACCGGGGTGCGGAGCTCGTGGGCGGTCACTGCGACGAACTGGGACTGGTCCGCGGCCGCCTGCTCGAGGCGCCGGTTGAGGGACTCCAGCTCGTCGTTCAGCGACGCGAGCGCCCGGACGGCCTGCTCGCGCTCCTCCTCCAGGAGCTTGCGCTCGCTGGTGTCGCGGGTGACCTTGGCGAAGCCGACGTGCTCACCGGCGGCGTTGAACACCGCCGTGATCAGGACGTTCGCCCAGAACCGGGAGCCGTCCTTGCGTACCCGCCAGCCCTCCTCCTCGTAGTGGCCCTCCCTCAGGGCGATCTCGAGCTCGTGCTCGGGGTGCCGGCTCTGCTGCTGCTCCGGCGGGTAGAAGACCCTGAAGTGACGACCGATGATCTCGTCGGCCGAGTAGAGCTTGCTGCGCTGGGCGCCGGCGTTCCAGCTGACGATGTGCCCGGTCGGGTCCAGCATGAAGATCGCGTAGTCCTCCACGGCCTCGACGAGCAGCCGGAACCGCTCCTCGCTCCGGCGGAGCTCCTCGATCGCGGCTCGCTCCACCGTGGTGTCCTGGACCTGCAGGAACAGGTAGAGGGCTCGCCCGCCGGAGTCGCGGACGGGCGCCAGCGTGGTCCGCACCCAGCGCTCCTCGTCGACCTCGGTCAACGCGTGCTCCAGCTGGACGACGTCGAGGGGTCGGGTCCGGATGTCGTCCAGCAGTCCCGTGACGACGTCACCCCGACCGTCGGTGAGGTCACCGTAGAACTGTCCGACGAGGTCCCCTGGGCGGCGCCGCAGCAGCGCCGCCAGCGCCCGGTTCGCCCGGACCAGCCGACCGCTCAGCGTCATGGTCGCCATCCCGATGGCGGCCTCCTCGAACACCTCGCGGAACCGTTCGAGGTGCTCGTCGAGGATGCCCTGGTCCAGCGGCACCGGCGGCGGTCGCTCGGCGCCGGGCGCGGGGGGACGGTCGACCAGCGACAGGAGCCGGTCGACGAGGCCGTCCATCGAAACGGACTTCTCGATGAAGGCGGAGGCGCCCAGCTCCTCCGCCTTCTCCGCCAGCCCCTGCTCCTCGAAGCCGCTGAACATCACCACCCGGGTGCCGGGCGAGACCTTGAGGACCTCGGGCAGCGCCTCCAGCCCGTCGACACCCGGCATCGAGACGTCCAGCAACATGAGCGCGGGCGCGAGCTCCCGCGCCCGCTCCACCGCGTCCCGCCCGCTGGCACCCTCGCCGACGACCCGGAACATCCCGGAGACGCGCAACCGGGTCTTCATGAGCTGCCGGACCTCGGCCGCGTCGTCGACGATCACGATCGTGGGGATCTCCGGACTCATCGAGGCCCCTATCCCGTACGCCGCGCCACCAGCGCCGCGACGTCGTCCTCGCGGGTGTGGTCGCGCACCGTGTCGACCAGGTTCTCCAGTGCCTGACCGACGGGCGCGTCGGTCAGCACGGTGACCGCCTCGAGCACCCGACGCTGGCCGAGGTCGATGTCCTCTCCGCGACGCTCGATGAGGCCGTCGGTGAAGGCGACCAGGGTGTCGCCGGGCCGGAACCCGATCACCGTCGACGCGCGGGCGCCGTCACTGGTGCCGAGGGGCGGCCCGTCGGCGGACGGCAGCTGCTCGGCGGTGCCGTCACGGCGCAGGACGACCGGTGGCGGGTGTCCCGCGTTGACGACGACGATCTCGTCGCGTCCCGGGTCGGCCACGGCGTACACCAGCGTCACGAGCTGGCCCACCTCGTAGGTGGTGAACAACAGGTCGAGCTTGCTCAGCACCACCTCCGGCGTGGGGTCCACCGCGACGTAGGCGCGCAACGCGGCCCGCATCTGGGCCATCGAGGCGGCGGCCGCCACGCCGCGACCCATCACGTCACCGACGAAGATGGCCAGACGCCCGTCGGGCAGCGGGACGGCGTCGTAGAAGTCGCCGCCGACGTCGGTCCGACCGGCTGGGCTGTAGTAGCCGGCCAGCTCCCAGCCGGGGACGTCCGCGCTGAGCTCGGGCAGCACCGCCCGCTGCAGCCGCACCGCGGCCTCGAGCGTCTCGCTGTGCAGCTGGGAGTTGTCGATGGCGATGGCGCCGCGGCGGCCCAGGTCCTCGGCGAAGGCGACGTCCGTGTCGGTGTATCGGCGGTCGGACTCGGCACAAACCCAGGTGATCACGCCGAGGACGCGGCCCCGGGCCACCAGAGGCACGACCAGGGCGCTGCGCAGCGACAGCTGCCGGGCCAGCCGCAGGTGCTCCTCGTCCCTGGCCGCGGCTACGATCATCTCGTCGGTGACCTCGGGGATCAGCACGCTCTCCCCGGTGCGCATGACCTGCCAGGCCCCGCCCGGAGCGTCCCGGTCGGCTGGGTAGCGGCGCTCCATCTCGAGCGCGAGCCGGACCTTGTCCGGGTCGACGTGCTCGACGGCCAGCCGGTGCAGCCGGTCATCCTCGACGACGTCGATGGCACACCAGTCGGCGAAGGTGGGAACCGCCAGCCGGGCGACGTTGGCCAGGGTCGCCTCGTAGTCGAGGCTCTTGGACAGCTCGCTCGACGCGTCGGCCAGGAACCGGACCCGCGCCGCCTGCTCGGCGGCCTCCTGCTGGGCCCGGATCCGCTCCAGCGCCTGGGCGCAGGCGTCGGCGATGATGCCGAAGAACTCGAGCTCGGCGTTGTCGAAGTCCCTCCGGCCGGGGAAGGACAACGTGATGACGCCGACGGATCGACCCACCACCCGCAGCGGCAGGCACACCATCGAGCGCTCACCCCCGGCTGCGCGCTCGAGGTCCGGGTAGCGGTCCCGGATCGTGGCCTCCCCCGTGAGCACGAGCAGCTCACCGGTCCTGGCCACGTCGCTGGCCGGGTTGTCGTCGTGCAGCGAGTACGTCGCCCAGCGTTGCGCGGCGCCGTCCGGGCCGCCTCGCAGGCCCATCAGCACGAGCGTGGAGTCGTCGACCACGACCGAGAGCGATGCGACGGTCGCGCCGACGGCGTCCGCGGCCTGGGCGATCACCACCTTCGTGACCGTCTCGACGTCCTCGGCGGTCCCGAGCTCGGCGCCCACGCGGGCGAGCCGGGTGAGCCTGTCGCCGAGCCTGCGGGCTTCGCGGCCCTGGCCGCGGTCGAGGTCGCTGTCGTCGATGACGCAGACCAGGCCGACGATCTCACCGTCCCGGCGCAGCGGCGAGCAGCTCACGTCTGCCGCCCGGACCGATCCGTCGACCCGGCGTACGTCGAGCCGGCCGGTCCAGTGCGCCCCGCCGAGGGCCTGGCGCTCGACCTCCCGGAACGCATCGCGCTCGACCTCGGGGAGCAGCCCGCTGGCCAGACCCATCTGCGCGAGGTCCTCGCCCAGGAAACGGTAGAGCCGACGCGCCGTGGCGTTGGCGAAGATGATCATCCCGGCGGGATCGGTGGCCAGGGCCGCCTCGTCCAAGCCATTGAGGTGATCCAGGTCCCCGATCCACGACGGGACTCCGGGGATCGGCACCCTGCCATCATGTCAGAGCCCGAGGCGGCGCGCGGCGTTCATTCGGTACCACGTGCCTCGGTGGGCGAACCGAGGTTCGCGGGCAGGAGCACCGCCGCCGCCAGCCCGGCCAGGCTGATGAGGCCGACGGCGGCCATCGCGAGGCCGTACGAGCGGCCCGGCGTCGCCGTGATGCCGGCGACGAGGATGGTCCCGGCCACCGCCGTGCCGAGCGAGGACCCGAGGTTGGAGACGCTGCGCGACAGGCCCGAGATCTCGCCCTGCTGGGCCTCGGGGAAGCTCGACTGCACGACGTTCACCGAGGGGGTCAGCATGGCGCCGACGCCCAGCCCGACCAGGAGGAGGCCCGGGGCGAAGGCCCAGGCACCCGGGTGCCCGTTGACCATGACCAGCAGCACGGCGATGCCCACCACGTTGATGACGAACCCGGCCACGATGAGGGTCCGCTGGGACCACCGCTTCGCGAGGCGCTCGGCCGCGAGCGAGGAGGCGAGGAGGCCGACGGTCGCCGCGCTGAAGATCACGCCGGTGTCGATCGCGTTGTAGCCGCGCACGACCTGCAGGTAGGCGGAGACGGTGAACGACGTCCCCATCAGCACCAGCCACTGCGCGTTCTGCGTGACCAGGCCGAGGTTCGAGGTCCGGTTGCGGAACAGCCCTGTGGAGAGCAGCGGCTCCTCCCCCTTGCGCTCCTTGGCTCGCATCGACCAGAAGAACCAGGCCAGCACGAGCGCGCCCGCCACGATCAGCCCGAGCATCACCCAGACGTTGTTGTCGGCCGCGAGGATCCCCGACACGACCAGGATGAGGCCGACCGAGGACAGGACCGCACCCCCGGTGTCGAAGTGCCGCGACGGGTCCGCGGGAAGGGGGTCGTCGATCCTGCGGCCGAGCACGACGATCACGCCGATGACCAGGGCCTGGAAGACGAAGGAAGCCCGCCAGCTGATCGCGGTGGTGATGAGGCCACCGATCAGGGGGCCGGCCGCGGCTCCGACTCCTCCCGCCGCACTGATGGCGCCGAACGCACGCGCCCGCGAGGTGACCTCGGTGAACAGCATCGTCGCCAAGATGTAGACCGGCGGGATGAGCAGCGCGGTCCCGACGCCCTCGAGGATCGAGTTGCCCAGGATGAGCACTCCCAGCCCCGGCGCGGCCGCGCTCAGCAACGCCCCGATCGCGTAGACGACGAGACCGACCTCGAAGCAGCGCTTCCGACCGTACTTGTCGGTGAGCTTCCCGCCCGGGATCATCAGCGCCGCCATCACCAGCAGGAAGATCGTGATCGCCACCTGCACGCCCTGCACGGTCGTGTCCAGGTCCTCGCTGATGTCGTTGATCATCACGTTCATGTTCGAGCCGGCGAAGCTGCAGATGAACTGGGCGAGGGCGAGCGGGATGAGCACCCGGCGCAGGGCGCTGGACGTGCTCCCCTCCGAGACGCGGTCTGCCATGTGCGCGCTCCCCTCCGTGCGACGCCGGCGCGCCGGGATGCGCCAGCCGCTGGGACCGACGCTCGCGCGGAGGCCGGACCGGTGGCAGGGGCGAACGTCCCACCGCAGCGTCGCCGGCGCCCCGACTCCGCGTCGGTCCGACCCGTTGCGGTGACCGGCGCTCTGAGCGAGTCTGGGACAGATGGCGACGGAGACGCTCCCGAAGGCGACGGCGAGCAGCGACCGCACGGGTGCGCTGCCGTCCGGTCTGCGGGTGGGCGGGCCGTGACGGCCGAGGCGACGTCGGCCGGCGGCGCACCGGCGGCGGCAGGGGCCCACAGGGTGATCAGGACTCCCGACCAGCGGGTGCGGGTCTTCGTCTCCTCCACCCTCGGCGAGCTGTCCGGCGAACGGCAGGCGGTGCGCGCCGCCGTGGAACAGCTCCGGTTGACGTCGGTGATGTTCGAGACGGGCGCTCGTCCCCATCCGCCCCGGGAGCTGTACCGCGCCTACCTCGCGCAGAGCCACGTCTTCGTCGGCGTCTACTGGCAGCGGTACGGATGGGTCGCACCGGGCGAGCAGGTGTCCGGGCTGGAGGACGAGTACCGGCTCGCCGGAGACCGTCCCCGGCTCCTCTACATCAAGGAGCCCGCTCCCGATCGCGAGGAACGTCTGGCCGGGCTCATCCGGGAGTTCCAGGCCGACGAGACGGCGTCGTACCGGCGCTTCCGCACGGTCGAGGAGCTGGGCCGGCTCGTGGGCGACGACCTGGCGGTCCTGCTGTCCGAGCGGTTCGAGGCCACCGGGGCACCGGCACCGGCGCGTCGCCCGCCGGTGATGGAGCCGCCCGCCCCGCTGACGCGAACGGTCGGCCGCGACGACGAGCTCGACCTGGTCAGGACGCTCCTGCGCGCGGGGCACCGACTCGTGACCGTCACCGGGACGGGCGGGGTGGGGAAGACACGAGTCGCCGTCGAGGCGGCCCGCTCCCTCCGCGATGAGTTCGACGCGGTCGGATTCGTCCCGCTGGAGGCGGTGCACGACCCGGCCCTGGTGCTGCGCGCGGTCGCCGATCGGCTCGGCGCCCGCGCCGAGGGCGCTCGTTCGCTCGAGGACACCCTGGTCGAGCACTTCGGAGCCGGACGCCATCTGCTGGTGCTGGACAACCTGGAGCAGGTGATCGCGGCCGGCGACCACCTGGCCGCGCTGCTCGGACGCAGTACCGGCGTGCAGGCCCTGGTCACCAGCAGGCAGGCGCTGCGTGTGCTGGGCGAGCGCGAGATCCCGCTGCTCCCGCTCCGTGTCCCGGAACCCTGCAGCGTGGCCGCCGCCCGTGAGGAACCGGCCGTGCAGCTGTTCGTCGACCGCGCCACGGCCGTCTCGCCGAGGTTCACCCTGTCCGAGGACAACGTCGCCGCCGTGGCCGAGCTGTGCCGCCGGCTCGACGGGCTGCCCCTCGCGATCGAGCTCGCGGCCGCCCGCTCCCGTCTGCTCCCGCCGCAGGCACTGCTGAGCAGGCTGGACGAGAAGGCCTCGGTCCTGGTGGGCTCCGACGGGACACCCGAGCGCCACCGGAGCCTTCGCGCGACCCTGGACTGGAGCTACGGCCTGCTGACGGAGGCCGAGCGAGCGCTGCTGGCGCGGTTGAGCGTCTTCGACGGAGGCTTCACGCTCGACGCTGCGGGCGCCGTCTGCGGATCGGGCGAGGCCGACGTGCTCCCCCGGGTCGCGTCGTTGCTCGACAAGAGCCTGCTCGTGGTGGACGACGCCCCCGGAGGCGGGCGAGCCGAGGATCCGGATGCTCGAGACGGTCCGCTCCTACGCCGCCGAGCGGCTGTCCGAGGGCCACGAGACCGAGGCGGTCCTGGGTCGGCACCTCGACTTCTACCGCCGCCTCGCCGACCAGGCACAGCCGCACCTGTGCGGACCGGGGCAGCGGGAGTGGGCGTCGCGGACCGATGCGGAGCGTGCCAACTTCCGGCGTGCTGTCTCCACGGCGCTCGAGCGCGGTGAGGACACGACGGTCATCGAGCTGGTGTGGGACACCTACGTCTACTACTGGATCCGGGACGCCGTCGACGAGCCGGAGGCGTGGATGCAGCGGATCTCCTCGGCGGGCCGCGACCTCGACGAGCTCCAGAGCGCCAGGCTGCACTGCCTGCAGACGCTGACCCGGATCTCGCGGGGCGACTACACCGACGCCCGGACGCGGCTGGACTCCGCGCTCGCCGTGTTCCGTGCCCGCGGCCTGGACTTCGAGGCCGCCGTGGCCCTGAAGGAGATCGCCAACGTGGCCTTCGTCGTGGACGCCGACGCCGACGCCGCGGCCGCCGCCCTGGAAGAGGCCTCGAGGCTCTTCGAGTCGGTCGGGCACGACTGGGGCGTCGCGCTCGTGGAGACCATGCTCGGGACCGTCTTCGCCGTCTCCGACGACCCCGCGGCCGCCGAGCGGCACCACCTCAGGTCCCTGGCACGGGCCGAGCAGATCGGGAACGAGCCGATCATGGTCCAGGCCCTGCACCAGCTGGCGCTCGTGCGGGTCCTCGAGGGCCGGCAGCCCGAAGCCACGGCCTACGTGGCCCAGGCGATGCCGATGGTGCGCGACGGCAGGTTGCAGACCGCGGCGTCGTACTGCCTCGACGTGCTCGCCGCCGTCGCCCTCGACCGCGGGGACGTCCGGGTGGCCCGCGAGGCCCTGACCGGCGCGCGTGACGTCAGGCATCGGCTCGGCACGCCGGTCTGGCCCACCGTCCAGACCTTCGTCGACGCCCTGACCGGCCAGGTGAACCGCCTTCTCGCCGACGGCGAAGTGGAGCCGCTCGGGGTCGACACCCCGGGCACCGACCCCATCGCGCTGGCCGAGCGGACTCTCGCTGCCCTGGCCTGACTGGATGCGAGCGCGGGGCCGGGCGGATCAGGGCAGCAGCACGATCTTGCCGACGTGCTTCGCGGTCGCGAACTCCTCCTGGGCCCGGTGGATGTCGCGGAGGGGATGACGCGCGGCGATGGGCGGTCGGACGGCGCCCGCCCGGGCGAGCTCGACCAGGGCGGCGAAGTCCTCGCGGGTGTGCATCGACGAGCCCACCAGCCGCAGGCTGTGCAGGTAGAGACGACGGAGGTCGAGCTCCACCACCGGTCCGGCGATCGCCCCGGCGATCACCCAGCGCCCGTCGTCGGCGAGCAGCGGCAACAGCTCGGAGAGGCCAGGACCACCCACGACGTCGGCGACGACCTGCACCCCGTCGGTCGCGATCTCGCGCACCTGCGCAGCCACGTCACCGCGGTCGCGGAGGACGACGTGGTGGGCGCCCACGGCCAGGACGGCCTCGGCCTTGCGCGACGTGGTCACCGCCACGACGGTCGCGCCGCGCGCCGCGGCCAGCTGGACGAGCGCGATCCCCACCCCGCCCGAGGCGCCGGTGACCAGCACGGTCTCGTCCGCGGCGACCTCGGCACGCCGGACCATCCTCGTCGCGGTCCCGTAGGCCACGGGCAGGCAGGCGAGCTCCTCGACGGTCAGCGGTGACCCGGTGACGTCGTGGGCATGGTCGGCGGCCACGACGACGTACCCGGCGAAGCCGCCGTCGATCTCGCTGCCGAGGTAACCGACCGGCGGTGCGCCGGGGCCGTCGTCGCGGTAGAGCGCGGGGTCGACGAGCACCGGCCGACCGACCAGGTGGCGACGCGTCGTCGTCACCCGCGGCGACGACGACGCCCGCCACGTCGCCGCCCTGCACCCGCGGGAAGTCCAGCGGTCCGAGCCACCCGGCCTCGGCGTCGGGGTCGCCGGGCATCCCGTACGCACCCTGCCTCGTCCACAGGTCGGTGTTGTTGACGCCGGCCGCACCCACCTCGACCAGGACCTCTCCCGGCTCTGGGTCGCGCACCGACCAGTCCTCGCGGACCTCCAGCGCGTCCGGTCCGCCATGCTTCCGGAGGACCGCTGCCGTCGTCGTCGTGGGCACCCGCAGATCGTCCCACGACCCACCGTCCCGGGTCCCCCGCACCTGACGGGAGTCAGCGCGCAGTGGCGCCCACCGAGCGCCAGTAGTCGTTGAGCGCAGCGTTCGTCTTCACGAACCACACGATCAGGCCCACGAAGAAGAACCAGCCCAGCAGCAGCGCCCACAGGCCGGTCATGGCACTCACCGGCCCGACCTCGCCACGGCGCTCGTAGAGACCGCCCACCTCGTGCGAGCTGAAGAACGGCATCACGAACCCGACGAAGATCGCGAGGATGAGCGCGACCGGTCCGCCGATGCCGGTGCCGGTGTGCTGCTTCATCTCCTCGTGGGTCTTGTAGTACCAGTACCAGGTGTAGAAGCCGAGCGTGACGATGGTCAGCAGGATGCAGGTGCTGGTCTGGCGGATCTCCCCGACCGGCGCGGCCACGGCGGACGCTCCCCCGGCCTGCGCGGGCACCGGCGTCCCGCTGCTGTCGGGACCGGGCTCCGGGGATTCCTCGGCGGGCGTGTCGCGCTGGGGCTCGTTGACCTCGGACATGGTCGTTCCTCGTCTCCTGGGCGGACGTCCTCCGACGCTGGCACGAGGGCTCGGCCGATCGGGGCCTGCGGGCGATATTTCCCCGATCGTCGGGACGCCGTCGCTTCAACCGGGCGAGCCGCTCCCGCGCCTCACCTGCCCACCCAGGCCTGCCGGCTCGCCGCGCGAAAAGATCACCCGCACTGGACGACGCGTCCGTCTGCAACCACGTCCAGCCTGAGGTCTTGGGTGTACTCGGCGGTGAGTGCTGAAAGCCAAGGCTTCAGGGCGGAGTGGAACGAATGGTCCTCAAGGACCCACACCACGAAGCACTGGCAGCGCTGCGCGCTGATGTGCCGGATGGTCGGCCGATCGCGCTGGCCAATCTGCTTCGGTACGCGGATGAGGTCTCCTGGGAGGGCGAGTCGTTCACGGGACGTGAGCTCTACCGCCGATACGCCGAGTCGGTGATGCCCGCACTCCTCAGGGCGGGCGGGCGGCCCACCTTCTTCGGGGTGGATGGTGTCCTTCTCGATGGACCGGCCGGCGAACGGTGGGACGACCTCGTCATCATCCGCTACCCCAACCGCAACGCCGTCGAGCGCTTCCTGGCCTCCGACGAGCTCCGAGCGGTGGCGCCCTGCCGCGAGGCAGCCCTCGCCGACGCACGACTTGTCGTGTTGACCCATCCCCGGACCGTCGGACGACTCCTGGCGACGACCCTGGCCCTGACGATCAGGCTCGGCCAGTGGCGTGCACGTGTTCGTCAGCACTGGACGTCGACGCGAATGCCGGCGGGTCCAGGGCGGCCGCTGCCGTGGTAGGTGCGGCGACCCTGCGGTCGGCGGTGCCTGTCTTCCCGGCAAGCCTCCGCCTACCCGTCCGTCGTCCCGGACTCATCGAGCGCCCGGCGGTCATCGAGCGGCTCCGCGCCGCTCGCACCCCCCTGTTGTCGATCGTCGCCCCTGCCGGCTACGGAAAGACGACGGTGCTCGCCGAATGGGCCGCCCGGGACGACCGACCGTTCACGGCAGTGACCATCGACACGCACCTCACCGCCCCATCCACGTTCCTCACGTACCTGACCTACGCGCTGGCGGATGTCGTTTCTTTGGACCCACGGGTCCTGATCTGGCTGGAGACACCATCGTCGGCGCAGCGACGCATGGTGATGGCGTCGTTGGCGTTCTCCCTCTCCGAGGCGGAGAAGCCCTTCGTGCTGGTGCTCGACGATGCGCAGCTGCTGGACGAGGACGAGACGGTCGAGATGGTCACGACTCTGGTCAGGCATCTTCCCGAGGAGTCGCAGATCGTCCTGGCCTCCCGGCTGACGCCGAAGCTGCCGCTGCCGGCCATGCGGGCCCAGGCGGAGGTCACCGATGTCGGGCCCGCCGATCTGCGCATGGGCACCTCCGAGGTGCGCGAGGCGATGCGGGTCAACGGTGTGGACCTGAATCCCGCCGATGCTCGGAAGGTCACGCATACGACAGAAGGCTGGCCGGTCGCCGTGTACCTGGCGGCCCGCGCCGCGAAGGCTGGCGCCGACACCGAGACGTTCAGTGGCAGGGATGAGGTCGTGCTCGACTACCTGCGCTCGGAGTTCCTCGAAGGTCATCCCGAGGAGGTGGCCCGGTTCCTGCGGCGCACGTCAGTCTTGAACGAGATGTGCGGCCCGATGTGCGACACGGTTCTGGACCGCGAGGGGTCCACCGCGCTCCTGGAGGCGATGGAGCGCTCGAACCTCCTGCTCGTACCCCTCGACCGCGAACGACGGTGGTACCGCTTCCACTACCTGCTTCGGGAGGCTCTGCGACTGGAGTGCGAGCTGCGAGAGCCCGGCGCGATCACGACGACCTGCCTGCGCGCCTCGCAGTGGTGCGAGGACGCCGGGATGGTGGAGCAGGCGGTCGGGTACGCGCAGGCGGCCGACGACGTACGCCGGGTTCGCGACCTGGTGACCCGTCATGGGATGAGGCTCTTCGCGTCCGGCAGGGACGATGCGCTGCGGGCCTGGTTCGACTGGCTGGCGAGCCGGGGGTCGACCGACGAGGCCGTGGCCGTGATGTGCGCGTGGCTCCACCTTCTGGGCGGGCGCGGAGCCGAGGCGGAACGGCTGGTGGAGGTCGCCGAGGCGGGCGACACCGGCGTGTTGCTTCCGGAGGGCAGCACGGTGGCGGCGTGGACGCGGACGCTGCGGGGCGCCATGGCCGACGACGTGCCCACCATGCGTGCGCTGGCCGAGCAGGCCCTGGACCTCGTGGTTCCCCAGTCGCCCTTGCGCGCCACCGTCGTCAGCCTCCTCGGGTTTGCCGACTACCTCGAGGGCGCGCTGGAACAGGCGGACCAACACCTCGCAGACACCATGGAGCTCGCCACCTCGCTGGGGGCCTCCGGCGCCGGCATCCTCGCCGCCGCCGGGCGGGCCGCCATCGCGCTGGAGGCGGGCCGCTGGGACGACGCAGCAGCTCGGGCGGCCGAGGGCTCGCAGCTGCTCGACCGGGCCAACCTGGGCGGGTACGTCGGCGCCTGCCTTCTGCACGCGGTCCGTGCGCGCGAGCGGGTGCACAGCGGTGACATCGCGACGGCCCGATCGGCGCTGCGGGAGGCAGAGGACCTGACGCCGTACCTCATTTCGCGGCTGCCGTCGCTGAGTGTGGTCGTGAGGGTGGAGTTGACCTGGGCCTACCTGGAGCTCGATGACCTCTGGCATGCCGCTGAGTCCCTCGAGGCGCTGGAGTCGACACTCGTGGAGGCTCCCGGGATGGTGCCTGTGGCTGCGTCGGGCTCGGTCGCCCTGCGTGACCGTCTGGACGCGGCGAGAAGCCGGGCAACGAACGCCTCCCGGCTCTCAGCGGCAGAGCTGCGCCTCGTGCCCTGGCTGGCCACCCAGTTCTCGATGCGCGAGATCGCCGATCACCTCTTCGTCTCCATCCACACGGTCAAGGCGCAGGTGACCTCGATCTACCGCAAGCTCGGCGTCTCGTCCCGCTCCCAGGCGGTCGAGCAGGCGCGCGCGCAGGGCCTCATGGACGAGGACTGACCTGGGGTGGACGTGGCCGGGGCCTGCGTCACGGCGGGTGCGTCCGCGTCTCCCCCGCGGCCATCCGCAGCGCCAGCAACGTGAGGTGATGAGTCTCGACCCGACCGCCCAGCTCAGCCAGCCCGGGCACGACCCGGCGCAACGCCGGCAGCTCGGATGACAGCGGCGACGCCGTCGTCGGCACCAGGACGAGGACGGCCACGCGGCCGGACTCGAGCTCGATACCGATGCGCCGGACGTCGTCCACGGTGAGCTCCGTGCCTGGATCCAGGAAACCGGTTCGGCAGGGCAGGACGCCGCCGGTGATGGCCGTGGCGATCAGGTGGGCGAGCGGCCCGACGCCCTGGCGACCAGAGCTCTCTGGGGAGCGCGGGTACCACAGCGTCCGGGCTTCGATCCCGTCGTTGTCCAGCAGGCCCACGTCGTCCATGCGCACCCCGGCCTCCATCGCCAGGCGGACGCCTCGCCAGCCCGCGTCGATGTCGTCGAAGAAGGAGACGACCAGTCGCGCCTCGCTCACCCCGTCCACTCGAGCTCCCTTCGCGATGAATGTCCCCGTCCGCCAGCGTGAGCCGCTGCGGCCGGCGCGGTCATCCCCCGGATCGCGCTAACCCGGTGTGAGTCCCTTGCCCGGGCGTCTGTCTCGTCGGAGGGCGCTTTAGCGTCATCGGTGCGATGCCCGCCCGGTGTGGTTGGGCGTTGGCTCTCTCTCAGGAGCTGTGAGTGCGCTATCGAGAGGGAGAGTCATGAAGCAGAAGACTGACTGGGAGGGCATGGGGGCCGCCAGCGGTGTGCTCGCCGCCCTGGCCCTGATCGCCGGGTTCATCGTCTTCCTGACGACGAGCCCCACCGGGACGCCGGGCCTGCCCGCGGTGGAGAACGCCCAGCAGGCACCGGCCTATCTTGCCGGGCACCTGAGCGCGTACCGGTTCGAGCTGCTGTTCACGTCCCTGGGCCTGATGCTCTTCTTGTGGTTCCTCGGCAGCCTGTGGACCACGCTCAAGACGGCCGAGGGCGACCCGGGCCGCGGCTCGGTCCTGACCGTGGTGGGCGCGGTCGTGAGCACGGTGCTCATGCAGGCCGGGATCATCCTCGGCTTCACCTCCGCGCTGTCCACGAGCCCGGCCCAGGCCCAGAACGTCCCGATGCTCTACACGGCTGGCGCACTGATGTTCGCCTTCGGCGGCGGTGCGCTGGCCCTGTTCTTCTTCGGTGTCGCAAGGGTCGTGTTCCGGACCCACGTGCTCCACACCTGGTTCGGCGTGCTGGCCGTGATCGCCGCCATCGTGTGCCTGCCGGCGTTCCTGACGCCCTTCTTCGACAGCGGACCGCTCGACGCGGCCACCGGCGTGCTGGGGCACTGGCTGTGGTACGTCGCCTTCATGCTGTGGCTCATCATGACCGGCACGGTGCTGACACTCCGCCAGCGAGCAGCCGCCAGGCAGACCCCGGACACCACCCCGAGCACCCCGACCGGCCCGGCGACCGAGGCGGCCGAGACCAAGCCGCCCGTGGTCGGAGCGACATCATGAGGAAGCTGCTGCGCAAGGTCTGGAGGGTCGTCAAACCCGTCAGCGAGATCGTCCTCGCCGCAGTCATCGTCCTGGCCCTGCTGGTCATCCCGTCGCTCTCGGGCCAGGTCGGCTCGGTGAAGAACAACCTCAACGGCTTCGTCGTCTCCGCCCAGGGCGGCGGCGGCCTGACCACCACCGGTCCGCTCGTCGGGGACCAGGCGCTGGTCCAGAAGGAGACCGGGTGCGTCCAGTCGTGGGCGAAGGACCCGGCGAACCACTACCAGGGCTACTTCCCCGCGATCGGGGCGCCCGAGCACACCGACAACGTCCGAAGCGGGCTGATGCCGTGCGCCACCTTCACCGGCGCCTTCGACGGCAGCAACCAGGTCTTCCAGTACAAGTCCGACACCACCTACCCCGGCGGCATCGGCCTGGTCGTCTTCGACGGCCCCGACGCCGGCTACCTGTGGGCCGGCGGCATCGTCCCGGGCTCGGGCCAGTACGTCTCGAAGTTCAACCCCTCGACCGGACAGGAGATCTGGCGCACCTACCTGACCAACGTCAACACCACCGACCAGTGGCTCGCCCTGGGCAGCCTGGCCATCATCGCCGACGGCAGCCTCGTCGCAGCCGCGTCCACCTGGTTCTGGAAGCTCGACCGGAAGACCGGGGCGATCATCGCCACCCAGGAGCAGCCCGTGGAGGGCGCCCCGAAGGCCAGCCACAACTTCGACGGCATGGTCGTGGCCCCCGACCAGCAGGGGACACTGCTGATGAAGTCGCAGACCCGGTCCGTCGGCTGTCCCACCCAGACCAACAACGCCATGTCCTCGTGCCCCAACGACTACGGTCCCGCCCCCAACAGCGTGTTCGTGGCCGTCGACCCCCAGACGTTGGCGAACCTCGACTCCATCGAGATCAACCAGAACGTCACCGCGCGCACCGTCGCAGTGAAGCACCACGGCAAGATCTACATGTACGGCAACGGCGCCAAGAGCCTGGTCCGCGTCGTGTGGGACCCGCAGAAGCAGACCCTCACCCAGGACAAGTCCTGGCAGCCCCAGGTCATCCTCAAGGGGCAGACCGGCGGCGCCTCACCGGTGGTGATGGGCAACTGGGTGATCGCCGACAGCAACGCCAACCCGTCGACGAAGACACCGCAGTGCCTCTTCGCGGTCAACCAGGACGACCCGTCGAACGTGCACAAGGTCTGCCCGTGGGGCACCTCGTTCCCGGTGAAGTCCGGCGCCACCACCAGCGAGACGCCCGCCGCCCCGGCTGTCGACCCCCAGACGAGCATGATCTACGCCGACGACTACTTCCTCAAGGGCGTCTACGGAATCCACCTGGACCAGAAGACCGGCCGGATGGCCGTCCGGTGGAGCCGGGACGACTGGTGGTCCAGCGACTACTTCACCCTGGTCGGTCCCAAGGACCAGCGAGTGCTGGTCAGCCAGAACATCGACCCCTCCACCACGACCGCCGACATCGCCACCGGGTTCAACTACAAGGAAACCGTGCTCTGGGCGAACGCCCGCACCGGTAAGACCATCGCCGAGTCCGCCTCCAACCCCTCCACCGCCGTCGGCAGTCTGATCAACCCGGGGTACGGCGGACGCATGTACACGATGGGCAACGACGGGTCGCTGTTCATCTACCAGGTCCAGGACTGCAAGGACGCCACGATCAACGTGACGCCACCGTCCACCACCACCTGCCCAGCCGTGGGCAGCTCGAACTGAGGAGCGGGTCATGAGACGCGCAATCCACGCCATCTGGAAGGTGGTCAAGCCCGTCGCCGAGATCGCGCTCGCGGTGGTGATCGTCCTGGGGCTGGTCGCCATTCCCACCCTCGCGGGGTCGACCGGACCGATCAAGGACAACCTCAACGGGTTCGTCCCCGCCGGCCAGGGAGGAGGAGGGGTCGTCAACACCGGCCCGCTCGTGGGCGACCAGAGCGCCTTCGACCACGAGAGCCAGTGCATGAGGCAGATCGCGAAGGACCCGGCGAGCAACATGCACGGCTACTACCCCGCCATCGGCTCGGCCGAGCACACCGACAACGTCAAGTCCGGCGTCTACCCGTGTGCGACGTTCACCGGCGACGCCGGCGCGGCCAACCAGGTCTTCCAGTACAAGTCGGAGACCACCTACAACCAGATCGGGCTGGTGTGGTTCGACGGACCCAACGCCGGCTACCTGCAGGGCAACAACTTGGCCCCGCCGTCCTCCAGCGGCCAGTACGTCTCGAAGTTCGACCCCTCCACGGGCAAGGAGATCTGGCGGACGCCGCTGACCAACATCAACACGACCGGACAGTGGATCGCCGCCGGCAGCGGGGCCATCCTCAGCGACCACACGATCGTGACGGCCGCGGGCCCCCGGATGTGGAAGCTGGATCCCGATACCGGGCGCATCCTGGCCACCACCCAGGTTCCGATCAACCCCAAGCAACCCCCGACCGACGCAAACCTCGACGGTCTCACGGTGGCGCCCGATGCCCGCGGCACCATTCTGATGAAGACCCAGAACCGGCCCCCCGGCTGTCCGACCCAGAGCAACACCGCCATGTTCTCCTGCGGCAGCTACGGCCCCAACCCGGACACCACCGTCGTGGCCGTGGACCCCGTCACCCTCAAGACGCTCGACTGGATCGTGCTGAACCAGCACGTCACCGCACGCCCGATCACCACCGAATGGCACGGCAAGACCTACATGTACCTGGAGGGCGCCAAGAACCTGGTCCGGATCCGGTGGAACCCCAAGACCGAGCAGCTGACCTACGACAAGTCCTGGGCCCCGAAGTACCTGCTCAAGGGCCAGACCGGGGGCACGGCCCCCGGCGTGATGGGCAAGTGGATCATCTGGAACACCAACTCCGGCCCCAGCCAGGACACGCCCCAGTGCGTGGGAACGGTCAGCCAGGATGACCCCACCGACTTCCACCGCATCTGCCCCTGGGGCCGGACCTTCCCCGTCGACTCGGGGGCGACAAGCAGCGAGACACCCGCGCTGGTCGGCGTCGACAAGGAGAACAGCATGTTCTACACCGACGACTACCTCGCCAAGGGCGTCTACGGGATCAAGGTCGACCAGGCCACCGGCCAGATGAACGTGGCCTGGTCCCGCGGCGACTGGTGGTCCAGCGACTACTTCTCGATGGTCGGCCCCGCCGACCACCGGGTGCTGATCAGCCAGGACATCAGCCCGGACACCAAGCAGGTCAACATCGCCACCAACTACAGCTACACGGAGTCCGTGCTCTGGGCCGACGCCGCGACCGGCAGGACAATCGCGCAGTCGGCGGCCAACCCATCCACGATCATCGGCAGTCTGATCAACGTCGGGTACGGGGGCCGCATCTACACGATGGGCAACGACGGATCCCTGTTCATCTACCAGGTCCAGGCCTGCAAGGACGCCACGATCAACGTGACGCCACCCTCGAACACCACGTGCCCGGCAATCAACGGCTCCGGGTGAGGGACAGCGCGGCAGCGGGCCGGCACCTGTGACTTCGGCCCGGCCGTTGGATCTGTCGTCGTTCCACTGCCGCACCGGCTCCGCCGGTGCGGCGCGGGAGACGGTCGTCGCGCTGGAGATCGTTGACAGCGTCACAGCAGCCTGTGGCCGGAGCTCGATGCAGCCGCGGGGCCGTGCTCGAGGCGGGGTCGGGAGACGACCGGACAGATTGAGGCATACTGTCCCGCGGGTCGGACAGCGGTCGGGTGAACTACACCGGGGTCATCTCGATGTGGGTTCCCGACCGTACTTCCGCTCCCCGCCCCTGTAGCTCAGCTGGATAGAGCAAGAGCCTTCTAATCTCTAGGTCGCAGGTTCGAGTCCTGCCGGGGGCGCCACACGCGGGGTGTCTCGTCGGGGCCCGCGCCGGCTGCTCAGGCTCATTCGGTGGTGGCCGTCTCGACCACGCGCAGGTGGTCCGGCTCGAAACCGTGCTTCATCCCCCACACGACGGCCTGCGAGCGGCGGGTGACGCCGATCTTGCGGTAGGCCGTCCGGATGTAGGTCTTCACCGAGTTGATGCTCAGGTAGCTCCGCTCGGCGATCTCCTGGTTGCTCAGGCCCTGCGTGATCAGGGCCAGGACCTCCGCCTCGCGCTCCGTCAGGCCCCACTCGCGGCCCGGCCACATCCCCGCGCCGCGATCGACCTGCTCGTGCTCGAGGGGGACCACGACCTTGCCCGCATGCACCTGCTCGAGGGCGTCGATCACCTCGTCGGCGCCCAGCCCCTTGGAGATGTAGCCGGCCGCGCCGTGCGTGATGGCGCGCTCGACCAGGTCGGGCTGGACGTTCCAGCTGAAGATCACGACCCTGGCCCCGCTGTCCCGCACCAGGTCCTCCAGGTCCACGCCGTCGCCCTGCACCTGTCCGAAGGTGTCGTAGAGGATCACGTCGACATGGCTCATGACCGGCAGTCCCGAGTCGAGCTCCACCACGGTCACCCGGTCCTGGTGCGGCGACAGCATGGCCGCGACGCCGGCGACGACGATCTCGTAGTCGTTGACGATCGCCAGCCGGATCGGGGAGCTCTGCTCGGGGGCCATGACCGAACCCTATTTCACCCGCGCGGAGGAGGCGACGCCTTGTGGCGAACTCCCCACTGCGACGTGCTCGGGACCGTGACGGAGGCGACACGCCGTCAAATGATTGAACCCCGGTCGGTAGCGGGTAGAACAAGGATCGGCCGCGCCAAGTATGAGTTGGCGCGGCCGATGGCATGTGCGGGGCGGGATCAGCCGCCGACGTACTCGTCGATCTCGGCGAGGATCCGCTCCGAGACCTCGTCCGCGGCGTACGACGCGCGCACGGCCGCGCGGGCCAGCTCGGCGACACCCGTCTCGTCGAGGTCGAGCAGGTCCGCCGCGATCTCGTACTCCCGGTTCAGGTCGGTCCCGAACATCGGCGGGTCGTCGGAGTTGATCGTGATCGTCACGCCGGCGTCCCGGAAGGCCCGGATCGGGTGCTCGTCCAGCGTCTCCACCGCCCGGGTGGCGATGTTGGAGGACGGGCACACCTCGAGCGGGATGCCCCGCTCGGCGAGGTGGGCCAGCAGCTCGGGGTCCTGGGCCGAGGAGGTGCCGTGCCCGATCCGCTCGGCGCCCAGCAGGTGCAACGCGTCCCAGACCGTCTGCGGCCCGGTGGTCTCGCCCGCGTGCGGCAGGCTCTTCAGCCCGGCCGCCCGGGCCGCGTCGAAGTGCGGCTGGAACTGCGGGCGCGGGACCCCGATCTCGGGGCCGCCGAGCCCGAAGCCGATCAGCCCCTCGGTGCGGTGCTCGAGCGCGTACTCGAGGGTCTTGTCCGCGGCGGGAAGTCCGGCTTCGCCGGGGATGTCGTAGATCCAGCGCAGCACCAGGCCGAAGTCGCGCTCGGCGGCGACCCGGGCGTCCTCGATTGCCTCGCTGTAGGCCTCGATCGGCATGCCCTTGCCGTCCTCGTGGGGCCGCACCGAGGTGTACGGCGTGCAGGTCAGCTCGGCGTAGCGGAGGTTCTGGCCGGACGCCATCTCGCGGGCCACCTCATAGGTCAGGTAGCGGATGTCCTCGGGCGTGCGGATGATGTCGACGACGGCGAGGTAGACCTCCACGAAGTGCGCGAAGTCGCGGAACTCGTAGAAGCGGCGCAGCTCGTCGGGGTCGCTGGGCACGGTTCCCGGGTGCCGGGCGGCGAGCTCGCTGACGATCCGGGCCGACGCAGAGCCGACGTGGTGGACGTGGAGCTCGGCCTTGGGCAGGCCGGCGACGAAGGAGGCGAGGGGGTGCTGGGTACTCACCACTCGATGATGTCAGCGCACGATCACGAAGTACCAACCGACGACGGCCGGCAGCAGGCCGAGCAGCAGCCAGGGCGTCAGCACGGACTTCTCGTTGATGAGCCGGACGCCCGCCATAGCCAGCAGCCCCACCACGGCCGCGATGGTCAGCAGCCCGGGTTCGGCGCCCGCGCGCTCGACCGTCCCGGACAGCACCGTCAGCCCGCTCGCGAAGATCGTCGCGGTCGTGAGCAGCAGCGCGGACATCACCCAGCGCTGCACCCTCTCGACCTGCACCGCGCAAGCCTAGGTCAGCTCTCGTGGCGTCACTGCAGCTGCGCCAGGAGGTTGTTGGCGAGGTCGTCCACGGTCCGCCCGTCCTGGAAGACCTTGTCGTCCAGCAGGATGGTCGGGGTGCCCCGCACACCGGCGTCACCGGCGGCCGCGCTGGCGTCCTCGACCCACGCCTTCCCCGCACCCTGCTCGATGTCAGCGCGGACGTCGCTCTCCTTGGCCCCCGCCTCGACGGCGCGGTCCACCAGCCAGCTGCTGTCCGGATAGGGACCGGTCTCCTCGGGCTGGTTCTCGTAGAGCAGGTCGTGGAACTTCTTCGCCACCTCCGGGCCGGAGGTGTCGAGCACGACGTGGAAGGCCCCCGCCGCGGCCACCGAGTAGTCGGTCTGCAGCAGGTTGAACGGCCGGTACTCGACGTACACCTTGCCCTGGTCGGCGAGGGTTGCCAGGTCACTGTGGGTGGCCTTCTCCAGCTCGCCGCAGTAGGGGCAGAGGAAGTCCTCGTAGATCACCACCTTGTGCGGCGCCCCCTTGTCGCCGATGGTCACGCCGTAGTCACCGCTGCCCGCCGCCGGCGCGGCCACGTCGGTGCTGGTGTCGCGGGCCCGGTTGAGGAGGAACCCCCCGACCACGATGGCGAGGATGACCAGGACGACGCCGCCGATCATCAACGTCGCCCGACGCCTCTCCTGGCGCCGCTGCACCTTGAGCGCCGCGGCGGCGCGCTCGGCGCGGGTGTCTCGGGCTGACTGCTTCGACATGTCTCAGGGTCCTTCGGGGGCGGGGTGGGCTCGGAAGATCAGGTTGTCCATGGCGAGTCGCGTCCGCCCGACCCAGACCAGGTAGAGGGAGAGGAGCAGCAGCCCGGTGTCGCGCGCGATCTCCCACGGGTACTGCGAGGCCGCGTCGGGGTCGAACCCGCCGCCGCCGAAGCATCCGCAGTCGATCGTGATCCCCCGCGCCCAGACCGAGCCGATCCCGACGATGAACGCGAGGTAGAGCACGCCGGAGACGACGGCGGAGCCGCGGGTCAGCAGCCCGAGCACCAGCGTCGCACCCACGACGATCTCGACGACGGGCAGCAGCTGTCCCACCGTGGGGACGACCGCCGACGGCAGCAGCTGGTAGGCCCGCACCGCCTGCACGCTGGTCGCCGGGTCGGGCAGCTTGATGGCCCCGGCGACGATCCACACGATGCCGGTGACCAGGCGGGCCGCGAGGCCGAACCACTCTTTCACGACCCCGACCCTAGACAAGCGGACTGAATCGCGCCTGAGAGCGGTCGGCCAGGGCGCAGTAGGGTGCCCTCGTGAACGAAAGACTCGTCTGGATCGACTGCGAGATGACCGGCCTCGACCTGGAGGCGGACGCGCTGATCGAGGTCGCCGCCCTGGTGACCGACTTCGACCTCAACGTCCTCGGCGAGGGCATCGACCTCGTCATCAAGCCCCCCGCCGAGGCGCTCGAGCAGATGAACGACTTCGTGCGCTCCATGCACGAGACCTCCGGGCTCCTCGACGAGCTCGACCACGGCATCACCATGGCCGAGGCGGAGGAGCGGGTGCTGGCGTACATCCAGCAGCACTGCCCCGACAACAGCAGGCCGCCCCTCGCCGGCAACACCGTGGCGACGGACCGGGCGTTCCTGGCCCGGGACATGCCGCAGCTGGAGGCGTTCCTGCACTACCGCATCGTCGACGTCTCCTCGATCAAGGAGCTCGCTCGCCGCTGGTTCACGCGTGCCTACTTCCAGGCGCCCGCCAAGCGCGGCAACCACCGGGCCCTCGCCGACATCCAGGAGAGCATCGAGGAGCTGCGCTACTACCGCGAGGCCGTCTTCGTCCCCGCCCCCGGTCCGGACACCGCGGCAGCCCGCGCCATCGCGGCCCGGCACGGTGGATCGCTGACCGGCCTGACCGGCGAGCAGCCCGATGCGGGGAATGGCGCCAAGGACTAGTACACTCCTCACCGGTCCCGGCCTTCGCCGGGATCCTTGGTGGGTATAGCTCAGCTGGTAGAGCGCTGCGTTGTGGTCGCAGATGTCGCGGGTTCAAGTCCCGTTACTCACCCCATCGCCATCGAGCCCCTGACTGCGGAGACGCGGTCAGGGGCTCGATGCGGTCAGTGGGTCGATGCGTTCCGGTCCGCGCCGGGGACCTGACGCAGCGCGATCACCACCGTGGCGCCGACCACGACGACGGCACCGAGCCACTGCCGCGCGGCCAGCCGCTCCCCCACCAGGTATCCGGCCGCCACCCCGAAGACCGGGATGAGCGTCAGGAACGCGCCCGCGTACGAGGCCGGCACGCGGCGAAGCCCCGTGACGAAGAACCAGAACCCCAGCCCGTAGTACAGGACCCCGGAGACCGCCGCACCCAACCACGTGGCGGCTCCCAGCCCGCCGAGACTCCCGGTGCCGCCGGCGACGGCCGCAAGGATGATGGCGAACACCAGGGCAGCCGCCTGCTGGGTGAGCACCACGCCCAGTGAGGAGTCGTCCAGCAGGAGGCGCCGGGTGAGCACGGTGTACAGGGCGCAGAAGCTGACCGACACCAGGGTGAGCGTGACCCCGACCGCGTCACCGGCGGCGCCCGGTCGGAAGACCACCAGCAGCACCCCGAGGACCGCGACCATGACGGCCACCGCGAGGGCGGCCCGGATCTGCTCGCGGAGCACGAGCGCGGCCAGCAGCAGGATGACCACCGGTTCGGTCGCCCACAGCAGGACGTACATGCTCGCGGTGATGGTGGTGAGTCCGATGAGGCCGAGCGCGTAGGCCAGGCCGGGGTTGAGGACGCCGAGCGCGGCAAGCCGACGCACCGGCGGGCTCCAGGTCAGCGGTTCCCGACGGACCGTGGCGACGGCCAGCAGGAAGGCGCAGCTGGCGGCCAGCTGCAGCGGGAGCAGGGTGAGGGGCGCAACGTCGTCGACGACCTGCTTGGTGACGACGGTGCCGACGCCCCAGCAGGCGGCCGCGGCGACCAGCGCCGCGACCTCGATGTGGGCCGCCGGCGCGCGACGAGGTGAGGTGTGGAGGTGCATGGCGGGGCTCCGAACGGGAAGTTGTGGGCAGGACCGAGCGCGGGCGCCGCACCGCGGCGCCGGTGGCGTCAGCTCGCCGCGTCTTCTCCGTCGCAGCAGTCGTAGGCAGGCGTCCGGCACGGCTTCGCCGGCCGACGTGAGCACACCTGCCCTGCCATGCGACTCACGCTACTCCGCGTCGAGCACGGAGGGCGGCAGCTCGATGTCCGGGACGAGCTCGACGAGCAGGTCCCGCACGCGGGCGTCGAGGTCGGCGACGATGCGGCGCACCGTCGCCTCGTCCTGGCCGCCCGGGTCGTCGACCGGCCAGTCGACGTACTTCACGCCCGGCACGTAGGGGCACTCCTCGCCGCAGCCCAGCGTGATGGCCATGTCGCTCGCGGCGACGGTCTCACGGGTGAGCATCTTGGGGTGCTCGGCCGAGGTGTCCAGCCCGAGCTTCTCGAGCACCTCCGCGACCTCGGGGTGGATGTGCTCACCGGGCTGGGTACCGGCCGAGAGCGCGACCACGCGACCCTGCGCGTAGTGCTCGGTGAGCACCCGAGAGGCGACGGAGCGCCCGCCGTTGCGGACACAGGCGAAGACGACCTGGGGGGTGCGGCTCACTGGGGGGCTCCTGTCGAGGAGGGAACGGCGGTGCGGTCGGGAAAGAAGCGGCGCGCCCAGAGGCTGACGTAGACCAGCCCGACGAGCGCGGGCACCTCGATCAGCGGGCCGACGACCCCGGCCAGGGCCTGACCGGACGCGACACCGAACACGCCGATGGCCACCGCGATGGCGAGCTCGAAGTTGTTGCCCGCCGCGGTGAAGGACACCGCCGTGGCGCGCTGGTAGTCGAAGCCGAGGGCCTTGGAGAGCAGCATCGAGCCGCCCCACATGACCCCGAAGTAGACGAGCAGGGGTACGGCGATCCGGGCCACGTCCAGCGGCTGGCTGGTGATGGTGTCGCCCTGCAGCGCGAAGAGGATGACGATGGTGAACAGCAGCCCGTACAGGGCGGCGGGACCGATCCGCGGCAGCAGCTTCGCCTCGTACCACTCGCGCCCCCTGGCGCGCTCGCCCAGCGTGCGGGTGAGGTAGCCGGCGAGGAGGGGGATGCCGAGGAAGACCAGCACGGACTTGGCGATGCCCCACATGGAGACGTCCAGCGCGGTCTGCTCCAGGCCCAGCCAGCCGGGCAGGACCGCGAGGTAGAAGTAGCCGAGGACGGCGAACGCGAGGATCTGGAAGATCGCGTTGAGCGCCACCAGGATCGCGGCGGCCTCGCCATCACCGCAGGCCAGGTCGTTCCAGATCAGCACCATCGCG
Organism: uncultured Actinomycetota bacterium; assembly: GCA_963817665.1. Lineage (GTDB taxonomy): Bacteria > Actinomycetota > Actinomycetes > Propionibacteriales > Nocardioidaceae > Nocardioides. The sequence goes on along the minus strand of CAWFPE010000002.1, from coordinate 200,960 downwards.
ATGCAGCGGGCGAGCCCGACGATGATCAGGCCGGTGCGGTAGGCCGGGAGGTCCGGCAGCAGCAGCCAGGCCAAGGTGAACATGAGCGCGGGACCGAGCACCCAGTTCAGCAGGATCGAGGTGACCAGCAGGCGCCGGTCGCGGGTGACGTGACCGAGCTCGTCGTACCGCACCTTGGCCAGCACCGGATACATCATCACGAGCAGGCCGACCGCGATCGGCAACGACACCGAGCCGATCTCGACCGCAGCCAGCGCGTCGTCCAGTCCCGGGATCAGGCGTCCGAGGAGCAGCCCGAGGACCATCGCCGCGATGATCCAGACCGGCAGGAACCGGTCCAGGGTCGAGAGCTGCCTGAGGACCGCGTCGTCGCCGTGGGCCCCAGGGCTCTCGCGCACGCCCTCGCTCATGCGTCGACCCCCTGCGCAACAAGCTCGCGCCCGGGGACCGCCGCACCGTCCGGGGCGCCGGCCGCGAACAGGCTCCCGAGGGCTGCCATCGCCTCGGGACGCGCCGTGTAGAACACCCACGTCCCGCGCTTCTCGCGGTCCAGCAGGCCGTTCTCGCGCAGCACCTTGAGGTGGTGGCTGATCGTGGGCTGGCTGAGGTCGAAGTACGGCGTCAGGTCGCACACGCACGCCTCGCCGCCCTCGTGCGACAGCACCAGGGAGAGCAGCCGGAGCCGGGCGGGATCGGCGATGGCCTTCAGCAGGGGCGCCACCCGGGCGGCCTGCTCGGCACTCATGGGCTCGTGCGCCAGGGGGACGCAGCAGGTCAGCGCGCCGTCGGCGAGCGGCAGCTGCCGGGACCGGGGCTCGTCGGATGAGTTCGACACCCGTCAATGTTGACAGACGTCGATGTCCGACGGAACCCCGGCCCCACATCAGGAACAGCAGACCCCGGCCCCGACCTCGGTGAGGCCGAGATCGGCGCTTGCCCTGCCCTCGAGCTCGGGCTGGGAGTCGGCGAGCACGACGTAGTTCTCCCAGGACTGGCCGTCGGGGCCGGTGACCCAGTGCTTGCCCTGGCGGGCGTAGCAGCAGGCCACGTCACCCTCGACCCGCAGCTCGAGGCCCGCCGCCTCGAGACGGTCGGCCTGGGTCTCGACCTCCTCCATCGACCCGCGCTCGACGCCGAGGTGGTTCAGGGTGCCGGTGGCGGCGGGGTTCTCGAAGAGCACCAGCTTCAGCGGCGGGTCGGTCACCGCGAAGTTGGCGTAGCCGGGCCGCCGCTTGGCCGGGGCGGTGTCGAAGAGCGTGGAGTAGAACTCCACGGCGGCGTCGATGTCGTTGACGTTGAGGGCGAGCTGCAGGCGGGACATCTGGTTGCTCCTTCTGGGAATGCGGAACGGTCGTTCGACGTTCATCGAAGCATAACTTCGATCGCCATCAAAGCATTCTTTCGAGATTTCTCGAAATATCCGTACCTCGCAGATAGGATGACCGCATGAGCACCGTCTCGATCCGGGCGAACGCGAGTGGATCCGCAAGCACCTCCTCGAGCGCCACGCTCCCGGTCATCGCGGCGTGCTGCACCCCGTCGTCGAGCGTGAGCGACGACGCGGCGGCCCAGCTGGCTCGGATGTTCAAGGCACTGGCCGACCCCGCCCGGGTGAAGATCATGTCGATGCTGCTGAACGCCGACGAGGTGTGCGCCTGCGACTTCAGCGCGAGCATCGAGAAGACCGCAGCGACCACCAGCCACCACCTCAAGCTCCTGCGTGAGGCCGGACTCGTCGCGACCGAGAAGCGCGGCACCTGGGTCTTCTACCGGGTCGTCCCCGAGCGCCTCGCCGAGGTGCGCGACGCCTTGGCGTTCACCCGCTGACCAGCGCACGCGTGCCCATCCACACCCAGGTCGTCATCGTGGGCGGTGGCCAGTCCGGGCTGGCCACCGGCTTCTACCTGCGCCGCGCCGGGCTCGTTCCCGGCGAGGACTTCGTCGTCATCGACGCCGACGAGGCGCCCGGCGGGTCCTGGCGGCACATGTGGGACGACCTGCGGCTGTTCTCGCCGTCGACCCACTCCTCGCTGCCCGGCTGGATGATGCCGGCCTGGGACGACGCCGAGCTCGGCTTCCCGCCTCGGACCCACGTCGTGGACTACCTGGCGCGCTACGAGGCCCGCTACGACCTGCACGTGATCCGGCCCCAGCGCGTCGAGAACGTCGCCCGCGCCGACCAGGACCCCGCCGGTCGCCTGCTCGTCCGGACCGGCGGGCTGAGCATCACCACCCGCTTCGTCGTCTCCGCCACCGGGACCTGGGACCGGCCGTTCTGGCCCGCCTACCCCGGAATGCGCGACTTCGTCGGCCGGCAGCTGCACGCCTCGGACTACCACCGGCCCGACGAGCTCGCCGGGCAGCGGGTCGTCGTGGTGGGCGGCGGCAACTCGGCCGCCCAGATCCTGGCCGAGGTGTCGCAGGTCGCGGAGACCACCTGGGTCACGACCAGACCTCCGAGGTTCCTGCCCGACGACGTGGACGGGCGAGTGCTGTTCGCCACCGCCCGAGCCCGCATCCAGGCGCTGCGCGAGGGCCGCGGCCACGCTGGCGTCGCCGGGCTCGGCGACATCGTGATGGTCCCCGGCGTGCGGGAGGCACGCGACCGGGGAACCCTCGAGGCGCAGCCCATGTTCGAGCGGCTCACGCCCTCGGGTGCGGTCTGGGCCGACGGCACGACGCAGGCCGCGGACGCCGTGATCTGGTGCACCGGCTTCCGGCCGGCGCTGCCGCACCTGGCGGGCCTGGGCCTGCGCGACGACGACGGCCGGGTTCCGGTCGGCGGCCCGTCCGGCACCCGGGCGCTGCACGAGCCACGCGTCCACCTCGTCGGCTACGGCGACTGGGTCGGTCCCGCGTCCGCCACCCTGGCCGGGGTCGGCCCGACGGCACGGGACACCGCGGCCGACCTGGTGGACCGCCTCTGAGCACGCCGCCTGGACCCCCCTTGCCGTCCCGCGATCTCTGACTAGAGTCAGAGGATGAGCGCGTCGTCCTACGCCACCCTCCGCAGCTTCAACCGCGCCTGGACGCAGCGGGTCGGCGTCCTCCAGGAGTCGTTCCTCGGCTCCGGCCGCCCTCTCGGGCCGGCGCGGCTGCTCTTCGAGGTCGGCCCCGAGGGCGCCGGCGTCCTCACGCTGCGACAGCGCCTGGGGCTCGACTCGGGCTACCTGAGCCGACTGCTGCGCCAGCTCGTCGACGAGGGACTGGTCGAGGTGTCACCCGACCCGGACGACGGGCGCCGACGCCTGGTCGCCCTGACCGGACGCGGTCGCCGCGAGTGGCAGACGCTCGAGGACCGGTCCGAGCGTCTCGCTGCCGACCTCGTCGCCCCACTGTCGCCTTCCCAGCGCGCCCGCCTCGACGAGGCCCTGGCCACCGCCGAGCTCCTGGTCCGGGCGGCCACGGTCGAGCTCGAAGCGGTGGCCGCCGACGCCCCGGAGGCGGTGGCCTCGGTGCGCGCCTACTTCGACGAGCTGGACCGTCGCTTCCCGGGTGGCTTCGATCCCGGGGGCGCCTGGACGCACGACCCCGAGGCCTGCGCGCCGCCCTACGGCGTCTTCGTCGTGGCCCGCGACGCGGACCACCCGGTCGGCTGCGGAGGGGTCCAGCGACTTGACCCGGACACCGCGGAGATCAAGCGGATGTGGGTCCACCCGGAATGGCGTGGCGCCGGCCTCGGGTCCCGCCTGCTGGCTCACCTCGAGGAGCGGGCGGCGCAGCTCGGTCACCGTCGGGTCCGGCTCGACACGAACGGCTCCCTGACCGAGGCGATCGCGATGTACGGCCGCGCCGGCTACCGCCCGATCGAGCGCTACAACGACAACCCGTACGCCCAGGCATGGTTCGAGAAGGACCTGCCCTGACCGGGTTCAGGCGGGGATGTGGCCGAAGATGCCGCGCTGGAAGTCCTCGTAGGCCTGCAGCACCTCCGCCTTGGTGTTCATCACGAACGGGCCCGCCCAGGCCAGCGGCTCCCGGATCGGGCGGCCCCCGACCACGATCACGTCCAGCTTCGGCGAGCGGCTCTCCTGGCTGCCGTCCGCGGTCACGGTGAGGTAGTCCCCCGTCCCGAAGGCCACTGCCTGTCCGGTGTGGACGGGCGTGCCGTCGCCGACCGTGCCGTGCCCGTTGAGCACGTAGACCAGCGCGTTGAAGTCGACGTCCCAGGGCAGGTCCAGGCGGGCGCCCGGCTCGAGGGTCGCGTGCACCAGCGACATCGGGGTGTACGTCGACCCGGGCCCGGCGTGGCCGTCGACGGAGCCGGCGATGACCCGCACCAGCGACCCCGCGTCGTACGACGTCAGCAGTGCCACCTCCCCGGAGCGCAGGTCCTGGTAGCGCGGGTCGTTCATCTTGGCGTCGCGGGGCAGGTTCACCCAGAGCTGGATGCCGTGGAAGAGCCCGCCCTGCTGCACCAGCCACTCCGGCGGCGCCTCGATGTGGAGCAGGCCGGAGCCGGCCGTCATCCACTGGGTGTCGCCGTTGGTGATGGTGCCGCCGCCGCCGTGGCTGTCCTGGTGGTCGAAGACGCCGTCGATGATGTAGGTGACGGTCTCGAAGCCGCGGTGCGGGTGCCAGGGCGTGCCCTTGGGCTCACCGGGGGCGTACTCCACCTCGCCCATCTGGTCCATCATCACGAACGGGTCGAGGTGGGCCAGGTCGATGCCGGCGAACGCGCGCCGCACCGGGAAGCCCTCACCCTCGTAGCCCTGGGGCGCGGTGCTCACCTGCCACACCGGCCGGGGCTGGTCGCCCAGCCCGGGGCGACGGATCCGGTCGAGCACGGTCAGGTCGGGAACGGTGATCGCGGGCATTGCCCACCTCCTCGGCGACGTCTCGGACGCCTTCCCCAACGTTAGTTGAAGATTGGATATTCCGGCAGGGGTGCGGTTCAGACGACGATGGGGAGCGAGACCCGGAACGTCGTGCCGTCGCCGTCGCGGGACTCCAGCTCGACCCGGCCGCCGTGCTTCTCCACCACCGCCCGGGCGATCGAGAGCCCCAGGCCGCTGCCGGGGATCGCCTGCTTCTGGGCCACCGAGGAGCGGAAGAACCGGCTGAAGATCTGGCCCCGCTCCTCCTCGGGGATGCCGATGCCGCTGTCGCGCACCTCGATCGTCGCACTGTCGCCAGAGCTGCTGAGCCGCACCTCGACCCGGCCGCCGTCGGGGGTGAACTTGACCGCGTTGCTCACCAGGTTGACGACGACCCGCTCGATCATGTCCCGGTCGCCGAGGAACGGCACCGGCTCCCCGGGCAGGTCCAGGCACAGTCGAGGTCGCGCCCCTCGCAGGCGGGCGACACCACGTCGTACCCCGCCCGGACCAGCGCGCGCAGGTCCAGCGCCCGGGCGGCCAGGACCAGGCCGTCGTCCTCGACCCGGGACAGGGTGAGGAGGTCGTCGATGAGCCGCAGCAGCCGGGAGCTGTTGGCGCTCACCCGGCGTACGGCGTCCCCCTGCGCAGCGCTGAGCTCCCCGAAGGCGCCGTCCTCGAGCATCTCGAGATAGCCGACGATGCTGGTGATGGGCGTGCGCAGCTCGTGGCTGACGCTGCCCACGAAGCTGTCCTTGACCCGGTCCACCTCGCGCAGCCGCTCCACCGCGGTCCGCTCGGCGCGCAGCGCCTCGACCAACGCGGCCTGCGCCTCGACCCGTCCCGTGACGTCCTCGGAGGTGCTCACGTAGCCGGTGACCCGACCCCGGTCGTCCACGATCCGGCTCAGCGTCATCGAGTGACTGCGCTCGGCGCCGTCCTTGCGGACGAATCGCATGTCGCTGCCGGCCCGCTCGGGGGCGGCCAGCGCGAGTGCGACCGCGCCGAAGTCGTCGGGGACGCCGAGCTCGTGGGCCTTCTCCGCGATCGCCTGCTCGGTGTGGAACATCCGCGTGGACCGGCCCCTCACCTCCTCGGGCGTGTACCCGAGCAGCCGCTGCGCGCCCGGGTTGAAGAGCGTGATGCGCCCCGCCTCGTCGGTGCCGATGATCGCCACCCCGGTCGCGCCGTTGACGATGTTCTGGACCTTGTCCCGCTCGGCGGCGACCGCGCGGGCGTTGGCGAGCTGCTCCCCCACGATGAGCATCATCGGAACCACGACGAGGACACAGTCGATCCCGAAGACCGCCAGCAGGATCGGGCGTGCGTCCACGGGCAGGCCGTAGGTCTGCGGCACGTCGGCGAACGGGCCGAATCCCGCAGGTCGTCAGCTGGATGGCGATCCCGAAGACCGCGACCGTCTGCGTCAGGGCCTCGTAGGGACTGCCGCGCAGCCCGGCCCAGGCCAGCAGCGGGATCAGCATGAAGACCAGGCTCGGGAAGTCGTGCGGCAGGAAGACCAACGGAGTGACCGTCGCGATCAGCGCCCACTGCGCGAACCGCTCGGCCGGAGCGGCGGTGGGCCGGTGGCTGCGCAGCCGCATGAAGAACGGGAGCACGATGAGCAGCGAGCACAGCTGCGCGCTGGCCACGGTGAGCGCGGTGACTCCCGGGTTCGCCGAAGTCGAGCAGCAGCGCCGTGAGGAACGTGACCGCCGCGACGAGCAGCGCCCCGAGCCCGGCGGCGCCGAAGAACCTGGTCAGCTGGGCATTGGTCATCAGTGCGGGGCGACCGGAGCGCCCGGCCGTGAGGATCCGCCACACGACCCAGACCTCGAGGCCGATCCCGACTCCCAGGCCGACCGCGATCCCGGCCGGCCGGCCGCCGGCCCAGATGGTGAGCACGGCCGCGGCACCCACCACTGCCGCCAGCAGCGGGGCATGCCGGCGGGGCGCGAGCAGGAGAGCGGCGGCGGCCACCCCGACCGGCCAGATGCCGATCCCGTGCCCTCCGTCGGGCGCCGCGGTGACGGCGACGAGGCCGAAGCCGGTGACGAGGACCATCAGCAGCGCGACAGGGGCAACCCACGACTTCGTCACCGCCGTTTCCTCCCCTGCGATCCGCCCCCGCCCGTCGAATCCAACAGCAAGGCCGCTGGGTGCGACGGAAGCAACGCCGGTGGGTCGTCGTCGGGTGCCGTCGGTTGCCCTCGGGGTCGGCGGGACGGCTAGGTTGGCTCGGTGACTTCGGCGAAGAAGCAGTACGACGCGATCGTCGTCGGTGGTGGGCACAACGGCCTCGCCTCCGCGGCGTACCTCGCCCGCGCGGGACTCTCGGTGCTGGTGCTCGAGCGCCTCGACCACACCGGTGGCGCCGCGGTCTCGACGGAGGCCTTCTCCGGCCGGCCCGCACGCCTGTCGCGCTACTCCTACCTGGTGTCGCTGATGCCGACGCAGCTCATCGAGGACCTGGACCTCGACGTCCGGCTCGCGTCGCGCACCACGGCGTCGTACACACCGACCCTCCGCGACGGCAGGCCGACCGGGCTGCTCGTGGAGCGCCCCGAGGGCGAGGCGACGCGTCGCTCCTTCGCCGAGCTGACGGGTGGCGAGGAGGAGTACGAGGCCTGGCGGGAGCTCTACGCCGACGTCTCCGACCTGGCGCACGTCGTGGCACCCACGCTGTTGTCCCCCCTGCCGACCGAGCGCACGATCCGCGGCGCGGTCGACCCGGGCATCTGGAGGGACTTCGTCACCGAGCCGCTCGGCGCCGCGATCGAGCGTCGGTTCAACGACGACACGGTGCGCGGCGTCGTGGCCACGGACGGGCTGATCGGCACGTTCGCCTCGATGAACGACCCCTCCCTGGTCCAGAACCGCGCCTTCCTCTACCACCTGATCGGCAACGGGACCGGTGAGTGGCGGGTCCCGGTCGGCGGCATGGGCGCGGTCAGCGATGCCCTGACCCGGGCCGCGACCAAGGCCGGGGCCGAGCTCATCACCTCGGCCGGGGTGAGTGGCATCCGGGACACCGGCGACGGAGCGGAGGTGACGTGGCACGACGGCGGCCGGTCGCACACCGTCACCGCGCGACACGTGCTCGCGAACGTCGCGCCGTGGGTGCTGCGGATCCTCCTCGGCCAGGGCGAGGACCCGGCCGGCAAGCCCGAGGGATCCCAGCTGAAGATCAACTTCCTGCTCGACCGGCTGCCACGGCTGAAGTCGGGGATCGACCCGGCCGTCGCCTTCGCCGGCACCCTCCACCTCGCCCAGGGCTACGGCCAGCTCGAGACGGCGTACGCCGAGGCGGCCGGCGGGCAGCTGCCCACCACGATGCCGGGCGAGGTCTACTGCCACACGCTCACCGACCCGTCGGTCCTGGGCCCCGGCGCCGAGGGGACGCACACGCTGACCTACTTCGGGCTGCACACGCCTGCGGGGCTGTTCGAGGCGGACCCCGAGGCCACCAGGTCCCGGGCCGTGTCCAGCGCGCTGGCGGCGATCAACGAGCACCTGGCGGAGCCGATCGAGTCCTGCGTCGCCCGGGACTCGGCGGGCGAGCCCTGCATCGAGGCCAAGATCCCCCAGGACATCGAGAGCGACCTCGCGATGCCGGGCGGTCACATCTACCACGGCGACCTGGACTGGCCGTGGGCCTCCAACCGCGCCCGGATGGAGACGCCGGCCCAGCAGTGGGGCGTGCAGACCGATGCTGACTCGGTGCTGATCTGCGGCGCCGGCGCACGCCGCGGTGGCGCGGTGTCCGGCATCGGCGGCCACAACGCCGCACAGGCCGTGCTCGCGTCCCGCTGACCGCCCGCCCGATTTTTCTCCGCAGGCCAGCCGCTGCTAGAGTTCCACTCGCTTCACCGCACGCGGCATTAGCTCAATTGGCAGAGCAGCTGACTCTTAATCAGCGGGTTCGGGGTTCGAGTCCCTGATGCCGTACAAAACCGCAGGCCAGGACACGTCACGTGTCCTGGCCTTCGTCATTCCCCACGGCTTTGCCACGGTTTTCGACATCGGAGAGCGCATCCCTCGATGCCACCGCCCGGTCCAAGCCTGCGAGCCGGCTGGGGGATGCCGGGGTCCGATCCGGGACGCTTCAGGGTCCCTCCTGATGGACTTGCCGAGGTGGCCGCGCGGAGTCTTGCGCCATGAGGACCCCCAGCTCGCCAGATGCCGCGACAGGTCCTCGAGCCGTTGATCTCCCGCGCCGACCGGTTCTGAAGTTCTGGCTGATCGCGGTCGCGCTCGAGGTGCTGCTGGGTGTGGCGTTTCTGCTGAGCGGTGCGGAGTCAGCGATCGATGCAGGATTGTCCAAGGCCGGGATCGACTTCGGTTCGGACCTGCTCACCGCGGGCCGCGTCCTCGTCGTCTACCCGGCCGCCCTTCTCGGCGTCGCCCTGGCGCTCGCCCAGGTCGCTGCACCGGATCTTGCTGTGTTGGTCGTCGCACGCATACGTGGCGGCCGCCGGCTGCTGCATGCGGTCGGGAGACGGATCCGCCCCTGGTCGAAGGAGGTGGGAGTGCGCCGGGGCCTCCAGATCTGGATCACCGTGGTGGTGGTCTTCTCGGCATGCAACGTGGCGAGCGGGGCGCTTCACAAGGCGTTCGTACCGGAGGACCTCACCTGGCACTTCTCGTGGAGCGTGCTCGCGCTGCTGCCCGTGGCGATGTTCCTCGACGCCGGCGCCTTGCTGGAGGAGAACGGGTGGCGCGGGTTCGCACTCCCCGTCCTGCTCCGGACCCACGGCCCAGTGGCTGCATCGCTCCTGGTGGGGCTGGCCTGGGCCACGTGGCACTTTCCGGTGAAGTTCGACGCCTTCATCGACTATGGCTTGTGGGGAGGGCTTGCCTACCTGGGCGCTTTCACCATCAAGATCCTCGCGATCTCGGTCGTCATGACGTTCTTCTGGGCCCGGGCCGGACAAGCCACCCTGCTCGCGATCACGATGCACGGGCTGTCCAACGATGTGGCACGCGTGGGTGGCCTGGTCGATGGCAACACATGGCAGGCCTCCGCGGTCAGCGAGCTCGACCTGGCGGTGCCATTCATCATCGTGGCCCTCTTCCTGGTTCCCTACGCGAATCGAAGGGGTTGGGGCGCTCTGGGTGGCCTGAGTGCCACAGACTGACAGTTGTCCGGCACGGCGTCGGCTCGCAGTGGAGCTCCGCGGGCTCGGCTGGCGCAGGCCACCTGGGGGCCTCTGTCCCGGGTCTGAAAGGGAAGGACCCCGCCCCCGCCTCTCGGTCGAGATGCCGGCGGCGACTCTCGCACGACATCACGATGAACGTCGGGCCGCCCCGAGCGTCAGGGAGACGCCGCTTCCGGGGCGCCGAGTCCGCGAACGGGGTCGTAGAGCGCGGCGGGCTGGTCGGTGACGAAGGCCCAGTAGCGGTCCCCGTAGGACCAGTGCCACCACTCCGTGGGGTAGTTCACCAGACCAGCCTCCTCGAGTGCCGCCGCCAGCATCCGGCGATGGTGGCGTGCCTCGCTCGAGATGTTGCCGGCCGCGAAGTAGCACGCCCCGGCGCTGTCCTCCGGCGTGGCGTTGATCGGGGTGCCCATGTCGACCGGGCTCCCCACGCCGTCCAGGAGCGTGAGATCGATCGCGGCCCCGCTCACGTGCGGCGCGACGGCCGGCGGGGACACGTAGCGGCTGGCCAGCTGATAGCTCTCCGACTCCGTCAACTCCGGGTCCAGGGACACCAGACGGTCGCGGTAGCCCGTGAAGTAGCGCTCCTGCAGCTCGTACGGCCGGTACCCCTCGACCAGCTGGAGTCGGTAGCCGTCCGGCAGGAAGCCCGCCGCGGCCAGCAGCCGCTGCACCAGGCCGTGCCGCAGGTGCGCGTACGCGCCGTCGGCAGTCCGCTTCAGCCCATCGAGCGGAAGCTGCGCGGACTCCCGGACGTCGACGAGGGCATCGTCGATCGCCCGCACCGGAACCTCGGCGACGCGCGGATCGCCCATCAGCACGATGTCACTCACCGAGCGCAGTGTTCCAGAGGCGGCGCCGCCACGGTTCGCGACGCGTCCGTCGGGGCCAGACCACCGGCGAGACTCTCCCCCCGTCGTGCCAGATCCGGGGTGCCGCAGATGGCACATTTTGGGGACGTGAGCCCGATGATCGCCCGATCTGCGCGTAGCGTGCCTCCCCGTGTGCCCACGCCGGAGTGGTGAGGACGACCGCGTCGGGGGCACGTCAAGGCGTCCACGAGACGAACCCTCACGCTCACCGTGCGGGGTCACGACAAGAGGAGAAACACCCTTGAGAACACGCATCCTGATCCTGCTGGGCACGTTGGTTGGACTGCTCGCGCCCCTGGGCGCGGTGGCGCCCGCCGACGCGGCGACCTGCTCCGATCCGAAGTTCACGACCTCCGACCCCAACGGCATGTGGAGCAACGGTGCCTACGTGGTCCACAACAACATGTGGAACGCCTCGGGGTACAAGGTGTCGGAGACCCTGAAGGCGTGCTCCCACCGCAACTGGTACGTCCGCGCGAAGGCGAACAACAGCTCGGGCGACGGCGCCGTCAAGACCTACCCCAACGTCCACCGGGACTACCACAACTGGAACACCGGCGCGGAGCCGCGGCTGCGCTCCTTCAAGTCGATCAAGAGCAAGTTCGCGGCGAGGACGCCGCGCGTCGGCATCTACAACGCCGCCTACGACATCTGGCTCAACGGCGTGCCGGGGAACCGCGAGGTCATGATCTGGACCGACAACTTCCACCAGGTGCCCGCGGGCTCGGTCGTGGCCAAGGGCCTGAAGTTCAGCGGCCACACGTGGAAGGTCTACGCGACGAAGGACAACCAGTACCTCGCCTTCAAGCCCACCCACCGCATCAGCCACGACACGCTGAACATCAAGGCGATGCTCAAGTGGCTGGTCGCCAAGGGCCGGGTCCCGGCGAAGTCCACGCTCGGACAGATCTGCTTCGGGTTCGAGGTCGTGTCCACCGGCGGCGAGGCCGCCACGTTCAAGGTCAAGGACTTCTCCGTCACCTCGACCCGGCGGTGACCGACTCGACGTCCTGATCCCCAGCAGAGCGAGGGCCGGTCCACGGTGGACCGGCCTTTGCTGTTCGACAGGAATCGACCCGTCACGCGCCTACGATGGCCGGGAGGGTTCGTGAACGGCGCGGCACACGGGAGAGACCGGGGGCGCGAGCGATGCAGCAGACACCTGAGCAGGGACCCGCGGTCGGCCCCCAGGTCATCTTCGGCTTCGACGCCACCGGTCGCTGCACCCTGTCGACAGGCATCGGCCTGGAATGGCTCGGCCTCGAACCGGGCGAGCTCGTCGGCCAGGACCTCTTCGACGTCTACGGCGCCGACGAGACGTCGGTGGCGGCTCTGCACAGGGTGCTGGCCGGCGAGACCTTCACCATCGAGCGCGAGTTCCGCGGACGCCGGCTGGCGGTCTACTACGAGCCGACACGCAGTCCGTCCGGCACCGTCGTCGGTGCCATCGGCGTGACCACCGATGTCACCGAGCAACGGCGGATCGAGTTCGAGGCACGCGCCGCGAGGCAGCGGGCCGTGCTGCTGGGCGACGTCTCGGCCGCCCTCACCCGCGAGACCCACGACCTCGAGTCGCTGCTGCACCTGGCCGCCCGCGCGGTGGCAGAGCCGGTGGCCGACGGCGGGGTCGTCTGGCTCCGCGCCCCCGACCACGAGGGGCTCGACGCGCGGGCGAGGTGGAGCCGGTACGACGACCGACCGGCCGCAGCGGGCCACGAGACGGAGCCGGGTCGACCCGATCTCACCGCGGCGCAGGACCTCCACGTCCCCCAGCGGCTCGAGACGCCCGCAACCGGGACCTTCCTCCGGGTGCCCCTGCGTTCTCGTGGGCTGGTGCTGGGCGTCATCGACCTGTCCCGGGCCCCCTCGCACGGTCCGTTCACCACCGACGACGTCGACCTGGTGACGGAGCTCGCCGAGCGATGCGCGCTCGCCCTCGACAACGCCCTCCTGCTGGGCAAGCAGCGCGAGGCCCATGAGCAGCTGGTCAAGTTCCAGGCCCTCGCCGACGCGTCCGACAACCTCGTCGCCATCACTGACGACACGGACACCTTCGTCTACACCAACCCGCGTGTCACCCGCAGCGGCATCGAGGTCTCGTCGCTGGACGTCTGGTCCGCTGCCGCGGCGTACGTAGGCGGGCCCGTCAGCCAGGACATCCGCGGTGGCCTGGAGTCGACAGGGCGGTGGTCGGGCGACATCGACATCGCCGCGGCAGGAAGCACGATGGTCGGGCACCTGGACGCGTTCCGCCTGTCCCACCCCGGGACCGGAGTGGCCCTGGGCACGGCCTGGATCGTGATCGACGTCACCGAGCTCCGCGCGACCGAGGCGGCCCTGCGCGCGGCCAATGCCGACCTCGGGCAGTTCAAGGCGCTCGTCGAGGCGTCGACCGACTTCATCGCGATCGCCGGGCTGGACGGAGGCGTGAAGTACGTCAACCCGGCAGGGAGGGCGATGGTCGGTCTCGATCCCGATGTCGACGTCACCACCACCTCGATCGCCGACTACCTGACTCCCGAGGGGATCAGGGCCTCCGTCGAGATCGAGCAGCCGGCGGTCATCGCCCACGGCCACTGGGAGGGCGAGTCGACGCTGCGCAACCGCCGCGGACCGGCGGTGCCGGTGGCGATCGGCAGCTTCCTGATCCGCGATGCGCACAGCGGCGAGCCGTTCGCGCTGGCCACGGTGCAGCGCGACCTCAGCGAGCGACTGGCGGCCGAGGCCGCGCTGCGCGAGCTGGCCGAGCAGAGGCAGTCGCTGCTCACGCGGCTCGTCGATGCCCAGGAAGCGGAGCGGACCAGGATCGCGGCCGACGTCCACGACGACCCCGTGCAGGCCCTGGCGGCCGTCGACCTGCGCCTGGGCCTGCTCCAGCGTCGGCTGCAGGAGCGTTCACCGGAGCTGCTCGAGTCGCTGGAGCCGCTGCGGGCCAGTGTGACCGGCGCCACCGAGCGCCTACGTGCGCTCCTCTTCGACCTCGGGCCGCCCGACTTCCACGACGGACTGTCCGGGGCCCTGTCGACCGCCGCGGAGGCGACCTTCGAGGGCACCGGGACCCGGTGGACCGTGCAGGCCGACCAGGAACCGGACGTCCCCGACGCCGTGCGCGCGGTCGCCTATCGGATCTGCGTGGAGGCGCTGACCAACGCACGCAAGCACGCGCACGCGAGCCAGGTCACGATCTTCGTCCGGGCTCGCGACGGCGGCATCGAGGTCTCGGTCGCCGACGACGGCGGCGGGTTGGGGCCCGACCCGATGCGGTCACACCCAGGCCATCGTGGACTCCTGAACATGCAGGACCGGGCGGCGATCGCCGGCGGACGGTGCACTCTCAGCAGCCCGGCCGACGGCGGCACGCTGGTCACCACGTGGCTTCCGGGCCGCCACCCGTCGATGGGCTAGTGCGGTTGCACTAGGCGAGTCGGTACCCCCGCACCGAGCACCCGAGACCGGCGCGACGGAACATGGAGCCAACGCCGACCGGCCTGCATCCCCCGTCGGGCCGGTCGGCGGCTCCGAGAGCCGGCGCCCAGGTCCCTCGGGTCACTCCTCCGCGGCCTCGTCGCGGTCGCCGTGGTGGAGCCGGATCGCACGTCCCTTCTCGACGTCCTTGCGCCGCTTCTTCTCCGCCTTCCTGATCTTGCGGGAGTCGCGGGGCGGCAGCTGGATGGTCTCCTCCGCCGGGATCCCGGCCTGCAGCTCACGTCCGCGCTCCAGCTCCGCGTCGAGCTCGGCGCCGAAGAGCAGCGCGAGGTTGGTGATCCACAGCCAGAGCAGGAACGCGATGACGCCGGCCAGCGAGCCGTAGGTCCTGTCGTAGGAGGAGAAGTTGGCGACGTAGAGGCCGAACGCCGCGGAGAGCAGCACCCAGGCGACGATCGCCACCGCAGCACCCACGCTGATCCAGCGGAAGCGCGGGTGGCGGACGTTCGGCGTGGCCCAGTAGAGGATCGCGACGATCAGGGCGACCACCAGCAGGAGCACCGGCCACTTCGCGATGTCCCAGATCGTGACCGCCAGCGAGCCGAGCCCCAGGGCGTCGCCCACCGCTTGTGCGACCGGGCCCGAGACCACCAGGCCGACCAGGGTGATGGCGGCGAGCAGGACCAGGACCAGCGTGACGAGCAGCATCGCGGGGCGCAGCTTCCAGGCCGGCCGACCCTCGCCGATCTCGTACATCCGGTTCATCGCCCGGCCGAACGCGCCGACGTACCCCGACGCCGACCACAGCGCACCGGCGAGACCGAGCACCAGCCCCAGCCCGGCCCCCGCGTTGCTGCTCAGCTGCACCAGCGTCGGCTCGAGGGTGTCGGCCACCGAGCCCGCCCCGACGTCGCGCAGGATCTGCAGCAGGGTGTCCACCGAGTCCTGCCCCTGCCCGACCAGCCCGACCAGGGACAGCAGGGCGATCGCGGCGGGGAACATCGCGAGCACGGCGTAGTAGGTCAGCGCGGCGGCCAGGTCGGTGCACTCGTCCTTGGAGAACTCGCGCAGGGTCTTGCGCGCGACGTAGAACCAGGACCGCTTGGTGAGCTTGAGGGGTGACGTGGGCTCCCGGTCGTCGGCCAGGTCGGGACCGGAGTCACGGTCGTCGACCTCGCGCTCCTCGGCCTTGCCGGGGTCGCGGGTGTCCAGGTGTCGGGGGCTGCTCATGAGTGGCTCGTACCCGGCGAGCACCCGCCCCACACACGCCGGGCCGCTCAAGGTGCGCGGAGCGTGAGCCTGCGCAGCCGTGCGTGGGCCAGGGCCGCGCGGGCGGCGTTGCGGCCGGCGGCACCGTGCACGCCACCGCCGGGATGCGCCGACGAGGACCCCAGGTAGAGGCCGGCGACCGGCGTCTCGGCGCGGCCCAGACCCGGCACCGGCCGGAACACCAGCTGCTGGTGGAGCTGGGCCGTGCCCCCGTCGAGTGCACCGCCGACCAGGTTGGCGTCCCGGGCCTCCAGCTCGCGCGGGCCCAGCACCCGGCGGGCCAGCACCCGGGAGCCGAACCCGGGCGCGAGCCGCTCGATGCGGGCCTGCATCCGGTCGGCGAACCGCTGGCAGTCCCCCTCGTCCCACACCCCCCGGACCGAGCCGTCGCCGGCGTCGCCGACGGTCTCCTGCGGGACGTGGGTGTAGGCCCACACCGACTCGGTCCCGGGCGGGGACCGGGTGGGGTCGCTGGTGGTCATCTGCCCGGCCAGCAGGAACGGCGCCGCCGGGACGTGACGCGCGGCGACCTGGCCCAGCGCGGCGCTCATCTGCTCCACCGAGTCCGCGACGTGGAAGGTCCCCGGTGCGTGCGCCGGCGCGCTCGCCCACGGGATCGGCCCGTCGAGCGCCCAGTCCACCTTCACCGTGCCCGGGCCCATCTGGAAGCGACGCATCCCGCGCAGGGTGCGCTCGGGCAGGTCCTCGGCGGCGACCAGGCCGCCGTACAGGTGAGGTGCTGCGACGTCGGCGACCACGGCGCGGCGGGCCGTGAACGGCTCGCCGTCCCGGGCGCGTACGCCGACCGCCCGTCCCCGGCGCACGACCACCTCGGCGACCTCGACCCCGCAGCGGATGTCGCCGCCACGGGCACCGAGGCGGCGGGCCAGGGCCCGGGACAGCTCCCCCGCCCCGCCCTCGGGCACCGGGAACCCGACGGTCTGGCCGAGCATGCTCATCAGGATGCCCATCAGGCCCGACCCGGGCGCGTCGAGCGGGATGTCCGCGTGCCCGGCGTTGCCGGCGAGCAGCAGGCGCGGCGCCTCGCCACCGAACCTGCTCCTACCCAGGTCCGCAGCGGGGGTCAGCAGCGTCTTGACGAAGTCCAGCCCGCCGACCCTGGGCAGCCGTGCCAGCGCGGCCAGTCCCGCACGGACCGGTGGGAAGGGTGAGAGGAACGCGCCCAGCACCTGGTCCCCGATCCGGTCCCACTCCGAGCACAGCGCCAGCCAGCCCTCCCCGTCCCCCGGGTGCAGGTCGTCCATCAGCGCGGCCGTGACCTCGCGGTCCCGGTGCAGCAGGGCCCACCGGCCGTCGGGCGTCGGGTGGCCGAGGACCGCGGGCGCATGCCGCCACCGCACGCCGTGCTGCTCCAGGTCGAGGTCGAGCAGCGCCGGCGAGGCTGCCGCGAGCGGGTAGAACGAGCTGAACGTGTCGTGCACGAACTCGGCGTGCACGTCCCGCGCGCTGCGCACCGCTCCCCCGACCTCGGGCTGCGCCTCGAGGACCAGGACGGACCAGCCGGCATCGGCGAGGTGGTTGGCGGCCGCGAGCCCGTTGGGTCCGGCCCCGATGACCACGGCGTCGTGCTCGGCACTCACGGGGTGCCCCTCACTGCTCCGCGCCGGACACCCGGCGCTCGGCCAGGAAGGCGAGACGCCGCAGGCTCTCGGTGTTCCGCCAGGCGATGAGCGGGGTCCGGACGGGCTTCGGGACGAGCTTGGCCGGACCGGCCGTGATGTCCTCGAGCATCTCGACCTCGGTGCCGCCCGGCACCTCGGTCAGCCGGATCTCGACGTCGGCCTCGCCCGGCGGCCACCCGCGGGCGCGGAGGGTCAGCCGTCGCAGCGGCTCGCACTCGAGCACCTCGGTGTCGTCGTCGAGCACGACCGGCCAGACGCCCACCGAGTGGTGGATCTTCGCGCCGACGGCCGGCCACCCCTCGTCCACCTCACGCATCCGGGTGGCCCCGACGACCCAGAGCGGGTAGAGCCAGCCGTCGGCCAGCACCGCCCAGACCCGGTCCGGGGTGGTCCCGATCCTGCGCGTGTTACGACTCATGGTCGGACAGTACCCACCGGACGGCGGCCGAACGCCCGTCTCCCGTTTCGACAGGCTGGCCGTCGATCTCGGGCAGGTCCGCTGGACGGCGCCCGGTGCGGTCAGAGACCGTCCGCTGCCCGACGTGCCGCAGCAGCGGCCGGAGACTCAAGCGTCAGCCCCGGCGCCTCACAGGTAGAGGCCGGTGGGCTCGTCGCCGAGCCGGTGGGCGGCGACGGCGTGCACGTCGCGCTCGCGCATCACGACGTACAGCTCCCCGTTCACCTCGACCTCGGCCTTGTCCTCGGGCTCGAAGAGCACCCGGTCGCCGACCTCGACGGCGCGGGCGTGCGGGCCGACCGCGACGACCTTCGACCAGGCCAGGCGGCGGGCACCCATCGCGGCGGTCGCGGGAATCACGATGCCGCCGGACGAACGGCGTTCACCGGACTCGCGGTCCACCTCGACCATGACCCGGTCGTGGAGCATCTTGATGGGGGTCTTGTCCTTCATGGCGCTGGGGAGTGTGGCAGTCAGCGGACGACCTTGCGGATCACCGCGAAGACCACCACGACGCCGACGACACCGCCGACGGTCTTGAGGATGTTGTCGGTGCGCGGCCGCCCGGTCTCCACGTCCACGTAGTGCGCCTTGATGCTGCTCACCTCGCGGCTGACGATGGTCTTCGGGCTCGCACGGTAGAGCAGCTGGTCGATCGTGGTCGCCAGGTGCTGACGGGTCTCTTCGATCTCGTGCTCGAGGGAAGACATCGACATCTCGTTGCTCACCCGCGAAGGCTACCAACCGGTTGGGTGTCCCCCGCTGTCTCCCCGCGATGTCTCCCCCATGTCCTAGTGTTTCGGCCATGGAACGGCTCTCTCCCGGCGACACCGCCCCCGACTTCACGCTGCCCGACGACACGGGTGCCAAGGTCCGGCTCTCGGACCTGCGCGGCCGCAAGGTGATCGTGTACTTCTACCCGGCGGCGATGACGCCCGGCTGCACCAAGCAGGCCTGCGACTTCACCGAGTCGCTGGACTCGCTCAAGGCGCAGGGCTACGAGGTGCTCGGGGTCTCCCCCGACAAGCCGGAGAAGCTCGCGAAGTTCCGCGAGAAGGACGCGTTGACGATCACGCTGCTCTCCGACGTCGACAAGTCGGTGATGACCTCCTACGCGGCGTACGGCGAGAAGACGATGTACGGCAAGGTCGTGCAGGGCGTCATCCGCTCGACGTTCGTGGTGGACGAGGAGGGGAAGATCGAGGTCGCGCAGTACAACGTCAAGGCCACCGGCCACGTCGCGAAGCTGCGCAAGGACCTGGGGCTCGACGCGGCCTGAGCCCCACCCGGCCGAAGTGGTGGAACTGGCAGACACGCAGGTTTTAGGTACCTGTGCCTTCGGGCGTGGGGGTTCAAGTCCCCCCTTCGGCACCCGCGATCAGGTCCCGTGCAGGACCCGGTCGACCTCGATCACCAGCACGCAGCTCGCCCAGGTGTCGGGCCGGCCGTAGCGGCGGAGGTACGCCGCCCGCGCGTGCGCGAACAGCTCGCGGTCGTCGCTGACCCGGGCCGGCCCCTCGACCGTGGCCCACACCGTGCTCGTGTGCTCGGAGAGCGAGGCCCGACCGGTCGCCGCCACGTTGCGCACCTTCAGCGTCTCCCCACGGGTGAGCACCAGGAATCTCGCGCCGTCCCGCATGGCCTTGACCGGGACCAGGTGCGGGCTGCCGTCGGTCCGGACGGTGCCGAGCGTGGCGAGGCGGGGCGTGGACCAGTAGTCGTCGAGGTGCGCGGGGATCATGCCCGGACGCTAGGACCTCGAGCCGACTTCAGGTCAAGCGCGGCGCGACCCTGCCATCATCGAGCCATGCGGACCAGTCGACTCGAGGCGTTCAGCGATGGAGTCCTCGCGATCATCATCACCATCATGGTCCTCGAGCTGCACGTGCCCGAGGGCGAGCACCTGGCGGACCTCGGCGACTCGGCGACCGGCTTCCTGACCTACCTCCTCAGCTTCGTCTACATCGGGATCTACTGGAACAACCACCACCACATGTTCCAGCTGGTGCGGAAGGTCGACGGCACCGTGCTCTGGGCCAACCTGCACCTGCTCTTCTGGCTCTCGCTCTACCCGTTCACGACCGCCTGGATGGACGAGACGGACCTGGCCCGCACCCCGCTCGTGATCTACGGCGTCAACCTGCTCGCCGCGGCGATCGCCTACTTCGTGCTGGAGCACGCCATCTTCCGCGCCGAGGGTCCCGACGGGCTGCTCCGCGAGGCCGTCGGCCGCGACCTGAAGGGCAAGATCTCCCCGCTCATCTACGTCGCCGGCATCCTCGCGGCGTACCTCGCCGGTTGGCCGGCACTCCTGTTCTACGCCGCCGTGGCCGTCATCTGGCTGCCCCCCGACCGTCGGCTCGAGTCCTACGTCGCCGAGCACGGCCTCACGGACTGAGCAGCCCTTCGGCTCCGGTGGTGGAGGTGCGAGGCGCAGCCGCACCGGTGGTCGAGGTGCGAGGCGCAGCCGCACCGGTGGTCGAGGTGCGAGGCGCCCTCGCCGGCCGATGGTCGAGGTGTGAGGCGCGCCAGCGCCGAGCCTCGAGACCCCCGCCGGCGGCCCGAGGCATCGCGAGTGATTGCGGCCCTGGCAGCGGCGAGGTCGGGTACGCCGTGGGTCCCGGTCACCTCCCGCCCGCGGGCCGCAACCGGTGGTCGGGGTGTTCGCCCTCCAGCACGGCTGCACCGGTGGTCGAGCTTGTCGAGACCACGCCGCAGCCGGCAGCGCCGCGCCGGTCGGCCGTCTGCGGCCCTTGGCTGCCTCGCCGATCGGTGGTCGAACTTGTCGAGACCACGCCCCCGCCGGAGGCCGGCTGCCCCGGTGGTCGAGGTGCGAGGCGCGCCAGCGCCGAGCCTCGAGACCCCCGCCGGCGGCCCGCGACATCGCGGGTGGTCGCGGCCTTTGGCAGCTACGCGGACGGGTTCGCCCTGGGTGCGGCTGCTTCCCGGCCGGCGGCTGGCGGCCGGCGGTCGCGGCTCCCGCCGAACGCCCTCGAAATCTTTACCTTCGAGTTTCCCCAGACCCGCTCAACCACCCGGTTTTTCGGGGCCGGACTGTCGGTGGTCACTGATTGACTAGTCCCATGCTCGAAGTGGACGCGATGGGACAACCGGTGGTGGTCGAGGACCTCGACCCCGACCGCGTCCTCGCCCTGCTCGAGGAGAAGAAGTACGCCTCGCGCGCCGACGAGCGGGACAAGCTGCGGCTGGCCGCCCACTGGTGCGTGCTGCACCCCGCCACCACCGAGTCCGGGGTGGCCACCTGGTCCGGCGACGCGCTGCCCGGCGTCCTGCACGTCGACGAGTCCCTGGGTGGCGAGGGCACCCCGGCGGTCTCCGCGTTCACGCCCGAACCGGTCGCCGCCGCGCTCGGCGTCTCCACCCTGGCCGGGATGAAGCTGATCGCCGACGCCCTCGACCTCCAGCACCGGCTCCCGCGGATCTGGCGGCTCGTCGAACAGCTCGACGTGGAGCCGTGGAAGGCCCGCCAGGTCGCCCAAGCCACCCACGTCCTGTCGAAGACCGCCGCGGCCTACGTCGACGCCCAGCTCGCCCCCAGGCTCGCCTCCTGCGGGTTCACCGCGATCCAGACCGCCGTCGCCCACGCCATCGCCAAGTACCACCCCGAGCTCCTCGACCAACGCGAGAAGCACGGCAAGCAGTCCTGGCACGTCACCCTCCAGCACCCCCGCCCCGGCGACTTCGACGGCACCTCGTTCCTCGACATCGCCGGCGACACCCTGGACCTGACCGCCTTCCACGACCTCGTCTGCGACCAGGCCGCCACGTTGAAGGCGTTGGGCGACACCGACGACCTCGAGATCCGCAAGGCCAAAGCGTTGGGCGTGATCGCCGCCCAACAAGCCCAGCTCGACCTCACCGGCCTGATCGACGGACAAGAGTCCGCCAGCGCGTCCGCACGCCACCGTCGCGGCGGAAGCCGCGGACCAGCCTCTACCTGCACCTGACCCTCACCGACCTGCTCCACCTCAACCCCGGACACGACCAGCCGGCCGTCGGCCAGGTGGAGAGGCTCGGGCCGGCCACCCTCGCGAAGATCCGCGACTGGGTCGGCGGGTCGCAGGTGACCATCCGCCCGGTCCTCGACCCCGACCACTGCGCACCGATCGACGGGCACGACCCCACCGAGGCGATGCGCGAGATCGTCATCCTCCGCGACCGACACTGCGTCTTCCCCTGGTGCACCCGCGACGCCCGCGCCTGCGACCAGGACCACATCGACCCCTACGTGCCCCTCGACGAGGGCGGACCACCCGGCCAGACCCACCCCGACAAGCTCGCCGCCCTCTGCAGACGCCACCACCGCTGCAAAACCAGTGGCCGCTGGCGCTACCGACGACGACCCGACCACACCTACGAATGGCACGGCCCCCACGGCCGCACCTACCTCGTCACCCCACTCGGCACCACCCAGCTCGACACCAACTGAGCAGCACCGCGCTCGGGCAAGCAACCAGCAGGCTCCACCACCCGGAACCACCGGGCGATGGAGCCTGCCGGCACGCCCTGGTGACGACACGTCCTTGGTGGGAGCGACGCGCACCGATTCGCGGGGCAAATCGGTGCCCAGCGCTCCCAGGAAGGAACGGCCACCGCAGCGCCCACCCCACCGCAGCGCCCTCGCCACCTCACGACGAGCGGCGGCGCGGCAGCGGCAGCGGCAGCGGCCCGCAGTGCCACGGGCCGGACCGCCCGCGACGCATACGCCTCAGGCGCCGGCGCCGCCCACGACCTTCGCGACCAGCGGGGCGATCTCACGCAGCGCGCGGCCCCGGTGGGAGATGCGGTCCTTCTCCGGCGCGGTGAGCTCGGCCGAGGTGAGGCCTTCCGCCGCGTGCTCGTCGGCGACGAACAGCACGTCGTAGCCGAACCCGCCGTCACCCCGCAGCTCGCGGATCACGTGCCCGGGCATCCGGCCCTCCACGACCTCCTGGCCGCCCGCGTGCACGAAGGCGACGGCGCAGGCGAAGTGCGCACCCCTCCGCTCGTCGGGGACGTCCGCGAGCTGCTGGAGCAGGAGCTCGTTGTTGCGCTGGTCCGACTTGGGCACACCCGACCAGCGCGCCGACAGCACGCCCGGCATGCCGTTGAGCGCGTCCACGCACAGGCCGCTGTCGTCGGCGAGCGACGGCAGCCCGGTGGCGTCGAAGCCGGCCCGGGCCTTGAGCAGCGCGTTGCCCTCGAAGGTCGCCTGGTCCTCCACCGGCTCCTCGTAGTGGTCCACGTCGTCGATCCCGAGCACGTCGAGGTCGGGAGCGTGCTCGCGCAGGATCCGCTGCATCTCCTCGATCTTCTTGCGGTTGCGCGACGCGAGGAAGACCCGGCTCACGTGGACAGCGCGTCCGACTGGAGGCGGGTCAGGTCGGCGCACCCCTTCTCCGCGAGCGAGAGCAGCGCGTCGAGCTCGGTGCGGTCGAACGCCGCGGCCTCGGCGGTGCCCTGGACCTCGACGAACTTGCCGTCCCCGGTCATCACGACGTTCATGTCGGTGTCGGCGCGGACGTCCTCCTCGTAGGGGAGGTCGAGGCGCGGGACCCCGTCGATGATGCCGACGCTCACCGCGGCCACCGACCCGGTCAGCGGCTCCCCGGTGAGCGCGCCGACCGACCGCAGGTGGGTGACCGCGTCCGCCAGCGCGACGTACGCCCCGGTGATGGCGGCGGTCCGGGTGCCGCCGTCGGCCTGCAGCACGTCGCAGTCCAGGACGATCGTGTTCTCGCCGAGTGCCTGGTAGTCGATGACCGCCCGCAGCGAGCGACCGATCAGGCGGCTGATCTCGTGGGTGCGGCCACCGATGCGGCCCTTGACCGACTCGCGGTCCGAGCGCGTGTTGGTGGAGGCGGGGAGCATGGCGTACTCCGCGGTGACCCAGCCCAGGCCGGACCCCTTGCGCCAGCGCGGGACGCCCTCGGAGGCCGAGGCCGCGCAGAGCACCCGGGTCTTCCCGAACTCGACGAGCACCGAGCCGGCGGCGTGGTCGAGCCAGTGGCGGGTGATCGTGATCGGGCGGAGCTCGTCGTCGGCGCGGCCGTCGGCACGTGTGGTCATGTCCGGCACCCTAGCCGGGCGGCTGCGGGTGCCGGACGACGGCTACTTGACCTCGGCCCGCAGCACCCGCCAGGCGCCGACCGCC
Source organism: uncultured Actinomycetota bacterium (assembly GCA_963817665.1). Lineage (GTDB taxonomy): Bacteria > Actinomycetota > Actinomycetes > Propionibacteriales > Nocardioidaceae > Nocardioides. The sequence continues at coordinate 177,163 of CAWFPE010000002.1, read as the reverse complement.
AGCGGCAGCACCAGCCAGATCAGGCCGGAGACCGCCAGATGGGCCCACTGCGTGCCGGTCAGGTCTCCGTCGACGAGCGGGTTCTGCGCCGCGCCGAAGTCGATCCACGGCTGCAGGTCGGCGAACCAGCCCATCAGCGCTGCGCCCAGCTGGAAGAGGCCCGGCAGCACGAACGAGTAGACGAAGTAGACGACGATGGCCGCCGCGGTGTTCAGGAAGAGCATGCCGAACGCGAAGCCGGAGGCCATCCCGAAGACGTGCAGGAGGAAGATGTACAACACGTCCACCGCGCCGAACCCCCAGATCACCTGGTGTCCCGACAGGGCGCCGTACAGGAGATTGAGGCCCACGCTGAGGGCCATCCCCACGATCACCGCCACGACCGCGACCAACATGGTGGCGACGAACTTCGCCAGCACCAGCTTGAGTCGCGAGGGCTCGAGGGTGAACGTCACCATCGCGGTGCGCTGCCCCCACTCGCTGCTGACGCTCATCACGCCGAGCACCGGGAGCAGGACCCCCATCGGGGTGTTCATCGCGACCATGAAGTCGCGGAACTCCACGAACAGGTCCTGGCTGAGGACCACGGAGAGCTGGATGATCAGCACGAGCGCCGTCACGGCGGCGATCGAGATCAGGAGCCAGCGACCCGCGCGGGTGTCCGCCATCTTGCGCAGCTCGACGGTGACGAGCCTGCCGAACGGCACCGGCCGCGTGCCGGAGACGTCCAGGGTGAAGCCGGGTGCCGAGTCGGCCATGGGTGCGGTGGTCATGCCGCGGGTCCTTCCGTGAGGTGGTCGCGCTGGGTGTCCGAGGTGAGCGAGAGGAACAGGTCCTCGAGGCCCTCCTCGGCGGCCCGCAGGTCGGTGAGCACGAGGGAGCGGTCCGCCGCGACGCGTCCGACCTCGACCGGCTCGGTCTCGACGCGCAGGCCCTCCCCCGCCGCCGAGACGGCGAAGCCCTTGTCCTTGAGCCCGGCAGCGAGCGCCTCGTTGTCGAGGGCGGTCACGAACGTCGCAGCGGTGCCGGCGCCCGCGAGCAGCGACTTCTTGTTGCCGCGGGCCACGATCCGGCCCCGGCCGATGAGGATCATCTCGTCGGCGATGATCTCGACCTCGTGCAGCAGGTGGCTCGAGAGCAGGACGGTTCCCCCGCGCTCGGCGTACCCCTTGAGCAGGCCGCGCATCCAGCGGATGCCGGCCGGGTCGAGACCGTTGGCCGGCTCGTCCAGGATCAGCACCGACGGGTCGCCGAGCAGCGCGTGCGCGATCCCCAGCCGCTGTCGCATGCCGAGCGAGTAGTTCCGGACCCGGCGCCTCGACTCCTTGGCGTCGAGCGAGACGAGCTCGAGCATCTCGTCCACCCGCGAGGCCGGCAGGCCCATGGTGCGGGCACCGAGGGTGAGCACCTCGCGGCCGGTGCGGCCGGCGTGCTGCGCCGAGGCGTCGAGCAGGACCCCGACGTGCCTGCCCGGGTTCGGGATGTCCTTGTAGTCGTGGCCACCGATGGTGACCCGGCCGCGGCTGGCCGGCGTGAGCCCGACCATGATCCGCATCGTGGTCGTCTTGCCGGCCCCGTTCGGGCCCAGGAACCCGGTCACCGTGCCGGGCTGGCAGACGAAGTCCACGTCGTCGAGGGCCGTGAAGCCGCCGTACGTCTTGGTGAGTCCTTCGACCTTGATCATGGGCCACACCCTGCCTCATCCACGGCCCGCGGCGCGTCCATTTCGGGGGCGTCGGCGTCGTGTGGGAGACGACACACCGAGCGAGGTCAAGGATCGATAACCATTCGACATCGCTTGGTCACGGTCCGAGCGTCCCCCCGGGTTGTCCACGCGGGCCGCAGCCCCGAGGTTGGAAGGGAGACATCCGCGACGGAAAGGGAGCCACCCATGCTCACCATGACCGAGAACGCCCGCGACATCCTGCGGAAGATTCCCGACCAGCCCGACCAGCGCCCCGGCGCCGGACTGCGGATCGCCCAGACCCGAGGCTCGCGCAGCGCCTTCACCACGACGCTGGCCGACACGCCCCGACGCGACGACGAGGTCGTCGAGCGCGACGGCGCCCGTGTCTTCCTCGGTCCGGTGGCCGCCCAGCGCTTCACCGATGCCAAGCTGGACGCGCGGAAGGACGACCTGGGCCGCATCCAGTTCGTCGTCAAGCACGGGAGCTGAGCGAGGAGCGCCTCAGAGCTCGTAGACGTCGCCGGCGCGGGCCAGCGCGACCGGGCCGTCGTACGTCGTCCGCGCCTCGCCCAGCGCCACCTGGGGGTCGTGCCACGGCGGGACGTGGGTCAGCACCAGCCTGCCGGTCCGCCCCCGGGTCGCCGCCTCGCCACACTCGGCCCCGGTGAGGTGCAGCCGGGGCGGGTTGTCGTCCCCCGAGCGGAACGACGCCTCGGCGAGCAGGAGGTCGGCGTCCTTGGCCACCGCGTCGAAGCCCGCGCACGGCCCGGTGTCGCCGCTGTACCCGAGCGTCGCGCCGTCCGCGACGACACGGAGCGCGAACGCCGGCACCGGATGGTCGACCGGGATCGGCTCGACCGCGAAGGGGCCCACCTGGACCGGGCCCTCCCACTCGCGGAAGTCGAACTCACCGGTCATGCCCGGGTCCGTGGGCAGGTCGTAGGCGCGCGCCATCCGGTCGGCCGTCCCGACCGGTCCCCACACCGGGATCCGCGGCTGGGGGCCGGAGGGGTGGTACTTGCGCAGCACGTAGTAGCCCGCGAGGTCGAGGCAGTGGTCGGCGTGCAGGTGGCTGAGCAGGACCGCGTCCACCGTGAGCGGGTCGGCGTACCGGTGCAGCGCGCCGAGCGCACCGCTGCCGAGGTCGAGCAGCACCCGCCAGGCGCGGCTGCCGCTCCCGTCGTCGTGCTCGGCCTCGAGCAGGTAGCAGCTGGCCGGCGAGTCCGGCCCCGGGTAGGACCCGGAGCAGCCCACGATCGTCAGCCTCATCAGGGGACCCTCACGCCAGGCCGCCGGCGAACTGCGAGGCGGCCATCATCTCGGCGCCGAGGAAGCGCCGGCCGATGGTCTCGAACTCGTCCGGCGAGCCCGTGGTGAGGAAGTCGTACGACGGGTCCCCGCCGTCGCGCATCAGCCCGGACCGGACGAGCATCTTGTAGACGTCCTTGCCGCACTCCTCGGCGCTGCTCACGAGGGTCACGTTGTCGCCCATGACGTAGGAGATCACGCCGGTGAGCAGCGGGTAGTGGGTGCAGCCGAGGATCAGGGTGTCGATGCCCTGGGAGACCAGCGGGTCGAGGTACTCGTGCGCCGACGCGAGCAGCTCGTCGCCGCCGGTGATGCCGCGCTCGACGAAGTCGACGAACCGGGGGCACGGCTCGGTGAACAGCTCGACGTGCGGTGCGGCCGCGAAGGCGTCCTCGTAGGCCAGGGACTCCGCCGTGGCGCGGGTGCAGATCACGCCGATCCGGCCGGTGCGGCTGGCGGCGACCGCGCGACGGGTCGCGGGCAGGATCACCTCGACCACCGGCACGTCGTACCGCTCGCGGGCGTCGCGGAGCATCGCGGCGCTCGCCGAGTTGCAGGCGATCACCAGGGCCTTCACCCCGCGCTCGACGAGGTGGTCGAGGCACTCGAGGGCGTACTCCCGCACCTCGCCGATCGGCTTCTGCCCGTAGGGCTGGCGCGCGGTGTCCCCGACGTAGACGATCGACTCGTGCGGCAGCTGGTCGATCACGGACCGGGCGACGGTCAGTCCACCGAACCCTGAGTCGAAGATGCCGATCGGGGCGTCGAGGGTCGAGGGACCGGGCAAGGCTGACACAAGAGCCAAGGCTAGAGGAGAGAGCTCCCGATGGCAGGCATCGCGGCCGAGGTCACCGGAGACGACAGTCACGCCGGGCACCGGATCGGGAGACGCCTCAGTCGAAGAGGCGGGGCTGGGGCGGGCCGAGCGACGGGTCGACGCCGTCGAAGAGGCTGCTCACCGACTCGCCGGCGTGCACCCGCTCCATGGCCTGGGCGAACAGGTCGGCCACCGACCGCACCGTCAGCCCCGGCCACTCGATCGGCGGCGGAACCGTGTCGGTGGTGACGACCTCGGTGATCATCGGGTGGTCACGAAGCCGCTCCAGCGCCTTGCCGACGAACAGGCCGTGGGTGCAGGCGACGGCCGCCTCGGTGCAGCCCTGCTCGGCGAGACGGTCGAGCAGCTCCACGATCGACCCGCCGGTGGCGATCTCGTCGTCGAGGACGATCGCCCGCTTCCCCGCCACGTCGCCGACGATCGCGTCGATGACGACCCGGTCGTCGGCGAGGCGCTGCTTGCTGCCCGCCGCCACCGGCAGCCCCAGCAGCCGGGAGAACTGGGTGGCGGTCTTGGCGTTGCCGAAGTCCGGTGAGACGACCACCGACCCGGTGAGGTCCTGGCCCAGGAAGTGGTCGGCGAGCACGCCGAGAGCCGTGAGGTGGTCCACCGGCACCGAGAAGAAGCCGTGCACCTGGGGCGCGTGCAGCGTCATGGTCAGGACCCGGTCCACCCCCGCCGCCACCAGCATGTCGGCGACCAGGCGGCCCCCGATCGAGATCCGCGAGGCGTCCTTCTTGTCCGACCGGGCGTAGGCGTAGTACGGGATCACCGCGGAGATCTGCGCGGCCGAGGCGCCGCGCGCGGCGTCGACCATGAGCAGCAGCTCCATCAGGTGCTCCTGCGTCGGCGGCACCAGCGGCTGGACGATGTAGACGTCACGCTGTCGGCAGTTCGCCTGGAGCTGGGCCTGCAGGCAGTCGTTGCTGAACCGGGTCATCTCGACCGAGGAGAGCTCGACGCCCAGGGCGTCGCAGATCGCCGTGGCGAGGGAACGGTGGGCACTGCCACTGAAGACGACGATCTCGCGCAAGGAGTACTCCAGGGTGGGGAGGAGCGACGGGCTCGCGCTCACCCTAGGCCGCGCGGGGTCCGCCGACCAGCGTTTCCGTGCGCATGCCCCGCCCGGGGCCGGTCACGGCGACGCCGGGCACGGCCCTAGGCCCAGAGCTGGCCCTCGAGGCGGTCCTCGGCGTCGTCCACGGTGCCCTCGTAGGCCCCGGTCGAGAGGTACTTCCAGCCACCGTCGCAGACGACGAACGCGATGTCGGCGCTCTCCCCCGCCTTCACCGCCTTGGCGGCCTGGCCGAGGGCGGCGTGCAGGATCGCGCCGGTGGAGATGCCGGCGAAGATGCCCTCGAGCTCCAGCAGCTCGCGGACGCGTCGTACGGCGTCGCGCGGGCCGACCGAGAACCGGGCGTCGATGAGGTCCGCGTCGTACAGCTCGGGGACGAAGCCCTCGTCGAGGTTGCGCAGGCCGTAGACCAGCTCGCCGTACCGCGGCTCGGCGGCGACGATCTTCACCTCGGGCTTGGCCCGCCGGAAGAACCGGCCGGCGCCCATCAGGGTGCCGGTGGTGCCGAGCCCGGCGACGAAGTGTGTCACCGACGGCAGGTCCGCGAGGATCTCGGGCGCGGTGCCCTCCTCGTGGGCGAGGGAGTTCGCGGCGTTGCCGTACTGGTAGAGCATCACCCAGTCGGGGTGGTCGTCGGCGATCCCCTTGGCGACCCTGACCGCCTCGTTCGAGCCGCCTGCGGCGGGCGAGGAGACGATCTCGGCGCCCCACATCCGAAGCAGCTGGCGCCGCTCCTCGGAGGTGTTCTCGGGCATCACGCAGACCAGCCGGTAACCCTTGAGCTTGGCCGCCATGGCCAGCGAGATCCCGGTGTTGCCCGACGTCGGCTCGAGGATCGTGCACCCGGGGCGGAGCGTCCCGTCCTTCTCGGCCTCCTCGATCATCCGCAGGGCCGGGCGGTCCTTGATGGAGCCGGTGGGGTTGCGGTCCTCGAGCTTGGCCCACAGCCGCACCTCGGGCGTCGGCGAGAGCCGCGGCAGCCCCACCAGGGGGGTGTTGCCGACGGAGGCGAGCAGGTTGTCGAAACGCATGTCTCTCATCTTCCCATCGCGGTCGGTGCCGCCCGGTCGTGTCGTGCGCCGCGAGACCCGGCTCAGCGCAGGAAGAGCTCCGGGTCGAACTCGTCGAGCGGGATCACGCGCACGCGGGGAAGCGGCACGTTGAAGGCCCGGACGTCGTCCTCCAGGTCGTGGATCTGCAGCCCGAGCGTGGCGAACTGCGTGCTGGCGAACTCCCGCAGCGCCATCACCCCGACCCGGCGGTCCCCGCCGAGCAGCTCCTGCAGCTGCGGCACGAAGTCCGCGTCGTGGCTGCACAGCATGACGTCCGCGTCATGGTCGACGAGGGCCTCCAGCGTGCGCTGCAGGCCGATGTCGACGACCTTCTGGTCAGGCCGTCCGGAGAGGGGGACCGGTCGGTAGTCCATGGCCAGCAGGGCCTGGACGAACGTCGTGGGCAGCTGGCCGTTGGAGGCGTTGAGGAAGAAGAGCCCCGTGACGGGCTGGTTCCAGGTGGCCTCGGCGTACGCCGTCACGCGCTCCCAGCGGGGCCGTTCCTCGGGGTTCGGGCGGCGGTTCAGGACCGACGAGCCGAGAGTGGCGTCGATGTTCTCGCCGTCGACGAGGACGAAGGTGCGGCGGCCGGGCCGGCGGGAGTCCATTCGCGAACTCTACGGTCGCCGGCCCGGACGTGCCTGGATCAGGCCGCGCCGCCGGCCACCGCGGGCAGCACGACGACCTGGTCGCCGTCGCTGAGCTCGGCCTCGAGGCCACCGATGAACCGCACGTCCTCGTCGTTGACGTAGACGTTGACGAAGCGGCGCAGGTCACCGCCGTCGATCAGGCGCTCCTTGAGGCCGGGGTGGTTCGCCTCCAGGTCGTCGATCAGCAGGCTCAGCTTGCCGCCGTCACCGGTGACAGCCTTCTCGCCGCCGGTGTACGGGCGCAGGATGGTCGGGATCCGGACCTCGATGGCCATCGGTCACTCCTTGAATCTCAGGTCAGCTCGGGCACGACGGTGACCTCTTCCTCGGTCACCTCGCCGTCGATGATTCTGTAGGACCTGAACTCCACAGCGCCGTCGTTATTCCCGTGCTCGCGTGTGCTCACCAACACGTAGTGCGCGCCGGGCTCACTGGCCAGGCCGATGTCGGTCCGGCTGGGGTAGGCCTCGGTGGCCGTGTGCGAGTGGTAGATCACGACGGGCTCCTCGTCGTTGTCCCACATCTGCTTGTAGAGCTCGAGCAGCTCGGTGGAGTCGAACTCGTAGAACGTCGGGCTGCCCGCCGCGTTGACCATCTCGACGACCCGCTCGGGACGGTCACTGCCCTCCGGGCCGGCCACGATGCCGCAGGCCTCGTCGGGGTGGTCGCGCTTCGCGTGGGCGACGATCGCGTCGTACGCCGCCTGGTCGATGGTCAGCACCGCACCAGCGTATTTGGCGCGCTCGACGGCCACCGACGCGGCCCAGCATGCAAGACGCGTCGGTGTGAGGTGCAGCGCGTCCTCAGCAGGTGAAGTCCGCGGTCAGGTGGACGGACTGGCCGGGCTTGATCCCCGACGCCTCCGCGTCCACCTTCGCGCTCGCCCCGCTGCCCTTGGCAGTCACGCCGTTGCCGTCGCCCTGCGGCGTCGTGAACGTCCGCTGGCCCTGGGTGACGTTCGCCGAGGCCGGGAAGTCGTCGCCCTTGGCGTAGACGGCGAGCTGCGTGTCGCCCTTCACGGCGCGGTAGACCGCCGCCGGTCCCGAGGTCATCGTCGCCGACGACGCCTTGCCGGACCAGGACGCCTGCACGGCACCCGTCACCTCGACGTCCACCGTGCAGTCGCGCGTCGTGTTCTCCGGCTGCGCCGCAGACGACTTGTCGCCGTCCGGCTTGGCGTCGGCCTTGCTGCCGTCATCGCTGCAGCCGGTGAGGGCGGCGGCGAGGCAGAGGACGGACACGGTCAGGAATCCACGAGACGAACGCATGCGCGCGAGTAGATCATCCGGGGCCGCGGCGGCCGGAGCCCGGGGGGCGGGCCCCCTGGTCAGCCGGAAAGGGCGTCGACCAGCGTCTCCTGCAGGTAGCCCACCCACTCGTAGATGTCGTGGGCCTGGGCCCGGGGATCCTCGTCGGGCAGCGAGTACCAGAACTCCTCGTCACCCTCCTCGACCCCGAGCCGGGTCGCCAGCGCGAGGCGCAGGTCGGTGAACGAACGCAGCCACGACTCGGCGGCCGGCTCGTCGAGCTCGACGTCGATCATCAGCCCCTCCTCGGTCAGCTCCGGCGGGAGGCCCGCCTCCTCGAGGCTGTCGATGAGGGTGCACGCCGCGGCGGCCTTGCCGTCGCGCAGGCTGCCCTCGGTGAACCGGCGGAACTCCGCCGAGGACTCCTCGTCACCGGGGTACGCCGTGGGGAAGAGGCGGGCGAGAACCGGGTCCTCGGGTTCTGCGGTCGGTCCCGAGAAGTCCAGCATCGCCTCGAGCGGGTCGACGGTGTCGCGAGGCACGGCCGCCTCGTTGCGGAGCAGCTCGACGAGCTGGGAGGCCAGCGACCGCAGCAGGTCGGCCTCGAAGCCGGTGAAGTTCGCGATCACCCGTCCGCTGCGCCGGTGCCGGGCAAAGCCCCCAGTCATTCGGACCTCTCCAGGGTCGCCCACAGGCCGTACTCGTGCATCGCCTGGACGTCCCGCTCCATCTCCTCGCGGCTGCCGGTGCTGACGACGGACTTGCCGTCCTCGTGCACCTCCATCATCAGCTTCTCGGCCTTCTTCTTCGAGTAGCCGAAGTACTTCTGGAACACGTAGGTGACGTAGGACATCAGGTTCACGGGGTCGTTCCAGACGATCGTCACCCACGGCAGCGCGGGGAGGGTGATCTCGTCGGGAGTGGTGGTCGGCTCGACCTCGACCGGACTGGCGGCGGACACGGTTCCATCGTGGCACAAGACCGGGCCGGGACCGACCTCCACGCCGCGCCCCTACGCTGGTCGTCGTGAACGCCCCGTCCACGGCCCTGCTGACCGACCACTACGAGCTGACCATGCTGCAGGCAGCTCTCGAGGCCGGCACCGCCGGCCGACGCTCGGTGTTCGAGCTGTTCCCCCGCCGGCTCCCCGAGGGGCGTCGGTACGGCGTCGTGGCCGGCGTGGGCCGGGCCCTGGACGCCCTGGAGCGGTTCCGCTTCGACGACGAGGTGCTGGAGGTCCTCCGCGACGTCGTGGACGGTCGCACCCTGGACTGGCTGGCCTCCTACCGCTTCAGCGGCGACATCTGGGGCTACCCCGAGGGCGAGACCTACTTCCCGTACTCGCCGCTGCTCACCGTCGAGGCCCCCTTCGCGGAGGCCGTGCTGCTCGAGACGGTGCTGCTGTCGATCTACAACCACGACTCGGCGATCGCCTCGGCGGCCTCGCGGATGACGACCGCGGCCGGCGACCGGCCGTGCATCGAGATGGGGTCGCGGCGCACCCACGAGGAGGCCGCGGTCGCCGCGGCCCGCGCGGCGTACGTCGCCGGCTTCGCGACCAGCTCCAACCTCGCGGCCCGGCAGCGGTACGGCGTACCCACCGCCGGGACGAGCGCCCACAGCTTCACGCTCCTGCACGACTCCGAGGAGCAGGCCTTCCGCGCCCAGGTCGACTCGCTGGGCAAGGGCACGACCCTGCTGGTCGACACCTACGACATCGCGGAGGCCGTCCGGCTGGGCGTCGAGGTGGCCGGGCCCGGGCTCGGGGCGGTGCGGCTCGACTCCGGCGACCTGGGCAGCCTCGCCCACCGGGTCCGGGCGCAGCTCGACTCGCTGGGCGCGACCGGCACCCGGATCATCGTCACCAGCGACCTCGACGAGCACGCGATCGCTGCGCTGGCCGCCGCACCGGTCGACGGGTACGGCGTGGGGACCGAGCTGGTGACCGGCTCCGGCCACCCGACGTGTGGCTTCGTCTACAAGCTGGTGGCGCACGAGGACGACACGGGCGCGATGGTCTCGGTGGCCAAGAAGAGCCAGGACAAGATCTCGATCGGCGGCCGCAAGTACGCGCTGCGCCGCCGCGACCGCCACGGCGTCGCCGAGGCGGAGGTGATCGGGGTCGGCACGCCGCCCGTCGACGACGGTGACGACCGCCCGCTGCTCGTGCCGCTCGTGCGCGGCGGCACGGTGGTCGGGCGCGAGCTGCTCGGCGACGCCCGGGCACGGCACCAGCGCGCACGTGCGGAGCTGCCGATCGCGGCCCAGCAGATGTCCCGGGGCGAGCCCGTGATCGAGACGGTGCACGTCGGGGGCTGACTGGCTAGGCTCGCGGCCATGAAGCGTGCGCTGATCGTGGTCGACGTGCAGAACGACTTCTGCGAGGGCGGGTCGCTGCCGGTCGAGGGCGGCGCCAAGGTGGCGCACGACATCGCCGAGATCCTCCACCACTGGGTCACCCAGGACCCCAAGGCTCCGGACTACGCGCACGTGGTGGCCACCAAGGACCACCACATCGACCCGGGCTCCCACTGGTCGAAGGACCCCGACTACGCCGACTCCTGGCCGGTGCACTGCAAGGTCGGCACCGACGGCGAGGCGTTCCACCCCAACCTCGACCCGCAGCCGTTCGACGCGATCTTCCTCAAGGGCGAGCACGCTGCCGCCTACTCCGGCTTCGAGGGCCGCACCGTCACCGGGACCGGGCTGGCCGAGTGGCTGCACGAGCGCGGCGTCACCCACGTGGACGTCTGCGGGCTCACCACCGACTACTGCGTGAAGTCGACCGTGCTGGACGCCGTCGCGAACGGCTTCCGGACGCGGGTGCTCCCCCGGCTCTGCGCGGGGGTGGCGCCGACGTCCACCGAGGAGGCGCTGGTGGCCATGCGCGACGCGGGCGTCACCGTTGGCTGACCTCGAGGTCCGGGCCGAGGACGGCGCGCTGTGGCTGACCCTGAACCGGCCGCACGTCTTCAACGCGCTGAACGCCGAGATGGCCGACGAGGTCGCCCGGCTCGTCGAGGAGGCGACGGCCCGCGACGACGTACGCGTCGTGGTGCTGACCGGCACCGGCCCGGCGTTCAGCACCGGCGCCGACATCTCCGGCGCCGACGCGCACGACCACTTCGACGTCTCGGCCCTGGACCGGGCCAACCGGATCGTCCGGGCGATCACTCGGCTCGACAAGCCGGTGCTGGCCGCGGTCAACGGGGTCGCCGCCGGGGTGGGGTGCTCGGCGGCCCTCGCTGCCGACATCGTGGTGGCGGCGGAGTCGGCCAGCTTCCTGCTCGCCTTCGCCCGGATCGGGCTGATGCCCGACGGCGGGGCCACCGCCACGGTCGCCGCCTCCATCGGCCGGGCCCGGGCGATGCGGATGGCGCTGCTCGCCGAGCCGCTCAGCGCCCGTGAGGCGTACGACGCCGGGCTGGTCACCCACGTGGCGCCCGACCCGGACTTCCCGGCCCTCGTCGACACCCTGGTCCGGCGCCTGGCCGCCGGTCCCCCGCTGGCCCTCGCCGCGAGCAAGAAGGCCGTCAACGCCGCCACCCTCCCCCACCTCGAGGACGCCCTCGAGCGCGAGCGCACCGGCCAGGCCGTCCTCCTCCGCACCTCCGACGTCGCGGAGGGGATGCGGGCGTTCTCCGAGAAGCGCAAGCCGGTCTTCCGCGGGGAGTGAGGGCTGCTCCCTCGTCTCGCCCGGCTGTATCGGCCGAGCGTGACGAGGGGTGCCCCCTACGAGACCGTGATCGACTGCCCGTCCGAGACCAGCTTCCAGTCGCTCGAGGCGAACTCGGCCGGGTCGATGGTGCCGTTGGCGGTCACCCAGTCGATGATCAGCTGGCGGATCTCGTTCTGGCGGTTGTAGACCACCGGGGCCGTGGAGACGGCCGGGAAGCCGCCGCCGCCGGACTGCCGGTAGTTGTTGACCGCCATCGCGAACTCCTGGGCGTCGGTCACCGCCACGCCGCCGTAGGCGAGGTTCTTGATCCGCGACCCGACCGGCTGGGCGATGTCGATGTCGTAGGTCAGCGGCGCGTCCAGGCCCGCGACCGAGTCGAAGTTGTAGTCCGGGGTGCCGTTCGGCGCGGCCGGCGTGACCGCGTTGGTGACCTGGTCCATCGTGAACGGGCCGGTGCCGGAGACCTGCTTGAAGTAGCGGGCGGTGTACTCCAGGTAGTCCCGGACGTCCTTGCCGGTGACCTTCACGCCGAGCAGCGTGTTGTCGTAGATGTAGAGGCCCGCCACGTCGCGGACGGTGACGTCCCCGGCCGGGAACGACGCCTGGCGGTTGAACGGCGCGGCGATCGAGAGCACCGGCAGCGCGGCGTCCGCACCGGTCAGCCCGGCCTTGACCGCGTCGGCCTGCACGTAGTTCACGAAGTCGATGATCGGCACGTCCTCGACGACCGCGCGGGCGGCCGACATCGCCTCGGTGGACTTGCCGACCACCGAGTTCACGTACTCCACGACGGTGTCGTGCTGCGAGCGCACGGCGGCGGCCACCTTCGGGTCCTCGTCGACGGTGTTGGAGTTGAGCAGCTGCGAGCCCGAGGCCACCAGGACCCACTTCTGCTTGCCGTAGCGGCCGTAGACCTCCTGGACGACGAAGTCCATGACCGCCAGGCGCATGCCCCAGTAGTAGGGCTCGCAGATCAGCACCTGCTGGCCGGTCTTCTCGTTGCGCACGAAGCGCTGGTCGATCTCCTTGTGGGCGTGGCCGACCAGGATCGCGTCGACGTGCGGCACCTGCGCGGCGACCAGGGACGCGGCGTTCTCGGGGTAGGGCAGCGCGTCGCCGTACGACGAGGACGTGTCGGCACCCGAGTGCGCCGAGATGACGACCAGGTCGCAGCCCTTCTTCTTGAGGATGTGGACGTACTTCTTGGCCTGCTCGACGAGTCCGGGGAACTCCATCCTCCCCTCGACGTTGGCCTTGTCCCAGATCGCGATGCCGGGGTTGGTCAGGCCGAGGACGCCGACCTTCAGCGTGCGGCCGTCGCCGACCTTGAACTTCTTGATGATGTACGGCGGGAAGACCGGCCGCTTCGTCACCGGGTCGACGGCGTTGGCGCCCAGCAGCGGGAAGTTCAGCTGCGACTCGAAGGCGCGCAGGGTGTCGATGCCGTAGTTGAACTCGTGGTTGCCGAGCGCCGCGGCGTCGTACCCGACGAGGTTCATGGCGTTGGCCATCGGGTGCTTCGCGCCCGCGGTGATCGGGTCGATCTTGGCGTAGTAGTACGCCAGCGGGGTGCCCTGGATGGTGTCGCCCGCGTCGAGGGTCAGGATCGCCTCGCCCTTGCGGTCGGCCCGCACGCCCTTGATCAGCGTGGCGACCTTGGCGATGCCGATGTCGTCCTGCTTGGCGTTGTCGAACTCCCGGTCCTTGAAGTAGTCCCAGTTGAAGACGTTGCCGTGCAGGTCGGTGGTGCCGAGAACGGTGAGGCGCACCCGCTTCTTGCGGGCGGCGAGCGCGGCGTCGGTCCCGCCGGTGGCAGCGAGCGCGGGCTGGGCCACGTAGCCGGCGGCCGCCAGCGCGGCTCCTCCGGTGAGCAGGGTGCGACGTGAGGGGGTGGGCTGGGACATGCGGGAGTTCCTCCGTTGAATCGACGGGCAAGCCGGACAGTTGTATCCGTTCCGGCCCGGATCCCGCAGGGACCACGCCGGTGTCGTCACCCGATGTTCACGGCAAGAAGTCAGGCGCCCCAGCGCTCGGCGAGCGTGCTGACCACGTTCAGGTTCCGGTTCGTCGCGACCCCGAGGTGCTTCTCCACGACGGCGTTGCTCAGCGTCGCCGTGTGGTAGTCCGCCCCGAGCATGAGGTGTACGGCGCGCCCTCCCACGCGGGCGACCTCGCCCTCGGCCCCGGCGGCCTCGACCAGCTCGACGGCGGCGGCCGTGGGCTCCTGCTTGAGCAGGGACACGTAGTGCCGCCCGTCGTGGCCGTCTGCGAACCTCTTCGCGTCCTCGGCGATCTCGCGCAGCTCGGCCGGGGTGAACACGATCGTGGGCACCTCGAAGCCCCGGTCCTCGAGGAACGCCGCCTCGAGGGCGGACTCGAGCCGGGCGCGGGAGCGCAGCGACGAGTCGAGCCGCACGTTGCCGGTGTTGATGTAGGTCTCGACCCGTGCGCAGCCCGCGGCCTCCGCGGCCGCCTTGATGGCGTCCTTGGGGAACTTGCGGGTCGCGCCCAGGTTGATCGCCCTCAGGAACGCGATGTAGGTCGCCACGCCCCGATCATGCCGCATCGGCGTGGGCGGCATCACGTTCACTTGCATAGGTTTCCGATGTAATGTGGCGCTCGTGACCACGACGCCCGACCTCCAGGAGCTGAGCAGCGACCTCGTCGTCTACGCCGCCCGCCTGGTCCGTGCCGTACGCCGCGCCAACGAGCTGCCCGCCGGCTTCCGGGTGCTGTCCCTCCTCGACGAGCACGGGCCGCTCGGCATCACCGCGCTGGCGGCCGCCGACCGCTGCTCGCAGCCCACCATGTCCGGCGCGGTCTCGACGCTGGTCGGCCGCGGCTGGGTCGACAAGCAGCCGAACCCGGCCGATGCCCGCGGCAGCGTGGTCACGCTCACCGACAGCGGCCGCAACGAGCTGGACCGCGTCCGCCGCAACAACGGCGAGCTGGTCGCCTCCCGGCTGGCCGCCCACCCCGAGCACTCCGTCGAGGACCTCGCCACCGCTGTGGCGGTGCTGCGCGACGTCCTCTCCTTCGGACCTGACACCGAGAAAGGCACCCTGTGACCTCCGCCAGCACCACCCACGAGCCCACCACCGGCTCGATCCTCAAGCAGCCCCGCGCCGTGTGGGCAGTCGCCTTCGCCTGCGTGATCGCGTTCATGGGCATCGGCCTGGTCGACCCGATCCTCAAGCCGATCGCCGACCAGCTCGACGCGTCGCCGAGCCAGGTCTCGCTGCTGTTCACCAGCTACATGGCGGTCATGGGCGTGGCCATGCTCGTCACCGGCGTGGTCTCCTCACGCATCGGCGCCAAGAAGACCCTTCTGATCGGCCTGCTGCTGATCATCGTCTTCTCCGCGCTGGCCGGATCCTCCGACACCGTGGGACAGATCGTCGGGTTCCGCGCGGGCTGGGGCCTGGGCAACGCGCTGTTCATCGCCACCGCCCTGTCCACGATCGTGATGTCGGCACGCGGCTCGACCGCCCAGGCGATCATCCTGTTCGAGGCCGCGCTGGGCCTCGGCATCGCGGCCGGCCCCCTCGTGGGTGGCGAGCTCGGCTCGATCTCGTGGCGCGCCCCGTTCTTCGGGGTGGCCGTCCTGATGAGCATCGCCCTGGTGGCCACGGCGTTCCTGCTCCCCCGGACCCCCGCGGTCGGCCGGCGTACGTCGCTCGCCGACCCGTTCCGCGCGTTGCGGTACCCGGGGCTGCTGACGATCGCGCTGACGGCCCTGTTCTACAACGTCGGCTTCTTCACGCTGCTCGCCTTCACGCCGTTCCCGCTGGACATGACCGCGCACCAGGTCGGCCTGATCTTCTTCGGCTGGGGCCTGCTGCTCGCGATCGCGTCGGTCTGGGTCGCGCCGCTGCTGCAGGCCGCGATCGGGTCGGTGCCGACGATGCTGACCTCGCTGACGCTCTTCGCCCTCGACCTCGCGGCGATGGCGATCTGGACCGACGAGAAGGCGGTCCTCGTCGTCGGCGTGATCCTGGCCGGCGCGTTCCTCGGCATCAACAACACCGTGATCACCGAGGCCGTCATGGGCGCCGCGCCCGTCGAGCGCCCGGTCGCCTCCGCGGCCTACTCCTTCGTGCGGTTCTCCGGCGGCGCGGTCGCGCCGTACGCCGCGGGCAAGCTGGGCGAGAACGTCAGCATCCACGCGCCGTTCTGGATGGGCGCCGGGGCGGTCGCCGTCGCGGTCCTGGTCCTCGCCGGGGGCGCGCGCTTCCTGCGCGGGGAGGAGCCGCCCGCGCAGCACAGCCGGGACGAGGCCGAGGCGGAGCTGGTCGGCGACATCAGCTGACGTCGCCGACCACGGGATGGCTCAGAGGTTGCCGCGCTTCTCCTGCTCGCGCTCGATCGCCTCGAAGAGCGCCTTGAAGTTGCCCTTGCCGAAGCCGAGCGAGCCGTGCCGCTCGATCAGCTCGAAGAACACCGTCGGGCGGTCCCCGAGCGGCTTGGTGAAGATCTGGAGCAGGTAGCCGTCCTCGTCGCGGTCGACGAGGATCTTGCGCTTCTGCAGCTCCTCGATCGGCACCCGCACCTCGCCGATCCGGTCGCGCAGCTCGGCGTCCTCGTAGTAGGAGTCCGGGGTTTCGAGGAACTCCACGCCGTTGGCGCGCAGGGCGTCGACGGTCGCGAGGATGTCGCCGGTGGCGAGGGCGAGGTGCTGGGCGCCGGCGCCGCGGTAGAAGTCGAGGTACTCGTCGATCTGCGACCGCTTCTTCGCGATCGCGGGCTCGTTGAGCGGGAACTTCACCCGGTGGTTGCCGTTCGCGACCACCTTGGACATCAGCGCCGAGTAGTCGGTGGCGATGTCGTCGCCGATGAACTCCGCCATGTTCACGAAGCCCATCACCTTGTTGTAGAAGGTGACCCACTCCTCCATCCGACCGAGCTCGACGTTGCCGACGATGTGGTCGAGCGCCTGGAAGAGCCGCTTCGGCTCGCCCTCGCGCTTGACCCAGGCGCTCTGGGCGGCGACGTAGCCGGGCAGGTAGGGGCCGTCGTAGCGGGAGCGGTCGACCAGCGTGTGCCGGGTCTCGCCGTACGTCGCGATCGCGGCGATGCGGATGGTGCCGTGCTCGTCGGTGACGTCCTCGGGCTCGCGGACGACCGTCGCCCCGGCGCGGCGGGCCTGGGCGATGCACTTGTCGACGTCGGGCACCTCGAGCGCGATGTCGACCACGCCGTCGCCGTGCTTGCGGTGGTGCTCGACGAACGGGCTGTCGGGGTCGACCGCACCGTTGATGACGAAGCGGATCGAGCCGCTGCGCAGCACGAACGACTTGTGGTCGCGGTTGCCGTTCTCGGGGCCGGAGTAGGCCTCGAGCTGCATGCCCCACGCCGACTGGTAGTAGTGCGCGGTCTGCGTCGCGTTGCCCACGACGAAGACGATCGCGTCCCAGCCGGTCACCGGGAAGACGTCGCCGTCCTCGTCGTACTCGACCAGGCCGACCAGCTGCTGCAGCTGGTCGAGGGTCAGGTCGGCCCTGAGCTCGTCGGTGGTGAGGGCCCCGCCGGTGGAGGCCTGCTCGGTGGTGAGGCTCATCGATTCCGTGGAAGTCATGACGCACAGCCTGTCGAGGACGCGCAGAGTGTGCAACAGTACGACGGAATACTGTGCAACATGTCCACTGAAGGGGTCTCCATGGACGATCTCGACCGCAGATTGATCGATCTCTTCGCGCAGCACCCGCGCATCGGGGTGCTGGAGGCGTCGCGCCGGCTCGCCGTGGCCCGCGGCACCGTGCAGGCCCGGCTGGACAAGCTCGTCGAGCGCGGCGTGATCACCGGCTGGGGGCCGGAGCTCTCCCCCGAGGCGCTCGGCTACCCGGTGACGGCCTTCCTGACCCTGGAGATCCGGCAGGACACCGCCGAGCACGGCGGCCACCAGACCGTCGGTCGGCACCTCGCGGCGATCCCCGAGGTGCTCGAGGCGCACACGATCACCGGCGCCGGGGACATGTGGGCCCGGGTCGTGGCGCGGTCCAACACCGACCTGCAGCGGGTGATCGACCGGGTCCTCAAGGAGCCGGCGATCGTGCGCAGCTCGACGCTGATCGCGCTCGCGACCCAGGTGCCCTACCGGGTGCTCCCGCTGGCCGCCGTCAGGACAGGCTGACCGCGACCTCGGCGGCGGCCGCCGCCACCAGCGGGCCGATGGTGCCGATGTCCAGCTCCCCGAGCGTGACGATCCCGACGCTGGCCTCGAGCCCGTCGACCCCGCGCACCGGCGCCGCGACCCCCCGGGCCCCGGCCTGGAGCTCGCCCTCGGTCACCTCGTAGGGGTGCTCGGGCGCAGCGGTGCGGCCCAGCAGGATCGCCTTGCCCGCAGCCCCCTGGCTCAGCGGGTGCCGGGAGCCGACCCGGTAGCTCACGTGGAAGTCGGTCCAGGACGGCTCGACCACGGCCAGGGCCAGGGCCTCCTCGCCGTCGGCGACCGTGAGGTGGGCGGTGCAGCCGACCCGCTCGGCCAGCCCACGCAGCACCGGCACGGCCAGGTCCCGCAGCACCGGCTGGACGGCCGAGGCCAGGTGCAGGACGCCGAGCCCGACGTGCAGCCGCCCCCTGCTGTCCTTGCGGACCAGCGCGTGCTGCTCGAGCGTGCTGACCAGGCGGTAGACCACGGTGCGGTTGACCCCGAGCCGGCCCGCCAGCTCGGTGACGGTGAGCCCTCCCGGGGCCGCGGCGAGGACGTCGAGCACGCGGAGTCCGCGGTCGAGCGTCTGGGAGGTCTCGGCCGGCATGGCCCGAGTGTATGGCGGACGCCGGCCGGCTCAGGAGGACTTCCGGGTCGCCCACTCCCGCAGCCGGTCGATCCGCGCGTGCAGCTGCTCGGCGGTCGCCACCGCGGCCGCCGGTCCCCCGCACTCCTTGCGCAGCGCCGCATGGGTGATCCCGTGCGCCTGACCGGTGCGATGGTGCCAGGCCGCGACCAGGCCGTTGAGCTCCCGACGCAGGACCGCGAGCTGCTCGTGGGTGGAGAGCTGGGCCACGGTGTCCGGCTCGGAGGGCGCCGCGGTCCGCTTCTGCTTGCGGGCCCGCTCGCTCTGCCGCGAGTGCAGCAGCTCGCGGACCTGGTCGGGCTCGAGCAGGCCGGGGATGCCGAGGAAGTCCATCTCCTCCTCGGACCCCACGTGCACCTCGCCCGAGTGCCCGAACTCGCCACCGTCGTAGAGCACCCGGTCGAACGTCGCCTGGGAGCCGAGGGCCTCGAACGAGAACTCCAGCTCCGACGAGGCGGCCTCGGACGCGTTCGCCTGCGCGAGGAGGTCGTCCTCCGCGGCGAAGATGTCCCCCTCGTCGGTGATCTTCTTGCCCAGCACGTGGTCGCGCTGGACCTCCATCTCGGAGGCGTGCCCCAGCAGGGTGGGCACCGAGGGCAGGAAGACCGACGCCGTCTCGCCGCGCTTGCGGGCCCGGACGAAGCGGCCGACCGCCTGGGCGAAGAACAGCGGGGTGGCGTACGTCGTGGCGTAGACGCCGACGGCCAGGCGCGGCACGTCGACGCCCTCGGAGACCATCCGGACCGCGACCATCCAGCGCTGGTCCCCCTCGCTGAAGGCCGAGATCTTCTTCGACGACGCCTTCTCGTCGGAGAGCACCACCGAGGGCGCCTCGCCGGCGATCTGGCGCAGCAGCTTGGCGTAGGCGCGCGCGGACTCCTGGTCGCTGGCGATCACCAGCCCACCCGCGTCGGGCATGTGCCGGCGCACCTCCGAGAGCCGCTTGTCCGCGGCGGCGAGCACCGACGGCATCCAGGACCCGGCGGGGTCCAGGGCGGTGCGCAGCGCCTGCGCGGTCATGTCCTTGGTCAGCGGCTCGCCGAGGCGCGCCGCGATCTCGTCGCCGGCCCGGGTCCGCCACTGCATCTCGCCCGAGTAGGCCATGAAGAGCACCGGTCGGACCACGTGGTCGGCCAGCGCGTGGGCGTAGCCGTAGGCGTAGTCGGCGACCGAGCGCGGGATGCCGTCCTCGCCGGGTGCGTAGCTCACGAACGGGATCGGGTTGATGTCGGAGCGGAACGGCGTGCCGGTGAGCGCCACCCGCCGGGTGGCGGGCTCGAACGCCTCGCGTACGCCGTCGCCCCACGACAGCGCGTCACCCGCGTGGTGCACCTCGTCGAGGATCACCAGGGTCTTGAACCGCTCGGTGCGGATCCGCATGGCGAGCGGATTCACCGCCACCCCGGCGTAGGTCACCGCGATGCCGACGTAGTCCGTGGACGTCTTGCCCTTGCCTGCGGCGTACGCCGGGTCGATCGGGATGCCGGCACGCGCCGCGGCCTCGGCCCACTGCACCTTGAGGTGCTCGGTCGGCGCGACGATCGTCACCCGGTCGACGAGCCGCCGCCCGAGCAGCTCGGCCGCGACCGAGAGCGCGAACGTGGTCTTGCCGGCACCGGGCGTCGCCACGGCGAGGAAGTCGCGCGGGTTCTCGGTGAAGTACTTCGACATGGCCGCCGTCTGCCAGGCGCGCAGCGACGGGGCCGTGCCCCAGGCCGCGCGGTCGGGGTAGGCGGGGGGAAGCGCGGGGCTGAGGTCGAGCTGTTCGGTGTCGTGGTGGGCAGGGTCCGCGGCGTCGGGCCGTCCCGTCACTCGTCACCCTCGCCCGAGCCGCCACGCATGGACTCCCAGACTTCCTTGCACTCGGGGCACACCGGGAACTTCTCCGGCGCCCGGCTCGGCACCCACACCTTGCCGCACAACGCGACGACGGGGGTGCCCATGACCATGGCCTCGGTGAGCTTGTCCTTGTCGACGTAGTGGGAGAACCGCTCGTGGTCCCCCTCATCGGTCGGGACGGTACGCCGGTCCTCACGGACGTCGGTGTCTGTCGAGAATCCGATGGTGGTCACAAGGCCCCACTGTAGTTGAGGAAGCGGTCGAAGCAGAGTTGAGGCGACGTCAGTTCAGGTCCGGGTCCACGGGACGTGTGGAGTGCCACGCCAGCTCACCGGGCTGGCGCCGGAGCACGTCGCGCCACAGGTCGCCCGGGTCGACCCGGAAGACGTCGAGGGGCTGCGACGGCACGACGTACCAGCTGCCCTCGGCGATCTCCCCGTCGAGCTGTTCGGCGCCCCACCCGGCGTAGCCGGCGAAGATCCGCAGGCCGTCCAGGCTGCCGTCGAGCAGCTCGACGGGGGTGTCGAGGTCGACCAGCCCGAGCTGGCCGGTGACCTCGCGGAACCCGACGGGCACGTCGTCCTCGGCCCGCAGCTTCGCGACGGCGAGGGCACCCTCGGTGCTCACCGGCCCCCCGTGGAACAGCACCTCGGGCTCGGCGACCACGTCGCCCCAGTCCGCCAGGACGTCGGCCACGGCGACCACCGAGGGGCGGTTCAGGACGACGCCGAGGGCGCCGTTGTCGTCGACGTCGAGCAGGAGCACCACGGTGTCGGCGAAGTTCGGGTCGAGGAGGGCAGGACTGGCCACCAGCAGCATGCCGGCGCGCACCTCGGTCATGCCTCCATCATCGCCCACACCCCGGTCCCGCGCGCCACCCCGGCGACTCCGGCACCTGGGGCGTGGGCCGACGGCTCAGGCGGCCAGCCTGGACTTGATCCGGTCGAGCAGCCCGTTGCCGGACGACTCGACCGCCGGGCGGATCGGGCGGAAGGTCGCGCGCGCCGTGTGCTCGATCGACTCGCCCACGCGGGCGGCGGTGGCGTCGTGCGCGCTGACCCGGCCGGCCATCACGGCGAGCAGGACGTGCTCCTTGGCGGCGGACCTGACCATCACCTGCGCCATCGCCTCGTCGAGGGGCTGGTGGCGGTAGTGGTCGATGATCGCGCGGATGCCGGGCAGCTCGGTGGCGGCGCCGTGCCAGGCAGTGACCACCGCGCGCTCGAGCTCCATCGGCTGGTCCATCAGCTCGCGCTCGATCCGGCCGGCCAGGTGGGTGTGCCAGCGCAGCTGCAGGGCGCCGAGCAGCGACAGCTCGTCGCCGAAGGTCTCGGCCACGCCGTCGACGTCCATGGGCAGGAGTCCGTCCCGGCGGCGATCGGCGGTGGCGATGACGGTGCGGAGGATCTCCCCGCGACGGTGAAAGGACTTCCAGGTCATGGTCGACTCCTTGTCTGTCACCTACATACCGTGAGTACGTACTCAGAGTACGGCGACGTACTCACGGTATGCAAAGCCGCGCGCGGTGATCCCCGCCACCCGATCGCGGCCCGGGTCCCTAAACTGCGCGGATGAGCAAGCCCTCGGTGTCCAGGCTGGTGCCCAAGGTCCCCCACGTCCCCGGGACGAGCAGGCGCCAGCAGTACTCCGCCTCCACGAAGCGGGCGCTCGTGGACGTGGCCGAGGAGCTGTTCACGACGCACGGCTACGCCTCGACGTCCCTGGACGCCATCGTCGCGGGCGCGCAGGTCACCAAGGGGGCGCTCTACCACCACTTCAGCGGAAAGCAGGCGCTCTTCGAGGCGGTCTTCGAGCGCGTGGAGGCCGACGCCTCCCGCGCCATCCAGACCTCGCTGCGGGGGCACAAGGACCCGTGGGAGAAGGCGCGGGCCGGGCTGCGCGCCTTCCTCGGGGTCGTGCAGGAGCCCCGCTACCGCCGGATCGTGATCCAGGAGGGGCCCGCGGTGCTGGGCTACGAGCGCTACCGCGAGCAGGAGGAGCGCTCGACGTTCGCCAACGTCCTCGAGATCGTCCGGGCCGTGCTCAGCGCCGGCACCTGGGACCTCGACGAGGACATGCTCCAGACGTTCGCCCGGATCTTCTTCGGGGCGATGTCGTCCGCGGGCGAGTCGGTCTCGAGCGCGGACGACCCGATCGCCGCCGCGACCAGGGTCGAGACGGCGATCGGGTTCATCCTCGTGGGCTTCCAGACGATGGCGGACGCCGGCGTCGAGCTGCCCTCGAGCCTGTGACTACTTCTTGTAGGTGACGTTCCCACCGTTGACCGGGACCAGCTCGATCCAGGTGTGGCCGGCGGGGACGGTGAGCTTGCCGGCCTTGGTCGACAGCTGCAGCGCCGACTTCAGGTCGCTCTTCTTCCACGTGCCCTTGACGAGCCGGCCGTCGTGGAACAGCATCGCCGCGCCCTGGCCGGTGAACTTCGTCTCGGGGACGTGGTTGCCGGCCGGGTCCAGGTAGCCGGCGTCGCCGACCTGCACGCGCAGCACCAGCACGCTGTCGGCCGGGAACTCGTCCCCGTCGGCGGCGTAGGTGTTCTCGTTGACGTAGCCGCCGTTGCGGTAGCTCCAGTTCGTGGTGTGACCACCCGAGAAGGACGCCGCGATGGTCTTCGCCTTCTGACCCTTCGGCATGTCCTTGTCCGCACCCCACGGCAGGTAGTCGTGCGGCCGCGCGTCCTCCTGCTTGATCCCCGAGGCGACCTCGCCGAGGTCTGCGAACAGGTTGTACGGCGCGCCGCGGCTCGAGTCGCGGTGGAAGCCCTTGGCGCCTTCCTGGAAGAAGGTGATGCCGGCCCCCTTGATCCGCGCGATCGTGCGGGCGGCCGCGCCGCTGGTCACCACGTCGGCGCCGACCGGCGAGACGATGCCGATGTCGCTGGCGCGCATCGAGCGCACCGGGCCTACCTGGCCCGGGATCCTCGAGTAGTAGAACGCCGCGAGCCTGGTGAGACCGCCCTCGACGAGCTCCTCGACCACCATGTCGGCCTTGGAGAGTCCGACCTGGGGGGCGCTGGAGTAGGTGTTGTCCATCTTCGCCACCAGGACCGGGTGGTCCTGCGAGGCGCTCTGGTCCCCGGCGACGGGCAGCCCGGTCAGCGGCCAGGTGGAGTCGAGCGTGGAGCCGCCCGCGACCTTCTGGGAGGCGGGCGAGCTGTCCCCGGAGGGAGCGTCCTCGTCGCCGCCGCCACAGCCGGCCAGCGCCAGGCTGGCGGCGATCAGGACGGCGACGGGCAGGGGGGCACGGCGCACGGTGGGCTCCGTTCGTCTAGGAGAGGCGTCGACTTCAGTGTGCTGGCGGGCTGAGGCCGACCGACGGAGGACGCGCCCGCTCCGACGATCGGCCAAGGTAGCAGCCCGGGACGACTCAGCGGTGGCGCAGGGTGCCGGCGAACCAGGAGCTGGTCCACGGGACGGCGCGCTTCACGTGCTCGCCGGGCTTCGGCGAGTGCAGCATCACGACGTGGCCGTGGCTCCAGCGCAGGAAGATCCCGACGTGGTAGACGCCGCCGCCGTCGGCGAAGAACAGGAAGTCACCGGGGCGCATCGCCTTCTTGGGGATGTGCCGGGCGTGGGCCGCCTGGGCGCTGGAGGTGCGGGGCACCGACAGGCCGGCGTGGCGGTAGCTGAAGAAGACCAGGCCGGAGCAGTCGAAGGCCTTGGGGCCGTGGGCGCCGTAGACGTAGGGGTCACCGATCTGGCGCAGCGCGATGTTGCGGGCGTGCACGATCTTCGCGTGCTGGGTGACCTTGTGGTGGTGGTGCTTCGTGGCGGCGTCGGCCGCGGGGGCCGTGGCGACGCCCGAGGCCACGACGGCGGTGAAGAGGCTGAGGAGGAGTGCGGGCAGCGCGACGAAGGCGCGCAGGCGTGCAGACATGGAACGGGCCTTTCCCACGCCTGTGAGGTGAGCTGTCGGGTTGGAGGTGGAAAGTCCTCCGCCGGGCCTGCCCGAGTTGGCGCCGACTTCACCCCGAGCCGCACGCGACGTGCGGCGGTGGAACCTGTGGGTCCCCCACTCCTGCCCTCGTGCTCGGGGGTTCGATGACCCGGGCGGGCAGGATTCGGCGTACCCGGGCTCGGTCGCGTTTGCGACTCCGGCACGTTAGGCAGGTGTCGGCCACCGGTTCCACCGCCCGTCCCCCGTCTGGGGGATGGAATCGTCCGTCGCGCGACGGACGTCACACGGAACGAGCGTCAGCCGAGCTTGGCTCCGCCGTCGACGTACAGCGTCTGACCGGTGATGTACGACGCCTCATCGCTGCACAGGAACGCAGCGGCCGCGGCGATGTCCTCGGGGAAGCCGACGCGGCGGACCGGGTTGGCCTCGGCGTTGAGCCTGCGGAACTCCTCCACGTCCATCTTCAGCCGCGCGGCGGTCGCGTCGGTCATCTCGGTGGCGATGAAGCCGGGCGCGATGGCGTTCGCGTTGATGCCGAACGGGCCGAGCTCGATGCCGAGGGTGCGGGTGAAGCCCTGGACCCCCATCTTGGCGGCCGAGTAGTTGGCCTGGCCCCGGTTGCCCAGCGCGGAGACGCTGGAGAGGTTGAGGATCTTGCCGTACTTCTGCTCCACGAAGTGCTTCTGGGCCGCCTTGGTCATCAGGAACGCACCCTTGAGGTGGACGTTCATGACCATGTCCCAGTCCTCCTCGGTCATCTTGAAGAGGAGGTTGTCGCGGGTGATGCCGGCGTTGTTGACCAGGACGTGGATCCCGCCGAGCTCGTCGACCACGCGGGCGACGGCCGCGTCGACCGACGCAGCGTTGCTCACGTCGCAGCCGATGCCGATGGCCCGGGCACCGTCGGTCAGGGGGAGCTTGCCGGCCGACTCGGCGGCCGAGGACTCGTCCAGGTCGATGATGGCGACCGAGGCGCCCTCCTCGGCGAACCGCGTGGCGGTGCCGAACCCGATGCCGCGAGCGGCTCCCGTCACGACAGCGACGCGCCCGTCAAAACGACCCATGACCTGACTCCTTGCCTCGGTTCTCCTCGGTGGTCGAGCTTGTCGAGACCACACCCTAGGGCGTCGGCGACGGCCCGGGACGGCGGGTCAGCCCGGCAGGTTCGGCAGTGCGGCGCGCAGGCGTGCGGCGTACTCCCCGCGCTCGGCGTCGTCGGCGTACTTGTGCCGCGGCCAGAAGAACCCGCGCAGCCCGTCGCCCTTGGTGCGGGGTACGACGTGCATGTGGAGGTGCGGCACGGACTGGCTGACGACGTTGTTCATCGCCACGAACGAGCCCTGGGCGCCGAGGCCCTCGACCATCGCGGCCGCCAGTCGCTGACCGGCCGCCAGGAACGGGTCCCGCAGCTCCGCAGGCAGGTCCGGCAGGGTCCCGACGTGCCGGCGCGGCACGAGCAGTGCGTGCCCCTTGAACAGCGGACGCCGGTCCAGGAAGGCGACCACGTCGTCGGTCTCGAGCACGAGGTCGGCCGGCACGGCGCCGGCGGCAATGGCACAGAAGACGCAGTCGTCGAGCGGGGGCGCCGTCATGGGTCGCAGGCTAGCGCTGCGGGCTCCACGCGGATCGCTGACGCAACGCCGGAAACGGCACCCAGGACGGCCACGCGTCACTAGTCTCGGCCTCGTGCGCCCTCCCGGAACAGCACGCACGGCGCGAGCTGCGCTCGCTTGCGTCGTGTCCGCCGGCGTCTGAGCGGCCTCCCCGCCGAGCACCCGCGCGTGGCAGCGGACCAAAGCACAGTCTCGCGCCGGCACGCCAGACGTCAGGTACGCCCAGGAGACCTGCTGCAGCAGCCGGTGCGAGGCGCCCATCCACAGATCCCGGAAGAGGCATTGCCTCTTCGAACATACGTGCGATAATATGGAGCATGGACCTGGCCACCGACCTCGACGCACTGCCGGCGGACGCCGCGCAGACGCTGGCGTGCGCGGAGCGGCTGGTGGTGCGGCGGCGTGGGGTGGAGCTGGACGAGCTGCGGGTCGCGGCGCACTGGGCGGCGCTGCACTCGACGGACCCGCGAGACGACCCGGGCTGGGTGCGGGGCCGGCCGGGCGCCGACCGGCTGGTCGCGGTCGGCGGGGAGGGCACCCCGAAGGTCCGCGAGCTGTGCTTCCTCGAGCTGGGCATCGCCCGGCAGACCCACGCCCTGTCCGCCCGGGCGCTGGTCGCCGACGTGCTGGACCTGCAGCACCGGCTGCCGCGGACCTGGGCCCGCCTGGAGGCGCTGGCCGGGGACGCGTTCGTGGCCCGCAAGGTCGCCGCCAAGACCCGGGACCTGCCGCTGACGGCGGTCGGGCTGGTCGACGTCGCGGTCGCCGCGGTGCTCGGCAAGGTCTCGCCGGGCCGGGTGCTGGCGATCGCCGAGGCCGCGATCATCGAGGCCGATGCCGCCGGCCACGCCGAGAGGGTCGCGGCCGAGCACCGGCGCCGCTACGTCGGCCTCTCCCGCACCGACGAGCACGGGCTGCGCACCGTGATCGCCCGGGTCGCCGCCGGGGACGCGGTCTGGATCGACGCCACCGTGGACCGGGTCGCCGACCTCCTCGCGGACCGGCCCGACCTGCGCCCCGAGGCCCCCGGCGACGACCTGGCCCGCGACGAGCTCCGCGCCCTGGCGTTCGGGTGGCTGGCCCGCCCCGCCGAGCTCCTCCAGCTCCTCCTCGAGGCCGCCCACACCACCGAGGAACCCACCGGTGAGGCCGGTCCCGACGAGGCCGACCCGGTGCCCGAGGACCCGGCCGACCCGGCAGTGCCGGCGGTCGAGGAGTCCCGGTCGACCGGGTGGTCGCAGCGGGCGCTGGACCTGTTCCGCAGCGTGGACCTGACCCGGCTGGCCCCGAGCGTGCAGCTGTTCGTGCACCTGCACCAGACCGTCCTGGACGGCACCCCCGGCGTCGCGCGGGTCGAGGGCATCGGCCCGCACCTGCTCGAACAGGTCACCGCGCTGGTGGCCCACACCCGGGTCACCGTCACCCCCGTGGTCGACCTGGCCGACCGGCACGCCGTGGACGGCTACGAATACCCCCAGTCGATCCGGCACCGCACCCGACTCCGCACCCCCGCCGAGGCCGCACCCCACGCCACCCGGATCACCGGAATGGCCCAACGCATCGACCTGGACCACCCCACCCCCTACCGGCCCACCGGCCCCCCGAAACAGACCGGCGACCACAACGCCGCACCCCTGACCCGCACCAGCCACCGCGCCAAGACCCACCTCGGCTACCGAGTCGCCCAGATCGGCACCGACGCCTGGGTCTGGCGCACCCCCCACGGACTGCTCCGCATCGTCGACGCCCACGGCACCCACCTCGCCGACCCCGCCGACATCGACGCCCTCACCAGCCCCGACCCCCTCGAACGCAGCATCGCCCGACTCTGGTGGCAACACTGCGCCAGCAAAGCCGCCTGACCGGCCGCTCCGCGGCCAGCTCAGTCGCAGACGCCGTCGCAGCCCACCGGCCGGGACAGGTACCGGCCGTTGCCCGCCGCGGCGTCGAAGTGCTGGGTGTCGCCGAGACCGTAGGTCCAGCGGAGTCCGTGGCGGGCCATGATCGCCACCACGTCGTGCGAGCGTGACCGCCAGGCGATCCGGCGGTGCGAGTGCGGCTGCCACCAGGTGTTCGGGACGGTGCCGCGGGCCGAGCGGTA
The DNA here is from genome assembly GCA_963817665.1 of uncultured Actinomycetota bacterium. Lineage (GTDB taxonomy): Bacteria > Actinomycetota > Actinomycetes > Propionibacteriales > Nocardioidaceae > Nocardioides. Next base: position 149,365 of record CAWFPE010000002.1, on the reverse strand, counting down.
GGGGTTCTCCCAGGTGTTGAGGTCCAGCGCCCTCCCCCACGCGTGCGGCGACCGGACCCCCGGCTTGTTCACGACCTCGCGGCAGTTGAACACCGAGGTGTTGCCCGCCGCCATGGAGCGGAGGTCGTCACCGCCCTTGACCTTGCTGGACCAGCCGAACCGGGAGACGAGGTACATCGCCCGGATCGGGAGCTTGTGGTCGTACATCTCCGCCAGGGCGGCCGCGATCCGGCCGGCGGCATCCGCGTTGGCCACGAGCTCGCCGCGGCGGCGGTAGCCCCGGTAGTCCCAGTAGTTGATCCGGACGTGCCGCAACCGGCTCCGGCCGACGGGGCAGCCGCGGTGCCAGGTCTTGCCCGTCATCCGCTTCCACAGCGGGTCCCGGATCCGGGTGATCGAGATGTTCGGGCCGGCGCCCACCGCGTGGGGCTGGCGCGGGACGTGCACCCGGGGGCGCGGAGCCCGGCCGGGGTAGCGGACCGGGACGCCCGGAGGCAGGTTGTCCACCCGATGTACGCCGCTGGTGTCGCCGCGCAGCCAGTCCGACGCGACGACCTGGGCCCGCCACCGCGTGTCGGTCCGCGGTCGCGTCGTGAGCGAGACCCGCCCGTCGGCCCCGGTCCGGACGGTGCGCCTGCGCTGCCACGTCCCGTTGCCGGCACGACGGAGGATCCGCACGTTGCCCGCGACCGGGGCCCCGTTGCCGGTGGTCCAGCGCACCTCGAGCGTCACCCGCTGCTCGTCGACGACCGAGTCCGGCCCGGTGAGTCGAACCCGACTGTTGCGGCGCACCAGGTCGACCTGCACCGGCCCGGTCTGCGACGCGGCGTCCAGGCCGTCGCCGGCGTACGACGCACGGAAGACGTTGTTCCCCGCCGTGCGGGCCAGCGACGCGTCGAGCTCCGCGTGGCCGCTCTCATCGGTCTCCACGCTGCCGATCGGCGCCCAGTCGCCGTCGGTGCGGCGTTCGACGGTGATGGCTGCGTCGGCAACCGGGGACGAGTCCGCGCTGTGCGCCAGGTCGAGTGCCAGCGGAATGCTCTGCTCCGCGTGCCCCGCCCGCCCACTCATCGCCAGCGTGGTCGGCTCCGCGTCATCGGCCTGCGCCGGCGGGACGCCGAGACCGACCGTGACGAGAGCGAGACAGAGTCCGGTGATGCGGTGCCCGAGTCGCATGCGGGCATTGTGCCCCAGCCACCGCCCCGGAGGGCGGTGGCACTCCCGGCGGGACCGCTCAGGTGCCGGCCTGTGCCTTCTTCATGTCCTCGGCGAGCTGGTCCGCGGCCAGGTCCGTCGCCCGCGACACCATCCGGTTGGCGGCCTTGATGCTCGCCGCGATCTGGTCGGCGAGGTTGGTCTCGTAGACCACGATCAGGCCCGCCTGGCCGGCGTCGAGCGTCTCGCCCATGTCCTTGAGGTCGCCGCGCGACATGCCGCCGGTCGCGTGCCCGACGACCGCGCCGATCGTCGCGCCGCCGGCTCCGGCGCCGGCGATCCCGATGGCGACCGGCGGGAACAGCGCCGCGGCCACGCCGGTCGCGAGCCCCCAGCCCAGCCCCACCGCGGCACCGTGCCGGGTCGGCTGCTCGTGCTTCTTGACGATGTGGACCTTGCCCTCCTCGTCCTTCGCCACGACCGACGCGTCGAAGTCGTGCGACGACTTCACCTCGCGGTAGAGCGCCTTGACCGCCTCGTAGTCGGCGACGGCGGCGTCGACGTCGTCGTAGGCCGCGGCGATCACGTAGAGCGTGTCCTTCTCCTGCTTGGCCATCTGTCTGCCTTCCTGGGTCCGTGTCGGCACCCATCCCACTCGCAATCCGACCCGCCCGGCTCATCCCCCGAGGGTGATCCGGTACGACCCGCGCCTTCGTAGGGTCCGCAACCATGGCGGCATCCGGCTCTCCGCGATCCCCGCGGCCACCCCGCGTCACGCCGACCGGTGACACGGAGGAGAGCACCGCCGCCGGCATCTACGGGGTCATCGTGAGCGCCGCCGTGATGGCCGCGTCCCACGAGAGCTCGGCCGGTGCCGTGTCCGTCGCGGTGGTGGTGACGCTCGTCATCTACTGGGGCGCGGAGCGGTACGCCCGCCTCGTGGCCGCGCGGATCCACAGCGGGCACCGACCGACCCGGCAGGAGGTACGCCGGCAGCTGACCAGCGGCTGGGAGATGGTGTCGGTCTCGGTCCTGCCCCTCCTCGTGCTCACCGCCTTCTACCGGCTCGGCGCCGGGCTCGACACCGCGATCCTCGCCGCGCTGATGTGCAGCACCGTGCTGCTGTGCCTCGCCGGCTGGGCGATGGGACGCCACGGACAGCTCACCGCGCTCGAGCGGGTCACCTCGGCGGCGGTTGCCGGAGGGTTCGGCCTCGTGATGGTCGCGCTCAAGACGCTCCTGCACTGAGGCCGACGAGGGCGACGGCTCCTGCACCGGCGCCGGCGCACCCTACGATGGCGCCCATGCGCGTTCTGGTCTCCGGCGGCGCCGGCTACATCGGGTCCCACACCGTCCTGTCCCTCATCGAGGCGGGGCACGAGGTGCTCGTGGTCGACGACTTCTCCAACAGCAAGCCCAGCGTCGTGGGACGGCTCGAGGAGCTGTCCGGCACGCACATCCCGGTGCACGGCTTCGACCTCACCGACACCGAGAAGACCGACCAGCTCTTCGGCAGCGAGCAGATCGATGCGGTCATCCACTTCGCCGGCCTCAAGGCCGTCGGCGAGAGCGTGGAGAAGCCGCTGGAGTACTACGCCAACAACATCGGCGCAACCTTCTCCCTGGTCAACGCGATGCGGCGGCACGGCGTACGCCGCCTGGTCTTCTCGTCCTCGGCGACGGTGTACGGCGACCACGCGCCCGTGCCGTACCGCGAGGACTACGAGCCGCTCTCCGCCGCCAGCCCCTACGGCCGCAGCAAGGTGATGATCGAGCACGTCCTCTCGGACGTTGCGGCCGCCGAGGACCTCCGGGTCGCGCTGCTGCGCTACTTCAACCCCGTCGGCGCGCACCCCTCGGGGACGATCGGCGAGGACCCCCAGGGGGTCCCCAACAACCTGATGCCGTTCATCGCCCAGGTCGCGGTCGGGCGGCGTGAGAAGCTCTCGGTCTTCGGCAACGACTACCCCACCGCCGACGGCACCTGCGAGCGCGACTACATCCACGTCGAGGACCTCGCCGCGGGCCATGTCGCCGCGCTGGAGCACCTCGACGCGATGGACGCGCCTGCGCGCGCGTTCAACCTCGGCAGCGGCCGCGGCACCAGCGTGCTGGAGCTGCTGCACGCGTTCGAGCGGGCCGTGGGCCGCGAGCTCCCCCACGAGTTCGTGGGCCGCCGCGCCGGGGACCTGCCTGCCTACTGGGCCGATCCGACCCGCGCCGCGGAGGAGCTCGGCTGGCGCACCGAGCGCAGCATCGACGACATGTGCGCCGACGTGTGGCGCTGGCAGTCGATGAACCCGCAGGGCTACCCCGACGCCTAGGGATCCGGGAGGACCAGTGGTCGGCACCGGCGTCGACCACGGGCCCGGCTGCGCCCTGATCGCCTCTAGCGTGACCGTCATGGTCCGGCGACCGCCCCTGCCCACGTGGGCGAACGGCTACCAGCGAGGGTGGCTGCGCGGTGACCTGCTCGCCGGCGTCACCATCACGGCGTACCTCATCCCGCAGGTGATGGCCTACGCCGAGGTCGCCGGCCTGCCGGCGGTGGTGGGCATCTGGGCCTCGGTGGGCGCGCTCCTCGGCTACGCGCTGGTCGGCACGTCACCACAGCTGTCGGTCGGGCCGGAGTCCACCACGGCGCTGATGACCGCCGCCGCCATCGCACCGCTGGCGACGGCGTCCTCGGCGAGGTACGCCGACTTCTCGGCGGCGCTCTGCCTGGTGGTGGCGTGCTACTGCCTCATCGGCTGGCTCGGCGGGCTGGCGTTCCTCGCCGAGCTGCTCTCCCGCCCGGTCCTCGTCGGCTACATGGCCGGCGTCGCCGGGATCATGGTGGCCTCCCAGCTGGGCAAGCTGACCGGCGTCGAGGTCGACGCGGAGGGGTTCCTCGCCCAGATCGACCAGGTGCTGCGCCATCTCGGGGACGTGCACGCGCCGACGCTCACGCTGGGGCTGGCGACGCTGGCCGTGATGCTGGCGGGGAGCGCCCTCTTCCCGCGGGCTCCGATGGCCCTGATCGGCATGCTCGGTGCCGCAGCGGCGGTCTCCGTCCTCGGCCTCCGCGACGAGGGTGTCAAGGTCATCGGGGAGATCCCCGCAGGCCTCCCGGCCCCGTCCCTGCCGCACCTCTCCGCGGACGGCGTCGTGTCGCTGCTGCCCGCGGCGCTGGGCGTTGCCCTGGTCGCCTACACCGACAACGTGCTCACCGGTCGCGCCTTCGCGGACCGGCAGCACGTACGGATCGATCCCCGCCGCGAGCTGCTCGCCCTCGGCGCCGCGAACGTCGGGGCGGGACTGATGCAGGGCTTCCCGGTGAGCAGCAGCGGCAGCCGGACCGCGATCGGCGACTCGGTCGGGAGCCGCACCCAGCTGACCAGCCTGGTCACGGTGGCCGCGACCGCGCTCGCCGTGCTGCTGGCGCGGCCGGTGCTGGCGGCGTTCCCGACCGCAGCCCTGGGCGCGGTGGTCGTGTACGCCGCGGTGCGCCTGGTCGACCTGCCGGAGTTCCGGCGACTGGCCCGTTTCCGGACGAGCGAGTTCCTGATCGCGATCTCCACCACCGTCGGGGTCCTGGTGGTGGGGGTGCTGCCGGGCGTGCTGGTCGCCGTCGGGCTCTCCATCCTCGACCTGCTGCGCCGGGTGGCGAGGCCGCACGACGCCGTGGAGGGCTTCGTCCCCGACATCGCCGGGATGCACGACGTCGACGACTACCCGCAGGCCAGCCTGGTGCCCGGGCTGCTGGTCTACCGCTACGACTCCCCGCTGTTCTTCGCGAACGCCGAGGACTTCCGGAACCGCGCCCGGGCAGCCGTCGCCACCTCCGCGACGCCGGTGCAGTGGTTCGTGCTCAACACCGAGGCGATCATCGAGGTGGACATCACCGCCGCCGACACCCTGGAGTCGCTGCGCGCCGAGCTGACCGATCAGGGGATCGTGTTCGCCCTCGCCCGGATGAAGCAGGACCTGCGCGAGGAGCTGGCCCCCACCGGCCTGCTCGAACGGATCGGCGAGGACCACCTCTTCCCCACCCTGCCGACGGCCGTCGAGGCCTTCCACGAGTGGAGCGCCGGTCGGGAGTGACGCGGCTGGTGCTCGGCGGGACGGGGCGTACAGTCGAACGACGATGGCACTCAGCACGCCGCTCGCGTCCGCCAGCGAGGAGCGGGACGCCCTGTTGCTCGCCGCGCAGCTCGAGCTGCTCGCCGGCGTGGTCTCCGGCCGTACCCTCCCCCGGGCGCTCGAGTCGCTGCTCCGCGTGGTGGAGCGGGTCTCCGCGGGCGGGCTGCTCGCCTCGATCCTGCTGCTCGACGAGTCGGGCAGGCACCTGCAGCACGGCGCAGCCCCGAGCCTGCCGGGCTTCTACAACGAGGCCATCGACGGGGTGGAGATCGGCCCCACCGTCGGTTCCTGCGGCACGGCGGCCTTCCGACGCCGTCAGGTGATCGTCGAGGACATCGAGACCGACCCGCTGTGGGCCGACTACAAGGACCTCGCGCTCAGCGCCGGGCTCCGGGCGTGCTGGTCGACGCCGATCGTCGGTGTCGGCGGGCGGGTGCTCGGCACCTTCGCGATGTACTACCCGAACCCCTCGCGCCCCACCCCCAGCGACCTCGCCCTCATCGACGTCCTGGTGCGGACCGTGGCCATGTCGATCGAGCGCAGCCGGCTCGACGACGAGCGCGAGCGCGAGCTGAGCCAGGAGCGTGCCCTCGGCCTCGCCTTCCAGGGCAGTCTGCTGCCGGAGATCCCGCCCCAGATCGGTCCGGTCGAGCTCGCCGCGCGCTACCGCACCGGCGACCCCGGCGTGCACGTGGGTGGCGACTGGTTCGACGCGATCACCGTCGACGAAGGGCTGTTCCTGGTCGTCGGCGACGTGCAGGGCCACGACGTGCAGGCGGCCGCGCTGATGGGTCAGCTGCGGACCGTCGTACGCGTCACCGCCACCGACGGTCACCCGCCGGCGAGCATCCTGATGCGGACCGCGGACTACCTCGACCGCCTGGGCAGCGACCTGCTCGCGACGGTGCTCGTCGTCCATCTCGACGTGCAGGCACGGCTCGCGACCGTCGCCTGCGCCGGCCACCTGCCTCCGGTCGTCCTCGAGATCACCGACGGCGGCGCCAAGCTGCGTCCCATCGAGGTGGAGACGGGGCCGCCGCTCGGCATCGGGAAGCAGTGGGAGGAGCGCAGCACGCACCTGCCCCCGGACGCGCTGCTGCTGCTGTACACCGACGGGCTGGTGGAGACCCGCAGCTGGGACATCGACGAGGGCATCCACCGGCTCGAGGCGCTCCTGGAGACACTGCCCGCGGAGCCTGGTCCGGTCCGCGTCCTGGACACCGCGCTGGACCTCCTCCCGGTCGGCAACCGAGGTGACGACGTCGCCGTCCTCGCCGCGCACGTCCCGCCGCGGCGCGGAGTGGCCGACCGGGCGACGCGAACCCTCCCCGCACAGGCGATGTCGGTGCCGCTCTCCCGGTCCTGGGTCGAGGGCTGGCTGGGCGGCTGCATGTCGTCCGACAACACCGAGCTGGCGCTGCTCGTGGTCTCGGAGCTGGTCACGAACGCCGTCCGCCAGGGCGACGGCCCGGTACGGGTCACGCTCGAGGCCGCGGACAGCTCGTTGCTCGTCGAGGTGTTCGACAACGGCCACCGGCTACCGACCCTGGGCGACCCCGACCTCGACTCGCCCGGTGGCCGCGGCCTGCACCTGATCGACGCGCTCTCCGAGAGCTGGGGCGTGCGCGAGGAGCTGGACGGGAAGACGGTCTGGGCCCGACTCCCCTGGTGACCCGGTCAGGCGCTGCGGCGGACGTCGCGAGCGGCCAGCCAGGTCTCGAACCGGCCCTCGTTGCCCGCGAGGTACTCGTGCAGGTCGGTGTCGAAGGCCGCGATCTCCGCTCCCATGGCGAGCACCTGGAACTCCAGCCGGCGCCCCGGGTCGCACGTGTGCGAGTCCGCCTCGGCACGGTCGACGGACGCACCGCACCGGGCACACGGCTGCCGGCTCCACGAGAACAGCATGGACACCTCCTGGTCACGTTCGGCGCAGGCATGATTCCCGTCCGGGCGCGGCGCGAAACCGTCCGGGTCACCGGGTGCTGGTGCCGCCGTACGCCGGTCCCGGTCTAGACAGCCGCCCGGGCACCCGGTCCGGCGGCACCCAGGTGTTGACTTCGGCCGCGGCGGCTGCCGATCGTGGAAGACCTGTGGCAACGCGACCACCTCGACGCGCAGAACGACGCCCCGCCGCGCCCTCGCAGCGGACGCCCCAGCGGCTCCAGATCTCGGACCCAGCTCTCGGGGAACAGCTCTCGGGCAACCGTTCTCGGGCAGTGAGGCCGCGAACCGGATCTCCACCCGCGAATGCCAGGAGCCTCCATGCAGGTCCACCGCCTCAACCCCGACGTCACCGTCCTGAACGACCACCTCCCCGTGCCCACGATCGGGTTCCTGCCCATCAACGCCTTCGTGCTCCATGCCGACGAACCGGTGGTCGTCGACGCGGGCGTGAGCCTGCCCGAGAGGGGCTTCATGGACGCCCTCGGCTCGGTCATCGACCCGTCGGACGTGCGCTGGATCTGGCTCACCCACCCCGACCGGGACCACACCGGCGCGCTCTTCGAGCTGCTCGAGGCGGCGCCCCGAGCCCGGGTGGTCACGACCTTCCTCAGCGCCGGGATCATGTCGACCGACCGGCCGCTGCCCATGGACCGGCTGCACCTGATCAACCCCGGGCAGTCGCTCGACGTGGGAGACCGGACGCTGACGGCGTTCCGCCCGCCCCTGTTCGACAACCCGGCGACGGTCGGGTTCTTCGACCCCGAGTCGGGCGTCTGTGTCGCCTCGGACTGCTTCGGCGCGCCGATGGCCAGTGCGGAGCTCGCCGAGGGCGACAACGTCCACGACGTCCCGGCCGACGAGCTGCGCTCCGCGCAGCTGCTCTGGGCGACCGTCGACAGTCCGTGGATCCACGTCGCCGACAAGGACGCCTACATGCGCACCGTCGCGCCGCTGCGCGCCATGGACCCGGACGTGATCCTCAGCTCGCACCTGCCCGCGGTCGTCGACGGCACCTCGGCCTGTCTCGACATGCTCGCCGTCGCCCCGCTCGCCGACCCCTACGTCGGCCCCGACCAGAAGGCACTGGAGGAGATGCTCGCCGGGTTCGAGCCGGCTGCGCCCACCGGCTGAGCCGTCGCGGCAGAGCAACAGGACGGGCCAGCCGAGCACGGCCAGCACGTGGGCCCACTCGAGGCGGCTGGTGGCCGCGTCGCTCCGGGTGCCCGCCCACGGGTGCCGTCCGGCCCACGTGTCCCGGGCGGTGAGCATCCCGAGGGCTCCCCACACGGCTCCACGGTAGGCCGATGGCGCGACGAGGTGCAGCGCGCCCGCGGCCTGGACCCCGAGCTCCTGCACGAGTCGGTGGACGGGGAGTGGTCGTTCATCGAGACACTGCGCCACCTCGTGTTCGCCACCGACGCCTGGATCCGGCGGGCCGTGCTGGGCGATCCGTCGCCGTGGGATCCGCTGGGCCTGCCGTGGGACCAGATGCCGGACACGCCGGGAGTGCCGCGCGACCGGGCCGCCCGACCGTCCCTCGACGAGGTCCTGGCGCTGCGCCGGGACCGGATGGCGACCGTGCGCACGGTGGTCGAGGCCTTGACCGAGGAGTCGCTCGACGCCCACACCGAGCCGGTCCAGGGGCCCGGATGGCCACCTCCGGTCAGCCACCCGGTGCGCCAGTGCCTCCTGGTCGTCCTGAACGAGGAGTGGCATCACCGGCGGTACGCCGAGCGCGACCTGGACGCCCTGGAGGCCTAGACGGGCGAGCGACCATCAAGATTGAGGATTCGGTGGAGCGAGGCGGGCTCTAACGTCGAGCAAGACGCCCCATCCACGCCCCAACCCGAAGTCGATGATGCGCCTCACCGGACAGAAGCACCCCGCCCTGACGACCGTGGCCACCACGGTCGTTCTGATTGCCGCGTCGATGCTGGTCGGCCGGAGCGAAGCCGTCGACCCACTCGTCGGGACGGTGGCGCTCGACTCCGGGACCGGCACCTCGATCAGCGAGCGGGCCGTCCACGTTCCCTCCGTCTCGGTCCGACAGGCCCGCGTGCTGCACACGAAGGGCACCCCCGCGCTCCCGCCGTCGGCGCTCGGCCAGCTCGACATCCCCGTCCCCGCGTTGCTCGCCTACCAGCGCGCGGCCGCCGTGATGGCACAGGTCGACGGGTCGTGCGGCCTGTCCTGGACCCTCCTCGCGGCGATCGGTCGGGTCGAGTCGGACCACGGACAGTACGGCGGAGCCCGACTCCTCAGCGACGGGACCTCGAGCCGGGAGATCCGCGGCGTCGCGCTGGACGGCAGCGGCCCGCTCGCGAAGATTCCGGACACCGACGCCGGCCGCCTCGACGGCGACACGGTCTGGGACCGCGCGGTCGGACCGATGCAGTTCCTGCCGACGACCTGGTCGGTCGTGGGAGTCGATGCCGACGGCGACGGGGTGCGGTCACCCGACGACATCGACGACGCCGCGCTGGCCGCGGGCGTCTTCCTGTGCTCCGCACCGGGTGACCTGGACACGCAGAAGGGGGTCCGGGACGCCGTCTTCCGGTACAACCCGTCGACCTCCTACGTCGCCAGCGTCCTCGCCGTCGAGCGCGCCTACCGGGCCGGCAAGTTCGCCACCCCCGGCGACCTCGTCCTGGCCGCTCCCATCCCGGTGATCGAGACGCAGTCCGGCGACCACTCCACCGGCACGCGGGTCCGGTCCGGCCACCACGGGCAGTCGGCCACCCAGCAGGCGACCCAGCCCGGAGCCGGTTCCGGTGGCTCCGGCGGCAACTCAGGCTCGGCCACCCACTCGGGACCCGACAGCCCGGCCACCGGCTCGACCGGGACCGCAGGCCCCGGCACGCCCAGCGGTACGCCGGATCCGGGTGGCACCGGTGGCAACGCCCCCGGCCCGAGCGGCACTCCGGACCCGCCGCCGCCCGCCACCCCGGACCCGACCCAGACCCCCGACCCCGCGCCGGACCCGCCGTCCCCCTCCGAGCCAGCCCCGATCGAGCTGACCGGTGTCCTCAACACCTGCGGGGTGGACCAGGCCCTGTGGTGCCTGGACGAGGTGACCCTCGACGTCGGTGACGCCGACGTGCTGGCAGCCGCGGCCGGCTCGGACTTCGACGGCGACGGGGTCGTGGAGTCCAACGCCGTGGAGCTTGCCGGCCTCGTCGGCACCAAGGTGACCGTGCTCGCCGCACCCGACACTGATCCGCCCGTCGTCGTGGCCATCAACGGAGCGCCCTACGCCCTGCCGCAGTGACCGCCGGCCGCACCGGCGAGAGTCCCAGGCGTACGGTGATCGGTAGGCCGGAGTGAAGGTGGAGATTTCGGTGGCTGGAAGCATCATCCGATTCGAGACGCACACAGTCATCCAACGACCCGTCGGCGAAGTCTTCGAGCGATTGGCGGATCTGACGGCCTACGGCGTGTGGATGCACCGCACCGGCCTGTTCCGCCGGTGCGGCCCGACGTCGGAGGCACCGATCCGAGTGGGGACGACCTATGTCGATTCGACGCGGATGGGCACCTTCGATGGGGAGGTGACCGAGTTCGTGCCGCCGACGCGAATCGGCTTCCGGGAGACCCTGCGCTGGCTCGGCTCCCCGGTGACTCAGGCCCGGCCCGAGTACTCCCTGGAGGGAGACGAGACCGGCACCGTCGTCCACCACGTTGCAGTCGGGGAGCTCTATGGCTGGATGAGGCTGCTGAAGCCTGCCGCAGCATTGATGGCGAACATGGAGCGGACCCGAACGCTCAGCTCCCTGAAGCGTTCCCTGGAGTCCGACTAGGCGAGACCTCACCGGCGCCGGCACCGCCCAGCCGCCAAGAGCCAGCCCTGCTCCCGATGGCAGCACGGCGACGGCGTACACCGCCGAAGGCCGGTGGCGACCCGGGCCGCTAGGGGGCACTCTGGTGGCATGGCACGGGCAGCGGGCCGGCTCGTGGGGCGCGACGCCGAGCTGGGCCGGTTTGGCGACGTCGTGGAGCGAGCCCGCTCCGGGGCGCGCTCCACCGTGGTCATCGAGGCCGACGCCGGACTGGGCAAGAGCCGCCTGGTGAGCGAGGCCCTCGCGGCCCACCGGGACCCGACGGACCTCGTGGGCGTCGCGTACGGCGTCGAGCTGACGGGCGGCCAGATCCCCTACGGCACGACCACCGACCTGCTCCGGACCTTGGTGCGTGACGCCGGTGTCGACCAGGTCCGAGCGGCTGCCGGCGCCTACGCGCCGGCACTGGCTCCGCTCTGCCCGGCCCTCGGCCCGGAGGCGGACGCGGAGGCCACCGCGGCCCGCATCCTCCCGGCGTGCGCCACCACGATCGAGCAGCTCGCCGATCAGCGCCTCGTGTGGCTGGTCATCGACGACCTGCCGTGGGTCGACCCTGCCAGCCGCGACCTGGTCGGCTACCTCGTGCGCGTGCTCCGGTCGAGCAGGCTGCTCGTGGTCACCACGGTTCGCAGCCACGACCCCACTACCGACCCGGCTGTGACCGAGCTGGTCGAGACCCTCGCCACGCTCGACGGCGTGGACCGGATCCCGCTGACCGTGCTGGGCAAGGAGGACACCACCGCCCTCGTCGCCGACCTCACCGGAGGCAGGGCCACGCCGAGCCAGGTCGAGCGGGTGCTCGCCGCCGGTCAGGGCAGTCCGCTGCTCACCGAACAGCTGATCGCCGCGGGCCTCGATGACAGCAGGCCCGAGGTCGTCGTCTCACCGATGCTCGCCCGGATCCGGCGGCTCGACACTGACACGTTGCACCTCGTCCAGCTCGCGGCACTCGGGGACGGCCATCTCTCGCACCGCCTCCTCAAGCTCGCCTACTCAGAGCCCGATGCCGTCTTCGACTCGGCCGTCGACCGTGCCCTCGACGTGCGGTTGCTGCAGTACCGGGCCGACGAGCGCGAGTTCACGTTCTCGCACCCGCTGCTCCGCGAGGCGGCCGAGGACACCCTGACACCGGCCCTGCGGCTCCGCGGGCACGAGCGGTGGGGTCAGGTCCTCAGCACGCCGCAGAACCACCACGACGAGGCACGGCTGCTCATCGCGGCCGCCCACCACTGGGCCGCCACCGACGACGACGTCGCCTCGTTCACGGCGGCCCTCACCGCCGCTCGGGCCACCAACCGGATGGGCGACGCCGCCGGTACCGCGGACCTTCTCCTGCGTGCCTGGCAGCTGTGGGACCGGGTCCCGGGGGCTGCCGGCGTGGCCGGCCGCAGCCGCGACGACCTGATGCTCGACCTGAGCGACGCGCTGCAGAGCAGCGACCGGCTCGCCGAGTGCATCCCCATCTTCGCGCAGCGAGCTCGAACGGACCCGGCGCGACTCCCGGTGCTCCGCCGCTGCGGTCGATGTACCTCGCCCTCGCGGCACGCGACCTCCGAGAGGTGCGCGGTGAAGTGGTCGCGCACAGGGCCTGGAGGCCGCGTCCGACCGCGACACTCATGCGGCAACCGCCGAGCCGGCTCCTCACCCGGGCGCTCAACAGGCTGCGTGGGACCGACGGTGGGCCGACCCCGAGAAGTCCTTCGCGATGTTCGAGCGAGGCGCTCGCCGTGTGCCGGAGGTCGGCAGCCCGCGAGATCGCCTTCGCGAGTGCGATCCTCGCGATCCAGCTTGCCGGGCCGCGGCCGCCACGACGAGGCGCTGGCCGTGTGCGCATCCGGGCTTGCGGACTGCCTCGGGCTCGTCGACTTCGTCGCGCTCGAGACGACGCAGGGCGACGTCCTCGCCGAGTCCGGGCAGCTTCAGGCCGGGTGTCGACCGGCTCGAGCAGACGCTGGCCCGGCTTCCGGACCCTGCCCTCGCCGAGGTCGAGTGGACGATTCGCCGCGCTGCCTGGCGGTCGGATGGCACATGCGCGATCGGCCAGTGGCGCCGGGCCGAGGATCTGCTCGCGCGAGCGCGCAACCTCACCATCGACGAGTGGATCACCCGGACCTGGTGGACACGGATGACTCCGTCTTCGCCTGCCGGCGCGGGCGACCTCCACGAGGCCGCCCGGCTCGCTGACCGGGCGTGGACGAACACCGGGGCGCAGGAGGCGTCGCGATGGCTCGTCGTCCGCTACGCGTACGCAGGTGCCGGGCATGGGTGGCGGCTGCTCGCGGCGACCACGCCGAGGCTCACCGCTTGCTGGAACCGCTGCTGACCCACCCCGGCCTCGAGACCGACGCGATGCTGTGGGGGGCCGCTGAGCTGGCCGCACAGGTCGAGGCGGACCGTGCCGCGGCACCGAACGCCGAACCTGCTCCGGGACCCGTGGGGCTGGTCCGCACCGCTGTCGAGGCGCTGCCGCGCAGCGGGCCCTACCTGACCGCCCGCTACCGGCAGGCGCTCGCGGACCTCGACCGCGCCGAGCACACGGACACCGCCGAGACCTGGAGCCTGGTGCGCGACTCGTGGGCACGACCTGGGCCACGTCACCAACGCCGGATGGGCCAGCCTCCGCCTGGCGGGCGCGCACGTGCGAGCCGGCGACCGGCATGCCGCCGAGGCGCCACTCACCGAGGCGTGGCAGGTGGCCACGCGGTTGGGCGCCGTACCGTTGCGCGACGCGGCAGCCGGGCTGGCCCGCAGCGCACGCATCCCCCTCGGGGACGGGTCCGCGAGAGCGCGCCCGACCAGCGGTCCCCTGGCGCGGCTCACCGAGCGCGAGCTCGAGGTGCTGCGACACGTCGCGGCCGGCCGCTCGAACGACGAGATCGCCGAGGCCCTCGTCATCTCACCGAAGACGGCGTCGGTGCACGTCTCCCGCATCCTGGCCAAGCTCGACGTCAGCTCGCGCACCAAGGCGGCGGCACTCGCCTACGAGGCGGGCCTGGTCGTGCCCACGTTCCGGCCGATCGGGCACCTGACGGGCTTCCCGGGCGAGCTTCGGCCGGGCTGATCCGCACCCGACGAACGCGGACGAGCCGGCCCCACGAGGCCCACCCATCGCCGCACCCGGCGGGAGCCTTCGGCCGGAGGCGGGTCGGCCGGGCTCATCCACTCGGACTGGTACTGCTTGGCGAACCGGACGCTCTGCTGTCCCATCGGGGCGAATGGTGTGGGCATCTCGCTCTCCTGGTGCCGGGGCCTGGGTGGCCGGGCTGCTGATGGGAGCGACGTTGCCGCTAAGACCCCGGCCACCGCGTCGGTCAGATTCCCTATTCAGGTCCCTGACCGGCTGAGAGCGTCGTAAGCCAACGTGTCTCCATGTCCTCGTCACATGAGGGGCGTGCACGGATCGGCGCGGTGACCGGTCTCAAGCAGGAGGCTCACCCGGGTCGGCGTACCTGCATCCCGCGCTCGGCCTGCGTCCGGTATCTCGAGACGCCGGCGGGCTCCGTCGTCCGGGGCGCCGGTTCTGGTTCGCTCGGGCCGGGGGCCGTGGCGAAATGGTCGCGATGATCGGGCCGTCCGGAAGCGGAAAATCCACAGCGCTCAACCTGATCACCGGCATCGACCGGCCGACGGCCTCTTGCCGTGATCGCCACGCTCGCACTCGCGTGGCTCGTCGCCATCGGCCCGGTGCACCGGGCGATCCGGCTCGAACCCGGGGTGGCCCTGCGCTACGAGTGACGCAGCGTGCGCCCGCGGCCTGTCACACGCGACGCCGGGAACGTGGGCGTCGTACCAGCAGGGCTCCCATGGCCGCCACGAGCACCGCGGCTCCACCCCACCGCCAAGGACGCCGCGGATCCGAAGTTCCTTCCGGATCCACCGGAGTGACGAACGGCTGCTGCCACAGGGCACCGGCCAGGTACGGCGCGTTCACCTGATCCCCGTGATCCGGCCATGTCGACCTCCTCCACGTCACCGCTCACGATGTCGACGACATGCACGGTGCGCCGGTGGTGCCCGACGACGACGTGGGTCGAGTCCTGCCACCCCAGCAGCTCGCCCGCCTCGACGCCGGAGGGCAGGTCCAGCTCCCGGCCGCGGGCCTGCGCGACGGTGCGGCCGGCGTACAGACGCCACGGTGCACGCGACCCGACGGACGGACGGCCGATGTAGGCGAAGCTCGTACCGCCGGGACCCCAGGACGCGGTGACAACGTGCTGCGGGACCGTGACCGTGTTCCGGTCGCCGGTGACGGGGTCCGCACGGAACACCTCGCCGCCCCGCGCCCACACCACACCAGTCGGAGCCGACCCCAGGCTGGGCAGCCAGTAGTGCCCGGGCTCCTCGATCACCGTGCGCGACCCGTCGGCGACGTCCCAGGCGACGAACTGGTGGCCGTGGGACCGCGACACGTCTGGGTGGTCCGGGGTCTCGTAGCTGGTCAGCAGGTAGCGGGAGTCGCCGGAGAACTCGAGGTCCGCCACGGTCCCGCGCACCCAGTCGAAGTCCGGGTCCTCGAGTCGGCGGACCTGGCCCGTGGTCGTGTTCATGACCGCCCAGCCCGCTACGCGCCCTGGCTGCCCGGGACGGGTGTGCCGCCGGCCTGACCCAGCCGATCCACTGGCCGTCGGGCGAGACGTCGAACCCACCCACGAACCCCCACCGCTCGAGGGAGAAGCCGGGGAGGCGGATCCAGGACGCACTGCCGTCGACCGCGGAGACAGCGAAGAGGGCGAGGGACTGCTTGTCGCCGAAGACCCCGTCGGTGCGAGTGCGGGTCGCGAGCCCGAGGGCCGCCACCGGCCCCCGGACCCCCTCCTCGTCCGACCAGGTCCCCGGCGCGTTCACGACCGCGGGCAGGTGAAGTTCTTGGAACGATTGCTCGTTCGAGCGCGCGTCATCCCCGTCGGCAGGCGTGAGCGCCGGCGCGCAGCCGACCGTCACCAGCGTCGCCCCTGCCGCCAGCACGCCCGCTACTCGTCGACCCGATCGGATCCTCACGCGGTACACCACGGAAGCGACGGTGCGCTTGGTATGGGCTGCGGCGACTGAACGGACGGTCGGCACGTCGCCATCCTCCCCATGCGGAGGGCAGAATCGCCGGCCCGCCACACGGGCAAGCCGGCGAATCTGCGAAGACTTCGCGTTGATTCTGCGAAGCCCCTACGTATGTGGCATGTTCCCGAAAGTCGCCTGACCTGTGCCTTCTCGCGTGCCCGAGGAGAGGCTCCACAGGCTGAGGGCTGGGCTCTCCACCAGTGTCGGCGACGCCTGAAAACTACCCCTGTCGCCGGTTTGGGCGTCTCGCGCAACACCGGGCGGGCGGCGTTGGTGGCCGAAGGGCCACCGAAGTACGTGTCGGGCACCGGCCGCGGTCACCGGCTGATGCGCGCCATCTCGGCAAGGTCGCGGCGGCTGAGTTCGGGGCCCTCGAGGGCCGATCCGTCGCCGCGCAGGCCCCGGATGAACAGGTCCAGGTGCCGGCGGGCCAGGTCGTGCTTGAGCTCCGGCGACATCGGGCCGGGCAGCGGCCGGGCGATGCGGACCAGCATCATCCCGACGTCGGCGAAGGTGACGTCCTCGGGCAGGCGGCCAGCCGCGTGCGCCGCGTCGACGAGGGCCTCCGTGGCCCGCGCGGAGGCCTCCCGGGCGGCGGCCAGCTCGCGCTCCTCGAGGTCGAGGACGTCGAGCACCTGCGGGACGACCGCAGAGACCCGTAGCTCCAGGGCCTCGCGGAGG
This sequence comes from uncultured Actinomycetota bacterium, assembly GCA_963817665.1. Taxonomy (GTDB): domain Bacteria; phylum Actinomycetota; class Actinomycetes; order Propionibacteriales; family Nocardioidaceae; genus Nocardioides. Next base: position 132,572 of record CAWFPE010000002.1, on the reverse strand, counting down.
TAGGCCGCGAGCGCCTCGAACGGGTCGTCGTTCTCCTCGGCGGCCCGCTCGGCCGCCGCACGGGTCTGGTCGAGCGCGTCGACCACGACCCCGCGCAGGAGCGCGGTGCGGTCGGGAAAGCGCCGGTAGAGGGTCGCGATGCCGACGCCGGCGCGCTGGGCGACCTCGTCGAGGGCGACCCCGGCGCCCTTCTCGGCGATCAGGTCGCGGGCCGCCGCGAGCAGCTGCTCGAGGTTGCGACGGGCGTCGGCTCGCATGGGCACGGACCCACCGTATCGAATCGGAGGACATTCTCCACTTGTCTTGACACGACCGTCGGCGAAGCGCACGCTGAAACGGAGATATTCACTCCGCTTAGGGAACGGACCTCCCATGACCATCGCCCGCACCGTCGCGGCCACGGCGCCGTCGGCCGAGCCGCGGGACCGCCGCTGGGCGGCCCTCGGCGTCATCGCGCTGGCGCAGCTGATGGTCGCGCTCGACGCCACGATCGTGAACGTCGCACTGCCCACGGCCCAGGCCGACCTGGGCTTCGACGACGCGCAGCGCTCCTACGTCGTCACGGCGTACACGCTCTCGTTCGCCGGGCTCCTGCTGCTCGGCGGCAAGGCAGCCGACCGGCTCGGCCGCCGGCGCGCCCTGACGATCGGGCTGACCGGCTTCGGGCTCTCGTCGGCACTGGCGGGCGCCGCGCCGACCTTCGAGGCCCTGGTGCTCGGCCGGGCTGTCCAGGGCGCCAGCGCCGCCTTCATGGCGCCCGCAGCGCTGTCCCTCATCGCCGCGACCTTCACCGAGCCGCGTGAGCGCGGCAAGGCCTTCGGCGTGTTCGGCGCGGTGGCCAGCAGCGGTGCCGTGGTCGGGCTGCTGCTCGGCGGCGTCCTCACCGAGTACGCCGGGTGGCGCTGGTGCCTCTACGTCAACGTGGCCGTGGTCGTCGCGGTGCTCGCGGCCGCCCGCCGGGTGCTGCCCGCGGACCACGCGGATCCGGTGCCGGTCGACGTGCTCTCCGGCGTGCTGGCCACCGCCGGCCTGGCCGGCCTGGTCCTCGGCGCGAGCGAGGCCGTCGCCCACGGCTGGGGCTCGCCCGAGGTGCTGCTCCCCGGACTGCTCGGGGTCGCCCTCGTCGTCTCCTTCCTGGCCCGCCAGCGCGGCCTGGCCGCGCCGCTCCTGCCGCTGTCGATCCTGCGGGACCGGGGCCGGGCCACGGCGTACGTCGCCACGGCGGTCAGCGTGGTGGGGACCTTCGGGATGTTCCTCATGCTGACGTACCACTTCCAGGCCGTGCTCGGGTACAGCCCGGTGCGCACGGGCCTGGCCTTCCTGCCGATGAGCCTGGCCGTCGCCGGCAGCTCCTACGTCATCGCCAGCCGGCTCATGCACCGGGTCGCGCCGCGGGTGCTGGTGGCGCCCGGACTGCTGGTCGCCGCCGCCGGGCTGGCGTTGCTCACCCAGCTCACGCCGTCCAGCGGCTACCTGACCATGATCCTCCCGGCCGAGGTGCTCGTCGGCCTGGGCATCGGCTGCGTCTTCACGCCGTCGATCGGCGTGGCCACCAGCGGCGTCGAGCCGCGGCTGGCGGGCGTGGCCGCCGCCACCGCCAACACCGCGATGCAGATCGGCAGTAGCGTCGGGACCGCGGTGCTCAACACCGTGGCCGTGAGCGCGACCCGCGACTTGGTGGGTCCACCGACCGAGGCCCTGGTGCACGGCTTCGCCGCGGCCACCGGCGGTGCCGCCGTCACCCTGGTCGCCGGCGCGGCCCTGGTGGTCGCGTTCCTGCGGCCCGCCGCCGACCACGACTCCACCGGAGGTGCGCGATGACCGTCGAGCTCAACCACACCCTGGTCCACGTCCGCGACATCTGGTCGGCCGCGCGCGACGTGGCCGGCGTCCTCGGGCGCGCCGAGCCCGCGTCGTACGGCCCGTTCGCGGTGCTCGCACTCGACAACGCGGCGTCGCTCGACTTCCTCCAGGACTCCGGGGAGATCCAGCCCCAGCACTACGCGTTCCTGGTCAGCGAGGACGACTTCGACGCGATCTGGGGCCGGATCCGTGAGCGGGGGCGCCAGTTCTGGGCAGACCCGTTCATGCGGCGACCCGGCGAGATCAACCACGGTGACGGCGGCCGCGGCCTCTACTGGGAGGGCCCCGACGGGCACTGGTTGGAGATCATCACCCGCCCGTACGGCAGCGGCGAGGAACAGGGAGGCAACGAGTCGTGACCGGTCCCCTGCACCGTCCGTACCCGCCCGGCTGCTACCGCGGCACCACCGGCGAGGTGTCCGGCTGGATCCGGCCCGGCGACACCGAGCCGGAGATCAGGTACCGCTCGGGCGGCACCTGCGAGTACCTCGCCACCGGGGACCGGACCGACCACACCTCGATGCTTCTGCATGTTCACGCCCGGTGCGCCGCGTGAGGACTACTTCGAGACGCTGGCCAGCCTGGCGGAGAACCCGATGACCGAGGAGGAGCGACTCGCGTTCATGCTCCGCCACGACACCTACTGGACCTGACCATGACGACGTTCGGACACACCACGCTGACACGTGCGGCGAACCGGATGCTGACCCGGATGGTCGGCAGGGGGCGGGGTCCTCGATTCATCCAGCTGCTCACGGTCCCGGGCCGCCGCACGGGACTGGCCCGCACCACGCCGGTGGTGCCGCTGGTTACCGAGCAGGGCCGCTGGCTCGTCGCGCCGTACGGCGAGGTCGGCTGGGTCCGGAACGCGCGCGCCGCCGGCCAGGTCACGCTCAGCCGCGGGGAGACCGTGGAGGTCCTGAATGTCGTCGAGCTCGATCCGGCCGAGGCCGTACCGGTACTGCGCGCCTACCGGTCGATGAAGCCCGCCGGCTGGATCGTCCGCTCCCGTCTCGCATTCGGCCCGCGGGCCTCGGAGGCAGAGATCGCCGCCGTCGCGGACCGGTACCCGGTCTTCCGGGTGTCGCCCCGATGAGCGGCCGGCGCGGTGCGCGGCGGTCAGTGGAGGGCCGGGTGGACCAGCTCCTGCGTCCGACCGTCGAGCGTCCGGCTCTCGAGGAGCCCGAGGTCGAAGTCACCCGCGCCACCGAAGACGGGACGGCCCCCTGAGGCGGGCGACGACCTCAACCGCGTCACCGCTGACGACCGTGGCGTCCGGGCCAGTCGAACGGACCGACGAGCGTCGACCACCACGGTCGTCGGGAGGTTCCGCATCGCGGCGTTCACCGCGGCGGTCGGCGCCGCACTTCTGCTCGTACCCCCACCGTCAACCGCGGGCCGCCGGGTGGGTATCCGTCGCTGACGACGGCCGAGGAACTGACACGCGTCGTGATGCCGTCGGCAATCCGGTCAAGAAGCCCGTCATGGCGACCAAGGACCTCCGCTTCTTCGATTCTCCGAAAGCCCCGACACTCCCAGACGGCCATCTCCGCAGAGCCATGTCCGTGGTGGCCGCCCTCAGCAGCTGGCTGGTGCACACCAACTACCGGCAAGACGGAGCGTGGACCCAGCGGTACGAGCACGGCATTCCGGTCACTGACCTTGTGCCGAGCGCCGGAAGCGGAAACACTGGAACGACCGTTCACTTCATGCCCGATCCCGCGTTGCTGGACCGCCACCCCGTGTCGGGCGCCCAGCTCAGAGATTTCGCCTGGCCTCCAGCGTTGACGGTCACCATCAGCGCCGCGACCGCCACGTAGCCAGGGTTGGAAGACGCACGACAGCCGGCCCGACTGGTGTCGGGCCGGCTGTCGTTCAAGAGGGCTGGCTCTCGGTGGGGCTACCCACCGGGACCGGCGATTCTGCGAAGATCTCCGCCTTGTTCTGCGAAGACCCCATGATGGTGGAGCTGGCGGGAATCGAACCCGCGTCCTCGAGCGTCGAACCAGGTCTTCTCCGGGTGCAGTCCGTGATGTCGCTTTTCTCGGCCCCGGGGCTCGCACGAACACGTCCCCGACAGGCTCAGTCAGGAAAAAGTCCCGCTCAACCCTCCTGACAGGAGTTGAGCAGCAAGTCTCCTAGATGACGCCAGGGTCCGGGACGGAGACGGATGCCCGGTCTGACGCTTCGATCACCGCTCAGGCGGCGAGAGCGAAGGAACTGCGCTTAGCGTTGGCAGTTATTGGTTTCCAGCGATCGTTTACGAGATGACGCTGGCTTCTCGACCCGCTTCCCCTGGAACTAACGTCCCAAGTCGAAACCGATCAGCCCCTCTTGAGTTGTCAACCTGCGTGCACAGGCTATCGGACTCAACCAGCGAGAGGCATCAGGGATTCCCGATCGGGGGTCCCGCGTAGCGAATCCGCACCACGACCTGCCCCGCGGGCAGGTGCAGGCGCGGCCAGCGGCGGGTGTACGTCGTCAGCGCCTCGTCGTAGCCCGGGTCCCCCGGGCGCAGGAGGTCGGCGGCGCCGGGCTCCCAGTCACCGCCCCAGAGCACGGCGACCGACGTGGCGGGCGTGGCCAGGTTGGTCCACCAGGTCTTGCGCTCGGCGTGCCCCGGGACCACGACCAGGCCGTGGCTGTCGACGGCGTACTGCGCCGGGAACCGGTAGCTGCGGCCGCTTCTCCGGCCGCGCACCGCGAGCCCGACCAGGCGGCTGTCCAACCGGCCGCGGAACGGCGAGGCCAGCACGCCGAGGACGAGCCGGTTCTGCGGCGGGGGCCCGGCCAGGGAGGGCAGGAACCACGCCGTGACCAGGCCCAGCGCAGCACCTGCGGCCGCACCGGTCACCGCGGCGTCGAGCAGCAGCCAGGCCACCGGCCAGTCGTTCCCGGGCAGACTGGCGCCCAGGAAGACCAGGCACATGGCCGGCGGCCAGGCCACCACATTCGCACTCACCCAGCGCCACGGGTGGGGAGTCGCGCCGCGTAGGGCGACCGCCTGTGCGAGCCCCAGCAAGGAGCCCATCACCAGTCCCAGACCCGCGGCGCCGATGAGCACCAGCGACAGCGGCGGGCCGTCCCCGCCGCCGTCCCCCGCCAGCACGGCGGGCGCCGAAGCGCCCGCCCACCCCAGGCCCGCGACCAGCACGGTCGCGAGCACGTAGCGCCCGCGCTGCAGCGCGGGCAGCCACCGACCCAGGGGCCAGGCTTGCGCCGACCCCAGGGCCACCCCCTCGACCAGTCCTGCGGCGACCACGATCGCGAGCGCCGTCCCGGCTCCCCCCCACGCACCGGGGCGGTCGGCCAGCGTATGGCCGATTCGGGACGCCGCGGCAGCGGCCGTCATCCCCACGGCCTCGGCGGCAGCGCACAGCGCTGTCCACCTCAGGACCGACGGGAGCAGTACCGGGGCCTCCGACACGGTGGCCACGGAACGACTGGTCGAGACACTCACCTGGGTCGACCCACCCAGGGCGCGCGCACGCGCGCCTCAGTTGGGGAAGTGGGGTGCATGACGCTCAGTCCACCCGACGCGGAGGACCCTCCACAGGGACGAAGGTCCCGAGCGGCCGAGGGCCTTCAGGCCGAAGAGTCCCGGGTCAACCGAAGATCCGGACGCCGTTCTCCCAGCAGACCGAGCGCAGCCAGCCCTCCCCCAGCCCCAGCCGCTCGAGGCCCTCGAGCTGGTGCGGGTAGGGGTAGGGGATGGTCGGGAAGTCGGTGCCGAGCAGCACCTTGTGCTGCAGGTCCACGAGGCGGTGCCGCAGGTCGGTCGGGTAGGGCGCCTCGGCGTCGAAGAAGTCGGTGAACACCATCGTGGTGTCCAGACAGGTGCGCTCGTAGGTCCCCGCGAGCGCCAGGAACTCGGCGTACTCCGGAGCGCCCATGTGCGCGACGACCACCGCCAGGCGCGGGAACCTCTCGAGCACCCGGCGCAGCGGGCCGGGGCCGGTGAAGGCGTTCCCGACCGGCCCGGACCCGGCGTGCACCACGATCGGGGTGCCGGCGTCCTCGAGCGTCCCCCACACCCCGTCCAGCTCCGGGGCGTCGAGGTGGAACTCCCCCACCTGCACGTGCACCTTGAACACCTCGACACCCTCCGCCACGAGCTTGTCGACGTACGCCGGCGCCTCCGGCTCCGGGTAGAACGTCGCCGACCAGAGGCACTCGGGCACCTGCTCGGCGAACGAGCGGGCCCAGTCGTTGAGGTACGTCGCGATGCCCGGCCGATGTGCGTAGGGCAGTGCCGAGAAGCGGCGTACGCCCATGGCGCGCAGGTGCTCGACCCGCTCCTCGTGGCTTCCCCGGTAGCGGATCGGCCACTCACGCCCGATCTTGGGACCGGCCTGGTCGAACTGGGCGTAGACCTTGCGCTGGACGTTCTCGGGCAGGAAGTGGACGTGGACGTCGAACAGCCCCGGCAGGTCCAGGCCCTGCCAGAACGCGCGGACCTCCGCGACCTCGTCGACCACCGGCGGGTCAGTCCATGCCCTTGAGCCGGCGTCCCAGGGCCTGCTCCTTCTCCCGGTTGGCCTGGCGCTCGGCCAGCGAGTGCCGCTTGTCCCAGGTCTTCTTGCCGCGGGCCAGCGCGATCTCGACCTTGGCCCGGCCGTCGAGGAAGTACAGCGAGAGCGGCACGATCGTCAGGCCCTTCTCGTTGACCCGACGCTCGATCTTGTCGATCTCGACCCGGTTGAGCAGGAGCTTGCGCTTGCGTCGCGCGGAGTGGTTGGTCCAGGTGCCCTGGGAGTACTCCGGGATGTGCACCCCGTGCAGCCAGGCCTCGTGGTCGTCGATGTCCACGAAGCCGTCCACCAGGGAGGCGCGCCCCGCGCGCAGCGACTTCACCTCGGTCCCCATGAGCACCAGGCCGGCCTCGTAGGTGTCCTCGATGTGGTAGTCGTGGCGCGCCTTCTTGTTCTGCGCGATGAGCTTGCGCCCCTGTTCCCTGGCCATTCGGTCATTCTCTCAAGGGCGGGCAAGTCGAAATCAGGGGTCCCGACCCGCCCGGTCGGCGACGACTCGTCAGAACCAGTTCATGGGGTCGACGGGCGTGCCGTTGACCATGACCGTGAAGTGCAGGTGGCAACCCGTCGACCAGCCGGTGGTGCCGACCCAGCCGACCAGCTGGCCGCGGCCGACGTGGTCGCCGGTGTGGGCCCGGTAGCCCGACAGGTGGTTGTAGATGACGGTGACGTTCTTGCCGTTGACCATGCCGAGGTTCAGGTAGAGACGGTTTCCCCAGACCGAGGAGTAGTACTCCGACATCACCGTGCCGTTGGCCACCGCCCACAGGGGCTGGTGGCAGCCGGCGCCGAAGTCGGTCCCGTCGTGCAGTCCCCAGTAGTGGTAGATCGGGTGCTCGCGCCACCCGAAGGGCGAGGTCACCGGCCCGTTGACGGGGTGCATCAGGAGCCCGCCCGACGGTCCGTGGTAGCCCGCGTGGGCGTGCTTCGCGGCAGCCCTCCGGGCCGCCGCGAGGATCTGCTGCTTGATCCGGTTCTCCTGCCGGTGCAGCTTGGCCAGCTGCGCCTTGTCCCGCGCGTGGGCACGGCTCGCGACCTCGCGGGCGTCCTGGCGGGTCTGCACCAGGCCGATCACCTTCGTCTTGGCCCGGTGCGTCTCCTCGACGAGCCCGCGCATGACGACCAGGTGCTTCGCGGCCGCGCGCCGCTGCACGGCCACCTCGTCCTTGGCCGAGTGGACCTCGTTCTCCCGGACCTGGAGCAACACCTCGGCGGCGTGCAGGCCGTCGTACGCCCGCGTCTGGCGGCCGACGATGACGCTGCGCGCCTCCATCCGCCGGGTGAGGTCCGCCGGGCTCTGCGCGTCGAGCAGCGAGGAGAACGCCAGCAGCTCGGGGTCGCCCTCCTCGTAGATCGAGGTGATCGTGTCGGTGACCTGGAGGCGCTGGTCCTCCAGTGCCTGCTGCCCGGCCACGAGCTCCTGCTGCGCGTTGGCCAGCCGCTGCTCCGCCTGGGCGAGCTTCTCGCGCATCTCCCGGTCGCGGATCCGGGCCGCTTCCTTCTTGGCCTGCGCGACCTCGAGTTCGTGGCGGGCGGCCTCGAGCCGGGACTTGGCCTGGTCCAGGGCGACGGTGGCCCGACGCAGCCGCTTGCTGGACTCGTCCAGGTCGCGGGTCGCGGAGTGGATCTGGCCCTGGACGTGCTTCTGCTTGTGCTTGAGGTCGTCAGCGTTGGCGACGGGGACGGTCACCGCGCCGATCGCCAGCGCACCGGCCACGGAGGCCGCCGCGAGACGATGGCGGGCGGTACGGGGGAAGGATCGCACCGTTCTGCCTTCGATGTCCGGGGAAGTGAACGGCCCGACCGTAACCCGCCGGAATCAGACTTTGAGGTATTTGCGCGTCAGCACGAGTGTCGGGAGCAGCGTGAGGATCGGACCGAGGATCGCGATGGCGACCACGGAGCGCAGGTACTCGGGCATGCCGATCCACGGCATGAACTTCAGACCGGTCGCCGCGCGCTGGTCGATGCCGAAGTACATGAAGGCGGCCAGCGCCCCGCCGGCCAGGGCCACACCGATGAGCGCGGTCACCAGCGCCTCGAGCAGGAACGGCAGCGCGATGTAGAGCGTGGAGGCGCCGACCAGCCGCATGATGCCGATCTCCCGGCGCCGGGCGAAGGCCGCCAGCCGGATCGTGTTGCCGACCAGGAGCAGCGCCGCGAACACCAGGAACGCCGCGGTGCCCAGGGCGCCCCACTGCAGGGCGTTGATGGAGCCGTAGATCGGCTTCAGCACGTTGCGCATGTCGCGGATGCCGGACACCCCGTCCAGCCCCACGACGGCGCTGGTGATCCCCTTGTACTGCTCGGGGTCCTTCAGCGTGATCCACACCGACTCGGGCATGTCCGCGGCGGTGGCTGCGGGGTTGGGGCCTTCGAACTTGTCCGGTCCCAGGAGCTCCTTGACCTTGTCGAAGGCCTCCTCCTTGGACTCGGTGTGGTAGTCCGCCACCTCCGGGTTGTCCTCGATGACCTTCTCGATCGCGGTCTTCTGCGCGCCGGTCACCTGACCGGTGCAGGCCGGGTTGTCGTCCTTCTCCTTGCACAGCCAGACCGTGATCTGGAGCTGGTTGCCCCAGTGCTCGGCAGCCTTGTCGGCCTGCTGGTTGAGCAGGACGCCGAGGCCGACCAGCGTGAGTGAGACGAACAGGGTGAGGATGACCGCGATGTGCATCGACAGGTTGCGGCGCAGACCTTGGGCGAGCTCGGAGAAGACGTAACGCAGCTGCATGAGGAGTAGAGGCTCTCTTCGGGGCTGGTGGGGGGTGGGATCAGTGCTGGAAGCCGTAGACGCCCTGTGCCTGGTCACGGACGACCCGGCCGTCCTCGAGCTCGATGACCCGCTTGCGCATCTGGTCGACGATCCCGGCGTCGTGGGTGGCCATCAGCACGGTGGTGCCGGTGCGGTTGATCCGGTCGAGCAGCTTCATGATGCCCACCGAGGTGGTCGGGTCGAGGTTTCCGGTGGGCTCGTCGGCGATCAGGATCATCGGCCGGTTGACGAAGGCGCGCGCGATCGCGACGCGCTGCTGCTCGCCACCGGAGAGCTCGTCGGGCATCCGGTCACCCTTGCCCTCGAGCCCGACCAGCTCGAGGGTCTCGGGGACGACGCTGGAGATCTCCGACCGGGAGCCGCCGATGACCTGCAGCGCGAACGCGACGTTCTCGCTCACCGTCTTGTTCGGCAGCAGCCGGAAGTCCTGGAAGACGGTGCCGATGGAGCGGCGCAGCCGCGGCACCTTCCACCCGGCGAGGCGGTTGATCTCCTTGCCCGCGACGTAGACCCGCCCGGAGGTGGGGCGGTACTCGCGCAGCACGAGGCGCAGGAACGTGGACTTGCCGGACCCCGAGGTCCCGACGAGGAAGACGAACTCGCCCTTCTCCACGTCGACCGACACCTGGTCGAGGGCGGGGCTTCCCATGCCGGGATAGGTCTTGGTGACCTTCTCGAAACGAATCACGTCTCACGAGAGTAGTGGAGAACCCTGAGAGGCCCGGGACGACCGTGGTGCGGGCGTGGCCGGGCTCACGTCCGGCGGTCGACGACCCACCAGGCGGCGTAGGCCGGGAGCCACACCACGCCGTCGACCCCGGCGGTCACCGGGTGGCCGCCGAGCGCGTCGTACGGCGACCCCAGGCCGGCCTCGTGCAGGCGATGGATCGGGAACGGCCGGGGCGTGGTCGTGACGTTGTAGAGGCAGACCATCGGACCGCTGGCGTGGGCGCGGACGACCGCGAGGACCCCGTCGTCGGTGTCGGTGAGGACCCGGCCGGACGCCGAGGCGTGCAGCTGCGGCAGCGAGGCCCGCACCCGGGCCAGGTGGGCGATACCGCCGAACACCTTGCCGGCGACCGTGCCCGGGTCGTGCCGCTGCGCCGCCCGGTCCCGGTCCAGGCGGGGCCGGTGGGCCCAGCGGTTGTCGTCCTCGTGGCCGGGCTCGCGTGCCCAGTCGGGGTCGTTCGGCTGGCCCAGCTCGTCGCCGCTCCACACCACGGGCACGCCACCCCAGCCGGCGATCACGGCATGTGCGAGGAAGATCCGCGCGAGCCCGCCGTCGGGATCGTCGGCCAGCCCCGCCAGTGACGCGGCGGTCCCGCTGATCCGCCGGTCGCCGGTCTGCGGGTTCTCCTGGAAGACCAGCCCGTGCGCCCACGATCCCGGGAACTCGCCGGCGTACCAGTCGGACAGGAACCGCCGGTGCTCGTGCCCGCTCAGGCCGACCGCAGCGGCGTCGCGGTCGTCGATGGCCCAGCCGATGTCGTCGTGGCAGCGCAGGTAGGTGATCCAGGCGGCGGTGGTCGGGGGCTGCGGCAACGCCCCGAGGGCCCGCCGGGCGAGCACGGTGTTTCCGGTGGCCAGCATCGACCAGACCTGGACCATCAGGCTGTTGTGGTAGGCGAGGTCGCTGCCCCGGCCGGCGTGCCGGCCGAGGCCGAGGTACTGCACCAGGTCCCTCGGGCCGACGATCGCCTCGGCCTTGAAGGCCAGTGCCGGTGCCGCGATCCGGGCAACGGACCGCAGCGCCTGGACGATCGCGTGGACCTCGGGCTGGTTCTGACAGCTGGTGCCGAGCCGCTTCCAGAGGAACGCCACGGCGTCGAGGCGAAGCACCTCCACACCGAGGTTCGCCAGGTTCAGGATGATGTCGGCGAGCTCGACCATCACCTCGGGGTTGCCCCAGTCGAGGTCCCACTGCCACTCGTTGAAGGTCGTCCAGACCCAACCGTCGAGCTCGTCGTCCCAGGTGAAGCTGCCCGGCGCGAAGTCGGGGAAGACCTCGGGCAGGCTCTCCTCGAACGCGTCCGGGACGGTCCGGTCGGGGTGGACGTGGAAGTAGGCGCGGTACGCCGGCTCCCCCGCCCGCGCCTTGGCCGCCCACTCGTGCTCGCGGGCGACGTGGTTGAGGACGAGGTCGACCACCAGGCTGATCCCGCTCCCACGCAGGGTGCCGGCGAGGTCGCGCAGGTCGTCGGTGGTGCCCAGGTCGGGCCGGACCGACCGGTAGTCCGCGACGGCGTAGCCGCCGTCGTTGTCACCCTCGCGGGGCTGCAGCAGCGGCATCAGGTGGAGGTACGTCACGCCGAGGTCGGCGAGGTGGTCGAGCTGCCCACCGACACCGGCGAGGTCGCCCGCGAACCGTTCGGTGTAGCAGGCGTAGCCGAACATCCCGGGCTGCTGGAGCCAGTCGGGGCTCAGCAACCGGCGCTGGTCGAGCCGGTGCAGCTCGGCCGGGCGGGCGGCGTACGCCCGGGCCGCGACCGCGACCAGGCGGCGGGCGACGGCCTCGGGCTCGCGGTAGAGCTCCGACAGGGCGACCTGCAGGTCGTCGGCCCAGCGGTCCACGCGGAGCGAGAACGCCTCCCGACGCTCCGCGCCCAGGCCCGCGAGGTGCGGGGTCGCGGCCGCGTGCAGGTCGGTGGGATTCGCCATCGGGTGCATTCAATCGCAGCCGCGGCCCGGCCGACCAGAGCGTGGCCGTATCTTGAGGACGTGCCCGCCGTACGACGCCTCCGACTCGCCGTCGCCCTGGTGCTGCCGCTGCTCCTGCTGGCCGCCTGCACCGGGGACGAGCCCGCGCCGAAGACCGCGCCGACCTCCCCAGCCACCCCGCTCAAGTCGCTCGAGACCCGCGACATCGTGGCGGCGCGGGCGTCCTTCTGCCCGATGGTGGCGCCCGACGCGGTGGCCGCGGCGCTCGACGCCAAGCCCGCGCGGTCCACGTCGTACGGCAACGGCGACCCGGCCTGGTTGACCCGCGAGGTCAAGGACGTGGCCCACGAGTACGGCTGTACCTGGCGCGCCAAGGGCGGCAACATCGCACGAGCCTGGGTGTTCGCCCCGCCGATCACGCGGGCGCGCGCTCGCGGGCTGGCCAGGGACGCGGTCCGCCGCGGCTGCACGAAGGTCGCGGGCCCGGACTTCGGCGCCCCCTCGGTGACCACGCGGTGCCGCACGTCGCACGGCGGGGTCGAGGTGGGCTACTTCGGCCTGTTCGGCGACGCCTGGCTCAGCTGCACGCTAGGTTCTCGGGCCAAGGACCAGCGCGCGGACCTGGCGGAGCGGACGAGCCGCTGGTGCGCGGCTGTCCTGGCGGCCGCCGGCGCCTGACCGGCGGCGTAGAGGGGACGCCATGCGCACGTTCTTGCTCACTGCCCTGCTCGCGGCAGCCGTCGTGCTGCCATCGGCCACCGCCGAGGCGGGTACGAGGGCGACCTGCCACGGCCGGACCGCGACCCTGGTCTACGGCGACGGTGACGACGCCGTCGAGGGGACCGACGGCGACGACGTGATCGTGCTCGGCGGCGGGCGGAACACCTACACCGACGGCCCCGGCGACGACGTCGTGTGCGGCGGCGACGGTGACGACGACTTCGTCGACGGTCCCGGCAGGGACTGGTTCGGCGGCGGGCGGGGATCCGACGGCCTGCAGTTCGATGGGGCCGGGCTGCGCCTGCACATCGCCGAGGGCCACGAGCGCGGCAGCGGCCGCGACTCCTTCGCCGGCGTCGAGTCGTTCTACGGCACCCCGGGCGACGACCAGGTGGTCGGGACCTCGGGCCCGGACGCCTTCGGCGGCAACGGCGGGAACGACGAGGTGTCCCTCGGCGGGGGTGCCGACTGGGCCCAGGTGATGGGATCCTCGCACGTCGCAGGAGGAGCCGGGCGCGACGTCCTCATCGTCCAGGAGGGCTCCACCGCGAGCGGCGGCCGGGGTGCGGACCTCCTCCAGTCGATGCTCGGCTCCCCCAGGCTGCTGGGCGGGTCCGGCGCCGACACGCTGCAGGCCAACCTCTCCACGCCGACCGTCCGTGGCGGCCGCGGTCGCGACACCTTCGGAGCGTGGTTCGGCACCCTGCCGATGACGGTCGACCTGAGGTCCGGTGTCGCCAGCAGCGCCGGGGTGGGCAGCTTCGCAGTGACCGAGGTCGAGGACGTCACCGGCACGGCCTACGACGACGTGCTCCGCGGGACGTCCGGCGCCAACCGGCTCCTCGGAGGTGCCGGCGACGACCGGCTGGTGGGCCGTGGGGGCGACGACGTGCTGGACGGCGGCGACGGCTCCGACCGCGCCGACGGCGGCTCCGGACGGGACACCTGCACCGCGGAGACCCGCGTCCACTGCTGACCTGCACCACCCAGATCTGGTCACCCGTGACCCCATCATCGCTCCCCACTCCCCCTGCTCCCGACTCTGGTGAGCACGGTGAAGGGAGTGGTCGATGGGAATCAGGCACCCACGACAACTTCGCCGGGCGGTGCGCGGCCATGCTCGCCGTGAGTGCGGTGACCACTGCCCTCTCGGGGCTCGGGGCGGTCCCCGCGGGCGCACAGCCCCGGCCGAACGGTCGTCGGCGGACGGGCTGCCGGACCGCATCCCTCTTCCGGGACCCCGTCGTCAGGACGCTTCCGGGATCCCGTGGACGGCTACGGCGGGTACGCCAGCGTGGGCGCCTACACCCTGCGCCAGACGGGTTGCGTCCCGGCCGGCCCGAGCGCTGCCGTCGGTTAGTCCCGCGCGTAGGGCCGCTCTAGTTGGCGGCGGCCTTCTCGGCACCGCGGCGCCAGCGGATGCCGGCCTCGAGGAAGCCGTCGAGGTCACCGTCGAACACCGCGGCGGGGTTGCCGACCTCGAAGCCGGTCCGCAGGTCCTTGACGATCTGGTAGGGGTTCAGCACGTAGTTGCGCATCTGGTCGCCCCACGAGGCGGCGACGTCGCCGCGCATCTCGTCGAGCTGTGCCTTCTCCTCGGCCTTCTTCAGGGCGAGCAGCTTGGCCTTGAGCACCACCATCGCGCTGGCCTTGTTCTGCAGCTGGCTCTTCTCGTTCTGGCAGCTGACGACCACACCGGTGGGAATGTGGGTCAGGCGCACGGCCGAGTCGGTCGTGTTGACCGACTGGCCGCCGGGGCCGCCGGAGCGGTAGACGTCGACGCGGATCTCCTCGTCCGGGATCTCGATCTCGTCGGTCTGCTCCAGCACCGGCACGACCTCGACCGCGGCGAAGCTGGTCTGGCGGCGGCCCTGGTTGTCGAAGGGGCTGATCCGGACCAGGCGGTGGGTGCCGGCCTCGACGCTGAGCGTGCCGTAGGCGTACGGCGCGTGCACGGCGAAGGTGGCCGACTTGAGGCCGGCCTCCTCGGCGTAGGAGGTGTCGAAGACCTCGACGGGGTACTTGTGCTGCTCGGCCCAGCGCGTGTACATCCGCAACAGCATCTCGGCGAAGTCGGCGGCGTCGACACCACCGGCTCCCGACCGGATCGTCACCAGCGCCTCGCGGGCGTCGAACTCGCCGGAGAGCAGGGTGCGCACCTCGAGGGCCTCGACGGCCTTCTTGATCTTGCCCAGCTCGGACTCCGCCTCGGTGAGCGAGTCGGCGTCGCCCTCCTCCTGGCCGAGCTCGACGAGCACCCCGAGGTCCTCGACCCGGTTGCTCAGCGCGTTGAACCGGTCCAGCTCGCCCTGCAACGCAGAGAGGCGTCCGGTGACGCGCGTGGCGTTGTCCTGGTCGTCCCACAGGTCGGGTGCCGCGACCTGCTCACCCAGGTCGACGATCTCCTTGCGCATCGCGTCGACGTCGAGCACCTGCTCGATGGTGCGCATCGTCGCCTGGAGGTGCTTGATCTCGGAGTCGAAGTCGGGGCCTGCCACAAGGAGCGAGCCTACCGGCACCGGGAGCTGCACCCCGAACCGGCGGACCCCGGGACTCCGGAGCACCGCGCGAGGACGTCAGTAGTGGCCGGCGCTGACGAAGCGCGTGAACGGCAGCGACGCGTACAGGGTGCGGACCTGATCGGTCCCGGACACGCCGTTGCGGCTCGGCCAGGCACTGTCGACCACGTCGAGGTCGAGCCTGGCGCCGGTGATCGTGGCGCGCAGCCAGGCGTCGGGCGTCGGGGTGTAGCCGCGTCTGAGGACGACGTGGTGCCCGTGCTCGGTGAACGACCCCCAGTCCAGCCTCTCGAGGTACGGCCGGGCACTGGTGCCCAACCACAGGCTGAGGCCTTGGACGGCATTCGCCGCCACGGTGAGCCGGGGCCGTCCCGCCGGGCCGTGCGCCTCCCACCAGGCCAGCTCGTCGTCCCGGCCCGCGGCGACGAGGAGCCCGCGCAGCTCGACCGGCGACAGCTGGCTGGTGCGCCAGTGGCCGTCGATCGGGGCCGAAGGATAGAGCCGGCCGCCCAGCGCGGACTCGTCGTTCGGCGTCATCTGTCGGGTCGGCTGGGGCTGCCCCGGCGCGTCGCCGAGCTGGGTGGCGACGGTGACCCCGCCGACGGCCGCCACCGCCAGGAGGGCGACGGCGGCCACCCCGACGCGCCGGTTCCGCACCGTGCTCCTCGTCCGATCCGCCCCCGGCGGGGTCACGGCGAGATCGACCTCCGCGACGAGGGTGCCGAAGGCCCGGTCCAGGTCGGTGTCAGGCATGACGGGCCTCCTTGTCCTGCGCTCGATCGGCCGTGAGCCGGTCGCCGTCGTGGTCGGCCTCGTCGGACAGGCGAGCGGCCAGCGCCCAGCGCCCCCGGGCCAGCCGTGCCTTGACGGTGCCCTCGGCCACCTGCTCGATCCGGGCGATCTCGGCGACCGACAGGTCGCCGATGTGGTGCAGCACGACTGCGCGACGGGTCTCCTCGGTCAGGCTCCGCAGGGCCCGGACCAGCTCGATCGTCGTCACGTCAGGGGGATCGGCAGGATCCGGTGGTCTGGCCAGGTGCAGGTACCGCCGGACCGTCTGCCGGCGACGCACCCGGGTGATCGCCTGGTTGACCGCCACGTGCCGGACCCACCCCGCCGGGTCGTCGTAGTCGCTGATGTCGCGCCAGCGCCGCCACGCCTGGACGTAGGCCTCCTGGGCGGCGTCCTCGGCCTCGCGGAGGTCACCGAGCACGGCGTAGGCGCAGGCCACCGTGCGGCCGAACGTCGCCTCGTAGAAGGCCGTGAACTCGCTGACCCTTGTCGACGCCATGTCGACCCTCCGCCGGGTACCGGTGCCGCCCCGCTGGCAGCCACCTGAACCGAACACGTGCGGGCGAGGACCGTGGTTGCCGCTCCTCCCGGATTCCCCCGAAAGGGGCCCGTCCGCATGGCCCGGCGTGGGGGCAGCACGTAGTCCTTCTGGTCGACGGGACCGATCAGGGCGCGTCGACCTCGACGACCGCCGAGCCGGTCGCGCCGACGGACGTGGTCCCCGGGGCCCCGGGCACGGTCAGGGGCAGGTGGAGCGGGGCGTGGACGGTGACGGTGACCCGGCGCCGGGCGCCGTCGACGCCCACCTCGAAGGTCAGTCCGGGAAACTTCCGGTAGGCCCCGATGCCACTGAGGTAGGCGTCCACCGCCGCGCGCACCGCGGCCGGGCTCAGCGCCAGCTCCCGGTCCGGCAGGCCGCCGGTGTAGGTCTCCTTCCCCGTCGCGCCGAGGTCTGCGCCGCGCAGCGCCGCGCCGTCGGCGATCGTGTCGAGGCCCTGCCGCCGGAGGAAGGCCGCGGAGGCGTCGACCACCAGGGCCACGACCATGGCGAGCACGATCGCGAAGCCGATGATCATCACGGTCGCCTGGCCGTGCTCCTCCCGGGTGGCCCTCATCGGACCTCCTGGAACTGGCCGACCGGAACGGTGTGGCTCGCGTCGAGGGCGATGCTCGGGGCGTCGCCACCCAGGACCCGGGGCATCAGCGGCAGGTCCACCCGTGAGTGGACGCTGACGGTGATCACCGAGGTGCCGTTGTGGCAGTCGTGCGGGAAGGGCCGGCAGGACACGGCGACGTCCACCGGTGAGCCGTCCAGCCCCTGGTCGGCGAGTGCCTGGCTCGCGGCGGCCCGGGCTCGGGCCATGCCCTCGGCGTCGGTCGGAGCCAGTGCGTACGCGCGCCCCGCGGCCCGGGCCGCGGCGCTCACCGCGAAGGCGCCGCGCTGGACCTCGAAGACCGACAGCACGATCCACAGCATCGGGACCAGCAGCAGGATCCCGAGCCAGGTCAGCTCGACCAGCGCACTCCCCCGCTGGTCGCGTGACCGCCTGCTCACGGCTCCTCCTCCACCGCGTGGCCGGACACCTCGAGGTCGACCGCGGGGCCGCCGATGCCGAGCGCCGGGACCCGGGCGTGGACGACGACCTCGACGGCGGGCGCGCCGTCGACGACCACCCGGCGTACGTCGATGTCGCGGGCGAAGCGCCCCGACACGGCGCCGGCGATCTGGTCGCGGGTACGCGCCCGTCCGTCGGCGAGGTCACCGTCCCGGGTGGCGGCGTAGCGGGCGCCCTCCGACGCCGCCGCGGCCAGGGTGTTGCGGACGAACAGCACCAGCCCGACCTGGAGGATGCCGAGGAAGAGCGGGACGAGCACGGCCAGCACCAGCACGAAGTCCACGACCGCGGACCCGCGCTGGGAGTCGGCGCGACGCACCCTCATCGGCATCGGGTCAGTTGTGCACGGAGGCGAGTGCGTCGCGGAGCATGGAGCTCAGCTGCCCCTTCGCCACGCCCCAGATCGCCATCACCAGCCCGGCCGTCATGACCGTGATGAGCACCCAGCCGGGCACGTCACCGCGCTCGTCGCGGGTCCTGGGCAGGGTGAGGGCGATGTAGAGCCTCGTCAGGGCCTGCGAGAGGTGTTCCATCGTGTTGCGTCCTTTCCGGGGAGCGGGTCTCAGGGGGTGGTCAGGTGGAGGCCGATGACGCCGGGCCAGAAGGCGAAGAGCACGGTGACGGGGAGGACCAGGAACACGACGGGCACCATCATCAGCACCTCCTTGCGAGCGGCGACCTCGATCAGCTCGCGCCGCCCGGCCTCGCGCACGTCGGCCGCCTGGGCGTGCAGCACCTCGGCCAGCGGCGTGCCTCGCTCGACCGCCACGGCGACGCCCTGGGCGAAACGGGCGACGAGCGGCAGCCCGGTCGCCGCGGCCATCCGGTCGAACGCGGCGCCGACGGGCTCACCGGTGCGCACCGCGGCCAGCACCCGGGCGAGGTCGGAGGAGAGGGCGCCGCCGCTGCGGCGTACGACGCGGTCCAGGGCCGCCACCGGGCTCTCGCCGGCGGCCACGGCGAGGGCCAGCAGCTCGGCCACGGTCGGGAACTCCGCCAGGACCTGCCGCTCGCGCCGCTTGACCTGGCTCGACAGGTGGGTGTCGCGGGCCAGGACCCCCAGCACGAACGCGACCAGGCAGAGCAGCAGCGAGGTCATGGCACCGCCGGGGTCCGCGAGCGCGCGGAGCAGCCCGTACACGGCGACCGCTCCGAACGCGGCCGCCCCCCACAGCACCTGCTCGACCCGGAACTCGTGGACGGTCTTGTCGAGGTCCGCCCGCTCGAGCCTCCGTCGCACCGATGCGGCCCCGCCCAGCACCCGCTCGACGGTGTCGGCGGCGGAGCGCAGCACCGGACCGAAGACCCCTGCCGCAGCCGACGTCGGCGAGGTGGAGACGACCCGAAGCCCGGGCGTGCGGCCGACCTGGGGCAGGTCCCGCACGTAGGGAAGCACGCGCACGGCGATCTGGGTCCGGCGCATGGCCAGCACCCTGCCGAACACCAGCAGCACCCCCGCCGCCCACACTGCACCGAGGAGCGCACCCCACACCGCCGGCGTCACGACAGGATCCGTCGCTCGGTCGGCAGTCGGCCGAGCCGCATCATCAGGCGGTAGGAGACCAGGCAGGCGACCGCGCCGAAGACCAGCACGGCCACGCCGCCGGGAGACGCGTAGCGGTGGATCACCTCGGACTGGAAGGACATGAACAGCAGCACCAGCCACGGCGACGCCACGGCCAGGCGGGCACCGTTGACCGTCCACGCCTGCCGCGACTCCATCTCCGAGCGGGTGCGGGCCTCGTCGCGCAGATAGCCGGACAGGTTGCGCAACAGCCGGCCGAGCTCGCCGCCTCCCACCTCGCGGGCGATCCGCAGGCCCTCGACGACACGGTCGCCGACCGGGTCGGCCAGGCGTTCCTTCAGCCGGTCCAGGCACTCACCGAAGCGACCGGTCACCTGGTAGTCGAGCGCGAACTCGTCGAAGGCCCAGCGCAGCGGCTCGGGGCCCCGGCCCCCCAGCGCCGCGAGCGCGTCCGGGAGGGACATCCCGGCCCGGACGGCGGAGGCGAGGTTGTCGACGGCCTCGGGCCAGACCTCGGCGAAGTCACGCTGGCGGCGGCGCGCCCGGGAGGACACCACGGCGACCGGCAGCCAGGCTCCCATCGCACCGAAGGCGATCGCGACGGGTGGCGTGCCCGAGACGACGTCGATCAGCACCGTGGCGACCAGGCCGAGCCCGGCGCAGAGCAGCACGAACCCGGTGGTCGAGACCTGCCCCAGTCCGGCGCGGGCGAGCAGCTTCGCGACCCGTCCGCCGGTGCGGCCGCCGGCGCGGGGCCGGGTGGGCACGAAGAAGGCCGACCAGACCAGCATCAGCCCGGTGCCGACCCCGAGCCCGACCAGCGCCCCCATCAGCGGGACCCGTCGAGGATCCGGTGGACGTCGATGCCGACGCGCTCGAAGAGCTCCGGGCGGGGCGGCATCCCGTTGACCCACCGCAGCTCACCGGACGTGCGCCGGAAGATCGGCTCGGCCTCGATCACGTCGTTCTCGGCGCGGCCCGGCACGCCCACGATCTCGTTGACGCGGCGTACGCCGTGATGGTCGATGCCGAGGTGGACGACGAGGTCGACCGAGCTCGCCACCGTCGGCACCACGAAGCGAGCCGAGATGTTCTCGCCGGCGAGCAGCGGCAGCGTGCACATCTTGACCAGGGCCTCGCGGGCACTGTTGGCGTGGATGGTGCACATGCCGGGCAACCCGGCGTTCAGCGCGAGCAGGAGGTCCAGGCACTCCTCGGAGCGCACCTCGCCGACGATGATCCGGCTCGGCCGCATCCGCAGGCTCTCCTTCACCAGGTCCCGCAGCCGGATCTCCCCGGTGCCCTCGAGGCCGGACTGCCGGGTCTGGAGCGGCACCCAGTCCGGGTGTGGGAACCGCAGCTCGAAGACCTCCTCGGCGGAGATCACCCGCTCGCCACCCGGGATCGCCGCGGCCAGGCAGTTCAGCATCGTGGTCTTCCCCGCCTGCGTCCCGCCGGCGACGAGCACGTTCAGACCGGCGCGCACCGACGCCTCGAGGAGCTCCGCCGCGGCAGGGGTGAGGCTGCCGAGCTCGACCAGGTCGTGCAGCCGCGCAGCGCGGAGCACGAACTTGCGGATGTTGACGGCCGAGAAGCCGCGGCTGATGCCTTCGAGCACGACGTGCAGCCGGTGGCCCTGCGGGAGCATCGCGTCGACGAAGGGCTGGCTGATGTCGATGCGCCGCCCGCTCGACTTCAGCATCCGCTCGACCAGCTCCTGCACTTGCGCGGTGCTCAGCATCAGGTTGGTCAGCTCGTGCTTCCCGTTGCGGGCGACGAAGACCCGGCTCGGGTCGTTGATCCAGATCTCCTCCACGGCCGGGTCGTCCAGGAACGGTTGCAGGGGGCCGAAGCCGGAGACCCTGGCCACCAGCTCGCCGACGACCGCGTCGATGTCGGGCACCGGCGCCACCACCCCGGTGAGGCTGCGCTCGTCGTGGTCGCGCACCACGCCGTCGGCGATCCGCCGGACGAGCTCGGCGTCGCGCTGCGGGTCCACGCCCTCGCGACGCACCAGCTCGCGCACGTGCTGGTCGAGGAGCTCGACCAGCTCGCCGTGCGCGTCGGCTGCCGTAGCCGCCATCGATGACCCCCGTCGCCGAGTGAGGTTCCAGCCAGAACCTAGTGCTCCGGCCACCTACCCGGGAGAGGGCGCGGCGAATCTGTGGACAAGGCAAAGAAATCCGCCGGAACGACCCGGAACCGCAGGACGAGCGGCCCAGCCTCGGCGACGCTGGTGCCATGGCCCTCGCCGTCTGCCTGCTCTTCGACCCCGCGTCGGAGCGGCTGGTCCGCGCCCTGTGGCGCCGGCTGGAGGACCAGGACGTGCGCACGCTGGAGACCCACACCCACCGGCACCACCACCCGCACCTGTCGTACGCCGTGCTGCGGACGTGGCACCTCGATCGGGTGACCGAGGCGCTGGCCGGCCTCGCTGACGGCGGCCCGTTCACGCTGGCCTGCCAGGGCACGGTGGCCTTCCCCCGGGGCCGGGGCGCGCTGGCGGCGGCCGTCACCGCGGAGGTGGCGCGGCGGCAGGAGCGGGTCACCGCGGCCCTGGGCGCCACCGGCGCCGACCTGCACCACCACTACCTGCCCGGCCGGTGGGTGCCCCACGTCTCGCTCGCCACCCGGGCCCACGGCCCGGCCCTGGCCACCGTGGCCAACACCGTCTCCGACGCCCTGCCGGTCGACCTCAGCGTCGACCGCGCCGCGCTGATCGACACGGGCACCGGCCGCGTGTGGCCGCTTCCGCACCTTCCCTAGGGCGGGTCCCCGGCCGCCGCCGACGGTCCCGGTCGCCAGACCGGGGGTCCGGGGCTGGGCCATCTGGGGGATGCGGGGTTGCGGCCCCCGGACGGGCGTTGGTAGAACTTGGCGATCGCCAGCGGGGGCCTGGAGGTAGAGGGTCCCTGTGCTCAACAAGAACCAGTTCCTCGACGACGCCACCGACTACGAGCTCGTCGGCGGAAAACCGGCCGTCGAGGCGCTCGTCGACCGGCTCTGCGAGCTGCTCCGCGAGGACGACCAGCTCGTGGATCTCTTCGGTGGCGGGGACGGTGGCGCCGACCTCGCCCAGCTCAAGCACCATCAGGTGCTGCTGCTCTCGCAGGTGCTCGGCGGACCGGAGTGCGCCGAGGGCCGGGACCTCCGGCAGGCGCACGCGTGCCGGCACATCTGCCACGACGACTACCGCAAGGTGACGTCGTACCTCGTGCAGGCGCTGGTCGAGGCGGGCGTGATGCCCGCCGTCATCGGGCGGGTGGGCGAAGCCCTCGCCGCCACCGAGCAGAACGTCGTGGCCGTCCGTGCTTGCTGAGTCGGTGTCCGCTGACCACATCCCGTCCCGGTGCCGACCGCGGCACCCCGCACTGAAATCAGGAGTCGCCGAGTGATCACGGGGCAGCCGAACATCCCGTTCCAGTCGCCGTCCAGCATCCGCAGCGAGGTCTTCGGGCACCGGATGCGCGGACTCGACGAGGAGGAGGTGCGCGACTACCTCGAGCTGCTCGCCGACCAGGTCGAGGCGATGGACGCCGACCGCGCCCGTCAGCGCCGGGAGATCGACGAGCTCCGCGTCCAGGTCGACCAGCTGCGCGCGGACACCCAGCGGCTCCGCGAGGAGTCACACCGGGCGAGCGACGTGGACCCGCAGACCGTCGCCCTGCTCAACCAGGCCCAGCAGGTGGCCGACCAGGTCGTCGAGCAGGCCGTCGTGCACGCCCGGGACATGCTGAAGTCTGCCCGCAGCCAGCAGCGGGACATCCTGGCGAAGGCCTACGGCGCGGCCGAGCAGGCGGCCCGGCTGGGTGGCACCACGAGAACGCAGGCGGCCCCGGCGCGACCGACCACCGCTCGGGCCGAGGACATCCGCACCCCGGACCGGATGACCCAGGCCCAGCTGCGTTCGGTCGTGGACGCCCTGAGCGGCAAGTGGGACCGCGACAACAGCGTGGAAGAGCAGGCGAGCATCTACGACCAGGTCTGGAGCATCCGGGGGCGCACCCCCCACCGGGGGCGGTGACACTCACCGCGGCAGCTGCACGAACTCCGGCCGGCCGATCTCGGGGTCCTTGAGCAGCCGTTGGAAGTCGGTGGTGTTGCGCGAGATCGAGACCAGCAGGCCACCGGACTTCAGCGGGACCTCGGGATGGGCCAACGGGGCGTACTCCAGGTTGCCCGTGTCGAACCCGCCCGGGGCCTTCAGCTCCTTGATCGGGGTCCACGGACCCCACGGGTTCGGGGCGGTCCACTTGTAGACGAAGTCGCTGATGTCGCCGTCCCGCTTGGAGACCGCCACCCACTGCCCGCCGATGCTGTCCACCGACAGCGTCTGCGACACGCCGCCCCGGCTCGGCAGCACCGCAGCGGCCCGCGGTGGCTTCGAGGACCACCCCGACCCGTCCCAGACCTGCCACCGCTTCCGGTTCCCGGGGTCGGCGGCCGGGGTGCGGGCGAGGTACAGCTCCCTGCCGAAGTCGTACTGCTGTCCGGTCAGCCGGGTGCCGTAGACGTAGAACCACGGGCCGTGGACCGTGGCCGCGGCGCCCCAGTTGACCTGCTTCTGGTTCCGCGAGTCCGGCGTGATGTCGACGACCTTGTCGGGCTGGGGTGCCCCGCCGTCCTCGACGGTGAACACGGCGGCGGTGGTGCCGAGGAAGGTGAAGCCGAAGGAGCCACTGCTGCCCCGGTCGATCCGCGAGCACAGCACCAGGATCACGTCGTGCCCGTGGTGGCGCCCGACCGCCACCGACATCGGCCACCGCACCACGTTCGCCGAGACGTCGGGGATGATCGGCCCCTTCTCCGCGGTGACGAGCTGCGAGACGCAACGGCCGGAGGAGACCAGCATCGAGTTGGCGACGATCGGTGGCTCCAGCTTGGTCCGCGTGGTGTCGCCGAACAGCCAGACCAGCCGCCCGTCGGCGAGCCGGCCGCTGGCGCCGATGTCGCCGGCCTGCCACCCGGGCAGGTCGATCGAGGCGCCCAGCTTGTTGAGCTCCGCGACCGTGGGCTTGATCCGGTGCGCGGGCGGCGGCGGGCACTTCGGTGCCAGGTGCGGCCCGGAGCTCCCGGACCGTGGCGACTCGTCGGTCCCGCCCGAGCCCGTGCAGCCACCGAGCAGCAGTGCCAGCGCCGCCGCCAGGGCGACGGCGCGGGCGGCCCTCGAGGTCACGGGTGTGGCGCCCCCGCCACCGGCTCGGACTCCGGCTCGGGCGCGAGCTCCTCGATCGGTCCCTCGAGCTGCAGGTCGGGGATGATCCGGTCCAGCCACCTGGGCAGCCACCAGGCGTGCGCGCCCAGGATCGACATCAGGGCCGGCACCAGCACCATCCGCACGACGCTGGCATCGATGAGCACGGCGACCGCCATGCCGATGGCCAGCATCTTGATGGCCGGGTCGGTGGACCGTACGAAGCTGGTGAAGACGACGACCATGATCGCGGCGGCCGTCGTGATGACGCGGGCCGTGCTCCCGATGCCGATCGCCACCGCGCGATGGGCGTCACCGGTGCGGTGCCAGGCCTCGCGGACCCGGGAGAGCAGGAAGACCTCGTAGTCCATCGAGAGCCCGAAGACGATGGCGAACATCAGCATCGGCACGTACGCCGGGATCGGCAGGTCCTGGTCGATCCCGAGCAGCTGGGACCCCCAGCCCCACTGGAAGACCGCGACCACCACGCCGTACGCCGCCCCCACGGACAGCAGGTTGAGAATCGCGGCCTTCACCGAGATGACCAGGGACCGGAACGCGATCGTCAGCAGCACCAGCGAGAGCAGCACGACGGCCAGGATCAGCCAGATCATCCGTTGCGAGATCTGCGACGTGAAGGCGACGTACGCCGCGGTCGTGCCGACGACGTACGTCGCGTCCGCCCCGAGCCCGGGCAGCACCGAGTCCTCCAGGTTGTTCACCAGGTCGGTCGTCTTCTGGTCGTCCGGGGCCTGGGCGGGCACCACGTTGATCACCGCGACGGTGCCGTTGGAGCTGATGCTCGGCGAGCTCGCCGTGGCCACCCCGGACGTCCCGGCGATCGTCTTCTGTGCGTTCTGGAGGAAGGTCTGGGTCTTCTGCTGCGACTCCGACGGCAGCTTCAGCACCACCGTGAGCGGGCCGTTCGCGCCGTCCCCGAACCCCTGCGAGATCAGGTCGTAGGCCCGCCTGTCGCTCTGCGACTTCGGGTCGGTGCCGGCATCGAGCTGGCCCAGGCGCAGCGACAGGACGGGGATCGCGAGCACGAGCAGCAGCACGACGCTGCCGACGGCCCAGGGCCAGGGGTTGTTGCTCACCTTGCGGCCCCAGCGGGCGAAGGCGCTGTTCTCGTGGGTGTGCGCGGCGTCCGCCACGTGGGCCTTCGCCGCCGCCCGGTCGGACCGGGAGCGGACCCTGGTCCGGGTCAGCGCCAGGAACGCCGGGATCAGGGTGAGCGCGGACAGCATGGTCACCGCCACCACGATCGCGGCCGAGAGGCCGAGGGCACCCACGAACGGGACGCCGGACACGTAGAGGCCGAGGATCGCGATCACCACGGTGCTGCCGGCAACCACGACGGCCGCGCCGGACGTGCCGGTGGTCTTGGCGATGGACTCGTCCATCGCCATCCCGTGGTCGAGCTGCTCACGGTGCCGCGCGACGAGGAAGAGTCCGTAGTCGATCGCGACGCCGAGGCCGAGCAGGGTGGCGACCGAGGGCGCCGTGGTCGGCAGGTTGGTCCCCGCGGCGACCAGCCCGACGAGCGCGAGGCCGGACCCGACGCTGAACACCGCCCCGACCAGCGGGATCAGCGCGGCGACGATCGAGCCGAACATGATCAGCAGCAGCACCAGGGCACAGGCGAGGCCGATCAGCTCGGAGACGGTGTCGTTGGGCGACTGGCCGATCTGGCCCGCTCCCCCGCCGTAGTCCACGGTCAGCCCGGCCGAGGTGGCCGGCTGGACCGCCCGGTCCAGCCGGTGGAGGTAGCTGGTGTCCAGCGAGGCCGGGTTGACGTCCCACGACACGGACCCGTAGGCGATGGTGCCGTCCTTGGACACCGCGGGAGTGCCGGGCACCGTCAACGGGTCGGTGGACGTGATGACGTGCGGCAGCCCACCGATGTTCTTCATCGTCGTCGCGACCGCGGACGAGTCGTCGGAGATCTTCCCCTTGTCGGCGTGGAAGACGATCTGGCCGCTGTAGCCACTGGCGGACTTGAAGTCGCTCTGGAGCACGTCGAGCCCGCGCGAGGCCTGGCTTCCGGGCACCGTGTAGTTGTTGACGTAGTCGCCGCCGACGGCCCGGTTCGTCAGCGTGAGGCCGATCAGGAGCACCAGCCACACACCGACCACCCACCACCGGTGCCGACTGGCGAAGCGACCGAGACGTTCCAGCAGGGCGTTCATGAAGTCTCCCGGCGGCCATCCCGGCCCGGGGGTGACCAGGACGCACCACTCACCACGCTAGGCGCGCGTGACCCACGTGTGCATGCCCAAAATGGGTCGGTGCGCGACCGCTCGCTCAGACCGACGCGAGCGGAGCCGGCACCCGCGGCCGCAGGCTGAGCTCGAGCCCCCGCGGGATCAGGGTGAGCCGCTCGGTCACCGCCAGCTCGTACGCCGGGTCCCCGGCGAGGTCGTAGCGGTGCAGGATCCGGGCCAGCACCAGCACCGCCTCGTGCAGGGCGAACTGCCGGCCGATGCAGGCCCGCTCGCCGGTGCCGAACGGCTTGTAGCCGTGCTTGAGGCGGCCGCGGCTGCGCTCGGGCAGGAACCGGTCGGGGTCGAACTCGTCGGCGTCCGCACCCCACACGTCCGGGTCGCGGTGCACCATCGGCATCAGCACGAGCGCCCAGTCCTGCGGGCGCATCCGGTAGCCGGCGAGGGTCGTGGGCTCGCGCGGGCTGCGGGCGAAGCCGGGCGCGGTCGGCCACAGCCGCAGCGCCTCGTCGAGCACCCGGCGTACGTAGCGGAACCGCGGCACCTGCTCGAAGGTCGGCTCCGCGTCGGGGTCGGCGCCGAGGATCGCGTCGGTCTCGGCCTGGGCGCGCGCGAGCACCTCGGGATCGCGGGCGAGGAAGTGCAGCGCGAAGGACAGCGCGCCCGAGGTGGTCTCGTGGCCGGCCACGAGGAAGGTCAGGATCTGGTAGCGGATCGCACGGTCGCCCAGCTTCTCCCCGGTCTCGGGATGCCCCTGCTCGAGCATGATCCCGAGCAGGTCCTGCTCGTCACTGCCGGACGCCCGGCGTTCGGAGATCAGCTGGTCGAGCATCGTGTCGAGGTAGGCCTGGTGGCCGGCGTTGCGGCGGCGCAGCCGGCGCCGGACCACCCACGAGCCCGGCAGGCTGGAGAGCGCACCCATCCGGCGTCCGGTCTCCAGCGCGGTGACCATGGCCGGGACGAACGGGTGGGGCTCGGGCCGGCTGAAGGAGCCGAAGTCGTGGCTGAAGGCGGTCCGGGCGATGGTCTCCATCGTCAGCTTGGTCATGTGCGAGGCGACGTCGAAGGGCGTGCCGTCCTCGGGCAGCACCGCGAACAGCTCCCGGACCGCGGCCAGCATCACCCCGTGGTAGCGCTGCATCGCAGCCTTCGTGAAGGCCGGCATCAGCAGGTCGTGGGCCAGCTGCCAGGTCGGCTCGTCGTTGTAGGCGGTGAACAGGCCGTCGCCGGCGAAGTCCCGCAGCGCGACCAGGGCCGGCGGCAGCGCCTTGACGAAACGCGACTCGTCACAGAGCTCGGCGCAGAGCTCCCCGGACGCCACGAACACGAACTTCTGGCGGAAGATCTGCTGCTCGAAGATCGGCCCGACCCCGGCGTTGCGGGCCATGATCGTCTGCACCGCCGAGTCGGGGGCGAGCCCGGCGACGTCGCCGACGAAGCGCCTGCGGCCGCCGGCGTGCGGCAGCTCCTGCCCGGACCAGTCGTTGCGCATCGATGCTCCTCCGCGAACCCATCTCGCTCCCGAGACTTCACGGCCGAACGTACGCCAACGGCCGTGCCCCGACCCTTGACACTCCTCACTAAACCGGTTTAGGTGACGGGGTGACTCGGCACACCATCAACGACGTGGCTCGGGCGGCAGGCGTCTCCAAGGGAGCGGTCTCCCTCGCCTTCAACAACCGCCCCGGGCTCTCGCCCCAGACGCGGGAGCGCATCCTCGCCACCGCCCGCGAGCTGGGCTGGACCCCTAGTCCCCGCGCTCGGGCGCTCTCGGTCTCCCGCGCGCTCGCCGTCGGTCTCGTGATGGCCAGGCCCCCCGAGACCCTGCGCGCGGACCCGTTCTTCCCCTCGTTCATCGCCGGCGTGGAGAGCGAGCTCTCCCGGCACGGCTACGCGCTCCTGCTCCAGGTGGTCCCCGAGCACGACGCCGAGCACGAGAGCTACCGCCGGCTCCACAAGGAGGGGCGCGTCGACGGCGTCTTCGTCACCGACCTCTACGTCGACGACTCCCGGCCCGCACTGCTCGCGGAGATCGGCCTGCCGTCGGTGATCGTCGGGCCCGCGCTGCCCGAGGCGTTCTGGCCCGCGGTCGGGGTCGACGACGCTCCCGGCATCGCCGCCGCCGTCGAGCACCTCGTCGCGCTCGGCCACACCCGCATCGCGCACGTCGCCGGCCCGCTCGCCATGGTCCACGGCCTGTCCCGCCGCACGGCGTGGGCGACAGCCCTCCAGCAGGCCGGGCTCCCCGAGGGCCCCAGCATCGAGAGCGACTTCTCCGCCGAGGCGGGGGCGGCGGCCACCCGCGACCTCCTCGACCTGGCGGACCCGCCCACGGCGATCGTCTACGCCAGCGACCTGATGGCGATCGCGGGCCTCTCGGTCGCGGCCGCCCGGGGCATCGACGTCCCGGGACAGCTGTCGATCACCGGCTACGAGGACACCGAGCTGGCCGCCCACGTCCAGCCGCCGCTCACGACCGTGTGCAGCGACGTCATCGGCTGGGGCCGGGCAGCAGCCGGACGACTGCTCGAGCTCATCGACCAGCGCGAGACCGCCCACGTCGAGCTGCCCCCGCCGGCACTCGTCGTCCGGGAGTCGACCGGCCCGGTTCCAGCACGCCGCTCCCTGACCGGCGCACCCACCGCCTGAGAGTCCGACCAGACAGCAGCACCGAAATGGAGAAGCAGATGAGATCGAAGGTCCTTGCCGCAACACTGACGATGCTGGCACTCGGGGTCACCGCCGGTTGCGGAGGTGGTTCCGGGAGCTCCTCCGACGCCGCCTCCTCCACCGGCCCGATCAAGGTCTGGCTGTCGAACAACCCCGAGGAGATCGCCTGGGGCAAGCAGATGGTCAAGGCCTGGAACGCCGACCACCCCGACGAGGAGGTCACCGCCCAGGAGATCCCCGCGGGCAAGACGTCCGAGGAGGTCATCGGCGCGGCGATCACCGCCGGCAACGCCCCGTGCCTGGTGTTCAACACCTCCCCCGCCGCGGTCCCCCAGTTCGAGAAGCAGGGCGGCCTCGTCGCCCTCGACCAGTTCTCCGACGGCACCGACTACGTCGAGTCGCGCAGCGGTGACGTCGCCGACCAGTACAAGTCCCCGGACGGGCAGTACTACCAGATCCCCTGGAAGTCGAACCCCGTGATGATCTTCTACAACAAGGACGTCTTGAAGAAGGCCGGAATCGACCCGGACAACCCGCCGCTGTCGACGTACGACGACTTCCTCGCCACCAGCCGCAAGGTCGTGAAGAGCGGCGCGGCCGACGCCGCGATCTGGCCGGCTCCGACGAGCGAGTTCTTCCAGTCCTGGTTCGACTTCTACCCGATGTACGCCGCCGAGTCCGGCGGCCAGCAGCTGGTCGAGGACGGCAAGGCCACCTTCGACTCCGACGCCGGCAAGGGCGTCGCCGATCTCTGGTCCACGATGTACGCCGAGGGCCTCTCGCCCAAGGAGGCCTACAACGGCGACGCCTTCGCGGAGGGCAAGGCGGCCATGGCCACCGTCGGCCCGTGGGCGGTCGCCGCCTACGGCGACTCGGTGAACTGGGGCGTCGCCCCGGTGCCGACGTCCGAGGGCACCAGCCCGCAGGACACCTACACCTTCTCCGACGCGAAGAACATCGGGCTCTACTCGGCCTGCGACCACCAGAAGTCCGCGTTCGACGTGCTGAAGTTCGCCACCAGCGAGGAGGAGGACGGCAAGCTCCTCGAGATGACCGGCCAGATGCCGCTTCGCGAGGACCTGGCGGGCACCTACCCCGACTACTTCAAGGCTCACCCGGAGTACAAGCTCTTCGCCGACCAGGCCAGCCGCACCGTCGAGGTCCCGAACGTGCCCAACTCCATCGAGATCTGGCAGAGCTTCCGCGACGAGTGGTCCTCCTCGGTGATCTTCGGCAAGAGCTCCGTGGACGACGCGCTGGGCACCGCGGCCGACAAGGCCACCCAGCTCGCCGGCCAGTCCTGAGGCTCCGACCATGACCAGCACCACCACGCCCCCGCGGAGCGGATCCGCGGCACCGGCCGCGGAGCCGGCGAGCAGCTCGCGCAACCGGTTGGCGGCCCTCCTGGGCCGCCAACCGGTGGGCATCCTGTTCGCGGCGCCGTACGCCGTGTTCCTCGCCGCGATCTTCGCCTACCCGTTGGTCCTGGCAGTCTGGATCAGCTTCCACGACTACTTCTTCACGGCCCCGGGTGCCCAGGTGGACCGACCCTTCGTCGGCCTGGAGAACTACCGCACCGTGCTGGGCGACCCCGACGTCCGCCAGTCGTTCGTCAACGTGGCGGAGTTCCTGGTCATCAACGTGCCGCTGACCGTGCTCCTGTCGCTGCTGCTGGCGACCGCGCTGAACAAGGCGATCCGGGGGCGCGCCTTCCTGCGCGTCGCCTACTACGTCCCCTACATCACCGCCAGCGTCGCCCTGGTGTCGGTCTGGCTGTTCCTCTTCAGCCAGAACGGCATGGTCAACCAGCTGCTCGGCGGGCTGGCCCCGGACCCGTCGTGGCTGGTGAACAGCACCCTGGCGATGCCGGTGATCGCGATCTTCGTGACCTGGAAGCAGCTGGGGATGTTCGTCCTGCTCTACCTCGCTGCGCTGCAGAACGTGCCGAAGGAGCTCTACGAGTCCTCGCAGGTCGACGGCGCCGGCCGGTTCGGGTCGTTCTGGAACGTGACCGTGCCGGGGGTCCGCCCGGCCACGACCCTGGTGGTCATCCTCGCGACGATCACCGGCGCGAACCTGTTCACCGAGCCCTACCTGCTGACCAGCGGCGGCGGGCCCAACGGGTCCTCCGCGTCGCCCGTGCTCGTGATGTACCAGAAGGGCATCGAGCAGGGGAACCCCGACGTCGCCGCGGCGATCGGCGTCCTCCTGGTGATCGGCGTGCTCGCGATCTCCCTGGTCAACCGCAAGCTCCTGGAGAGGGACTGACATGGCATCCACGTGGCTACGGCGCACTGCGCTCTTCCTGGGTGCGCTGCTGTTCCTGTTCCCCTTCTACTACATGGTGGTCGGGTCGCTGCAGAAGGACCCGGACACCTCGCTGCGCGGTGCGTTCCCGACCGGCGGGCTGACCTTCGCGAACTACTCGGCCATCAACTCCCGGGTCGACCTGCTCGGCTCGCTGGTGAACTCCGGCATCTTCACCGGCGGCGTGCTCCTGGGCACGGTCGTCTTCGGCGTCCTGGCCGGCTACGCGCTGGCCCGGCTGCACTTCCGCGGTCAGGGCACCCTGTTCGCGACGATGCTGCTCGTGCAGATCGTGCCGTTCCAGCTGCTGATCATCCCGATCTACGTGATGATCGTGCGCTACTACGGGCTGGCCGACTCCTACCTCGGGATGATCCTGCCGTTCGCGATCAACTCGACCGCGGTGTTCATCTTCCGGCAGTTCTTCCTGCAGCTGCCCGAGGAGCTGTTCTCCGCCGCGAGGCTGGACGGGGCCAGCGAGCTCCGGATCCTGTGGTCGGTGGCCCTGCCGCTGGCCAAGCCCGCCCTGCTGACCGCCGCGTTGCTGACCTTCATCGGCCCGTGGAACGAGTTCCTGTGGCCGTTCCTGGTCACCAAGAACGCCGACATGCAGCCGCTGGCCGTGTCGCTGGCCAACTACATCAACACCATGGCCGGCCGGGCCGCGAACCCGTTCGGGGCCATCCTCGCCGGAGCCGTCGTGCTCGCCGCCCCCGCGGTGGCACTCTTCATCGCCTTCCAGAAGCACTTCACCGCCTCCGACCTGGGGTCCGGGGTGAAGGGGTGACGGCACCTCCCCTCGGCGTCAGGCCCGCCGCCGCCCACTGATCCCCCTCTGACTCGGAACGAGGAACCCATGGACCACCCACGCACGCCGCGCTGCGCCGCCCTGGTGGCGACCCTGCTCGCCGCCACGGTCGCCGCCACCGCGCTTCCGGCGTCGGCCTCTGGCCGCACGCCGGCTCCGGCTCCGGCGGCCTCCGCGGCCGGGGTCGCCGGCACGCTGACCAACCTCGACCACCTCGACTGGCTCTCGGTCCCCGTGACCCCGCCCGCCCAGGACGGCCACACGACGTACCGCCTCGACCAGGAGCCGTCTGTCGGGGTGCTGTGGACCTACGCCGAGCCGAACGCTGACGGCAGCTGGCGGCACGTCGGCGGCGGCACCCACCACCCCGACACCGACACCTGGGGCCAGGGCGCCTTCAACGCCGACGACGTCAGCCGCGCCGCCGTCGTCTACCTGCGGCACTGGCAGGCGACGGGCTCGACCTCGAGCGAGCACGCGGCGTACGAGATGCTCCGCGGCCTCACCTACCTGCAGACCGTCTCCGGCCCGAACGCCGGAAACGTGGTGCTGTGGATGCAGCCGGACGGCACGCTGAACCCCAGTGCCGAGCCGAAGGAGCAGCCCGACCCCTCCGACAGCGACGCGTCCTACTGGCTGGCCCGGACGATCTGGGCGCTCGGCGAGGGCTACGCAGCCTTCCAGCACAGCGACCCCGGCTTCGCGAGCTTCCTGCGCGACCGGCTCGAGCTCGCGGTCGCCGCGGTCGACCGCCAGGTGCTCGACCGGTACGGCGACCACCTCGACATCGACGGACAGCCGGCCCCAGCGTGGCTCATCGCCGACGGCGCCGACGCCTCGGCCGAGGCCGTGCTCGGGCTGTCCGCCTACGTCTCCGCGGGCGGCTCCGACGCTGCCCGAACGGCCCTGTCGAGGCTGAGCGAGGGGATCGCGGCGCTGCGCGGTGGCGACGCCCGGAGCTGGCCGATGGGTGGCGTCCGGAACTGGGCGCTGTCGCGCTCGATGTGGCACGGCTGGGGAGGCCAGATGCCGGCCGCGCTGGCCCGCGCCTCGCAGGCCCTCGGGGACCCGGCGCTCAGCGAGGGCGCGGCCAGCGACTCGTTCACCTTCGACCCTTGGCTGCTGACCTCGGGCGGCCCGGACAACGGCCGGATGCCCACGCGGGGCGACACCTCGCAGATCGCCTACGGCGCCGACTCGCGGGTCGAGTCGCTGGTCGCGACCGCCGACAGCACCGGTCGGGACGCCGCCCTGGATCTCGCCGGGATCGCCGGCGCGTGGTTCTTCGGCGCGAACCCCGCGGGTCACCCGATGTACGACCCCGCCACCGGGGTCACCTACGACGGCATCTCCGGATCGGGCTCGATCAACCACAACTCCGGCGCCGAGTCCACCATCCACGGCCTGCTCTCGATGATCGCGCTCGACGAGCACCCGGCGGCCCGGCAGGTCGCCCTCACCGCCGACCTCGTCGACCGGCGGGGCACGATCACGCTCCAGGGCGAGGACGGCGCGCTCGAGGGTGACGCGTCCGCCACGCAGCCGCCCTCGCTGTGGACCGGCGAGTCGCTCTTCGGCGGCTCCGGCTACGCCGCCCTGGGTGATGGCGGCTCCACCACGCTGGCTCTGCCCGATCACCCCCGCTCGCTGGTCCTGCCGGTGATGGACCTCCGGCCGGGCAGCGACGCGGTCACGACGTTCCGCGAGGACGAGAAGACCCTGGGCCGGGTCGCCTCGGGCGACATCGGCGAGCAGGGCGACTCCCCCGCGCCCGGCGCCCTCCTCCCGGTGACCCTGCCAAGGACGCTGCCCGCCGGGGCCACGACGCTCTCCGCGACGACGGAGACCGGCGCCGGTGACCCTGCCGCCCTCGATGCGGTGATGCTGGAGCCCCTCGTCTCGCACCTCGTGCTGGGCGGCGACGGCCACGGCACCGCGCTGCTGCGCAGCGCCTCCACCACGACCGAGAAGACCAGCGTGCACGTCCCCGGCCGGGGCACGGCCCGGGTCCGGGCGTACGACGACCGTGGGCACCTCGTCGCCGAGACCTCCGGCCCCGCCCGCACCGTGACCGTCTCCGTCCCCGCAGGAGGCTTCGCCCTGGTCCGCCGCTAGCCCGCCGCCGTCGCGGCCGAGGCCGCACCCCCACGCCCGTTTGCACGCACCCACGACCACGACCCCAGAACGAGGAGCCATGTCCGCCCACCTCAACGCCCACGCAGAGTTCCCCCTCGGCCCGTTCCGCCCCTACGACCAGAACCCGATCCTGACCCCGCGGGGCGACGGCTGGGAGTCCGCGAACGTCTACAACCCGGCCGCGGTGGTCAAGGACGGCAAGGTGGTGCTGCTCTACCGCGCCCACGCCGACGACATCGTGTCGCACGTCGGGCTGGCCACCAGCGAGGACGGCATCCACTTCGAGCGCCACCCGGAGCCGGTCCTCTCACCGACCGAGCCCTACGAGGAGTTCGGCGCCGAGGACCCGCGGGTCACCGAGATCGACGGGACCTACTACCTGACCTACACCGGCTGGGACCGCAAGTCCGCGCAGCTGTGCCTGGCCACCTCCACCGACCTCTACACCTGGACCAAGCACGGGCCGATGTTCCCGGAGTTCAACACGTTCCTGCCGCAGGGCAACGGCCAGGACTTGCCCTGGAGCAAGGCCGGAGCGATCCTGCCGGTCCCGATCGACGGCCGCTACCTGATGTACTTCGGCGAGGGCTCGATCTACCACGCGTGGTCCGACGACCTCGTCAACTGGAAGCCCTGCTCCAACGACGAGCCGCTGATGGTCCCCACGGGACCGGGCACGTTCGGGGAGTTCCTGGTCGAGGTCGGGCCGCCGCCGATCATCACCAACAACGGGCTGATCCTGATGCTGCACAACGCCGCGGTGAAGAACCCGGACGGCTCGGTGCGCTACAGCTGCGGCCAGCTGCTCTTCGACCCCGCCGACCCGGCCACCATCCTGGCCCAGATGAACCGGCCCTGGCTCGAGCCGTCGACCTACGAGGACACCCACGGGCTGGTCTCGAACGTGACGTTCGTGGAGGGACTGGTGTTCTTCAAGGGCACCTGGTTCGCCTACTACGGGCAGAGCGACTCCACACTGGGCGTGGCCACCTACCAGGTGGGCGACCGCTACTCCTCCCTGGAGTCGTGATGCCGCGCCCCACCTCGTGGCTCGCCACTCCCGCCCACGCCCGCTGGCTGGAGGCCGAGGGCGACCGGCTGCTGGAGTTCAGCCGAGCCTCCCGGCACCCCGGTGGCGGGTTCGCCTGGCTCGACGCGTCGGGGCGACCCGCGCTCGAACGCCCCGTGGAGCTGTGGATCACCTGCCGGATGACCCACGTGTTCTCCCTCGGGCACCTGATGGGGCGGCCCGGGTGCGGGCCGCTGGCGGACCACGGGGTGGCGGCGCTGTCCGGCCGGTTCCGGGACGCGACCAACGGCGGGTGGTACGCCGCGGTCGACGCCGACGGCCCGACCGGCCGTGAGAAGAGCGCCTACCCGCACGCGTTCGTGGTCCTCGCGACCGCGAGCGCGGCCTGTGCCGGGCGCCCGGGCGCCGAGCAGCTGCTGGGCGAGGCCCTCGAGGTCCTGCTCACCCGCTTCTGGGACGAGGAGCACGGGATGGTCGTCGAGGAGTGGGACGAGACGTTCTCCGCGCTCGACCCCTACCGGGGGGTGAACGCCAACATGCACACGGTGGAGGCGTTCCTCGCCGCCGCCGACGCCACCGGCGACCGCAGCCTGCTGGACCGGGCACTGCGGATCGTGACCCGCGTCGTGCACGACCTCGGTCCCGCCCACGACTGGCGGCTGCCGGAGCACTTCGACGAGCGGTGGACCCCGCTGCTCGACTACAACGTCGATCAGCCGGCCCACCCGTTCCGGCCCTACGGCGCCACGATCGGGCACTGGCTGGAGTGGGCCCGCCTGGCCCTGCACCTGCGAGCCGCCCTCGGGGACGACGCCCCGGGCTGGATGCTGGACCACGCGGTGGCCCTCTTCGACGCCTCGGTGCGCGAGGGCTGGGCCGTCGACGGCGCGGACGGGTTCGTCTACACGGTGGACTGGGAGGGCAACCCCGTCGTCCGGGAGCGGATGCACTGGGTCGCGGCCGAGGCGACGGCCACCGCAGCCGCGCTGCACGCGGCCACCGGCGACCCGTCGTACGCCGCGTGGTACGCCACCTGGTGGGACCACCTCGCCGAGGTGTTCATCGACCACGAGCTGGGGTCGTGGCGGCACGAGCTCGACCGGCAGAACCGTCCCAGCGGGGTGGTCTGGAACGGCAAGCCGGACACCTACCACGCCTACCAGGCGACGCTGCTGCCACGGCTGCCGCTGACGCCTGCCTTCGCCGGGGCCCTGCGCGACGGCCTGCTCGGGTAGGCCGGCGGCTCAGTCGGTCGGGTCGGCGCCCACCAGGGCGACGAGGTCGGCGATCGAGTCGACCACCCGGGTCGGGCGGTAGGGGAACGTCTCCACCTCGTCGGGGCGCGTCGACCCGGTCGTGACCAGCACGGTCCGCAGGCCCGCCTCGAGCCCGCTGATGATGTCGGTGTCCATCCGGTCGCCGACCATCACCGTCGTCTCCGAGTGTGCGTCCAGGCGGTTCAGCGCGCTGCGCATCATCAGCGAGTTCGGCTTCCCGATGAAGTACGGCGTGCGCCCGGTGGCGGTGCTGATCAGCGCGGCCACGGACCCGGTGGCCGGGAGCGTGCCCTGCACGCTCGGCCCGCTCGGGTCCGGGTTCGTGGCGATGAACCGCGCGCCACCCTCGATCAGCCGGATCGCGCGGGTGATGGCCTCGAAGGAGTAGGTGCGCGTCTCCCCCAGCACCACGTAGTCCGGCTCGCGGTCGGTCATCACGTAGCCGATGTCGTGCAGGGCGGTGGTCAGCCCCGCCTCGCCCACGACGTACGCCGTGCCGTGCGGCCGCTGCTCGGCGAGGAACTGCGCGGTGGCCAGCGCCGAGGTCCAGATCGCCTCCTCCGGCACGTCGATCCCGGAGCCGAGCAGCCGTGCGCGGAGGTCCCGCGGGGTGAAGATCGAGTTGTTGGTGAGCACCAGGAAGCGCAGCCCCGACGACTTGAGTGCCTCGATGAACTCCTGGGCACCGGGGATCGGCACGTCCT
Source organism: uncultured Actinomycetota bacterium (assembly GCA_963817665.1). Taxonomy (GTDB): domain Bacteria; phylum Actinomycetota; class Actinomycetes; order Propionibacteriales; family Nocardioidaceae; genus Nocardioides. Next base: position 95,226 of record CAWFPE010000002.1, on the reverse strand, counting down.
CGTGGACGAGCACGCCGTCCATGTCGGTGAGCCAGGTGTGGACCTCCCGGGACAGCGTCATGGCCCCCATTGTGGTGGACGGCCGTGGCCGCGGCCGGGTCAGGCCTCGCGTCGCGTCCGGGAGACGTCCTTGGCCCGGCGGTAGGCGGCGACGGCCGCCAGCTGCGAGTTGACCTCGAGCTTGCGCAGCACGGCCTTGACCTGGCTGCGGACGGTCGCTTCCGACACCCCCGCCAGCTCGGCGATCCCACGCACCGACCGTCCGTCGTAGAGCAGCGAGAGGACGTTGAGCTCGCGCGCCGTCAGCGACTCCATCCGGGCCACCAGCCGGCGCTCCTCGTCCTCGACCAGGCGCCACTCGCGGACCAGCCGACGACGCACGGTCTCGTCCATCACCGAGCCGCCCGCGGCCGCGGCCGAGACCGCGACGACCAGGTCGTCCAGGCCCGTCGAGGTCGGCAGCACCGCAGTGATGCCGCGGACCAGGACGGCACCCCAGCGCGGGCTCTCCGGCGCGTTGGTGAGCAGCAGCCAGCGGACCGAGGCCGCGGCGCCGACCAGGTCGGCGACCTCGGGCAGCCGCTCCGGCTTGTCGAGGTCGCAGAGCAGCACGCCGACGGCTGCCTCGATCTGCACCAGGTGGTGCGCGGCCTCGCGGACCTGGCGGGGCCCCGCCGGCCAGCGGTAGTTGGCCACCGGGAAGCCCCGGGTCGACAGCGCGGTGCGGACTGCCTGGCCGACGAGATACTGGTCTGCGAACAGGCCTACGGGAGTCCGCCGGGGCTCAGGCCCCGAGCTCGGACTGACCATCATCCCGAGCTCCGAGCTCCCGGTAGAGCGGGGCCTCAGCACGGCGGCGCGTGCTGAGGCATGGTGTAGTTGGTGGCACAAGCTGTCCCCTTGTCCGAACGGATACCTCATGCTGGCGGGCAGCCGTGGGCGGCCGACGACGTCAGACCTGATGTGCCCCACTTTTGGGGATGCCTCGATCGGCCCCGGAGCGGACAGTTGAGTGTGTCGAGTCCCCCCACTCGATTGAGGCGGCTCACCGGCCGTGTCTCTCGGATCGATTGCGCGGTGGTCACGGAGCCGCTGCGACGATCACGGTGAAAGCCCGCGGCCCCCGCGGGCGAGAACCACCGTCGACACGGCTGGTGGGCCGTTGGGGACCAGACGGGACCTTGGTCCCATTTCTCAAGCGACACGCAAGCATTCCTCAAATTGCGGTATCCGTCGCCAAAACGGGGGACGGTCACCGAAAGCGCAACGTAGCGTGCTGGGCATGGCGGGAATCACGTTGGAACCGCCGGACGTTCAGCACGTTGCTCGGGAGGCGGCAGGCGTACGGGCGGGGGGACCGAAGCAGCGGCACCTGGCACGCACCAGGGCCCACACGAGGGCGCTGGCTGCGGGCTCCCTGTGGACCCTGCCCGCCGCGGGTGGTCGGACCTGGCGGAGCTCGGCGCTGCTCGCCGCCGTGCTGCTCCACCCGTACCTGCTCATGCTGGCGGTGCAGGATCCCGCCGTGGACCGGGTCGCCGTCGCCGGCGCCATGAGCCTGCTGCTGGTCCAGCTCGCCGTCCTGGCCAGCGCCGTGGTGTTCACCTACGACTCGCGGATCAGCCGCCGGGCCGTGACCGGCTGGCTGGCGTTGGCGCTGTCGTTCATGGCCGCCCAGCACGTCCCGTTCGCGCTGCTGGCCGTGGAGGGATCGCCCGAGGGGCGATACGGCTACCTGCTCGGCGTGGCCCAGCTGCCCAGCTCGCTGGTGCTCCTGGTGCTCGTCGGCCTCGCGATGCGCGGTGCACGGCTGCCGGTCCGCAACCCGCTGGCGACCGGCCTGCTGCTCGGCGGCCTGGTGGGGGCCGCGAGGTTCGTCCTCATCGACACCGGCATCGATCCCACCCTGCGCCTCACGCACGTCGCCGGCCTGGCGGTGGTCGGGCTGGTCACCGTCGCGATGGCCGGGATCATCGTGCTGCTGGTCCGCTCGTCCAGGCTGCCGGCCTGGGCCCGGGCCCGCTTCGTCGTCTTCACGGCCTGCGTCGTGGTCGGCCGCGCACTCTCCACCGGTCGGGACCACGACGTGCCGTCGCCGCTGGCGGTGGCGTTCGCGGTCCTCGGCGCGGTCGCGCTCGGCAGCGCCGCCGCCGCGCTGCTGCGCCAGACGATCAACGACAACTCGCGGCGGCTGGTGAACCTGTCCCACCGGGCCGCCAGCGCGGAGATGAACGTCCGCCACGGTCAGGAGAAGATGCACGAGCTGCACGCCACCGTGGCCGGCGTCGCCCAGGCCTCACGGCTGCTGATCCAGAACGGCGGCCCGACCGGAGCCCAGCGGCGACGACTCGAGTCGCTGCTCGACTCCGAGATGCGGCGGCTCGAGCGGATGCTGACCCGCCGCGGCCAGCAGTCGGTCGGCGACGTGTGCCTCGACGACGTGCTGCTGCCACTGGTGGAGACCCAGCGCGCCCTCGGTCACGACGTGCGCTACCTGACGTCGGGCCTGCGCGCCGTCGGCCGGCCCGACGACATCGCCGAGGCGACCCACATCCTGTTGAGCAACGCCGCGCGCCACGCGCCGGACGCCCTGGTGACGGTCACGACGACCCGGTGCGAGGACCGTCTCGAGGTCCGGGTCTCCGACAACGGTCCCGGGATCCCGGCCGGGCTGCGCCGGATCCTGTTCGAGTGGGGCGCGCGTAGCACGACCTCGCCGGGCCAGGGCATCGGCCTGCAGCTGGCCAAGCGGCTGATGACCGAGCAGTCCGGCAACCTGCGACTCGAGAGCGAGGGACGCCTGGGGGGCGCGACCTTCGTTCTCACCATTCCCGCCAGCCCTCCGGGACTGACATGAGAAATCCCCGCGGCACCACCCGAGTGGCCCTCGTCGAGGACCACCTCCTGTTCGCCGAGTCCCTCGAGATCGCCTTGGGCATGGAGGGCTACCAGGTCCGGCGCGTGCCCCTGCCGGACCGACCCAGCTCGTTGGGTGCGGTGCTCGCCGCAGTCCTGCGGGCCCAGCCCCGCATCGTGCTGCTCGACCTCGACCTCGGCCCGCACGGCAACGGCGTACGCCTCATCGAGCCGCTCACCAAGGCCGGCATCGCCGTCGTGGTGGTCACCGGCTCGGTCGAGCGGACCCGCTGGGGTGAGTGCCTGCGGTACGGCGCCCGCACGGTGCTGACCAAGACCGCGCCGCTCAACGACATCCTCGCGACGGTGCGTCGGCTCAACGACGGGTTCCCGGTCATGGACCGGGCCGCCCGCGAGGAGCTCATCGCGGAGTGGCACCAGAACCGGGTCGAGAACCACGAGGCACGACGCCGGCTCGAGGACCTCACCCCGCGCGAGCGGGAGGTGCTGCGCCAGCTGATGCAGGGGCACCAGGTGCGCGAGATCGCCCGCCTCAACGTGGTCTCCGAGGCCACCGTCCGGACCCAGGTGAAGTCGATCCTGGCCAAGCTCGAGGTGTCCTCGCAGCTGGCCGCCGTGGGACTCGCCCACGAGGCGGGCTGGCGTCCCTCCGACGCCTGAGCTGCGGTCCCGACCTTTGCGGGATGCCTCATATTCGGCATGACCCCTGACCGCGCGCTCCCTACGTTGAATGCACTGGCCCGGCGCCTCGGGGGGGCCTTCTACGGAGGGGAGCCGATGAACGCCACCGGAAACGAGGCGAAGGCCACAACGGTCCGTCCATGATCATCGTGGACAAGCGAGTGCTGGGCGCCGCGCCCGGCACGGGGACCGGCACACGCTCGACACGGACCGAGCTCGTGCGTCCCCTGCCGCTGCCGCCGTCGCGGCCGAGCAGGGTCATCACGGCCCTGCTGGTGCTCGGTGACGCCCTGGCCGTCTCCACTGCCCTGATCGGCTGGCGGTTGACCTCGGAGACGCCCTCCGCGCTCGGCGTCCTGGCTGGGCTGCCGGTCCTGTGGGTGGCACTGATGGCGACCACCGGTTGGTACGCCACGGCTCCCCGGATGCAGCCCGAGCCACTGCTGCGCAACGCGCTGCTGCTCGGCCTCGCCGGCTGGGTGCTCAACGCAGCAGCCGGCCGCCCGGTGGGGCCCGACTCGCTCGTCGTCGTCGTCACCATCGCGGTGCTCGCGACCCGCCTGAACCGCCGCCTGCTGGATGCCTGGACCCGGTACCGCGGGATCCCCTTCCCCGGCAGCACCCGCCGCGCGGTGGTGGTCGGGCACGCGCCCGGTGCACAGCACCTGATGAGCGAGATCGCTCGAAGCCGCGACGGCGACCTCACCGTGTGTGGCGTCTGCCTGCTCGACGACGAGGACATCGACGACGCCGGCTTCCCGGCGGCCCTCCCGGTCGCCGTGGAGCTCGAGCAGCTGCGGGCCTTCGTGGGGTTCACCGGCGCCGACACCGTCGTGGTGCTCCCGTGCTCCCACCTCGACGCCGTCACCGTACGGCGGATCGGGTGGGAGCTGGAGGCCGACGGCACCGGGCTCCTCCTCGCCCCCGCACTCACCCTCATCTCCCCCGGGCGCACCGGCGTGACGGCCGCCGGCGGGCTGCCGATGGTCAGCGTCAGCCACGCGCGACTGCGCGGACCGGCCCGCGTGGCGAAGGAGATCTGGGAGCGGTCGGCGGCCGCGCTCGCCCTGATCGTCCTCGCCCCGATGCTGGTCGGCCTGATGCTCGCCGTCCGGCTCGACTCGGCCGGCCCGGCGATCTTCCGGCAGACGCGGGTGGGCAAGGGTGACCAGCACTTCCCCATGTGGAAGCTGCGCACCATGACCGCGGACGCCGAGCAGCGACGCACCGACCTGCACCAGCACAACGAGTCCGACGGCAACCTCTTCAAGATCCGCCATGACCCACGGGTGACGCGGATGGGCCGCTTCCTGCGGCGGACCTCGCTCGACGAGCTGCCCCAGCTCGTCAACATCGTCCGCGGCCACATGTCGCTGGTCGGCCCCCGACCGGCGCTGCCCGCCGAGGTCGCGGCGTACGAGAGCGACGTCCGCCGGCGGCTGGTCGTCAAGCCGGGGCTCACCGGGCTCTGGCAGGTCTCGGGGCGCTCCGACCTCTCCTGGGAGGAGACGGTCCGGCTCGACCAGAGCTACGTGGACAACTGGTCGCTGCGGCTGGACCTGCAGATCCTGGTGCGGACGGTCCGCGCGGTGCTCGGGCAGAGAGGCGCCTACTGAGCGACAGGCAGCCACGGGGCAGCCACGGGGCAGCGACGGGGTCAGCGCCGCGGCAGCAGCACCTCGAGCCCGGCCGCCGGATCGTCGCCGAGGACGCGGCCACCCAGCGCCTCGACGACCGCGCGAGCCTGGTCCAGCCTGCCGCCGGACTCCTCGGCCCGGACCGGCTCCGCCGGGCCCTCCGAGCACACCTTCACCCGGAGGTGGCCGCCCTCCTGGCCGTGGAACACGATGCGCACGCCTCCCGTGCCGCGCCTGACGACGTCGGCCAGCACCAGGTCGAGCACGTACTCGATCGGGCCGGGGGTGTAGGTGAGGCTGAGATCGCCCTCCGCCGACGCCGACAGCGCGCGGTCCCGGACCGCGAGCCGGTCGGCCCAGCGCTGCGCGAGCTGGGTGGCCAGGTCGACCAACGCAAGCTCTGCGCCCTCGACCAGGGTCCCGCTGCGGGAGAGCTCCACGAGCTCGCCGGCCACGGCGTTCATGCCGTCGACGCTGGCCAGGCCGCGCGCCGCGGTGTCGCGGACGTCGCCGGGCAGGTCGTCGCGCAGGCTCAGCTCCTCCAGCTCCAGGCGCAGCCCGGTGAGCGGGGTACGCAGCACGTGAGAGGCGCGCTCGGCGAAGTCCCGCTCGCGGCGCAGCCGGTCGCGCAGCTGTGCCGCGCTGGTGCCGAGGGCCTGGGCGATCGCCTGCGCCTCGGGGATCCGGGTGCGCGGCAGGTCGAGGTCGAAGCGCCCACGGCCCAGCGCCGCCGCGGCCACGGCGAGCTGCTGGAACGGCGCCGACAGGGCGCGCGAGACCACGAACCCGATCGCGCCCGCGAGCACCCCGATCATCAGGAAGAGGACCAGCACCGAGCCGACGTCGCGGCCGAGGATGTCCTGCACCACTTCCGGGGACTGGCTCACGGTCACGACCCCGTCGTCGAGCGTCACGCTCGCCGCCAGGTCGCCCGCGGCGCCGTCGAAGCCGGCGTACCGGTCCCCGCGTGCGACCACGGGGTCCCCCCGGTCGGGGTCGTACTCGAGCCGGCCGTCGGGCGCCACCAGACCGGCGAGGAAGTCCCGGTCGATCCCGCCTCCACCGGCCTGCCTGGTCGCGACGATCTCGGCCATCAGCGCGGACTGCTGCTGGAGGTGCGCGCTCTCCTGCTCACGGATCAGGTCCCGCAGCACGAAGGAGCGGATGACGCCCGCACCGAGCAGCAGCAGGATGGAAAGGACGATGAAGGCGACGGTCAGGCGGTTACGCATGGGCGGGGCCGCCCTCGAGGCGGAACCCCACGCCCCGGACAGCCACCACCCGCTCGGTCACGCCGACGCCTTCGAGCTTCTGCCGCAGCCGACCGATCGTGACGTCCAGCGTCTTGGTCGAGCCGTACCAGTTCTCGTCCCACACGTCGGCCATCAGCCGGCCGCGGGAGACGACCTTGTCCCGGTTCGCAGCCAGGATGCTGAGGACCTCGAACTCCTTGCCGGTCAGCGAGACCTCGTCCTCGCCCGCGTAGACGCGCCGGGCGTCCACGTCGATGCGCAGCCCCTGGTCCTCGGCGTCGGCGACGGCGACGGCACCGCTGCCGCCGGTACGACGCAGCAGCGCCCGCACCCGCGCCTGCAGCTCCGCCAGCCCGAAGGGCTTGGCCAGGTAGTCGTCGGCCCCGTAGTCCAGGCCGACGACGCGGTCCAGCTCCCCGGCCCTCGCGGTGACGATCATGATCGCGCCGCTGTAGCCGGCGTCGCGCGCCCGGCGACACACCTCGAGCCCGTCGATGTCCGGCAGCCCGAGGTCGAGGATGACGACCTCGGCCGGCTCGGACGTCAGGGAGTCGAGGGCGGTCTGCCCGCTGTCGACCCAGGTGACGTCGTACCCCTCCCGCTCCAGCGTGCGGACCAGGGGGAACGCGATGTCCTCCTCGTCCTCGACCACCAGAACCCGTTGAGCCATGGGCAGGAGCATAAGGCCAGCGGCCCAGTCGGCTTACGGGAAATCGCCGGACCGGTGTCAGGCGCGAACCGTCGAGCGCCGGCGGCCGATGACGAGCGCGACCATCAGCCCGAGGATCCCGATCCCGACCGCGGCCACCACCGTCGCCCCTGCCGGGGGCGACCAGCGCGAGGTAGACGTAGCCGACGTAGGGCAGCGCCGCCACCACCCGCTTCTCGGTGGGGGCGTCCAGCCGGAGGGTCCACGGGTCGAGCGCGGAACCGGAGTCGGCCCGGGTCTGCGCCCAGCCGTCACGGATGGTCACGATGCGGCGGGTGACGGGTCCCTCGAGACGGGCGTCGCGGGGCGGGTCGAACGTGATCACGTCACCGGCACGCAGGTCGCTGATCGGCACCTCGCGCTCGAGCATCACCGATCCCCGGCCGATCCCGGGGGCCATCTCGTCGCCGGTCACGACGTAGCGGTGCAGGCCGAACCCGATGGGCAGCAGCGCGAGCAGCGTGACCGGTGCGAAGACGGCCAGCGCCACGGCAAGCCGGGTCCACCCGGACGGCGCCGGTGGCCGGGGAGAAGTGACGATCTCCATACGAGCCTCATTCCCGAGAAGACGCGGTGTAGGGCGGTTGCCCGTCCGACGCTCCCCCCAGGGCGCCGGATGGGGCCACCTCCCCGTGACGAACGCCTCCGGAGACACTCCCTCCCGACTGTCTCCCGAGCCATTCGCCTCGTGCGGTCCCCCCGTGGACCCGGCTGAAACGTACTGGAGCCACGCGATGCGTGTCCCGGGTTCGTCCCAAGGGCCCCCTTGCCGGTCTCACCGTAGGCGGGCGTGCCCCACGCCGGATCCACAACCGGTCCACGGTTCGGTAACAGTCCCGCGCGTCGGCGTGACTTCTCGGTGGTTCAGGCGAAGAGGTCGCCGAGGTCCGCCACCCGGTCGAGCACCTCGTCGTACCGGAACTGCTCGAGCCCCCACGGGTCGTCCGCCCCCGCCTCGACCTCGTCCCAGGAGACCGGGGTGGCGACGAACGGGCGCTCGCGGCCACGCAGCGAGTACGGCGAGATGGTGGTCTTCGATCCGGCGTTCTGGGACCAGTCGAGGAACACCTTGCCGGACCGCCTCGCCTTGGTCATGGTGGCGGTCACCAGCTTCGGCTGCTCCGCCGAGAGCTCCTCGGCCACCTCCTTGGCCAGCGCGGTCGACTCGTCGGACGGGAGCCGGCGCGGCAGCTCGGCGTACAGGTGGAGGCCCTTGCTGCCGCTGGTGACGGGCTTGGCGTGCAGGCCCCGCTCGGCGAGCTTGCCGCGGACCAGCAGCGCGACCGTGCAGCACTCGTGCAGCCCCGCCGGCTCCCCCGGGTCGAGGTCGACCACGAGCCGGTCGGCGTTGCGGGGGCGGCCGTTGCGGCCCACGGTCCACTGGTGGACGTGCAGCTCCAGCGCGGCCAGGTTCACCAGCCAGGTCAGCGTGGCCAGGTCGTCGACGATCGGGAAGACGAGGGTGTCCGCTCCCCCGTCCCGAGCCGATCGCGCGGCCCGCGACCCCGTCGTCGGCACCGTCACGGTGCGCACCCAGGAGGGGGTGCCGGCGGGTGCGTTCTTCTCGAAGAAGCTGCCTCCCTCCACGCCGTGCGGCCAGCGGATCCGGGTCACCGGTCGCCCGGCGAGGTGCGGGAGCAGCGTGGGCGCGATCCGTGCGTAGTAGTTCAGCACCTCGCCCTTGGTCGTGCCGGTCCGCGGGTAGAGGACCTTGTCGAGGTTGCTGATCCGCAGCGTGCGGCCCTCGACGTCGACCAGGACCTCGCCGGAGCCGGCGCTCATCGACCGATCGCGATCACCGGGACCCGGTCGGCGTCGAGGCGCGCCATCAGCCTGCGCAGGAACGGGCGCGGGGCGCTGATGCAGCCGGCCGTCGCACCCTTGCCGTTCACGTGCAGGAAGATCCCGGCGCCGCGGTGGCGGACCTGGTGGGAGTTGAAGGTGGTCACGATGGAGTACTCGTACTGCACCGGGTAGTCGGTCAGCCGCTCCGAGCCGTTGGGGTCGCTGGCCGGCAGCCGCCACCGGAACCCGCCCTGGCGCTGGTTGCGGTAGCGGTTGTAGAAGCGGGACTTGTTGTCCTCGACCCAGAAGTCGCCGCGGCGGATCTTGCGGTAGCCGAGGTCCCAGCCGTCGTGGCGGTGGTGGGTGCCGAAGGCCCGGGGCAGCCGGAAGGTGCCGAGCGGGGTCGTGCCTGTCCCCTGGTGGCGGTTCTCGGCGACCACGAGGCCGCCGTAGCCGATCCGGCCGTCGGTGGCGCGCATCCGGCGGATCCACTGCCCGTGCTTGTGCACCCAGTAGGTGACTCGGGCGTGGTAGCCGGAGGTGTGGTTGACGGTGACGACCTGGCGGGTGCCGGCGCGCAGGTTCACGGTCACGCCGTCCAGGCGGACCTGGCGGGAGCCGCTGCGCGCGGCCCGGTCGACGGCGTCGGCGGGCGGAGCGGCCGCCGGCACGACGGTCACGAGGAGGGCGGTGGCCAGCAGTCCGAGGAAGACGGTCCGCACAGGGGATCCTTTCGGGAGGGGACGGTCGGGCACGGGCATCAACGTACGACGCCCGTGCCCGCCGCGTCAGTGCGTGTGCCGGTCGTCGGGCGGGATGTCACCGCACCGGGTCCCCTGCGGAGCGAGCTCCTGGAGGTCGCCCCGAGGCGCCCAGCCGCGCACCACCGGGGGCGTGACGGTCTCCACCCGGACGCTGCCCTGCCGCAGCTCGCGGACGACCACCAGGGTGCCGCCGTCGCGCTGGTGGCCACCGACGGTGGTCCGGCACGACGGGGCAGGGCCGACCAGCCTCGCCTCCCCGCGCAGGAAGAAGTCGTCGACCCAGCCGATCGCCGCCGCGCCCTCCACCGTGCGGACCTGCAGCCACTGGCCGTTGGTGGAGAGCACCTCCGCGAGCGTCCCGTCGTGGACCGCCGCCACCACGTGGTCCCCCTCGGGCGCGTCGTAGAGCGGCACGTGGTGCACGGCGACCATGCCGTGGTCGTCACGCCCCGAGACCAGCACCAGTCGGGGCTCGACCGTGCCGGAGGCGCCCTCGCCGGTCCCGGGCGCTGGGGCGCCGTGCCCGGGGACGACGACCGCGGCGCCCAGCAGGAGCGTCGCCGCGGCGGCGGCGAGCCCCAGGCGCACCGCCGTCACGGGCACGAGGTGGGGTTGGCCGTCCCCTTGGTCAGGTTGCCGGAGATCGTGGCGCACCACGCTCCCCCGTCGCCCTGACGGTGGAACACCTGGTCGTAGTGCGTGCTGCCGAGGTCGTAGGTGTAGGAGTCGTGGGTGATCTCGTTGCCTCCCGTGCCCGAGAGGAACCTGACCGTCTCGGTGCCGGTGTTGTTGAGGAAGCCCGAGGCGATGTCCATGACCCAGCGGCCTCCGGCCGGGATCACCGTGCCGGCAGGGATCTGCTTGGGGGCACCGCCGCCGCCGGCGACGTCATCGATGTAGAAGCCGCTGACGTCGACGGGCGTCGTGGTCGGGTTGGCCAGCTCGACCCACTCGGTGCCGCCCGCCGTGGGTGCCATCAGGAGCTCGTTGATCCTGACCTGCGTCGGGTCGCCGGTGGTCCCGGCGCCGGCACCGGTCACGTAGGTGCGCGTTCCGGCGTCGTAGTCGACCGTGTAGCCGCTGCCCCCGCCGGTCGTGGCCAGGTGGACCGTCCCGGAGTGGTTGAAGGTCCCCGAGTAGTCGATGGGCGCGCCGGTGGCGTCCGTGGTGTCGCAGGGGTTGTTCATCATGTAGATGTCCGCCGCGATCGCCCGGAAGGTGTCGAGGGTCCGGTTCCCCGGGTGGCCGTAGGAGTTGACGCCGCACGAGATGACGGTCATCTGCGGGTCGAGCGCGTTGACGTAGCCCGACGAGGACGAGTGCGCCGAGCCGTGGTGGTTGGCCCGCAGGGTCTCGACCTTGCCCATCTTGGACTTCAGCAGCGACTCGACGTCGTTGTAGGTGTAGCCGTTGACCGACGAGGCGTACTCGCCGTCGCTGTCGCCCGCGGTGGCGTAGCTGTAGCTGCCGAAGCCGACCTTGACGCCGATCGAGTAGTCGTTCTCGCTGGGCGGGTTCGCGTCGGTCGCGTGGTTGCCGCTCACCGGGGTGGTGCCGTCGGCCTGCATGACGCCCTTGGCGTTGGCCTCCTCGATGGTCGCGGTGGCGCCGCTGCCGAGGTCCAGCACCGGCCAGGTTCCTGAGTTGGTCAGGGTGAGGACCTTGCCCTCGATCGCCGCACGGTCCGGCTGCCCCGCCGGGCCGTAGAGCCAGCAGATGAAGCGCTGCCCGGTCATGCTCGTGGTGCCGACGTTGTGCCAGGCCACCTCGGGCTCCGGGGCGGCCGACGTACCCGTGTCGCACTTCCCGTTGCTGTTGGCGTCGGTCCAGGTCCCGCCGTCGTGGTCGATGACCTGGCCGACGGTGAAGCCCAGGCCGCCCAGGCTGGTGGGCGTCAGCAGCTGGTAGAGACCGTTGCCGTAGGCCTGGGTGTCGCCGGGGTTGCCGGCGTACCCGATGTGGTCGAGATGGTGGTGGGAGGCCATCACGTAGTCGAGGTGCACCGGGTTGCTCCCGGTCCCGCAGATGTTGCGGATCTGCGCCGCGACCGCCGTGGCGTTCGTGTTGGCGCCCTTCGAGTTGTACGCCGTCTCGCCGAGGTCGATCAGCAGCGTCTTGCCGGTGGGGCCGACGATCAGCTGGCTGTCCCCCTGGTCGACGTCGAACCAGTAGACGTTCAGCTGCCCCTGGCGCCAGGCACCCGCGGTGGAGCAGGACGAGCGCGTCGGGCACCGCCGCCTCGGCATCGACGAGCGGGGTGACGGTGAGGGCGCTGACCAGGACGGTGAGGGCGAGCGCGAGGACTGTCCGCGCAGCACGCGGCAGGGGAATGTGCACAGGGGGCTCCAGGGACCGAGAACGAGCAGGTGCGCAGATCGTGGCGCATCCCGGTGTCGGGGCGCTAGGTCTCGTCGCGGCGCGCGCGTGAATTCCGCGTTACGACAGGTCGTCGGGGGTCAGGTCCGTGCGCAGGCCACGGTAGGACGGCTGGCGCAGCCGCTGGTTCCGGGACGTGTGGTGGGTGTCGACGTCGACCACGAGCACGGGCTCCACCCAGTGGGTGCCGACGCTGTCGACCCGCGGCACCTCGTCGTCGAACGGGCTGTCCGTCCGTTCCAGCGGTGAGAGCAGCTCGGAGAGCAGCGGCACTCGCCCGACCCGCGATGCCGCTGCCCACCCGGCCCCGGTAGAGGAGCCCGTCGGGGGTCGGCTCACCGACGAGCAGGGCGCCGAGCCTGGCCGCGCTGCCCTCCTGGGGACGCCAGCCCCCGACCACGTAGGACAGCCGCTTGCGGTGCGCGAACTTCAGCCAGTGCGGGCTGCGCTCACCGAACCGGTAGCGCGAGTCGAGCCGCTTGCTGACGATGCCCTCGAGCCCCTGCTGCAGGGTGGCGTCGAAGAGCATCGGCCCGTCGTCGTACCCCGCCGGGACCTGCCAGCCGGTGTCGATCCCCAGCCCGTCGAGCAGCTCCCGCCGCTCGGCCAGCGGCCTGCCGGCGAGGTCGGCGCCGTCGAGGCGGAGCAGGTCGAAGACCATGTAGGTCGCCGGGACGGCCTCGGCGAGCCGGAGCGCCTGGACGCGCTTGCGGACGTGCATGCGCTCCTGGAGGACCCGGAAGTCGGGCAGTCCCTGCTCGTTGAGGGCGATGATCTCCCCGTCGACGAGCAGGTCGCGGTCCCCGAGCGGCGCGGGCACGAGGTCCGGCCAGGCCGCCGAGACCACGTTGCCGTTGCGGCTGTGGAACCGGGCCGCTCCCCCGCCGGTGACGTCGGCGAGGATGCGCACGCCGTCCCACTTCACCTCGTGCGTCCATTCCCCACCAGTGGGTACCTGACGGCCGGGGGTGGCGAGCATGGGACGCATGGGGCCATCCTGACCGATACTGGCAGTGTTGGCGGTCGAGTGAAGGGGCGTTGCGATGCGGGCGATCTGGAAGGGCGCGGTGTCCTTCGGGCTGGTCAGCGTCCCGGTGAAGCTGTACTCGGCGACCGAGTCGCACGACGTGTCGTTCCGTCAGGTGCACGCCAAGGACGGCGGCCGGATCAAGTACCAGCGCGTGTGCTCGATCGACGGCGAGGAGGTGGCCTACGCCGACATCGCCAAGGGGTACGAGACCGAGGACGGCGAGATGGTCGTCCTCACCGACGACGACCTGGCCGAGCTGCCGTCCACCTCGTCGCGCGAGATCGCGGTGGAGAAGTTCGTGCCCAGCGACCAGATCGACCCGATGCTGTTCGAGAAGTCCTACTACCTCGAGCCGGAGAAGTCCGGCGCCAAGCCGTACGCCCTGCTGCGGCAGGCCCTCAAGGACGCCGACCGGATGGCCGTGGTCACGGTCGCGCTGCGGCAGCGGACGACGGTCGCGGTGCTGCGCGTGCGCGACGACGTGATCGTGCTGCAGACGATGATGTGGCCCGACGAGATCCGGCAGCCCGACTTCTCGATCGAGACCGGCGAGATCAAGGACGCCGAGGTCACGATGGCCAACATGCTGGTCGAGACCCTCGCCGGCGACTTCGACGCCTCCGAGTTCGAGGACGACTACGCCGGGGCCGTCGAGTCCCTGGTGAAGGCGAAGATCGAGGGGGGCGAGGTCAGGCGCACGGCGACCTCGACCAAGTCCTCCGGCGAGGTCGTCGACCTGCTGGCGGCGCTGCAGCGCTCGGTGGACGCGGCGAAGACCGCCCGCGGCGAGTCGGACGCGGAGGCCGGCGAGGCGGGCGGCGAGGAGAAGCCGGCGAAGAAGACCGCGGCCAAGAAGACCGCCGCCAAGAAGTCGACGGCGAAGAAGGCCCCGGCCAAGAAGGCTCCCGCCAAGAAGACGCACCAAGAAGTCGACGACGAAGAAGCCCGCGGCCAAGAAGGCCAGCTGAGCGACCGCCCCCTCGGCCTGTCCTCGGAGTAGCCGAGGACGACCGCCTGCTCGGACGCCGCCGCGTCCATCACCGCCAGCACGTCGTGCATCCGGGTCTCCAGGTCCGGCACGCCCTGCGGCCGGTCGGACATGCCGGTGCCGCGCTTGTCGAAGCGGTTGATGGTCATGGTGGTGCCTCTCGGTGGTGGGGGCGTCTCACGCGGCGGTTGCCGCGTGCAGCCCGGCGGGTGCCGGGCGCGAGGCGAGCTCGGTCGCCTCACGTTCAAGGGCGTCGCTCAGCTCCATCTGGAGCTCCACGAAGCGGGTCGGGTGCGGGAACGCCGCGAGTGCCCGGGTCAGCCGGAGGGTCTCCGCGATCGCGTCATCGCGCGCCGCGGCGTAGGCCGACAGGGCGCGCGCCTCATCGGCCTCCCCGGCGAGGACGGACGCGACCGCGTCGGCAAGCAGCTCGGCGTCGCGGAAGGCGTCGGTGATCCCGTGCCCGGTGATCGGGTCCCGGTGGTAGCCGGCGTCGCCCACCAGCGCCCAACCGGGACCGTGCGGATCGCGCAGCTGGTCGGGCAGGTCGACACCGCCGCGCACCGGGGACGCGATGCGGCCCCCGCTGACGCGTCCCGCGAGCGCGGGGGCGACCGCGTCGAGCGCGTCGACCCACGCCGCCTGCCGACCCGGTCCCGCCCTGCGCACGGGCTCGAGCAGGGGCGTGGGTCGGCACAGCCAGACGCAGGCCTGGCCGTCGTGGGTCGGGAATGCCCCCGCGAAGGCTCGCGGTCCGACGTGGAACTCGAGGCCGGACCAGGCGCCCTCGACGTGGGCGTACCAGGTGGAGGTCCGGGAGGGGCGGCTGCAGCGCACGCGCGCCCGGGCCCGAGTGGCCGTCGACGAGCGCAGCCCGTCGGCGCCCACGACGAACCGGGCGTGCAGCCGGGCCTCCCGACCGCCGCGGGTCGTTGCCTCCACGCCCGACACCCGGCCCCGGTCGTCGCGCAGCAGGCCGGTCACCGCGGTGCCGGTCTGCAGGGCGGCGCCGGCAGCGGCCGCCTCCTCGGCGAGCAGCAGGTCGAGCACCTGTCGCCTCGGGGCCAGCAGCAGGTCCACGCCCGCGCGATCCTTGACCGCGACCCGGCGCTGCCCTCCGGCGCTCCGGAACTCGATCTCGCGGATCGCCGGGGCTCCGGTGGCCAGCACCTTGTCCAGCAGTCCCCAGCGGGCGAGCTGCACGACCCCGCCGCGGGCGATGCCGTGCGTGGACAGCGTGTCGCTGGGCAGGGTCGCCCGCTCGAGCAGCGCCACGTCGTACCCGCGCGCCGCCAGCAGCCGCGCCGTGCTGGCCCCGGCGCAGCGGGCGCCGACGACGACCACGTCGTGATGGGTGGTGTGAGTAGCCATGTCCCGAGCATCCGGCGGGCGTCGGTGTGAGACTTGGTGACCACGTGGAGGGCTCGTGGAGAAGCCGATGAGTTCGGCCGCCCCGGGCAGTCCGTACCTGCACCGACCCGTCGAACCGAGGAGTCCCCATGACCGCCCCCACCGGTGAGCCCTGCTGGATCGAGCTCTTCACCCCCGACACCGATGCCGCCGCGGAGTTCTACGGCGCCCTGTTCGGCTGGACGGCCGGAGAGGCCAGCGAGGAGTTCGGCGGCTACCGGATGTTCTTCCGCGGCGACCAGCCGATCGCGGGGATGATGGCCAACGACGGATCCATGGGCGGACCGAGCGCGTGGACCGTCTACCTCTCGACCGACGACGTGGCCGCCACCGTCGCCAAGGCCCGGGCGGCCGGTGCCCAGGTCGTCGCCGGGCCGATGGCGGTGGCCGATCTCGGGGAGATGGCGGTCCTGGTCGACCCCGCCGGTGCGGCCGTGGGCGCCTGGCAGGCCGGCACCTTCCCCGGTTTCCTCACCCGGGCCGAGGACGGCGCCCCCGCATGGTTCGAGACGCTCAGCAAGGACTACGCGACGTCGGTGCGGTTCTACACCGACGTCTTCGGCTGGGACACCCACACGATGAGCGACAGCCCCGAGTTCCGGTACTCCACGCTGGGCAAGGACGAGGACGCCCGCGCGGGTGTCATGGACGCGACCGGCTTCCTCGGCGACCAGCCTTCGCGCTGGCAGTTCTACCTGCAGGTGGCCGACACCGACGCGACGGTCGAGCAGGGGCTGGCGGCGGGAGGGTCGCTGGTGCAGCCGGCGGAGGACACGCCGTACGGTCGGCTCGCAGTGATGCGCGACCCCGCGGGGGTGCAGTTCAGCCTGATGGGCCCCGGCTCAGCGGAGGTGACCAGCGGCTGACTCCGGCACCGGCTCGTCGGTGTCGATCAGCGAGGGCGGCGCGACCGCGAGCCCCTCCTCGGCGTCGGGAGCCGAGGCGCGGGCGTCGGCCAGCACGTCTGCGGGGACGTGCCGCTCGAGGAACCGTTGCGCCAGCCTGGTCGAGGGGTGCACGCCGATGGTGGCGACCACGATGATGCCGGCGATGACCAGCCAGCCCGCCGCGCCCCAGTTCATCGCCAGGAAGGTGTACACCGCCGGCGCCCAC
The DNA here is from genome assembly GCA_963817665.1 of uncultured Actinomycetota bacterium. Taxonomy (GTDB): domain Bacteria; phylum Actinomycetota; class Actinomycetes; order Propionibacteriales; family Nocardioidaceae; genus Nocardioides. The sequence continues at coordinate 78,603 of CAWFPE010000002.1, read as the reverse complement.
ACCCGGCCCAGGGTGCCGCTCAGCTCGGAGGCGCCCTGGTAGGCCCCGCGCTGGCGCGGGTCCATCAGCTCGGCCTCGAAGGACCAGCTCGCCGCCGAGAGGTAGAGCTCGGCGCCGGTCACGGTGACGTGGCCCAGCCAGACCAGCGCGATCGTGACCCAGCCGACGGTGTCGTGGGTGGCCAGCGTGATCAGGCAGGAGACGACGAAGAACGTGGAGGAGATGCGGATCGCCTTGAGGGCGGTGGGCACGTCCTCGACCCCGCGCGCGGTCACCATCGGCAAGAAGATGCACATCACCGTGTTGGTGCCGAACAGGAACGCCAGCAGCACCCGCGGGGCGTCGGTCTCCTCCACCAGCCACAGGGGGATCACGATGTTGAGCAGCACCTGGTTGGTCCAGAAGACCCCGCCGAAGAACTCCGTGAGGAGCCAGCCGGGGTTGCGCAGCGGTCCGGGCCCGGGGATCTTCACCTTGCGGTCCTCCGGGGTGCGGTCGTCGTGCGGCGCCCGCGGCAGTCGACTGATCGCGACGGCGTTGACGAGGAAGACCACGGCGGTGAACCACGGCAGCACGTGCAGCAGGTCGTTGGAGTGGAACGCCAGCGCGACGCCGCCGACCAGGGAGCCGAGGGTGAAGCCGACGTTGAGCGCGGAGTACATGTAGGCGCGTGACTTCACCCGTTCGTCGGGGGGCAGCACGTCGATCGTGTACGCGCCGTGCGCCGCACCGCCGAGGGCGCCGATGACCTCCATGCCGACCGCCATGCCCACGTAGCCGCGGAAGTCGGTGATGAACGGCCAGACGGCGAACATCGCCGCCTGCCCGGTCGCACTGACCGCCCACATCTTCTTCGGTCCGAAGCGGTCGACCAGCCTGCCCATGGGCAGTGCCGCGAGGAAGGCGGCCATTCCTGCGATGGTCAGGCCGAGGCCGACCTGGGCCGCACTCAGTCCCACGATCTGGGTGAAGAACACCGCCGAACCGGTCATGAAGGTGCCCTCGCCGAGCGCGAACAGGAGGCTCTGGACCGCGAGGCGGCCCGCGAGGGGCGAGGGTGGCCGGACCTGGCGAAGGACAGCAGCGAACATCACGGAGATTGTCCTGTCGCACAGGGCAGGGTGTCGCCTGATTTACCGCACCGCCGGCGGCGAGCTCAGGGGACGTCGCCGCGGGCTGCTCGCGAGTCCTGCCAGGCCCGGTCGAACCGGCTGAACAGCGCGTCGCTGAGGCGTGGCGCCGCGAGGTTGAGGATCTCGCCGACGGTCCCGGCCGCCGTGTTCACCGTGACCGGACGGTCCTCCAGGGCTCGCACGATCTTCGCCGCGGCCTGCTCCGGGGTGAGCGCGCGTCGACCGGTGTACGCCTCGGTCGGAGCCACCATCGGGGTGCGGACCAGCGCGAAGCGCATGTTGGTGAAGGTGACGTTGTCGCGGTAGGTCTCCCGGGACGCGACCCTGCTCCAGGTGTCGAGCGCGGCCTTGGAGGCGATGTAGGCCGCGAACTTGGGTGCCTTCATCTGCACGCCCCAGGTCACGATGTTGACGACGTGCCCGAACTGCTGGGCACGCATGGCCGGCAGCAGTCCCATGATCAGGCGGACCGGGCCGAAGTAGTTGACCGCCATGGTCCGCTCGAAGTCGTGGAAGCGGTCGTAGGTCAGGTGCAGCGATCGGCGGATCGACCGACCGGCGTTGTTGACCAGGTAGTCCACCGGGCCGTGCTCGGCGAGCACCCGATCGACCAGTGCGTCGACGGAGTCCCCGTCGGTGAGGTCGCAGGCGTACGCCGCGGCGCGGCCGCCGTCCGCCTCGACCGCGGCACGGACCCGGCCCAGCTCGTCGGTCCGCCGGGCGACCAGCAGCACCGTCGCGCCGCACCGGGCGACCGCCAGCGCCGTGGCCTCCCCGATCCCCGAGGTCGCGCCGGTGACCAGCACCGTGCGTCCCGCCAGCGGGCTGCTGGTGTCGCCGGTCAGCCGCCGCACCGCGCGCCGGACCCGGGCGCGGGGGGTCTGGAGGAGCAGGCCGGTCATGTCGTGTCCCACCGGAACAGTCGGGCCGCGACGGCGGTGACGACGATCGCGAAGCCCGCCAGGATCGCCATCGGGGCCAGCGCCGCTCCCGGACCCTCGCCCCGGACCATCACGTCGAGCATGCCGTCGTTCAGGTGCCGCAGCGGCATCAGCTCGGAGACCGTCTGCAGCCAGCCGGGCGCGCCGTCCAGCGCGAAGAACGAGCCGCTGAGGAACGCCATCGGCAGCACCAGGAAGTTGGCCATGTTGACCGCGCCCTCCTGGGTCCTGGTCAGCGCCCCCGCGAGCAGTCCGACCGACATGAAGCACAGGGTGCCCACCACGAGCAGCGGCAGCGCCATCCACCACGAGCCGGTGAGCCGCAGCCCGAACGCCACGCTGCCGAGGCCGAGGAAGATCGCCATCTGCACCAGCGCGATGACGACGGTCACCGCGATCCGGGCACCGACGACCGTGCCGGTGGGGACCGGCGCGAGCTGCAGTCGCCGCAGCAGCTTGCTCTGCCGCCACCCCTGCAGGGTGGCCGCGGCCCCGAAGCTCGCACTCATCGCGATCGCCCAGCCGAGCAGGCCCGGCGTCACGAACTGGATCGTGTCGAGGGAGTCGTCCTCGACCGCCTCGGTCCTCAGGGCGTAGGTCGGCGGGTTGCCACTGAGCGCCACGTTCGTGCCGTCGACGAACGACCGCAGGGCGCCCTGCGTGATGGCCGCGCCGACCGGGTCGGTCTGGGTGTAGTGGGCGACGAGCGTGTCGCCGTCCATCTCGACCGCGACGTCCGCGTCACCCTTGCGGACCTCGGTCAGGGCCGCCTCGGCGTCGTCGGTCCGGGACACCTCGAAGGTCTGGTCGAAGGCGTGCCTCGCGTCCGCGGGCAGGTCGTCGATCACGGCCACGTCACCGACCTGCACCAGGTCGACCTTGGACTGGGTCTGGTGGCCGAGGATGCCGCCGAAGAGGACCAGGAACATCAGCGGGAACACCAGCGCGAAGAAGACCGAGGCCTTGTCGCGGTAGAACCCGCGCAGGATGGCGACGGAGAGGGCGAGGAAGGGCCTGTTCATGCGCGGTACTCCCGGCCGGTCAGGTCGAGGAACACGTCCTCGAGGGTTCCGGTGTGCACCTGCACGCCGTCGAGGTGGTCGAGCTCCGCCAGCCGCGACACGACGGCGGCCGGCGCGCGCGTGGTGAGGACGAGCCCGTCGGGGGTGTCCCGGGCCTCGATGACGCAGGGAAGCCGTCGCCCGGTCGTCTCGTCGAGCTGCCCCGCGGTGACCGTGATCCGGACCGGCGCGTCGAGACCGCGAACCAGGGCCGCCGGGGTGTCGAGGCGCAGCACCCGCCCGTGGTCCATGATCGCGACGCGGTCGCAGAGGACCTCGGCCTCGTCCATGTAGTGCGTGGTGAGCACGACCGTGCGCCCCGAGTCGTTGAGGCCGGACAGCAGGTCCCAGAGGTTGCGGCGGGCCTGCGGGTCCAGCGCCGCGGTCGGCTCGTCGAGGAAGACGACCTCGGGGTCGTGGACGAGGGCGCACGCGATCGAGAGCCGTTGCGCCTGGCCGCCGGACAGGTCCTCCACCCGGCTGTCGGCCTTGTCCACCAGCCCGACGCGCTCGAGCCAGCCGTCGGCCCGCTTCGTGGGCACACCGTAGAGGGAGGCGAAGGTGTGCAGCTGCTCGCGGGCGGTGAGGCGTTCGAAGAACGACGACGCCTGCAGCTGGACCCCGATGCGTGGGAGCAGCGCCGGGTTGCGCGGCCACGGGCGCTCCCCCAGCACCTTGATGGTCCCGGAGTCGGGCTTGCGCAGCCCCTCGACCATCTCCAGGGTCGTCGTCTTGCCGGCACCGTTGGGACCCAGGATCCCGACGAACTCGCCCTCGCCCACGTCGAGGCTCACCCCGTCGACGGCCAGCAGGTCGCCGTAGGCCAGGGCGAGGTCGACCACCTCGATAGCTGCCACGCGGAGGACCCTAGCGGCGCCGGCTCCGCAGGGGGTCGGAACGCGACGCGGGCCTACCGCTCTCCCGCCAGCATCGGCCACGGCCGGGCCGTCTCGACCTGCGCCGACAGGGAGAACAGGGTGGCCTCGTCGTCGGTCCGACCGACGAGCTGGACGGCGACGGGCAGGCCGTCCGGGCCGGTCCCGCACGGCACGGACGCGGCCGGGTTGCCGGCGACGTTCCAGAGCGCGGCGTACGCGATCGCCGGCATCGCTCGCAGCGAGGCCCGCACCGTGCCCACCCCGTCGAGCCGGCCGACCCGCGGGGGCCGGTGGGCGATGGCCGGCGTGAGCAGCACGTCCACGGAGTCGAAGACGCGGTTGGCCTTGGCAGACACCTTCTCGGTCTCCCGCAGCGCCCAGTCCCGCACCCGCGGCGTCACCCAGGAGCCGAGCCGGCAGGTCTCCCGCGTGCGGCGTTCGAGCCGGTCGTAGTGCTCCACGTGCCCGGCCTCGTAGCGGATCCCGGCGAAGAACTGCGGGACGAACGCGCCGGTGGGGTCGGGGTACTGCGGGTCGACCTCGCGCACGTCGTGCCCGAGGTCGCCGAGCAGCCGTGCGGTCTCCTGCACCGCCCGGACGTGGATCGGGTCGGGGCGGACCCCGAGCGTGACCGGCTTCGTCGTCCAGCCGATCCGCAGCCGTCCCGGCTCGCGGCCGGCCGCCTCGACGAACGACCCGGTGCCGCCGGCGCGGTAGAGGTCGCCCTCGACGTTGCCCCGGATCACGTCGTAGACGAGCGCGCTGTCCCGGACCGTGCGCGTGAGCGGCCCCGCGGTGCCGAGCGCCCACCACAGGTGCGGGCTCGGCGCCGTGCTGACCCGGCCGCGCTGGGGCTTGAGGCCGAACAGCCCGCAGCAGGCGCTGGGGATCCGGATCGACCCGCCGCCGTCGCCACCGATCGCCACGGGCACCATCCCGGTCGCGACGGCGACGGCCGTGCCGCCGCTGGAGCCGCCCGGTGTCCGGGTGCGGTCCCACGGGTTGCGGGTGATCCCGCGCGAGGCCGACTCGGTGTAGGGGAACGCCCCGAACTCCGGCATCGTCGTCTTGCCGACGACCACGGCGCCCGCCGCGCGCAGCCGCCGCACGATCTCGGCGTCCTCGGCGACCGGTGTCTCGTTGGCCTCGCCGCCGAAGGTGGTCACCGTGCCGGCGACGTCGATCTCCTCCTTGATGGCGATCGGTACGCCGTGCAACGGGCCGGGCGCGCCGCCCGAGGACCGGTGCTCGTCGCGGGCCGCCGCCTCCGCACGCGCCTCCTCGGCCAGCACCCGGGAGAACGCGTTCAGTCCCGGGTCCAGCGCGGCGATGCGGGCCAACGACTCCTCGACGGCCGCGCCCGCCGTCAGGCGTCCGTCGGTGGTGCGGCGAACGGTCTCGGCCACGTCGGTCAGGCTCACTTCGGTCACGGTCGGAGCGTAGACATGCCCGGGCCCTCAGGCCAGCGAGTCCAGCCAGGCCTGGTGCAGGTCGGAGAAGCGGCCCTGCCCACCGGCGATCAGCCCGGCGGGGGTGCCGTCCTCGACGATGCGGCCGTGCTCCATCACCAGCACCCGGTCCGCGATCTCCACCGTGGAGAGCCGGTGGGCGATGATCACCGCCGTGCGACCCGCCAGCACCGTGCGCAGCGCGTGCTGCACCAGGCGCTCGGACGGCACGTCCAGCGACGAGGTGGCCTCGTCGAGGATCAGCACCGCCGGGTCGGCCAGGAACGCCCGCGCGAAGGCGACCAGCTGGCGCTGCCCCGCACTGAGCCGGCCGCCCCGGTTGGCCACGTCGGTGTCGTAGCCCTGCGGCAGCGCGCTGATGAAGTCGTGCGCGCCCAGGGCACGGGCCGCCTCCTCGACCTCGGCCGCCGTCGCGCTCGGGGCGGCCGAACCGGATGTTGTCGGCGACCGTGCCGGAGAACAGGTAGTTCTCCTGGGTCACCATCACCACCGCGTCGCGCAGCGTCGCCGATGACAGGTCGCGGACGTCGACGCCGTCGAGAAGGACCCGCCCGCGCACCGGGTCGTAGAACCGGGTGGCGAGCTTCGCCAGCGTCGTCTTCCCCGCGCCGGTGGTGCCGACCAGCGCCAGGGTCTGCCCGGCGGGCACCGTCAGGTCCAGGCCGGGCAGCACCGGCACGTCGTCGACGTAGGAGAAGCGGACCTGCTCGAACCGGAGCTCCCCACGCGGTGCGGGCAGCGGCACCGGCACGCGGGGCTCGGGCACCGTCGGCTCCTCCTCCAGGACGCCCGACAGCTTCTCCAGGGCCGCCGAGGCCGACTGGAAGGTGTTGTAGAACTGCGAGATCTCCATCATCGGCTCGAAGAACTGGCGCAGGTAGAGCAGGAACGCCGCCAGCACGCCGACGGTGACGTCGCCGTTGTAGGCCCGGTAGCCGCCGTAGAGCAGCACGACGCCGATCGTGACGTTGCCGATCAGCCGGATGCCGGGCATGAACCAGGCGACCAGCCGGAAGGCGGTCAGGTTGGCCGCGCGGTACTGGTCGTTGACGTCGTCGAAGATCTCCTGGTTGCGGGGCTCCCGGCGGAACGCCTGGACCGCGCGGATGCCGCCCATCGACTCGACGAAGTGGACGATCACCAGGGCGACCTTCTCGCGGGTGACCCGGTAGCTCTTCGCCGACTCCTTGCGGAACCAGTTGGTCAGCCAGGCCAGGAAGGGCCCGCAGAGCAGCGCCACCAGGCCCAGCCGGACGTCGAGGAAGAGCAGCAGCGCGGCCGTGCCGACCAGGGTCAGGGCGGCGGTGACGAGCCCGTCGAAGCCGGTCTCGAGCATCTCGTAGATCGCATCGACGTCGGAGGTCTGCCGCGAGATCACGCGCCCGGACGTGTAGCGGTCGTGGAAGGACGGACTGAGGTCCTGGAAGTGACGGAACACCCGGCGGCGGATCTCGAAGAGGATGTCCTGGCCGATGTGCCCGGAGCGGACCAGGAACAGGTTGCGCGCCACGGCCTGGGAGATCGTCGCCACGAGCACCAGGCCGACGACGACGAACAGCGGACCGGTGTCGCCGCTCTGCTGGATCGGCGGGATGCCGCTGTCGATCCCCTCCTTGACGAGGTACGGGATCGAGAGGCGAGCGATGTTCTCGACCAGCACGATCGCCACGAGGAGCTGGATCGCCCGGCGGTACGGCGCGAGCAGGTCCTTGAGCAGCCGGCGCGACCGGTCCGCGAGCCGCACCGAGGTCTCGTGGGTGAGCTCGTCGGTGATGTCGTCGGCGGCGACGCCGCGCCACTGCTGCGTCTCGGTCGTCACGCGTCGGCCCCCATCTCGATGCAGGTCTCGGTCGCGTTCCCGGCCCGGACCTCGGCCCGGACCTCGGCCCCGACCTCGCAGAGAGGAGCTCGCGGTAGGCGGGCACCGTCCCCAGCAGCTCCCGGTGGTCCCCGACGTGCGTGATCGTGCCGCCCTGGAGCAGCGCGACCCGGTCGGCGAGCAGCACGGTCGAGGCGCGGTGCGCCACCACCAGACCGGTGGTGTCGGCCAGCACCCGGCGCAGCGCCTCCTCGACCAGCCGCTCGGTGTGGACGTCGAGCGCCGAGAGCGTGTCGTCGAGGACGAGGACCTTCGGCTGCGCGAGCACGGCACGGGCGAGCGCCACCCGCTGCCGCTGGCCGCCCGAGAGTGCCATCCCCTGCTCGCCCACCCGGGTGTCCAGGCCCCAGGGCAGGTCGTGGACGAAGCCGGCCTGGCTCACGTCCAGCGCCGAACGGATCTCCTCCTCGTGGGCGTCGATCCGGCCGAGGGTGAGGTTCTCCCGAGCACTCATCGAGAAGAGCGTCGGCTCCTCGAACGCGGTCGCCACCAGCGAGCGCAGGCTTGCCAGCGGCAGGTCACGCACGTCGACACCGTCGATGGTGACCCGGCCGCCGGTGACGTCGTACAGCCGCGGGACCAGTCCGGTGAGGATGGTCTTGCCGGAGCCGGTCGCGCCGACCAGCGCCACGGTCTCCCCCGGCGCGATGTCGAGGTTGACGTCGCGCAGGACCAGCTCGTCGGGAGCGTCGGGGAAGGCGAAGTCCACGTGCTCGAAGCGCAGGTGGCCGCGCGGACGGTCGATGCCTCCCGCGCCCGAGACGATGTCGGGCTCGGTGTCGAAGATCTCGAGGATGCGCGCCGCCGCGGTCATCGCCTCCTGGCCCATCGCCAGGATCACGCCCAGCGAGGAGACCGGCCACACCAGCGAGAGCATCAGCGTGATGAAGGCGACCAGCTCGCCGGGCGTGAGCCGGCCGTGGCCGACCCCGATCGCGCCGAGCAGGAGCACCACCACCACCGCGAGGTTCGGGATCACCTCGAGGAAGGTCCAGAACTTCGCCGAGAGCCGCACCTTGTCCATGCTCGTGGCGTGCAGGGTGCGCGCGGCGGCGTCGTACTGGGCGGAGACGTGGTCGCTGCGACCGAAGGACTTGATCACCCGGATGCCGACGGCGCCCTCCTCCGCGCGGGTCGCCAGGTCGCCCTGCTCGTCCTGGACCCGGCGGGAGACCACGACATAGGCCTTCTCGAACCGCATCGACAACCAGACGATCGGCGCGGCCGCGGCGGCGACGACGAGGCCGAGCGGCCAGTACATGTGGAGCAGCACACCGGTCACCACGGTGACCTGCAGGATGTTGATGACCAGGAAGAGCAGCCCGAAGCCGCTGAACCGGCGGATGGCCGACAGGTCGGTGGTGGCGCGCGAGAGCAGCTGGCCGGACTGCCACTTGGTGTGGAAGCTCATGGGCAGCTGCTGCAGCCGCTCGTAGAGGTCGTGGCGCATCGCCGTCTCGAGCCCCAGCACCGCGTTGGACTGCACCCAGCGGCGGAGCCAGATCAGCACCGCCTCGAGCACGCCGAGGCCGAGCGCCAGCAGGCCCAGCGGCAGCACCGGCCCCAGCTCACGGTCGGTGATGGGTCCGTCGATCAGGGCCTTGGTGACCAGCGGGATCGCGATGGTCAGGCCGACGCCCGCGATCGAGGCGAGGGCCATGACGGTGAGGGCGAAGGCGTGCGGGCGCAGGTAGCCGCGGAGTCGCCACAGCGAGTGGACGCCGGCGGGCGGGTCCGAGAGGGGAATGGTTGACATCGTCATCAACCCTAGGTGTGGCCACCGACAGGCGCACCCGGTTATCGGCTTTTGGGCCCTCTGGTTGTTACATGTCGACCCCGATGAACATCGGGTCGCCGTGCAACGTCGACAGGGCGCCGAGCTCGGCGCAGCGTCCGGAGGGCAGCGCGCAGTCGTAGACGGTGCTCCGGGAGCCGTGGCCGGGGACGGCGGTGAGCACCGACCCGTCGGTGTCGATCGCCCACCACCCGTAGCCCGGACCGCGGCCCGCCTGGCCCCGGTCGAGCACGATCGGCGCGCCCTCGCCCGTCGGCTCCAGCCGGCTCGACCAGTAGAGGACGTACCGGCCGTCGTAGGTGAGCTGGGCGTCGATCGCGCCCTTGACGAGCCGGTACGCCGCGGCTGCCGCGCCGTCGGGCGCAGGGCCGTCGTAGAGGATCACCCCGTTGCGGACGTCGGCCACCCTGGTCCGGCTGCCGGCGAGCTCCTGCACGTCGTCGTCGCGGGTGTCCCAGGTCGTCGTCCCGTCCGGGGTGCGGAGGAACACCACGCCGTCGTCGAGCCCGTCGATGACCGTGTCCCGGCCGATGTCGTGCCGACCCACCACCTCGTCGGTCTCGAGGTTCCTCACAGTCACGGTCGGCTGCCCGTCGCGGACCACCCCGTAGGCGACCAGCGGCCGCTGCGAGTCGACCTTCGAGGTGAAGTGCGACGAGCTCGTCTCGGCGCCGGGTTCGAGGTCGGTGACCTGCCCGGACTCGCCGAGCAGGCGGGGGATGCCGGCGTCGTAGAACAGCACGCCGTACGGCGTGGCCGTCGCGTCGGTGTCGAGGAACTGCATCCGGGAGGCCGGGAACTCCCGACCACCCAGGTGGATCTCGGCCCCGGGCGCGGCGTACGCCCGCAGGCCCTGGGAGAAGTCCAGCCGGCCCAGCGGGGCGACCGGCCGTGGGTCGCGGACCGTCGTGGCACCGGTGAGCTGGGCGGCCACGACGGCCACGACGGCCACCGCCGCGGCCGCCAGCGCGGCAGCGGTCGCCGTCGCCCGACGCCGGCGGCGGATCAGATGTCCCTCCCGCGTGGCGCGGGCGAGGTCGCCGGCAGGCGGGACGACGGCGGACAGGTCCGCCTCGAGAGCGCGGCGAAGATCGGTGGTGCTCATGCGTCTGCCCCGTCCTGGAGGGCGCCGTGGCGGCGGAGGTTGGCGAGTGCGGCGGAGGCCTGGGACTTCACCGTGCCGGGACTGCAGCCGAGCACCGCAGCGATCTCCCGCTCGGAGAGGTCCTCGTAGTAGCGCAGCACGATGACCGCGCGCTGCCGGACCGGGAGCAGACGGATCGCCGGCCACACGGAGCCGCGGGCCACGACCCGGTGCTCGGGCGAGTCGACGCTGGTCATCGGGTCCACCGACTCGGAGGGCCGCTCCCGGCGCCCCCATCCGTGGCGGCGGCTGCCGAGGATCTCGTTGACGACCATCCGCCGGACGTACGCCTCGGGGTGGTCCGCGGACGAGACCCGTCGCCAGGACGCGTAGGCCCGGGCGAAAGCCGACTGCACGGCATCCTCCGCCGCCGCGCCGTCACCGACGATGGCCAGCGCCGTGCGGTAAAGGCGCGGCCAGGTCGCGGTGAAGAACTCCGCGAACTCGGCGTCGTTCGCCATCCGGCCCTTCCCCCTCAGGTCCGCCCGGTCTCCGGAGGCGGTGGTTGCTTCCATGCCCTCCTGACGTGCCGAGCGGCCCGTCGGGTTGTGCCGGGGCGAGAACTTTCTCCCGCGGCCGCCCTCACCCCGACGCGAGCAGCCCCCGCACGACGCGCAGCCCGACCGAGAGCCGCGCGAGCTCGGCGGAGTCGTCGGCGCAGATCTCCTCCAGGGTGGCGGCCGCGCGCGGCACGACCACGCTGTCCTGGTCCTCCCAGATCGCGATCCGGGCCGGGGCGCTCTCGTCGGGCGAGGTCGTCCGCAGCACCTGGGCGGTGAGCTGGGCGTGCACCCCGTGCAGGTCGTCGCGCAGGGCGGCCCGCGCCATCGTCTGCCACCGGTCCTCGCGAGGAAGGGCGAGGATCCGCTGCACCAGCGCCGGCAGGCCGAGCCGCTCGCCCAGCGCGAAGTGCACCCGCGCGACCTCGGCCGGGTCGAGGTCCTCGCGCACGGCGATCTCGACGATGCCGAGCAGCATGTACGAGGGAGGCAGCACGGCCACCCGCGAGGCCAGCTCCTGCGGTACGCCGGCCGCCTCCAGCCGGTCGCGCCGGGTCTGGTACGCCGCCAGCTCGCGCCCGACCATCAGGTCGGGCAGCTGCTCCATGACGCGCTGGACCGGGCCGGCGAAGAAGTCGACGGTGCCCTCGCTGTCCAGCGGCGGCCTCCGGTTGGAGACCAGCCAGCGCGAGGCGCGCTCGACCAGCGTGCGCATCTCGAGCCGCATCCGGGTCTGCACCCCGGCGTCGAGCACGTTGTCGTAGGTCTTCAGGTCGTCTCGCAGCGGCAGCGACGCGAAGATCTCGCGGGCCACGAAGTTGGCCCGGGTGAGCTCCGCGGGCGTGGCCCCGGTCTCGCCCTCCAGCCGTGGCCAGAAGGTCATGCCGGCACCGTTGACGAGGTCGTTGACCACCTGGGTCACGATGATCTCCCGGCGCAGCGGGTGGTCGCCGATCTGCGTCTCGAAGCGTTCGCGCATCAGGGTGGGGAAGTAGGCCCGCAGGTCGATGGCGAGGTACGGGTCGTCGGGCAGGTCGGAGGCCAGCAGCTGCTCGGCCAGGACGATCTTGGTCCAGGCGAGGAGCACCGAGAGCTCCGGCGTGGTCAGGCCCTCACCTCGCTCGAGCCGGCGGCGTACCTGCCGGGTGGTCGGCAGTCCCTCCAGCTCGCGGTTGAGCACGCCCTCGCGCTCCAGCCGGCGCATCCAGTCCTCGTGCACGTGGAGCAGGGACGGCGAGTGGTCGGCCGCGTTCGCCAGGGCCAGGTTCTGCTCGTAGTTGTCCCGCAGCACCAGCGCACCGACCTCGTCGGTCATGTCGGCCAGCAGCTTGTTGCGCTGCTTCTGGGTGAGGTCTCCGTCCTTCACCACCCGGTCGAGCAGGATCTTGATGTTCACCTCGTGGTCGGAGGTGTCGACACCGGCGGAGTTGTCGATGAAGTCGGTGTTCATCCGGCCGCCGCGGTGCTCGGCACCGAGCAGCGCGTACTCGATGCGGCCGAGCTGGGTGAAGCCGAGGTTGCCGCCCTCGCCGACGCACTTGGCCCGCAGCTCGCGGCCGTCGATGCGGATCGCGTCGTTGGCCTTGTCGCCGGCGTCGGCGTCGCTCTCCTCGGCGGCCTTGACGTAGGTGCCGATGCCACCGTTCCAGAGCAGGTCCACCGGCGCCTTGAGGATCGCCTTCATCAGCTCCGCCGGCGTCATCGCGGTGACGTCGTCGTCCAGGCCGAGTGCCGCGCGCACCTCGCCGCCGATCTTGATGGACTTCAGGGAACGCGAGTAGATCCCGCCTCCCTCGGAGATGAGGGACCGGTCGTAGTCCTGCCAGCTCGACCGGGGCAGGTCGAAGAGCCGGCGCCGCTCGGCGTACGACGTCGCCGCGTCGGGCGTCGGGTCGAGGAAGATGTCGCGGTGGTCGAACGCCGCGACCAGCCGGGTGTGCTCGGAGCAGAGCAGGCCGTTGCCGAACACGTCGCCGGACATGTCGCCGATCCCCGCAGCGGTGAAGTCCTCGGCCTGGCAGTCGATGCCGCGCTCGCGGAAGTGCCGCTGCACCGAGACCCACGCGCCCCGGGCGGTGATCCCCATCGCCTTGTGGTCGTACCCCACGGAGCCGCCGCTGGCGAACGCGTCGCCGAGCCAGAACCCGTAGTCGTTCGCGACCCCGTTGGCGATGTCGGAGAACGTCGCGGTGCCCTTGTCGGCGGCGACCACCAGATAGGCGTCGTCGCCGTCGTGCCGTACGACCGCGCGCGGCGGGACGGTCTGGCCGTCGACGAGGTTGTCGGTGATGTCGAGCAGGCCGCAGATGAAGGTCTTGTAGCAGGCGATCCCCTCGGCCATCCACGCGTCGCGGTCGGAGGGATCGGGCAGCTGCTTGCAGAAGAACCCGCCCTTGGCGCCGACCGGGACGATGACGGTGTTCTTGACCATCTGGGCCTTGACCAGGCCGAGCACCTCGGTGCGGAAGTCGTCGCGGCGGTCCGACCAGCGCAGCCCGCCTCGCGCCACCGCGCCGAAGCGCAGGTGCACGCCCTCGACCCGCGGCGAGTAGACGAAGATCTCGAAGCGCGGCCGCGGCTCCGGCAGGTCCGGGATCGCCGACGGCTCCATCTTGAAGGAGATGTACGAGCGGACCCCGCCGCCGTCGTGGGCTTCGAGCGGCTGGAAGTAGTTGGTGCGCAGCGTCGCCCGGATGTGGGTCAGGTAGGAACGCAGGATCCGGTCGTGGTCGAGGCTGGCCACGTCGTTGAGGGCGCGGGTGATCCGCTCCTCGACCGACTCGACCCGCGCGGTGCGCGCCTCGGCGTCGGCACCGAGCCCGTTGTGGCCGGGGTCGAACCTCGCCTCGAAGAGCTGGACGAGCATCTTGGTGAGGTCGACGTTGTTGCGCAGGGCGTCCTCGATGTAGTCGAGGGCGAACGGCGAGTGTCCCTGGCGCATGTACTTGGCGTAGGCACGCAGCACCGTCGCCTGGCGCCAGGTCAGCCCGGCTCCGAGGACCAGCGCGTTGAACCCGTCGATCTCGTTGAAGCCGTTCCAGACCGCGCGCAGCGCGTCCTGGAACAGCTCCCGGGCCTGGGCCGGCAGCGCCCGCCCGTAGCGGAGCCCGAACTCGTAGATGTAGGTCGGCCGGCCCAGCCCCTCGAGCTCGTAGGGCCGCTCGTCGACGACCTCGACGCCCATCGAGCTGAGCATCGGCAGGATCTCCGAGAGCGACAGCGGCGGGCCGACGCGGAACACCTTCAACCGGGCCTCGCCGCGGCTGGCGTCCATCTGCTCGTAGAGCGAGAGGTCGAGTCCCTCGTCGCCGCTGAGCGCCTCGAGCCGACCGAGGTCGACCGCACCGGTGCGCGCCGCGAAGTCCTCCTTGTAGGCCTCCGGGAAGGAGTCGAGGTAGTGGCGGCCCAGCCGCGCGCCGACCTCCTCGCCGTACTCCGCGATCACCGCGGAGGTGAAGTCGTCGCGCCACGAGCGCGAGGCATCGGTGAGCCGGCGCTCGAGGTCCTCGGTCTCGACGGTGGCGATGGTGCCGCCGCTGGGCGGGTGCACGACGAAGTGCACCCGGGCGGTCGTCGACTCGTTGACGCTGACGTTGAACTCCACCGAGTCCCCGCCGAGGTGGTCCTTGAGGATCTGCGAGAACTTCTCGCGGACGTTGGTGTTGTAGCGGTCGCGCGGCAGGTAGACGAGGACCGAGACGTAGCGGCCGTAGGTGTCCCGCCGGACGAACATCCGCACCTGGCGTCGCTCGCGGGCGTGCATCGCGGCCTCGGCCATCGGTGCGAGCTCGTCGACCGTCGTGTGGAAGAGCTCGTCGCGCGGGTAGGTCTCGAGGGTGTCCATCAACGCCTTGCCGGCGTGGCTGCGCGGGTCGAAGCCGATCCGCTTGAGCACGGCCGCGGCCTTCTCCCGCAGCAACGGGATCCGCATCAGCGACTCGGTGTACGCGGCGCTCGAGTAGAGCCCGAGGAACCGGCGCTCGCCGACGACCTCGCCGTTCGAGTCGAACTGCTTCACCCCGACGTAGTCGAGGTACGCCGGCCGGTGCACGGTGGCGCGGGAGTTCGCCTTGGCCAGCACCAGCAGGGTCTTCTCCCGTGCCTTGGCCTTCACCATGGCGGGGAGCTTGCCGAACGAGGCGGACATGTCCTGGTCGGCCCGCAGGATCCCGAAGCCGGTGCCGGGCACGGCCCGGAGCAGCTCGTCCTCGCCCTCGCGCTCGAGCTTGTACTCGCGGTAGCCGAGGAAGGTGAAGTGGTCGGCGGCCAGCCACTCGAGCAGCTCGCGGCCCTGCCGGACCTCCTCGGGGTCCAGCGGGGGCGGGTTGCTGTCGAGCTCCTCGACGATCTCCTGCACCGCCGCGTGCATCTTCTCCCAGTCCTCGACGGACTCCCGGACGTCGCGCAGCACCCGCTGCACGTCCTCCTCGATGGCGGCGGTCTCGTCGCCGTCCCGGATCCGGTCGATCTCGACGTGCATCCAGGACTCGCGGATCGCCCCCTCGGGGGGCTCGAGCGAGCCGTCGGCCACCGGCATCACGCTCTGGAGCGAACCGGTGATGTCGCGGACCACGTCGAAGTGCGGGTGGATGACCACGTGCACGTCGCGCAGCTGTCGCGAGAGCTCCATGGTCAGCGAGTCGACGAGGAACGGCATGTCGTCGATGACGACCTCGACGACCGAGTGACCACTCGCGGACCAGCCGTGCTCGGCCAGGGTCGGGGTGAACACCCGGACCTGGGCGGTGCCCTGGGGCCGGTCGCCCGCCAGCTTCCAGTGCGAGGCCAGCGCCCCGTAGATGTCGACCTCGCCGCGGTCACAGACGTCCTCGGGGGCGACGTGGCGGTAGTAGGCCTTCAGCAGGGCCCCCACCTCGTCGTGCGGCGGTCCTCCGGCACCCTTCCGGTGGAGGGCCAGGTCGATGGCCTTCCCCACGAGGGCGGACTTGTCCTGATCCAGCGTCGTCGTTGACACACTCCGACCCTAGGACTCCAGGTGTGACCTCGCCAACACGGGGTGGAGCGTGTTCGTCAGAGCTCCGAGCGCAGGTCCCACAGCAGCGGGTAGTACCGCACCGGGATACGAGAGCGCAGGTAGCCGGCGCCGCTCGATCCGCCGGTCCCGGACTTGCTGCCGATCATCCGCTCGACCATGACGACGTGCCGGGCGCGCCAGCTCGCGGCCAGCTCGTCGTGCTGCAGCAGCGCCTCCGCGAGCGCCCACACCACGGCGTACTGCGAGCGGTCGTGGGCGGCGGTGCGCAGCGAGGCCGACACCTCCTCGTCGGTCTCCGCGGCGAGTTCGAAGGAGCGCAGCACGTCGAGGAAGGCGTCCCAGAGCGAGGGCTCGGCCAGCCGAGCGGCGAGGCGCCGCTGCTCGTCGTCGGTCAGGCCCCGGAAGCGCTGGACGTACGACGGGTCCTTGGCGCCGGAGAGGAACTCCAGCTCACGGAACTGGACCGACTGGAAGCCGCTGGCCGGCGCCAGCCGCTGCCGGAACTCGAGGAAGTCCTGCGGGGTCATCGTCTCCAGGACGTCGACCTGCTGGACCAGGACCCGCTCGATCACGTGCACCCGCGCGAGGAGGTGCTGGGCCCACCAGAGCCGGCCGCCGCCCTCCCCGGCCGCCATCGCGTCCCGGGCGGCCTCGACCTCGTGCAGCAGCTGCTTGAACCACAGCTCGTAGACCTGGTGGATGGTGATGAACAGCAGCTCGTCGTGGGCGGGCGGGTCGGACTCGAGGTGCTGGGCGTCGAGGAGCTGGGGCAGCCGCAGGTAGCTGCCGTAGGTCAGCTGGGCACCCTGCTCGCCGAACGAGACGAACGTTTCACTCATGGGCGTGCAGGCTAGTCCCCGGCCGTGGGACATGATGTGCCGCATGGCCAAGAACCTGACCCACGAGCTGACCTACGACGCCCCCGCGGACGCGGTCGCGGCGATGCTGGCGGACCCTGTGTTCCGCGAGGAGGTGTGCGAGTACCAGCGCGTGCTCCGGCACTCGGTGAGCATCGAGCGCTCCGGAGAGCGGATGGAGGTCCTCATCGACCAGGTCCAGGCCGCGCGCGGGATCCCGTCGTTCGCCAGCAAGTTCGTCGGCGAGGAGATCAACATCGTCCAGCGCGAGACCTGGGAGACGATGGAGGCCAGCCGCATCGAGGTGACCATCCCGGGCAAGCCCGGGGAGATGAAGGGGACGGGCCGGCTCGACGACTCCGGCGGCCCGACGGTCCAGACGGTGCGCTTCGACATCAAGGTCGGGATCCCGCTGGTCGGCGGCAAGATCGAGGGGCTGATCTCCGACCTGCTGCTCAAGGCGCTCAAGGCCGAGAACAAGGTGGGGCGCGACTACCTGTCGCGCTGAGCCTGGGCCTGCTCCTCCTCGCGGCGGTCCTGCCGACGGCGGACGGCGATCACGATGCCGAGCGCCACGAACGGTCCGAACGCCAGCAGCACCACGAGGAGCTGCTCGAACGGGTGCAGGGCGCCCATGTGCAGGGGCAGGACGGGAAGCGACATCACCTCGATTGTGCCCTGCCCGACCGGCCCGGTCGGACCCGGCTCCACCCGGGGGTGAGGCTCCTCACCGCGCGATCCGGAATCGCGGACCGTCCGATCCCCGTTGGTCCAGTGTTCAACGACCACTGGACGAACGAGGAGCCTGCATCCACATGCCCGACCTTTTCGACAGCCTGACCGCCAAGACCTGGACCCTCCCCAACCGCCTCGTGATGGCGCCGCTGACCCGCAACCGCGCGGACGGCGACGGTGTCCCCGGCGACCTGGCCGTGGAGTACTACGCGCAGCGTGCCTCGGCCGGCCTGATCATCAGCGAGGGCACCCAGCCCAGCGCCGTCGGCCAGGGCTACCTGAACACGCCCGGGCTGCACAGCGCCGAGCAGGTCGCGGGCTGGCGCCGCGTCGCCGACGCGGTGCACGAGCGCGGTGGCAGGATCGTCGCCCAGCTGATGCACGCCGGCCGGGTCTCGCACCCCGACAACAAGCACGGCCTCGAGACGGTCGCGCCGAGCGCGCTGGCCGCGCCCAACCAGATGTTCACCGCGGACGGCCCGCAGCCCCACCCGGTGCCCAGGGCGCTGGCGCTCGACGAGATCCCCGCGGTCGTCGAGGAGTACGTCCAGGCCGCCCGCAACGCGGTGGAGGCCGGGCTGGACGGCGTCGAGGTGCACGCCGCGAACGGCTACCTCATCCACCAGTTCCTCGCCCCGGGCGCCAACCAGCGTGAGGACCGGTACGGCGGGTCGCCGGAGAACCGGGCCCGCTTCGCCATCGAGGTCACCCGCGCCGTCGCCGAGGCGATCGGTCCCGAGCGGGTCGGCATCCGGGTCTCGCCGGCCCACAACATCCAGGGCGCGACCGAGACCGACCCGGCCGACGTCGAGGCGACGTACGGCGCCCTGGTCGAGGCGATCGCCCCGCTCGGCCTGGCCTACCTGTCGGTGCTCGCCGACCCGCGCGCCGACCTGGTGCAGCGACTGCGCAAGGACTTCGGCGGGGTCGTGATCGCCAACGACGGCTTCGGCGAGATCACCACCCGGGAGACGGCCCAGGCGATCCTCGACGAGGACCTCGCCGACGCGGTGGCGGTCGGCCGCCTCTTCCTGGCCAACCCGGACCTCCCGCGCCGCTGGGAGACCGGCGCCTCCCTGAACGAGCCGAACCCGGACACGTTCTACGGCGGCGGCGCCGAGGGGTACACCGACTACCCCTCCCTCGACGACTGACCCACGGCGGTCGCTCGAGGTGCGAGCGAAGCGAGCCTCGAGACCCCGGAAGCGACAGCAGGGCGGTGACCACGCGTGGTCACCGCCCTGCTCGGCCCTCGGCCCGGCTCAGCCCATGTACGGGTAGCGGTAGTCCGTCGGCGGGACGAACGTCTCCTTGATGCTGCGCGGGCTGGTCCAGCGCAGCAGGTTGACTGCTGCGCCGGCCTTGTCGTTGGTGCCGCTGGCGCGGCCGCCGCCGAAGGGCTGCTGGCCGACGACGGCACCGGTGGGCTTGTCGTTGACGTAGAAGTTGCCCGCGGCGAAGCGCAGCGTCGTGCGCGCCCAGGCGATCGCGGCACGGTCCTGGGCGATGATCGCGCCGGTCAGGGCGTAGGGCGCGAACGACTCCATCTGCGCCACGACGCTCTCGAAGTCGGCGTCCTCGTAGACGTGCACCGCCAGGATCGGGCCGAAGTACTCGGTCGCGAACATCTCGTCGGTCGGGTCGCTGCTCTCCACGATCGTGGGCCGCACGAAGTAGCCCTCGGAGTCGTCCACGGTGCCGCCGGCGATGACGTCGAGGCTCGAGGACTCGTGCGCCCGGGTGATCGCGGCCTTGTGCTTGGCGAAGGCGCGCTCGTCGATGACGGCGCCCATGAAGTTCTTGAGGTCCCGGACGTCACCCACCTCGATCGCCTCGACCTCGGCCACCAGGCGGTCGCGGATCTTGTCCCACACCGAGCGGGCGACGTACGCCCGGGACGCGGCGGAGCACTTCTGCCCCTGGAACTCGAACGCGCCCCGGATCATCGCGGTCACGAGCACGTCGGGGTCGGCCGAGGGGTGGGCGACGATGAAGTCCTTGCCGCCGGTCTCCCCCACGATGCGCGGGTAGGAGCGGTAGGACGTGATGTTCTCCCCGACCGTGCGCCACAGGTGCTGGAACGTCGGGGTGGAGCCGGTGAAGTGGATGCCGGCGAGGTCCGGGTGCGCCAGCGCGACCTCGGAGACGTCGAGGCCGTCACCGGGGAGCATGTTGATGACGCCGGGGGGCATGCCGGCCTCCTCGAGCAGCTGCATCGTCAGCGACGCGGCGAGCTGCTGGGTCGGCGACGGCTTCCAGAGGACCGTGTTGCCCATCAGCGCCGGCGCGGTCGGCAGGTTGCCCGCGATCGCGGTGAAGTTGAACGGCGTGATCGCGTAGACGAAGCCCTCGAGCGGCCGGTGGTCGGTGCGGTTCCAGATGCCCGGGCTGTTCGCGATCGGCTGGTCGGTGAGGATCTGCTTGGCGTAGTGGACGTTGAAGCGCCAGAAGTCGATCAGCTCGCAGGCGCTGTCGATCTCCGCCTGGAAGGCGGTCTTCGACTGGCCGAGCATCGTCGCCGCGTTGATCCGCTGGCGCCACGGGCCGGCGAGCAGGTCGGCCGCCTTGAGGATGATCGCGCAGCGCTCGTCGAACGGCATCGCGCGCCACTCGGGGGCCGCGTCGGTCGCGGCCTGGACGGCGTCCTTGGCATCGGCCGTGGTGGAGTTCCTCAGGACGCCGAGGACGTGCTGGTGGTCGTGCGGTTGCACGACCTTGATCTCGGCACCGCCTCCGGCCCGGCGGCTGCCGCCGATGTGGGCCGGCAGGTCGTGCTGGGTGCTCTGCAGGTTCTCGATCTCCGCGACCAGGGCGTCCCGTTCGGGGCTGCCGGGCGCGTAGGTCAGGTTCGGCTCGTTGGTGGGAGCCGGAGGGAAGGTGATGGCGTCCATGGTCCGAGCGTAGCGAGGGTCGGGACGGGAGCCGAGCCGGCGGCCCCCTCGAGGAGGGAGCGCGCAGCCCCGGCGGGGGCGCTACGCCAGGTGCTGGATCTCCTGGGTGGCGAACCAGGCCAGGTCGTCGTCCTCGTCCGCGTCGTCGGTGGTGTCGACGTGTGCGGCGGCGACGTTCTTCCACACCACGTCCGCGGCGACGTCCACCAGGGTGGGGTCCTCGCCGGGCACGGGCAGGACCGAGGGCACATCGGCCGCGACGACGCACCGCCGCGGCCGGTCACCGCTCCCCCGCAGCTGCGCCGAGTCCGCCGCCGCGGCCATCAACGCGGCGTACTCCCAGGACTCCTCGTCGCCCTCGGGCCAGTCGGCCTGCAGGGCGTCGGTGACGGCGTGGGCGCGCAGCGGGCCCGACAGCCGCCCCTCGGCGACCAGCGAGGCCAGCAGCGACGAGGTCGCCGGGACGTAGACACGGACGCTCACGGCTCGGGTGCCACCTTCGGCGAGGCCTTCTGGCCGTCCCGTGCGGCGCGCTTCCGGCCCCGGGGAGCCCTCGGCCGGACCCCCGTCGCGGTGTCGACGAGCTCGTCGAGGGCCTCGCGCAGGCACTGCTCGAGGAGGTCGGCGTCCGGCAGCAGGTCGCGGTCGGCGGTGACGCCGTAGTAGACGTGCCCGTCGTACGACGTGACGCCGATCGCGAGCGCCTGGCCGGGCAGCAGCGGGTGCACCGGATAGGTGGCGACCATCCGGGCACCGGCGGCGTAGAGCGGCGACTGCGGGCCGGGCACGTTGGTGACGCTGAGCTGGAAGCCTCGGCGGATCTCCGTGGCGGCGACGCGCGAGCCGATCGCGTGGAAGGTCGTGGGGGCGAAACCGGCGATGCCGGCCAGCCGGTTCGCCGCGACGCCACGGCCGGTCTCCTTGTGCGCGAGGAACGAGTAGGAGACCTGGTGCAGGCGTACGACGGGGCTGGGCTCCCCCACCGGCAGGTCGACGAAGTGCGCCGCGATCTGGGTGCCCAGCGAGGTGGCCTCGAGCTCCTCGTCGATCACCGAGATGGGCACCACGGCCCGGACCTGGCGCAGCCCGCGCAGCGACTCAGAACGGGCCATCAGCCAGGCGCGCAGGGCGCCGGTGATGGTGGCCAGCACGACGTCGTTGACCGTCCCGCCGTGCACCTTGCGCACGGTGCGGTAGTCGGCGAGGTCGGTGCGCACGGTGACGACGCGCCGCTGCTGGGACAGCGGTCCGTTGATCGGGGTCTCCCGCTCGGGGTCGCGGCCGGCGAGCCCGTTGACGATCCGGGAGGTACGCCGGGCCGCGCTGTCCGCCCCACGCCGCAGGGACCCGGTCCGGCTGCGGACCGTGTCGACCACGGTGCCCGGCCCGGCGACGCTGTCGCGGACCGCCTCCACCAGCAGGCCGGCCGACGAGACCCGACGACCGGGCCGCCACTCGTCGCCGCCGAGTGCCTTGGGCTTCTCGCTGACGTCGAGCAGCACCTGGCCGAGATCGACGGTCTCGACCCCGTCGACCAGCACCTGGTGGGACTTCGAGAGCAGCGCGACCCGGCCCTCGGCGAGGCCCTCGACGAAGTACATCTCCCACAGCGGCCGGCTGCGGTCCAGCGGACGGGAGATGATCCGGGCCACCAGCTCGCGGAGCTGGTCGAGGTTGCCCGGCCGCGGCAGCGCGGAGCGTCGTACGTGGTAGGCGAGGTCGAAGTGCTCGTCGTCGACCCAGACCGGGTTGGCCAGCCGGCCGGGCACGGTCTGGATCCGCTGGCGGTAGCGCGGCACGAACGAGATCCGGTCGCCGATCAGCTCGAGCAGGCGGTCGTGGTCGAAGCCCGAGTCGCCCGGCTCGAAGATCTCCACGGTGGCGTTGTGCATGGGCGTCGACGGGGACTCGGCGGCCAGGAAGGCCAGGTCCCGCGGCCTGAGCCGCTCGCTCATCTGCTGCCTTTCGTCACTGCTGTCCCTCGGGGGGTCGTGCGCCGACCGGTTGCTCCACGTGGGATTCTTCCAGAGGCGACGGCCGCCCGGGCGACCCGTCCCACGACTGGCTACCGACAAGTAAGGATCTCACCGATGCGCCGGACCCTGGCGACCCTTGCCCTCCTGACCTGCACCGCGGCCGGCCTGACGGCGTGCGGCGACGACTCGTCCTCCTCGAGCGGGACGAGCGACCAGCCGAAGGTCATCGAGGTCACCTTCGACGGCGACTCCGTCACGCCGAACGGCGACCGGGTCGAGGTCCAGCACGGCCAGCCGATCGAGCTGAAGGTCACCGCGGACGTCGCCGGCGAGATCCACGTGCACTCCGACCCCGAGCAGGAGCTGGAGTACGACAAGGGCACCAGCACCGTCGAGATCAAGCCCATCGACGCCCCCGGGGTCATCGACGTCGAGTCGCACACGCTGGACAAGACGATCGTCCAGCTCGAAGTGCGCTGAGGTGTCCCCGGACGGGATCTCGCTCGCGCACGGCATCGGTGGGGCCAAGGACCTGCCGGTCTCGCCCGAGCTCGCCATCGCCGGCGCGGTCGCGGCGCTGACGGTCTCCTTCACCGTCCTCGCCATCGCCTGGCGCCAGCCGCGCTACGACGAGGCCACCAGCGGCCGACCCGCCCCGGCGTGGCTCGCGTGGGTGGTCGACTCCGCCGGCTTCCGGGTGGCGCTGCGCGTCCTCGGCCTGCTCGTGTTCGCCTACGCCGGCGTCGCCGCGGTGCTGGGCAAGGACCTGCTGACCAACCCGGTCTTCGGCATGTTCTACGTCTGGTGGTGGGTCGGCCTGGTGCCGCTCTCGCTGTTCCTCGGCCCGGTGTGGAAGGCGATCAGCCCGGTCCGCACGATCAACCTCGCGTTCGCACGGCTGTCGGGCAGCGACCCCGACAACGGCCTCTACGAGTACCCGGCCCGGCTGGGCTACTGGCCCGCGGCAGTCGGTCTCTTCGCCTTCGTGTGGATGGAGCTCGTCTACCCCTACTCCACGCAGCTCGGCCCGGTACGCCTGTGGGCCGCCGTCTACGTCGCGTTGATGCTGCTCGGCGGCGCGCTGTTCGGCAGCACGTTCTACTCGCGCGCCGACCCGTTCGAGGTGTACTCGAGCCTGGTCGCCAAGCTCTCCGTGTGGGGTCGCCGCGGCGATCTCCTGGTGGTGCGCAGCCCGCTGGCGAACCTGGACACGGTGCCGGTCCGGCCCGGCCTGGTGGCCGTGGTCGCCGTGCTGTTCGGCAGCACGGCCTTCGACTCGTTCAAGGACTCCTCCCCGTGGGTGCGGTTCGTGCAGAGCACCGACGTGTCGACCAACCTGCTGAACAACCTGGCGCTGCTGACGTTCTGCGTGACCGTGGGCCTGGTGTTCGCCGGTGGCTGCGTGCTCACCGGCGTCGTGGACGACGTACGCCGCAGCGACCTGCCCAACCAGTTCGCCCACTCCGTGGTGCCGATCATCGTGGGCTACGTCGTGGCCCACTACCTCAGCTACCTCGTCGAGGTCGGCCAGCAGACCCTGATCCAGGCCAGCGATCCGCTCGGCAACGGCAGCAACGTGCTGGGGACGGGCAACTGGAGCGTGAACTACTGGTTGTCCTACCACCCCACGCTGCTGGCGGACACCAAGGTGCTGGCGGTCGTGCTCGGGCACGTGGTGGGTGTCGTCGCCGCGCACGACCGGGCGATGCGCATCCTGCCGAAGCGGCACCAGCTCACGGGTCAGCTGCCGCTGCTGTTCGCGATGGTCGCCTTCACCGTGGGCGGGTTGTACCTGCTGTTCGCCGCCTGAGCCGACCGCCGGCCCGCGCGCTGACCCCGGCCGCTGCCGTCGGCGCCACGGTGCCGGGCGCCAGGGCGTCGACGACACCGGCCACGGCGCGGCCCAGCGGCGAGTCACCCAGCTCGGTGAGCGTGCGGCCGGCCACCAGGGCGCGGTCCACGGTGGCCCGGTCGTCGGGCAGGAAGTGCAGGCTCGCGATCCGGGCGAAGCCCTCGACCATGCCGGCGATGTCCTTCTCGGACCAGCCGAGGGTGGCCCGCATCCGGTTGACGACGACCCGCACCGGCGCGCCGCCCGTGAGGTCGCGGAGCTCGACCAGGCCGCGGGCCAGCCGGGACAGGCCGACCGGGTCGGCGTTCCCGACGACCACGACCTCGTCGGCCACCTCGAGCGCGGCCAGCGTCATCTGGTTGCGGCCGGGGCGGGAGCCGAAGTCCGAGCCGGGCCCGTCCTCGAGGCTGAAGCCGGTGTCGACCACCACCTGACCGCGGTCCCGGGCCGTCTCGAGGGTGTGCTCGAGGACCCCGACCCGGATCTCGGTCCACCGGTCGGGCCGCGGCAGCCCGGTGAGCACCGACAGGTGCTCGTCGATGCCGCGCTGCACGGACGTGAACCGCTCGACCAGCTGCCCCGACCCCGCCAGCCGGGCCGCCGACAGCAGGCCGGACACCTCGTCCAGCACGCCGAGCTGCTGCGCGACCGCCCCGCCGTAGGGATCCGCGTCGACCAGCAGCGTTCGCAACCGACGCCGCGCCAGCTCCGCCGCCAGCCCGGCGGCCAGGGTGGTGCGCCCCGGCGCACCGGCCGGCCCCCAGACCGCGATCACCCGGCCGCCGGGCTCGTCGGGTGACGCCTCGGCGGACGGCGGCGCCTCCACGTCACCCACGGGTGTCGCGACGTCCGGCTCACCCGCCGGAGGGTCGGACTCGGCCGAGGTCACGGCGGCGGGGAGCGAGTCGAGGTCGCCCTCGTCGACGAGGACCGAGATGCCGATCCGCGAGGCGCGCAGCCGTGCGGCCTCGCCCGGCGCCCCCGCCGGTGCGATCGCGACCGGCCGCACGCCGTACCGGCGCAGGTGGTCGGTCGCGGCGAGGTCCAGGCCCGGCGCGTCCAGCCCGAGGACCGCGACCCCGGCCTGGCCGGCCGTGGCCGCGGCGAGCAGGTCGTCGACGTCGACGCAGCGCTTGAGCACGACGATCCCGGGGTGGGCACCGAGCAGCTGGACCGCCCGCGACTCCCAGGCCGCGCCGGCCGCGACGATCAGCACGATGACCATCGCTCAGCCCCGTCGCACGACGGTGATGACCGGGCTCTCCGCCGAGCCGAGCAACCGGAAGAACCGTGCAGCGTCCCGCTCCTCGACGGCGAGGACCAGCTGACGTCGGCCGGTGGCGCCGAACCCCTCGTCCAGCGGCGGCGCGTCCACGACGGTGACCGCCGACAGCGCCGGGCCGTCCCGGAGCCGGGACCGTGAGGGCTGGTCACCGGCCTGCGCGACCGTCGGCGACGACACCAGGTAGACGTCCACGACCGAGCCGGCCTGCACCGACCCCGGGACCTGCCCGGCGTCCACGGCGAGGGGCACCTGGAGGGTGTCGCTGTCCGTGGCGGACCCGACGGCGGCCCGCGGGAGCAGCTCGCCGGCGCCCACACCGCGGGTCAGCACCAGGTCGGCCGGCAGCTGGTCATCGGCAGTGAAGTAGCCGGTCAGGTCGTCGGGGTCGGCGAACCGGACGCGGGTGGCCACCAGGTCGTCGGCGTGCACCTCGTCGCCGGCCCCCATGCTGGTGGCCGCGGACCAGACCGGCACCGTGTCGTCGGCGGCGCCGAGCAGCCGCGCGCCCGCGACCACGGAGACCGCCACGATCAGGACCCCGACCCACAGTCGGGGATCGCGCCAGCCGCGTGTCGACGCACGCGTCGCGGGTGGGGTCTGCGCCGTGGTGGACGTCCCGGGATCAGTGGCCACCCGCACATGATGCCGTCCGCGGGCCCCGCGGGCACCCGGTTCTCCACAGTCGCCGGGGCTCGGCCCCCGAGCCGGGCCCGAGGTGCGACGATGTGCGCATGTCCGGCACGCCCCGCTTCCTCACCCTCGCCGACGTGGCGGAGGTCCTCAACACCTCCAGCGCCCAGGTCTATGCGCTGGTCCGGCGCGGTGACCTGCCCGCGATCAAGATCGGCGGACGGGGTCAGTGGCGCGTGGAGTCGGCGCAGCTGGAGGAGTTCATCCAGCGGATGTACGCCGAGACCCGGACCTTCGTCGACGAGCACCCCTACGTGGAGGCCGACCAGCGGCCCGAGTAGGGCGCGGGTCAGCCGACCTCGGAGTCCAGGGTCACCGAGATGGTGCGCTCCGCACCGCCGCGCTCCAGGGTGAACGCGACGGTGTCACCCGGCTGGTGGGCCCGGATCGCCACGATCAGCGCGATGCCGTCACTGACCCGCTCGCCGTCCACCTCGGTGATGACGTCGCCCTTCTGCAGCCCGCTCGCCTCGGCCGGCGAACCGTCGATCACCTCGCTGATCTCGGCGCCGGTGCCGTCGTCCTGGGCGGTCTGCACCTTGGCCCCGATCACGGGGTACCTCGCCTCACCGGTACGCAGGATCTGGTCGGCGGTGATCCGGACCTGCTCGATCGGGATCGCGAACCCGACGCCGATGTTCCCCGCCTCACCGGAGGCGCCGCCGGTGGTCGCGATCGCGGAGTTCACGCCGACGACCTGCCCGCGCAGGTTGACCAGCGGGCCACCCGAGTTGCCGGGGTTGATCGCCGCGTCGGTCTGGACGGCGTTGATGTACGACGAGTCGTTCGACGTGTCTCCGGTGGTCACCGGCCGGTGCAGGGCGCTGACGATCCCGGCCGTCACGGTCGAGCTCAGCCCGAGGGGCGAGCCGAAGGCGACGACGCCCTCCCCCACCCGCAGCGCCTGCGAGGACCCGAGCGAGGCCGGCTTGAGCGACCTGGCCTCCTTGGCGTAGAGCACGGCGAGGTCGTAGACCGGGCTGCGCCCGACCAGGGTGGCCTCGTAGCGGTTGCCGTCCTGGTCGACGATCTCGATGGGGCCGTCGTCGGAGGCCGCGTCGGCCACGACGTGGTTGTTCGTGATGACGTGGCCCTGCCGGTCCAGCACGAAGCCCGAGCCGGTGGCGCCGCCCTTCTGGCCGCCGTACTCCGCGGAGATCTGCACCGTGCTGGGCAGCAGCGCCTGGGCGACGGCGGCGATCGAGCCGTCCGCCTTGCTGAGCGGGGGCAGGGACACGGTGTCGACCCCGTCGAGGCCGCGGCTGACCGTGCCCGGGCCCCGGTCGTTCGCGATCCGCTCGTAGGCGACGCCACCGAGGGCGCCGCCGAGGACACCCACGACGAGCGCGAGCGTGCACACGACCGGCCACATCCACCCGGGCACCCGTCCGCGGGGGGTCGCGTGGCGCGGCTGGCTCATCGGGAGCGGCTGGGTGCCGGGCGGCGGGAAGGCGGGCCAGCGACCCGGCGGTGGCTGGGTGGTCGGCGGGACCCACGAGGGCGCAGGGCCGGGGACGGCCGAGGAGGCAGGGCCGGGGACGGCCGAGGAGGCAGGGCCGGGGACGGCCGAGGAGGCAGGGCCGGGGACGGCCGAGGGCGCAGGGCCGGGTTCGGCCGGACGTCCGAAGGCCAACGGCCTGGTGGGCTCGGTGTCCTCGGGGTCACCCGGCCGGTCCGGCGGCCCGGCGTCGTCGCCGGGTGCGCGGCCCTCGTCGTGCTCGTTCACGTGCCTATCTTGTCCCCCGACCCGAAATCCGGGCCGTCAGGGGGTGCGGGCGTGCCGGGCGGGAGCGGTCACCGACGTGAGCCTCGGAGCCATCGGCGGGGTCACCAGCCGCGGGCTCGGCGTGGGCGTGACCAGCTGGGTCGTCGGCGCCCGCTCCATGGTGGGTGCGTCGGCCGGGGCGACGCCCAGCGCGAGCACCCCCATCACCGCGGCGCCCACCGCGCCACCGCCGATGGCGACCAGTCCGGTGCTGCGGCGGGAGCCCTGCTCGGAGCGGTGCAGGGCGAGGTAGGCGTCGCCGGGCGGCAGGCCCGCGGGGCTGCCCATCAGGGAGCCCTTGAGATGGTCGGGCGCGGAGCCGCCGCCGAAGGAGAGGCCCGCCAGCCGCGTCTTGACCCAGCCCTCGCGCTCGACGAGGTCACGGCAGGTGTGGCAGGAGTGCACGTGCCCCCACGCCCGTTCGGCTTCATCGGGAGGCAGCTGGCCGTCCAGCAGTGCGCTGACCCGGGATCCGAGGTGACCGATCACGTGGCCCACCCCTGGCCGGAGAGCATCGGCGCGGGGCCGGAGTAGCGGGCACGTCCCTGGCTCGGGGCGCGGTGCGCGAGGGCGGCGCGCAGCATCGCGCGGCCGCGGTGGATGCGGGACCGCACGGTGCCGAGCTTGGCGCCGAGGATCTCGGAGATCTCCTCGTACGAGAGCCCCTCCACGTCGCACAGCACGACGGCCGCGCGGAAGTCCGGCGGCAGGGTCGCGAGCGCGCGCTCCACGTCGTCGTCGAAGGTCTGGTCGGCGTAGGCCGTGTCGGGGCTCGGCAGGGCGCTGGTGAGCCGGTCGGCCCGCTCGTCGGAGAGCGCGTCGAACCGGATCCGCTGCTTGCGGCGGGCCTGGTCGAGGAAGAGGTTGGTGGTGATCCGGTGCAGCCAGCCCTCGAAGGTGCCGGGGGTGTAGGTGGACAGCGATCGGAAGACCCGGACGAAGACCTCCTGCGTGAGGTCCTCGGCGTCGGGGCGGTTGCCGGTCAGCCGGTACGCCAGCCGGTAGACCCGGTCGGAGTGCTGCTCGACGATCTCGTCCCACGTGGGCACGCCTTCGTCCTGCCGGCCGTCGCGCAGGCCCTCGACCTCAGCGTCCACCGGGCCCTCCTTGCCGCGCGCCGGGCGCGCCTTCGATCCGACCTGTCTCTGGAACAGCGTCCTGACCCTTCCCAGCGTAGGAAAACTCTCTGAGAGAACGCTGTGAACAGCGTTCACCCCACCTGCGGGGGGCGCGCCGGAGCGCCCTCGTCTCGTCAACGACCCGTGGTCGCTCGGTGTTCCCGGGGCACGGAGCCCCGTTCGCGATACGGTTGGGCCCGCTCGTCCACGCCGCCCGTCCACCCGGGCGGCGTCCTAACCAGGAGGCCACCATCACGACCCCGATCAAGCCCGCGAGTTGGTCCTACGCCGAGGGTTTCGTCGCCGAGGACGAGCCGCTGGCCTCCGCCCGCGCCCGCGCCCAGGAGGTCGGGGTCGTCCCGATCGGCTCCGGGGGCGGGGCGGCCCTGCGGCTGCTGGCCTCCGTCCTCGACGCCCGGGCCGTCGTGGAGATCGGCACCGGCACCGGCGTGTCCGGGCTGTGGCTGCTGCGGGGCATGCGCGCCGACGGCGTCCTGACCACCGTCGACATCGAGGCCGAGCACCAGCGCCTGGCGCGCCAGTCGTTCACCGAGGCCGGGATCCCCGCGCAGCGTGCCCGCACGATCTCCGGCGCCGCGCTGGACGTGCTGCCCCGGCTCACCGACGGCCACTACGACCTGGTCTTCTGCGACGGCGACAAGCGGGAGTACGCCGCGTACCTCAAGGAGGCGCTGCGGCTGCTGCGTCCCGGCGGCGTGGTGGCCTTCGACAACGCGCTGTGGCACGACCGCGTCGCCGACCCCGCCCAGCGCGACGAGGAGACGGTGGCGATCCGCGACCTCGGCCGGGCGGTCATGGACCACGAGGACCTGGTCTCCGTGCTGCTTCCGGTGGGCGACGGCCTGCTCGTCGCCAAGAAGGAGTGGTCCCCCGAGGCGTGACCTCGGGGGCCCGGGCGCGCGTCAGTAGCGGGGCGACGCCGAGAAGCCGTCCCAGCCCTCGGCGACCGCCACGATGTCGCACTCCTCGATGAGCACGGGCGCGCTGCCGACCAGCTTCGAGCCGGGCGCGTCGGCGGCACCGGCCGCGAAGGTCGCCTGGAAGTCCGCCCGGGCCTCCTCGGTGGCGAAGACGTAGCAGCCCTCGAACCACTCACCGGCGCGCATCCGCCAGGTCTTGAACCGCAGCCCGGCCATGCCGGTGAACTTCGCGTGGGAGGTGCCCTCGACGTAGGAGGCCAGCTCCTGCTCGATGCCCTCGGGCGCCTCGGTCAGCGACCAGCGGACGGTCAGGCCCTTCATGCCAAGCCGTCCAGCGGGTCGTCGCTGCCGAGCCACTGGAGCAGCGCGCGGGCGCCGAAGCCGGTCGGTCCGGTGGTCCACTCGTGGTACTCGGTGGGCGAGTCGCCGACCGACGCCACGTCGAGGTGGGCCCAGGGCACGTCGCCGACGAAGTGCTGCAGGAACAGCGCCGCGGTGATCGAGCCCGGACCAGCCGGGGCGTTGTCGGCGTCGGCGACGGTCGAGCGCAGCTTGTCCTCGTAGACGTCCGCCAGCGGGAGGCGCCACAGCGGCTCCCCCGTCGCGGCGGCCGCCTCGGAGAGCGCGGTCGCCAGGCCCTCGTGGTTGGCGAAGAAGCCGCCGACCCGCTGGCCGAGCGCCACCTTCATCGCGCCGGTGAGCGTGGCGACGTCGACCACGACGGCCGGATCGAGCTTGTCCACGGCGTAGGCGAGCCCGTCGGCGAGCACCAGCCGACCCTCGGCGTCGGTGTTGGTCACCTCGCTGGTGCGGCCGCCGTAGTGGCGGATCACGTCCCCGGGACGCAGGGCGTTGCCGCTGACCGCGTTCTCCGCGGCCGCGACCAGGCCCACGACCTTGACCGGGCAGCCGAGCGTGCGCAGCGCCCCCATGACCGCGATGACGACGGCACCGCCGGTCATGTCGCGCTTCATGTTCACCATCGCCTCACCGGGCTTGATGGACAGGCCGCCGGTGTCGAACGTGATGCCCTTGCCGACCAGGACGACGGTGGGCGTCTTCCTGGTCACCTTCTCGGGGGTGTAGTCGAGCCGGATCAGCCGGGGTGGCGTGGCCGAGGCCTGGCCGACCGCGATGATGCCGCCGAAGCCGTCCGCGGCGAGCCGCGCCTCGTCCCAGACCGTGATGTCGAGGGCGCACTCCCCCGCCAGCTCCCTGGCCTGCTCGGCGAGCCAGCCCGGGTTCTTGAGGTTGGACGGAACCGTCGCGAGCATCCGGGCGCGCCAGCCGGCGCCACCGAGGGCGATCGCCCGCTGCAGCTCGTCGCCGCGGTCCTCCGCGTCCGGCAGCCCGGCCAGCACGATCCGTCCGACCGGGAGGTGCTCGGGAGGAGCAGAGCGCCAGTGGAAGGCGAACGAGCCGAGCATCGCGCCGACGACGAACGCCTCGAGCCCGCTCGGCCCGGCCAGGGCGGGGATCGACGTGGCGACGCCGGATCGGTCCTTGGTGGCCCGGGCCAGCGCGGCTCCGGCGCGCCGGAAGTCGATCGGCCGCTGCTGGCCGACGCCGACCAGCAGCACCCAGCGAAGCGCCTCGTTGTCGGGCCCGCCGAGCGGGACCGGCAGCGAGGTGACCTCGCCGGCCTTGCCGGTCGCCGAGCCCATCTCGAGCAGGGCGAGGAGGTCGGTGCCGAGCTGGTCGGCGACCTCCTCGGCGCCGGGGCCCAGCAGCACGCTGCCGTCCGCACCGTCGCCGGGCAGCACCGGCAGCGCCAGCACCTCGGCTCCGAGGATGGCGTGCGGTGCCACCGCGCTGAGCGCGAACTCCGGTGGCGAGACCTGGGCGGGAAGGGTGGTCAGGGTGTCAGGCGTGCTCACGGTGCGAGCCGGCCTCAGCCGACGACGTCCTTGAGGGCATCGCCCAGGGCGCCGGCCTCTTCGGCGTTGAGCTCGACAACGAGGCGGCCACCACCCTCGAGCGGAACGCGCATGACGATGCCGCGTCCCTCCTTGGTGACCTCCAGCGGACCGTCGCCCGTCCGCGGCTTCATCGCCGCCATCCGCGCACCTCTTCCTGTTGCTGTTATCGAGCAGGCGAGGTCTCAGCGACCCCGCGCGCCGTACGGCGGACCATTATCCCCTATCCCGCCCGTGACTCGGACCACAGGCCTGTACCGGTGGTTCCCGGCCATCGTCGGCAGGGTTTGGCAGACTCCCTACATGCACGCCCGATCGGCGCTCTTCGACGTGTACGGCGACCACCTGCGCACCCGCGGCAACCAGGCCCCCGTCGCGGCCCTGGTGCGCATGCTCGACCCCGTCGGCATCGCCGCGCCGGCAGTGCGCACGGCGATCTCCCGGATGGTCATGCAGGGCTGGCTCGAGCCGGTCCACGTCGACGGCGGCCGCGGCTACCGCGCCACCGAGCGGGCCACCCGGCGCCTCGACGAGGCCGCCGACCGCATCTACCGCCGAACCGTGAAGGACTGGGACGGCACCTGGCACCTGCTGTTCGTCACCCCGCCGGACGACCGCAGCGCCCGCACCCGGCTGCGCGCCGACCTGGGTTTCGTGGGCTACGCCGAGCTCACCGACAACGTCTGGGTCAGCCCGTTCGTCCGCACCGAGCTGGCCTTCGTGCTGGGGCGGGCCGGCGCCCGGGCGCGGTCCGCGCGGGCCACCGACTTCGACCCGCCGCCGGTCGAGGCCTGGGACCTCGGCGCCCTGCGCACGGCGTACGAGGACTGGCTGAACACCGCGAGCGACCGGGTGGGCCGCCAGCTGACGGCCCACCACGACGAGGACCAGGGTGCGTTCGCGGCCCGGTTCGAGCTCGTGCACGAGTGGCGCAAGTTCCTCTTCGCCGACCCGGGGCTGCCCGAGCAGCTGCTGCCCGCGGACTGGCCCGGCCGGGCCGCCGCCGACCTCTTCGCCGCCGAGGCGGAGCGGCTCAAGCCCGCCGCGGACCGGTTCGTGGCGAGCTGCCTGGGCTTCTGACCCGACAGCGATCCGGCAGACTGCCCCCATGACCGACGCCTCGCCCTCCGCGGACCAGCAGACCTCCGACCAGCCGGTGCTCCTCGAGCTCTCCGACGGGATCGCCACGATCACGCTCAACCGTCCGGACGCGATGAACAGCCTCGACGTCGCGACCAAGGTGACGCTGCTCGACGTCCTGCGCCAGGTGGCCGACGACCCGGCCGCACGCTGCGTCGTGCTCACCGGCACCGGACGCGCGTTCTGCACCGGTCAGGACCTCAAGGAGCACATCTCCATCCTGCGCAGCGAGTCGAGCGACTCGCTGTTCCGGACCGTCGACGAGCACTACAACCCGATCGTGACGACCCTGGCCGGGATGGCCAAGCCGGTCATCGCCGCCGTGAACGGGGTGGCCGCCGGCGCCGGCGCGAGCCTGGCCTTCGCCTGCGACCTGCGCATCCTCGCCGACACCGCGGGCTTCAACCTCGCCTTCGCCAACGTGGCGCTCTCCTGCGACACCGGCGCGAGCTACCACCTGCAGCAGCTGGTCGGGCGGGCGAAGGCGCTGGAGCTGCTCTACTTCCCGCGCACCCTCGAGGCGGAGGAGTCCGCCGAGCTGGGCCTGGCCACCCGGGTCGTGCCGGCCCACGAGCTGGCCACCGAGGTCCGGACGCTCGCGGCGCGGCTGGCGGCCGGGCCCACGGTCGCGCTCGGTGCGATGCGGCAGTCGGTGGCCTACGCCGCCGGCCACTCCTTCGAGGAGGCGCTGGCCTTCGAGAGCGCGATGATGCAGAAGACCGGCGCCACCGCCGACCACGCGGCGGCGGTCGCGGCGTTCGTGGCCAAGGAGAAGCCGGCCTTCGAGGGCCGCTGAGCCTGCACCGCCGCAGAGGCGGTGCCCTCAGCCGCCGTGGCCGACGCCGTACTTGCCGCGCCACGCGCCCCAGATGGACAGCACCCGCCGCGGCGCCTTGACCCGCATCAGCCGTCGCGGCGGGCTCTGGCCGTACTCGACGGTGAGCGCGGTGCCGGCGAACTTGTGGTTGAACCACATGGTCATGGTCCCGTGGCAGACGCCGCCGCAGGTGAACTTCTTGGCCGGCAGGTCGAGGTGCCGGGCGACCTTGCGCGCGAACTTCGGTCGCTTCGTGTCGGTGTCCACCCCGTGCAGGGGCTGGTGGAAGCTGAGGATCCACTTCGGGCGGACGTCGCGGAGGAACTTCATCATCGCCCGGGTCTCCGGCTCGGAGGCGGGCTTGGCGCCGGACTCGTAGTTGCCGTCCAGGTCGGCCCAGCGGTAGGGGAAGTTGCGGTTCAGGTCCACCCCGTGGGCGTTCTTGCGGGTACCGGCCGCAGCGCCGTCGGGGTTGTACGTCGGCACCACCCACAGGTTCACGCCGTTGATCTGGTCGCCGTCGCGCAGTGACGTGAGGATCTGCCGCGGCGCCCGCTCGTTGCCGTGCATGGCCGCCATCAGCACGACCTTGGGCTTGCCCGGCTCGCCGAGGTGCCAGGCCACGATCCTGCGGCCGTCGACGGACTTGCCGAGGACGCGCTTGCCGATGACGGCGTCCTTGCGGGCCTCGGCCGGTTGCGCGGAGGAGGGTACGCCGGGTGGTGCGGCAGCGAGCAGGGCGAGTGCGATGGCCGTGGTCCCGAGACGTCGAAGCATCGCCCCAGCATCACACAGGCGGTGCCTCAGAGGGCGGAGGTGAGGTAGGCCCAGGTGAACACCGAGACCCCGACGAGCATCCCCACGTGCGCCAGGACCGACAGGCCGGGGCCCTCCGACCAGGTGTCCTTGGTGGCCGACTGAGCGTGTCGTCCGTGGCTCGGCAGCCACCGCACCAGGATCAGCAGGCCGGCCACCACCACGACCCACCACAGGGCCAGCGAGACGATGCCGGTGGTGTCGCTGCCCAGCGGGGAGCCCGAGTCGGCGACGAGGAACAGCAGCCAGGTGACCAGCGCCAGCACCCCGGCCGTGGTGTGCACGTCGACGAGTCGCCGGCCGACCTGGAAACGCCCGGCACCGCCCGCCTCCTGCCGCAGCCGCAGCCGCGTGAGGACGATGACGACCGCCGCCAGAGCGGTCAGGATGTAGACGATCACCTGGGTCGACACGCTGGGAAGTGTGCCCTACTGCGGCGCGTCGCCGCCACGACCCTCCGAGTCCTCCGCGTGTTCATCTTCTGCCTCCAGCTGCGAGGCCAGCCGATCGAGCAGCGCGTCCACCTCCGCCATCCGGTACCCGCGCAGCGCGAGGGAGAACCGAACCCGGCGCAGGTCGTCGGCCCGC
This sequence comes from uncultured Actinomycetota bacterium, assembly GCA_963817665.1. Lineage (GTDB taxonomy): Bacteria > Actinomycetota > Actinomycetes > Propionibacteriales > Nocardioidaceae > Nocardioides. The sequence continues at coordinate 43,420 of CAWFPE010000002.1, read as the reverse complement.
AACGGCCCGCTGGCGGGCACGGTCGCGTCCGGGCGATCGTCGTACACCTCCGCCAGCGGCGCGCCCCGTCCGGCCGCCAGCACCGCGACTCCCCCCATCGCCAGCACGATGAGAACGGCGAAGAACCACGTCATCCGGCGTCACCCGCCTGTGCCTTCGTCATCAACGCCACGGCCTCGTCGACGTCGTCGGTGAGGGTGAGCATGTCGAGGTCGTGCTGGTTGATCTTGCCGTCGGCGAGCACGGTCTCGCGCATCCACGTGAGCAGCCCGGACCAGTAGTCGACCCCGATCAGCACGATCGGGAACCGGGTGACCTTGCGCGTCTGCACCAGCGTCAGCGCCTCGAACATCTCGTCGAGGGTGCCGATGCCACCCGGGAGCACCACGAAGCCCTGGGAGTACTTGACGAACATGGTCTTGCGGGCGAAGAAGTAGCGGAAGTTGATGCCCTTGTCGACCCACGGGTTCAGGCCCGCCTCGAAGGGCAGCTCGATGCCGAGACCCACGCTGAGCCCGCCGGCCTGGCTGGCGCCCTTGTTGGCCGCCTCCATCGCGCCGGGGCCGCCCCCGGTGATCACCGCGAAACCGGCCGCGACCAGCGACCGGCCGACCCGCTCGGCGACCTCGTACGTCGGGTGGTCGGGCTGGGTGCGCGAGGAGCCGAAGACAGCGATCGCGGGCCCGAGCTCGGCGAGCGCGCCGAAGCCCTCCACGAACTCGGCCTGGATCCGCATCACGCGCCACGGGTCCTGGTGGACCCAGTCGCTCGGCCCGTGGGAGTCCAGCAGGCGCTGGTCGGTGGTGCTGGTCTCCTGGGCCTGGCCGCGACGCTTGAGGATCGGGCCGGCCAGCTTGTCCATCATCGCTGGCCACCGAGCCACTCGCGCAGGAGCCGCTCGCAGCGCTCGATGTGCTCGACCGGCACGTGCTCGTCCTGCTTGTGCGCGAACATCGGGTCGCCGGGGCCGAAGTTGACCGCCGGGACACCCAGGCCGGTGAACCGGGCCACGTCGGTCCAGCCGAACTTGGGGTGGGCCTCGCCACCGACGGCCTCGAGGAACGCCTTGGCCGCCGGCACCTGCAGGCCCGGCAGCGCACCGGGCGCACTGTCGGTGACGGTCACGTCGTACCCCTCGAAGAACTCGCGGACGAACTGCTCGGCGTCGGCCTCGCTGCGGTCCGGCGCGAAGCGGAAGTTCACCTCGACCACGCACTCGTCGGGGATCACGTTCCCGGCGACCCCGCCGCGGATGAACACCGCGTTGAGGCCCTCGTGGTACTCCAGCCCGTCGATCACCGGCCTGCGCGCCTCGTAGGCCTGGAGGCGGCCGAGGATGCCGGCGGCCCGGTGGATGGCGTTGTCGCCGAACCAGCTGCGCGCGGCGTGGGCGCGCTCGCCGGTGGTGCGGACGTCGACCCGCAGGGTGCCCTGGCAGCCGGCCTCGACGCCGGCGTTCGAGGGCTCCATCAGGATCGCGAAGTCGCCCTGCATCAGCTCGGGGTCGCTCTCGGAGAGCTTGGTGAGCCCGTTGAACTCGGCCTCGACCTCCTCGGCCTCGTAGAGGATGAAGGTGACGTCGCGGTTGGGCTCGGGCACGGTGGCGGCGAGGCGCAGGATGACGGCGTCGCCGGACTTCATGTCGCAGGTGCCGAGGCCGTGCAGGATCCCACCCTCGCGGCGCGCGGGCAGGTTGTCGTTGAGCGGGACGGTGTCCAGGTGGCCGGCGATGACGACGCGCTCACCGTGGCCCAGGTCCGTGCGCGCCACGATCGTGTGGCCGTGCCGCGAGACCTGCAGGTGGCCGAGCCCGCGCAGCGCCTCCTCGACGGCGTCGGCGATCTCCTGCTCGTGGTGGCTCACGGACTCGATGTTCACCAGCTGCTCGGTGAGGGTGACGGCGTCGGCGGTGAGATCCAGGCGTGGCATGGCGCCTAGTCAACCAGCCCCCACCGAGCCGTCAGGCGCGGGTGACCAGGACGGTCGCCTTCTCGTTGTCGCCGACGGTGACCGGGGTCCCCTCGCCGTTCGTGTCGACCACGGCGTACGACGTGGCGAGGGTCTCGCCGGCGATCAGCGACTCGTGGGTGCGGGCGGCGTCCTGCACGGTGGCCGAGCCCCCGACGGTCAGCGCGATCCGGTCCGACACGTCCAGGCCGGCGTCACGGCGGGCCTGCTGGACGGCGCGGACCAGGTCACGGGCGAGACCCTCGGCGGCCAGCGCGGGCGTCACCTCGGTGTCGAGCACGACGAACCCGCCGCCGGGCAGCATGCCGGTCGCGGAGCCGCCGTCGGCGGAGCCGGCCACGGTCTCGAGGGTGTACTCCCCCTCCTCCAGCACCAGGCCGCCCGACGTCACGGTGCCGTCCTCGGCCACCGACCAGTCGCCCGACTTCGAGCCCTTGATCGCGGTCTGCACGTCGCGGCCCAGCCGCGGACCGGCGGCGCGGGCGTTGACGGTCAGCTTCTGCGAGACGCCGTACGACGCCGCCTCGGGCGCCTCCGCGTCCAGCAGCCGCACGTCCTTGACGTTCACCTCGTCGGCGACGATCGACTCGAAGCCCGCGAGCGCGGCGGCGTCCGCGACGACCACGGTGAGCGTCGAGAGGGGCAGCCGGTTGCGCAGGCTGCCGGCCTTGCGCAGCGCGGAGGTGGCCGAGCAGACCTCGCGCACCTGGTCCATGGCGGCCACCAGCGCCTCGTCGGCGGGCAGGTCCTCGACCAGCGGCCAGTCGGTCAGGTGCACCGACCGGCCACCGGTCAGTCCGCGCCAGACCTCCTCGGTCGCCAGCGGCATCAGCGGTGCGGTCACCCGGCAGACGACCTCGAGCACCGTGTAGAGGGTGTCGAAGGCCTCGGTGTTGTCGCCCCAGAACCGGTCGCGGGAGCGGCGGATGTACCAGTTCGTCAGCACGTCGAGGAACGACCGCGTCGAGTCGCAGGCGTTCGCGACCTCGTAGTTGTCGAGCTGGTGGGTCATCGCCTCGACGTACTGCCGGCACTTGGCCAGCAGGTAGCGGTCCAGCGGGTCCGTGGACGCGGTCGACCACTGCGCGTCGTACCCGCCGTTGTCCCGGGCGGCGTTGGCGTAGAGCTGGAAGAAGTACCAGCTGTTCCACAGCGGGATCAGCACCTGCCGCACCGAGTCGCGGATCCCCTGCTCGGTGACGACCAGGTTGCCACCGCGCAGGATCGGCGAGGACATCAGGAACCAGCGCATCGCGTCCGCGCCGTCGCGGTCGAAGACCTCGCGCACGTCGGGGTAGTTGCGCAGCGACTTCGACATCTTGTTGCCGTCGGAGCCGAGCACGATGCCGTGGCTGACGCAGGTGTCGAACGCCGGCTTGTCGAAGATCGCGCTGGCCAGGATGTGCAGCGTGTAGAACCAGCCGCGGGTCTGGCCGATGTACTCGACGATGAAGTCCGCCGGGAAGTGGCCCTCGGCGGAGCCGTCATCCGGCCCAGCGAACCACTCGGCGTTCTCGAACGGGTAGTGCACCTGGGCGAACGACATCGAGCCGGAGTCGAACCACACGTCGAGCACGTCGGCGACGCGGCGCATCATCGACTTCCCCGTCGGGTCGTCGGGGTTCGGGCGGACCAGGTCGTCGACGTAGGGCCGGTGCAGGTCCGGCTGGCCGTCCTTGTCGCGGGGCAGCCGCCCGAAGTCGCGCTCGATCTCCTCGAAGGAGCCGTAGACGTCGATGCGCGGGTACGCCGGGTCGTCGCTCTTCCAGACCGGCACCGGCGAGCCCCAGAACCGGTTGCGGGTGATCGACCAGTCGCGGGCGTTCTCGAGCCACTTGCCGAACTGGCCGTGCTTGATGTGGTCGGGCACCCAGCGGATCTGCTCGTTGAGCTCGAGCATCCGCTGCTTGACGGCGGTCACCTCGACGAACCAGGACGAGACGCCCTTGTAGATCAGGGGCTCGCGGCAGCGCCAGCAGTGCGGGTAGGAGTGGTCGTAGCTCTCGCGGCGCAGCAGCACGGTGCCGGGCGTGACCGAGCCGGTCGCACCGGGCTCGGCCGACGAGGACGCCTTGGTGGCGGCCTTGAGGTGGTCGATGATGTGGAGGTTGGCGTCGAAGACCTGCATGCCCTCGTAGTCGGTCACCGGGAAGGTGAACCGGCCGTCCTTGCCGACCGGCATCACCGCCTCGATGCCCTCGCGGTCGGTCACCTCCTTGTCGACCTCACCGAAGGCGCCGGCGGTGTGCACCAGGCCGGTACCGTCCGTCGTCGTCACCGCGTCGTTCGCGGCCACCACCCGGAAGGCTGCGCCGTGCTCCGGCGCGGCGTGGTCGAGGTAGTAGGAGAACGGCGGGGTGTAGCGGCGGCCGACGAGGTCGCGGCCCTTGACCCGCTGCACGACCTGCTGCGCGACGTCCTCGACGTCCTCGTTGCGCAGCTCGCGGGAGTAGGACTCCAGCCGCGCCTCGGCGATCACGTAGCGCTCGGTCGCACCGGTGACGTCGGACTCCACCACCACGTAGTCGATGTCCTCGCCGACCATCACCGCGAGGTTCGACGTCAGCGTCCACGGCGTGGTGGTCCACACCAGCACCAGCGCGCCGCCCAGGGCGTCGTCCGGCGCGTCACTGCCGTCGAGCCGGTAGCCCACGGTGACGGCCGGGTCCTGGCGGACCTGGTAGACGTCGTCGTCCATCCGCAGCTCGTGGTTGGACAGCGGGGTCTCGTCGTTCCAGCAGTACGGGAGGACCCGGAAGCCCTCGTAGACGAGCCCCTTGTCGAAGAGCTGCTTGAAGGCCCAGATCACCGACTCCATGTAGTCGGGGTTCATGGTCCGGTAGTCGTTGTCGAAGTCGACCCAGCGCGCCTGGCGGGTGACGTACTCGCGCCAGTCGCCGGTGTACTTCATCACCGACTCGCGGCAGGCCGCGTTGAAGGTCTCGATGCCCATGTCGACGATCTCGTCGGTGGTCTTGATGCCGAGCTGGCGCATCGCCTCGAGCTCGGCGGGCAGCCCGTGGGTGTCCCAGCCGAAGCGGCGCTCGACCCGCTTGCCGCGCATGGTCTGGTAGCGCGGGATCAGGTCCTTGACGTAGCCGGTGAGCAGGTGGCCGTAGTGCGGCAGCCCGTTGGCGAACGGCGGACCGTCGTAGAAGACGAACTCGTTGGAGCCGTTCTCGCCGGCCTCGCGCCGGTCGACGCTGGCCTGGAAGGTGTCGTCCTTCTCCCAGTACTCCAGCACCCGCTCCTCGATCTCGGGGAACTTCGGCGAGGAGGGGACGGCGGTGCCCTCGGCTGCGGCGCCCTCGGCGGCGGTGGAGACCTTGGGGTAGGTCATCGGTGGCTCTCCTGCGGCTCTGACGTCGGTGGTCGAGCTTGTCGGGACCACCCTGGCCACAGGGACGACCCCGGAGGCCGCGGTACCACCCTGCTTGCCTCCCTCCCGGTCTCGACAAGCTCGACCGACGAGGGTGACCACTCGTTCACGGCTGTGACGGGCCTACCCGTCCGGTTCTAGTGAGTCCCGCTCACGTGATCTCGACAGTCGATCACCGGGCTGGACCGTTCTTCCGGAGGCTCGCCGCTGATGACGGCTCGGACGCCTGTGGGCACAGCGTACGGCGCCCCCGCGCGGCAGCGCGAATCAGATTGAGCCGAGCGCCAGCGCGAATCAGTTGTCGCGGGTGTCCAGCCAGGCGAGGATCTCGGCGGCGGCCTGCTCGGGCGTCAGCCGGCTGTTGTCCAGGCGCAGGTGGGCGAAGCCGGCGAGCACCTCGTCGGCCGGGGTGGGCCGGTCCGGATCGGTGTTCATGACGTACGCCGCGTCCAGCTCGCGCACGTGCGCGTCGGACCAGGCGAGGTCGGCCTTGGACCTCTTGTGCCTGATCCGCTCCTCGCCGGTGTTGCGCTCGAGGCGGGTCGGCAGGTCGGCGTACAGCTCGACGAAGGCGACGGGCAGGCCCGCGTCGGCGTACGGGGCGATCAGTCGACGCACCGCGGCTGCGTCCTCGTCATGCTCGACGTTCCACACGAGGGTGAAGACCAGCCGGGTTCCGGAGGCGGCGGCCTCCTCGATGACCCGGCGCCGGAACTCGCCGTTGAGCGTGCGGAACGCCGGAGTCCCGAAGCCGAAGATCTCCAGCAGCGGCTCGATCGTGTGGTGGTTGTGGAAGAGCCGGAAGTCGGTGCGCTCGCACACCGCACGGCCCACCGTCATCTTCCCCACGGCAGGCGGCCCGATGATCAGCAGCAGCTCCCCCTCGCCCATGACGCGGAGGCTAGGGGGTTGCGGGCGCCCGCGCGACCCGATTGGCTGCCCCCGTGACCGAGCAGGCCGAGCAGCAGACCGGGGACCGGGCCCAGCCGGGCTCGACGGCATGTGGGTGGATGGCGCCCACGACCCTCGGGACACCGACGAGCCGCCGGTGGGCGAGAAGGTGACGCTGCGGCAGTACTCGACCGCTACCGGATGACCATCGAGATGAAGTGCGAGGGCCTCACGCCGGAGCAGCTGGCGACCCGGTCGGTCCCGCCGAGCACGATGAGCCTGCTCGGGCTGGTGCGGCACCTCGCCCAGGTCGAGCACCACTGGTTCCGCCGGGTGCTGGAGGGACACGACCACCTCCCGCTCCCCTACTCCTCCGAGGAGGACCCGAACCTCGCCTTCAACGGCGCGGTGGGCACCGAGGAGTGCGTCGCGGACGCCTGGGAGTCGTGGCGGCGCGAGGTGACGCACGCCCGCGAGGTCTACGGGCGGTACGACGACCTCGGCGAGACCTTCGTCCCGGGCGAGCCGTGGACGGTGCGCGGCGTCGTCGTGCACCTGATCGAGGAGTACGCCAGGCACGCCGGGCACGTCGACCTGCTCCGCGAGTGCCTCGACGGTCGCACCGGCCAGTGAACGGACCGGTCGGGCTTTTCGTAGACTTCCCGGCCATGACCTCCCCCGTGACCGGTTCCGCCTGGGGCTTCGGCCTCGCCACCCTCGACGCCAGCGGCGCCGTCCTGGACGTGTGGTTCCCCGCGCCCGCCCTGGGCGCCACGCCGGCCGACGCGTCGGCGCCCGAGGAGCTGGCGGCGCTCGAGGGCGCCGACGACGTGCGCCGGGTGACCCGCGAGGTGCGCCTGGTCGAGGTGGCGGACCTGCAGGCGGCGCCGTCCACCACCGAGGACGCGTGGCTGCGGCTGCACCTGCTCTCCACCCGGCTGGTCGCCCCGCAGGCCATCGCGATGGACGGCATCTTCGGCCTGCTCACCAACGTCGTGTGGACCTCGGCCGGCCCGTGCGCCGTCGAGGGCTTCGAGGCCACCCGGGCCCGGCTGCGCGCGGACCGCGGGCACGTGACCGTCTTCGGGGTCGACAAGTTCCCGCGGATGGTCGACTACGTGCTGCCGGCCGGCGTCCGGGTCGCCGACGCCGACCGGGTCCGCCTCGGTGCGCACCTGGCCGAGGGCACGACGGTGATGCACGAGGGCTTCGTGAACTACAACGCCGGCACGCTCGGCGCCTCCATGGTCGAGGGCCGGATCTCGGCCGGCGTCGTGGTCGGCGACGGCTCCGACGTGGGCGGCGGCGCCTCGATCATGGGCACCCTCTCCGGGGGTGGCAAGGAGGTCATCTCCCTCGGCGAGCGCTGCCTGCTCGGGGCCAACGCCGGCATCGGGATCTCGCTCGGCGACGACTGCGTGGTCGAGGCCGGCTGCTACGTCACCGCCGGCACCAAGGTGACGGTCAAGGACATGGACGGCAAGCCCAAGGTGGTCAAGGCGCTGGAGCTGTCCGGGGCCAGCAACGTGCTGTTCCGCCGCAACTCGGTGACCGGCACGATCGAGGCCGTGCCGTGGAAGAGCGAGGGCGTCGAGCTGAACGCCGCGCTCCACGCCAACTAGGCCATGCGACTGCGAACCGCCTCGGCGCTGTTCGGGGCGGCGGCGCTGGGGGTCGTCGGGGTCACCGGCTACTTCGTGCTCCACCACGTCGGGCCGCTGCTGCGGCCGGACCAGTGCACGGCCACCGTCGGCGGGCACACCGTCGACCTCAGCACCGAGCAGGCGGAGAACGCCGCCCTGATCGCGGGCCTCGCGGTCCAGCGGGGCATGCCCGCGCGGGCCGCCTCGATCGCCCTCGCCACGGCGTACCAGGAGTCCAAGCTCTACAACCTCGAGCAGGGCGACCGGGACTCGCTCGGGCTCTTCCAGCAGCGACCGTCCCAGGGCTGGGGCAGCCGCGAGCAGATCCTGAACCCCTACTACGCGACCAGCTCCTTCTACGACGCGCTGGCGAAGGTCGACGGCTACGACACCATGCGGATCACCAAGGCCGCGCAGGAGGTGCAGCGGTCCGGCTACCCGGAGGCGTACGCCGACCACGAGGCCGACGCCCGGGTGCTGTCCTCGGCCCTGACCGGCAACTCCCCGCACGCGTTCAGCTGCGTCGTGACCAAGGACTACCCGGCCGGCCGGGACCGGCTCGACGACGCCGGGCTGACGCACCGGGCCGACGTCGTACGCCGTGAGGTCGAGGCGGTCTTCGGCCAGCAGTCGCTGGGCGGGTTCGCACCCGGCGGCGTCAAGGACGGCCACATGAAGGGGTCGGCCCACTACGAGGGTCGCGCGATCGACATCTTCGAGCGCCCGATCAGCCCCGCCCACAAGGTCCAGGGCTGGGCGATCGCGCAGTACCTCGTCGCCCAGGCCGACCGGCTCGCGATCCAGACGGTCATCTTCGACGACCGGATCTGGACGTCCGGGTCACGGTCCAAGGACGGCTGGCGTGACTACGACCCGCCGGAGGGCCCCGGCGACCGGGCCGTCCTCGAGCACCGCGACCACGTGCACGTGGACGTCTTCGGCTGACCACGCCTCCGGTCCGGATGTCGGCAGAATGTCGCCCGGGCCGGCGGCGATCCCGCATGATGGCCCGGTGCCCAGAGTCTCGGAGGTCGTGGACGACCGCACCCCCCTCACGGCGTCGCGCATCGACGTGGCCGCCCGGATCGGTTGGCTGCTGCGCACGCACCGCAGCGTCGCCGGGCTGTCGCTGCGCCAGATGTCGGTCGCGCTGAGCGACCACGGCGTCACCCTGTCCGCGCCGACCCTGAGCCGGATCGAGAGCGAGGGCCACCACTCGGCGGCGGCCCTCGACGGGTACGCCGCCGTCCTCGGGCTCACGGACGGTGCCCTGCGGGCCCCGGTGAGCCTGATCTGCCGCACGTTCCCGTACGCGCCGGAGAGCCAGTCACGGCCGGCGCCCCGCACCCTGGACGCCCTCAGCCGGGCCTGCGAGGCCGTCGACGTGACGGCGCCCACCGGCGGGGCCTGGCTGGAGTTCGCCCGGCAGCACGCGGGCGGCCTCGGCCTGCCACGGGCACCGATGGCCGGCCACGTCCGGAGGCTGTCCCTCGAGCTCACCCGGTCGACGGCGACGGCCAGCCTCACCCGGCAGGAGGCGCTGGTGCTGCTGCGCTGCAGCCTGTACGGCGACCTCGTCGACGAGGTGGTGCGGCCGATCACCCTGGAGCCGGACGCCCAGAGCTACTGGGACCTCCTCAGCGCCCTGTCGGACCGGCCGACCGTCTCCCTGCTGGAGTGGGCGGCGAGCCTGCTGAGCGACCCGTCGCTCTACCGGATGCGCGGTGCGTCCTACGCGCTGCAGAACATGCTGGTCGTCGGCGGGCTCGACCTCGAGGACTGGTGCGCCCTGGCACCGCACCTGCGCGAGGCGTGGGCCGAGGGCGAGGCCGATCCCGCGAGGAGCGAGGTGCTGGGCCAGCTGTGGGCCGCGCTCCCGCCACCGCTGCAGTCGAGGATCCCGGCGACCTGCAGCCCGGAGGCGGCGGCCCGGCCAGGCGGCCCCCGGGTCTGGTCCCGGAGCCGGCAGAACCTGCACTACGGGTTCGCCGACTCGATCGCCCGGTCGGTGGCCACCCGGCGCGACCACCCCGAGGAGCCGCTGCTGGGACGGCTGGTCTTCGAGGCGATGTTCGACCCGCGCGGCGTGCGGCTCTCGAACGCCTGCACGCTCCTCGCGGTGTCGCCCTTCGCCGCCGACCTGGTCGCGGTGCTGCTCGAGGAGCGGGACCGGTGCCCGGACGCGATGAGCAGGGCAGCGGCGCTGCGGGTCGCGGCGTACTGCCACGCGGGCGAGAACGTCCCCGGCGTCGGCTCCCTCCTCGAGTCCGGCGACGCGGCCGACTTCGAGCACGCGCTGAGCATGCACGCCCGCTCCGGGCGCCCGCTGCCCCAGGCGGCGGTCGACCGGGGGCTGGCTGCCGACGAGGTGACGGCACGCCGCACCCTCTACGCGCTCGGCCTCGCCGGGGACCAGCGACTGTCCGCGATCGCGGACCAGGCGTCGCTGCCCTCGTGGGTGCGCGGAGGTGCCCGGTGGTGGCTGGAGCAGGGGTCTCGGCTCGACGCCTGATCGACCGCCGAGCTCTCGCGGGAGCGGAGATACGGAGCGGCTGCCTGGCCCCCACACAGGCAGCCCGCTCACGTAAGGCCGGCCCCGACGGAGCGGAGCCTTTGCCACAGCGCAACCTAGTCGACGACCGGGCCCGACGACCCCGTTGTTGCACAGGACCCGGCGAGTGCAACACCCCGGCCGGGGGCAGACCCAGGGCGTGTGCGCAGGCGCGTCGGTCGTCCCGCGGGGGCTCAGCGTCCGCGGTAGCCGCGGCGGAACTCACCCACGCTGCGCCGCAGCAGCGGGATCCAGAAGGCGACGGCCAGCAGGGCGTAGATGCCGACCAGGACCGGCGTCGAGACGGGCACGAAGGCCAGGATCACGGCCAGTGCCACGAACCACCACACCGAGCGGCCGCGCACGCGCGCGATCGCACGCTGGTAGGTGCCGCGTTCGTCCGCAGGCTGCACGACGACTAACCGCCCAACCGGGCGACCGCGGCGTCGATCCGCTCGTCGGTGGCGGTGAACGCGACCCGGACGTGGCGCGAGCCGGCCCGGCCGTAGAAGGTGCCCGGGGCGGCCAGGATGCCGCGGTCGGCCAGCCAGGACACGGTCTGCCAGCAGTCCTCGTCACCCCCCTCGGTCTGACGCTGTGCCCACAGGTAGAGCGACGCCTCGGAGTGGTCGACCCGGAAGCCCGCGGACTCCAGGGCCTCGCGCAGCTTCGCCCGCCGGGCGGCGTACCTCGCGTGCTGCTCGAGGACGTGCTCGTCGTCCTCCAGCGCCGCGATCATCGCCGCCTGCTGGGGCGCGGGCATCTGCAGCCCGAGGTTCTTGCGGACGGCGAGCAGCTCCCCGACCAGCGCCGGGTCACCGGCCACGAAGGCGCACCGGTAGCCCGCGAGGTTGGACCGCTTCGACAGCGAGTGGACCGTCAGGATCCCCTCGGTCGAGCCGCCGCAGACCGAGGGGTGCAGCACCGAGACCGGCGTCGTCTCCCACGCGCACTCGATGTAGCACTCGTCGGAGACCAGGATCGTGCCGCGCTCCCGGCACCAGTCGACCACCTTGCGCAGGTGCTCCACCGGGAGCACCCGGCCGGTGGGGTTCGACGGCGAGTTCAGCCACAGCAGCGCCGGCGTCTCGGGGCCCATCGAGGTCAGCGAGTCCGTCGCCACCGCCCGCGCGCCGGCGAGCACCGCACCCACCTCGTACGTCGGGTAGGCCAGCGCCGGGTAGGCGATCAGGTCGCCGGCACCCAGGCCGAGGTGGCCGGCCATCGAGGCGATCAGCTCCTTGGAGCCGACCACCGGCAGCACGGCGTCCAGGCCGAGCCCCTCGACGCCGTGCCGGCGCGAGAGCCAGTCCAGGCAGGCCTGCCGGGTGTCCACCCGCCCGATCGTGGTCGGGTAGCCCGGGGAGTCCGCCGCCTCGCACAACGCGTGCTGCACGACCGCCGGGGTCGGGTCGACGGGCGTGCCGACCGAGAGGTCGACGATCCCGTCGGGGTGGGCCCGCGCGGTGGCCGCGTGGGCCGTCAGGTGGTCCCAGGGGAAGTCCGGGAGCCGGCTCGAGACCTTCGGCCGGCTCGTGCGCGGGCTCAGCTGTCCTGGTTCTGGGGCGGCAGGGCCGCGACGAACGGGTGGTCCTTGTCGATCTCACCCATCTTGGCGGCGCCTCCGGGCGAGCCCAGGTCGTCGAAGAACCCCACGTTGGCCGTGTAGTACTCCTTCCACTCCTCCGGGGTGTCGTCCTCGTAGAAGATCGCCTCCACCGGGCAGACCGGCTCGCAGGCACCGCAGTCGACGCACTCGTCGGGGTGGATGTAGAGCATCCGCTTGCCCTCGTAGATGCAGTCGACGGGACATTCGTCGACGCACGCCCGGTCCTTGAGATCGACGCACGGCTGGGCGATGACGTAGGTCACCAGATCCTCCTGAGGGAGCACGGGACAGCACAACTGTTCGGACGAGAGCACAGCCTAGTATCCCGACGTGCCACCTCCGCCGGAAGCCCACCGCTTGGGCCCCCACGTGGTCGGCAGCCGGGTCGTCGTCCGCCGGGTGCTGCCCGGGGAGACCGGCCCCTCGGGCGGCCCGGCGATGACCGACCTCCTCGGCGTGTGCCTCGCCTGGGGTGACGGTCGGTGCGTGATCGCCCCGGAGTCCGGCGACCCGGTGGAGATCCGGCTCGCCGACATCGTGTCCGGCAAGCCGGTGCCGCCGCGGCCCTCGGTGCGGCACCGGGTCAGCAGCCGGGCGGCCGAGGAGCACACGCTCGCCCTCTTCCCCGGCCTGGACACCGAGCACCTCGGCGACTGGGTGCTGCGCACCGAGCCGACGCCGGTGGGCCGGCTGCGCAAGCGGGCCAACTCGTGCCTCGCGATCGGCGACCCCGGTGTGGAGCCGGCCACCGCCCGGGACCGGGTCCGGGCCTTCTACGAGGCCCGCGGCCGGCGGGTGCTGGCCCAGGTCGAGCGCGGGTCGGGGATCGAGGAGGCGTTCGCCGCGGCCGGCTGGTCCCCGGTGCCCGGCGGCGACGCGCACTTCCTGATCGGTCCCGTCTCGCGGGCGCTGCGTGCGGCCCGGGCCGCGGCGGCGGGCGCCGAGCCGCGCGTCTCCGAGGACGGCGACCGGGTGCTGGTCGAGATCGGCGACGTCGCGGCCGGCCGGGCGAGCCTGGACGGCGACTGGGTGGGCCTGCACGGGCTGGCCGTCGCCGAGCCCCAGCGCCGGAGAGGTCTCGCGACGGCGGTGGTCGCCGCGCTGCTGGACTGGGGTGCCGAGCGCGGTGCCACGACGGCGTGGCTGCACGTCGAGGTCGACAACGGGCCGGGGCTGGCGCTCTACGAGGGCCTCGGGTTCTCGGCCCACCACACCTGCCGCTACCTGACTCCCTCCTGAGGCCGCGCGCGCCCCGCGGGCCTCAGTCGCCGGGGTTGACCGCCTCCGGCTTCAGCCCCTGGGGCGGGCGGCGACCGAAGAGGATCTCGGACTTGCTCGTCACCCAGGACCAGCAGACCCGCATGAACGCGATGACCAGCACGCCGGCCACCAGCATCCCGGCGAGGTTGGTGCCCAGCTGCTCGAGCGACCCCAGGATCTCGCTGCGCTCCCACAGGGCCAGCCCGAGCGCCAGGTTGCCCGCCGCGGGCACGGTGGTGACGCTGATGAAGACGCCCACCATCGTCGACGTCTTCTCGATGGCCAATGCCAGCACGCCGGCGGTCCCGGCCACCAGCGCCACCACGAACGACCACATGTCCGGGTGCCAGATGAAGCCGGTGCTGGGCCGCGGCCTGGTGACCATCTCGGTGTCCAGCGCCCCGGTCAGGCTGACCAGCCAGGCCAGCACCGCGACCACCAGCGACCGCGAAGGCGAAGCTGAAGACCAGCAGCCGCATGCTGCGACCGACCAGCCCCCAGCGCCCGAAGGCGATCCCCACCGACACGGCCGCGATCGCGCTGAACTCCGGGCCCACGACCATCGCGCCGACGACCAGGATCGCGGAGTCGGTGATCACCGCGATCGCGGCGAGGATGACCGCCAGCACCAGGAAGACGAGGTACGACACGGTCGGCTGGGCGCCGTCCTCGGCCTCCTCGGCCGACCTCCTCCCAGATCACCGCGTCGTCGGGATGCCCCGGTGCCGCCGCCTCCAGCCGGGCCGCGGCGGCGAACGGTGTGCCCGTCGGGGTCTCGATGAGGATGCCGCCGCGCTGGTCGAGACCCAGCTCGTTGAGGTGGTGCAGCACCTCGCCCGCCTCCTCGCGGGCGACGTCGGCCTCGACCAGGTCGCCCACGGGGTCGAGGCTGCGCCGCGCGGTGGACGGTCACGTTGGTGACGCAGTCGCTGCCGAGCAGCAGCTCCTGGACCGGCTCGGAGAGGTCGTCGGGGACGGTCAGCCGGAAGTGGACGAGCACGGCGACAGGGTACGGGTGGAAATCGATTTCACCCCCGGCCGACGGGCGCCCTACGATCTGGGTGGCGCACGCGAGGACTGACGACCCTCCCCCTGCCCGGCAGGGAAGCGTGGGCCCGCGCGGATCGGCGTACCGACGAGAGGCCGGCAGATCAGCCGGCGAAGGTGTGGTGGCACCGCGACCTTGCCCCCGCCCACACCTCCAGGGCTTCCGTAGCTACTGGAGGTGAACGACATGACATCCGTGGTCTCGACCAGCTCGACACCCGACACCCGACCGCACCGCACGCTGTGTGCGGAGCTCCCTCATGCGACTCCCGGACAGACGGTCCGGCTGCAGGGGTGGGTGCACCGCCGCCGCGAGCTCGCGGCGCTGACCTTCCTGGTCCTGCGCGACCGCACCGGCCTGGCCCAGGTCGTGGTCAAGCCCGGCCCCGCGGGCCTGCCCGAGGTGCCGCCGGAGGAGACGACCGTCGAGGTGACGGGGGTGGCCACCGCCAACCCGCAGGCGCCCGGCGGGATCGAGGTCACCGAGCCGGTGATCCGGGCGCTGACCGAGCCGGCCGCCACCCCGCCGGTCGAGCTGTGGCGCCCGGCGATGAACGCCTCGCTGCCCACGCTGCTCGACCACGCACCGGTGACCTGGCGGCACCCGGCGCAGCGGGTGAAGTGGGAGCTCGCCGCCGCCTCGCTGCGCGGCTTCCGCGACACCCTCGACGGGGCCGGCTTCACCGAGATCCACACCCCGAAGTTCGTGGCCTCGGCCACCGAGTCCGGGGCCAACGTGTTCTGTGTCGACTACTTCGGGCGGCCGGCGTACCTCGCCCAGAGCCCGCAGTTCTACAAGCAGCAGATGGTCGGCGTCTTCGAGCGGGTCTACGAGGTCGGGCCGGTGTTCCGGGCCGAGCCGCACGACACGGTCCGGCACCTCGCGGAGTACGTCTCCCTGGACGCCGAGCTCGGCTTCATCGAGGACCACCGCGACGTGCTGCGGGTGCTCCGCGACGTGATCGCCGGCATGGTCGCCGCGATCCACGAGCACGCCGGACCCGCCGTCGAGCTGTCCGGCGCCGAGGTGCCGGTGGTCCCCGAGGAGATCCCGGTCCTCCACTTCCGCGACGCGCTCGCCCTGGTGGGGGCGCCCGCGGACGAGCCCGACCTCGCGCCCGAGCACGAGCGGGCGATCGGCGCGTGGGCGCTGGCCGAGCACGGCAGCGACTTCGTGGCGGTCGAGGGCTACCCGATGGCGAAGCGGCCGTTCTACACCCACGCCCAGCCCGACGACCCGCGCTGGTCCAACAGCTTCGACCTGCTCTTCCGCGGGCTCGAGCTGGTCACCGGCGGGCAGCGCCTGCACCGGCCCTCGGCGTACGACGCGGCGATCCGGGCGCGCGGCGAGGACCCGGCGGCGTACGCGTCCTACCTCCAGGCGTTCGAGCACGGCATGCCGCCGCACGGCGGGTTCGCGATCGGGCTGGAGCGCTGGACCGGCCGCCTGGTCCGGGCCGCCAACGTGCGCGAGGTGACGCTCTTCCCGCGGGACCTGAACCGCCTGGCCCCCTGACGCCCGAAGTCGTGTGCCCCAGAACGCGCTGTGGCGCGTTCTCGGGCACACGACCCGGTCGCGGTCCGACCGCTACTTGCAGACCACCGTGTCCGACGGGAGGTAGCGGGTGTGGAACACCTCGTCGTGGTCCAGTGTGGTCCGGCCGTGCCGGCGGAAGTGCCGGGTCACGTCCACGTCGAAGCCGTCGTACCCGGTGTGGGGGTAGCAGTCGCTGGACTTCAGGGTGCGGGTCCTCGGCGGCCTGGACCGGTAGCGGTCGGACGTGGTGGAGGTGATGTCCCAGACCTTGGTCGACCACATGCTCACCGTCACGACCCCCTGGCTGGAGGGCGTGCTGGGCGTGACGTGGGCGTGGACCAGCACGCCGTACCTGGTGTCGTTGCGGAAGCGCAGGTCGACCGAGCCCCAGGCGACGGTGGCCTCCCGGCCGACCGGGTAGCGGTCGATGTAGAACGAGTGCGGCTTGTGCTCGACGTCCGCGAGCCCGGCGAAGTACATCGCGTTGAACAGGGTGGTCGCCAGCTGCGAGACCCCGCCGCCGAGGTCCTCCTTGTAGATCCCGTCGCTGATGATGAAGCCCTCGGTGAAGCCGTTGCGGCGGGTGCGCTCGCCGACCGTGCGGTTGAGCGAGAAGGTCTCCCCCGGCTTCAGCACGGTGCCGTCGACGATCTCCGCGGCGCGACCGATGTTGGTGTTCCGGTACTCCGCGTAGGGGAAGTAGGTCGTGAACGACGAGACCTTCTCCCGGATCCGGAGCCGGCGGGCGTCGCGGGTGGTGACGTGGGGCTCGGCGACCCTGGCCTTCACCTTGATCGAGCGCTTGCCCAGGTCCCGGCGCACGACGGCCAGGAACGCGTCGCTGACGTCCTGCCGTCGGTAGCGCGCCCCCGGCTTGGCCGGCACCACCTTCGGCCGCCCGTCGACCAGCGCGACGGTCGCGTCGACGGGGGCGCCGTCGACGGAGACCACGTCGCCGAGCAGCGTGCGCAGCACGCGCTCGTCGAGGTCGGGGACCAGCTTCCCGTGCCGGGCACGCATGCCCAGGGCGGGCGCGTACTCCCGCGGCTGCAGGCGGACCGGGGTGTGCCCGAAGACCAGCCGCACCGAGCCGGACATCGCGGGGTTCGCGAAGCGGGTCATGGCCTTCTGCACGTCGGCGGTGTCGATGTCCGGCACCTGCTGGTGCAGGGTGAGCTCGGCGGCCGGCTCGTCCTGGAGGTACGCCGCCTCGAGGGCCGCGCGGACCTCGTCCCCGTCGAGCCGCTCCCCCACCACGGGATCGGTGACCTTGATCCGGTCCCGGGCGAAGGCGATGTCGCCGTCGGTGGCGGGCGTGCCGGCGAGCTTGTCGAGCCGCGCGACCATCGTGTCCATCCGGGCCTGGTCCACGGTGACGACGGGGTCGAGCTCCTCGCCGCCGGCGTAGTGCTTCCACAGCCGCGACAGCTTCCAGCTCTGCTCCTCGGTGGCCTGGGCGACCGAGGCGGCGTAGTCGACGTCGAGCCCGGCGGCGACCGGCGAGATCCGCTTGGTCCGCCCGTCGATGGTCACCGTGATGGCGTGGTGGGTGCGCTCGCGCAGTCCCTGGCGGAGCGCGCGCTCGGCCATCGGATGGGTGCGTCCGCCCACGTCGACGCCCGCGATCGTCAGCCCTCGCGGGGTCTTGTCGCTCGCCGCGTAGTACGCCGCGGCGTACCCGCCGCCGAGCAGGATCGCGAGCACCAGGACCAGGACCAGGACGACCCGTCCGCCTGCCCGCTCCCGATCGCTCACGGCGCCGAGTCTAGGGAGGCGGCCGGTGCGGATCCGGCCTCACGCGCCGGGGTTGCGCGGGTCCTCGGCGCCGGCCTGGGCAGGGTGGCGATGCCGAGCACCAGCACCAGGAGCGCGAGGCCCACCAGTGCGTAGCCGCGCGCGTCGGAGCTGACCGCGTAGCCACCGTCGGTCCGCGGCCCCATCAGCCAGCCGACGAACACGGCAAATCCCAGCGCGAACGGCAGCCGTGCCCACCAGCCCGGGGGCAGGGCGACCAGGGTCAGCAGCGTGGCGGCGGCGCCCAGCCACAGCCCCCAGGAGAGCTGGTGCACGGCCACCGACGCCAGCGCGGTCCCGGCGCCGAGCACGAGCAGCCCGACCGCCACCGCGGCCCGGGCCAGGGTGCGCATCAGATGCCGGCGAAGAGGTCCGTCTCGAGCCCGTCCTCCCCGGCCGGTCCGGGCTCGCCCTTGGCGATCCGGAAGAACTCGATGCCCCAGGCGGTGCTGCCGACGTTGTTGGAGAGCGCGAAGAACGGGCCGTCGGTGGTGATCTGGGTGGCGTGCGCGCGCATCGCGGCCATCTTGTGGTCGACGAACTCCTGCGCGTCGACGGCGGCGGTGAGGTCCTCGTCCTTGATCGCGAAGTAGGGCAGCGGCCCGTCGGGGTCCATCCCCTCGAAGCTGGTGCTGTCGCCGGCGTCGCGCAGCATCCGCAGCCCCTGGCGCAGCCGGCTCTCCGACATCGCACCCCAGTAGATCTTGGCGATGTCCCAGGACTCGCCGAGGTCGCGGCGGTAGGACGGGACGGCGGCGAGCTGGGCGGCGTACATCGCGACCCGGTGCGCCTGGATGTGGTCGGGGTGGCCGTAGCCGCCGAACTGGTCGTAGGTGACCAGCACCTGCGGGCGGACCTCGCGGATGACCCGGACGAGGTGGTCGGCGGCCTCGGTCAGGTCGGCGTGCCAGAAGGCGTTCTCGTGCACGTCGTCGGCCGCCACGGCGTGGCCGTCCGCGTGCCACTTCATGCCGGAGTCGCGGTAGGTGCCGAAGTCGCCCAGCCAGCGGTGGTCGGTGACGCCGAGCTCCTTCATCGCGTCGGACAGCTCGCCGCGCCGGTGCTCGGCCAGCTGCTCGGGGCTGAGGTGCTCGAGCTCGGGCACCAGGATCTCGCCGAGCTCCCCGGCGGTGCAGCTCACGAGCGTGACGCCCCGCCCCTCGGCGACGTACTTCGCCATGGTCGCGCCCTGGTTGATCGACTCGTCGTCGGGGTGGGCGTGGACGAGCAGGAGGCGCTGGTCAGCGGTCATGGCTTCGATCCTAGTGAGGCCCCCCGTCTGGCCGAGACGCGGAACCGGCACCATTGCCTCCCGTGATGAGGTGGAGGGACGCACGAGGCCGGGCCGTGATCGCGACCGCTGTGCTGGGGGCGGTGCTCGCGTCGGGGCTCTCTGCCTGCACGCTGCCGGCCGACCGGGGGTCCGCAAGCCCGCAGCAGCGCGGCAGTACGACGGCCGCGGGCGGCCGCGCGCTGGCGGCGCTCGAGCGGCTGCCGGTCAAGGGGCGCGCGCCGATGACCGGCTACGACCGGGAGCGGTTCGGCCCGGCGTGGCTCGACGCCGACCGCAACGGCTGCGACACCCGCAACGACGTGCTCGCCGCCCATCTCACCCAGGTCGTCCTCGAGCCCGGCACCCACGACTGCGTGGTCACCTCCGGCGACCTGGCCGACCCCTACACCGGCACCGGCATCCACTTCGTCCGCGGCGACGGCACCCTGGTCGACATCGACCACGTCGTCGCGCTCGGCAACGCCTGGGTCACCGGCGCCTTCAAGGAGCCGGTGCGGGAGCGCGCGGCGCTGGCCAACGACCCCCTGAACCTGCTCCCGGTCGACGCATCGGCCAACCGCCAGAAGGGCGACGGCGACGCGGCCACCTGGCTGCCCGCGAACAAGTCGTTCCGGTGCAGCTACGTGGCGCGCCAGGTCGCGGTGAAGACGAAGTACGACCTGTGGGTGACGCCGTCCGAGCGGGCGGCCATCGAGCGGGTGCTCGGTGCCTGTCCCGGGCAGCGGCTGCCCGCGGACTCCGGCGCGCCGGTGCTCGTGCCCGTGCGGGTCACCGACCCTGCCTCATCCCCCGCGTCGTCCGGCACTGGCTCCTCCGGCACTGGCTCCTCCGGCACTGGCCTCCCCCGGCTCGGGGGCGGCTTCGAGAGCTGCGACGCGGCCCGGGCCGCCGGCGCGGCGCCGCTGCACCGCGGCGACCCCGGCTACTCCCCGCAGCTGGACCGCGACGGCGACGGCGTCGCCTGCGAGTGACGACGGGCCGCCGCAGCGGGGGCAGTCACCTGGCTCCTGGTCGCTTGATCCGCTTCGGCGCGGTCGGCAGGTCCAGCGGCACCGCGGGCGGCTGATCCGTGCCACCTCGGTGACCGAGCTCGTGGCTTCGGTGATCGAGGCCGCGATCCCGGTGATCGAGCCCGTGCTCCCGGTGATCGAGCCTGTCGAGATCGTCCTCGTCCAGCCACCCGTCGTACTCGTCGACGAGCAGCTCCAGCACGATCGAGGGCGCGTCAGTGTGGACCGCCCACGGGTGGTCCTCGTCGTCGTCCTCGCCGGCCAGCCGGTCGCGCACCCGCGCGGCCTCGTAGCCGTCGCTGAGCAGCCGGGCCTCCACGGCCCGGGCGTCGTCCTCGTCGAAGAAGATGCCGCGCATGCGCCCATCATCCCCGGTGGTCGAGGTGCGACGAAGCCGACCTCCGGTGGTCGAGGTGCGAGCGCAGGGGCCGCCCCGGTGGTTGAGGTGCGAGCGTAGCGAGCCTCGAAACCCTCACGTCCGCCTGGTGAACCGATAGTCGCCGTTGGGGAGCCGGTCGGCGGTGTAGCGCGGGTCGTGGGCACGGTGGTGGTGCCACGAGCAGAGCGAGACCCCGTCCTCGAGGTCGGTGCGGCCGCCCTGGCTCCAGAGCCGGAGGTGGTGCGCCTCGCACCAGGCGGCGGGGATCGAGCAGCCCTCGGTGCGGCACCTCCGGTCGCGGACGGCCATGGCCTTGCGCTGGGCGGGGCTGAACAGGCGGCGGGCGCGGCCGAGGTCGAGGACCTCGGACTTGCCCCCCAGGACGATCGGGATGATGTCGGCGGTGCAGGCCAGGCGCCGGGCCTCGGTGGCGGTGATCCGGCCGCCGGTGCCCAGGTCGGCGGCCCCGAGCCCCGACCGGAGCTGCTCGAACGGGATCGTGACCATCACGCTGGTCGAGGTGCCGCCGTGCTGGGGCAGCACCTTCGCCGGCAGCCGCTCGAGCAGCGCGCAGAACGCCTCGCCCAGCCGGCGCGGGTAGGGCAGCCGGGCCTGCTCGTCGTTCGGGTCGGGCCGGCCGGGCTGTCGCGGTGAGGTGAGGGACTCCAGGTAGACCTTGAGCCGGGCGGCGACGTGGTCGGGCACCCGGATCCGGATGTCGGAGGACCCGTCGCCGCGCGTGTGCATGGTCAGGCTGGTGCTGCGTCGGGCGGCGCGCTCCTCGGCCTCCAGCCGGCGGCGCTCCTCCTCCTCGGCGATCTCGGGCGCCAGGACGTCCAGCACCCGGTTCGCCAGCCGCTCGAGGTCCCGCGGCGCGAACGCTGCGGCCTGCTCCACGAGGTACTCCTCGGCCTGGGCACGCAGGGCCGGCCCGAGGCGCTCGGGCAGCGAGTCGAGGGCCCGCACCAGCACGGTCGCCTGCGCCTCGGTCGCCCGCCCCTCCACGAACGCGGCGGCCAGCCGCGGCCACCGGCGCTCCAGCGCCTCCCCCAGCCGCGCCGCCCGAGCCGTCTCCCGGCGGTCGACCCGCATGGCCAGCTCCGCCCACGCGGCGACGTTCCGCGCACCGGTGTCGGCCGCGACGTCTTCGGCGTTCGCCAGCAGCCGCACCTGCACCGCCCGCAGCTGCTCCACCGCAGCCGTGACGATCAGCAGGGCCGCCCGCTTCTCGGTGGTGTTCAGGTAGGCCGGATCGTGCTGGCCGGCTCGCTCGACCTCCTCCAGCACCGCGTGGACGCTGCCCAGCATCGGGTGCGTCAGCGGGAGCAGGTCAACGGCCATGCCTCATTCTAGATCCGATCTGCGACATTATTCGAGTAAAGTTTCGACTCTGTGGAAGACTCGCTGAGCGCGTCCCCGACTGGCTCCAGGTCGCCTGCATCGCGACCACCCTCCGCCACGTGTCACGGGCTCGACTCCCCCGGGGACGGCACCACGTCGTGGCAGGGGCTCCCCCGGAAGGCGCGCTTGCTGGGCAAGCACCATGACGTCCCGGCTCACCCCACGAGAGCGGCATCGGCGGCACGTACGCGCGTCGGCTAGAACCGCGCCATCAGCGGCTACGAAGAAGACGATCTCACTGGGTGTGTCCCTGTTGGCGGACGGTTCCCGTGGAGTTGTCGTGGTCTCGGCGATCTCGTCCGTCGCGATCCGCCCGCGGAATGCGGCATAGGAAGCCTCATCCGCTGCGGGGTTACAGGATGGTTGAGACGTCGAGGACTCGGGACTTGAGCGTCCCGGCCTTGGTAGGCGTCCAGGATCTCCACTGCTTTCGAGACAACTTGCAGGGCGCTTGTTCCTGAAGACCAGGCAGAAGCCTGCTCAATAGGCCGGCGTCGGCGTCTGGGATACAGAGCGTGATCCCGAGCCGGGCTGAGTTGTCGAGAATGAGCCGCACCTCGTTGCGGTATCCCACCTGCTCCTCCAGTCGGTCGATCTGCCCGGGCAAAGGAGTTCCGGTTGCTGGATCGAGCAAACGGAATCTTGCTGTGGCCCGGAACCAGATCGGTGCCATGCCCCACTGATTTGTTTGCTGAGGGTGGGCCTCATCAAGGAAATCCAAGGCCTCGGGCACCTCGGGCCTTCGGAACTCTGCCCGTGCTCTTGTTCTCCGTGATCATGGTTCTTGCGCTCGCTATGACGGACAGCGACGTCGTGAAGACACGGGCAGACCAACGGAGCATCGACCTTGGTCGACCGTTCGTATGGCTCCACCAAGACCAGAGCGGCTACGACCCGCCCTTGCCGACGCACCTCGGGCTGTCATCGCCTTGGGAAAACCCGACGAGCTTGTCCGGCCCGGGATTGCTCCTGAACGTCTTGCTCGTGTTCGCCTCCACGGCCCTCGTCGTGATGCTGCTGTGGGCCCTCATTCGTCCGTTGGTTCGGACTGTGCGGCGAGCGCGGCCCGTGTGACGCACCCGCCGAGGTCGACCCCGACGGACGTCCTCTCAACGACAGTTCCGAGCGGATCGCGGCGAGCGCAGCCGCCCTCAACGCGGCAGGAGCGTGCGTGTCGCGGTCACGCTGTTGGTAGCGCCCGTGGTCCCCTTCTTAGCGGCATTCGGGCTCCAGACAGAAGGGCGCCAACGGTGACAGATAGCGACTACGACCTGTTCGCGGAGGCTTACGCGGCGCAGAGCGAATCAGGCTTGTTCAACCGGTACTACGAGAAGCCGGCGACGCTCCACCTTGCAGGGGACGTAGCAGGCCACCGGGTCCTCGATGCAGGCTGCGGAGCCGGGCCGCTGATGGCGTCGTTGCAAGCGAGCGGTGCTGTCGTAGCGGGCTTCGACCGGAGTACGGCCATGATCGACCTGGCTCGGCGGAAGTTGGGTGCCGACACCGAGTTGCGGGTGGCAGATCTTGCCGACCCTTTCCCGTACGCCGACGCTGAGTTTGACGACGTGTTCTGTTCGCTTGCCCTCCACTACTTGGAGGACTGGTCAGGCCCCCTATCGGAGTTTCGGCGGGTGTTGAAACCTGGTGGTCGCGCCTTCATCTCGGTGAATCACCCCGCTGCCTACGCGATCCAGTACCCAGAGGGTGACTACTTCGGGGTGACGAAGTACACCGAGGACTACGAGTTCGACGGCCAGACGGTCTACCTCACCTTCTGGCACCGTCCGTTACACGCCATGGCTGACGCCTTCGCCGCCGCTGGGTTCCGCATCGCGGGCATCAGCGAACCGCCCGTTGCTCCAGACACCCCATCTGACCTGATTCCACCTGGGTTTGAGGGGAAGTCCTTCATGGGCTTTCTGTTCTTCGTCCTCGTACCCGCCTGACCCCAAGCCGTTCGCTTATCGCCAACGCCAAGAGAGCGCGGATCGCGGCTGAGTGCGCTTGCGCCCGAACCTGCTCTCGTTGGCGGTGTGCTTCAGAGTCGGTAGCGCAGTGTCACGTAGTTCCTCGTCGCACCGTTGACGGGACTTCTCTCCGCGAACCTG
Organism: uncultured Actinomycetota bacterium; assembly: GCA_963817665.1. Taxonomy (GTDB): domain Bacteria; phylum Actinomycetota; class Actinomycetes; order Propionibacteriales; family Nocardioidaceae; genus Nocardioides. The sequence goes on along the minus strand of CAWFPE010000002.1, from coordinate 19,549 downwards.
GCCCTGCCTCTGATGCCGCTGTACTTGCCCGACCCGTGGACGATCGGCGCGGTGACGACCGGCGGTTCCGGGACTTCACTCCCAAGCATGAGCGGTCCAACGAGCGGTGACGTTGACGGATCAGGACGAGGGCCGGTCAGGGCCGCCCGGCGTGCGGGGCGGGTGCGTTGTAGATCAGCACCTGCCCGGTGCGCTCGCCGCCGCCGTGCTGCCAGTCCAGCCGCTGCCAGTCGGTGGCGACGATGTGCAGCTTCCGACCATCCGGCCCGCCGAGCATGCAGGCGAAGCATCCGCGGTCCACTTCGACCGTGTCGAGCAGCTGCCCGCCCTCGGCGACGCGACGGCAGTGCCTGTTTGGCACGTCGGCGTACCAGACGGCGCCGTCCGCGTCGAGGCAGATGCCGTCCGGCGCAGCACCATCGCCCAACTCGGCCCATGTGCGACGGTCGGTGAGTGAGCCGTCCGCGGTAATCGTGAACGCGGTCAGTCGCTGGGCGTGGGACTCCGCCACGATCAGGGTCGACCCGTCCGGGGTGACTGCCATGCCGTTGGGGAACCACAGGTCGTCGGCGACATCCCGGGTCTCCCCGTCGGGGAGGACGACCGCCGCGATGCCGGGTCGCGGCTCCTCGCCGGGGATCGAGCCAGGCATGTTGACGTAGACCCGCCCGGCCGCGTCGACGACGATCTCGTTCCACGGGCGGCCGATGCCGCCGTACGGCGTCAGGCCCGGCCCCGCGACCACACCCTGGTTCGTCGTGTAGATCTCGCGTCCGTCGGGCAGCCAATCGACCGAGAACGGCAGCCCCTCGACCCGTCGTACCACCTCGGTGCGGCCGTCGGCGTCGATGGTGAGCACCTCGCCGGCCAGCCAGTCGCACAGCCACAGTCGGCCGTCGTGCCACCGGGGCGACTCGCCCATCGCGAGCCCGGTGGCGAGCACACGCGTCGCCATGCCCGAACAGACCGGACTCGGGGCGTGAACTCATCGGAGGTCGAGCCGATTCCGGCGAGTAGTGGCGCGGCGCGCGACCAGTCCGACGAAGGCGTGGTTCGCCCGGGAGCTCCGGTCGGAGGTCTGAGGTCGCGCGCCCAAACCTGCCATCGCCCGCTCATCGGCAGTTACGCGCAGATGGCGGCATGGTCGGGCGTCCGCACTCAAAGCGGCATAGGAAGTTGTCAGTGGAGCATCGTGAAGTGCGCCGCGCTTCGATTACTTGACTAGCGGCTGGTTGCTCCGCACCGATGAGACGACATCGTTGATGGCCTGTGCGGTCACGGCAGCGTCTGCCTGCTTGAGGATCAGGTCCGGGTGGCTGGCTCCTTGGACCACGCGGTGCACGCTGTTGGTGGACAAGGTGACCGTCTTGTTCTGCGCCGCCATCCAGGCGGCGTCGCTCCCGGCGCCGGCTGTCAGGACGACCAATGGCTTGTCGCCGAAGTCGGTGAGAGATGCCGCTTCATGTTCGGATGCACTGGCTTGGAGGAACTCGTCGACGGTGCTGCGAAGACTGGCTGAGGTGGCGAGCTTTGCCTGGACCTCGTCCGCAGACTGCGGTGGAAGGCTGCCGTAGCCGAGGCCGAAGAAACGTCCCACCCCCAGCCTGGCCGAGGTCGATGCCAGCACGGAGGCACGAGCGAGGATGTCGTCGGGACCCCAGCTCTGGGCAGAGGTCGATGCCGGCAAGTGGGCTCCCGTGGAGTCGATGAGAACCATGCCGGCGACCTCGTTTGGATATTGGGCGGCATAGATGCGGACGTAGAGGCCACCGAAGGAGTGTCCTGCCAACACGTAGGGACCTGGCACGTGTGCGCGGTGCAGCACCGTGTGCAGATCGGTCATCATCTGCGCGCCGTCCTGGGTGGTATCGGAAGGCTCGCTCCACCCGCGACCGGCACTGTCGTAGACGCAGACTCGGGTGTGCTTGGCGACCGCCGGCGCTATCCACCCCATGGCCGAAGACATATCGCCGCCGCCTGGTTGCAGCACCACGGTGGGACTGCCTGAGCCGGTGCAGTGAATATGCAGCTTGTGTCCGCCGACGTCGACCATCTGGCCCGGCATCGGGTATGCGCTGGCATCCAGGTGCTCGCGCACCGTCTCGTAGCCCCCGCCCACCGAGGCGAGAACCATCACCACGATCACCGGGTAGAGCAACCACCGACGGGTGCGGCTGTGCAGGTGCCGGTGCGCCTGCACGGCTATCCAGACCGACAGCGCAAGCAGCGCGGGGGGCCATATCCAGTGCAGGGCGTCGGCCACGCCGGAGCCGAACGCGATGAGCAGGAGTCCCGAAACGCCCATGAAGACCGCCGGTACCACCGCCCAACGCTGCGGTTGGTCGGTGTACCGCACCGAGAGCACGGCCAGCATCGCCCAACCGATGGCGAACCCCCACAGCACCGCGCCGGTGATGTCGTTCTCCTGGACGTGGATGAAGGGGGCGGCGACGAGGAGCAGTGCGGCGACGACTCCGGTGGCCAGTGACCCGGCCACGATCCGTCCGATGTGACCCTTTCGCACCGGAGGGGAGCCCTCGTCCTGGCGGACTTGGCCCGTGTCATCGGGGGTGATGGGGGTTCCCGCCATGGAACTCGACTCCTCGCGCCTGTGGCGCAGCGCGCGCGCAGCCATCTGCGCCGAAGGCACGTTCCGTCATGCTGGACGGTACGCCTGAATCAGCGGTGCGAACCACGCGGAAGAAGGTGAGTTTCGCTGTGGACCGTTCCCCGGCTGGGACCAACAATGGCCAGGCACGCCAGCCCGCTCATCGGCACGTCAGTGCGCGCCATCAGCGGCATGTGAGTGCCTGCTTGGATCTAGTCGCCGTGGGCCACGAAGTGCCAACCGTGACCCTCGGGAGCCACGACCGGTCCCTCGATGTCGCCGCCCAGCCCCCCGCCTGTCTGATGGAGACGAAGCATGCCCGAGCCGCCCTCGGAGACCGTGACATGGAATGGGATCACACCGCTGGGCCAGGAATCGACTGGAACGGCTCGGGGACGGATCTTGATACCTGCCCCCTGCGCCACCAGCGAGGCATGGCCGCCGCTGCCCACGGTGACGCACCCGTAGACCACGACCGGGTCGCCGTAGTCGTGGCGTTCGCCCGACCAGTCTGTGCCGATGACCATGCCCGGGTCACCGTGCAGCGCGGGCAGGTCGTTGCATGAGCCGGACGCCGTCGGCGCCGCGTGCGGGCTCGGGGGATCCGTCGTGTCGGATCCGTGGCCGCTGCATGCACACAGTGCGGCGGCGACTCCCGAACCGGCCAGCAGGGAAATCACCCGTCGGACGGACGCCGAGCCAGCCCCGGAAGTCTCCACGATCGCTCCTCGACTCATGTCTGTGCCCGTCAGGTGGGTCGCGTTCACACCATGGCCATACGACCCCTCCGCGGAGCCTAGGGTTCCGCGGGTCACGCTGCTGGCGAACTCTCGGTCCGTCCGCTCATCGGCCATGGGCGGTCGTTCCGACTACCGGTCGTAGAACGGCGAGCTCCACGCGCGAAAGCGACCGCCCTGGGCTCCGAGTGGTCACCTGAGTTGGGGACTGAACGCGCGGTTGCCGGCCGAGGATTCCCTCCCTCGTCGACGATGTCGACGACGTCGACGACGGCGGAACCAGAGGGCCAAAGGCGTGGCTGGCGGAGGTGGACGGTTGACGAAGCGGCTCGAGCATGGACGATCACTGCTGACGGATGCGGGGGTAGGGCGCCTGGTCGCCTCCGACGCCGACGTCGGCGCTGCCCGCGAGCGGCGCAGGCAACTCGCCCTCCGCCGACTCGCGCTCGTTCTGACCCTACTGATGGCGTGGCTGTGGTGGCACCTGCTCCGCGGCGACCCGATGGACATCCGCTCGTGGCGGCTCCCGACGTTCGACCCGTTCCTGGTCATGGCCTCGTTGCTCCTGCTCACGATGGTGGGCGTGCTGCTCGGCGCGACGATCGGGGCAGGCCGCTCGCCCCACATCATGTTCAGGCCGGAACAGATCGAGGTCACCCTCGACGACGTCAAGGGGGTCGACGCCGTCAAGGAGGACGTCGTCCGCTCCCTCAACCTGTTCCTCGCCTATCGCGCCTTCACCGAGGAGATGGGAGGAACGCCGCGGCGAGGACTGCTCTTCGAAGGGCTGCCAGGAACCGGGAAGACACACATGGCCAAGGCGATGGCCCGCGAGGCCGGCGTCCCGTTCCTGTTCGTGTCCGCGACCTCGTTCCAGTCGATGTACTACGGCGCTACAGCACGCAAGATCCGCTCCTACTTCCGCGCGCTGCGCAAGGCCGCCCGACGCGACGGCGGTGCCATCGGCTTCATCGAGGAGATCGACGCCATCGCGATGACCCGGGGAGGCATGGCCGCCGTGCCCGCTCCGAGTCACGCCGATCCTGTGCTGCCGTTTGACTCGTCCCTCCTTGGATACACCTCATGCGGCTGGAACGCGCAAGCCACGGCACTCACCGTCAACCGGACCGCAGCGGCCAACCGTTCGACCATCAGTGAGGGCACCGGCGGCGTGGTCAACGAACTCCTCGTCCAAATGCAGTCGTTCGACGCGCCGAGCGGTCCCCAGCGGATCCACGCCTGGCTGGCCGAGCAGCTCAACGCGCTGCTGCCGGCCCACCGACAGCTGCCCCGGCCCCTGCCCGCGCCGACGAACGTGCTGGTCATTGCGGCGACGAACCGAGCCGACAACCTCGACCCGGCACTGCTCCGTCCGGGCCGCTTCGACCGCCGGCTGACGTTCGACCCACCCGGGCGGGTGGCCCGCCGCGAGCTCGTCGACCACTTCCTGGCCCGCAAGGCACACGTACCCGAGCTGGACGACAACGAGGTCCGGGAACATTTGGCCGCCCTGACCCAGGCCTACACGCCGGTCATGATCGAGCACCTGTTCGACGAGGCCCTGGTCAATGCGCTGCGGCGCGGGGCCCGCGCGATGACCATCCGAGACATCGAACGCGCCCGGCTGACCGAGGAGATCGGTCTCGGCCAGCCGGTGCAGTACACCGACCAGGAGCGAACCCTGATCGCCACCCACGAGGCCGGGCACGCCACCACGGCCTGGCTGGTCGCACCCGAGCGACGCCTGGAGGTCCTCACCATCATCAAGCGCCGTGACGCGCTGGGGCTGCTGGCACACGGCGACCGGGACGAGGTCTTCACCCGATCACGGACCGAGATGCTCAACCTGATCCGGATCGCACTGGGTGGCATGGTCGCCGAAGAGCTGTTCGTATCTGACGTCTCGACTGGTCCCGGCGGCGACCTGATCACAGCCACCACGGTGGCGGCGCAGATGGTCGGCGTGTGCGGCATGGAAGACAGCCTGGTCTCCTTCCAGGCCGTCCAGGGCGCGGCACTGTCGGATACCAACATCGTCGGGCGGGTCCTCGGTGACCCCCAAGGTCGGGCGGCCGTGGAACGTCTGCTGCACGAGCAGAAGCAGCATGTTCATGAACTACTGACTGAGAACAGGCACCTGGTCGCGGCCCTGCGGGATGCGCTGGTGAGCCGCCACGAGCTGATCGGCGCCGAGATCACCACCGTGCTCGAGGCCGCAGCCACCCGAAAGGAGGACCTGAGTGATCGTCGTTGAGTGTTCGGGGTCTCTGAACCACCGGACCCAGTGACCACGCCCAGGGTCAAGTCCCAAGGTCCTATCGGGCGGAATGCCCCGTCCGCTCATCAGCTGATCCGTGCGTCCCGTTTGCGGCGGAGGGGGCAACTCTCGGAGACCTCGAAGCGCCGGCACGCTGCCTGGCTGCAGGGCGCAGGGGCTTGCGCGGAGGAGTTGAGCGCTCGGCGTGGGACCATCGAGCGGTGGGTGTCCAGGAGATGAGGACCAAGCGGCTGCGGTTGACCCGGCCCATGGCGACCGATTCGGCGGGAGTGTTCGCGATCCTCGGAGACCCGCGCACCGTTGAGCACAACCCGTCCGACCGGCTCGAGGATCGCGGCGAGGCGCCTGAGCTGGTGGCCCGGTGGGTCCGCCACTGGGAAGAGCACGGCTTCGGCTATTGGTGCGTCCGCGAGTCCGGTTCGGACCGCATCATCGGCTACGCCGGCGTGAAGCGGATGCTGATGCACGGACGCCCAGTGTTGAACCTGGTCTATCGCTTCGTGCCGGAGGTGTGGGGACGGGGCTTCGCCACCGAGGCCGCCTCCGCCGTTGTGTCGAGGGCCTTGGACCACATGCCGGCGGAGACGGTCGTGGCACGCGTGCGACCCGGCAACCGCTCGAGCCAGACCGTGGCGCTGAAGGCCGGACTACAACGCGATGCCACGATGGACTGCCAGGGGGAGGATGGCCTCGACTGGGCCTTCACGAGCCCAGAGACCCAGTGACGCCGTCCGCGCTGCGCGGACATGCGGAAGGCTGTTGTAGGCGCCCAACTGGCGGCGGGGTGACGCACGCATCTCGGCCAGATCCGGTCGGTTTCTGTCCCCGCACCCCGCGGCCGTGGAGAGGGACACACCCAGTCAGAACGTTCCGGGTGCGGATGTGTGAAGGCCGGCGTTGACCCACCACGCGGCGTCGTGGCGTGCCGCTCGCGCGTAGTCGAGGTCGACCAGGCGAGCGAACGCCGGATCGGTCCGCGCCATGTCTTCAAGGTCCGATGCGTGGGTGGTCATCTGCTTCGCGATCGCATCGGCGAGCACGCGCCGCTGGCGCTTCGACGGGCGGTACCCGTCGAGGAGGGCTGCGAGGTTGCGTTCCTGGCGCTGGCGGACGTCCTCGTCGGCGCCGATCCCGTACTCCGCGTACCACCGCAGACCGGCCATCAACGGCACCCATCGCCACGCCGCCCAGGCCAGATCCTCGATCGGGTCTCCGGGCCGGGCGAAGTCCCAGTCCAGCACGACCAGTGAGTCGTCCTGTCGACGCACGGTGTTGTACGGCGAAACGTCGTGGTGCACGATCACCTGGTCCGGCCGGAGAGAAGTGCCTGCAGCACGTCGCCACGGCTTGGCGGGATCGACCACCAGACCCGCCTGCGCGGACTGGAAGTCGCGGATCCATCGTCCGATCGACCAGCAGCTCTCCGGCGTACGAAACCACGCCGGCAAGGGCTGCGTCTCAGAGAGGCTTCCGACTTCGCCGGGGACGAACTCGAGGATCTCCCGATCCGCGTCGTCGATGCCGAGAACCTGCGGCGAGCCGGAGAATCCGACTGCAGTCAGGTGGTTCAGCAGGTCGTGCACGGCAGGCGTCCACGGTCCGACCGGGCGACGCACCGTTTCACCTACGCGCACGACGATCGTGGTGTTGCCTCCGCTGAGCAGTTCCTCCCCTGGCACGACCGGAAGCCTTGCACGCCAGGCGCAGCTCGCGCCGCTCGGGCACGGAACTCGGCGCCTGAGGGCGCGCCCGAACGGCGGCAGATCCCTCCAGATCAGTCGAGGGACGGCGCGCTCTGCCCGAGCGTGACAACGACGCGTACCGGCAGATCACCGAGCTCGTCGAGCTGCTCAGATGTCAGGTGGTCGCCCTCGATGGACAACTCGATGCCGTCGCCGTGGGCCAGGGCACCCCAGCCGACGACCGATTCTCCTAGTGCCGAGCGTCGCACGTACGAGTCGACCAGCCGCTGACCGTCGGCCAGGCTGCGGCCGGCGCTCTCGACGACCACGGCCGGGTCGTTCCGCAGGCCACTCCGGTCGAGGAGCGCGCGACCAGTCGGGGTGACGACACCGATGTGCAACGTCTCGTCGGATGAGTCATACCAGGATCCGGAGAAGTCCTCGTCATGGAAGTCCACCAGGTCCCCGAGCTGCCCCGAGGTCGCCGCCAGGTTCGCCGGGAGCCGTGGCGGCGTCGGGTCAGATTCTTGGATGGTCACGTTGGACGGCACCGATTCGCCGTTGCCTTCACCCCCGGCGGCGGTCGTTGACGGCCCGCACCCGACGAGCAGACCGGCGGAGGCCACGACCGCGACGGAGCAGAACCTGCGAAGCACTCGGCGTACCAACACCACACCCCCCTGTTCCCGCGCCTTGCCAGTATGACGCGCATGACGGGCTCGCGGTTCCGACGCTTCACCGATGCTGTCGAGGCGCTCGCGGCGGGCGCCACACGTGGTGCACGACCCGACAGTGGGTCAACGACGGCGTCGTCCAAGCCGTCAGATGAGTGCACTTCCGCCCGAACAGCGCGACACGCCCAGTCAGAGCGCCGAGACCTGCGGCGAGCCGAGAACCCGACCGCGTCAGGTGGTTCAGCAGGTCGTGCACGGCAGGCGTCCACGGTCCGACCGGGCGACGCACCGTTTCACCTACGCGCACGACGATCGTGGTGTTGCCTCCGCTGAGCAGTTCCTCCTCTGGCACGACCGGAAGCCTTGCACGCCAGGCGCAGCTCGCGCCGCTCGGATCGAGCACTACGGGACTCGCAGCAGCGTCGCGAGCTCGGCCAGGAACGGCCGGTCCGGGTCCAGCCAGTCGACGTCGTCGAGCTCGTCCGCAGCCAGCCACCGCACGGCGTCGTGCTCGTGCGGGACCGGCTCCCCCTCGACGATCCGCACCACGGCGACGGCGAGCCGGTGCGTCGTACCGATCGGGACCTCGCCGTCGAGCCACCGCTCCACCGCCACCCCGCAGCCGAGCTCCTCGCCGATCTCACGCACCAGGGCCTCGTCGGGCGACTCGGCCCCCTCGACCTTGCCGCCGGGGAACTCCCAGCGACCGGCCGCCGCGGCGGGACGGGTACGACGGGCCGCCAGGACCCGTCCGTCCCGCACGATGGCGGCGCCGACGACGGGGTGCATGGCCGGGACGGTAGCCCACGCTGCCCCTACCGTGGGGCCATGGCCCAGCCCGCCGACCCCGCGACCCGGGGCGTGCACCTCACCCGCGGCAACGAGAACACCGCGGCGATCGAGCGCCCTCGCCGGCCTGCTCGACCGTCGGGTCGGGCTCGGCGGCGTGCTCGGCGACCTCGACCGGCGGGCCCGACGCACGATCGCCCCGGGGCTGGCGGCCCGGCACGCGCTGACCTGGGACCGCGCGGACCGGCGTACGACGCGCTGGTGGCCGCAGGGCATCTCGACCTCCGCCGACGCGTCCGGGACCGGGGAGGTCGCGGGCCGCCGGCTGGTGGTGGTGTCGTGGTACGCGAAGGCGATCGGGGACGAGCCCGCGCGGGGCTCCCGGGTCACGTTCCTCGACCTCGACACCCGGCGGTACCGGCACGTGCTGCTGGTGACGCCGACGCTCGGCCCGGACGGGTCGGTGGGGCTGGAGCCGCTGCGGGTGCACGCCGGCGGCCTGGTGTGGTGCGGCCCGTGGCTGCACGTCGCCGCGACCGCGCGGGGCTTCCTGACCTTCCACGTCGACGACCTGCTGCGCGTGCCCGACGAGCGCACCAGCGGGGACGACTCCCGGCTGGCCGTCGAGGGCGGCCGGGTCTCGTCGTACGGCTACCGCTACCTGTGGCCGGTGCGCCTCGCCCACCGCGCCGGCGCCGAGGAGGGCCACGAGCGGCTGCGCTACTCCTGCCTCTCCCTCGACCGGAGCACGTCGCCGCCGGAGCTCGTGGTGGGTGAGTACGGCCGCGGCCGCCAGACCCGGCGGCTGGCGCGGTTCGCGCTGGATCCCGAAGGCCTGCCGCTCACCAGCGCCGAGGACGGCCGGTCGCGGCCGTTGGTGCTCGACGAGCGCGGCGTCGGCGGCACCCAGGGTGCGGCCGTGGCGCGGGGCGACTGGTTCCTGACCGTCTCGCACGGTCCGTGGAAGCCGGGATCGGTGTACGTCGGGCGGCCCGGCGCCTTCCGCCGGCATCGGTGGGCGACCCCGATGGGGCCCGAGGACCTCGCCTACTGGCCCGGGACGGACACCCTGTGGTCGGTCACCGAGCATCCTGGCCGGCGCTGGGTCTTCGCCATGGGGCGCTCCCGCCTGGCCTGACTCCCTGCCCTGTTGAGGGCGATCGGCACCACCAAAAGCAGAAAGGCGCCACCTCGTGGTGGCGCCTGCTTGCCGGGCTGGGCGGACCGCATGCCCTAGGGTGGGACAAGCGGTCCGGACCATTCTCGCGCAGCGGCAAACAGAGAATGGCCCGGACCGCGTCTGTGTGTCCCGACTTTTGTTGGTTCAGGTGGTGCTGGGGGTGTGCGGGAGCAGCGCCCCCTGGGAGAGCTCGCTCCGGGGCACTTGCGTGCCCCGGAGCTCACTCACTTGCTGCTGGGCGGTCAGCGAACCTTCTTCACGTTCGACTTGGTGCCCTTGGTGACGTCGGTCGGCATCACCTTGGCGAGGTACCGGGTCACCTTGTTGCCGTTGTGGTCGGCCACCGTGAACTTGGCGTTGCCCCACTTGTTGAGGTTGCCCATGCCCACGCGGTGCCACTTGCCGTTCACGCTCTTGAACAGCTTGACGACCGCACCGACAGCGTCAGGGTTCGACTTCACCTTCAGGTGGTCGGCCTTGCCGCCGTTGTTGTGGCTCTTCAGCGCAGCGGAGATCGGGTCGACGTGCTTACCCTCGAACGTGACCTGGTCGGTCGCACGGCTCTCCGGCACGATGTGGTCGGAGTTGTTGCTGTCGGTGTAGGACAGGATGCCCTGCACCGTGGCAGTGCCCGCCTTGGCGCCGGCGAACACGTAGGAGACCTGACCGTCCTCGTCGGTGTAGCCGTACGAGTTGTAGTCACCGTCCTGGTACTGGTCGGGACCGGTGCGGAAGAACCCGACCGGCGCACCCTCGATGGGCTCACCGTTCTGGTCGATCGCGGTGTAGGTCTCGAGCACGGTGGTCCCGACCGGGACGGAGTCCGCGGTGTCGTGGGTCATCGTGTAGGTCGAGTTGGCGAAGTCGATCATGTACCAGTTGACGGCCTCGCCCTTGTCGGACAGCGTCTTGCCGTCGACCACCGTCTTGCGGGCCGCGTCGAACGCCGGGGTCAGCGGCGTCGAGTCGGTCCAGGTGTTGGTGTCGGTCGTCCACTTGCCGGTGACCGTCTGGTCGCCCGCGACGTCGGACTCGAGCTCCAGCGCCGGGCGCACCCTTGAGCTGCGACGAGACGGTCTCGCTGTCGTCGCCGCCGTTCATGTACGCGTCGCCCAGGTCGTCGGTCAGGTCGACGTCCTCGCCCTCGACGAGGTTGCCGAACTGGTCCTTGGTGAACACGTTGTAGTACACCGACTCGTTGGTCGGGGCCTTCGGCAGGATCGTCACCGACTGACGCGAGGCGTCCGCACGCTCGATGCTGACCGAGCCACCGTTCAGCGGGTCCTCCGACGTGAAGTCGAGGGTGACCTTCTTGGTGACGTCGCCAGCCTTGATCATCACCGTGGTGGTGACCGTGTCGCTGGTGTCGAAGCCCTTGTCGTCCTCCATCGCGGCAACGATGCCGGTGGCGCCGTTGTCGTCGGTGGAGAGCTCCTTCGAGGTGCCGACGGACTTCCACTCACCGTAGAGACCGTCCTGGGCCGGAGCCGGGTCGGCGGTCAGGTCGGCAGCGGTCTCGGCGTTCGGGCTCAGGAAGCCGTGGTCGACGGACACGGTGACCGGGTAGTCGGTCAGCTTGTCGCCGTCGGCGTTCTCGACCGAGATGTCCAGGTCGACCGGACGACCCGGGGTCGCCATGCCGTCGATCAGGTCGGCCATGCCGACCGTGATGTCGCTGGCGTCGACCGGTCCGGTGGACTTCAGGAAGTCGACGGTCAGGTCGCTGCTGTCGCCCGCGTTGCCGATCTTCGGCGTGTTGGTCGTCGAGGCGGTGAGCTTGCCACCCTTCTCGTTCGCCGGGGTGGGCGGGGTGCCCGTGGCCGGCGGGTCGGTCAGCGCGACGGCGAAGGAGCCGTCGTTGTCCGTCGCCGTGGTGGCGGTGTTGTTGCCCGTGCGCTTGGTGCCTTCCGGCTGCGCCGACTGGGCAGCAACGACCGCGTCACCCGTGGGGGTCCAGTTGATGGCGATGTCGCGACCCGGCAGCGCCGTGCCGTCCTCGAGCTCGAGCGAGCCGTCGAACGTCTTGGTGCTGTTCGCCGGGGCCTGCGCCACGGAGCCGTCCGCCCACACGATGTCGGCCTGGCCGGCGGAGACCGTGAGGTCGGTGCCGCCGAGGTCGCCGGAGCCCTGACCCGGGGTGCCGTCCTGGTTGATGTAGGTGTGCAGGACGTAGGTGCCCGAGGGCTCCGAGGTCGGGAACGGGATGGTCGCCACGCCGTCGGCGTCGGTGGTCGCCGAGCCCTCGGGGAGGGTCTTCGGGTAACCGGTGGTGGCGTCGGTCGGCTTCACGGTCCAGGAGTAGCGGACGATCTGGCCCGACATGCCGTTGCCGTTCTGGTCCTTCACGACCGCGGTGATGTCGCCGGCGGCGTACTCGTCGTCGTCGAAGGCCGCACCGTCAGCCGAGCTCGGCGTGATGGAGGCGGCACCGGGGACGTACTCGGTGACCGTGGCGGACCGCTTGAAGTCGGTGCCGTTCTCGTAGGTCACGTCGTTGCTGGTGTTGACGAAGAAGTAGTGCGTCTTGCCGGTCGGCGTGCCGTCCTGGCCCGCGAAGACAGCCTCGCCCTGCGAGTCGGTGTACATCGCGGCGCCGTCGCCGGTGCCGTCCTGGTTGTCGTCCTGGAAGACCTCGGCACCCACGATCGGCTTGCCGGTCTTGTCGGTGACGGTGACGGTGATGTCGCTCGTCGTGCCCTGCTGGACGGTGCGGCTTCGACGCAGCCGCGGTGACGCTGGCGATCTCCTGCTTGTACAGGGTCACGGCCTCGGCGTCGGAGCCGCCGGTGGCGCCACCGACCTCGGCGATGACGAGGGCCTGGTCGGCGTCGGTGTCGGTGCCCCAGTCGTAGCCGCTGAAGTCGACCGGACCGGAGACGGAGCGGCTGCCGTTGGCGGCCGCGCCGGCGGTGTCCTCGTCCGACTTGGCCGCGTTGTACGGCGTGGCGAACTGGACAGCCGGGTCGTCCGCGACGTCCGAGGTGGTGGCCGAGGCCGCACCGAGGAGCTTGTCGTGGGGGCCGGCGTACGGCTGCTGGAAGACACCCACGCTGGAGCCAGCGGCGTTCGCGATGTCGATCGCGTCCTTGTTGCTGGTCACGGTGACGATGTTGTCGTCAGCAGTGGCGTCGGTGCCGACGTTGCTGATCGCGACCGCACGGACGTGCACGTCCAGGTTGTAGATCGAGGTCGGAATGTTCGCCCACTCGGTCGAGAAGACGCCGTTGCTACGGCCGACGGTCGCGATGGTGGTCCACGAGTCGGCAGCACCGGTGACCGAGTACTCGAACCGGATCTGGGTGGCGTCGCTGCCCGCGTTCGCCACCAGGTGGACGGTGGTGTTCTGGCCGTCGTTCTTGATGGAGGCTGCGCCGCCGTCCTGGGGCGTGTACAGGACCACTGCACCCGAGGCGAGCTGGTCAACCATGGGGTTGGCCGAGGCCGAGGAGGCGAGGAGCGGAAGACCCGCCACCGCCAGCGCGGAAACGGCGGAAGCCGCCAGTCCCCGCTTCATGCCGCTGCTGATCATGCTGATTCCTTCCGGAGTGAAGATTCGGCCGAGGCACTCCCCCGCCCGAGCATCGGGCCAAAGTGGAAGGCCCTACGTTGCGCAGCACCCGTACACGGATCCCGGATGCCGAGATGGACGCTAGGTCCGCGGGACCAATTCGGAGGTTCTTGTTGCAGGGCAAGAATGTTTCTGCAATAAATGGGCACCGACGCCGGATCACCGGCATGTCATTCGGGGGATCAGGCGGGGGCCTACATGCACCACGGCAGTTCTGACGCGTCCGCGCGTCGTCGCGGACGACCACAGCGGCTGCCCGAGGACCGCTCGGCGATGAGCTCCCGGACGGTCGGCTGCGACCAGCGGATCGCGTGGCTGCTCACGACCTCCCGACTGCTCGGCAGTGACCCGGTCCTGGCCCGGCGCGACACCTTCATCAAGGCGCTCGACGACCGCGGGGTCCACGTCGACAGCTCGCGGGTCTCCCGGTGGGAGTCGGGACTCCACCACCTTCCGCTGCGCGTCGCCTCGACCTACGAGTCCGTCCTCGACGCACCCGAGGGCTCCCTGGTGGCGCTGGCGACGGGCCTTCGTCGCGCGTTCGGGGACCAGCCGCCGGCAAGGACGCGGCCAGCGGGGAGTCCGACCTCTCCGACGCCGAGGTCGACGACCTCCTGGACCTGGCGGAGTCCGGCGAGGCCCACGGCGGGCACTGGCTGCGGCTGGCCGGGCAGCTCACCCGCTACGACCGGGTCTACCTGCGCAAGCGCGAGTGGCGGTCGTTGGGCGCCCGGTTGGTCCACGAGCTCGCTGCCTCGGTCGGCGTCGGATACGTACGCCGCTACGAGGCGGCCGCCGCGCTCGTGCGGCACCCCCAGGCACAGCGCCACCTCACCCGGGCGTTGGGCAGCTTCGTGACCCACCCCGACGCCCAGGTGGTGACGCCTGTCCTCAACCTCCTCACCGAGGTCACCGACGAGGGGGCCAACGAGCTGGTGCTGCGGATGCTGGGCGCCGAGCACCGGGACCTGCGCCGGGCCGCCTCCTCCGTCGCCGCGGTGAAGGTCGCCCGAGGACACTTCGGCCCCGACGAGCTCAAGCACCTGGAGCCGCACGTGATCGGCAGCCTGCGGCGCGGCGAGTCGCTCGACGGGCGGCTGGACTCCTTCGACCTGGCGGTGCAGCTCCCCGACGAGTCGTGGGAGCGGATCCAGCCCGCCTTGAGGAACCGGCGCGCCTTCGACCTGGTCACCCGGGCGCGGCAGGGCGGCGAGCTGGTGCCGTGGTCGCAGACCTCGGCGATCGTCAACGACCTGGCCTCGAAGGTGCAGGCCGAGACGCCCTCCCACCACCCCTCCGAACCGGACCAGATGCTGCGCCGGCTGCTGCGCGAGTCGCTGCTGCACGCCCACAAGGCGCGCCGCCACCACGCGGCGCTGTTCCTGGCCGCCAGCCCCTACGCACCTGCGGTGGCGCGGCACTGCCAGACGCTCGCCACGGCCGACAACGACCTCCTCGCCGCGCGGGCGTGGACGGTGCTGATGCGCCTCGCACGCTGCACCGACCGGACCGAGGTGATCCGCTGCGCGACCGAGGAGACCCGCAGCACGATCCGGGCCCGCGCGCTGGTGAGCGTCGGCCTGCTGCCCGACTCCCTGCAGCCCGACGAGGCGGACGCGCTGTGGCGCAGGCTCGACGAGACGACCAAGCCGCTGGAGCGCGAGGCCACGATGTTCGCCCTCGGGATGGCCGGATCCGCCCGGCTCACCCACCTGGCCGAGGACGAGGCGGAGTGGCCGGGCCGCAGCGCACGCTGGTGGATCGAGCAGGGCCCGGCACGGCACGACCCGGACGCCGGCGGTCCCGTCGACTCCCCGGTCCACGTCCCCGCCCGGTGATACGTTGCCGCCACCCTTGACGGTTGGCTCGGGGGAACCATCCATCTCTCGGTGAGGTCTTCATGCGCAAGACTCTTGTCGGCGCGCTGAGCGCCGCCGCGCTCCTGCTCTCCTCGGCGCCCGCAACCGCCGCCTCGACCACGCGCGTCGACGGCAGCCACTTCGGCGCCAGCGGGGTGCGGATCGCGAGCCAGGGCTGCCTCGACGGCACCGACGCCACGACTCCGAAGCTCCACATCGCCAAGGGCCCTCGCAAGCCGCCCCTCGGCTCCCGCTCCGTCGGCTGGACACCGACCGGCAGCGGCCACGGCGTCGGTCCCACCGTGCACGTCGACAGTCCGTCCACCCTGGCTCAGGCCCAGATCTGGGTCTTCTCCCGGGAGTCGCAGGCCTCCGGCCAGGTGCTGGTGAACTACTCCGCACCCGGCGACACGGGCATCTGGCGGGGCCGTTCGGGGCTCGGGGCGGACTCCTCGACCGGTTGGCACGCCGTGACGGTCACGTCGGCGACGTACCAGTGGCGCCACTTCACCAGCGACGGCGTCGCCGACCAGGATGCGGCCAATGCGTCGGTTGCGGACTTCGTGAACTCCCACGGCGGCGACGGCGGTGGCGCCTGGGTCGGCTTCGCCTACGGTTGCGACGGCAACGCGTTCTTCGTCGACGGACTGAGCGTCGAGACCTCCGACGGGACGAAGACCTACGACTTCGAGGGCTACGGCACCCGCACCTACCTGACCACCGGCGGCGAGCGACGCACGTCGGTGACGATCACCTACGGCCAGAAGGTCGGCTTCACCGCACACCTGCGCAGCAAGGTGGGCAACGACCCCCGGCCGGGCGTGCTGCGGATCGACGCGAAGCCCTCCTCGGCGAAGAAGTGGTCGAAGTACGCCACGCGCAAGCTCGGCAAGGGCGGCAACGAGCGGGTCCTGATCCATCCGACCCGCGGGACGGCCTACCGCGCGTCGTACGCCGGGAGCACGGCGTGGGAGCGCAGCACCTCGCACGCGCTCATGGTCCGCGTGCGGTCGAAGCTGAACGCCTCGATCGTCGACCGGACGGTGACCAAGGGCCACCCGTTCGTGACCACCGGTCGCGTGCTGCCCGGCCGCAGCGCCAAGGTCCGGCTCCAGCACTTCGTGCACAAGAAGTGGACGACGGTGAAGTCGGCGACCTCGCGCAAGGACGGGCGGTTCCGCATCTCGGCCCCGGCGAAGCCCGTCGGGACCAGCTACTGGCGGATCGAGGTCGCGCCGGGCCGCGGCAACCTCGGCGCCCACACCCGCGGCATGAAGCTCACGGTCAAGGCACCCCCGTCCTCGGGTGGAGGTGGCGGCACGCCTCCGCCGCCGAGCGACCCGCCGCCCCCGCCGCCGAGCGACCCGCCGCCGCCCCCGCCGCCGACGCACTGACCCGCCGGCGGTCGGCCCCGGGCTAGCGGTTCTTGCGCAACCGGCGGCGCTTGCGCCAGTCCAGCAGCGCGACGATGCCACGAGCGATGCCGTAGTCACCGGTGCCGTGCCCGTTGGCCATGTGGGCCGCGCGGGCCACGTGCATCGGCGCGTCGGCGTCGGGGGTTGGGTTGCGTTCCCCGGGGATGCGCTTGGGCTGCTGAGCCATTTCTCTCCCGTCCTGGTGCGTGTGCGTCCCCAGACCGTACGTCGGCCGGGTCGGTGCCCGCGGGGGTTTCGAGGCTCGCTGCGCTCGCACCTCAACCACCGGTCGGCCGTGCGCTCGCACCTCAACCACCGGTCGGCCGTGCGCTCGCACCTCAACCACCGGTCGGCCGTGCGCTCGCACCTCAACCACCGGTCGGCCGTGCGCTCGCACCTCAACCACCGGTCGGCCAGTACTCGCTCAACCACCGGTCGGCCGCTACTCGCACCTCAACCATCGGGTTTCGAGGCTCGCTGCGCTCGCACCTCAACCGTCGGGTTTCGAGGCTCGCTGCGCTCGCACCTCAACCGTCGGGTTTCGAGGCTCGCTTCGCTCGCACCTCAACCACCGGGCGTCGGGCGGGGCTGGCGGGCGAGCTGGCGGCTCTGGGCGACCAGCCGCCCGGTGGAGTCCCACACCTCGCAGTCCTCCTCGAACATCCCACCCGCCATGTTGCGGGTGGCATGGCGGACCTTGAGCCAGCCCGGTGCCGGGCGTGCCCGCACGTGCGCGGTCAGCTCGAGGGTGGGCGCCCAGCCGGGCATGCCCAGGTCGAAGGTGACCGGCGGCAGCGCGTCGACCACCATCAGCAGCGAGATCGGGTCCGGCTCGCGGCCGTCGGCCAGCCGGAACCACGCGCTCAGCACACCGTTGCCGCTCGGCTCGCCGACCGCCCAGCCCACGTGCTCCGGGTGGAACCGCATGTCGAAGCGCTGCAGCAACGGGGCCGCCGCGAGCACGTCCGGCGGCGCCATCGTGTTCGGCACGCACTCCTCCGGGGGCGGCATCGGCGGCTCCTCCGCGGTGGTGCGCACGTCGTCGCCGAGAGTGCCGAGGTCGCCGTACGTCGCCAGCGCCGTGATCCGGGCGTCGTCGCCCTGGCGCAGGTCCGCCGCCGCGGTGGCGATGCTGCCGCCGTCGCGGCGTACGTCGACGCGCACCGTCGCCGGGCCCGGCACCGACGCCGACAGGTAGTAGGCGCTGACCGCGATCGGGTCCGGCTTGCCGGGCAGGCTGGCGCGCAGCGCGTTCCCGATGACGGCCAGCAGGTAGCCGCCGTTGACGCCGCCACCCACCACCCAGCCGGGCGACAGGTCGGCGGCGAAGAGCCGCTCAGCCTCACGGGCGACGTCGATGTGGCTGTCGAACTCGTGACCCATGGACCGACCCTACGGTCGCGTGGTTTGGGCCCTCGATCCGGAGGGGAGGAATGGTCCATGAAAACGGGGACCCTGGCCATCGGCCTCACCATGACGCTCGCCGTCCTGGGCGCCTGCAGCTCCGCGGACGGTGACGAGCCGTCCAGCGCACCGACCACCACGAGCTCCTCGGAGGCCGGGAGCCCGTCGGCCCCTGCCTCCCCCGCGCTGCGGATGCGCGGGGACGGCGGCGGCCAGTGGACGAGCTGTGTCCCGTACCGGCAGAGCGACGGGGACTTCATCTGGACCGGCACCATGCTCAAGGCGGACGCCGACGCGAGCCTCGACCGCGTGAGCTCCCCCGGGAGCCACGGGGTCCGGGTGGTCGGCACCTGGGTGGCCGAGAGCAGTGGTGGCGGCGGCGCGTTCGTCCCCTGGGACAAGGCCGACGACTTCCTGCGGCGGGTGGACTGGGCCCACCGGACTCAGGTGCAGGGGGCGGAGCTCTCCGCCGGCAAGCGCTACCAGGTGGTCCTCCGGCTCCGCCCGAAGGTCGACCAGCTGCCCGCCGAGCTCCACACGCTCGTGGTCGACTACGAGGCCGACGGATCGGCCGGGTCGCTGACCAACGACACGATCCTGCAGTTCGGGCGGCACTGCTGACCGCGGCCCGGTGACCTGGCCCGCTGACCGGGCCCCGCCAGCCGTCCGCCAGCGCCGAGGAACCGTTCGGCTACCGTGTCGTGGTTCCCGCCCCGCATGACGACAGGACCCGCCTTGCCTCTCGCGACCAGGCGCGCGCCCGGGCAGCCGTTGCTCCGCCACCCCGCCCAGGTCATCGTCACCGCGTTCGGTGCCGCGGTCGTCGTCGGGACGGTGCTGCTGATGCTGCCCGTGGCCCGCTCGGGGGGACACGGTGCGCCGGCCATCACCGCGCTCTTCACGGCGACCAGCGCGGTGTGCGTCACCGGGCTCGCCACCGTGGACACCGCGTCCTACTGGAGCGACTTCGGGCGGGCCGTGATCCTGTGCCTGATCCAGGTCGGCGGCTTCGGGATCATGACCCTGGCCTCGCTGCTGGGCATGCTGCTCTCGCGCCGGATGGGCCTGCGGACCCGGCTGACCGCGGCGGCCGAGACGAAGAGCCTGGGACTCGGTGACGTGCGCACGGTCCTGGTCGGCGTCGCCAAGGTCAGCCTGCTCTTCGAGGCCGTCACGGCGGTCCTGCTGACCGGCCGGTTCGCGCTCGGGTACGACGAGCCGTGGGGGCGGGCGACCTACGACGGGGTCTTCCACGCGGTCTCGGCGTTCAACAACGCCGGGTTCTCTCTCTTCCCCGACAGCATGACCCGCTTCGCGACCGACCCGTGGATCTGCCTGCCGCTGGCGGCCGCCGT
>CAWFPE010000001.1:0-599915 GCA_963817665.1 uncultured Actinomycetota bacterium | reverse complement strand
CAGGTCGGCCGCGGCGAACGCCGTCGCCAGCGCGGCGCTGACCAGCGCCACCCGGCGGTGGCCCGGGGCGACCGCCGCCAGCCCGAGCATCGACGCCGCATGGATCGCGTCGACCACCGCGTCCGCCTCCGGGACCCACGAGCGGTGCAGCCACGGCCCGCCGACCGACTGCACGACGTACCTCGCGCCGAGGACGCGTACGCCGACCCGGGTGCGGGCGTCGGTTCCGGGGTTTCGAGGCTCGCTGCGCTCGCACCTCAACCACCGGGTCGGCCAGCTGCGCAACCACCGGTCGGGGCGGGCGGGCAGGCAGATCCCGCCGAGCGCCAGCCGGGCGACGTCGGGGCCCCTCATGCCGCCCTCCGCAGCGCCCAGGCGACCGCGCCGGCGGTCGCCGCCGCGGCGGCGGCCCCGAGCGTGCCGTGGTGCCGGGAGGCCCAGGCCTGGGGCGAGCGGGCGTGGGCCCGGTCGTCGAAGAGGCCGTGCGCGCCGAAGTCGCGGCCCTCGGCGCCGTCGGCGGGCTCCCAGAGGTTCGCGGGCTGGTCCTGCGGCTTCGGGTCGCCGGTCTGCTGGGACCCGAAGCCGGTGCGGGCCAGGTAGCGGTCCAGCAGGCCCGGCGCCAGCTTGTTGGCGACCAGGGTGCCGGCGGTGGACGCGCCGACCCAGTAGGCCCGGCGGCGGGGGTGGTCGGCGGCGTGCACGACCGCGCGGGCCGCGACCTCCGGCTGGTAGATCGGCGGCACCGGCTGGGCCTGGTTCGGCAGCCGGGACAGCACCCAGGAGAACTGCGGCGTGTTCACCGCCGGCATCTCCACCACCGTCACCTGCACGTTGCTGCCGTCGTGCAGCAGCTCGGTGCGCAGCGACTCGTGGAAGCCCTCGAGCGCGTGCTTGGCGCCGCAGTAGGCCGACTGCAGCGGGATGCCGCGGTGCCCGAGCGCCGAGCCGACCTGCACGATCGCGCCCCGGTCGCGGGGCAGCATCCGCTGCAGCGCGGCCCGGGTGCCGTTGACGTAGCCGAGGTAGGTCACCTCGGTGACCCGCTGGTACTCCTCGGGCTCGATGTCGGTGAACCGGGCGAAGACCGAGGTGAAGGCCACGTTGACCCACACGTCGATCGGCCCGAGCTCCTCCTCGACCCGGTCCGCGGCCTTCTCCACCGCCCGGTGGTCGGCCATGTCGACGCTCAGCGGCAGCGCCCGGGCGCCCGCCGCCTCGACCTCGGCCGCGACCGCGTCGAGCCCGGTCGTGCCGCGCGCCAGCAGCGCGACCGCGTCGCCGCGGGCCGCGAACTCCCGGGCGCTGGCCCGGCCGATGCCGCCGGTCGCGCCGGTCACCACGACCACGCGCCCGTTGCTCCTGACTGTTGTTGTGCTGTGACGTCATGTGCACCTCCTGGTCGATCGTTCGGTGGTCACCTGTCCCGCGCGTCGAAGCCGCGGGCGGACACCCCGGCCTCGCCGAGCCGCTGCGCGGTCTCCAGCAGCAGCGCGTGCACGAACGCCTGCGGCAGGTTGCCGCGCAGCTGCCGCTGCTCCACGGCGTACTCCTCCGCGAACAGGCCGGGCGGGCCGAGGGCGCCCCGGTTGCGCTCGAACCAGCGCACCGCGCCGGCCACGTCGCCCTGCTGCAGGGTGGCGAGGGAGAGGTGGAAGCCGCTGAGCAGGAACGCGCCCTCGGCGTCGTGCAGCGGCAGGTCGGGGTCCTGGCGGAAGCGGTAGACGTAGCCGTCGGCGCTGAGGTCGTCGACGACCGCGGCGCAGGTGCGCAGGTGCCGCGGGTCGTCGGACGGGACGGCGCCGCGCAGCCCGGGCAGCAGCAGCGCGGCGTCCACGCCGGGGTCGCCGGGGGAGCGCTGCCAGCGCCCGTCGGGGTGCAGGCAGTCGCGGTCGGCGGAGGCGACGAGCCGGTCGGCGAGCCGCTGCCAGGCCGCGGCCGTGCGGCCGGTACGCCGGTCGGCGGCCGCCCGCAGGCCGGCCGCGCAGATCAGCCGGGAGTGCGCCCAGCGTCGGTCGTCCAGCTCCCAGATGCCGGCGTCGGCGTCGCCGTGCCGCTGCTCGATCCCCTCGACCAGCGCCTCGACCGCCTTCTCGCCGGTGCCGTCGAGCCGGCCGGCGCGGTCCGCGGCGGCGAGCAGCAGCAGCGCCTCGCCGAAGGCGTCGAGCTGGAACTGCGAGTTCGCGCGGTTGCCGACGCGCACCGGTGCCCCGGGGTAGCCCGGCAGCGGCAGCCGGCGCTCGTCGGGGACCGGTCCGCCGTCCACGGTGTACGCCGGCCGGAGCCGCGGGCCGTCCTCGAGGACCCGGGCGGAGACGAACCGGACCGCCGCGTCCAGCAGCTCGTGGCCGCCGACCGCGGCCGCGGCCTGCCCGGCGAAGCACTGGTCGCGGATCCACGCGTAGCGGTAGTCGTAGTTGCGGCCCTGGTCGGCGCGCTCCGGGAGCGCGGTCGTGGCCGCGGCGACCATCGCCCCGGACGCGCTGGTGAGCCCGCGCAGCACCGCGTAGGAGTGGTGCGACTCGCCCGGGGCGGCCGAGGCGCCCAGGTCGGGCACGGCGGCGCGCCAGGCGCGCTCGGTCTGCGTCCCAGGCCCGGTCGGGGTCCGGCGGCCGGTCGGGCAGCGGCTCCCGGCTGATCTCCAGCACCAGGTCGTGCGAGCCGCCCTCGGGGACGTCGAGGTCGACGCTCAGCCGGCCGTCGTCGAGCCGGGCGTGCGGCGGCGCGCCGGACCAGCGGTAGTGCAGGTCGCCGGTGCGGCCGACCCACACGCCGTCCGCGGCGCGGCGTACGCTCCGTGGGGCGGGCGCCGAACTCGGCGCGGCACTCGAGCTCGACCCGGACCTGGGCGTCGCCGTGGGTGGCCTCGACCCGGCGCAGCAGCACCAGCCGGTCCGGGTCGCCGGGGAAGGCCAGCGCCTCGCGGCACTCGATGACCGCCCGGGTCGCCACCCAGCGGCTGCGCCAGACCAGCGAGTCCTGCTCGTAGTGGCCGCCCCAGACGTAGCGGTCGTCGCGGGGCGTGACGGCGTACCCGCCGCGGCCGCCCAGCAGGCTGGAGAAGACCGCGTCGTCGTGCCACCGGGGAGCGCACAGGAAGGCCACGTCGCCGCGCGGGCCGACCAGGGCGCCGCGCTCGCCGTCGGCGAGCAGCGCGTACTGGCGCAGCGGGACCGGGGCGCCGACGGGCTGCTGGGTCCGGAGGCTCGGTGCGGCGCCCGCGGTCATGGCCTGGTCTCCACGGTCAAACGGTCCCTCCCTCGGCGTTCGGTGGTACTGGACCCGTACCCGCGTCCGTGGGAATCTATGCGCTAGGGCACACAAGTTGACCGCAGGGTTTCTCCCCGGGAGGATCACGTGTCGTGAGCTCGAACGACGACAACCTGGCCGACGCCTTCCTGACCGCGAGCCGGGTGCTCGTGGGCCTGGTGGTGCACTCCCTGGGCGCCTCGCCGGTGGACGTCACCTTCGTCCAGCACCGGCTGCTGGTGCTGGTCGCCGCGCACGGCGAGCGGACCGTCGGCGAGCTCGCCGAGGAGCTGGGCGTCAACCCGTCCAACGCCACCCGGCACTGCGACCGCCTGCAGCGGCTCGGCCTGATCGAGCGGCGGCGCTCCGCCGCGGACGGCCGGGTGGTTCAGGTGGTGCTGACGCAGGAGGGGCGGGACGTGGTGGCCGCCGTCTCCAGGGCCCGGCACCGCGAGGTGTCGAGGGTCCTCGAGGGGATGCGGCAGGAGGATCGGGCGACGATGCTCGGGGCGCTCGAGGCGTTCAGCGACGCCGCGCAGGAGCGTGCGGACCGGGACTGGGCCACGAACGTCTGGTGACGCCTCGGGCGTCTCGGGTGGGGGGCGCGGCTACGCCCGCGTGTCGGTGACCGGCTGGCGCACGGTCGCCTCGAAGCGCTCCCACGCACCGAACGCCTCGGGGTGGATGCCGTGCGCGCCGCACCAGTCCTCGAACGGCGTGGCGAGGGAGTCGCCGGCGCCCAGGCCCGGCTCCGAGAGGTTCATGCCCATACGGTCGGACGATGGCACGTCGACCTGAGGCGAATCCAGCCGCTGTCCCCCAGATGGGGTAGCCGCGGGCTGCGGTGGCAGCACCCGCCGACCGTGCGGGGGAGTCGGGAGTCCGGGGGTCACGCAGCCTTCATCCCCGTCCGGCGTGGTCGCCCAAACCCGTGTCCGTCACCGCGGGTAGTCCTCGCCCGCCCGCTGCCGCGCCGACCAGGCGCTGGCCACCATGTCCCGCAGGTCGTGCCGCATCGCCCACCCCAGGTCGCGGGCCGCGAGCTCGCCGCTGGCGACGATCCGGGCCGGGTCGCCGGGGCGCCGCGGGTGGACGGCCGGCTCGAAGTCGATGCCGGTGACCGCGCGGATGGTGTCCATGATCTGGCGCACCGAGTTCCCGTCGCCGCTGCCGAGGTTGTAGACCGGCTCCACCGGCTCGCCGGCCTCCATCCTCTGCGCGGCGGTGACGTGGGCCAGCGCGAGGTCGGCGACGTGGATGTAGTCGCGGACGCAGGTGCCGTCCGGGGTCGGGTAGTCGTCGCCGTTGATCCGCGGGGTGTCGCCCCGGTAGAGCATGTCGAAGACCAGCGGGAACAGGTTGTGCGGGCTGGTGTCGTAGAGGTCGTCCGACCCGGAGCCGACCACGTTGAAGTAGCGCAGCGAGGTGTGCGCCAGGTCGTGGGCGCGGGCCACGTCGCGCAGCAGCCACTCGCCGATCAGCTTCGTCTCGCCGTACGGCGACTCCGGCGCCACCGGGGTCCCCTCGGTGACCAGGTCGACGTCGGGGGTCCCGAAGGTGGCCGCGCTGGAGGAGAACACGACCCGGGACACCCCGGCCTCCACCATCGCCTCGAGCAGGTTGGCCGTGCCGGTCACGTTCTGCTCGTAGGTGTGCAGCGGGCGGGTGACCGAGACCCCGGCGTACTTGAAGCCGGCGACGTGGATGACCCCGGTGACGTCGTACTTGCGCAGCGCCTCGGCGACCGCGGCCTTGTCCAGCAGCGTCGCCTCGACCAGCGGCACGCCGTCCGGGACGAACCCCGCGAACCCGGTGGAGAGGTCGTCGAGCACGACCGGCTCCATCCCGGCGGCCTGCAGCGCGCGCACCACGTGGGCGCCGATGTAGCCCGCCCCTCCGGTCACCAACCACGTCATGCCGGGCTCCTTCGCCTGCTCGGGGATCGTCGGCGAGCCACCCTAGCCACGCGCCGCTCGCCGGCGGGACTCGAGGCGGTCTGGACCGCTACAGTGCCGGACTGTGTCGTGGAAGATCTCGTCGTCCCTGCTCGCCCTCGTCCTGCTGGTCGCGGGCGTGGTCGGCGAGGTCGTCTGGTCCCAGCACGCCACCCCCGGCGACGTCGACCTGACCGCCGGCCCGTGGGCCGGGCGGGACCGGCCGGCGGTGAGCCGGTCCCTGGACCGCTCCGCGAAGCCGCTGGCCGGCCGGACCATCGTCATCGACCCCGGCCACCAGCTCGGCAACCACAACTACCCGCGCAAGATCAACCGGCTGGTGCCGGCCGGCGGGTTCAAGAAGCCCTGCAACACCACCGGCACCGCCACCCGGGGCGGCTACCCCGAGGCGACCATGGCGTGGAAGGTCTCCCGGCTGCTGCGGTCCCGGCTCCGCGACCAGGGCGCCCGCGTGGTGCTCACCCGCACCAGCAACCGCCAGGACCGCTGGGGACCCTGCGTCGACAGGCGCGGCCGGGCCGGCAACAAGATCCCGGCCGACCTGAAGATCAGCCTGCACGGCGACGGCAACGACTCCTCCGGCGCGCACGGCTTCCACGTCATCGCCCCGACCGACCGCAAGCCGTGGACCCACGACATCTACAAGTCCTCGCGCCGGCTGGCGCAGCGGGAGCGGGCGGCTCTGCGCGGGGCCGGGGTGCCGGTCGCCAACTACATCGCCGGCGGCGACGGGCTGGACTTCCGCTCCGACCTCGCCACCCTCAACCTCTCCGACGTCCCGACCGTGATGGTCGAGCTCGGCAACATGCGCGATGCCCGCGACGCCCACCGGATGACCACCCGCAAGGGGCGGGCGGCGTACGCCCGGGCGCTGAACCACGGCGTCCGCAGCTTCCTGCGCTGATCGGGTCAGGAAGCGAGGGCGAGTTCCACCCCTCCATGTCCGTCGCTGGTTGAGGTGCGAGGCCGTCTGCGGCCGAGCCTCGAAACCCCGTGAACTGCCCTCCGTTCGTGCTCAGGCGGCCGGGCGTACGGCGCAGGCGCGCGGGCCGAGTGCGACCAGGTCGGCCAGCACGGCCCGCACGTAGTCCGGGTCGAACATCACCTCCTTCCAGGTGAACCGCACGACCGTCCAGCCCATCCGCGCGAACCCGGTGTAGCGGCGTACGTCGCGGCCGAACGAGTCGCTGTCGGCGTGGAACTCGAAGGACTCCGCCTCGATCACCAGCCGGAGCCGGCGGTCCATCAGGTCGGCCCTCCCGACGTCGCCGACCCACTGCTGCGGCTCGACGTCGAGGCCCGGGACGCCCTTGGCGATCGCACGCAGGGTCGTGTCGACCGGTGGTTGAGGTGCGAGCGAAGCGAGCCTCGAAACCCCGGAACCCGCAGCGAACTGTCAGGGGTCCCGGTGGGGACGGCTCGCGAGGTCGGGCAGGTCGTCAAAGCGGCCTTCGATCAGGGCCAGTCGTTTGGCTCGACTCCAGCCCTGCACCTGCTTCTCGAAGCGGAACGCCTCGTCGACACGATCGAACTCGGCAGCCCATACGAGACGAACGGGCCTTCGTCGGCTCCGGCGGGTGTACGCCGCGCCGAGGCCGAGGTTGTGCTCGCTGACACGGCGCCCCAGGTCGACGGTGCTGCCGACGTAGAAGGTGCCGTCGGCGCACTCCAAGATGTAAGTCCAGGCCATGACGAAGTCCTGCCCGCGGACGCAGTCAGGAGAACCAGGCCGTCTCGTGTCTGTGGATGGCGGCGGTTGTTGCTGACGTGTGTTGACCCTGGGGTTTCGAGGCTCGGCCGTGGACGGCCTCGCACCTCAACCACCGGGTCTGGCTCGGCCGTGGACGGCCTCGCACCTCAACCACCGGGTCTGGCTCGGCCGTGGACGGCCTCGCACCTCAACCTCCCAGGGTGCTGGGGTTTCGAGGCTCGCTGGCGCTCGCACCTCAACCACCGGGCGGTTCGGCCGTGGACGGCCTCGCACCTCAACCACCGGGTCTGGCTCGCCCGTGGGCGTCCGCGCGTGGTCCACGGACCGAGCGCGCCAACTGCCCGTCGTACCGGCCGGTAGGTTCACGCCATGCCACTGGACCCGCAGCTCGCCGGCCTGCTCGACTTCATCAACACCGCAGGGAAGAAGATGCACGAGGGGACCCCGGCCGAGGCGCGGGCGGCGTTCCGCACGCTGGCCGTCGGCTTCGTCAAGCCCGAGGACGTGGTGCCGGTCGGGTCCGTGGAGGAGCTGACCGTGGCCGACCGGCCGGCGCGGCTCTACCGGCCCGCGGGCGCGGGCTCGGGCACGGGGGAGACGCCGACGCTGGTGTTCTTCCACGGCGGCGGCTTCGTCATCGGCGACCTCGACACCCACGACCAGACCTGCCGCCGGATCTGCGCCGGCGCCGAGGTCACGGTGCTGGCGATCGACTACCGGCTGGCGCCCGAGCACCCGTTCCCGGCCGGGGTCGAGGACGCGATCGCGGCGACCCGGTGGGCGGCCGAGCACCTGCCCGGCACCCGGCTGGCGGTCGGCGGCGACAGCGCCGGCGGCAACCTCTCGGCGGTCGTCGCGCAGACGCTGCCCGACCTCGTGCAGGCGCAGGTGCTGCTCTACCCGGCGGTCGACATGTTCGGCGACCACCCGTCGCGGGAGGAGAACGGCGCGGGCTACTTCCTCGACCTGCCGACGATGGTGTGGTTCTTCGAGCAGTACGTCGGCGGCGTCGACCTCGACCCGGGCGACGTCCGGCTCTCCCCGATGCTCGGGGACCTCCGCGGGGTGGCGCCGGCGCTGGTCGTGACCGCGGAGCTCGACCCGCTGCGCGACGAGGGAGACGCCTACGCCGCGAAGCTCGAGGCGGCGGGGGTCGCGGTCGACCGGGTGACCTACCCCGGCCTGATCCACGGCTTCATGGAGATGGGCCCGTGGAGCGCCGCCGCGGCCGCGGCCGTCGACGACGTGGTGCTGCGGATCGGCAAGCTGCTGCGCGGCTGACCCGATCCGGCCCGCGACCGGGCCGAAGCCGGCCGGTCCCGGGTCAGTAGTTGAGCTCGCGCCGCCAGGTCAGTGACTCGGGTTCGACGCCGAGCAGCCGCAGCGCGCCGGCGCCGAGCCGCGCCAGCTCGGCTGCGGGGTCGGTCCCGGGCCGGTGGCCGGAGGGCCGGGCGGGGTCGGCGATCACGCACTGCCAGTAGTTCGGGTACGGCGGCCGGGTGCCGGTGGGGTCGGGGTCGCCGGGCGCGAGCCAGCCCAGCGCGCGGAGCCGGTCGTGGATCTCGTCCGGCACCTCCCAGTCGCCGCCGAACCGGGTCGCGCCGACGCACTCGCCGTACAGCGAGGTCTCGTCGTCGCGCCGGAACTGCACGTAGCGGCAGGGAGGCGGCGCCGGCCGGCGGCGCAGCAGCCCGGTGCGCGGCGGCGCCGGCGGCTGCGGCTCGCCGACGATCACGAACTCGTTCACGCCCAGGTCCGTCAGCGTCCTCGCCAGGCGCGTCTCGACCCGCTCCCACGTGGTGTCGCCGGGCACCTGCTCCTGCGTCGCCTGCTCCACCGGAGCGAGGCTAACGGCTCACCGCCCGGTCGGCGTTGGCCTAGGGTGTCGGCATGTCTCGGGGGAGGGCGCTGGCGCCGCTGGGCGTGCCGGCGTTCCGCTCGTTCTTCGCCGCCAACGCGGTCAACACGGTCGGCAACACGATGGCGCCGGTGGCGCTGGCGTTCTCGGTGCTGCACGTGACCGACTCGCCGAGCGCGCTGGGCCTGGTGCTCGCCGCCAACGGCGTCCCGATGGTGCTGCTGATGCTGTTCGGCGGCGTGCTCGCCGACCGGGTGTCCCGGGTGCTGCTGGTCCGGCTGGGGTCGGCGGTGCTCGCGGCCACCCAGGGGGCGGCGGCCGTCCTGGTCATCACCGGCACCGCCGAGCTGTGGATGCTGGTGGTGCTGGAGGCGCTCAACGGCATCGTGCTGGCGCTCACCTTCCCGGCGTACGCCGCGATGACGCCGCAGCTGGTGCCCCGCGAGCTGCTCCAGGAGGCCAACGTCCTGCAGGCGGTGGTCCGCGGCGGACTGCGGGTGATCGGTCCGACCGTCGCGGCCTGGCTCGTGGTCGTCGTCGGCCCCGGCTGGGCCCTGGGCGTGGACGCGCTGACCTGGCTGGCCTCCGGCGCGATGATGCTGCTGGTGCGGGTCCCGCCCCGGGCGCCGGCCGAGGGCGGCGCCTCCACGCTGACCGAGCTGCGGGAGGGCTGGTCGCTGTTCACGGGGACGACGTGGCTGTGGGTGGTGGTGCTCGCCTTCGCCGCGATGAACGCCATGCACGCGGGCGCGTTGCTCACCCTCGGCCCGGCGATCGCCAAGGCGACCTTCGGTGAGCGCGGCTGGGGCTACGTGCTGTCCGCGGAGTCCCTCGGGATGCTCGCGATGACCGGGGTGATGCTGCGCCGGCGCCTCGAGCGGCCGCTGCTGGTCGGGATGCTGGCGATCTCGCTGCTCGGGCTGCCGATCCTGCTGCTCGGGCTGGACCGGGGCCTGGTGCCCCTGGTGGTCGCGGCGTTCCTCGGCGGCGCCGGCACCGAGCTGTTCAGCCTCGGCTGGCTGCTGGCGATGCAGGAGAACATCGAGGAACGGCTGCTCTCGCGGGCCTTCTCCTACGACGTGGTCGGCTCGATCGTGGCGGTGCCCGTCGGCCAGCTCGTCTACGGCCCGCTCGGGGCGGCGTTCGGCTACCAGCGGGTCTGCGTCGTCAGCGGCGTCGCGTACGTCGCCATCGCGCTGGCCACGCTGTCCTCGGCCTCGGTGCGCAACCTGCAGCGCGCCCCGGCGTCGGCCATCGCGGCGGTGAGTGGGCAACCGTCCCGCTGAGCGCACTGGCTGCTGAGCCACCGCTGGCGTGCGGGCGCCGGCGGTCGGCTCGCCGGGTTTCGAGGCTCGCTGCGCTCGCACCTCAACCACCGGATCGGCTGCGCTCGCACCTCAACCACCGGATCGGCTGCGCTCGCACCTCAACCACCGGATCGGCTGCGCTCGCACCTCAACCACCGGATCGGCTGCGCTCGCACCTCAACCACCGGATCGAGGGTGACCGCGGCCCCACTAGCCTGAACGGGCTGCCGGACCCGACCCCAAGGAGCACGCCGTGACCCTGCCCGACACCCTCGCCGGCCGGACGGTCGCCGTCCTCGGCGGCACCGGACCCCAGGGCCGCGGGCTGGCCCGCCGGTTCGCCGCCGCCGGGATCCCGGTCGTGATCGGCAGCCGCAGCGCCGAGCGCGCCACCGCCACCGCCACCGAGCTCGCGGCCGCCGGGGGCGAGGTGACCGGGGCGGACAACGCCGGCGCCGCCGCGGCCGGCGACATCGTGGTCGTCGCGGTCCCCTGGGACGGGCACGGCGAGCTGCTGAAGTCGCTGAGCGGCGAGCTCGCCGGCAAGGTCGTCGTGGACTGCGTGAACCCGCTCGGCTTCGACAAGCAGGGCGCCTACGCCCTCCCCGTCGCCGAGGGCTCGGCCGCCCAGCAGGCCGAGTCGCTGCTCCCGGACAGCACCGTGATCGGCGCCTTCCACAACGTCAGCGCCGTCCTCCTCGACGACCCGGAGGTGGAGAGCGTGGACACCGACGTGCTGGTCCTCGGCGACGTGCGCGAGGCCACCGACCTGGTGCGGGCGCTCGCCGACACGATCCCCGGCGTCCGCGGCGTGTACGGCGGCCGGTTGCGCAACGCCCACCAGGTCGAGGCGCTCACCGCGAACCTGATCAGCGTCAACCGGCGCTACAAGGCCCACTCCGGGCTGCGGATCACGGACGTCTGATGGGCATCTACCCCGCGTTCCCCGCCCCGTCGGCCCACGCGGTCCAGCTGCACGCGACGCTGACCGAGTTCATCCAGACCCGGGTGCTGCCGGCCGAGGCGGCGTACCACTCCTTCCGCGCCGAGCGCGGCCACGACGACCACACCGTCCCGCCGGTGGTCGAGGAGCTGAAGGGGCAGGCCCGCGAGCAGGGGCTGTGGAACCTCTTCCTGCCCAGCGAGTCCGGGCTGACCCAGCTGGAGTACGCCACCCTCGCCGAGCTCACCGGCTGGAGCAACAACCTGGCCCCGGAGGCGCTGAACTGCCAGGCGCCGGACACCGGGAACATGGAGCTGCTGCACCTCTTCGGCACCGACGAGCAGAAGCAGCGCTGGCTGCAGCCGCTGCTGGCCGGCGAGATCCGCTCCGGCTTCGCGATGACCGAGCCCGCGGTGGCCAGCTCGGACGCCACCAACATCGAGAGCTCGATCGTGCGGGACGGCGACGAGTACGTCCTCAACGGGCGCAAGTGGTTCACCTCCGGCGCCTCCGACCCGCGCTGCCGGGTGCTGATCTTCATGGGCAAGACCGACCCCGAGGCGGCCCGGCACCGGCAGCAGTCGATGGTGATCGTGCCGATCGACACCCCCGGCGTGCGGGTCGAGCGGTCGGTGACCGTCTTCGGCCAGCAGCACCAGCCCGGCCACGCGGTCACCGTCTTCGAGGACGTCCGGGTCCCGGTCACGAACCTGCTCGGCGAGGAGGGCGGCGGGTTCGCCTGCGCCCAGGCGCGGCTCGGCCCCGGCCGGATCCACCACGTGATGCGGGCGCTCGGCGCCGGCGAGCGGGCGCTGGCGATGATGGTCGCCCGGGCCAAGGAGCGGGTCGCCTTCGGCAAGCCGCTGGCCGAGCAGGGCGCGCTGCGGGAGCGGATCGCCGAGTCCCGGATCGAGCTCCAGCAGGCCCGCGGCCTGTGCCACCAGGCGGCGTACGTCATCGACAGCGAGGGCAACAAGGCCGCCCGCCACCTCGTCGCCGCGGCCAAGGTGGCGGTGCCGCGGATCGTCACCGGCGTCATCGACCGGGCGATCCAGGTGCACGGCGGGATGGGCGTCACCGACGACACCCCGCTGGCCGACATGTGGGGCTGGCACCGGGCGATGCGGATCTTCGACGGGCCCGACGAGGTGCACCTCGCCTCGCTGGCCAGGGCCGAGCTGGACCGGGAGCCGCCGTTCCAGCTCTGAGGACCTGTGTCCGCCCTGAGGGACCTCCGACCCTGAGGGACCTCTCAGGAACCTCCCGTAGTCTCGAACGACCGAGAACTCCTGCGACGAGGGGATCCACCCCCGCCGGTTCCGGTGCACACCGAGAGGTGACCGGCTCGGCGGTCGTAGGGCCCCATGACGACCGTTGTCGGCACGCTTCCCCAGCCCGTCACGCCCCCGGCGGTCCCGCATGCGGGACCGTCCCCGCTGCCGGAGCCGCCGTCGCTCGCGTCGATCATGGCGAGGCTGGCGTCCAGCCTCGTGGTCGCCGTGCTGGTGCCGGGCGTCGTGTTCTACGTCGCCCTGGTGGCCTCGGGCATCACCGCCGCCGTGCTGCTCGCGCTCGCCTGGACCTACGGCGCCATCGTGTGGCGCTGGGCCACGAAGCGCCCGATGTCCGGGCTGCTCGCGCTGACCGTGACGGTGATGACGGCCAAGACGATCTTCACGCTGATGACCGGCAACACGTTCGTCTACTTCTTCCAGCCCGTGGTCACCGACGCCGCGGTCGGCGCGCTGTTCCTGGCCTCGCTGGCCACCGCCCGGCCGGTGGTGGCCCGGCTGGCCCCGGACTTCTACCCGCTGCACCCCGAGGTCGCGGACCGGCCGCGGATCCGGCGGCTCTTCTGGCACCTGACCCTGCTGTGGTCGGTGGTGATCCTGGCCAAGGGGGCCGCGACGCTGTGGCTGCTCCAGTCGCAGTCGATGGTCAACTTCGTGCTGCTCAAGAACGTCGCGATGCTCTCGCTGACCGTCGCCGGCGTGGGAGTCACGATCGGGGCGGCCTACCTCGTCGCCCGCCGGGAGGGCATGCTCCAGGTCGCCTGACCGCCCGCGGCCCGGGCCCGGATACCCTCGGGCGCATGGATGGCCTCGGATGAGCTGGTTCGAGAGCAACACCCACCACTGGGACGACTGGTCCCTCGACGCGCTGCTCGCGGCGAAGGGACCCACGACGGTGAGCCTCGTCGTACCCGCCCGCAACGAGGCCGCCACCGTCGGCGACGTGGTCACCCGGGTGCGCTCCGCGCTGATGGACACGGTGTCGCTGCTCGACGAGATCGTCGTGATCGACTCCGACTCCACCGACGACACCTACGCCGTCGCCGCGGACGCCGGCGCGGTCGTGCACCGGTCCGCGGAGATCCGGCCCGACCTCGGCTCCGTCCCCGGCAAGGGCGAGGCGATGTGGAAGTCGCTGTTCGTCACCCGCGGTGAGCTCCTGGTCTTCATGGACGCCGACCTGCACGACTGGGACACCCACTTCGTGCCCGGCCTGCTCGGACCGCTGCTGACCGGGCCCGACATCGCGCTGGTCAAGGGGTTCTACGAGCGGCCGATGGTCAGCGGCGACGAGGTGGCGGCGTACGAGGGTGGCCGGGTGACCGAGCTGGTCGCCCGCCCGCTCATCGCCCTCGACTTCCCCGAGCTGTCCGGGCTGGTCCAGCCGCTGGCCGGGGAGTGGGCGGTGCGCCGCTCGCTGTTCGAGCGGCTGCACGTGCCGACCGGGTACGCCGTCGAGCTGGCCGCGCTGGTCGACACCGTCGACCTGATGGGGGTGGACGCGATCGCCCAGGTCGACCTCGGGCGGCGGGCGCACCGGCACCAGGCGCTGCGCGACCTCGGGGCGATGGCGACCCAGATCGTGGCGGCCGCCCAGCTGCGGCGCGGGTCCCGCGACCCCTTCGACCACCGCGACATCGTGCTGCGGCAGTACCACCCCGCCGACGGCGGCATCGCCCCCGTCGACCGCGTGGTGCCGGTGGGGGAGCGCCCGCCCGCGGCGGGGTTCGCGTCGTGACGCTCAGGCTGGGCCGCCACGAGTTCGCCGACGACGCCACCCTGATGATGGCGATCGTCAACCGCACCCCCGACTCGTTCTACGACAAGGGCGCGACCTGGGCCGAGGACAAGGCCTTCGAACGGGTCGCCCAGGTGGTGGCGCAGGGCGCCGAGATCGTCGACATCGGCGGGATCAAGGCCGCCCCCGGCGAGGAGATCGGCGAGGCCGAGGAGAAGGCCCGGGTGGTCGACTTCGTCGCCCGGGTCCGCGAGGCGTTCCCGGGGCTGGTGATCTCGGTGGACACCTGGCGCGCGTCCGTCGGGGCCGCGGTCTGCGAGGCCGGGGCCGACGTGCTCAACGACGCCTGGGGCGGCGCCGACCCGGAGCTGGTCGACGCCGCGGCGGCGTACGACGCCGCGATCATCTGCACCCACACCGGCGGCGTGACGCCGCGGACCCGGCCCTACCGGATCGAGTACGACGACGTGGTCGCCGCGGCGATCGCCGACACCGTGGCGTACGCCGAGCGCGCGGTCGCCGCCGGCGTCTCGCGGTCGTCCGCGGTCATCGACCCGGCCCACGACTTCGGCAAGAACACCTTCCACTCCCTCGAGCTCACCCGGCGGCTCGGCGAGATGGTCGCCACCGGCTGGCCGGTGCTGGTGTCGCTGTCCAACAAGGACTTCGTCGGCGAGACCCTCGACCTGCCCGTCGGCGAGCGGCTCGTCGGCACCCTGGCCGCCACCGCCGTCTGCGCCCTCGCCGGCGCCCGGATCTACCGGGTGCACGAGGTCGTCGAGACCCGGCAGGTGGTCGACATGGTCAACACCATCGCCGGGCGCCGGCCGCCGGCCCGGGCGATCCGGGGGCTGCAGTGAGTGGAGAAATTTCGGTAGTCCGTGACGCTTCTGTTGTGGAAAACGCGTTTTCCACAACAGAAGCGTCACGGACTATCCGCAAGACCCGGGTGGTGCTGGTGCCGGGCGTGCTGGCGCTGCTGCCGGAGTACGCCGGGCTGAGCGACCCGGTGGCCGACCTGCGGGGTGCCTGCCGGGCGGCGGTGTCGTGGCTGGAGGGGTCGGTGGAGATCGTGGCCGACGCGCAGGGGCGGCGGGTGGCCGAGCAGCTGCTGGTCGAGGCCGGGTCACCGGGTCTCGAGGCTCGGCCCCGGGGGGCCTCGCACCTCGACCAACGGGGTGGGGCGACGTCGTACCTCGTGGTCGCCAACGGCAGCGCCTGCCGCGGGGAGAAGGCGCCGGGCCACCTCGACGAACGCTCCCTCGGGTTCGACGAGCGGATCGACCGGGCCCTGCGCGCACCGGACCCGGCCGCGCTGGCCGGGCTCGACGAGGCGCTCGGCGCGGAGCTGTGGGCCGGCAACGTCGCCGGCCTGCGGCGGCTGGGCGCGCTGCTGGCGGGCGCCGGCGAGGCGGTGGTGGACTACGCGGACGACCCGTTCGGGGTGCAGTACTGGGTGATGAGGTGGGAATGCGCGTCCTGATCGGCCCCACCCACGACGGCGAGGTGAGCGACGAGGACCTCGCGGCGCTGTACGCCGCACCGTCCACCCCGTGGCTGCGGGTGAACATGGTCAGCACCGTCGACGGCTCCGCCACCGGCGACTCGGGCCGCAGCGGCTCGATCAACAACGCCGCCGACAAGCGGGTCTTCGACACCCTGCGCCGCTGGGCCGACGTGATCGTGGTCGGCGCGGGGACCGCGCGGGCCGAGGGCTACGGCCCGGCCGGCCGCCCGATCGTGCTGGTCAGCCGGCACGCGGAGGTGCCCGAGAGGCTCCGCGGCGCCGCGCCGGGCCGGGTGCTGATGGCGACCTGCTCCCAGGCCGACCACCTCGACGAGGCCCGGGAGGTCCTCGGCGAGGAGCAGGTGCTGGTGCTCGGGTCGCACCGGGTCGACCTGGCCGAGCTCCGGACCCTGCTCGTCGACCGGGGCTGGACGCACATCCTCTCCGAGGGCGGCCCCCACCTGCTCCGCGACCTGGTCGCCCAGGGCGTGGCCGACGAGCTCACCTGCACCCTGGTCCCGCGGCTGGTGGCCGGCACGCACCCGCGGATCACCGACGGCCCCCCGCTCGACGTACCCCTCGCCCTCCACGGCCTCCTCGAGGAGGACGGCACGCTGCTCGGCCGCTGGCTGGTCCCACCGGCCTGACCCGCCCGACACACCGTCGCTCGGAATGCCTCGGCGCCGGACCGGGTTGGGCCGGGCATGACCCACGACGACTCCGCCCGGGTGTCCGTCCTGCTCGGCGTGCTGTTCGGGCTGGCGGGCATGGGCTCCTCCTCGGCCGCCATCGCGCTGCCGCTGATGGGCCAGGACCTCGGGGTCGGGGTGGGCGTGGCCGCGTGGACGATCAGCCTCTACGCCCTGATGCTGGCCGTGGCCACCGCCGTCTACGGCCGGGTCTCCGACCTGGTCGGCATCCGGATCCCGCTGATGGTCGGCATCGGCCTGATGACCGCGGGCGCCCTGGTCGCCGCGCTGGCCCCCTCGTTCGGCGTGCTGCTCGGCGCCCGGCTCTTCCAGGGCGCGGGCGCCGCGGCGGTGCCGACGCTCGGCGTGGCGGTGCTCAGCGGGCGGTACGGCGGGGCGGTGCGCGGGTTGGCGCTCGGCCGCCTGGCCGGCGTCGCGGCCGCGGTGAGCTGCCTCGGCCCGCTCGCCGGCGGCCTGGTCGAGCACGCCTTCGGCTGGCGTGCGGTGATGGCACTGCCGATCCTCGGGGTCCTGGTGGTGCCGCTGATCTGGCGCGCCCTGACCGGCGAGGGCTCCGGCGCCAGCCTCGACATCCTCGGCGCGGTCCTGGTCGCCGCGACCGCCGCCGGCGCGGTGCTCCTGGTCCAGTCGCCGTCGACCGGCCTCGTCGTCGCCTACGTCGGCGTGGGCATGCTGGTGCTCGGCACCCCGGCGGTGGCGCTGCGGGTGCGGCACCGGCCGCACGGCTTCCTGCCGGTCTCGGTGATCCGGAACGCCACCGTGGTGCGGTCCGCGGTGGCCGCCGCGGCGGTGCCGGCGGCGTGGTTCGCGCTGCTGATCGCGGTGCCCGCGGTGCTGGTGCACGCCGGCTGGGAGGCCTGGCAGGTCGGGCTGCTGCTGGTGCCCAGCGCGGTGGTCGCCGTGCTCGTGCCGCGCGTCGCCGGGCCGCTGCTGGACCGGATCGGCGCCCCGCGCTCGCTGGCCGTGGCCGGCCTGATCGCGTCGGCCGCCCTCGGGCTGGCCGCGTTCGGCAGCGCGGTCACCTCGCCGCCGGTGCTGGCCGTCGCCGTGGCGCTGGTGACGGTTGCCTTCGGCCTGGGCCAGCCCGCGCTGAGCGCGTCGGTGGGTGACGCGGTGCAGGTCGACGTGCGGGGCGTGGCCCTCGGGGTCGCC
Source organism: uncultured Actinomycetota bacterium (assembly GCA_963817665.1). GTDB lineage: Bacteria > Actinomycetota > Actinomycetes > Propionibacteriales > Nocardioidaceae > Nocardioides. Next base: position 582,496 of record CAWFPE010000001.1, on the reverse strand, counting down.
ACCCTGCTGTTCCTGGTCGGCGGCAGCATCGGCTCCGCGGTCGTGGGCGGGCTCGGGGACGTGCTCGGCATCGCGGCCAGCCTCGGCCTGCTCGCGGTGCTCCCGCTGCTGGGCCTGGGCGTCCTGCTGCCCGAGCTGCGCCGGGACGCCGCCCCCGAGATCGACCGCGAGCGCTGCGACCAGGCCGCCTGAGCCACCCCCCGGCCCCGAGCGGCGAGCCGGTCGTCAGGCCTGGTGGTAGGCGCGCTCCTTCTGCTCGTCGTAGTCGTAGCAGCGCGTCTCGACCACCTCGCTGGGCACGGCGTACCGCTCGAGGACGGCGCAGTCCCAGAGCTCCTGGGTGCCCTCGACCTGCTTCCAGCGCCCGTCGAGCACGACCCACAGCGCCCGGTAGCCCCCGCAGTCGTTGACGCCGCCGACCGCGTACCCGTCGGTGCGCAGCGTCGCGACGGTCACGCCGACGTCGCCCCCGGTGCAGGTCGACTCGTCATGGATCCGCTGGGCGGTGCGACCGATGAAGCGCTTGAAGGGGGCCGGGGCGCCGTGCAGGAGCTTGACGTCGGCCCGCTGGTGCACCTCGATCCCGGGGGACTCGCCGCCGGCGTAGCCGATCAACCGGGGCTCGCTCGTCTGCGCCGACGCTGGCGCCGCGGACTCCGACGCGGGCGACGCGGACTCCGACGCGGGCGACGCGGACTCCGACGCAGTGGCTGTGGAGGAGGTCGGCGCCGGGGCGCTGGTCGTCGGGCTCGGCGTACGGGCGTCGTCGGCGGCGGATTCCGCGCCGCTGTCCCCGCAGGCGCCCAGCGTCAGCAACGCGGCGGTGCACAGGGACAGTCGGACGGGCAGGCTGGTGCCTCGGCGTCGAAGGTTCATGCCCTGTAGGACGCAGCGGGCCGGAGTTCTGTTGCGGGCCGGGCCCGGCTCAGTGGCGCACGACCGCGGTCCAGCGCAGGTGGGTGCCTCCGCCGGGCGTCTCGAGGATCTCCAGCCCGCCGTCGTGCTCCTTGGCCCGGTGCTCGAGGTTGCTGAGCCCGCTGGACCGGGTGGGGGTGCCGATGCCGTGGCCGTTGTCGATCGCGTCCACGGTCAGCAGGTCGTCGGCCAGGGTGACCCGGAGCCGCACGTTCGTGGCGGCGGCGTGCCGCGCGGTGTTGGACAGCGCCTCGCGGGCGACCGCCACCACGTGGTCGGCCAGCTCGTCGGGCACCGCCTGGTCGAGCGGCCCGGAGAACTCCATGGCCGCGGTGAACCCGAGCGCCGGCCGGGCGTCCTCGACCACGGAGAGCAGCCGCTCCCGGAGGCTGCTCCCGCCGTAGGGCGCCCGGTTGAGCCGGAAGATGGTGGTCCGGATCCGGCGGATGGTGGCGTCGATGGCGTCGACGAACTCGACCAGGTGCGCCTGGTCGCGCGGGTCCTTGGTCCGGTAGACCATGCCCTGCAGCGCCATCCCCGTCGCGAACAGCTCCTGGATGACGTGGTCGTGCAGGTCGGCCGCGATCCGCTGGTGCTCGCGCAGCACCGCGAGCGCCTCCTGGTCGGCCCGGGACTGGTTCAGCTCGAGCGCGACGGCGGCGTGCCCGACGTACGCCCCGAGCTGTTCGAGGTCGGTGTGGTCGAAGGCGCGCCTGCCCTGCAGCCGCAGGACGACGATCGCGCCCACGACCCGCTGGCCGCGCAGCAGCGGCGTGGCGACCAGTGACACGATGGGCGGGTCCAGCGGAGGGTCGAAGTCCCGCCGGCGGTAGTTCTCCACGAGCAGCGGGGTGCCGTGCCGGAACACCGGTTCGAGGGTGCTCAGGCTCGCCTCCGAGGAATGTCCGGTGAGCTCGTCGGCCAGCTCGCCCACCGCGAGCTGGCTGGTGATCAGCTCGTCGTCCATGTCGGCGAAGAGCGCCGCATCGGCCTCGGCGCCCTGCAGCGCCCCCTGCAGCACGACGTGCAGCGGCCGGTCGTGCTCACCCGCGAACAGCCCCTGGGTGGCATCCGCGGTGACGCCCTGCCACCGACGCCGGCGTTCGGAGTCCTCGTAGAGCCGGGCGTTCTCGATCGCGACGGCGGCGGTCCGGGCCAGGCTCGTGACCAGCTGCTCGTCCTCGTCGCTGAACTCACCGCGCTCGCTCTCGGTGAGGTAGAGGTTGCCGAACACCGCGCCCCGGACCCGGATCGGGACGCCGAGGAAGCTGGTCATGGACGGGTGCCCCTCGGGAAAGCCCATCGACCGCGGGTCGATGCTGACGTCGCGCAGCCGCAGCGGGCCGGGCTCGTCGATCAGGAGCCCGAGGATGGCGTCGCCGACCGGCGGCTGGTCGAGGTGGTCCACCTCTCCCTGGGGCATGCCGGCGTGCACGAACTGGTCGAGCAGCCCGTCCTCGCCCAGCACGCCCAGGGCGGCGTACTTGGCGCCGACCAGGTCGCGGGCCGCGTGCACGACCCGGCGCAGCACGACCCCCAGCTTCAGGTCGGCGGTGACCAGCGCGTTGGCCCGCAGCAGCTCCCGCAGCCGGCCCTGCGCCTTCAGGACGTCGGAGGCACGCGCGGTGAGCTGGACCAGCGTCTCCTCGAGCTCGAGGCGGGGCATGTCGGGGAAGGTGAGCAGCTCGCGCGGGTCGGCCACGGTGGTGCTCACCGATCGCCCGGTCGTGGGCGGGGCGGCCGCCGCGGGGCGGGAGTGCATCCGCCCGAGGTCGACGCGCTCGCTGAAGCTCACCACCGCTCCTTCGCAGACCCCGGAGTCGTCGATCCGGGACACGACCCGCATGTCGTACCAGCCCGAGGTGCCGGGGGAGGCGCAGGGGGTGAGCACGGTGGCGGGCGAGGACAGCTCGCCGAGGAGGGCCTTGCGGAGCAGCGACGCGGCGTGCCGGGCCACGGGATCGTCGCCCGCGGCGGCGCAGACCCCGACGTACGACGCGCCGACCCCGCAGGCGGCCGGGTCGCCGTCGTTGTCGCGGCAGAACTGCTGCCAGCGCTCGTTCACGGCGACGATCACGCCGTCGCGGTCGAGCACGACCGTGCTCACACCATCGGTGGGGTCCGGGTGTAGTCGCGGTGCCAGCCCCTCGGTACTGCCCATCACCATCAGCCGGATCCCCTCCGGGCGCGGCAGGGCCGAGCATGTCGTCCGTGTGTCGTGCGCAAGCCCACCACCCGAGCTCCCTCCCGGCGTGCTGTGACAGCCACACCGGGGACTGGGGCGGGCGATCCTCCGGGGTCCGGGGAGGCGAACCGCCAGTCTAGCCCGCCCGCTCGAACCACCGTCAGCAATTTTCCCGCTCTCACCTGCTGAAACAGCGACGTGCGGGTAGCGTCGGCGCTGTCGACGCATCGGGGCGGGGCGACTTGCTCGAGAAGGATGCCTTCCGGCTTCCTCGGGGCCAGCCAGGGGAACACATGTACGACCACTCGCTCTTCCTGCGAACCGTCTCGGAGCTCAGCGGTCGGCTGGTCACGCCGTCCGACGTGGACGCGGTGCTCACGGAGACGGTGGCGCGGCTGGCGGAGGTCTTCGACCTGGCCGGTGCCGGCGTGGCGCTGGCCGAGGAGGGGGAGCTGCGGCCGACCGTGGGGTTCCCCGCCGCGGTGGACGCCCTGGAGCAGATCCAGAACGAGCAGCAGGCGGGGCCCTGCGTCGAGGCGTTCCGCAGCGGGGAGATCCTCGCGATCCCCGACCTGGAGGCGTACGCCGGCCGGTGGCCGGCGTACTGCGCGGCGGCCCGGGACCGGCGGCTCGGCTCCGTGGTGGGCGTCCCGCTGCGACTGGGCGCCGAGTCGGTCGGGGCGGTCGACCTGTACGCCGCCGGGCGCCGCGCGTGGCCGCCGGCGGACCTGGAGGCGGCGGTCGTGCTGGCCGACCTGGTCACCGCCTACCTGGTCAACACCTCCAGGCTGCGGGAGCACGAACAGCGCACCGAGCAGCTCCAGGGCGCGCTGGAGTCCCGCGTGGTCATCGAGCAGGCGAAGGGGGTCCTCGCCGCCAGGAGGAACGTGCCGGTCGACGACGCGTTCGAGCTGATCCGGCGCCACGCGCGCACCCACCAGGTCACCGTGCGTGCCGTCTGCGAGGGGATCGTGAACCTCGGGCTGCAGGTCTGACCGCCGCCGCTGGTCGCGGCTCCGGCAGGCTTCCGCGCGACTACCCGGGGCTGACCAACAAGCAGAAGGGATGGCCGGCCGGGTCGGCGAGCACGTAGAGCGGCTCGTCCTCGTCACCGGAGCGGTCGTGGAGCAGCGTCGCGCCCAGGGCCTCGGCCCGCTCCCGGTGTCGCTGGAGCTCCTCGACGGTGGGGACCCGGAAGTCCATGTGCATCTGCATCGACACCTCCTCCGAGGGCCACGTGGGCCGCAGCATGTCGGTCTTCTGCTGGATCGTGAGCACGCGTCGACCCTGCGAGTCGACCAGCACGAGCCAGTCGGCGCCGTCCGCGCTGCCGTCGGTCGGCGGCTCGTCGTGCGGGCGGTAGCGCAGGCCCAGGAGCTCGCGGTAGAACTCGGCCAGGCCGCGACAGTCGGGGGCGTCGACGGCGGTGTGCATGAGCACCGGAAAGCTGGACACGGCAGTCCTCCTCTGTCTGCCGGACACGGTAGCGGCGTGGCCGGCACGCCGGGGGTCCTCGCCGGGGGTCCACACCGCACCCGCCGGTCAGGCGGTGGGACCGGGCTCGGCCGCGGCCGGTTCCGGGTCGGCCCCGGGCTGTCGGCTGGGGAGCGACCGGGCGGCGAAGAGCGCGGCCAGGGCGACCAGCGCGAGCAACGCCAGCGAGGCGCGTAGCGCGTCGATGCGGGCGGCCTCGTTCTCGTCGAGCACCGCCTGCGCGGTGCCCTGCGCCACCCCGGCCTCGTCGAGCGCGGACGAGAGCTGGTCGTTGGAGACGAAGGGGACGCCCGAGGCGAGCTGGGTCTGGGCCTGCGACGACACGTCGGCCGGCACGTCGGGGTTGTCCTGGATCCCGGTGAAGAAGGACGTGCTGAGCGCCGAGATCAGCACCGCACCGGCGAGCGCCGTCCCGATCGAGGCGCCCAGGTTGGTGACGGTGTTCTGCAGGCCGCCGACCTCCGCGCTCCGGTCGTCGCTGACGGCGGAGACCGTGACGGCCCCGAGCTGGGAGGCCAGCGCCCCGATGCCCAGCCCGGCGACGAGCAGCGGCCAGGTGACGACGTCGGCGCCCACCCCGACCTCGAGGGCCGCGACCAGGCTCACGAGGCCCACGAACAGCAGCAGGAAGCCGATCCGGACCACCCGCCGCGGGGAGGCGTCGGGGAAGAACCTCGGGATCCCGACGGCGCCGATCAGCAGGGTCGCCGAGAGCGGCATGATCCGCAGTCCGGTCTCGATCGCCGACAGCCCCAGCGCCACGGACAGGAACAGCGGTACGACGAAGAACAGCCCGGCCTGCAGCAGGTACTGGAAGAAGAACGACGTCAGCCCGCTGCGCAGGCGCAGGTTGCCGAGCATCGACGGGTCGAGGAGCACCGCCTCGCCGGCCTCCTGCCGCCGGCGCTCCCACGCGAGGAAGAGCCACAGCACCAGGCCGCCGGCCAGCACCAGCCAGATCACCGGCGACAGGCCGGCCCACGTCGGCGCCTCGGGCTTCGGGTTCACGAATCCCCACTCGCCGGCACGCAGGATGCCGAAGACCACCAGGGCGAGCCCGGCCGCGGACAGCAGCGTCCCGACCAGGTCGAGCCGTGCGGAGGGGTCGGCCGGCTGGTCGGCCATCTTCCGCGCCTGCAGCAGGATGAGCGCGACCACGACCACCTCGCCGGCGAAGACCCAGCGCCACGAGGCGTAGGTGGTGAGCAGGCCACCGATCAGCGGCCCCACCGCCACCGCGATCGCCCCCGCGGCGGCGACCAGGCCGTAGGCCCGCGGCCGGTCGGACCGCCCGAAGTTCGAGGCCACCAGGGCCACGATCGCCGGCATGATCAGCGCGGCGCCGATCCCCTCGAGCAGCGACCAGCCGAGGAGCAGCCAGGCGAGGTTCGGCGCCAGCGAGGTGGTGAACGACCCGACGCCGTAGATCACGCAGCCCAGGGTGAAGGCCCGCTTGCGGCCGAGGATCTGCCCGACCTTCCCACCGGTGATCATCAGTGACGCCATCACCAGCGTGTAGAGCGTGATCGCGGTCTGGATGCCGGTCACCGTGGTGCCGACGTCCGAGGCGACCGTGGCGATGGAGACGTTCATGACCGAGCTGTCCAGGGTCATCAGGAACTGTGCGGAGGCGAGCGTGACCAGCACGGTGCCCGACGCGGTGCGGGCTGCGGGTGACGCGGTCCCGGTCATGGCCGGCCCTTCCGGTCCCTGCCCACGCGGACGGCGTTGACGACGGCGTGCGCCACCAGGCCGACCAGGACGAGGTCGCTGAGCATCTGCAGCATGACCACCGAGCGCGCCGCCTCGGTGGTCGCGACGATGTCGCCGAACCCCACGGTGGCGAAGATCGTGATCGTGAAGTAGGCCGAGTCCAGCCGGCTCAGTGGCTGGCTGAAGTTCCCCGGGTCCGCCTCGCCCATCACGTAGTAGGCGGTGGCGAACACGGCGAAGAACAGTGCCAGCGTGGTGGCCAGCGTCTCCGCGGCCCGCACCACGGGGTACGGCGACCGGCTGATCTCGCGGACCTGCCAGCCCAGCAGGACCCCGATGGCGAGCAGGCCGACGCCGAGCCGCACCGCCGACGAGCTGTCGACCGGTCCAGCGGCAGCACGGCGTAACCGACGACGATCGCCGCCGCCAGCAGCACCGAGCGGACCAGCGACGTCAGGGCGTGCCGATCGTCCGCGGGCATCCGGCGCCCGCCCGCGGCCGTCGCCCCGTGTCGCATGGTCCGAGTCAAGCGCCACGGGGGCGCAGGACGTCTCACCCACAGGGGGTGATGTGGCGGGGCAAGCCCGAGTCGACGCTGGAGTGCAAAGGTTCTGACACGAATCAGGAGCTCGTGATGTCCGACACCAACCTGGACCCCTCGTCGACGACACCGACGTCCGAACGAGGAGCTCGCCGCACGGCCGCCGAGCCGACCGCCTGGGTCGGCTGGGTCATGTTCGCCGCCACCATGATGCTGATGATGGGGACGTTCCACGCGATCGCCGGCCTGGTCGCCATCTTCCGCGACGAGTACTACCTGGTGGGCAAGAACGGCCTCGTGGTGCACGTCGACTACACGGCCTGGGGATGGACCTACCTGATCGGCGGGATCATCATGGTGGCCGCTGGTGCCGCCCTGTTCGCCGGCCAGATGTGGGCCCGCATCGTCGCCGTGGCGCTCGCGCTGCTCAGCGCCGTGGTCAACATGGCCTTCTTCGCGGCCTACCCGTGGTGGTCGGCGATCATGATCACCCTGGACGTGCTGGTGATCTGGGCGGTCACCGTGCACGGCTCGGAGATGAAGGCGACCCAGTAGGGCCCGCGCGCCCGGTCCTTCACGCCAGGACCGTGATGCTGGCGACCTCGAAGCCCCGCGCCCGCAGGGCGTGGACGAGGTCGGCGAGCTCGCGGTCCTGGCTCAGTCGCGTCCGCAGCACGGTCTGCACCTGGGAGGACTGCGCCAGCACCGGCAGCAGCGCCTGGCGCAGCACGGGCCCGATCTCGCCGCGCACGACGATCTCGTAGTGCGCCGGCCGGTCCGGAACCGAGGAGCCGGTGTCGGAGGTGCTCATCCGTGGTCTCCCGTGCCGGTCGGGGGTCCGGCGGGCGCCGGGTCGGACGCGTCGTCCTCGTCGCCGTCCAGGACCCGCCGGATCTCCAGCACCTCCAGGCCGTGGGCCCGGAGCCGGCGCAGGAACGCGGACAGCGCCGCCTGGTCGTCGAACCGTCCCGACAGCACCGTGGTCAGGTCGTGTCCGGCTATCTCGACCTCGCCGAGGTCGTCGAGCACCTCGGTCGTGGGGAGCAGTCCGGTGACGCGGACCTCGTAGGTGTGCTCGGTCATGGGGCTCACAGCGGTTCGAGGGCGGTGGGAACGGCTTCCTCCAGCACAGCGCACCCGGCGTCCGGGCGTCCTCACCCGGCGGGGATGAGCGGCCGGCCGAGGAGGGCGAATCAGTGGTCGAGCAGACCGAGCTCGCGGGCCCGTCGTACGGCGCTGTTCCTGCGGTTGACGCCGAGCTTGCGCAGGATGCTGCGCACGTGGGTGCGGATCGTGTTGACCGACACGAACATCTTCTCGGCCATCTCCTCGGTCGTGAGCAGCTCCTCGAGGTGGCCGAGGACCTCGCGCTCCTTGGCCGTGAGCGGCTCCACGACGAGCTCGCGGATGTCGGTGGGGTCCTCGCGCCGTCGCGGTGCGGCCGGGCTCGCCGGCGGGCCGGCCGGCGCGCGGCCGGCGGGGCGCGCCGGCTCCACCGGGCCTGCGCCCTCGCCCGGCTCGGAGTCCGGCGAGCCACCGGTGCCGGCTGAGCAGCTGGGGGTTGCCGGCGAGCAGCAGGCGCACCGCCGGCGTCGCCTCCCGGAAGGGCCGGCGCACCTGCTCCTGCGCCGCGAGCCTGAGGGCCTGCTCGACCAGCGGCGTGGCGTGCCGGGGTGATCGGCGTCGGGACTCCTGGACCCCCTCGACCAGCAGCCGGGTCACCTCGACCGGCAGCGGACCCGTCCGCCCGCGCGCCAGGCTCAGGGACTCCTCGAGGGCGACCGGCTGACCCTGCTCGGCGTACGCGGCGGCGGCGACCACGGCGCCACCGAGCCCGTCCTCCGAGGGCATGGGGTCGAGCGCGCGCAGGGCGTGGTCGGCGCGCCCGTTCGCGACCGCGAGCCCGGCGGCCTGCATGCGCAGCCAGGCGGCGAGCCACGGGTCGTGGGGGAGGGCGCGCTCGGAGATCGACTCGAGGCGGGCCGAGACCGGGCCCTCCGGGCCGAAGGTGGCCTCGAGGTGGGCGACGACGCCGGAGCTGACGGTCCGGGAGACCGGGTCGCCCATCAGGCTGCGGCAGGCTCCGGGCCGCGACGAGGTGCTGCCGGACCGCGGCCAGGTCGTCCTGCTCCAGGGCGACCAGGGACAGCGCCACGGAGGCGGCGGCGTTCCGGTTCTCGGGGAGCACGTGGGCGTCGTCGGCGAGCGCCACGGCCCGGATCGCCTGCCGCCGTGCCCGGGCGAGCCGGCCGCCCAGCGCGTCGGCGAGCGCCTGGTAGCCGAGCACGGCGGACCGGAAGCGTGCGGGCAGCGCGGTGATCGCCTCGAGCCCGGACAGGGCGCCCCGGGCCCCGGCGATGTCCCCGCGACGCAGCGCGACGATGGCTCCGGCCAGCTCGACCAGGGCCTCGAGGTCGGCGGCGGCGGCGCCCGCCGCGTGGTTGTGGGTGACCTCGAGCGCCCGGCGTGCCTCCTCCACGAGGGTGTCGGCGAGCTCCGCGTCATCGGCCCTGCACGCGCGGGCCGCGTCGACCAGCACCAGCGAGAGCGCGAGCGAGTCGGACGGCGGCGACCCGGTCGCGGACGCTGCGCGGCGGGCACCGGCCAGCTCCGCGGCGCTGGTCGCCGGGTCGTGGGCGGCGAGCGCGAGCGCCGCACGGACCACGCAGGCGGCGGCACCGGGGTCCTCGGCGGGCACCCGCCGGGCGATCTCGACGAGCCGCTCGTCCGGGCCGACCAGCAGGCGCACGACGAGCAGGTCCTCGACGAGCTGGCCGGCGGCGTCCGCCCAGAGCCCGCCGGTGGCCAGCTGGGCCACCGAGCCTGCGCCGGCATCCCGTGGTCGCGCAGCCAGGCCGCGGCAAGCCGGTGCAGCGCGGCCGCGCCCTCCGGGTCCTCGTAGGCCAGCTGGCCGCGCAGCAGGTCCCGGAAGAACGGGAAGTAGCGGTACGAGCCGGGCTGGTCGGGCACGGGCTCGATGAACATGTGGGCCCGGGCGAGCTCCGCGAGACCCGCTGGCCGCCCGCGGGCCGGCGAGCACCTCCGCCAGCTCGGGCGACACGACGTCGGGGACGCAGGTCGCGAGCAGCAGCCGCCGGGTCTCGGCTTCCTGCGCCGCGAGGACCTCGGTCGAGGAGGTACTCGTTGATGTTCGTGTCCTGGGCGACCACGCCGGCGACCGTCCGCGCAGGTCGCTCGTGGACGGCGAGGGCGCGGGCGGCGAAGCGCAGGCCCGGCGGCCCAGCCGTTCAACCTGTCGGTGAGGTCGTGCACGGCGTCAGCGGCGAGGGCCGCGCCGCAGTGCTCCGTAGCAGCTCGGCCGCCTCGGTGTCGGTGAAGGCCAGGTCGGCCGCCCGCACCTCCGCGATCCGTGTCCCCGAGCCGGTAGCGGTAGAGCGGGAGCACCGGATCGACCCGCGCCGTGAACACCAGCCGCAGCCGGCCCTCGCGTGTGGTCGAGCAGGTAGGTCACCTCCTCCGCGAGCTCGGGGGACCTCAGCTCGTACCCGTCCACGACCACGGTCCAGCGCTGTGCCGAGCCGGCGATCGTCGCGGCGAGCGCCTGCAGGTGGGCCCGCCCGAGCAGCAGGTCCGGGGCCGGCCGGGCGGCGGCCTCCGGCAGGACCAGGCCCAGCCGGGCCAGGCAGGCCAGCAGCGGCTGCCACAGCCGGGTGTCCTCGTCCTCGAAGGTGACCCAGCCGACGGGGCCGGTGCTGCTCGCTCCCGCGTGCAGCCACTCGGCGACCAGGGCCGTCTTGCCGGAGCCGGCAGGCCCGCTCACCAGCACCAACGGCGCCGACCCGGGCCGGTCCAGATCCGCGACGAGCCGTGGCCGCGAGACGTGCAGGGACGGGACGGGTGGGGTGCCGGACCTGGCCGCGGTCATCGGGTCCACCACGGGCTCGACGTCCGCGACGGCGGAGGCTGCTGGCTCGGTCCTCACTGCACCCTGCTTCTTCGCTGAACGGGTTGGCCCGAATTTGACGCTAGGAGCCGCGGGCGGCGCGGGAGCAGGGAACGAAGGCAGGAACAGTCGGGACCAATGGCCGGGGACATCTCACCCGCGACGCATGAGGCGCGTGCGCGGCCGCGCCGATGGAGAGTGGCGCAGGGACGCTGTCTGTCTGAGGAGGACCACCCGTGAGCGAGCCGCAGGAGGTCGACGCCCTCAGGGCACGAATCGCCGAGCTGGAGTCCCAGCTCGCCACGGCCGGCGTACCGCCGCCCGAGAAGGACCATCGCCACGTGCGCGGCCTCAGCGTGGTCTCCGCGGTCCTGGTGATCCTCGCCTGCGTGCTCGCCCCGCTCTCGGTGACCTCGGTGTGGGCCAGTCGCGTCATCACCGACACCGACCAGTACGTCAAGACCGTCGACCCCCTCATCGACGACCCGGGCGTCCAGGCCGCGCTGACCGACGAGGTCACCGCGGCGATGCTGGACAACCTCGACCTCGAGCGGGTCACCCGGGTGGCGCTGGACGCCCTGGCCAGCCAGGACCAGGTCCCGCCGGGGGTGGCGGCCGCGGTCCCGGGACTCCAGGCCGCGCTGTTGAGCGGCATCAACAGCTTCGTCCACGACCAGGTCGCGAAGATCGTCGCCAGTGACCAGTTCGCGGCGGTGTGGGACCAGGTCAACCGGACCGCGCACACGCAGATCGTCGCGCTGCTCGAGGGCGACCAGGGCACGCTGGTCACCGCCCAGGGCAACAGCGTGACCCTGAACCTCGCGCCCGTCATCGACCGCGTGAAGACCATCCTCGTGGACCAGGGCTTCACCCTCGCCGAGAGGATCCCGGCGGTGGACAAGTCGTTCGTGCTGGTGCAGTCCGACTCGGTCACGAAGGCCCAGTGGGCCTACCAGGCGCTCGAGAAGATGGGGGCGTGGCTGCCGTTCATCGCGGTGCTCCTGCTGATCGGCGGGGTGCTGCTCGCCCGGGACCGGCGGCGGGCGCTGCTGCGCGGCGGGCTGGGCATCGCCGTCGCGATGGTCCTGCTCGGCGCGGCGCTGGCGGTGGCGCGCACCTGGTACGTCCACGAGACGCCGGCGGGGGTGCTGACCCCGACGGATGCCGGCAACGTGTTCGACACGCTGGTCCGGTTCCTGCGCACCGGCCTGCGGGCGGTCGGGGTGCTGGGCCTGGTGCTGGCCCTGGTCGCCTTCCTCTCCGGCCCGTCCACGGCCGCGGTGCGCAGCCGCCACGGCTTCACGCACGGCATCGGCTCGATGCGCACCAGCGCCGAGGCCGCCGGCTGGCAGACCGGTCGTGTCGGCAGCTGGACCTTCGCGCACCGGCGTGCCCTGCGGCTCACCGCGGCGCTGCTCGGTGGCGTCGTGCTGATGTTCTGGAGCCAGCCCACGGCGTGGGTCGTGGTGGGCGTCGCGCTGGTGGTGCTGCTGGTCATCGCGGTCATCGAGTTCCTGGGCCGCCCGCCGGCGCCCGCGACCGCTGAGGCGCAGCGGCGCCGAGGACGAGCCGGCGCCTCACTCCTGAGGGTGCCCGTTGGCGCCCCGTGGGCTGCCAGTCGTAGACCACGGAGGTGCCGAGGAACAGGTCCTGGAGCGACCGGTTGTCCCGGCCGATGGCCACCCAGAGCACCCCGATCGGCAGCACGACGACCGCGACCGCGCGGAGGGCCGAGCCGACGAAGCCCAGTGGGCGGCCGCCGTGTCCGAGCACGCGCAGCCCCATCACCAGGTACCCGTAGGTGCGTCCGCTGAGCGTCCAGGAGACGGTCAGGTAGACCACGGTCGTCGCGAACGCGGAGGCGAGGCTGAAGACGAGTCCGGCATGCGGCATGGAGAAGCCGCGCGGGTCGACGAGGAAGAGCAGCGCGGCCAGGCCGAAGTAGCCGGCGAGCAGGGCGAGGGCCACGACGGCCGCGTCGAGGCCGGCCGCCACGATCCGGGTGACCAGCCCCGCCCGCTGGCCCTGGTAGGGGCGCGCCTCGCGCGGGAAGCGGGGACACCCCACCGCCGGCGGTGTCCCCGGACATCGCCGCGTCAGGCGTTCGTGTCGTCGGTACGCCGGGCGTGGCGCAGCAGCAGCCGGTCCATCGCCCGGCCGACGGCCTGGTCGGCCTCGATGCCCTGCATCCGCACGCCGCGGACCGTGTCCGAGGCCATCGAGCCGGTCGACTCGCGGATGATCTCCGGCAGGTCGACGCCGTCGATCACCTGCTCGGCGATGCCGATCAGGTCCACCTGGGCGAGCGCCGAGTCCACGACGGCCTTGAGGTCGACGCGGCGCAGCACCGTGCCGGTGAGGTCGATGCGGTCGAGCACCGCCTCGACGTCCAGGCGCCGGGCCACGGCGTCGACGTCCAGCTCTCGGGCGACCGCGTCGAGGTCGAGCCGCCGGGCCACCGCGTCCACGTCCACGCGGTCCACGACGAGCCCGATGCTGTGCTCGTCGAGCTGGTCGAGGATCTCGCGCACCAGGACCTTGAGGTCCACCCGGTAGAGCACCGTCGCGGTGAGGTCGATCCGGTCGAGCACCGCCTCGATGTCCAGGCGCCTGGCCACGGCGTCGATGTCCAGCCGGCGGGCGACCGCGTCGATGTCGACACGGCGTACGACGTCGGCGATCGCCGCGTCGAGGGCCCGGTCGAGGGTGTGCGCCACGGCGTCGAGGGTGTGTGCCACCGACGCGACCGTCGGCCCCAGGACCGGCTGGAGGACCGGTCCCAGGGCCGACAGCGCGAACAGCCTGCGCATCGCAGCAGTGGCCGTGGTCATCACGCGGGTCTCAGGCGAGCGCCTTCTGCTTGAGCCGCTCGAACTCCGGCTGGGAGATCGCGCCGTCGTTCAGCATCTTCTGGGCCGCGGCGATCTGGTCGGCCGGGCTCGCCTTGGCGGCGACGTCGCGGATGTAGGCGTCCTGCTTCTCCTTCAGGTCGGCGGTGTCCTTCATCTGGCGATCGGCCATCCCGCGGCCCCGGACGATGAGGTAGACCAGCGCCGTCGCGAACGGGAGGAAGATCAGGCAGATGATCCAGACGGCCTTCATCCACCCGGACTCCTCGCGGTCCCGGAAGAGGTCGGCGAGGATGGAGAACATCACCATCAGGTACGCCACGAAGGCGAAAGAGATCACGACGATCCACACAGCGTCCCAGAACGACATCGCAGTGTCCTTTCCCTCGGTCATCGACTGCACTCGAAGTGTGCTCGTGGCAGCCGCTCAGGCGCCTCATCCGGAGCGGGTGATCCGTCGTCACTCGGGCCGGATGATGCGAATCGACCGCCGGGGGTGTGCCATCGAGGTGGTAGCGGCGGGGCGTCGGTGGAGGGAGCAGTGGTGAGGTACGAGGTGCACGTCGCGGGGCTGGTGGCCAGCGAGGAGCTGACCGGCGAGGTCGAGGGGCTCGGCGAGGCCGAGGCGGTCGAGCACGAGGTGTGCACGGTGCTGTCCGGGACCTTCGCCGACGAGGCGGCCCTGCACGGGTTCCTGCACCGGCTCTGGGCGCGCCGGCTCCAGGTGGTGCGAGTACGCCGCACCCCGCCGCTGCTAGCGGTTGTCGATCTGGCGGACCAGCTCGTTCATCCGCAGCGAGACCTGGTGCACGTGCGGGATGTCCTTGAGCACGACCGTGCCCTCCTCGCTGGCGGCCGAGACCCGCAGCGTGCCGCAGCCGAAGATCCGGTCCAGGATGCCCTGGTCGAAGGCGACGTCGTTGATCCGGTTCAGCGGGATGTCCCGGCCGGAGCGGCGCAGGATGCCGGTCCGGGTGGCGAGCCGCTCGGACGTCAGCGTGTAGGAGCGGTTCCACCAGGCCAGCGCCGGCCAGACACCGAAGATGAGCACCACGCCCGCGAAGGCCACCCAGCCGAGCGTGTCCAGCCACGCGAAGAAGCCGCTGTCGGGGCTGACGGCCAGCACGACCGCCAGTCCCACCAGGGCCGCGACACAGATCAGCATCGCGCCCAGGAGGTGCTTCCAGTGCTCGTGCATCGCCAAGATGACGGTCTCGCCGGGGGAGAGCTGGTCGGCCGGTAGTCCCATGGCGTCATGGTCGCGGCCGGGGATCCCCTTGCTCAGGGCCGGAAGTCCGTTGTCGACGGGGCCTCAGTCGTGCTCGGCGAGCCCCGCGTGCTCCTCCCGGAGCTCCCGCTTGAGGATCTTGCCGCTCGGGTTCTTGGGCAGGGCCTCGGCGACCACGACGTACTTGGGTGCCTTGTAGTGCGCCAGCACGCTGCGGCTGTGCTCGAGGACCTGGTCGGAGGTGAGCGTGACGCCCTCCTTGGGCACCACCACCGCCGCGACCGCCTCCACCCAGCGTGGGTGGCTGATGCCGAAGACCGCGACCTCGGCGACCCCCTCGAGGCGGTAGATCGCCTCCTCGACCTCCCGGCTGGCGACGTTCTCGCCGCCGGTCTTGATCATGTCCTTCTTGCGGTCCACCACGTAGAGCCGGCCGCCCTCGTCGAGGTACCCGAGGTCCCCGGAGTGGAACCAGCCCTCGCGGAACGCCTCGGCGGTCTTCGCCTCGTCGCGGTAGTAGCCGAGGGTGGCGTGCGGGGACCGGTGCACGATCTCGCCCACGGTCCCCGGGGGCACCGGCCGGTCGGCGTCGTCGACGATGCGGGTCTCGACGTTGAGGGCCGCCCGGCCCGCGGACCCGGCGTACTCCAGCTGCTCGTCGGGGCCGAGGATCGTGGCCAGCGGGGCCATCTCGGTCTGGCCGTAGAAGTTCCACAGGTCCACGTCCGGCAACCGCCGCCGGATCTCCTCGAGCACGGCGATCGGCATCGGGGAGGCGCCGTAGTAGCCCTTGCGCAGGCTGGACAGGTCGGCGCCGTCGAAGTCGGGGCAGCGCAGCAGCCCGATCCACACCGTCGGCGGGGCGAAGAACTTGGTGACCCGGTGCTGCTCGATCGCACGCAGGATCGCCGCCGGGTCCGGCGCGGGCAGGATGATGCTGGTCGCGCCGAGGTAGACGTCGGTGCCGAGGAAGCAGTCCAGCTGCGCGCAGTGGTAGAGCGGCAGCGTGTGCAGCTCCACGTCGTCGGCGGACATGTGGCCGTCGAGGGCGCAGGAGACGTACTGCCACAGCAGCGAGCGGCTGGAGAGCAGCGCGCCCTTGGGCCGCGACTCGGTGCCCGAGGTGAACATCATCCGCAGCGGGTCGTCGTCGGCCACCGGCACGTGCGGCGGGGTGCCGTCGTGCTCGAACCACTCCCGGGCGTCGGTCCAGCCCTCCGGCAGGTCGCCACCGGCCAGGCGTACGACGACCCGGGTCGGCACCGTGCCGCCGGCGGCCGCGAGCGCCTTCTCGGCGGTGGGCACCAGGGCGTCCTCGACCACGAACGCGGTGGCGCCGCTGTGGTCGAGGATGAACGCGATCTCCTCCCCGCCCAGCATGAAGTTCACCGGCACCAGCACCACGCCGGCCCGGGCGGCCGCGAAGCTGAGCACCGCGAACTGCCAGCAGTTGTGGCACAGCAGCGCCAGCCGGTCGCCCTTGGCCAGGCCCGCGGCGGCCAGCGCGGCGGCGGCCCGGTCGACGGTCGCGTCGAGCTCGGCGAAGGTCAGCCGGGTGGCGCCGTCGACGAGCGCGAGCTTGTCCGGCACCCGGCGCGCCGTACGCCGGGGCAGGTCGCCGAGGGACTGCTGTCGCGCCTGCTGGAGGAGCTCGTCGAGCGCCATGGGAGTCCTTTCCTCGGCTGGTGCCAGCCACCGTAGCCGGGCCCGGGCGCCCCCTGGTCGGCACGCGCGGCCGTGGGCCCTCCCACTCCGCGCCCGGATCGGTGCCGGACCGGTGCCGGAAGGCCTACGGTATGGGGATGCGAATGGACTGGATCCCGGCGTCGGCAGCGGCGTTCGTGACGGGGGCGATGGCGCTGACCTTCGGGTCGCTCCTGCTGCCCTCGGGGTCGTCGACCGCGGACACCCTCGAGGTGGCGCGCACCATGGACGGCCGGTGGCTGGCCGCCGCGGTCGTCTTCTTCATCGCCTCGGTCGCGCTGACCCTCGGGCTGCCGGCGGCCCTGAGCCTCTTCGAGCGGCGCGGGCGATCGCTGGGGATGCTCAGCGCCGTGGTGCTCGCGGTGGGCTTCCTGGGCACGGCCGGCTACTCGATGCTGATCGTGTTCTTCCGCGCGATCGCCCTCGAGACCTCGCTCACCGGTGCGGAGCTCGACGATGCCGTGCACGAGGCGGGGCTGACGGTCTTCCTCTACGGCTGGATCGCGTGCTTCTACCTCGGCGAGCTGCTGCTGGCGATCGCGCTGCTGCGGGCCGACGTGACGCCGCGGTGGGTGCCGCTGGTGCTCGTCGTGCACTTCGCGTCGGCCTTCGTCGCCCCGTTCCTGCCCCACGCGGTCAGCTCGGCCCTGGTGCTGCTGGTCGCCGTCGGCTTCGCCGGGGTGGCGATCGAGGCGGTCAGCCTCGACAACGCGCGGCGGCGGTCGATGCCCGTGGGGGTCTGACGTCGGGCCGGTCGGCGCCTACCGCCGGACCGGGCGACGCCGGCCGGGCGGCTCCCGAAATGCCGAGTCGGCGTGAAGCCCCCTGCTGGAGGAGCCTCACGCCGACTCGGCGGTCACGGCGCGACTCGCGCGCCCGGTCGCGCTACTTGTTCGCCTTGCGCGCTCGGCTCGCGATCTTGGCGCGCTCGTTCTGGTCGAGGATGACCTTGCGGATCCGCACCATCTCGGGCGTGACCTCGACGCACTCGTCGTCGCGGCAGAACTCCAGGCACTGCTCGAGCGAGAGCTTCTTCGGCGGGATCAGCTTCTCGAAGTTGTCGGAGGTGGCGGACCGGATGTTGGTCTGCTGCTTCTCCTTGGTGATGTTGACGTCCATGTCGTCGGCGCGGGAGTTCTCCCCGACGATCATGCCCTCGTAGACCTCGGTCGTCGGCTCCACGAACATGACGCCGCGCTCCTGCAGCGAGGTCATGGCGTACGCCGTCGCGGCGCCCTTGCGGTCGGCCACCAGGGAGCCGTTGTTGCGGGAGCGGATCTCGCCGGCCCAGGGCTCGTAGCCCTCGGAGATGTGGTGCGCGATGCCGGTGCCGCGGGTGTCGGTGAGGAACTCGGTGCGGAAGCCGATCAGGCCGCGGGCCGGCACGACGAACTCCATCCGGACCCAGCCGGTGCCGTGGTTGGTCATCTGCTCCATCCGGCCCTTCCGGGTGGCGAGCAGCTCGGTGATCGTGCCGAGGTACTCCTCGGGGGCGTCGATGGTCAGGCGCTCCATCGGCTCGTGGATCTTGCCGTTGACCTCGCGGGTGACCACCTGCGGCTTGCCGACGGTCAGCTCGAAGCCCTCGCGGCGCATCTGCTCGACCAGGATCGCCAGCGCCAGCTCGCCGCGGCCCTGCACCTCCCACGTGTCGGGGCGCTCGGTCGGCAGGACGCGCAGCGACACGTTGCCGATCAGCTCGCTGTCGAGCCGGTCCTTGACCAGGCGGGCGGTGACCTTCGCGCCCTTCACCCGGCCGACCAGCGGCGAGGTGTTGGTGCCGATCGTCATCGAGATCGCCGGCTCGTCGACGTGGATGAGCGGCAGCGCGACCGGGTTCTCCGGGTCCGCCAGCGTCTCGCCGATGGTGATGTCGGGGATGCCCGCGATCGCGACGATGTCGCCGGGGCCCGCGGACTCGCCGGGCTTGCGCTCGAGGCCCTCGGTGACGAGGAGCTCGGTGATCCGGACGTTCTTGGTCTCGCCGTCGCGCTTCATCCAGGCGACGGTCTGGCCCTTCTTCAGGGTGCCCTGGTGCACGCGCACCAGCGCGAGGCGCCCGAGGAACGGCGAGGAGTCGAGGTTCGTGACGTGGGCCTGCAGCGGCGCGCCCTCGTCGTACGCCGGAGCCGGGATCGTCTCGAGGATCGTCCTGAACAGCGGCTCGAGGTCGGGGGAGTCGGGCAGCTCGCCGTTCTCCGGCTGCTCGAGGCCCGCGACACCGGCGCGGCCGGAGGCGTAGACGACCGGGAAGTCGAGCGCGTCCTGGCTGTGGCTCTCGTCGAGGAGGTCCATGAAGAGCTCGTAGGTCTCGTCGACGACCTCCGCGATGCGGGCGTCGCCGCGGTCGGTCTTGTTGACGACCAGGATCACCGGCATGTCGGCGTTCAGCGCCTTGCGCAGCACGAACCGGGTCTGGGGCAGCGGGCCCTCGGAGGCGTCGACGAGCAGCACGATGCCGTCCACCATGGACAGGCCGCGCTCGACCTCGCCGCCGAAGTCGGCGTGGCCGGGGGTGTCGATGATGTTGATGGTCATCGGCTTGCCCTCGGCCGCCGGGCCGGCGTAGTGGATCGCGGTGTTCTTCGCGAGGATGGTGATGCCCTTCTCGCGCTCGAGGTCACCGGAGTCCATGACCCGCTCGGCCACGCCCTCGGCCTGGTGCGCGGAGAACGCGCCGCCCTGGCGGAGCATGGCGTCGACCAGGGTGGTCTTGCCGTGGTCGACGTGGGCGACGATCGCGACGTTGCGCAGGTCGTTGCGAAGAGTCCTGGTGGATTCAGCAGGGACAGACATGGGGGTACGACGTCGCTTTCGGTGGCGAGTGGGATCGGGAGCCCGAGGGCCCCTGCGAGTCTACGGGGAGCCGGCCGCCGGACCCGCATCGCGGATCGCGGCCCGACCCGCCCCTCTGGCCCCGGTCCCTAGGCTGGCCGCATGGCCACCATCGCGACCACCGACCGGGTCGACCGCGACCAGCTGCTCGACTTCGTCCGCCCCCGCCACCGGATGACGCTGATGACCTTCCGCCGGGACGGGCGGCCGCAGGTCTCGCCGGTGACCGGCGGCGTCGACGCCGAGGGGCGCCTCGTCATCTCGACCTACCCGCAGCGGGCCAAGGCGGTGAACCTCCGCCGCGACGCCCGCGCCACCGTCCTGGTGCACTCCGACGAGTGGAACGGGCCCTACGTCCAGGTCGACGGCACCGCCGAGGTCCTCGACATGCCCTCGCCCGAGGCCGAGGACGCGCTGGTGGAGTACTTCCGGTGCATCTCCGGGGAGCACCCGGACTGGGAGGAGTACCGCCAGGCGATGCGCCGGCAGGGCAAGTCGCTGATCCGGGTCACCCCCGAGTCGTGGGGACCGGTCGCGACCGGTGGCTTCCCGCCGGACCGGGCCCCCGCCTGAGGCTCCCCGTGGCCGTCCGGCCTCGTGCCGGCCTCTTGCCAGCGTCGGTGGCGTCGTCTTGTCTGGACCCATGACCGCTCTCGGGACCTGCCAGTTCGTGCCGCCCTACCTGCTCCGGCAGCTCGCCGGGACCCGGGCCGAGCTGGCCGACCACTGCCGCGCGACGCTCGCCGTGGACGAGCGGATGCGCACCGGGCGACTGGCGCCACCGGCCCCGCCGCGGGCGCTGGCCGCGCCGGCCGGGCCGGCCTGGACCGTGCACACCGCCGGCAACGGCTCGGAGCTGCCCGGCACCCCGGTGCGCTCGGCGGGTGAGCCGGACTCCGGCGACCCCGCCGTGGACGAGGCGGCGACCGGGATCGCCGGCTCGCTGGCGCTGTTCTCGGAGGTCTACGGGCGGGCGTCCTACGACGGTCGCGGGGCGCCGGTGAGCCTGACCGTGCACTACCGGCGCAACTACGACAACGCGTTCTGGGACGGCACCCAGCTGGTCTTCGGCGACGGTGACGGCCGGGTCTTCGGGCGCTTCACCAGGCCGGTGGACGTGCTCGGCCACGAGCTCACCCACGCGGTCACCGAGCACACTGCGGGCCTGGAGTACGCCGGCCAGCCCGGCGCGCTCAACGAGTCGGTCTCCGACGTGTTCGCCTCCTGCGTCAAGCAGCGGCTGCTCGGCCAGGACGCCCTCGAGGCGGACTGGCTGATCGGCGAGGGGCTCTTCCTGCCCGGCATCGCGGCGCGGGCGCTGCGCGACATGGCCGCGCCCGGCACGGCGTACGACGACCCGGCGCTGGGCAAGGACCCCCAGGTCGGGCAGATGTCGGACTACGTGGACACCACCGACGACAACGGCGGGGTGCACCTGAACTCCGGCATCCCGAACCGGGCCTTCCAGCTCGCCGCGACCGCGATCGGCGGCAGCTCGTGGGACGGCGCCGGCGCGGTCTGGTACGCCGCGCTGACCGGCGGGCAGGTCAGCTCCCGGACCGACTTCGCGGGGTTCGCCGCGGCGACCGTGGCCGCCGCGGGGCCGCACGCGGACGCCGTGCGCGGGGCCTGGGCCGAGGTCGGGGTGACGCCGGAGGTGTCCGGCCCGGCCGCCCCCGTCACGCCGGGCCCCGGCTCGGCCGGCACGCGGGTCGCCGTGCGGCGCACCGGCGGCTTCGCGGGGATGGTCGCCACCGGCGAGGTCGACCTCGCCGCGGACGACCCGCGCGGCGGCGAGGTCCGCACCCTGGTGGACCGGATCGACCTGGCCTCGGTGCGCCGCGGCCTGCCCCAGCCCGACCACTTCGTCTACGACTTCGACCTCGGCGGCCGCCGGGCACAGGTCCCCGAGCAGCACCTCACCGACGAGCTCCGCCGGCTCGCCGAGCTGCTGCTGGACAACGACCAGAGATAGTCCGTGACGCTTCTGTTGTGGAAAACGCGTTCTCCACAACAGAAGCGTCACGGACTACCCGATGTTGTTCTCCTCAGTCCAGGGCGCGGTCGAGGGCGGCCTCGACGTGCAGGGTGGTGCAGGGGAAGACCGGCAGCTCGACGTCGGCCTGCTTGATCAGCAGCTCCAGCTCGGTGCAGCCGAGCAGCACCCCGCCGGCGCCGGCGTCCCAGAGCTCCTCGATGAGCTCGACCACGCGGCGCCGGGTGCGGGGCAGGACGTGGCCGTGCACCAGCTCCTCGTAGATCGCGGAGTTGAGCCACTCGTGGTGCTCCCTGGGCGGCACGATCGCGGCCACACCGTGGGTGGCGAGCCGGTCGGTGAAGAAGCTGTCCTCCATCGCGACCTTGGTGCCGATGAAGCCGACCGTGGTCACGCCCTGGGCCTTGCAGGCCTCGGCGACCACGTCGGCGAGGTGGATGAGCGGGATCCCGACGGCCGCCTCCACCTGCTCGGCGACCTTGTGGAAGGTGGTCGTGCACAGCAGCAGGAAGTCGGCCCCGGCGCGCTCGACCCCGCGGGCGGCGTCGGCGAGCAGCTCGCCGACCTGCTGCCAGCGCTCCTCGTCCTCGAGGTCGGTGACCTCCGCGAAGTCGACGGTGCTCAGCACCAGTCGCGGCGAGGAGAGCCCGCCGAGTCGCTGCTGCACGCCGAGGTTGAGGTCGCGGTAGTAGACCGCGCTGCTCTCCCAGCTCATCCCGCCGATGAGTCCGATGGTCTGCACGCACCGCAGTCTGGCACGTCGGGCGTCGTACGGTGCGGTGCCTGCTCACCACCCGGACCGAGACCGCCCCGTCCAGCGGGCGGGTCTCGACACGCCCGTCGCGGCCTCCTTCGTCGGCCGCGGGGCTCGCTCGACCTCCACCGCGTCAGGCCTTCGCAGGCTCAGGCCTGGCGGGGGGTCTCGACACGCCCGTCGCGGCCTCCTTCGTCGGCCGCGGGGCTCGCTCGACCTCCACCGCGTCAGGCCTTCGCAGGCTCAGGCCTGGCGGTGGACCTTGTGCTGGGCGGCCTGGGCGCGCGGCCGGATCACCAGCTCGTCGATGTTCACGTGGCTGGGCCGGCCGGCGATCCAGGCGATCGCCTGCGCGATGTCGTCGGCGACCAGCGGGTCGGGGACGCCGGCGTACACCGCGTCCGCCTTCTCCCGGTCCCCGCCGAAGCGGACCACCGCGAACTCGTCGGTGCGCACCATGCCCGGGGCGATCTCCGAGACCCGGATCGGCTCGCCGCACAGCTCCAGGCGCAGCGTCTCGGTGACGACCTGGGTGCCGTGCTTGGCGGCGGTGTAGCCGGCGCCGCCCTCGTAGGCGATCCGGCCCGCGGTCGACCCGACGTTCACGATCAGCCCGTCGCCGCTGGCCCGCAGCGCGGGCAGCAGCGCCTGGGTGACGCGCAGCAGGCCGAGCACGTTCACGTCGTACATCGCCCGCCACTGCTCCGGGTCGGCCGACTCCACCGGGTCGGACCCGAAGGCGCCGCCCGCGTTGTTGACCAGCACGTGGAGCTCGTCGCCGACCTCGCGGGCGAGCCCGGCGACCGAGTCGGGGTCGGTGACGTCGCAGGCGACCGCGCGGCCGCCGATCTCCTCGGCCAGCGCTTCGATCCGGTCGCGGCGCCGGGCGGCGCAGACGACGTGGAAGCCGTCGGCGGCGAGGGCCCGGGCCGTCGCCGCGCCGATCCCGCTGCTGGCCCCGGTGACGACGGCGGTGCGTGAGGTGCTCATGAGCCGATTGTGCCGGGGCCGCCGATCGGGGTCGTCGCCCGCCCGGCGCCGATGGCAGACTGACCTGTTGATCGGATCGCTCGCCCCCCGGAGTTGGATCACATGGACCTGCACACCCTCGCCCGCCTCGCGGGCCTCGTCGGCGGCCTCTGCTGGGTCGTCCGGTTCGTGATGGACCTCGGCGGCCACGGCACCGGCATCGCCGCCGACGGGCTGTACGCCATCGGCGTGCTGCTGCTCGCCGTCGCCCTGGTCGCGGCCGGAGCCGGGCTGGTGAGCACGAGCGCCACCTGGCTGCGGGTGATCGTCGCGATCGCGTTCCCGCTGCTGGTCGGGTCGGTGCTGGAGGTGCTCCACGGGGGCGGCCACTCGCGGACGATCGACGGCATCTTCGGGCTGGTGGTCGCGGTGGTGGCCGCGGTGCAGCTCTCCCGGGGCCGGCCCAAGCGCGCACGCGCCGGCCGGCACGCCGGCGCCCACGCCCGCTGACACCGCCCGCCGACACCGCCCGCTGACACCGGCGGGGGACACCGGCGGGACACGGCCGGGACGGGGCCGGGACGGGGCTGGGACGGGTCCGTGCCGGGTACGGGTACGACGTACCCCACCGCGCCCGGGAATCCCTGACGCCGCTGCGCGGTTGAGGTTGGTTGGACCACCCGAAGGAAGGGACCACGTTGGACCGCATCAGGCGCCTGGCGATGATCAGCCTGCACACCTCGCCGCTCGACCAGCCGGGCACCGGCGACGCCGGGGGCATGAACGTCTACGTGATCGAGCTGTCCCGCCGCCTCGCCCAGCAGGGCATCGAGGTCGACATCTTCACCCGCGCCACCAGCTCCGCGCTCGACCCGGTGGTCGAGGCCGCGGACGGGGTCTGGGTGCGGCACATCCACGCCGGACCGTTCGAGGGCCTGAGCAAGGGTGAGCTGCCGGGCCAGCTGTGCGTGTTCGCCCGCGAGGTGCTGCGCGCGGAGGCCGCGCAGCCGGTCGGCCACTACGACGCCGTGCACTCCCACTACTGGCTCTCCGGGCAGGTCGGGGCGCTCGCCCGCGACCGCTGGGGAGTGCCGCTGGTGCACAGCATGCACACCATGGCCAAGGTCAAGAACGACGCGCTCGCCGCGGGTGACACCCCGGAGCCCGTCGCCCGGATCATCGGCGAGGAGCAGGTGGTCGAGGCGGCCGACATGCTCATCGCCAACACCGACATCGAGGCCAAGCAGCTGATCAACCTGTACGACGCCGAGGCCGGCCGCGTCGAGGTCGTCTACCCCGGCGTCGACCTGTCGGTCTTCCGGCCCCTCGGCAAGGCCGCGGCCCGGGAGTCCCTCGGGCTGCCGCAGGACGCGCACGTGCTGCTCTTCGCCGGCCGGATCCAGCCGCTCAAGGCGCCGGACGTGCTGCTCCGGGCGGTCGCCGAGCTGCTGTCCCAGTCGCCCGGTCTGCGGTCGCGGGTGGTGGTCCCGATCGTCGGCGGGCCCTCCGGCAGCGGGCTGGAGCACCCCGAGTCGCTCGCCCAGCTGGCCACCGAGCTCGGCCTCGACGACGTGGTCCGGTTCGTGCCGCCGGTGGCCCAGGCCGACCTGGCCCGCTGGTGCGCGGCCGCGACCCTGGTCGCCGTACCGTCCTACAACGAGTCGTTCGGCCTGGTCGCCGCCGAGGCGCAGGCCACCGGCACCCCGGTGCTCGCCGCCGCGGTCGGCGGCCTGACCACGGTCGTGCGCGACGGGCACAGCGGGCTGCTGATCGAGGGGCACGAGCCGCGGGACTGGGCCGCCGGGCTGCGCCGGGTGCTCGAGGACGAGCAGCTGCGGGAGCGGCTGTCGCAGGGCGCCCTGGCGCAGGCCCGCCAGTTCGCGTGGGAGCGGACCGCCGAGCGCACCCTCGAGGTGTACGAGCAGGCGCGGTCGTTCATGCGAGAGTCTGTCTCATGAGCACCCGACGACCCGGTCCGGTCCGCGGCGGGCGGCGCGGATGACCGACCCCGCCGCCACGATCCGCGACTACCTCGACGACAGCGAGATCGAGTTCGAGGAGCTCGCCGACGGCTCCTTCTCGTTCTCGCTGCCCGGGGAGAAGAAGCTCCAGACCGCGGTGCGGCTCGACGTGGGGGAGCACGCGCTCGGCGTGCACGCGTTCGTGTGCCGCAAGCCCGACGAGAACCACGAGCGGGTCTACCGCTGGCTGCTCGAGCGGAACCTGAAGATGTACGCAGTCTCCTTCGCCGTCGACCGGCTCGGCGACATCTACCTCGACGCCCGGCTGCCGCTCGCGGCGGTCGAGGCCGAGGAGCTCGACCGGCTGCTCGGCTCGGTGCTCTCCAACGCCGACGAGTCGTTCAACGCGATCCTCGAGCTCGGCTTCGCCTCCTCGATCCGCAAGGAGTGGGAGTGGCGCAAGCTGCGCGGGGAGTCCACCCGGAACCTCGAGGCGTTCCGCGGCTGGTTGGAGTCCGGCGAGGAGCCCGAGGTCAGCTGACCCTGCGGCCGCGCCGGGTCGTGTGCCCGAGGACGCGCCAGGGCGCGTTCTGAGGCACACGACCCGGGCCGCACGCCTAGGGTCAGCCCATGGAGTGGCCCCTGTTCGACCTGCGCCTGCGCTGCGGTCCGGTGGCCCTGCGTCCGGTCACCGATGCAGACCTGGGGGTCCTCAGCGGGCTGTTCCCGGACGACTTCGACCTCGACCCCCGGGCCGAGCCGTTCCCCGGCCTCGACGTACGACGGGACCGGTTGCGGCTCTTCGCGCAGGGCATCTGGCGCTCGCGGGGCA
Organism: uncultured Actinomycetota bacterium; assembly: GCA_963817665.1. Lineage (GTDB taxonomy): Bacteria > Actinomycetota > Actinomycetes > Propionibacteriales > Nocardioidaceae > Nocardioides. The sequence continues at coordinate 556,616 of CAWFPE010000001.1, read as the reverse complement.
CCTGGTCGCCGGGCTCGTGGTGCCTCGACCTGGCCGTCGAGCACGACGGTCGAGTGGTCGGCCTGCAGTCGCTCGAGGCCGACGACTTCGTCACGCTGCGGACCGTGGACTCGGCGTCCTGGCTCGCCCACGAAGCCCGCGGGCGGGGGCTGGGCGTCGCGATGCGCGCGGCGGTGCTCGGGCTCGCCTTCGACCACCTCGGTGCGGTCGCCGCCGTCTCCTCGGCGGTGCTCGACAACGCGGCGTCGCTGGGGGTGTCCCGTCGGCTCGGGTACGCCGACAACGGGCTCAGCCGCACCAGCTCCCCCGACGGCGTCGTCGAGCTGCAGCACCTGCGGCTGACCCGGGAGGGCTGGGCCACCGGAGGTCACCGGGTGGAGGTCGCGGGGCTCGAGCCCTGTCTGCCGTGGTTCGGGCTCAGCGACTGACCAGCACGGCGAGCAGCGCCGCCGCCCCCGGGAGCGCCTGCACCAGCAGGATCCTCCTGTTGACCGTCGCCGCGCCGTACCCGCCTGCCACCACCACGCACAGCAGGAAGAAGACCTGCACGTCGGTCCGGTCCGCGACCAGGCCCCACACGAGCCCGGCCACGAGGAACCCGTTGTAGAGGCCCTGGTTGGCGGCGAGCGCCTTGCTCCGCTCGGCGAAGTCCGGGTCCAGCCCGAAGGTGCGGAGCCCGGTGGGGGTGGTCCACAGGAACATCTCCAGGACCAGGAAGTAGAGGTGCAGTGCGGCCACCAGGGCCACGAGCACGCCGGCGACCACGCTCACCGGGCCAGCATGTCAGGCTCAGGCAGTCTTCGCGGGCTCCCGCGCGATCGTCCGCGGCTTGCGGCGGGCGACGGCGACGCCGACCAGCGCGAGCGCGCCGCCGGCGTACGCCATCGCGGGCGGCGCCTCGGCGAGGAACAGCAGCCCCATCACGATGGTCAGCGGCGGGACCAGGTAGGTGGTGACGCCGAGGCTGCTGGCGTTCATGTGGGTGAGCGCGTAGGCGTACGTCGTGAACGCGATGGCCGTGGGGAACACCCCGAGGTAGACCACCCACGCGATCGAGGACGCGGGCGCGGCGGCGGTCTCGTGGACCAGGTCGCCCAGGAACGGCAGGCACGCGATCGCCCCGACGGTGCAGGCCAGCCAGGTGACGTGCACGGCCTGGACCCGGGCCATCACGGGCTTCTGGAGGATCACGCTGATCGCGTAGACGACCGCGCTCAGCACGCAGAGCAGGACCCCGAGCAGGTCGCGGTCGCCGCCCGGCGAGGTGGACAGCCCGATCAGCGCCACGCCGCCGAAGGCCAGTGCCAGCCCGACCGCGAGGTAGACGGTGAAGCGCTCGGAGAGGAAGAGCGCGGCCAGCAGTGCGATCAGCACCGGCGAGACCTGGATCAGCATCGCGGCCGTGCCGGCGTCGACTCGGCGCTCGCCCTCGTTGAGGGCGACGTTGTAGACCCCGAACCACAGCACCCCGATGATCACGATCGAACGCAGGTCGCGCCCGCTCGGCCGCGGCAGGCCGCGGCTCAGCGCGACCACGCCGAGGCACAGCGAGCCCACGACGAGCCGACCCAGCGAGAGCGCGCCGGGGGAGAAGTCGTCGCCCAGGTAGCGGATCGCGACGAACGCCGAGGCCCACAGGAGCAGGGTCACCGCCACCGCCGCGAGCGGCAGCCAGGTCGGGGGCGCGGCGGCCGGGGTCCGGGCGGGCGCGGGGGTCGTCGTACTCACCGGACCAGCCTAGGGACGCCCGGGGACCCCGAACACGCGGATATCGGACGTCGTTGCGCGAGATCGGGCCAGTCCGCCCGACTTGTCACTTGTCAGGGCAGACAGGCACTTGTCAGGAGGAGTGCCCCCGACAGGTCACGTCCGGCGATCAGCCGGCGAAAGCGGCGCCCACCTCACAGGTCGAGCTTGTAGCCCAGCCCGCGCACGGTGACGAGGTACTTCGGCTCGCCCGGGTCGGGCTCGAGCTTGGCGCGCAGCCGCTTCACGTGGACGTCGAGGGTCTTGGTGTCGCCGACGTAGTCCGAGCCCCAGACCCGGTCGATCAGCTGGCCGCGGGTGAGCACCCGGCCCGGGTTGCGCAGGAACATCTCGAGCAGCTCGAACTCCTTGAGCGGGAGCCGCTGCTCCTGGCCGTCCACGGTCACCACGTGCCGCTCGACGTCCATCCGGACCGGCCCGGCCTCCAGCGTCGGCGGCTCCAGGTCGGCGTCCCCGGCTCCACGGCGCAGCACGGCCCGGATCCGGGCGACCAGCTCGCGCGGTGAGTACGGCTTGGTGACGTAGTCGTCGGCGCCGAGCTCGAGCCCGACCACCTTGTCGACCTCGTCGTCCTTCGCGCTCACCATGATCACCGGCACGCTGGAGGACTGCCGGATCTGGCGGCACACCTCGGTGCCGGGGATCCCGGGCAGCATCAGGTCGAGCAGCACGATGTCGGCGCCGTTGCGGTCGAACTCCGTGAGGGCGTCGTTGCCGTCAGCGGCGATCGCGACCTCGAAGCCCTCCTTGCGCAGCATGTACGCGAGAGCCTCGCTGTAGCTCTCTTCGTCCTCCACGACGAGTACGCGGGTCACCGGCCTGCCTCCTGGTTCCTGCGGGGGAGGGACAAGGTGAATGTAGAGCCCTGCCCCTCCGCCGACCACACTCGGACGTCGCCGCCGTGGGTGGCGGCGACGTGCTTGACGATGGACAGGCCGAGCCCGGTGCCGCCGGTGGACCGGTGGCGGGCCGGGTCGACCCGGTAGAAGCGTTCGAAGATCCGGTCGATCTCCCGCTCGGGGATGCCGATGCCCTGGTCGACGACCGAGATCTCCACGGTGTTGTCGTCGGCCTTGGTGCTGACCAGGACCGTGGAGTCGCAGTCGGAGTAGGACACGGCGTTGGCCACCAGGTTCGCGACCGCGGCGGTGACCTGCTCCTCGCTGCCGAACACCTCGAGCCCGGTCACGCCGCCGGTGACGACGCTGATCCGCTTGGAGTCGGCGTCGATGGCGGAGGTGTCGACGGCCACCGCGATGACCTCGTCGAGGGACACCGGCGTCGGGGCCTCGAGCGGGTCGTCGCCCTGGAGCCGGGACAGCTCGATCACCTGCTGCACCAGCCGGGAGAGCCGGTCGCTCTCGGTGAGCATCCGGCCGGCGAACCGCTTGACCGCCTCGGGGTCGTCGGCCGCGTCGCCGACGGCCTCGGCCAGCAGCCGGATGGCGCCCACCGGAGTCTTCAGCTCGTGGCTCACGTTGGCCACGAAGTCGCGTCGTACCGCCTCCACCCGGCGCTCCCGGGTGCGGTCCTCGACCAGGGCGAGGACCAGGCGCGAGCTGAGCGGCGCGACCCGGGCGGTGACGTGCCGGGCGGGCGCGCCGAGCCGTCCCATCCGGATCTCGGTCTCCCGGATCTGCCCGTCGCGGCGGACCTGGCGGACCAGGTCGGCGAGGTCGTCGGAGGACAGGGCGGTGCCGCGCACCAGCCCGAGGGCGTACGCCGGGGCGCTGGCCTTCAGCACGTTGTCGTTGTCGTCGACCACGACGGCGCTGCTGCGCAGCACCGAGAGCACGGTGGCCACGCCCGGCGGGAGCGTCGGCTCCTCCACGGGGGCGGCCCGGGTCTGCTGGCGGTCGCTCACGTGCCAGGCGAGCACGGCCCCGCCGGCGACGACGGCCCCGATGAACGCAGCGAGAAACGCCTGCGTCGTCGGATCCACGGCACCAGAGTACGCAGGGATTCACCGGGGCTTCGCCAAGCGGGCACGGGCTTCGCAACGTTCACCGCGCGTTCATGCTCCGGCCCCGGCCTGTCACCTGGCCCGCCTAGGCTCTACACCATGCGAGACGCTTTCCACGAACAGCTCGACTCTGTCTTCGACGACCTCAGCGGCATCGCCGCCCGGGTGGAGGACGCCGTGCGGCTGGCGACCTCGGCGTTGCTCACCGGCGACGCCGAGATCGCCGAGCAGGTGATCAGCGCGGACGTCGAGATCGACCTGGCGCGCGAGCGGGTGGAGGACAAGGCCTTCTCCCTGCTGTCGCTGCAGCAGCCGGTGGCCGGCGACCTGCGCACCATCGTCGCCGCGCTGCGGATGGTCAGCGAGCTCGAGCGGATGGGCGACCTGTCGGTGCACGTCGCCAAGATCGCCCGGCTGCGGACGCCGAACGTGGCCGTCCCCGAGGAGGTGCGGCCCACCATGTCGCGGATGGCCGAGGTCGCCGAGGACATGGTCGCCCAGCTGCTGCAGATCATCACCGGCCGCGACGTCGAGGCCGCCATCGAGCTCGGCCGCGACGACGAGGAGATGGACCAGCTGCGGCGTACGTCGTTCACCGAGCTGCTCTCCGACGACTGGAGCCACGGCGTCGAGGCCGCCGTCGACATCGCCCTGCTCGGGCGCTACTACGAGCGGATCGCCGACCACGCCGTCTCGGTCGCCAACCGGGTGGTCTTCGTGGTCACCGGCCAGAACCCGCGTGCCGTCGACGCCTGAGGACGCGCTCGAAATGCGGTAGTCCGTGACGCTTCTGTTGTGGAAAACGCGATATCCACAACAGAAGCGTCACGGACTATCCGGACTTGTCCACCGTGACGTGCAGCGTCAGCGGCCCTGGTTGGCCACGGCCGCAGCCGCGGCGGCGGCCGCGTCGGGGTCGAGGTACTCGCCCCCGGCCACGGTGGGGCGCAGCTGCTCGTCGAGGCGGTAGACGAGCGGCATGCCGGTCGGGATGTTCAGCCCGGCGATGTCCTCGTCGCTGATCTGGTCGAGGTGCTTGACGATCGCCCGCAGGCTGTTGCCGTGCGCGGCGACCAGCACGGTCTTCCCGTCCTTCAGGTCGGGCACGATGCCGGACTCCCAGTAGGGGAGCATCCGGGCGATGACGTCCTTGAGGCACTCGGTGCGGGGCATCTCGTCGCCGAGGTCGGCGTACCGGGGGTCGCCGACCTGCGAGAACTCGCTGTCGTCGTCCAGCGGCGGCGGCGGCACGTCGAAGCTGCGGCGCCAGAGCATGAACTGCTCCTCGCCGTACTGCTCCAGCGTCTGCTTCTTGTCCTTGCCCTGCAGCGCCCCGTAGTGACGCTCGTTGAGCCGCCAGGAGCGGCGTACCGGGATCCAGTGCCGGTCGGCCGCGTCCAGCGCGAGCGCGGCGGTGTTGATCGCCCGGCGCTGCAGCGAGGTGTGCACCACGTCCGGGAGCAGCCCGGCCTCGTGCAGCTGCTCGCCGCCACGGACGGCCTCTGCCTCGCCCTTCTCGGTGAGGGCCACGTCGACCCAGCCGGTGAAGAGGTTCTTGGCGTTCCAGTCGCTCTCGCCGTGGCGGAGCAGCACGAGCGTGTGGGTCATGGTCACTCCGAGGCGGAAGCGGACGGCGACTCCGAGGGCGACTCCGTGGAGGTCTCCGACGGCGTCTCGGAGGGGGACTCGGAGGGCGACTCGGTCGGCGAGGCGCCCGACGAGTCGAGGCCGGCGTAGTCGCCGGTGTCGTTGGGCACCACCGGGACCTTCATCTCGACCCGCTCGCCGGAGCCGAGGGTCACGGTGACGGGGATGAAGTCGCCGGCGGTGAACGTGCCCTTCACCGGGATCCCGCCGTCGGTCGCGAGGTTGACCAGGCCGCCCTCGTCGATCTTGATCGGCGAGAACGAGTCGGCCTGGATGGTGTTGCCGCCCGCACCGGCCAGGGACTCCACGGTGTTCTTCTTCTCGGTGCTGTTGTTGGAGAAGGTGGCGATGAAGGTGCCCGAGTCGTCCTGGCCCGACACGATGACGGCACCGAGCACGTCGACCGACGCGTCACGGTTGTTGACCCCCGACGCGGGCGTGTAGACCCGGTCGGTCGCGTAGTCGAACCCGCACGACGTGAGCAGGGGGGCGGCCAGGAGGAGCCCACCCAGGGACAGCGCCACGGAACGGCGCAGAGTGCGGCGGGAGTTGCGTCGCAGGTGCATCTTCAAGGCCTTCGCAGGTCGTCGGCGGGCCGTCTGTCGGCGGCGCCGGTACGGCGGTGTGCGGTGCACGGTTCGGGCACAGCCTAGCGGTCGTGAGCGGGACCGCCGGGGGCGGTCGGCAGGCGGTCGACGCACGGGTCCGCGGCCGGCCGCCGGCGGCTGCTACCGGTCGCGGGCGCTACTGGTCGAGACCGACCTGGCTGCCGAGGACCAGCAGGCCGGCCAGGACCAGCGCCGTCCACACCAGCGAGATCACCAGCAGCTTCGTCGCGCCGGTGCGGACGGCGATCCGCAGCGGCAGGCTGCGCCACCCGTCCTCGTGGTCGGCCACCAGTCCGGGCAGCGCGCGCAGGAAGTGCGCGCCGACACCGAGGAGCGCGGCCAGCACCGTGATCGAGATCTGCGGCGGGTTCCCCGTCGCGTCGCCGCCCCAGCCGCCGTACGAGAGGAACGCCGGGAACAGGGCGTACGACGCGGCCCAGGGCAGCCAGGACAGCAGCCCCCGGCGGAGCACGACGTTGGCCAGCAGGCCGATGACCAGCGAGATCAGGTAGGCACTGCCGGCCGTGACGCCGCTGGTGATCGACAGGGGGACGACCAGCAGCACCCCGCAGATGAGGGAGAACCACACGGTGCCGGGGTCGAGCAGGCCGCTCGCGACGGGCTTGCCGGGGGTGTCGTGGCGCAGGTCGCGGGCCCGGTCGACGAGATCGTTGTGCCAGCCGAGCACTGCCTGGCCGACCAGCACCGTCGCCAGGACCAGGCCGATCTCACGGAGCGGACGCCCGTCGAGGGCGGCCGCCGTGGCGAGCCCCACAGCGGTCAGCAGTGCCTGGCGCGGGTGTGCGGCGCGCAGCAGCTGGAGCGGCCAGGCATCGGTCAGGGGTCTGCGCTTCCCGGCCCTGCGCCGGGGGGTGGGCCGTGCCTCCCCGCCGGTTCGTCGCCGCCGCCGGGCTCGTCGCCGGGGGCGGCGGCCCGGGCGTCCCGTCCGGGCCGGCTGACGGGCCCGCCGAGGGGTCGGGAGCCGGCTCGGAGCCTCCCCGGACCTGGCCTCCCTGGTGCGGGCGCGCTTCATGATGGCCATGCCCGGAAGTATCGGCCACGCGGGCAGCGGACGGCGGTATTCGGCCCTTCCCGGGTGGTCGAGCCCCGCCCTCCGGACGCCGCCCACCACACCACACGCGGATCTGTCAAGCCCGCATTGTGCCTCTGACCTGCAGAAACGTCGAAGGAGCACCTTCGGGGACGTGTTAGACTAGTCACCTAGGAAGGGGTACCTGACACATGACTTTCACCGTCGGCGAAACGGTTGTTTACCCGAATCACGGAGCCGCAGTCATCGAAGACATCGAGATGCGGAAGATCAAGGGGGAGGACCGGCAGTACCTCGTCCTGCGGATCGTCGCCCAGCAGGATCTGGTGGTGCGCGTCCCGGCGTGCAACCTCGATCTGGTCGGGGTTCGCGATGTGGTCGACAAGGAGGGCCTGGACCGTGTGTTCGACGTCCTCCGTGCGGCGCACGTCGAGGAGCCGACCAACTGGTCGCGGCGCTACAAGGCGAACCTCGAGAAGCTGCACAGCGGCGACGTCATGAAGGTCGCGGAGGTCGTGCGTGACCTGTGGCGGCGCGAGCGGGACCGTGGCCTGTCGGCCGGCGAGAAGCGGATGCTGGCCAAGGCGCGCCAGATCCTCGTCTCCGAGCTGGCCCTGGCCGAGCACACCAACGAGGACAAGGCCGAGGCGATCCTCGACGAGGTCCTCGCGTCCTGAACGACACCGACGAGCCCCCGGGAGCAACCCCGGGGGCTCGTCGCATTTCCGGGTGCCGCGCGGACGTCATACGTTGTGTGCCCTATGACCCACGATTCGTATGACGTCCCGGAGCCGGCGCCAGCGCTCGGCTCGGTGGTGGAGCAGGACCGCGGCTCGCTGCCGTTCGCGCTGATCCACGGCGAGGCCCTGGTCGCCTGCGCCTCCTGGGCGCTCGGCGACGCCGGGGTGACCCCGGTCGACCTGGGCACCGAGTGGGCCGGGCTGGTCGACGCGGGGGAGCCGTTCGTGCTGCACGACGCGCTGTGCCCGATGACGCCCGCGTCCTTCATCGCCGCCTGCCTGGCCACCGCCGTGGAGCGGGACGTCGTCGTGGTCGGCTGCCGCCCGGTCACCGACACGGTGAAGTCGGTCGCCGACGGGGTGGTCGGGGGGACCGTGGACCGCAGCGGGCTGGTCTCGGTGGCCTCCCCGGTCGTGCTGCCACCCTCGGTGGTGGCCGCCCTCGAGGGCCTGCCGTCCCTGGACTTCGCCCACCTCGTCGCCGCCCTGCGCGAGCGGTTCCCCGTCGAGCTCGTCGAGGCCCCGCCCGCGGGCCGCCGGGTCTCCTCGGAGCAGGAGGTCCGGGTGCTGGAGGCGCTCACCGCGGGCGGAGCGGGATAGTCCGTGACGCTTCTGTTGTGGAAAACGCGTTTTCCACAACAGAAGCGTCACGGACTACCGAAAAGTTTCCCCAGCTACCCGGACAGACGCTCCGCCAGCTCCACGTCCTCGGGGAAGGTGATCTTCAGGTTGGCCGGGGTGCTGGGGACGGCGGCGATCTCGAGATGGGCGTAGCGCTCGAGGCAGGCGGCGGTGTCGGTGCCCTCGAAGCCTTCCTCGGCGGCGCGGCGGTAGGCCGACAGCAGGTCGGCGGCCCGGAAGGCCTGGGGCGTCTGCACCCCGGCCAGGGGGCCGGCCACCGGGGTCGCGTCGGTGGTGAGCAGCTGCTCGAGGGGTACGACGGGGATCGCGCCGCCGTGCCGACGGGCCGCCGCGATGGTCTCCTCGAAGAGCGCCGGCCCGGCCAGCGGGCGGGCGCCGTCGTGGATGGCGACCACGTCGATCGTGCCGGCCTCGATCTCGCCGGCGAGGACCCGCAGCGCGCTCCACTCCGACGCGTGCCGGCTGGCCCCGCCCCGGACGACGTGCACCTCCCGGTCGCCGAGGTGCGGCGTGACCGCCGCGGCCACCGCCTCCTCCTCACCCGGGCGCACGACCAGCACCACCCGGCGTACGTCGGGCACGGCGAGGGCGGCGCGGACCGACCAGGCGACGACCGGGGCGTCCCCCAGCGTGAGCAGGACCTTGTTGATCTCGGCCCCCACCCGGCTCCCGGAGCCGGCGGCGAGGATCACGACGGCGGCAGGCATGGCCGCGATCCTAGGCCGTCCCGGTGGGCTCCCGGTGGGGCGAGTCCTGCGGCTGACCGCGGGTCAGGGCCGCAGTGGCCACCGGACCGTCCGACGGCGCCGGCGACGTCGCCATGAGCAGGCCTCCGGGCAGCGTTTTCACGCCTGTTACACGCCGAAACAGCATCTCAACACGGTCGGCCTATGTTCGGTCCCACCACGAAGGGAACTCCGATGACCGACCTCTCCCAGAGCCGGCGCCCATGAGCACGGACACCGTTCCGCACGCGTGCGGCGCCGACGACTGGCAGCCGGTCTGCCGCGTCGCCGAGCTCGAGGTCGAGCGCGGCGCGACCGCCCTGGTCCACGGCCAGGCGATCGCCATCTTCCGCACCCAGGACGACACGGTCTACGCCCTCGGCAACCACGACCCGTTCGCGCGGGCGTCGGTGCTGGCCCGCGGGATCGTCGGCAAACGGAGCGCCACCCCGTTCGTGGCCTCGCCGGCCCACAAGCACGCCTTCGACCTGCGCACCGGCAGGTGCCTGGACGACGACCACGTCTCGGTGCCGGCGTACGACGTGCGGGTCGTCGAAGGGGTGGTCCTGGTCGGACACCGCAAGGCCGACGGCGGATGACGGGCCGTCACCGGCACGCGGCTCCCGCGCCGACGCTGGTCACCGTCGCGCACGGCACCCGGCACGCCCCCGGCAACGACGTCGCCCGGGTCCTGACCGCCCGGTGCGCGGAGGCGCTCGAGGTGCCGGCGCTGGCCGCCTACGTCGAGCTGTGCGAGCCGTCGCTCGACTCGGTCATGGCGGTGGCCGACGGGCCGACGGTCGTGGTGCCGCTGCTGCTCTCGACCGGCTTCCACGTCAGCCGGGACCTGCCCGCGGCCGCGGCCCGGTCGCCGTACCCGGTCAGCCTCGCGCCCGCCCTCGGCCCGGACCCGGTGCTGGCGGTCGCGCAGGCCGAGCGCCTCGTCGAGGCCGGCGCCCGGCCCGGCCAGCCGGTGGTGATGGTGGCCGCCGGCTCCACCGACCCCGCCGCCGACGCGGACCTGCGGCGGGCCACCGCGCTGCTGGCCGAGATGTGGGCCGGCCCGGTCGAGCTGGCCACCCTGTCGGGCCGCGGCCCGCGACCGGCCGAGGTCGTACGCCGCGGGGTCGCCGTGTCGCCGTACCTCCTGGCCCCCGGCCACTTCGCCCGCCGGGCCCGGGAGGAGTCGCGGGCCGCGGGCGCCCGCGTCGTCGCCGACGTGATCGGCGCGCACCCGCTGGTGGCCGACCTGGTGGCCTGCCGGTTCATCGCCTACGCCGCGACCGGGCAGTTGGGGGCACTCACGGACGCGTGACCGGGCAGTTGGAGGAAGTCTCGGGGACGTCGCAGTTCACCGGAGTGCCCGGTCAGGGCGGCGAAAGTGCCCCGGAGTGCCCGGTCAGGGCGGCGAGAGTGCCCCGGAGTGCCCGGTCAGCGCTGGGCGATGAGTGCCGTGGCGATCGCCGCGACCCCCTCGCCCCGGCCGGTGAGCCCCAGGCCGTCGGTGGTGGTGGCCGACACCGACACCGGTGCACCCACGGCCTCGGACAGGGCCCGCTCCGCCTCGGCCTTCCGCGGCCCGAGGCGGGGACGGTTGCCGATCACCTGCACCGCGACGTTGCCGATCGCGAAGCCCGCCTCGCGCACCCGGCGGGCGGTCTCGGAGAGCAGCGCCGATCCGGCCGCTCCGGCCCACGCCGGGTCCGAGGTGCCGAAGTTCGAGCCGAGGTCGCCGAGCCCGGCGGCCGACAGCAACGCGTCGCAGGCGGCGTGCGCGGCGACGTCGGCGTCCGAGTGGCCCTCCAGCCCCTGCGGCTCGTCGGGCCAGGCGAGCCCGGCGAGGTTCATGGGGACGCCGTCGACCAGGCGGTGGACGTCGGTGCCGATGCCGGCGCGGACGGTAAGGGGGCTGTAAGGCACGACCAGATCATGCCTGAGCCACAATCAAGACCGTGAGGACATTCCGCGGAGCCTGGTCGGTGGCCGGCCTGGTCGCGGGTCTCGCCGGGCTCGCCACCAGCTACTTCGTGGCCATGGCGATGACCATCCGTGACTCGCCGGTCGTGGCGGTGGCCGAGCTGGTCATCCGCCTCACGCCCGGCCCCGTGACCGAGAAGGCGATCTCGGTGCTGGGCCACCAGGACAAGCCGGTGCTGGTGGCGGTCATCCTCGCGCTGACCGCGGTGCTGTTCGCCTGGGCCGGCCAGCTGGCCGCGCGGGCCTGGTGGGCGCCGCTGTTCGTCTTCGTCCCGCTCGCCGGCCTCGGCGCGTGGGCGTCGTCGTCGCAGCGGGGCGCGTCCGGCCTCGAGGTCCTGCCGGTCGTGGTCGGGTTCGTGACCTGGCTGATCTGCCTCTCGCTGCTCACCGAACCGCTGCGCCGGGCCGCCGCGTCCGAGGCCGGGTCCGAGGCCGGCTCCGGGGCCGACCGACCGGCGACCGCGGCCCGGTTCCAGGCGGTCCTTCCTGCTCCGCGGGGCGGCGATCGCGGTCGCGGCGGTGGCGCTGGGGGCGGCCGGACGGGCCGTGGGCCGCGGTCGCCGGCACGTCGAGGAGACCCGGCGGCTGCTCAAGCTGCCGCGGGTGACGCCCCCGGTGGTGCCGACCCGGGCCCGGATCGGCCTCGACGGGATCTCGACGTGGATGACCCCTGCCGACCAGTTCTACAAGATCCACACCGCGATCGTGGTGCCCGCGATCGAGCCCGTGGACTGGCAGCTGCGCATCCACGGGATGGTGGACCGGGAGGTCGTCGTCACCTACCAGGACCTGCTGGACCGGCGGCTCACCGAGGGCTGGGTCACCCTCAACTGCGTGTCCAACCCGGTCGGCGGTCCGCTGATCGGCAACGCCTGGTGGAGCGGGGTGCGGCTGGCCGCGCTGCTGCGGGAGGCCGGCGTACACCCGGACGCGGACGCGTTGCTGCAGACCTCCGACGACGGGTGGACCTGCGGCACGCCGCTGTCGGCACTGGTCGACAACCGCAACGCCATGCTGGCGCTGGCGATGAACGGCGAGCCGCTCCCGATCGACCACGGCTTCCCCGTTCGCACCCTCGTGCCCGGCCTGTACGGGTACGTTTCTGCGTGCAAGTGGGTGGTGGACATCGAGGTGACGCAGTTCTCGCGGTTCTCGGCCTACTGGACCGAGCGAGGCTGGGGGGAGCGCGGTCCGGTGAAGCTGTCCTCACGCATCGACGTACCGGCATCGGGGGGCGAGTTGAGCGCTGGAACGGCACGGATCGGCGGGGTCGCCTGGGCCCAGCACGTCGGCATCGAGGCGGTGGAGGTCGCGCTCGACGGCGGTGACTGGCAGCCGGCCGAGATCTCGCACCCGCCCACCGACGACTCCTGGGTGCAGTGGGCCGCGTCGGTGCACCTCGACCCCGGCGAGCACGTGGCCCGGGTCCGCTGCACCGACAAGAACGGCCTGGTGCAGACCGGCGTCGAGCGCGACGTGCTGCCCGACGGCTCCACCGGTTGGCACACCGTCGGCTTCACGGCGACCGCGTCGTGAGCGACTTCGCCGGGCGCACCGGGGCGGCGCTGGTGGTGGGCGGCAGCGGCGGACTGGGGCTCGCCGTGGTGCGGATGCTGGCCCGGCGCGGCGCCCAGGTGGCGCTGACCTACCAGTCCCGCCCGGAGGCCGCCGAGGCCGCGGCCAGGGCGGCGCGGGAGTGGGGCGTCAAGGCGTCCGTCCACCAGCTCGACCTGGCCGGCGACGAGGCCGCCGCCGACGTCGTCACCGCGGTGGCCGAGGAGTACGGCGGGCTGCACACCCTGGTGCACGCCGCCGGCCCGCACGTGCCGATGGCCCACCTGTCCGCCGTCGCGCCGACCACGATGGCGGCGCAGCTCGCCGCCGACGCGGGCGGGTTCTTCAACGTCGTGCAGCCGGCGCTGCCACACCTGCGGCACAGCCAGGGCTCGGTCGTGGCGATCACCACCGCCGCCACCGCCCGCTACCCCTCCCGCGACGGGCTGTCCTCGGGCCCCAAGGCGGCGGTCGAGGCGCTGGTCCGGGCGCTGGCGGCCGAGGAGGGGCGGTTCGGCGTACGCGTCAACGCGGTCGGCCCGGGGATGCTCACCGACGGCACCGCCGCGCGCCTGATCTCCGCCGGCGACCTCTCGCCGGACGCCCTCGCCGCCGCCCGCCGGGCCATCCCGATGCGCCGCTTCGGCAACGCCACCGACGTCGCCGAGGCGGTCTGCTTCCTCGCCTCGGACCGGGCCGGGTTCATCTCCGGCCAGAAGCTGGACGTGGACGGCGGCTGGGGGGTCTAGGCCTCGACCGTCGACCCGGCGCGCCTGCCCCGCGCAGGGACCCGTGCCCGGCGTCCCGGGCGCCGTGCGCATGCCTGTGACGGGAGTCACGTCTAGCCCGCCGGTTGCGGCGGCCGTCGGTATCGGGTAGATGCACGTCACCGCAGCATCTCGGGGTCTGGCAGCGGACAACCGATATCTGTGGGGGACTTGAGCATGAAGATCATCGCGGCCTTGACCGTGCCGGTGCTGACCCTGGGCATGGGCGTGCTGGCGACGTCGCCGGCCTCGGCGCACACGCCTGACATCAGCGCCGACTGCAACGGCGTGCACCTGGGCGCCACGGCGTACGACGCCAGCATGCCGAACCGCTGGTCCGTGACCATCGACGGCACGACCCAGAGCGGGACCTTCGGGTCGTCGTTCGACCAGACCTTCCCGGTCCCGCAGGACGGGGCGACCACCGCCTGGTCGGCCTTCGTCGAGGCGGCCGACGGGAGCTACCACGGCGAGGGGTCCGGCACGGTCGGTCCCTGTGCGGACCCCGCCCGTCGACGCCTGCCCGGACCTGCCGGGTCTCGCAGCCCGCCGGCACGGAGTGCACCCCGCCGCCGGACGTCGAGCGGAGTGAGCAGCAGATGCTCGACGGCTGCGACGTGACCTTCCAGGGCACGGACTACGGCGCCGGTGCGCTGACCTACGACGAGGAGTACACCGACACCTACGTCTTCAACGAGCAGACGAACACCTGGGACCTGGTCACCGACACGACCGCCACCATCGCCAACGTGGAGTTCACGCCGTGGACCGTCCAGGAGCAGGTCGACCACGGCTGCGCGAAGAAGCCGAAGCAGCCGCCGGCCGAGCGCACGAAGCACACCCGCACGCACCTGGACTGCGGCGACGACGTGCGGGTGACGACGACGGTGACCGTCACGACGCCGTACGTCTACGACGCCGGGACCAACACCTGGGTGCCCGGGAAGCCGGTCAAGCACACGACCACGCACGAGTCCCCGGTGAAGCCGGGCGAGTGTGACGACACCGAGGTGGCGCCGACCCAGTCGCACTCCTCGTCCGGTCCCCACGCCCTGCCCGCGTCGACGAGCTCGACGCAGGTCCCGACCGTGATCGACGCCGGCCTTGACCCCGGCCCCCGCTGCAGTCCGGACGGTCTCGGCCACCGCGCCGGGCCGGTCGCAGGAACCCCGTGTCCCGGCGTTGCTGCTGCTGTCCGGCGTGGTGCTCCTCGCGGCCGGTGCGCTGCGGGTCCGCCGCGGCTGATCGACCTACGCCGAGCCGCCCGGGTCCTGATGGGCCCGGGCGGCTCGTCAGCGGAGTCCCGGGACCGGGCGCGTGCTCACCAGCGGCCGTGGGCGCGGCCGGGCAGCGGGTGGGCGTCGTCGCGGATGACGTAGACCAGGCCGCCGGAGCGGGGCAGCCAGGCGTTCTCGAACTGGCCGCGGTCGTAGGTGCGGCGGACCCCGGCGCGGGTGGGCGCGGCCGGGTCGTTGACGACCACGTCGCCGTCGTCGGTGAAGCCCGCGATCACCACGAGGTGCCCGTTCGAGGCCGAGATCGGGGCGCCGGAGAGCTCGCCGCTGCCGAACGAGATCGAGGCGACCAGCGGGATCCCGGCCGCGACGAACCGCTCCGCCTCGCGCAGCGACCGCAGCCGGGTGACGAAGGCGTGGCCCGCCAGCGGCGCGGCGTACGCCGTGTTGAACGGCCAGTTCCCGGTGCCCTGGTAGGCCGCGTCGTACGTCGACCGGGCGGCCGCGTCGACCCACGGGTCGGTGTGCCCGGACGGGACCCAGGCGTACGTCGAGGGGTCCGGCAGGGCGTCGTAGTAGCCGAGCACCATCGACGTCGACGTGGGCGAGCACCACGCCTCACCGCCGCCGCCCCAGCGCGGGTAGTGGCCGCGGTGCGCCATCTGGGAGTACCGCGGCACGTCGAGCACGGTCCCGCGCGCGACCCCGGGCCGCGAGGCGGCGACCGGGCCGTCGGGCAGCCGCGAGGCCACCGCGCCGATCGCGTCGAGCGTCGGGCTCTTCGTGGTCGCGCCGGTGCGCCGCATCAGCGAGACCCGCAGCCGGTACGACGTCAGCCCGGGGTCGCGGTTGGCCACCCAGGTGTCGACGTTCACCGAGGCCAGGTCGTCGGACTGGCCGGAGAGCGTCGTGCGCCGCGTGAACGCGTCGCCCGAGGTCCAGCGTCCGAGCACGTCCCACGAGGACCGGCTGCCGTCGGCGGCCCGCCCCCGCACCGCCACCTCGATCCAGCTGTCGCCGGGCGTGGTCGCCGACCACGAGGCGACCAGCTGGGTCAGCCCGAAGCCGGGCGCGGTCCACGGCGAGTCCCACCGGCCGACGTCGTACCGCCGTCCGGACCGGGACCGCTGGGCGGTCGGCGCGCGGAGCACCAGCCGTCGGTGCGACACGGCCACGCCCCTGGCGTGCCCGGTGCGGAGCTCCGCCCCGCTGTCCCACTGGGCGTAGGCGATCGGGCGCGCCGCGGCCCGCCGCGCGACGGCAGCGGTCGCCGGGACGGACGCCGGACACCACCGGGAGGGCCAGGCAGGTGGCGAGCAGGGGGACGACCAGCGGGAGCAGCGGCTTTCGCACCCGCCCACGATAGGCGCGCTTCGTCACTTTCGTCCCAACAGTCACAGGATCCGGCAATGCGGGGACGGCAGCGCCCCGCCTCTAGACTTGCCCGGGTGACCTTCAGGCTGTTCGACACCGCGACCCGCGAAGTCCGTGACTTCGTTCCCCTCGAGGAGGGGAAGGCGGGTCTCTACGTGTGTGGCCTGACCGTGCAGAGCGAGCCGCACGTCGGCCACGTCCGCTCCGGGGTCAACTTCGACGTGCTCCAGCGCTGGCTGCGCCACAGCGGCTACGAGGTGACGTTCATCCGCAACATCACCGACATCGACGACAAGATCCTGGTCAAGGCCGCCGAGCAGGGCCGGCCCTGGTACAACCTCGCCTACGCGATGCACCGCGAGCTCGACAAGGCGTACGCCGCGCTCAACGTGGCGCCCCCGACGTACGAGCCGGCCGCCACCGGCCACGTCCCGGAGATGGTCGAGCTGATCGGCGCGCTGATCGCCAAGGGTCATGCGTACGCCGCCGAGGACGGCTCCGGCGACGTCTACTTCGACGTGCGCTCCTGGCCGCAGTACGGCGAGCTGACCCACCAGCGCATCGACGACATGGAGGCCGCCGAGGACGCCGATCCGCGGGGCAAGCGCGACCCCCGCGACTTCGCGCTGTGGAAGGGCCAGAAGTTGGGGTCCGAGCCGGACACCGCAGCGTGGTCGAGCCCCTGGGGCAAGGGCCGGCCCGGCTGGCACATCGAGTGCTCGGCGATGGCGGGCAAGTACCTCGGCAAGGCCTTCGACATCCACGGCGGCGGCGTCGACCTGCGCTTCCCGCACCACGAGAACGAGCAGGCCCAGTCCCGCGCCGCGGGGCACCCGTTCGCGTCGTACTGGATGCACAACGCGTGGATCACCACCGCCGGCGAGAAGATGAGCAAGTCGCTCGGCAACAGCCTGACCATCCCCGCGGTGCTCACGAGGTTCCGCGGGATCGAGCTGCGCTACTACCTCGTCGCCGCGCACTACCGCAGCCACGTCGAGTTCAGCTTCGAGGCGCTCGAGGAGGCGGCGGTCGGCTTCCGCCGGATCGAGGGCTTCCTCCAGCGCGCCACCGAGGCGCTCGGCGAGATCCCGACGGGTGGGATCGCGTGCGCCGACTTCGTCACCGCGATGGACGACGACCTCGGCACCCCCGCCGCGGTCGCGGCGATCCACGAGGTGGCGCGCGAGGGCAACAAGCTGCTCGCGGCCGGCGACTCGCCCGCGCTCCGCGGCACCGCCGGCTCGGTGCTGGCCATGCTCGACGTGCTCGGCCTCTCGCCGTACGACGCGGCCTGGGCCGGCGAGTCGTCGGGCCGGGACGCCCAGCTCACCGAGGTCGTCGACGCCCTCGTCGCCGGCCTCCTCGAGCAGCGCGCCGAGGCGCGGGCGGACAAGGACTTCGCCGCGGCCGACGCGATCCGCGACCGGATCAAGGCCGCCGGCATCGAGATCGAGGACACCCCCACCGGACCCAAGTGGTCACTGGAAGCAGGCAAGAAGTAATGGCTGGCAATTCGCAGCGCAAGGGCGCGATCAAGAGGACCGGCAAGGGCAACCCCACCGCCGGGTCCGGCGGCCGCGTGCGCCGCGGGCTCGAGGGCAAGGGCCCCACGCCCAAGGCCAAGGACCGCCCCAACCACAAGGTCTACAAGCAGCGCCAGAAGGTCGACAAGGCCGCCGCGGCGCGGCCCAAGCGGCGTACGACGGGCTCCACCGACGCCGAGTGGGTCGCGGGCCGGAACTCGGTCGTCGAGGTGCTCCGCGAGGGCGTCCCGGTGACCGGGGTCTACGTCGCCGAGGGCGCGGAGCGGGACGGGCGGCTGCGCGAGGCGTTCAAGCTCGCCGCCGAGCGGGGCCTGAGCCTGGCCGAGGTCAGCCGCACCGAGATGGACCGGCTCACCGGCGGGGCCGTCCACCAGGGCCTGGCCGCCCGGCTGCCGTCCTACGAGTACGCGCACGCCGACGACCTGCTCGACCGGGCCGCCGAGCTGGGCGAGCCGCCGCTGATCGTGGCCCTGGACTCGGTCACCGACCCGCGCAACCTCGGGGCGGTGGTCCGCAGCGCCGCCGGCTTCGGCGCCCACGGCGTGCTGATCCCCGAGCGGCGCGCCGCCGGGATGACCGCCGCCGCGTGGAAGACCAGCGCGGGTGCCGCTGCCCGGGTCCCGATCGCGCAGACGGTGAACCTGGTCCGGCAGCTGAAGGCCTACCAGGACGCCGGCTGCATGGTGGTCGGCCTGGCCGCCGACGGCGACGTCTCGCTGCCGGACCTCGACCTCGCCGACGGCCCGCTGGTGGTCGTCGTCGGCTCCGAGGGCAAGGGCCTGGGCCGGCTGGTCTCCGAGACCTGTGACCAGCTGGTGTCCATCCCGATGGCCAACCAGCTGGAGTCCCTCAACGCCGGGGTCGCCGCCTCGGTCACCCTCTACGCGATCGCGCGAGCCCGCAGCTGACCGTGCCCTCCGCATCGTCCTCCGCGCCCCGCGCGCCCGAGCCCGCGCCCACCGAGCGCGGGCGGGGACCCGTGCGCCGGCACACCGGCCGCGCCGGCCGGATCTCGGCGTACGTCGCGGTCTGGCTGGTCCTGACCTTCGTCGCCAGCCTCGCGCTGTTCCTGGTGAGCAGCCGGTCGATCGTGCTGGCCAGCCACGACGCGGTGATCCGCCCCGACCTCAACGGGTACGTCGTGCTGCACACCGGGCCGGTGGTCCCCGACTTCCGGGCCGAGAGCGGGCACCGGATCGGGGTCGACATCCGGCTCGGCAAGACCGATGCCAAGTCCACCCAGGAGCTGGTGCGGCGCTACGCCTACATCGCCAGCCAGCCCGAGGGCCAGGTCGCCAAGGTCAAGGAGGCGCTCACCGACATGGCGTACGCCGCGCTGCTGCGCGGTGCCGTCGTGGGGCTGCTGCCGATCCTGGTCTGGCTGCTGCTGGGGCCGGGCCGTCGCCGGGAGCTCGCCGCCCGGGCCCGCAGCCCGGGAGGTGCGCTCGCGGGGCTGCTGGTGGTCCTGCTGGTGCTGGTGTCCTGGCAGCCGTGGGGGAGCGGCGACGACCCCGTGGTCGCCAGCCGTTCGTGGATGCCGCTGGCGGACTTCGTGGGGCCGGAGGTGCAGCTGCCCGCCGAGGCGGACGGCATCGAGGTGCTCGGTGACGTGACCACCGCCCAGACCCGGCGCCTGGTCGAGAGCGCGATCTCCACCTACGACAAGAGCAAGTCGTTCTACGCGCGGGCGGCCACGGACGCCGGTGCGCTGGAGCTGCACCAGCCCGAGGACGGCGAGACCGTGGTGGCGCTGGTCTCCGACCGGCACGACAACATCGGCATGGACCCGGTCGCCCGTGCGGTCGCGGACCAGGCCGGCGCGACCGCGGTCTTCGACGCCGGCGACGACACCTCCAGCGGGAACAGCTGGGAGGCCTTCTCGCTGGACTCCGTCACCGCGGCCTTCCAGGACCTCGACCGGTGGGGCATCGCCGGGAACCACGACCACGGCACGTTCGTGCACCGCTACCTCGACGAGCACGGGTGGACGATGCTCGACGGCACGGTCGTCGGCGGGCCGGGGCACACGACGATCATCGGGGTCGACGACCCCAGGTCGAGCGGCCTGGGGGACTGGCGCGACGAGTCCGGCCTCAGCTTCTCGGAGGTCGGCAGCCGTCTCGCCGACGAGGCCTGCGGCGCCGACGAGCGGGTCACCACGGTGCTCGTGCACGACGCCGACCTCGCCCGCGAGGCGCTGGACCGGGGCTGCGTGGACCTGGTGCTCGCCGGCCACCTGCACGTCCAGGTCGGCCCCACCCGGGTGATCGGCCGCAACGGCGAGGCCGGCTACAGCTACACCAACGGCACCACCGGCGGCGCGGCGTACGCCATCGCGGTCGGCAGCAAGCCGCGTCGCGAGGCCGAGATGACCCTGGTGACCTACCGCGACGGGCGACCCGCGGGCATCCAGCCGGTGATCCTGCAGACCGACGGCGTCTTCCACGTGCGTCCCTACATCGAGCTGCACATGAGCGAGGACAAGCCCGCCACGGACCTCGCCGGCCGCACTCCCGGCGGGATCGCAGACGGGCAGTAGCCGCTCGCCTGCCCCGGGGCTCACTCGACGGCGCGCTGTCGACCGACGTCGTGCGGCCGACGCGTGCTGGCTGGGCCTCACTGATGCGTCAGGTGCTCGCCGTCGGGCCAGATCCCGTCCGCCGGCATCGCCAGCGAGCTCGTCACGGCCCTGCGCCATTCCGGCGTCGTCGTCGGCTCGCCCCAGTAGTCGGTCACCTTCACCGCGCGGCCGCCCTCGAGCTCACCGATCGTGACGTTGCGATAGAGGCGTCCGTCGCCGTAGTCACAGGTCCACTCGACGACAATGACGTCGTCGAGCTCGAGACGCCGCCCCACCGCGAGGGTGAGCTCCTCGAAGTTCCCTTCGACCTCGCCGATCAGCTGGCTCCCGTGCACGGCTTCCTGCATCTGCGGCCACTGCCGGACGACGTTCGCGTCGAGGGGTACGCCGAGGAGGTACTCGACTCGCGTCCTGCCGTTCGAAGCTTCGCTCGTCTCCATGCTCGTGACCTTCCGACAGCCGAGGGGCTGCACACCATCTTCAGTGTAGGACCGTGTCGTGACTAAGACGCCGGAATGCCCGCCTGGGGGGCCCTTGCCCCGATCCCACCTGGCGTCCGTGAGGCCTTGACGAGACGGGACCGACCGGGGGTAGAACGAAAGGGTCGGCCGAGGACAGCGCCGCAGCGCGAGGGCCCGGGGCGGGGAGGCCAGAGGCCGCCCCGGTGGGCCGCACAGCTGCCGACGCGGGAAGGACAGGCCATGCAGGTGCCCGAGCCAGCAACCCGGATGCTCGAACGCCCGGGCGGGCGGATCGCCTTCGAGAGCAGCGGCGGCGGGCCGCTGGTGGTGTGCGCCCCCGGGATGGGACAGCTCCGCTCCAGCTTCCGGTACACCGTGCCGGCGCTGACCGCGGCCGGCTTCACCGTCGCGACGATGGACCTGCGCGGGCACGGCGACAGCGACGCCACCTTCGACCGCTACGACGACGTGGCCGCCGGTGAGGACCTGCTCGCGCTCGTCGACCACCTCGGTGGCGGCCCGGCCGTGCTGGTCGGCAACTCGATGGCCGCCGGCGCGGCGGTGCTGGCCGCGGCCCAACGGCCCGAGGCCGTCGCCGGGCTGGTGCTGATCGGCCCGTTCGTGCGCAACGCGCCGATGAACCCGCTGCTGGTCGTCGCGTTCAAGGCCATGATGTCCGGCCCGTGGGCCGCCGCGATGTGGACCTCCTACCTGCCCAAGCTCTACCCCGGTCGCAAGCCGGACGACTTCACCGAGCACCGCCGACAGATCGCGGCCAGCCTGAAGAAGCCCGGCCATCGCAAGGCGTTCACCGCCACCACCCGCACCAGCCACCAGCCGGCCGAGGCCAGCCTGCCCGCGGTGAAGGCGCCGGCGCTGGTCGTGATGGGAGAGGCGGACCCGGACTTCGGCGATCCCGCCGGCGAGGCGCGGTGGGTCGCCGACCAGCTCGGCGCGCAGGTCGTCCTGGTGCCGGGGGCCGGGCACTATCCGCACGAGGAGTACCCCGACGCGGTGAACCAGCCGCTGGTGCGCTTCTGCCAGGAGGCCACCGGCCGGTCCGCGACGTGAACGCCGAGCCTGCCGCAGACGCCGGGATGACACCCGTGCAAGGGGTGACCCTGGCGCTACGCGTGGCCATGGAGGTGGGACTGGTCGGGGCGCTGGCCTACTGGGGGGCGCACACCGGCACCAGCACCACCAGCTCGGTGCTGCTCGCCCTCGCTGCGCCCGCCGTCGGCTTCGGCATCTGGGGAGCGCTGGACTTCCGGTTCGCCGGCCGGTACGCCGAAGCGCTCCGGCTGGCCGAGGAGCTCGTCCTCTCGGGCCTTGCCGCCGCCGCGCTGTACGCGGCTGGACGCCATGTCCTCGGCCTCGGGCTGGCGGCCCTGTCGGTCGTCTACCACCTGCTCGTCTACGCCACCGGCGGTCGCCTGCTCAAGCACGCCAGGACTCCTGCCTGACCACGGCCGGGGCCGGCGTCGCGGGCGTCGCCGCCACGTCCCCGTGGACAGAGAGGTGCGTCCTTCAGGACCGGTTGCGGGCGACCGCCTCCCGGACCAGCTCGACGAAGGCGTCCTCGTCGAGCGCGTCGCCCTCGTGGAGGTCGATGGCCCGTCGCGTGCCGGCATCCAGGCTGGCGTTGAACAGCCCGGACGGGTCGTCCAGCGAGGCTCCCTTGGCGAAGGTGAGCTTCACCTTGTCCCGATAGGTCTCGAGGGTGCAGACGAGGCCGGCGCTGGAGAAGGTCGGCACACCGTCGGGGTTCGAGGCCTTGCGCCACTTGGCCTCCTCGACCATGTCGGGCTCGGCCACCAGGATCAGGGCACGCATCTTCTCGATGGTCACGTTTCGCCAGTCGACGTCCACCCGCTGACCATACTGGCCGGGGGCACGAGGCGCGGTTCAGTCGGTCCAGCCGAGCTCGCGCAGGGCCCAGCCGGCGTTCCAGATCTTGGTCATGTGGCTGATCCTGCCGTCGTCGAACGCCATCACGTAGGCGTAGTCGCTGCTGGTCTGCTTGCCGGTCGGCGGCATCGGGCCGCCCTCACCGGTGTGGGTGCCCGTGAACACGGCGGTGACGCACACGGTGTTGCGCTCCCGGTCGGTGGCGAAGGACGTGACCGTGTAGCTGCCGTCGGGCATGAACTGGAGCAGTCCCTTCATCCAGTCGGTGTACTCCTGCAGGGTCGTCATGTCGGCGAGCGGCTCGGCCTGGGCAGCGAACGACGCGTCCGGCCGGCAGTACGCCCGGCACCCCTCCCAGCCCCGGCCCGACTCGCAGGCGTCGAAGAAGGCCCAGGCGGTCTCGGCGACGGTCTCGGTGGTCACGGACATGACGTGCTCCCATCTCTTCGGATCCCGGCCGCACACCAGCCTTCCGCACGCTCGTACCCGGCCAGCAGGGGCGAAGGTCCCCGCCGACGCGTCCGCGGAGGTAGCCGGCCCGCTCACTCGGACGGCGCCCTGCTCGACCAGCCGGACGTACTCGCGGGTGTGCTTCTCCCAGAGCCTGTCGGCGCGAGCGGTGATCGCCTGCTGGGTCTGCGAGGGCCAGTCGGCGTACATCACCGCGGCGTCGTGCGGGTGCGCCTGGGCCACCCAGGCGGCGAACGGTTCCCACACCTGCTTCGAGAAGCCGTTGGTCGCGTAGGCCAGGTTCATCTGCCCGCTCACGATCTCGCCGTCGATGACGCTGAAGGTGAAGGTGTTGTGGGCGAACGGACCCCGGCCGAGCTGTGCGGAGCGCAGCGCGTGGGCGTCGAACCGGCAGCTCACCTCGGTGCCGAACGTGCTCTGCAGCCCGGCCTTGCACCTCGGGTCCAGCACGCGGAAGTCGACGGCGGCCGAGAAGGCGGCACCCAGGTCCCACGCCCTGCCGGTTCCCGTGGAGTAGCCCCAGATGTTCATCGTCGCGCCGGGGGAGAGGTAGGTGCCCGCAGCCTCCCAGTGGTGCGCGCCGTAGGCCTGGAGGAAGTCGCTCGAGACGCTCGCCGGGTCGGCGGGCGGCGCCGTGGTCGCGACGTCTCCGTCGTCGGTGGCGAAGGGCCTGATGGCGAGGATGCCGGCCACCGCCACGGCGGCAGCGGCGACCAGCGCGCCTGCGGCCCGGGTCCGGCGACGCCGGCGTCGCATCCCTCGCTCCGCCTCGCCGACCATGTCGTGGAGCTTGTCCTCGGTGTTCGTGCTGTTCATCGCATCCTCCGCGCGCTGTTGGAGAACGGCGGCCAGGCGGCGCTCGAGCTCGGTCGTGCTCATGACTCCCCCTCCAGGAGGCGCGCGAGCGCCTCCAGACCGCGGCTGGCATGTCGCTTCACCGAGCCACGGGACACCGAGAGGGTCTCCGCGATCTCGGCCTCGCTCTGGTCCAGGAAGTAGCGCAGGACGAGCACCTGCCGCTGCCGGGCCGACAGCCGGGTGATCGCCATCCAGAGCCGATCGGCCTCGTCGTGTGCGACGGCAGCCTGCTCCGCCGAGGCGAGCACCTCGGGGCTGGGAACCATGCGGGGCAGGATCGCGGTGCCCCGACGACCGTGGCGGAGCGCATCGCGACCGCCGTTCACCACTGCCTTGTTCAGGTAGGCGACAGCCGCGTTCGAGTTACGCAGCAGCCGCCATCGGCGGTACAGGCCGGCGAACGCGTCCTGCACCACGTCCTCGGCGGTCTCGCGGTCGTCCACCAGGAGCGCCGCCAGACCCACGAGGCGTCGGTGGTGAGCCACGAACAGCGCCGAGACCGCATCGGTGCGGCCGCGCGACGCCAGCGCGTCGTCCCTGCCCACCTCAGCCAAGCCGCTCACCACGTCCACGAAGGATCAGACGTACCACTGTGGATCCGGTTGACACGTCGGCGGAAAGATTCCGCCGGCGACAACCGTGGTCACCCTGATCGTCCCACCGGCGGCGGGCGCTGCTGAGGACGGAGCTCGCCGGGCGGCCCGGTCAGAAGTAGTCGCGGATGTGCAGCTGGCCGCTGCCGAGCAACGCCTCGAGGACGGCGTCGTCGGCGGACCCGCCGCCGCGGAGGTGGCCGGCGAGCCGGAGGTTCCCGCAGGACTGGTCGCCGGCGTAGAGCAGCGCCATCCCCTGCGGGGTCAGCACCGGAGCGGCCGCGCCGACCTCGGCCCGCACGCAGGTGGTGCGCCCGGCCGCGGCGCGCAGCCGGTAGCCCCCGTCCATGGTGCCCAGCGGGTCGCCCTCGACCCGGAAGTCGACCTGTCCGTCGGTGCCCAGCGGCAGCGCCGAGAGCGCGGCGGCGACGTCGTGCACGCGCAGCATGTACGGGTGGCGCTCCACCACGTCCCAGGCGGCGAACGGCAGCACCAGCCGGGTGAGGTCGCTGCCGGAGGTGCGGACCCGCACCGAGCCCGTCACCGGGGCGAAGGAACCGAGCATCCGCCACAGACCGCGGGCCGCCTCGGGGGAGAGTGCCACCAGGTCCTCGACCTCGATGGTGGCCGAGCTGTCGTAGCCGCGCCCCCTGTTCCACATCGCGTAGCCCACCGGCCGGCCGTTCGCGTCCTCGGCCAGGGTGAGGGCGGTGCAGGACTCCAGCAGCTCCTCGTCGGTGGCCGGGAAGGCCGCGCTGCGCCTGGTCAGCGTGCCGCTCTGCGCGGCCGCCCACACGTCGTACGTCGCGCGCACGGCGGGGACGTCCTCGAGCCGGGCCCGTCGGGTGGTGACGCCGGCCGGCTCGGCCACGCCGGCGAGCAGCGCGGTCGGCACGGCCACGGTGTCGTAGGAGCCGACGATCTCGTAGCCGAGCCGTCGGTAGATCCCGGGCGCGGTCGGGAACAGCGTGGACAGCACCTCGCCCCGGTCGCGGGCCTCGTCCAGCATCGCGGCGAAGAGGGCGCGCAGGAACCCGTTCCCGCGGCGCTCGGCGACCACCGTCACCCCGCCGACCCCGCAGGTCGGCACCTCGGCGCCGTGGAACCACGAGCCGAACTCGCTCCCCACCACCAGGGCCACGAGCTCGCCGTCCTCGAAGGTGCCCCACGTGTGCCTGCCGGGCCGGGGGAAGCCCTCTGGCGTGGGCAGCGGAGTGCCCGCCGGGGGCTCGCCGAAGGCCTCGAGGCCGAGTCGCAGCGACTGGTGGAAGTCGTCGGCGGTGAGCAGGCGGGTCACGCGTTCGGGCGACCGGGAGGTGGGCATGGGCGGCAACCTACGGCGTACCGCCCGGCCGCGCCCAGCGAGTTCGGGCCGCAGCGGGTCTCGATCTAGGATCGATCCGTGCCCACGACTGTCGACCGACTGCTGCCCACGGACGAGGCCGAGGCCCTCCTCGAGCTGACCCGCGAGATCGCCACCAAGGAGCTCGCGCCCCAGGTGGCCGAGGCGGAGGAGGCGGCCGCCTTCCCCGCCGAGGCCTACCGGCTGCTCGGCAAGTCCGGGCTGCTGAGCCTGCCCTTCGCCGAGGAGCACGGCGGCGGCGAGCAGCCCTACGAGGTCTACCTGCAGGTGATCGAGGAGATCGCCACCGCGTGGCCCAGCGTCGGCGTCGGCACCAGCGTGCACACCCTCACCGCGTCGGTGGTCGCGGCCAACGGCAGCCCGGAGGTCGTCGGGCGCTGGCTGCCGCAGATGCTCTCGGGGGACTGGCTGGGCGCCTACTGCCTCTCCGAGCCGCAGGCCGGCTCCGACGTGTCGGGGATCCGCACCCGGGCGGTCCGCGACGGTGACGGGTACGTCGTGAACGGCACCAAGCAGTGGATCAGCAACGGCTCGTGCGCCGACTACTACATCCTGTTCGCCCGCACCTCCGACGACGCCAAGCGCGGGCTCTCCGCGTTCGTGGTGCCCGCCGACACCGACGGCATGAGCTTCGGTGCCCCCGAGAAGAAGATGGGCCTGGCCAGCGACGTCACCACCCAGGTGATCTTCGAGGACGCCCGGCTGCCCGCGGCGCAGCTGATCGGCGAGGAGGGCGCAGGCATGCGGGTGGCGCTGTCGGCACTGGACGCCGGCCGGCTGGGCATCGCCGCCGTCGCCACCGGCATCGGCCAGGCCGCGCTGGCGCACGCGGTGGCCTACGCCGGGGAGCGGGAGCAGTTCGGCAAGCCGATCGGGCAGCAGCAGGGCCTGCAGTTCCTGCTCGCGGACATGGCCGCCGAGGTCGAGCGCGCCCGCGCGTCGTACCTCCACGCCGCGCGCCTCAAGGACGCCGGGCGCCCGTTCTCGCGCCAGGCCTCGATCGCCAAGCTCACCGCCACCGACGCCGCGATGAGGGTCACCACCGACGCGGTGCAGGTGCTCGGCGGCAACGGCTACACCCGGGAGTACCCCGTGGAGCGGCTCTTCCGCGACGCCAAGGTCACCCAGATCTTCGAGGGCACCAACCAGATCCAGCGGATGGTGATCGGCCGCGACCTGCTCCGCTGAGGCGACGTCGGCCTGTCACTCGGTGGTGGCGACCGCTTCGTCGGGCTTCTCGAGCAGCACGTTGTCGATGTAGTCCCGCGCGGTCTCGAAGATGCCGATCTCGTGGCCGGCGCGCTCGGAGAGGTACCACCGGTGCACCAGGATCTCGTGGTAGATCTCGGCCGGCTCGAGCTTCCCGCGGGCCTCGCGCGGGACCAGCTCCATGATCGGCTCGTAGATCTGGGTCAGCCACCGGTTCGCGACCAGGCTGCGGTCCTCGCGGCCGAGGTCGAAGTTGGCGGTGAACGACGCCATGTCGTTGAGCAGCCGCCGCGCCTGGGAGTCCTCGACGTTGAGCCCGGTCAGCGCCTGCAGCTCGCGGCGGTGGTGGCCGAGCTCGACGACCTTGGGCTGGATCCGGATCTGGTCGCCGTCGAAGTCGGTGACGATGTCGAGCTCGTCGACGTCGAAGCCGAGGTCGTTGAGCCGCTCGATGCGCTGCTCGATCCGCCACATCTCGTCGGCGGAGAACTCCTCCTCGCCCGTGAGCTCGTCCCACAGCGCGTGGTAGCGGCCCGCCAGCATGTCGATGATCTCGTGGGCCTGGAAGTCGTTGTCGAGCGACTCGCTCGCCTGCAGGTCGAGCAGCTCGGCGAAGACGTTCTCGGTGGCCACGGTGAGGTCGTACTCGCGCATGTGGTGCGACAGGCTCGACTTGAGCTCGCCGGTCTCCGCGTCGACGAGGTACGCCGCGAAGCCGCCGGCGTCGCGACGGAACAGCACGTTGGACAGCGACACGTCGCCCCAGAAGAAGTCGGCCAGGTGCAGCCGGACCAGCAGCACCACCAGCGCGTCCACCAGGGACGGCAGGTTGTCCGCGGTGAGCCCGTGGCTGAACAGGCTGCGGTAGGGGAGCGAGAACTGCAGGTGCTGGGTCAGCAGCGCGGCCGGGAGCGCCTCGCCGTCCTCGTCGACCCGGCCGGTCACCACGCCCTGGGGCACCACGGACGGCAGGCCCATCCGTTGCAGGTCCCGGAGCAGGCGGTACTCCCGGAAGGCGATCTCCTCCTGGGTCTCCTTGACCGCATAGGTCCGCTCACGCAGCCGCACGATGCGTACGACGTGCCGGGACAGGCCGCGCGGCAACGGCACGACGTACTCGTTGGTCCAGTCCTCCAGGGGGCTGGACCAGGGCAGCGTCATGATCGCCGGGTCCGGCCGGCTGGCGACGATCCGCAGCGGCATCCCTGCAGCGTAGACCTCTCGCTCAGCCGGGCTCGAGGAACACCGCCCCCGGACCGCGCGGGGCGACCTCGTCGTCGGGGTTGTTCAGCGCACAGGTCCGCAGGCTCAGGCAGCCGCAGCCGATGCAGCCGTCGAGCTTGTCGCGCAGCCGCTCGAGGCGCTCGATCTGGTCGTCGAGACGGGGTCGCCAGGCGCGGCTGAGCCGGGACCAGTCCGCCTTGGTGGGGGTCCGGTTCTCCGGCAGCGTCGCGAGCGCGTCGGCGACCTCGTCGAGGCTGAGCCCGACCCGCTGGGCGGTCCGGATGAACGCGATCCGGCGCAGCGTCGCCTGCTCGAACCGGCGCTGGTTGCCGCTCGTCCGCACCGCGTGGATGAGCCCGCGCGACTCGTAGAACCGGATGGCGGAGGTGGCCACGCCGGCGCGTTCGGCGAGCTGGCCGATCGTCAGCTGGGTCACGCTCCCGAGCATCCCTTGACTTGAAGTGAACTTCAAGTCGGATGCTCGTTGCCGTGAGCCAGATCGAGCGACTGATGAGCCTGATGACCGGGGACGAGAAGCACTCGGCCGCCGCGACGTCGACCCTGGACGTGATCCGCGTCCTCTACGAACGGGTCCTCGACGTGGGCCCCGAGACCGCGGGGGACGACCACCGGGACCGTTTCCTGCTGTCCAAGGGGCACGGGCCGATGGCCTACTACGCCGTCCTCGCCGACCGCGGGTTCTTCCCCGAGTCCTGGCTGGCCGGGTGGGCGTCGTACGACTCGCCGCTGGGCCACCACCCCGACCGCAACCTGGTCCCGGGCGTGGAGATCTCGTCGGGCTCGCTGGGGCACGGGCTGCCGCTGGCGGTGGGCACCGCGCTCGGGCTGCGCGCGCAGGGCATCGACTCGCGGGTCGTGGTCCTGGTCGGTGACGCGGAGCTCGACGAGGGCAGCAACCACGAGGCGGTCGAGCTCGCCGCGGCCCTCGGGCTCGAGGCGCTCACGGTGGTCGTGGTCGACAACCGGTCCTCGTCGTACGCCGTCCCGGGCCGGATCGCGCAGCGGTTCGCGGTCGAGGGCTGGCACGTCGCCACCGTGGACGGTCGGGACCACGAGGACCTCGAGAAGGCCCTGTCCCACCGTGAGTTCGGACGGCCGAACGCGGTCGTCGCCGTCGTGGAGGAGAAGTGATGACCGTCTCGAGCCGGGTCCAGTTCGCCCGCACCGCCGCCGACCTGGTCGACTCCGACCTCTCGGTCGCCCTGGTCTACGCCGAGATCTCCGGCCAGTTCTTCGGCGCGGTCGAGCGGCGGAACCCGGACCGGGTGGTCAACGTGGGGATCCGTGAGCAGCTGCTGGTCAACGTCGGCGCCGGGATGGCGCTGACCGGCCTGCGTCCGATCGTGCACACCTTCGGCTCCTTCCTGGTCGAGCGGGCCTTCGAGCAGGTCAAGCTCGGCTTCGGCCACCAGGACGTCGGTGGCGTGCTGGTCGGCTCCGGCGGCTCCTTCGACATCACCGGCGGCGGCCGGACCCACCAGGTCCCCGGTGACGTGGCGCTGCTGGACACCCTGCCCGGCGTCTCCGTCCACGCCCCCTCCACGCCGGTGGAGGTCGACGCGATCCTGCGTGCCGCGGTCGCCGGCTCCGGGCTGCACTACGTCCGGGTGGTGGAGCAGACCAACGCGCAGTCCTTCGCCCTACGCTCCCGGACGCTTCCACGTCGTACGCCGGGGCGCCGGGCCGACCGTGGTGGCGCTCGGGCCGGTGCTGGACGCGGTCCTGGCGGCGACCGAGGGGCTGGACGTGACGGTCCTGTACGCCGCCACCGTGCGCCCGTTCGACGCGCGCGGGCTGCGTGAGGCGCTCGGAGCGCCCGAGGTCGTGCTCGTCGAGCCGTGGCTCTCCGGCACCTCCGCGCACCTGGTCGCGGACGCGCTCCGCGGCGTCCCCCACCGGCTGCTCACGCTCGGCGTGGGGCGCACCGAGCTGCGCCGCTACGGCACCCCCGCCGAGCACGTCGCCGCGCACGGCCTCGACGCGACCGGGATCCGCCGGTCGCTGGACGTCTTCCTGGGGCACACGACCCCCGTGGTGGGGGCGGCGACTAGCATGTGACCTCGCCGCGAACGGGTGCGCGGTGACGCCGGTGTAGCTCAGTTGGTAGAGCGCCTCTCTTGTAAAGAGGATGTCGCGGGTTCGACTCCTGTCACCGGCTCCCACCTCCGCCGCGTGGTCGCGGGCCCCTGACGCTCTGTCAGAGCGGCTGGTCCGTCACGGTCATGAGCACGCTGCAGCCACCGGCGGGAGTGCTGCCGATCACCAGGTCGTCCACCAGCTGACGCGAGACCCACAACCCCAGGTGCACGGCACCGTCGGGATGCCGGTACCCGGCCATGGGATCGAGCTGCCCGGGACCGGAGTCCTCGACCAGGCAGGTCAGGCTCCCCACGTCCGTCCAGAGGGTCACGTGCACCGGGGGACGTCCGTGGAGCAGGCCGTTCGAGACGATCTCGTTGACCGCCACGCGCAACTGCTCGATGGTCCGCGGTGACACCGCGCTGTGCCGGTAGGCATCGGCGCTTCACCAGGTCACGGGCGGCCGACAGTTGGTCGGGGTCGTGGATCACCGTGGCCGCGGACGGCC
The DNA here is from genome assembly GCA_963817665.1 of uncultured Actinomycetota bacterium. Taxonomy (GTDB): domain Bacteria; phylum Actinomycetota; class Actinomycetes; order Propionibacteriales; family Nocardioidaceae; genus Nocardioides. Next base: position 525,746 of record CAWFPE010000001.1, on the reverse strand, counting down.
GTGCGGCCGGTGCCTCCAGCCGCCGCGCGAGGGGGCCTGCGAGGAACGTCGCCGGTTCGACGTACTGCGGGTTGTCCCGGTCGGTGAGGTCGACGTTGACGGTGCGGTGGGTGGCCAGCGCGGCCGCGATCGTCGACGCAGGCCGGTCGCGGGTGTCGTAGGTGCACATCGCTGCGAACGGGTAGGTCCCCAGGGTCTCGTCCACCGCGGACTCGTACCGGTGCCAGGCCGCCTGCTGGGCGATGTCGAGGCCGAGCGGGACCGTTCCGGTCACCCAGAACTCCCGGGGCTCCGACCGCTCGGCGAGTGCGTGCTGATAGGCGAACAGGGTGCGCATGGGCGCCTCGTAGAGCTCCTCGTCGAAGCCGTACGCGAGCCGGGGATGCGCGCCGAGCACCGCACGCATCAGGCCCACCCGGTCCCCGGTGCCGTGGACCAGCACGTCGGCGCCCGACGCCAGGCCACGGGCGACGAACGCCCGGGTGCTCTCGATGAGCTCCTCGTCCGTGTCGTGGACCAACAGGCCGTGCCGGTAGGTCGTGTGGCTGGGGTCGGAGGTGGTCGTCATGGCGTCTCTCCCACACTGATGCCTGTTTCGCGGTCGATGCCCAGCAGGTGGAGGAGCTGCGCGACCTGCGGTTGCGGCGCCTCCAGCCGCACGTGGCCCCCACCGCTGCGGTGGTCGAGGGTCCCGAACAACAGTGCCCGGGCCGCCGGCAGGTCGAGGAAGTCGACCCGGCTCAGGTCCAGGGTGAACGGGTCACGCCCGGGTTCAGACGTCGCCGCCGTCAGCACGGAGCGCAGGGTCGCCTGGTTCGTGCCGTCGAGCTCGCCCGCCAGCGCCAGGCCATCCTCCACCGGTGCTGCCTGGAACTTCTGCTCCCGCAACCCCGCGCCGTGCGACCTGCTCAGGAACCCGATCGCGCCGCTGCGCTCCACAGCCGAGTACTGGCACAGCACCGACAGCGGGAGGGACGCGCACAGCTCGTCGGTCGCCTGCTCGAGGAGCTCGTGACCACTGCGGGGCATCACGCCCCAGGCCGTGGACGCGTCTCCCGCCCACCGCACGGACGGGTAGCCGTCGGACAGCGCCCCGTCGACGACGGCCCGGATGAAGGCGACCTCGTACGTCGACGGGTCGGCCGGGACGACCTCGATCTGGCCACGGTCCATCGCCTCGAGGGCGTCCGGATCGTCCCGGACCAGACCGGGCAGCGACCGTTCGGGAGGCTCGTCCCGCGGCTGGGTGTACAGGATCTTGGATCCCAGCTCCAGGCCACGGCTGACCCAGGCCGCGACACCGGCGCGTCGCTGCGACTCCTCGTCATAGAACAGCAGGAGGTGCCCGTCCCACCCCGGCCGCCAGCCACGGGCTCTCACGACATCCAAGGTACTCCGCAGCGGGCCGCTGTGCCCCGGAATGGCGGCCGAACCGCCACCTCTCGACGCGCAGGCGTCACGGGCGCATCCCCTGTCACCGGCTCCGGGCGTCGGCTCAGTCCCGGAGCAGCGCGCGCATCTGCTCGATCTCGGCCCGCTGGCTGTCCTCGATGTGCTGCGCGAGCGCGATGGCGGCAGGGAACTCGCCGTTCTCGACCTCGTTCCTCGACATCGCGATCGCACCCCGGTGGTGGCGGATCATCATCCGCAGCCACACGTCCTCGAAGGCCCGCGCGGGGGCGCCTTCCAGCCGGTGGAAGTCGCGGCCGGTCAGCCACTGCCAGCCGCCCATCATGCCGCCGCCGCCGTTCATCATCCCGCCGTCGCCGCCCATCATGTGGCCGTCGTCGTCGGCCTCCTCGCCCCAGTCGTCGAGCCAGCCGTTCATGGTCCGGATCTCGGCCGTCCGGGCCGCCCTGATCTGCCGGGTGAGGTCCTCGAGCTGCGGGCTCAGGTCCCGGGCCCGGGTCATCGCGACCATGCGGAGCGCCTGCTCGTGGTGGGGGACCATCTCGCTGGCGAACTCGACGTCGGCGTCGTCGTGGCCGCCGCTGCTGATGCTGCTCGAGCTGTCGCCGCTGCAGCCGGCCAGCGCCAGGACGAGCACGGCGACCAGGGCGACGGTGCGGGTCACGGTCCTCACACGTCCACGCTAGGGACGCAGCGGCGCGCGAACCCGGGGCCAAGGACCCGGGTGGGCGGTGCGTCAGCCCCCGTTCCCGGTGGGAACGAGGTGGTTGACGCGCCAGCCGCGGAGGGTCAGCGCAGCCGGCGCACCTCGAACGTGTTCGGCGGCACGGCCAGGGCGTCCTGGGCCGCGACCAGCTGGATCTCGCGGGTCCCGGCCGCGATCGTGGCCTCGAGCACGGCGAACACCGACGACGCGGTGCTGGCCAGCGCGACTTCGGGGGACCCGCTGGTGCGCAGGTGGGCCAGGTAGAGCGCGGCGGTCACGTCGCCGCAGCCGTTGGGCGCGATCGGCAGCAGCGGGGTGGTGACCGCCCAGGCGCCCTCGTCGGAGACGGCCACCAGGTCCAGGGACCCCTCCGGCACATCGGCGTGCAGCACGCTGGTCACCAGCACGTCGCGCGGCCCGCGGGCGCGCACCTCGTCGACCGCCTCCAGGACCTCGTCGAGCGTGGTCGTGGTCCGGCCGGCCAGGAAGTCGAGCTCGAAGTGGTTGGGCGTGACGATGTCGGCCCGCGGCACCACGGTGTCGCGCATGAACTCCGGGATGCCGGGTCGCACGAACATGCCCCGGCCCACGTCGCCCATCACCGGGTCGCAGCAGTAGACGGCCTCCGGGTTGAGCTCCTTGACCCGCGCCACCGCGTCCAGGATCACCCCGCCGACCGCGGGGTCGCCCTGGTAGCCGGACAGCACCGCGTCGGCCTCGCCGAGCACCCCGCGGTCCCCGATCCCGGCGATCACGTCCCGGACGTCGTCGGGCGCGAGCAGCGGCCCGCGCCACTCGCCGTACCCGGTGTGGTTGGAGAAGTGCACGGTCAGGACCGGCCACACCTCGTGGCCGAGCCGCTGCAGGGGGAACACCGCGGCGGAGTTGCCGACGTGGCCGTAGGCCACCGAGGACTGGATGGACAGGATCTTCACCCGTCGATCCTCGCGGTGGACGACTGCCCGGGCAAACCGGGAGCGGGCCGGGCGCCCTCGGCCCGCTGCGTAGGGTCGGTCGGGTGAGCGAGATGACCTACCGCCCGCTGGGCGACTCGGGCCTGATGGTGAGCGCGGTCGGGATCGGCTGCAACGCGTTCAGCCGGCGGGTGGACCTCGACGGGGTGCGCGACATCCTGTCCGCGGCGCGCGACACCGGCGTGACGCTGCTCGACACCGCCGACGTGTACGGCGACCCGCCCGGCGGCAGCGAGAGCCTGCTCGGGGAGGCGCTGCAGGGACAGCGGGACGAGTTCGTGGTGGCCACGAAGTTCGGCATGGACATGCGTGGCGAGAACGGCCGCGACTTCGGCGCCCGCGGCTCGCGGCGCTACGTCCGGCGCGCGGTCGAGAGCAGCCTGCGGCGGTTGCGGACCGACCACATCGACCTCTACCAGCTGCACGTGCCCGACGCGGTGACCCCGATCGAGGAGACCCTGGCGACGCTGACCGACCTGGTCCGGGAGGGCAAGATCCGCTACCTCGGGTGCTCCAACGTCGCCGGCTGGCAGGTCGCCGACGCGGACTGGACCGCGCGGACCGCGGGGCTGGAGCGGTTCGTCAGCGTCCAGAACCGCTACTCGCTGCTGGACCGGTCGATCGAGGCCGAGGTGGTCCCGGCGTGCGAGGCGTTCGGGCTGGGGGTGCTGCCCTACTTCCCGCTGGAGCACGGCCTGCTCACCGGCAAGTACCGGCGCGGCCAGGATGCCCCCGCCGGCTCACGGGCCGACCTCGACCCCACGCGCGCGCAGTGGTTGCGGGACGCCGACTGGGACCGGATCGAGGCGGTGGAGAAGTACGCCGAGGCGCGCGACCTGACCGTGCTCGACGTGGCGATCGCGGGCCTGGCCGCCCAGCCCACCGTGGCGTCGGTGATCTCCGGTGCGACCTCGGGGGATCAGGTGCGCACCAACGCCGCCGCGCTGCGGTGGGTCCCGGGCGAGGCCGACCTCGTGGAGCTGGACGAGCTCACGCGGTAGGGCTCGCGCGCCGCGATGGCCCACCGGGTCTCCACCTGCCCTCGCCCACGCGGCGCGCTCGTTCCTCGCGCGCGACGCCTCACCGGGTTTCGACGCGCCCGTCGCGCCTTCGCAGGCTCAGGCGCGGGGCTTGCTCAACCTGCCCTCGCCCACGCGGCGCGCTCGTTCCTCGCGCGCCGCTGCTCAGGCAACCTGCAGCGACCGCTTCGACAGCCCCAGCCAGAACCCGTCGATCACCTGCAGGCCCGGCTCCTCGGGATCGGTGGCCGCGCCGAGGGTGACGAACAGCGGCGTGTAGTGCTCGACGGTGGGGTGGGCGTAGGGCATGCCGGGTGCGTGCGCCCGGTAGCTCGCGAGCTCGTCGACGTCGCCGCGGGTGAGGGCGTCGGCCGCCCAGTCGTCGAAGTCACGGGACCAGCCGGGCGCCTCGGCGTCCAGCCGCCAGGAGGTGAGGTAGGGGAGCCCGTGGGTCAGGAACCCGGAGCCGATGATCAGCACGCCCTCGTCGCGCAGCGGGCGCAGCCGCTCGCCGAGCTTCATCAGGCGCACCGGGTCGTGGGTGGGCAGCGACATCTGGAGCACCGGGACGTCCCCGGCGGGGTACATGATCTTCAGCGGCACCCAGGCGCCGTGGTCGAGGCCGCGGCTCGCGTGCTGGTGCACCGGCTCGGTCGCCGGCATCAGCCCGGCGATCCGCTCGGCGAGCGCGGTGGCGTCGGGCGTCTCGTAGGTCATCCGGTAGTACTTCGGGTCGAACCCGCCGAAGTCGTAGACCAGCGGCGCGCCGCTGGCGCTCAGGCTGACCGGCGCGGACTCCCAGTGGGCGCTGACGATCAGGATCGCCTTCGGGCGCGGCAGGTCGGCGGCCCAGGCGGCGAGCTGGCCGGACCACGTGGGGTCGTCGAGGAGCGGCGGCGCCCCGTGGCCGATGTAGAGGGCTGGCATGCGTGCGTTCACACTGGCTCCAATGGTTGAGACTTAAACTTTATTCCATCGGAGGGGCGCCGTCCAGCGAGGGATCACCCCGCCAGCGTGGCCAGGGCGTCCAGCTCCGCCTGGGTGCCGAGGGCGATCAGCACGGCACCCGCCGGGACCACCAGGTCGTCGGGCGGGTTGGGCTCCAGCACGTCGTCGGGGGAGCGTCGCACGGCGAGCAGCAGCGTGCCGGTGCGCTCCCGCAGCCGGAGGCCGTCGAGCGACTGGCCGGCGACCGCGGAGCCGGCGGCGACGTGGACCTGCTCGACGCGCCAGTCGATGCTCTCGTCGTGCATCACCACGTCGAAGAACTCCGCGACGTGCGGCTGGAGCGCGAAGACGGCCAGCCGACGGCCACCGATGCGCTGCGGGTTGACCGCGCGGGTGGCCCCGGCGAGGGCCAGCTTCGCCTTCGAGTCCGTCGTGCGGGCGCGCGCCACGATCACCACGTCCGGCCGCATCGCCCGCGCCGACAGCGTCGCGTAGACGGTGTCGGCGTCGTTGTCGAGGGCGACCACCACGGCGCGGGCGTGCTCGAGGCCCGCCTCGCGCAGCACCCGGTCCTCGGTCACGTCGCCGACGAGGTGCGGCGTGCCGGGCGGGAGGTCGGCCAGCCGGTCGCGGTCGTTGTCGACGACGACCACCTCGTGGCCGGCCGAGGCCAGGAAGTCGGTGGCCGCCCGGCCGACCCGGCCGTAGCCGCAGATGACCACGTGCTGGCGGAGGGCTGCGATGCGGGTGTCCATGCGTCGCCTTTCCAGGAGCTGGCGGAGCTGCCCCTCGGTGACGGCCTCGAGCAGCACGCCGAGGTTGTAGAGCACCGTGCCGACGCCCAGGACGACCAGCACGATGGTGAAGACCATTCCGGCCGAGCCGAGCGGCCTGACCTCGCGGAAGCCGACGGTGGAGACCGTGGTGACGGTCTGGTAGACCGCCTCGAGCAGCGTGAAGCCGAGCAGCAGGTACCCGACCGTGCCGAACACGGTGACCGCCACGAGCGCGGCCAGCGCGACCACGAGGCGACGTACGCTGCTCACGCCGCGACGGTAGCGCCCGGCGGGCCCCTCAGGCGGGAAGTCGCCAGTCCACCTCGCGGCCGCCCTGCTCGACCAGCAGCCGGTTGACCCGGGAGAACGGGCGGGAGCCGACGAAGCCGCGCCGCGCCGACAGCGGCGAGGGATGAGCCGACTCGACCGAGGGGACCGGTGCGAGCATCGGCTTGAGCCCCTGCGCGTCCCGTCCCCACAAGATGGCCACGAGCGGGCCACCCCGGCGCGCCAGCGCGTGGATCGCGCACTCGGTGACCTCCTCCCAGCCCCGGCCCCGGTGCGAGGCGGCCTCACCGGGGCGGACGGTCAGGGCCCGGTTGAGCAGCATCACGCCCTGGTCGGCCCACGCGGTGAGGTCGCCGTGGTCGGGGGTCTCGATCCCGAGGTCGCTGCGCAGCTCGGTGTAGATGTTGGTGAGGCTGCGCGGGATCGGCCGGACGTCGGCATCGACCGCGAAGCTGAGCCCGATCGGGTGGCCCGGCGTGGGGTAGGGGTCCTGGCCGACCACCAGCACGCGCACGTCGGCCAGGGGTCGCCGGAACGCCCGGAAGATGCAGTCGCCGGCCGGCAGGTAGGAGCGTCCCTCGGCGATCTCGGCGCGCAGGAACCGGCCCATCGCGGCGACCCGGTCGTCCACCGGTGCCAGCGCCTCGGCCCAGTCCGGCGCCATCAGCCCACGGTCGACCAGGCCCGCCAGCGCACTCATGGCGGTCACGGTAGCGGGCGGGTCATCGCCCCGGCCGGGGGCTGCGCCAGAACGCCCGCTTCGGCAGGTACGGCGGCCGTCCCCGCTCACGCACCGCGACGTCGAGGACGGCGTGGTGGGAGGTGTCGCCGAAGAAGGACTGGTTCGCGACCAGCACGCGGTCGCCCAGGAAGGTCGCCGAGGAGGGGGTGTCGAACGGGACCGCCGAGCCGTTCTCGCCGGTGCCCGGCACGGCCGGGAACCGCGCGATCTCGTGGCCGTCCGCGTCCAGCTCGACCAGCTGGTTCGAGAGGCCGGCGTTCGCGACGTACACGTGGCCGGAGCGGGCGATGCCGAAGCCGTCCGGCAGGTCGCCGGGGCTCGAGGTCCACAGCGTCGAGAGCGCCCCGGGCCGGCCGGAGGTGCGGATCGGCAGCCGGTAGAGCCTGCCGTCGGCCGGCACGCTGCCGTCGGTCACCGTCGACTGCTGGGTGATCAGCAGGTCGCGCCGGCCGGGACGGTAGGACAGCCCCGCGGTCCCGAACTCCGACCCGTCCAGCCGCGCCGAGGCGAACCACACCCGCGGCCGCACCGAGCGCCGCGGGATCCTCCAGATCACCGCCTGGCCGTAGTCGCTGACGTAGAGCGCGCCGCCGGGTCCCCAGGTCGCGTAGTTGGGGATCGCCGGGTCGTCCACGGCGTTCGGGGAGCAGTCCGGGGCCGTCGTGCCCGGCACGCAGGTCGGCAGGTCGGGCAGGGTGGCCCAGGTCCGGAACCGCCCGGTGCGGGGGTCCAGCGTCATCACCGAGGACGTCGACTTCTCCAGCAGCACCAGGCGGCCGCGGGCGTCCGCGTTCGCGACCTGCACCCCGTGGTCCCGCGAGAGGTCCTGGCCCGGCACCGTCCACGACCGCAGCAGGGCGCCGCCGCGCGACCACTCGAGCACCCGGGAGCGCTGGTGGTCGCCCTGCGGGTTGGTGTAGGTGCCGGCGTACACCCGGCCGTTGCGGTGGGCGAACACGTACGCCGGGTAGCCCGGCGACTGCACCCGGGCGAAGACCCGCGTGTCCCACTTCTCCCGCGCCGGCGAGGCTCCCGCCGGCGCCGCCCCCGCGAACGCCGGGAGCGCCGTCGCCAGCGCGGCCAGGAGGAGGAGGGCGCCCGCCTCACAGCTTCTCCAGCACCTCGACCGCCGCCCGCTGCCCGGCACGCACGGCGCCGTCCATGTAGCCGGTCCAGTAGGTCGAGGTCTCGGTGCCGGCCCAGTGCACCCGGCCGAACGGACGCCGGATCGCCGGACCGAACCGCAGCATCGTGCCCGGCGCGTAGTTGGCGACCGGGCCGCCCCGGGTCCAGGTCTCGTGGGTCCAGTCGTGCTCGACGTAGTCGATCGGGTGCAGTGCCTGGTCGCCGAACATCGCGGCGAACCCCTCCAGCACGGCCTGGCGGCGCCGGGCACGCGTCTGCACGCCGTACCTGCGCCAGGTGCTGCCCCCGACGAAGGCCAGCAGCACCCCGGGGTCGCCCGGCTTCGGGGAGTTGTCGAAGGCCGCGCGCACGGCGCCGGAGTCGCTGATGCCGAAGCCGTTCAGGCCGGCCTCGCGCCAGAACGGCTTGTCGTAGACGGCGTCGCACTTCATCAGCTGGCCCATGTCGAGGTGGCGGAGCAGCTCGGAGCGGCGCGCGGGCAGCCTGGGGAACCAGTCGATGTCCAGCGCCAGCGGCGGGGGAGCCGCGACGATCACCCGCTTGGCGGTCACCGTGCCGCGGCCGGTGTGCACGATCGCGCGGTGGTCCTTCTGCACGATCCGGTGCACGGGCGCCGCGAGGGCCACCACGTCGCCGAGCTGCCGGGCCAGCCGCAGCGGGATCAGCTGGGAGCCGCCGACGAAGCGTCGTTCCTGGGCGCCGCCCGCGGTGTCGGAGTTCCGCTCGAAGGTGCCGACGTGCTTCTCGTTGCCGGAGCAGGCGACGTACCAGAGCACGTAGAGGAAGGAGAGCTCGCTCGGGTCGGCGCCGAACCCCGGCTGGGTCCAGCAGCGGATCAGGTTCTCCACGCCGTCGGCGTTGACCGCGTTGCGCCGGATCCACTCGCCCAGGGTCTGCTGGTCCCACTCCGCGGCGCGGGGGTGGGTCCACGGGGCGTCGACGGGGACCTCGGCGGCGTACTGGTCGATCTGGGTGAGCAGGTTCGCGGCGTCCGGGAGGATCGTGGGGTCCGGCGGGACCGTGCCGGAGTACTCCATCCGGCCGGTGGTCGAGGAGATGTAGACGCTGTTGCCGGAGTTGTACTCCTGGAACGTCGGCACCTCGAGCTCGCGGGCCAGCGCGGCGATGTGCGTCTGGGTGGGGCCGATGAACGCGCCGCCCGACTCGATCGTCGCGCCCTCGCGCAGGTGGTGGTTGAGCACCCGGCCGCCGACCCGGTCGCGGGCCTCGACGAGGAGGACGCGGCGCCCGTGGCGGGCGACCCGGCGCGCGGCCACCAGACCGGAGAGGCCGGCGCCGACGACCACCACGTCCACGTGCCGGGGGAGCGGGCCCTGCAGCGAGGCGGCCGCGGTGTCGAGGCCGGTCAGCGTGCCGGTGCCGACGGCGAGGCCGCCGAGGGCGGCGCCGCCGAGCAGCGTGCGGCGGGAGAGCGTGGCCATCGGGGAGGACTGGGGCGGCTCCATGCCGTCTGCAACGAGCCAGGCGGGCTCAGGTCACCCTCGGCGGTGGAATCGCGCCTCGTCGACGTCCTCGCCCCCGGGCGGTCTCACCCGCCGAGGTCGACGACCACCACGGCCCAGTTGTCCGGGGCTCCGGCGGCCTCGACGGCCTCCGCCACGGCGTCGGCCACGGCGGCGGGTGGCTCGGCGGCGACCAGGAGCGTGGTGAGCTGCTCGGGCCCGAGCACCGCGTGCACGCCGTCCGTGGTCAGCACGAACCGGTCGCCCGACAGCGTGGTGCGCACCGCGAGGTCGGGCTCGAAGGGGGCGTCGGCGGCGAGGGCGCGGTTGAGGTAGGCACGCCGCTCGTCGGTGCGGGCCTCCTCCGTGGTGAGCCGGCCCTCGTCGACCAGTGTCTGCACGACCGTGTGGTCGCGGGTCAGTCGCTCCAGCCTGCCCTCCCTCACCAGGTGGGCGCGGGAGTCGCCGATGTGGGCGATCATCGCCCGGCCGTCCGCGAGGACCACCGACGTCAGCGTGGTGCCGGCGTCCGGGTCCCCCTGCGCCGCGGCGATCGCGGCGTCCGCGGCGCGGCGTACGGCCTCGTCGAGCTCGGCGACCGTGCGCGGCGGGACCGCGGTCGGCGCGCACAGCACGCCGACCGCGGCGTCCGCGACTCCGGCGACCTTCCCGGTGCCGTCGGCGACGGCGAACACGGGCGAGGCGATGGCGTGGGCGTCGAGCTGGGCGTCGCGCCGGCCGGTGCCGGCGCGTACGGCGTGTTCGAGCCGAACGGCGTGCGTGGAGGGATGGTCGGACATGGTGTGCTCCTCGTCGGTGAGCTCCTCGACGAGCCGGGCGACCAGCTCCCGCGCGGTGGCGGTGTCCGCCTCGACCTGGCGCCAGTACGACGTCAGTGCGGCCGCCGCGGCCGGGCCCGGGAGGTCGGCGACCTCCCGGATCCGGGCCAGCGGCATGCCCGCGAGCCGAAGCCGCGCGACCAGTCGCGCCCGTCCGAGCTGGTGCTCGGCGTAGCGCCGGTAGCCGCTGGCGGCGTCGACCTCGATCGGCGTGAGCAGGCCCATCTCGTCGTAGAGCCGCAGCGCCTTCGGGGTCAGCCCGCTGGCGCGGGCGAACTCACCGATCGTGACCAGGCCCATGCTCGCCTCCCTGTCGCCGGGTGTCCCGGTGGCCGTCGCCGGTGGTCGCCGGCTCGTCACCGGCGCGGGTGCGCCGGCGGCGACCACGCTGGGGCCTGCCGTCGGGGCAGAGTCAACACCCGGCGCGCCCCCGGTCTGTCAACGAGCGCCGACTCGGCGTGCCCGGGCCTACTGGGACAGCGCGCGGGAGCCGCCGGAGCCGTAGCGGCGGCGGGGGTTGGCGCCGATCGCGTCGGCGGAGGCCCCCTTCGCCGGCGCCTTCTTGGCTGGTGCCTTTGCCGTGGCCTTCTTGGCGGGCGCCTTCTTCGCGGGCGAGGACTTCGACGAGGTCGTCTTCCGTGCCTTGGCGGCGGAGGCGGCCTTCTTCTCCGCGGTCGGCGTGGGGATGCCGTTGGCGTCGCTGGACCACTGGGCGACCCACTCGTCGAGGACCTGCCAGGTGGTGGTGCGGGCCCGGCGGCCGGTGAGCATGCCGAGGTGGCCGCCCGGGACGATCTCGAAGCGCACGTCCCTCGCGCCCGTCAGCAACGGCACGACGGCCTTGACCGAGGGGGCGGGGGCGATGCCGTCGGTGGCGCCGCCGAACACCAGCACGGGCGCGGTGATGTCGGCGAGCGAGATGGTGCGGTCGCCCAGCGTCATCGAGCCGCTCACCAGCGCGTTCCCCTTCACGAAGCGGTGGTAGAGCTGCCCGAAGGTGCGGCCGGGGTAGGCGATCATGTTGTCGGTGAACCGGTCGACGGCCTCGAGCTGGGCCAGGAAGTCGGCGTCGTCGAGATGGGTGGCGACCGCCACCGGCTTGGTCACCAGCTTCTGGAACGACGAGAGCTGGAACGCCCAGCGCACCAGCGGCTTCGGGGCGCCGCCCAGCGCCTGGTAGGTGCGGGTGATGCCGCCGCGCCCGTCGGTGAGGTTCAGCAGCGGGCGCAGCGGCGCGACCAGCGGGACCTGCTTCACGTCCACGGGGGAGCCGACGACGGTGAGCGAGGCGATCGGCAGCTCCGGGCTGTCGGCAGCGGTGAGCATCGCGAAGATCCCACCCAGGCTCCAGCCGACCACGTGCACGGGCCGGCCGCCGGCGTGCGCCGACACCTCCCGGATCGCGGCCGGGAGGACCTCGTCGACCCAGTGCTCCATGCCGAGCGCACGGTCGCGGAAGGAGACCTGCCCGTACTCGACGAGGTACGTCGGGCGGCCCTCACCGACGAGGTGCTCGACCAGCGAGCAGCCGCGACGCAGGTCGTAGCACAGGGCCGGCGCGGCCAGCGGGGTCACCAGGAGGACCGGGTCGCCCTGCTCCTTGACCTTCCCCGAGGGGCGGTAGTGGTAGACCTCACGCAGCGTGCCGTCGTCGATGAGGGTGCGAGGCATCGGGCGGAGATCGGCCAGGCCGCCGTAGAACACCTTGTGGGCCACGTTGCTGGCGGCAGAGACGACCTGATCGGGCTTCGGGATCAGATCCATGGGGCGAAAAGTACCCGACCGCTCCGCGCGGCGACACGTCCCGGCGCCGTCATCTCGGCCACAGGGTCAGCCGGGGCCGAAGCTCCTCGGTCGCGGCACGGTCAGGACCGCTTGGCGGGCCGCACGGTCTTGCCATGGGAGGGGCGCAGCTCGGAGAGCTCGCTGAGGAAGCTGTCGGCCCAGGCCGCCACGTCGTGCTGGGTGACCGTCTTGCGCATCGCCTTCATCCGGCGCGACCGCTCCTTGTCGTCGGCCCGGTAGGCCTCGAGCAGCGCGCTCTTCATCCCGTTGATGTCGTAGGGGTTGATCAGCCAGGCCTGCCGCAGCTCGTCGGCCGCGCCGGCGAACTCCGAGAGCACCAGCGCGCCGTCGTCCTCGTAGCGGCAGGCGACGTACTCCTTGGCGACCAGGTTCATGCCGTCCCGGAACGGCGTCACCACCATGATGTCGGCGGCGCGGTAGAACGCCGCCATCTCCTCGCGGGGGTACGACGCGTGCAGGTAGTGGATCGCGGGGCGGCCGATCCGGCCGAGGTCGCCGTTGATGTGGCCGACCAGCCGGTCGATCTCGTCGCGCAGGATGCGGTACTGCTCGACCTGCTCGCGCGAGGGCGTCGCGACCTGGACGAAGACGGCGTCCTCGACGTCGAAGTGGCCGTCGATGATGAGCTCGCTGAACGCCCGCAGCCGGGCGTAGATGCCCTTGGTGTAGTCGAGGCGGTCCACGCCGAGGAACACGCGGCGCGGGTTGCCGAGGACGTCGCGGATCTCCTGCGCCCGCTTCTCGACCCGCTCGGACCGGGCCAGCTCCTCGTACGCCGCGGTGTCGATGGAGATCGGGAACGCGGCGGCCCGGACGCTGCGCCCGTCGGGCAGGTAGACCAGGTCGCGGTGGGTCTTGTGGCCCACGCGCTGGCGGACCAGCCGCACGAAGTTCTGGGCGCCGCCGCTGAGCTGGAACCCGACCAGGTCGGCGCCGAGGAGCCCCTCGAGGAGCTGGCGCCGCCAGGGCAGCTGCTGGAACAGCTCGGCCGGCGGGAACGGGATGTGCAGGTAGAAGCCGATCCGCAGGTCCGGGCGCAGCTCGCGCAGCATCTGGGGGACCAGCTGCATCTGGTAGTCGTGCACCCACACCGTGGCCCCCTCGGAGGCGACCTCCGCGGCCCGCTCGGCGAACCGGCGGTTGACCGAGACGTAGGAGTCCCACCACTCGCGGTGGAAGCTCGGCTTGGCGACCAGGTCGTGGTACAGCGGCCAGAGGGTCGCGTTCGCGAACCCCTCGTAGAAGTACTCGACCTCCTGCGGGGTCATCGACATCGGGACCAGGGACATCCCGTCGGCGTCGAAGGGCTCGTGGTCCTGGTCGGTGCCGCCCGGCCAGCCGATCCAGGTGCCGTCGTTCGCGCGCATGATCGGCTCGAGGGCGCTCACCAGCCCGCCCGGGGAGGGACGCCAGTCCTGGGTCCCGTCCGGCAGGGTCACACGGTCGACGGGCAGTCGGTTGGCGACGATGACGAGGTCGGCGGAGCCAGAGGAAGCCACGGCCACAACCCTAGGTGACCGGGGTCAGGCGCTGCGCCCGTCGGCGGCGTAGCGAACCCCGATCTGCCGGCGCAGGTCGTCCATCTGCCGCATCAGCGTCACGGTCTGGGCGTGCGGCACCAGCGGACTCTCGCGCAGCCCGGCGCGCAGGCAGCGCCCCACCTCGGCGATCTCGTTGCCGTACCCCCGGCCGAGCACCGGCTCGTCGCCGTCGACGTGCACCGGCTCGCCCCGGCCGTCCAGGTCGTTGGAGCCGCCGGCGGCGTACGGCGTGAACGTCGCCCGCGTCGGGTGGTGGAAGTCGTCGAGGTCGATCCGCCCGAGGTCGGTGGCCAGCGCAGCGGCCCGCGACGACCACGAGGTCATCGAGGCCCCCATCGTGGCGAGTGCGCCACCGGGGTAGCGCCCGGTCACGGCCACGTCGAGGTCGATGCCAGCCTCGGAGAGCGCGGCCACCCCGTGCAGGGACTCGGCCTCGCCGAGCAGCAGGTGGGCGAGCGTGAGCGGGTAGATCCCCATGTCCAGCAGCGCCCCGGCACCCAGGCCAGGGTCGAGCATCCGGTCCCCGGGCGGGGCCTCCACCCGGAAGCCGAGCTCGGCGTGCAGGTGCCGCGGGGTGCCGAACCGCCCGGCGCGCAGGTCGGCGCCCAGCCGGCGCACGACCGGGTGGCAGGCGGTCCACATCGCCTCCATGAGGAAGCGGTCGTGCTGGCGCGCCAGGGCGACCATCTCCTCGGCCTCGGCGGCGTTCAGGGTCAGCGGCTTCTCGCACAGCACGTGCTTGCCGGCCTCGAAGGCCAGCCGGGCGTTCTCCAGGTGGAACGCGTGCGGGGTCGCGATGTAGACGACCTCGACGTCGGGGTCGGCCACCAGTGCCTCGTAGGAGCCGTGGGCCGCCGGCGCGCCGTACTGCTCGGCGAACGCGCGGGCGCTCTCGGGGCGCCGCGAGCCGACTGCCGCGAGCCGGCTGCCGGGGACGTCGGCGAGGTCGCGGGCGAAGGTGTGGGCGATCTTGCCGGTGGCGAGAATGCCCCAGTTGACGGGGCGGTGGTGGGGCTCCATGTGCCTGACCCTAGGCTTCTCCGGGCGACGCGACTCGCCGAGTGAACGCGCGCGATACGAATGACATCGGTGTGGTTCGTCGCCTAGACTCGCAGCCAATCATCATCACAGCATCGGGGAGACAGCGCATGGATGCCGCGAACGCCCTGCACGGCCATGACGCAGGGGACACGCCCAGCCTGAGTGACCGGGACCGCGACATCCTCGAGTTCGAGCGCCAGTGGTGGAAGTACGCCGGGGCCAAGGAGACGGCGGTCCGGGAGAAGTTCGACATGTCCTCGACGCGGTACTACCAGGTGCTCAACGCGCTCATCGACCGGCCCGAGGCCCTCGAGGCCGACCCGCTGCTGGTCCGTCGGCTGCGCCGCCTGCGCGCCGCTCGCCAGCGCCAGCGCTCCGCCCGCCGCCTCGGCTTCGAGGTCTGAGGTGCGCGTCCGCGACCAGCGCGGCGTGGTGTTCCCCTCGCCGGTGCTGATGCTCAGCATCATCGCCGTCGCCATGGCCGGCGTGGCCTTCTTCGCCACCCAGGGTGGTGAGCCGACCGAGCGCGAGGTCTCCACCGTCGCGCAGGCCGAGAAGCCGTCGGCCTCCGCGAAGCCGACCAAGAAGCCCACGCTCGCGGCGCACGAGCCGAAGCAGATCAAGCACAAGAAGCCGGCCGTCCAGCGCGGCCAGGTCTACGTCGAGGTCTACAACAACTCCGGCATCACCGGCCTCGCCGGCCGGGTCGCCGCCCGCGCCTCCGGCGCCGGCTGGCAGGTGGTCGGCTCGGACAACTGGTACGGCAGCGTGCCGGCCACCACGGTCTACTACCCGCAGCGGCTCGAGGCCGCGGCGAAGGTCCTCGCGCTCGACCTCGGCATCCACCGGGTCGTGCCGGCGGTGGACCCGATGCGGCTGGACCGGCTGACGATCATCCTGACCGGCGAGCTGGGCTGAGCGCTCCCGGCTGACTGCTCCGCGACTGCTCCGGCGACCGGCCCCCGGCCGGCCCACGTCGTACGCCGTTCGTGGTTGGCTGTCTCCCATGGAGTTCACCTCGGTCGAGGGCGAGCAGAGGTACGCCGCGCTGGTGCGGGCAGCGCCCGGGTGCGTGGTCGGCCTCGACTTCGACGGGACCCTCTCCCCGATCGTGGACGACCCGGCGGAGGCCCACATCCACCCCGAGGCCTCCGACGTGCTGGTCGACCTGGCCACCCAGGTGCAGGCGATCGCCGTGGTGACCGGCCGGCCCGCGCGCCAGGCGCTGGCCCTGGGTGGCCTCGAGGACGTCGGCAACGCCATCGGCGACGCCGGCAAGGAGCTCTACCTCTTCGGCCAGTACGGCAACGAGCGCTGGTCCTCCACGAACCGCCGGGTGATCTCGCCGCGGCCGCCGCACGGGCTGGCGACGTTCCTGCGCGAGCTGCCCCGGATCCTGCGGCAGGCCGACGCGGCCGACGCCCACCTCGAGGACAAGGGGCTGGCCGTGGCCGTGCACACCCGGCGGCTGCCCGACGCCCGGGGCGCCTTCGAGCGGCTGCTCCCGCTGATCCGCGAGCAGGCCCGCGCGCACGAGCTGACCGTCGAGCCGGGCCGGAGCGTCATCGAGGTCCGCTCCCCGGGCATGCACAAGGGTGTCGTCGTGGAGACGCTGGTGAAGGAGCTGGAGCCCGGCGCCTTCCTCTTCGCGGGCGACGACCTCGGCGACGTGGAGGCCTTCGAGGCGGTCACCGAGCTGCGGGAGCAGGGGATGCCCACGCTGCTGGTCTGCTCGGCCTCCGACGAGGAGAGCGCGCTCGTCACGCACGCCGACGTGGTCGTCAAGGGCCCCGAGGGCGTCCTCGACCTGCTCCGCCAGCTCACCGCGGACGCCCGCGACCTGCGCGCCTGACCGGTCGCCGGCCGGGCCGACCAGCATCCGGACACGATGTGCGCATCGTGAGACGGCTCCCGTACAGTCCTGATCAGCTCATCGAGAGGGACTGAGGGAACGGCCCTGTGAAGTCCCGGCAACCGCCGCGAGCCCCCACGCCCCGTCCAGGGACGTGGTCGCGGAAACGGTGCCAATTCCGGCCCGGTGCGAGAGACGCCCCGGGGAAGATGAGGAGGAGGACTTCATGAGCGCCGTCGTCGCCGAGCAGGCATCCACCACCCCCACGCCCGACACCGGTCTGCGCGAAGGCGCCTTCGGCAATGCCCGGGCCCTCGCGTGCCGCGAGTGCGGCCACCGGGTCGACCTGGGCCCCCACTACGCGTGTCCGGAGTGCTTCGGCCCGCTGGAGATCGCCTACGAGTTCCCGGCCGTGACCCGCGAGGAGATCGAGGCCGGGCCCCGCAACATCTGGCGCTACAAGGCGCTGCTGCCCGTCCCCGCCGACATCGAGCAGAGCCCCAACATGGAGCCCGGCTTCACCCGGCTGCTGAAGGCCCACAACCTCGGCCGCGAGCTCGGCATCGAGAACCTGTGGGTCAAGGACGACAGCACCAACCCGACCAACTCCTTCAAGGACCGGGTCGTCGCGTGCGCCCTGAGTGCCGCGCGCGAGTTCCACAGCAAGGTCTTCGCGTGCCCGAGCACCGGGAACCTCGCCAACGCGGTCGCCGCCGCGGGCGCCCGGG
Organism: uncultured Actinomycetota bacterium; assembly: GCA_963817665.1. GTDB lineage: Bacteria > Actinomycetota > Actinomycetes > Propionibacteriales > Nocardioidaceae > Nocardioides. The sequence continues at coordinate 508,467 of CAWFPE010000001.1, read as the reverse complement.
CGGGCATCAAGACCGTCGTCTTCATCCCCAGCAACCTCGAGCAGCCCAAGCAGGTGAACTCGGCGGTCTACACCGACTCGCTGGTCGCCGTGAACGGCAACTACGACGACGTCAACAAGCTCGCCTCGGAGATCGCCGGCGAGGAGGACGGGTGGGCGTTCGTCAACGTCAACGTCCGCCCCTACTACGCCGAGGGCTCCAAGACGCTGGGCTACGAGATCGCCGAGCAGCTCGGCTGGCGGCTGCCCGACCAGATCGTGATCCCGGTCGCCTCCGGCTCCCAGCTGACCAAGGTGCACAAGGCCTTCCAGGAGCTGATCAAGCTCGGTCTGGTCGAGGACAAGCCCTACAAGGTGTACGGCGCGCAGGCCACCGGCTGCTCGCCCGTCTCGGTCGCCTACAAGGGCGGCGTGGACGCGATCCGCCCGGTCAAGCCGGACACGATCGCCAAGAGCCTGGCCATCGGCAACCCCGCGGACGGCATCTACGTCCTCGACATCTGCCGGGAGACCGGCGGGGCGGTCGAGGACATCGGCGACGACGAGGTCCGCGAGGCGATCGTGCTGCTGGCCCGCACCGAGGGGATCTTCACCGAGACCGCCGGCGGCACGACGGTGGGCGTGCTGAAGAAGCTGGTCGAGAGCGGACAGCTCGACACCTCGCTCGAGACCGTCGTCATCAACACCGGCCACGGCCTGAAGACCCTCGACGCGGTCGCCGGCTCGGTCGGCCCGGCGGCCACCATCGACCCGTCGTACGCCGCGTTCGCCGCCACCGGTCTTGCGTGACCGACCGGTCGGCGTAGGTTCCCTGTCACAGGCGCCGTGGGCGCAGTCTTCTCGAGGAGTGTCATGAGCGTTTCGGTCCGGATCCCCACCATCCTGCGCACCTACACCGGAGGTGAGTCGGAGGTGAGCGCCGAGGGAGGGACCCTGGCCGAGGTGCTCGACCACCTCGACGCCCGCTACTCCGGCATCAAGGGCCGGATCCTCGACGAGGGCGGCGACCTGCGCCGGTTCGTGAACGTCTACGTCGGCAACGACGACGTGCGGTTCCTCGACAACCTCGGCACCGCCACCCCCGACGGCACCCAGATCTCGGTCATCCCGGCGGTGGCGGGCGGCTGACGCCCTCACAGGCAGGCGCGCCGCTCGATCAGGTGCGCCCGCTCGGCCAGGTTGGTGCAGCGGCCGACGGCCTCGTCGTACGACGTGCGGGCCTCGGCGAGGCGGCCGGCGCGGGCGAGGAGCTCGGCCCGGGCGGCCGGCAGCCGGTGGCCGGGGAGCGCGCGGGCGTCGAGTCCGTCGAGCAGCACCAGCCCGGCGAGCGGGCCGTCGGCCTCGGCGACGGCGACCGCCCGGTTGAGCCGGACCACGGGCGAGCCGGTCAGCTCCTCGAGCTCGCGGTAGCGGGCCGCGATCCGCGGCCAGTCGGTGTCGGCGGGGGTGCGGGCGACCGCGTGCTCGGCGGCGATCAGCGCCTGCAGGAGGTACGGCGCGGGCGGCGCGTCGACCAGCGGCGTGAGCAGGTCGAAGGCCTCGACCGCCTCCTCGCCGTGCCACTTCCCGCGGTCCTGGTCGGGCAGCAGCACCAGCTGCCCGTCGCGCACACGCGCGTCGCGGCGGGAGTGCTGGATCAGCATCAGGGCCAGCAGCGCGTCCAGCTCCGACCGTCCCGGGAAGGACGCCGGCAGCAGCGAGCGCAGCACCCGCACCAGCCGGATCGCCTCGGCGGCGACCTCGGCGCGCAGCACGTCCTCGCCCGAACCGGGCGCGTAGCCGGTCGTGAACGCCAGGTAGGCGACGTCGGCCACCACCCCGACCCGGGCGTCCAGCTCGGCCCCGGTCGGGACGACGAACCGCTCGCCGGCCAGCTTCTTGCGGGACCGGGTCAGCCGGGCCGCCATCGTGGGAGTGCTCACCAGGAACAGCCGGGCGACGTCCTCGGTCGGCACCCCCAGCACCAGGCGCAGCGTGAGCGCGGCCGCGGACGGCGCCGGCAGCGAGGGGTGGGCGCACAGCAGCACCAGCCGCAGCCGCTCGTCGCGCACCTGCTCACCCGCGTCGGCCATCACACGCTGGGCCTCCTCCTGCAGGTCGGCCTCGACCACCAGCATCGGCAGCTTCCGCGCCGCCACCGCCTCGCTGCGCAGCCGGTCGGTGATCCGCCGCCGGGCCGCGGTCAGCAGCCAGGCCGGCGGGTTGTCGGGCGCGCCGGTCGCCGGCCAGGCGCGGGCGGCCGCCTCGAAGGCGTCGGCCAGCCCGTCCTCGGCCAGGTCCAGGCGTCGGTACTGCGCGACGAGCAGGGCCAGCAACCGGCCCCACTCGTCGCGCAGCGCGATCTCGAGCGGGGTGCCCGGGAGGTCGTCGGTCACGCGTTCCCGGAGTGGTCGACGGTGCCGCGCACCTCGACGACGCCTTCGGCGCCGGCGAGCAGGCCGCACACCTGGAGCAGGTCGTCGAGGTCGTCGGTGTCGACGACGTAGTAGCCCGTCAGCTGCTCGACGGTCTCGGCGTACGGGCCGTCGGTGACGACGGCCGCGTCGAGGTCCCCGCGCACGACCCTGGACTCGCGGGAGTGGGTGAGCTCGTTGCCGCCGGTGACCTTGTGGCCCCGCTCGCCGAGCAGGCGGGCGAACTCGCCGTGCTTGGCGTACATCTGCGCCTTCTGCTCCTCGGTGGCGGACTCCCAGCTGCTCTCGTTGCCCGGCAGCAGCACGACGTACTCGGTCATGGTGGTTCCTCTCGATCGTTGCGTTGATGAGTCTGTCACTGCGATGACGGGCGAGCGCCGGGGAAATCGACACGTCGCGCACACGTTCTGGTCCGCCGCCGTTCAGGTCCGGCTGCTTGAACATCCGGGTGACCCGATCCCGAGAACGCCTCCTGCTCCTCGCCGCGGCCGCCACCGGCCTCGGCCTCGCCGGCAGTGGACTCCGGTACGGCGCCCGCGAGTTCCTGCACCGGCAGGCCGAGGCCGCCCGAGGGGTGGTCGGCAAGCCCCTCGGCGAGGTGGCCCCCGACGCGGACGGCCGCTACAAGAAGAAGTACGGCGACCCGCTCGAGCTGCTGGTCCTCGGTGACTCGATCGCGGCCGGCCTCGGTGCCGACCGACCCAAGGAGACGCTCGGCGGCCGGCTCGCCAAGCGGCTGGCGAAGGCGACGCGCCGCACCGTGCACCTGACCACGGCCGCCCGGGTCGGCTCGGAGTCCTCGATGCTGGTCGACCAGCTGGCCGGGCTGCCCACGGCGTACCGCCCCGACGTCGCGGTCATCGTCGTCGGCGGGAACGACGTCACCCACCGGGTCCCCGTCGGCGAGTCGGTGCGGCACCTCGAGGAGACGATCCGCGCGCTGCGGGAGCGGGGCGCCGGCGTCGTCGTCGGGACCTGCCCGGACCTGGGAGCGCTGCGCCCGGTGCCGCAGCCGCTGCGGTCCCTCGGGTCGCGCGCCTCCCGGCAGCTGGCCCGCGCCCAGGAGAGCGCCGCGGTGCGCAACGGCGCCCACGCCGTGTCGCTGGCGCACGTGGTCGGCCCGTTCTTCATCACCAACCCCGACGAGATGTTCAGCCTCGACCGCTTCCACCCCAGCGCGATCGGCTACAAGCGCACCGCCAAGGCCATGCTGCCCTCGGTGCTGGCCGCCCTGGGCGTGGTGGAGGAGGTCCCGTTCGGACACCGCGCCCCGGAGGTGGGCACGCCCTGACCCCGCGATATCCGGTGGCCACCGCGCCCGACCCTCCCTAGCCTCCTCGTGTGACGACCGCGCTCCTGGCCACCTTCGCGCTGCTCCCCGACGGCGAGCTCGGCGGCGACCTGCTGGTCGCCGAGCTCGCGGCCCGCGGGGTCCGGGCCCGCTGGGAGGTCTGGGACGACCCCGCCGTGGACTGGGCCGGCGCCGACCTGGTCGCGGTCCGGTCGACCTGGGACTACCACCGGCGGTGCCCGGAGTTCCTCGACTGGGCCCGGACGGTGGAGAAGGACACCCCGCTGCTCAACGGCGCCGAGGTCTTCACCTGGAACGCCGACAAGGCCTATCTCGCCGGCCTCGGCGACCGGGTGCCGGTCGTGCCCACGGCGCTGCTCGACGACGGGTGCCTGGTCGACGGCCTCCGCGCGGCCCTCGACCGCTTCGGCACCGTCGTGGTCAAGGGGCGCACCGGCGCCAGCGGGGTCGGCGTGGTCCAGGCGGAGCGCACCGACGACCAGCGGCTCAGCGGACTGACCGCGGGCCCGTGGGTCGTCCAGCCGCTGGTGGAGTCGGTCCGGACCCGCGGCGAGACCTCGGTGTTCGTGCTCGACGGCGTCCCCGTCTCCCAGGTCGACAAGCTGCCCGCCGCGGGTCAGATCCGGGTGCACGAGGAGTACGGCGGGACGTCCCGGCCGGTGCCTCTCGACGACGCAGCCGCCGACGTGGCGGTCGTGGCGCTGCGCGCGGCGTCGTCGATGCTGGGTGCCCGGCTCGACTACGGTCGCGTGGACCTCATGGAGCACGACGGCCGACTGGTCGTCAGCGAGCTGGAGCTGATCGAACCGGGGCTCTACCTCGACCTGGTCCCGGCCAACGCCGGCAGGTTCGCGGAGCTGGTGGCGGCGCGACTGGGGCCCGTCTGACACCACCCTCCAACCGATCGGGGACCAGCGGCGTTCTGGAGACATGAGCAACAGCAGGGGGACGCATGGCGGCCGGTGACCGCGAGGCGTTCACGCGCTGGGCGAGCGAGCGGCAGCTGGCGCTGCTGCGGACCGCGATCCTGGTGACCGGGGACCACCACCGCGCCGAGGACCTCGTCCAGGAGGCCCTCACCCAGGTGGCGCTGCGCTGGCGGCAGCTGCGCGACGGGCACCCGGACGCCTACGCACGCCAGGTGATCGTGCGCACGAACATCTCCTGGTGGCGGCGTCGACGCCGCGAGGTGGTGTCGGACGAGGCCGTCCGGGCGCGGACGCCGTACGCCGAGGAGCCCCGCGCCGACGGCCGGCTCGCGCTGGACCAGGCGCTGGCCCGGCTCACGCCCAAGCAGCGGGCCGTGCTGGTGCTCCGCTTCTACGAGGACCTCAGCGAGCGCGACACCGCCGAGGCGCTCGGGGTCTCGGCGGGCACGGTCAAGAGCCAGACCCACCTCGCGCTGCGGCGCCTGCGCGAGACCTCACCGCACCTCGCCGTGATGCTGGAGGACTACCGATGACCGACCACGAGCTGCGGGACCTGCTGCACGAGCGCGTCGCCGACGTCACGATGCCCGACCTGTCCGAGGTGGCCTGGGCGCGGGCGACGCGGAGCCGCCGCCGGCGTACCGCCGGTGTGGTGGCCGCGACGGTCGCGGCGGTGGTGGTGACCGCGGTCGCGGTCGCCGGGGGCGACGGGACACACCGGTCGACCGCTCCGGGACCCAGCACGCAGCAGCCGACGCCGTCACCCCGCGTGACCGTGCCCGCCGACCCGGACCCGGCGCCCGGGGCGGAGGACACGAAGCCGGACGGGCACTTCCGGGGCCGGCCGGTCTACTGGGGCCCGCTGCCCTCGCAGGAGGAGACGCTGCCCCGGGTGGACTCGCCGTTCCCCGAGACCATCGACCTCTCCGCCCCGGCCCCCGGTCTCGACTCGAGCCCGATCCGCGCGGCCCTCGCCGCCTACGCCCTGCTCGACCGGAACGGTGGGACGCGGCTGCTGCTGCTCGCGCCGGACGGCTCGCTGCGCACCGTCGACACCTCGCGGGTGGCGCCGTACGACGACGGGTCGGGTGATGACATCTCGGTGGGCCACGAGTCGCTGCTCTCGCCCACGGGGGAGTACCTCGCCTTCCCCCAGGCGGGTCGCGTGCTGGTGCTGACCCTGGCCACCGGAGAGTGGAGCACCGTGGACACCCACGGCTCGCCGACCACGACCCTGCACTGGATGGGGGACACCGACCTGTGGCTGCCGCCGTCGACCCAGGGGGGACGCGGGCTGATGTACTCGGTGCTCGACGGTCACCGGTCGGGGACGACGAACCTGACGGCCCCGGACGACCCGCTCGGCCCGGGGAGCGGGCCCTACTACCGCTGGCGGATGGGGCCCGGCGGGATCGCGCAGAGCTGGACCCGCGTGAGCGGGCTCCCGGTCCCCGACGACGAGATCACCCCGTCGCAGGTGATCCGGGTCGACGGCGACAGTCCGGCGCGAGACGCCCTGCTGGTGCTCAGCTCCTCGACCCTGCCGGAGGACGACGTGCGCGCGGACTTCTGCTGTGGTGTGGTCTTCTGGCTCGACGACGACACGGTCGTCTACGACTCGCAGGCGCAGCCGCGGCGGCTCATCGCGTGGCAGGTCGGCACGCATGCGCTGGGCTGGGTGGCCACGATCGAGGGGTTCGACCCCGACCGGGAGGTCCTGGTCCCCAGCTACGCCCGGATCTGGGACCGCTAGGAGCTGTTTGCACTCGCCGAGGTCGAGTGCTAAACATGTGACTGGCACTCTCGTCGTGAGAGTGCCACCACCGGACCGGGGAGTTGAGGTCTGCAGCGTCGGCGGGAAGGGTCCGCCGGGTCAGCCAGATCGTCCGTCGCGGGCAACGAGCCGGACCGTCCACGAACTCTTTCAATGCGAAGGATCGCAGGAGTTATGCCGAAGCTGATTGCATTCGACGAGGAGGCCCGGCGCGGCCTCGAGCGTGGCATGAACACGCTCGCTGACGCCGTCAAGGTCACCCTCGGCCCCAAGGGCCGCAACGTCGTGCTCGAGAAGAAGTGGGGTGCCCCCACCATCACCAACGATGGTGTGAGCATCGCCAAGGAGATCGAGCTCGAGGACCCCTACGAGAAGATCGGCGCCGAGCTGGTCAAGGAGGTCGCGAAGAAGACCGACGACGTCGCCGGTGACGGCACGACGACCGCGACCGTCCTGGCCCAGGCCATGGTCCGCGAGGGTCTGCGCAACGTCGCCGCGGGTGCGAACCCGATGGGCCTCAAGCGCGGCATCGAGGCGGCCGTCGAGGCCGTGTCCGAGCAGCTGCTCGGCATGGCCAAGGACGTCGAGACCAAGGAGCAGATCGCTTCGACGGCCTCGATCTCCGCTGCTGACACCACGGTCGGCGAGATCATCGCCGAGGCGATGGACAAGGTCGGCAAGGAAGGTGTCATCACCGTCGAGGAGTCGAACACCTTCGGGCTCGACCTCGAGCTCACCGAGGGCATGCGCTTCGACAAGGGCTACATCTCGGCGTACTTCGTCACCGACCCGGAGCGCATGGAGACGGTGCTCGAGGACCCCTACATCCTCATCGCCAACTCCAAGGTCAGCTCGGTCAAGGACCTGCTGCCGCTGCTCGAGAAGGTCATGCAGTCCGGCAAGCCGCTGGTCATCATCTCCGAGGACGTCGACGGCGAGGCCCTCTCCACGCTGGTCGTCAACAAGATCCGCGGCACCTTCAAGTCCGTGGCCGTCAAGGCCCCGGGCTTCGGTGACCGCCGCAAGGCCATGCTGCAGGACATCGCGATCCTGACCGGTGGCCAGGTCATCTCCGAGGAGGTCGGCCTCAAGCTCGAGTCCGCCGGCATCGAGCTGCTCGGCCAGGCCCGCAAGGTCGTCATCACCAAGGACGAGACCACCATCGTCGAGGGTTCGGGCGACGCCGACCAGATCGCCGGCCGGGTCAACCAGATCCGCGCCGAGATCGAGAAGTCGGACTCCGACTACGACCGCGAGAAGCTGCAGGAGCGCCTGGCCAAGCTGGCCGGCGGTGTTGCGGTCATCAAGGTCGGCGCGGCCACCGAGGTCGAGCTGAAGGAGCGCAAGCACCGCATCGAGGACGCCGTTCGCAACGCGAAGGCGGCCGTCGAGGAGGGCATCGTCGCCGGCGGTGGCGTGGCGCTCGTCCAGGCTTCGGCCGAGGCGTTCGCCAAGCTCGACCTGTCGGGTGACGAGGCCACCGGTGCCCAGATCGTCAAGCTGGCGACCGAGGCCCCGCTGAAGCAGATCGCGATCAACGCCGGCCTCGAGGGCGGCGTCGTGGCGGAGAAGGTGCGCAACCTGACCCCGGGCCACGGCCTGAACGCGGCCACCGGCGAGTACGTCGACATGCTCGCCGAGGGCATCATCGACCCCGCCAAGGTGACCCGGTCGGCGCTGCAGAACGCCGCCTCGATCGCGGCGCTCTTCCTCACCACCGAGGCCGTCGTGGCCGACAAGCCCGAGAAGGCCGCCCCCATGGGTGGCGACCCGACGGGTGGCATGGGCGGCATGGACTTCTGAGTCCACCGCTCCACCGAGCAACACACGCAGGGCCCCGGTCTTCGGACCGGGGCCCTGTGCCATTTCGGGGCGGTCCCGGGTGCCGACCGGCCCGTCCGGCCCCGACCGAGGGCATCGCGGGGGGTGACCATCGGCACTGGGGAGCCGTCGCCCGACGGTCGGATCGTGGTCACAGAGGCCCCGGTCTCGCGGGGTCGCGGAGGTGGTCAGGATGAGCATTCACCACACGGCTCTCACCGCCGGGCACTACATCGACTGGGGCGTCATCAGCGTCAGCGTCACCAATCTCTCGATCATCATCGCGATGGTCGTCATCTTCGTCCTCGCGATCGTGCTGCCGTTCCCGCACGCGCGCCACGGCGACGAGCTCGAGCGGCAGGACCGGTCGTGAGCGTGCAGCAGCGGGCCGTGCCCGCGGGCTCCGCCACCGGTGGCAGCTGGACCGCGTGGCTGCGGACCAGGATCGTCGGGCTGGTCCCGCCGGGGCAGGCCCTGCCGGACCGGCAGCCGGCGTACGTCGCCTCCTGGATCTACGTCTTCGGAGTCCTCACGCTGGCCGCGCTGGTGGTGGTCGTCGGCACCGGCCTCGCGCTGGCCGTGGGCGGCGCCGCCTGGTGGCACACGTCCTCGCTCGGGCACTTCGTGAACTCCATGCACCTGTGGAGCGTCGAGCTGTTCTTCGCCGTGATGGTGATCCATCTGTGGGGCAAGTTCTGGATGGCGGCGTGGCGGGGCAAGCGCGCGCTGACCTGGATGACGGGCGTGGTGGCCTTCGTGGCCTCGATCGGGACCGCGTTCACCGGCTACCTCACGCAGTCGAACTTCGACTCCCAGTGGATCAGCGGCGAGGCCAAGGACGGGATCAACTCGATCGGCGTCGGCGCGTACTTCAACGTCCTCAACCCCGGGCAGATGCTGCTCTGGCACGTCGTGCTGCTGCCGCTGGCGGTGGGACTGATCGCCGTCTGGCACGTCATCCTCGTCCGCCGGCACGGGGTCGTGCCGCCGCTGGACGCCGCGCCACCCGAGAAGGCCGGTGGGTGAGATGGCCACGATCGCCCGGCCGCACCCCCGCCAGCACCGCGCCGCCCGCCCCACGGCCGACTCCCACGACTTCCCGACCCGGCACTACGACCTGGTCAAGGAGTTCGTCATCGCCCTGGGCGTGATGGCGCTGCTGACCACGCTCCTGGCCGCGGTCTTCTCCTCACCGGACGAGAACGCGATCACGATGCGCTCCTGGGCGGCCGCCGACCCGAACGACGTGGTCGCCACGGCCACCGGCGAGCTGGCCGGGACGACCACCAGTGCGACGTACGGCGCGCCGTACAACCACGCGAGCGAGGGCCAGACCCTGCTCGGCGTCCCGCTGCAGAAGTGGGGCGGGGTCCGGCACCCGGTGAGCTCCGCGGACCTGGTGCTGGGGCCGCTCGCCGGCGTCTCGGGCAACGGCGACCTGCGGGCCGCCCTGGCCCGGTGGCGCTCGGCCTCCGAGGCCCAGCGCAACGCCTGGGCCACGGCGTACGCCGACGCGCTGGCGCAGGCGCCCGGCGGGACCCGGCGTCGGTGCCGGCCGGTGACTACGGGCCGGTGCCCGCCCTGGCGACGAGCTTCCTCGCGCTGGCCCGCTCCGGTGGGCTCGAGGGAACGCTGACCGCCGCGGGCAACTTCTACGGCGGCGACGAGACCCGTTCGGTGCTGCTGCTCTCCGACGGTGCCTACCTGGAGGACCGGGCGGTCGCACAGCACCTGGGCGGTGACCAGTGGGGGATGATGAACGAGACGGGCAACTACCCGGGACAGCCGTGGATGTGGCTCTACACGTTCTGGTACCAGGTCAAGCCGTTCTCCACCTCGCCCAACGCCGACGCGCAGGTGTGGGGCCTGATGATGCTCCTGACCCTCGGGCTCCTGCTGCTGCCGTTCATCCCGGGGCTGCGGTCGATCCCGCGCTGGATCCCGGTGCACCGACTGATCTGGCGCGACTACTACCGGACCCACCCGCGGGAGTGAACAAGCGACGGGTCGGCGTTCTGACGCGTGAACAGGCGACGGGTCGGCGAAGGGGGTGTGTGAGGCTGGGATCGTGGACGCGCAGACCCGCCGGGACCGCTTCGAGGAGATCGCGCCGGCCCTGATCGAGCCGCTGCGGCGGTTCCTGGCGCGACGTACCGACACCGCCACCGCCGACGACGTGCTCTCCGAGACGCTGCTGGTCTGCTGGCGGCGGTTCGAGGAGCTGCCCGAGGAGCCGCTGCCGTGGGCCTACGGCGTCGCCCGCAACTGCCTGGCCAACGCCGAGCGGGGCGCGCGCCGCCAGGAGCGGGTGGCGGCGAAGATCGCGACCGTCGACCGCCCGGCCCGGAGCACCGACGGCCCGGGCGAGGCGGACGACCTGCTGGCCGACGCGTTGGCGTCCCTGCGGCCCGACGACGCCGAGCTGCTGCGGCTGTGGGCGTGGGAGCAGCTGGCGCCCGCGGAGATCGCCGCCGTCCTCGAGATCACGCCGAACGCCGCCAGCATCCGGCTGCACCGCGCCCGCGAGAAGCTGCGCGCGGAGCTGCGAAAGGTCGAGCAGCCGGCCGGACATGAAGGGTCGAGAGAGAGGAGGGAGCCGTGAGCGACCACGACGCCGGCTGGGACGACGATCCCGAGCTCCGCGACCGGCTGCGCGCCGCCGACCCGGCTGCCTCCCTGCCACCGGCCGACCCGACCCGGGTCTCGCGACTCCTGGAGGACACCATGAACAGCTCCATCGAGGACGAGGTCGACACGACCGAGTCCCGCGCGACCGGCACCCACGACCGCAGCCCCCTGACCTGGCTGGTCGCTGCCGCCGCGCTCGTGCTGATCGCGGGCGTCGGTCTCTTCGGCCTGCTCCAGCACGACTCCGGCAAGGACCACGTGCCCGCGGCCGGCGGGTCGACGACCGTCACCGAGCTCCAGCCGCCCGGGTCGTCGGCGTACCAGGCCCGCTGCATGGTGCCCACCGCCGACGCGCTCTCGCGGCAGACGCTCGCCTTCGACGGCAGCGTCACCGACATCACCGGCGGCGTCGTCACGCTGGCGCCGACCCACTTCTACGCCGGCGACCCGACCGACCTGGTCAGGGTGGAGGCGCCCGGGGCCGAGCTGCGGGCCCTGGTCCAGGCCGTGAAGTTCGAGAAGGGCGAGCGCTACCTCGTCTCCGCCACCGACGGCCGGGTGTCGATCTGCGGCTTCAGCGCCCCCTACTCCCCACGCCTCGCGGCTCTCTACGCCCAGGCCTTCGCGGCCGACCGCGGATGATCCAGGGGCTGCTGCTCGCCGCAGGCGCGGGCCGCAGGATGGGCAGGCCCAAGGCGCTGGTCCGCGACGAGACGGGTGAGCCGTGGCTGGTCCGGGGCGTCGAGGCGCTGCGCCGGGGTGGCTGCGACGAGGTCACCGTGGTGCTGGGTGCGGCCGCCGACGAGGCGGTCGCCCTGCTCGACGGCCAGGGGGTGGACGTGGTCCTCGCCCACGACTGGTCCGAGGGGATGGGGGCCTCGCTGCGCGCCGGGCTCGGGTCCCTGTGCGCCGAGGCCACGGCGGTGCTGGTGACGCTGGTGGACCTCCCGGACGTCTCCGCAGAGGTGGTCCGGCGGGTGCTCGAGACGGGCGGCGACGCGGACACCGGCGTGCTGCGGCGGGCGGCGTACGACGGGACGCCGGGGCACCCGGTCCTCCTCGGGCGCGCGCACTGGCCCGGGGTGACGGCCTCGGCCACCGGCGACCGTGGCGCGCGGGACTACCTCGCCGGGAGCGCCGTCACGCTCGTCGAGTGCGGCGACCTCGCCACCGGGCAGGACCGGGACACCCCCTGACGGCGTGGGTCCCGCGTCCACCGCGAGCCCGCTGCGAGCACCGTCCAACCTCCGACCAACAGGCCCCGAAGTAGCCTCGGGACATGGAGCTGGAGTCCACCCGCGACGTCGCCGCCCGCCTCGGCGAGACCGGGTACCTGTCCGACGAGTCGCTGGCCACGGTCACCTTCCTCGCCCTGCGCATGCAGCGCCCGCTGCTGCTGGAGGGCGAGCCGGGGACCGGCAAGACCGCCCTGGCGGAGGCGCTCGCCGAGAGCCTCGACCTGCCGCTGGTCCGGCTGCAGTGCTACGAGGGCATCGACGCCACCCAGGCGCTCTACGACTGGGACTTCCCGCGCCAGATCCTGCACCTGCGCGCCCTCGAGGCGGCCGGGGGAGCCGATGTCGAGGAGGCCGAGAAGAGCCTCTACGACGCCCGCTTCCTGCTGGCGCGCCCGGTGCTGGCCGCGCTCCAGCAGAGCCCGGCGGTGCTGCTGGTCGACGAGGTGGACCGGGCCGACGACGAGTTCGAGGCGTTCCTCCTCGAGGTCCTCTCGACCTACCAGGTGACGATCCCCGAGCTCGGCACCGTCAAGGCGGCGGTGCCGCCGATCGTCGTCCTGACCTCGAACCGGACCCGTGAGCTCCACGACGCCCTCAAGCGGCGGTGCCTCTACCACTGGATCGAGCACCCCGGCCTCGAGCGCGAGGTGGAGATCGTGCGCTCCCGGGCGCCGGAGGTCTCGGAGGCGCTGGGCCGCCAGGTCGTCACCCTGGTCCAGCAGCTGCGCGACCGGCAGGACCTGCAGAAGCCGCCCGGTGTCGCCGAGACGCTCGACTGGGCGCGAGCGCTGCACCACCTCGGCACCACCGAGCTCGACCTCGCCACCGCGGCGCAGACCCTGGGCGCGCTGGTGAAGTACCGCGAGGACTCCGACCGGGTCCGGCAGGCGCTCGACCAGATGCTGAGGGCGTGATGGTCTCGACAGGCTCGACCACCGGGGACCTCGGCTCGACCACCGGGGACCTCGGCTCGACCACCGGGGACCTCGGCTCGACCACCGGGGGCGAGCGGCACGGCGCCGACGAGGTGCTGCTCGGCTTCACCCGCGCGCTGCGGGCCGCGGGGGTGGCGGTGACCCAGGACCGCAGCCACGGCTTCCTGGCGGCGGTGGCGGTGCTCGGCCTCGACGACCAGCGGGGGACCTACCTGGCAGGTCGGGCCACCCTGTGTGCCGGCCCCGACGACCTCGAGCGCTACGACCAGGTCTTCGAGGCCTGGTTCAACGCCCGCGACGGGCTGCCCCGGAGCCGGCCGGCCCAGCCCGCGACCCCCGCGTTCTCCGAGCTGCCCGCGAGCGACGCCGACGGCGCCGGGCAGTCCGACGACGACGAGGTGGTCCGGGCGATGGCCAGCGACACCGAGGTGCTCCGGCACCGCGACGTCGCCGGGATGTCGCCGGCGGAGCGGGCCCGGCTCGCGAGCATGTTCGCGACGCTGCGCTGCCGGCCGCCGATGCGGCGTACCGCCCGGCACCAGGCCTGGCACCGCGGCGAGGTCGACGCCTCCCGCACGCTGCGCGCGAGCCTGCGACGCCTCGGCGAGCCGGCCGAGATCGCCTGGCGGCGACGCGGGGTGCGGCCCCGCCGGGTGGTGCTGCTCGTCGACGTCTCCGGCTCGATGAGCGGCTACGCCGACCCGCTGCTGCGCCTGGCCCACCGCTTCACCCAGAGTGCCCGGGAGCGGGGCGGCGTCGTGGAGACGTTCACCGTCGGCACCCGGCTCACGCACCTGACCCGTGCGTTGCGGCTGCGCGACCCCGAGCGGGCGCTGGTGGCCGCCGGGGAGGTCGTCCCGGACTGGTCCGGCGGCACCCGCCTCGGCGAGACGCTGCGCTTCTTCCTCGACCGCTGGGGCCAGCGCGGGATGGCCCGCGGGGCCGTCGTCGTGGTCTTCAGCGACGGCTGGGAGCGCGGCGACCCCTCGCTGCTCGCCGAGCAGATGGGGCGCCTGCACCGGATCGCCCACCGGGTCATCTGGGTCAACCCACACCGGGGCAAGGTCGGCTACGAGCCGGTGCAGCAGGGCGTCCTCGCCGCCCTGCCCCACTGTGACGACTTCATCGCCGGCCACTCGCTGGCGACCTATGCCGAGCTGGCGGAGGTGGTGTCCCGTGCGTGACGTGTTGCCGGAGCTGATGTCGTGGTGGCGGGCCGGCGAGACGGTCGGCGTCGGCACCGTCGTGGCGACCTTCCAGTCCGCGCCCCGGCCGGCGGGCGCCTCGATGCTGGTCGGTCCCGACGAGACGGCCGTCGGGTCCGTCTCCGGCGGCTGCGTCGAGGGTGCGGTCTACGAGCTGGCCCAGACGGTGGTCGAGTCCGGCACCCCGGTGCTGGAGCGGTACGGCGTGTCCGACGACGACGCCTTCGCGGTCGGCCTCACCTGCGGCGGAATCCTCGACGTCTACGTGGAGAAGGTGAGCCGCGAGACGTTCCCCGAGCTCGAGGAGATCGCCGCCGACGTCGAGGCGGGACGTCCCGTCGCGCTGGCCACCGTCATCGAGCACCCCGACCCCGCCTGGCTCGGCCGGCGGCTCGTCGTACGACCGGAGCCGGCGGCCTCGGCGGGGTCGCTCGGCTCCGCGCGTGCCGACGACGCCGTCCACGACGACGCGCTCGGACTGCTGGCGGCGGGGCACAACGCGACCCTGACCTACGGTCCCGACGGCGAGCGGCGCGGCGAGGGCATGCGGGTCTTCGTGTGGGCGTTCGCGCCCAAGCCGCGGATGCTGGTGTTCGGGGCGATCGACTTCGCCGCCGCGGTGGCGCGGGTCGGCAGCTTCCTCGGCTACCACGTCACGGTGTGCGACGCCCGGCCGGTCTTCGCCACCAACAGCCGGTTCCCCGAGGCGGACGAGGTCGTCGTGGACTGGCCGCACCGCTACCTCGCGGCCGAGCGCGAGGCCGGCCGGATCGACGGGCGCACGGTGCTGGCCGTGCTCACCCACGACCCCAAGTTCGACGTCCCGCTGCTCGAGGTCGCGCTCCGGCTGCCGGAGGTGGCCTACGTCGGGGCGATGGGTTCACGGCGTACCCACGACGACCGGATGGCCAGGCTGCGCGAGGCCGGGCTCACCGACAAGGAGCTGGAGCGGCTGTCCAGCCCGATCGGTCTGGACCTGGGCGCCCGCACCCCCGAGGAGACCGCGATCAGCATCGCCGCCGAGATCATCGCCGGGCACTGGGGAGGCTCCGGCGAGCCGCTGGCCGCCACCGAGGGGCGGATCCACCGGGGCTGACGGGTGGTGTCCCGGACACGGCCCGACGTCGAACACCCACGCAGGTGACGCACCGACACGAGGAGGGCCCATGGAGGGCACGTCGCTGACCGAGATCGCCGAGCAGCACCTGGTCGAGGCCCGGGCGTCCGCGCACGGGCGCAGCGCCCGGACCGTCCACGGCGGTCGTGAGCACGACCTGCGCCAGACGCTCATCGCGCTGAGCGAGGGGAACGCCCTCAGCGAGCACGCCAGTCCGGCGGAGTCGACGCTGCTGGTGCTCCGGGGCCGGGTGCGCCTCGCCGCCGCCGACGACGCGTGGGAGGGCGCCGCGGGCGACTTCCTGGTGGTGCCGCCCAGCCGTCACGACCTGACCGCCCTGGAGGACTCGGCCGTGCTGCTGACCGTGGCCACCCGCGCCGGCGGCTGAGCTCGACCCTCCCGCTGCCCACCGGCCCGGTGTTACGTTGACGAAATAGTCCGACACCGGGGGTCCGATGGCGCGCAGCGAGCTGCACTCACGCAGGGTCGAGGCGGTGCGCGCCTGGACCACCTTCGTCGAGCGGGGCGACGGTGCCGAGCGGCTGGTGCGCCCCGAGATCCTCAGCAGCTGGGCCCGCTCCGAGGCGGCCATCTCGCCCGACGTCACGCACGCACCGCTCGCCGACGAGGGTGAGACCGCGGAGCTCTGGCGCGGATCCCCGCTGCAGACCGCGGTCCAGCGCGTGGAGGCCGAGCTGCGGCGTACCGCCGAGGACGGCGACCTGGTCGTGGCCGTCACCGACGCCGACACCCGGATCCTGTGGACCTACGGCGGCCGGGTGATGCGCCGGAAGGCCGAGACCGTCAACTTCGTCCCGGGTGGGCGGTGGGACGACCAGAGCGTCGGCACCAACGCGCTCGACCTCGCGAACCGGCTCGCCACGCCCGCCATGGTGTTCAGCGCCGAGCACTACGCCCCGATCGTGCACAACTGGGTGTGCTGGGCGGCGCCCGTGCACGACCCCGTCACGGGCCGCAAGCTGGGCGTCATCGACCTCTCCACGACCTGGGACCGCACCCACCCCATCGGCCTGGCCACCGCGCGGGTGATGGCGGCGCTGATCGAGACGGCGATGCCCCGGTCCTCGCGTCACCCCACCCTCGGCGACCCCGACGACCAGGACGAGCCGGGCCTGGTGATGAACCTCCTCGGCACCGTGGAGACGCGGCTCGACGGACGGCGGCTGCTGCTCAACCGGCGCCAGACCGAGGTGCTCGCACTGCTGGCGATGCACCCCGAGGGGCTCTCGCTGGAGCACCTGCACGCCCTGGTCTACGGCGACCAGGCCGTGACCCTGTCCACCCTGAAGGCGGAGGTGAGCCACCTGCGCTCCGCGCTCGGTGGCCAGCTGTCCTCGCGCCCCTACCGACTGATGATGCCGGTCCAGACCGACGTCGACCTCGTGCTCGGCCTGCTGCGCGGCGGTCATGTCGGCGCGGCCGTGGAGGCGTACGGCGGGGACCTGCTGCCGGGCACCAACTCCCCGGCCCTGGGGGAGCTGGCCGAGTACGTCGCCGTCGCGGTCCGCGAGGCGCTGCTGGCCGACCCGCAGCCCGACGCGGTGGTCCGCTACAGCGAGCTGGCGCCGTACGACACCGACGTGATCGAGGTCTGCCTGGCCGCCCTCGGCAACCGTCCCCACCCCGCGGTCCCGCTGCTCAAGGGCCGGCTCGCGGTCGCCCGCGGCTGACGGACGACAGAGGGGACCAACGGCCCAACCATTCGCCAACCGGTCGGACCTAGCGTGAGCGACGTCACAGTGTCACTCGACCACAGGAGTCGTCCATGACCCGGATCAGCCTCACCGTCGACGGAGCGTCGGTCTCCGACGACGTCGAACCCCGCATGCTGCTGGTGCAGTACCTGCGTGAACGCCTCGGGAAGACCGGGACCGTCATCGGGTGCGACACCAGCAACTGCGGTGCCTGCACGGTCCACCTCGACGGGACCAGCGTGAAGTCCTGCAACGTGCTCGCCGTCCAGGCCGACGGCGGCGAGGTGACCACGATCGAGGGCCTGGCCAGCGACGGCCAGCTGCACCCGGTGCAGGAGGCGTTCCGCGAGTGCCACGGCCTGCAGTGCGGCTTCTGCACGCCCGGGATGATCATGCAGAGCGTCGCGCTGCTGCAGGAGAACCCCCAGCCCACCGAGGAGGAGATCCGGCTCGGGCTCGAGGGCAACCTGTGCCGCTGCACCGGCTACCACAACATCGTGCGTGCGGTGCAGCACGCCAGCGGGCAGGGAAGCGAGGTGACGGCATGACCGCCACCGTGGAACGCCCCACCGAGGCCAGGGAGATCGGTCGCGACCGCCGGCGCAAGGAGGACCAGCGCCTGATCACCGGGCGCACCCGGTGGACGGACAACATCACCCTGCCGGGGATGCTGCACGTCGCGATGGTGCGCAGCCCCTTCGCGCACGCGAAGATCGTGAGCATCGAGACCGACGCGGCCAAGGCCGCGCCGAACGTCGTCACCGTGGTCACCGGCCGGGACATCGCCGACGAGCAGGGCGTGGTCATCAACGCCTGGCCGATCACGCCGGACCAGAAGACGCCGACGCACTCGCCGGTCGCGGTCGACCGCGCGAGCTTCGCCGGTGAGATCGTCGCCGTCGTGGTGGCCCGCAGCGCCGCCGAGGCCCGCGACGCGGCCGAGCTCGTCGACGTCGAGTACGACGAGCTGCCCGCCGCGCTGGACCTCAAGGAGGCCGCCGCGGCCGACGCTGACAACGGGGGTGCCCTGGCCCACCCCGACCTGGGCACCAACAAGTCCGCCCTGTGGGTCTTCGACTCCGCCGAGGCCGGCACCGGCGGCAACGTCGAGGAGGCCATCGAGAAGGCGCGCGGCGACGGGCTCGTGATCGAGCGGGAGTACCGCCAGCAGCGGCTGATCCCCGCCTTCATGGAGCCGCGCTCGGTCGTGGTCGACCCCACCGGGGAGCAGATCACGATGTGGTCGGCCACCCAGATCCCGCACATCGTGCGCTTCGCGCTGGCCGCGACGACCGGAGTTCCCGAGTCGAAGATCCGGGTCATCGCCCCGGACGTCGGCGGCGGCTTCGGCGGCAAGCTGCAGACCACGCCGGAGGAGTGGGTGGTGTTCGCGCTGGCCCGTCGGCTCGGCAAGCCGGTGAAGTACACCGAGACCCGCAGCGAGAGCCTGATGAGCGGCCACCACGGACGCGACCAGTGGCAGAAGCTCACGCTCGCGGCCGAGAAGGACGGCACCGTCACCGCGTTCAAGGTCGACCTGCTGGCCGACCTCGGGTCGCACGTCTCGCTCGTCGGCGGCGGGGTCCCGGTGCTCGGCGCGTTCATGTACAACGCCATCTACAAGTTCCCGGCCTACCGCTTCGCCGTGCAGACCGTGCTGACGAACAAGACCTGGACCGACGCCTACCGGGGGGCCGGGCGGCCGGAGGCGACCTTCGCCATCGAGCGCATGATGGACGAGCTGGCCGCCGAGGTCGGCGTCGATCCGCTGGCGATCCGCGAGAAGAACTGGATCAAGCACGAGGAGTTCCCGTTCACCACCGTGTGCGGGCTCGAGTACGACTCCGGCAACTACGAGGCCGCCACCGCCAAGGCCAAGGAGATGTTCGGGTACGACGAGCTCCGCGCCGAGCAGGCGCGGCGCCGCGAGTCCGGCGACCCGGTGCAGCTGGGCATCGGCGTCTCCACCTTCACCGAGATGTGTGGCCTCGCGCCCTCCCGGGTGCTCGGCACCCTGGACTACGGGGCCGGTGGCTGGGAGCACGCGAGCGTGCGGATGCTGGCCACGGGCAAGGTCGAGGTCGTGACCGGCGTGTCCGCGCACGGCCAGGGGCACGAGACGGCGTTCAGCCAGATCGTCGCCGACCGGCTCGGCGTGCCGTTCGAGGACGTCGAGGTCCTGCACGGCGACACCCAGGTCGCCCAGCGCGGCCTGGACACCTACGGCTCCCGCTCGCTGGTCGTCGGTGGCGAGGCACTGGTCCGGGCCGCGGACAAGGTGATCGAGAAGGCCCGGCCGATCGCGGCCCACCTGCTCGAGGCGTCCGCCGGCGACCTGGACTTCGCGGGCGGCCGGTTCTCCGTCAAGGGCACCGACCAGGGGGTCGGCATCACCGAGGTGGCGGCCGCGGTGTTCACGGCGCACAACTACCCCGAGGGGATCGAGCCGCAGCTGGACTCGGACGCGACGTACGACCCGGTCGCCTTCAGCTTCCCGCACGGCACCCACCTGTGCGCGATGGAGGTCGACACCGAGACCGGGGCGCTGAAGATGCGCAAGTACGTCTGCGTCGACGACATCGGCAACATCGTCAACCCGCTCATCGTGGCCGGGCAGGTGCACGGCGGCCTGGTCCAGGGCATCGCGCAGGCGCTGTGGGAGGAGGCGGTGTACGACGACTCCGGGACGCTGGTGTCCGGCTCCTTCGTGGACTACCTGCTGCCGACCGCGGCCGACACGATCAGCTTCGACATCGACCACACCACGTCGCCGTCGACGACCAACAGCCTCGGCACCAAGGGCGTGGGCGAGGCCGGCACGATCGCCTCGACCCCCGCGGTCGTGAACGCGGTGGTGGACGCGGTGCGCCACCTCGGCATCAACGACATCCAGATGCCCTGCACGCCGGAGCGGGTGTGGAAGGCGATCACCGCGACCGGTGGTGGTGGCACCGAGGGCACCGAGGGAGCCGCGGCGCCGCACTTCGACGCGGCGACCGGCATGGAGGGCACCGTGGACCGTACGGCAGGAGGAGCCGACGCATGATCCCCGCACAGTTCGACTACATCGCACCCACGTCGGTGGAGGAGGCGCTCGCCGCCCTCGCCGAGCACGGTGACGACGCCAAGATCCTGGCCGGCGGGCAGAGCCTGCTCCCGGTGCTCCGGATGCGGCTCAACGCCCCCGAGGTCGTCATCGACCTCGGCCGGATCGACTCACTGCGCGGGGTCCGCGACGACGGCGACGCGATCGTCATCGGCGCGATGACCCAGCACTCCATGGTCGGGGCCGACCCGCTGGTGCTCCGGCACGCGGCGCTGATCGGCAAGGCGGTGGAGCATCTTGCCGACGCCCAGATCCGGCACCGCGGCACCTTCGGCGGCGCGCTGGCACACGCCGACCCGGCGGGTGATCTCGGTGCACCGACGCTGGCGCTCGGTGCCCAGTTCGTGATCGCCGGCCGCGGCGGCTCCCGGACGGTCGCGGCGGACGACTTCTTCGTGGACCTCTTCGAGACGGCCATCGGCGAGGACGAGATCCTCACCGAGGTGCGGGTGCCCAAGCACACCGGCTGGGGCGCCCACTACGAGAAGTTCGTGCGGGTCGCGCACCAGTGGCCGATCGTGGCGGTGGCGGCCGCGGTCAAGGTCGACGGCGGCACGATCAGCGAGGCGCGGGTCGGGCTGACCAACATGGGGTCCACGCCGCTGCGGGCGCGGGCGGTCGAGGAGGCGCTGGCCGGCCAGCCGGCCACCGACGAGGCGGTCCGGGCCGCGGCGGCGAAGGCCGCCGAGGGCGCCAACCCGCCCTCGGACCTCAACGGTGACGCCGACTACCGCCGGCACCTGGCCACCGTCCTGACCCGGCGTGCGGTCCTCGCGGCCGCCGGGGGCTGAGGCCCGTGGACCTGCAGCACCGCTTCACCGTCCCGACCGGCGTCGAGGAGACCTGGGCACACTTCCAGGACATCGCCTCGGTGGCCGAGTGCTTCCCGGGTGCCTCGGTCACCTCGGTCGAGACCGACTCGTTCAACGGCTCGGTCAAGGTGAAGCTCGGCCCGATCGCGCTGGTCTACAACGGATCGGGGACGTTCCTGGAGAAGGACGAGTCGGCCCACCGCTTCATCGTGGAGGCCAAGGGCAAGGACAAGCGCGGCAACGGCACCGCCGGCGCCACGGTCACGCTCACCATGGGCGAGGCCGACGGGGGATCCGCCACCGACGTGGAGGTCCTCACCGACCTGTCCATCACCGGCAAGCCCGCGCAGTTCGGTCGCGGGGTGATGCAGGACGTGTCCGACAAGCTGCTCGGGCAGTTCGTCGCCTGCCTGGAGTCCAGGCTGGGCGGCGGGCCGCTCGACGAGGAGCCCGCCGGCGTACCCGAGCCGGAGCCCGGGGCCCCGCCGGCGTCCCCTGTCGCTGGTGGTGCGGGCCCCGAGGGGACGCCTGCCGTGGAAGTCCCCGCGGCCGGCGCCCCCGCCGCCCCGGCGCCCCCGCCGCGGGCCGCCCCGGACGACGCCCTGGACCTCGGTGCCGCCGTGCTGCCGGTGCTCGTGAAGAGCTACTGGAAGCAGGGCGCCGCGGTGCTCGCGGTGCTGGCGTTCATCTGGTGGGTGGTCTCGCGGCGCGACTGACCCCCGTCCGGATCGGGTCGCGCGGTCAGGCCGGCACGGCCTCCTCGGTGGTGGCCGCGGGGGTGTGGACCCCGTTGACCCCGGGCGGCAGCTGCGGCTCGAGCCGGGCGATGGCCAGGGCGCCGACCGCGAGCGAGCCGACGACCAGGGAGCCGACGTAGACGTTGCCGAGGTGGTGGCCGATCAGGGCGCCCGAGATCGGCGGGGCGATGATCGCCGCGAGCTGGAAGGCCGCCGAGCTCAGCGCGTTGTAGCGCCCGCGCAGGTGGTCGGGGGCGAGGTCGTTGACCAGCGCCGGGATGGTCGGCTGCATCAGCGTCTCGCCGAGCGCGAAGACCGAGGCGCAGCCCGCGACCAGCATGGTGGCCCCGAAGGTGCCGGGCAGCAGCCCGGAGCCGCCGAGCAGCACCCACGACAGCGCCCACAGGACACCCATCACGGCGATGACGCGGGTCCGGCGCCGGCCCTCGATGCGCTGGAGGACGACCAGCTGGAGCAGCACGATGACCAGGGTGTTGGCGGCGAACGCGAGGCCGAGGCCCTGGGTCGAGACCTCGCCCACGGCCCGGGCGAACGCGGGCATGCCGGCGTTGAGCTGGGAGTAGCCGACGAACGAGGCCGCGAAGCCGAGGAGCATCAAGGACGCGACCGCCGGCCGCCGCAGCACCGCGAGGTAGCTGATCCGCGCGTCCTCGAGGGACTCGTCGTGCACCGGGCGGCCGGCCACGTGGCGCAGCGGCCCGAGGAGCAGGACCAGGTTGGGGAGGAAGCTCACGGCGTCCAGCAGGTAGATCGTCTGGAAGGTGCCCAGCCGGTCGACGTCGAGGAACGCGCCGCCGATGATGCCGCCGATCCCGATGCCGAGGTTGAGCAGGGTGAAGCTGACGCCGAAGTAGCGCTGGCGCAACCCGGCCGGGACCGCCGCGGCGATGAAGGACTGCGAGGCCGGCCAGGAGACGCCGAACGCGACCCCGGACAGCGTGAGCGCCGCCCCGGCGGCCCACGGGGTCGCGGCGAAGGCGAGCAGCACGTCGCCGCAGACCAGCAGCAGCATGGTGCCGATCAGGATGCTCCGCGCCCCGAGCCGGTCGATGAGGGTGCCGCCCGGGCCGACGACCAGGAAGCCGACCAGGGGTGGCAGGGCGAGCAGCAGGCCCACGTCGCTGAGCGAGAAGCCCCGCACCTCGTGCAGGTAGACCACGTGGAAGGGCAGCACCAGACCGGTGCCGAGGAACTCGAGGACCACCACCGACAGCAGCAGCTTCCCCTCGCGGGGCAGGTCGTGCCAGAAGGAGGCGAGGCTGGGTCGGGGCGGCGTCGTCGTGCTCATCGCGGAGAAGTGTCGCAGTGGGCGCCGACGGTCGGCACGCGGTTTTCCGACGCGGCAGCGCGGTCGCTCAGAAGACGTTGAGCGGCCGGAACTGGACCGACATCCGCGGGCCCGCGTGCGCGACCTTGGGCACGGCGTGCTCCCAGGTCCGCTGGCACGAGCCGCCCATCACGACCAGGTCGCCGTGGCCCATCTCGATCGAGATCGACTCGCCACCGGCGCGCGGCCGGAGCACCAGCCGTCGCGGGTCGCCGACCGAGACGATGGCGACCATGGTGTCCTGGCTGCGTCCCCGGCCGATCGTGTCGCCGTGCCAGGCGACGCTGTCGCGGCCGTCGCGGTAGTAGCAGCAGCCGGCCGTCACGAACGGCTCGCCGAGCTCGGGGAGGTAGTGGGCGGACAGGGCGTCCCGGGCCTCCTCCAGCACCGGGTGGGGGAGCGGCTCGCCCACGCCGTAGGTGTGCAGCAGCCGGGGCACGTCGACCTCCCGGTCGTACATCTGCCGACGCTCGGCCCGCCACGGGACCTCGGTCACCAGGGCGGCGAACACCTCGTCGGCGTCGGGGAGCCAGGTCCGCTGCACGTCCACCCAGGCGCCCCGGGTGAGTGCCCGGCGCTCCAGCCCGGCGAAGGACCGCACGCCCGAGGGCGGCGCCTCGAAGAGGGTTCCCTGGAAGTCCATGCCCCGATGCTACCCCGCGAGGTCGAACACGTGTTCGACCTCGCGGTCGTGTTCCGCAGCTGCCCGGGTCCTCGCGACACCGGTGTCCGCGCAGCTACTCAGGGAAGGTCGGGGAGGCAAGGGTCGCAAAACCGTGGTCGGGGTTTGGTGATCCGCGGGATCGTGGTGCCATGACTCAGACCGCGCTCACGGACGGAACGCACACGGCCCTGCCGGCCGCCCGGGTGCGGCACCTGACGAAGACCTACGGCGCCGGAGCCGCGCTGGTCACCGCCCTCGACGACGTCTCCCTGGACCTGGCGGCGGGCGAGTTCACCGCGGTCATGGGACCCAGCGGGTCGGGCAAGTCGACGCTGATGCACTGCTGCGCGGCGCTCGACACCGGGGACTCCGGCTCGGTCTTCATCGGCGAGCAGGACCTCACGACCCTGAAGGACAAGGCGCTGACCCGGCTGCGCCGCGACGAGATCGGCTTCGTCTTCCAGTCCTACAACCTCGTCCCGACCCTGTCCGCGGAGGAGAACATCCTGCTGCCGATGGCCATCGCGGGTCGCAAGCCGGACCCCGGGTGGTTCGAGAGCGTCGTCACGACCGTCCGGCTCGGCGACCGGCTGCGGCACAAGCCCAGCGAGCTCTCCGGCGGCCAGCAGCAACGGGTCGCCGTCGCCCGGGCGCTCGTGTCCCGGCCGCGGATCGTCTTCGCCGACGAGCCCACCGGCAACCTCGACTCGCGCTCGGGCGCCGAGGTGCTCGAGCTGCTGCGACGCAGCGTCGACGACTTCGGGCAGACGATCGTGATGGTCACCCATGACCCGGTCGCGGCGGCGTACACCGACCGGGTCGTGTTCCTCGCCGACGGCCGCGTGGTCGACGAGGTCCGGCACCCGAACCGCGAGCAGGTGCTGGAGATCATGGCCCGGATGTCGGCCGCCGGACCGGGCGCCTGACGTGGTCCGCGCGGCCCTCAAGAGCCTGCTGGGGCGCAAGCTGCGCCTGATCATGAGCACGTTCGCCATCGTGCTCGGGGTGGCGTTCGTGGTCGGCTCGCTGGTCTTCTCCGACACCCTGAACCGCTCCTTCACCGCGCTGTTCGCCTCGACGGTCGGGGACGTGGTCGTCCGCCCCGTCGGTGGCACCACCGTCACCGGGGAGCCGTCCACCAAGACGATCCCCGCCGCGGTGCTCGACGAGCTGCGGTCGGTGCCGGGCGCGGCCCGCGTCGACGGCAACGTCAGCTCGGTGGGCACGTTCGTGGTCGGCACGGACAACAAGGTCGTGGGCGGCTTCGGGCCGCCGGCCCTCGGCGGCAACTGGACCGGCGCCCCGGCCGGCCACGGCCTCGAGGGGCTCGCGATCCTGAGCGGGCACGCGCCGCACGGCGAGGACCAGGTGGTCCTCGACGAGAAGACCGCCGAGCGCGGCGGCTACCGGATCGGCGACCGGGTCCGGATGATCACCGCCACCCGACTGACGCTGACCCCCGAGCTGGTGGGCGTCGCCGGCTTCCCCGAGGGGGGATCGCTGAACGGCGCCACCCTCGCCCTGTTCGACACCCCCACCGCCCAGCGACTCTTCCTGGGCGGCAAGGACGCCTACAACGACGTGTGGGTGACCGCGGCGGACGGGGTCTCCCAGGAGCAGCTGCGCGACCGGGTCGACGCGGTGCTGCCCGGCGACTACGAGGTCGTCACCGGGGACACCGCGGCCGACGAGTCCGCCACCGACCTGCTGCAGGCGGTCTCGTTCCTCACCACGTTCCTGCTGATCTTCGCCGGGATCTCCCTGGTGGTCGGGGCCTTCCTCATCGTGAACACCTTCTCGATCCTGGTCGCGCAGCGCAGCCGCGAGCTGGCGCTGCTGCGCGCCCTGGGTGCCTCCAAGCGCCAGGTGAGCGCCTCGGTCCTGCTGGAGGCGCTGGTGCTCGGCCTGCTCGGGTCGACCGCCGGGCTGGGGCTGGGCTTCGTGCTCGCGATGGGCATCCGGGCCCTGTTCGCCCGCTTCGGGCTCGACCTGTCCGGGCAGGCGCTGATCTTCGAGCCGCGCACGGTGCTCGCGGCGTACGTCGTCGGGGTGGTCGTCACGATGACGGCGGCCTGGCTGCCCGCGCGCCGGACCGGGCGGATCGCGCCGGTCCAGGCGCTACGCGACGACGTGGCGCTGCCGGAGAGCTCGATGCGGCGCCGGCTGCTGCTGGGGGTGGTGCTGATCGTGGCCGGGCTGACCGCGCTGGCGGTGGGGCTGTTCGTGGACGTGCCGCACGCCGGCTGGTTCGTCGGGGGCGGCGTGCTGGCCGTGCTGCTCGGGGTGTCCTCGGCGAGCCCGGTGATCAGCCGGCCGTTCCTGCTGGCCGCCCGGGCGTCGTACACCCGCACCTTCGGCAGCATCGGCCGCCTGGCCGGCCAGAACTCGCTGCGCAACCCACGGCGTACGACGGCCACCGCGTCGGCGCTGATGATCGGGCTGACCCTGGCCTGCACGATGGCGATCGTCGGCGACTCCGCCAAGGCGTCGGTCGACAAGTCGGTGGCCGAGAACTTCGTGGGCGACTACATCGTCAGCAACGTCTTCGGCGGCGCGTTCCCCGCCGGGATCGCCGGCCGGATGGAGCGGGTCGACGGGGTGGCCGACGTGGTCCGCGAGCGCTACGGCTTCGGGAGCCGCGACGGCGAGGACCAGGGCGTCGCGGCCACCGACCCGGGGGGCACCAGGGCGCTCGGGCTCTCGATGACCTCGGGCCGGGTCTCCGCCCTCGAGGACGGGACCGTGTTCCTGGAGGACTCGTGGGCCTCCGACCACGGGCTCTCGGTCGGGGACACCGTGTCCATCGAGATGCCGACCGGCACCAAGACCTGGCGGGTGGCCGGGATCTACGACGACAACCCGGTGGTGTTCTTCCCGATCCTCACCACCCTGACGACCCTGGCCGACGCGGGCATCCCGCAGCGGGACAACGCGCTGATCATCTTCACCGACCCCGGTGCCACCGGGGTGCAGGCACGGCTCGACAAGGTCGTCGCGCAGCTGCCCATCGTGACGGTCAAGGACGAGGCGGGGTTCGCCGAGGAGCAGCGGGGCCCCATCGACCAGCTGGTCCAGATGATCTACGCCCTGCTCGGCCTGGCGCTGGTGATCGCGGTCCTCGGCATCGTGAACACCCTGGCGCTCTCGGTGATCGAGCGGACCCGCGAAGTGGGGCTGCTTCGCGCCATCGGGGTGAGCCGGAGGCAGCTACGCTGGATGATCACGCTGGAGTCGGTCGTGATCTCGGTGCTGGGTGCGGTGCTCGGGGTCGTGCTGGGCATCGGCTTCGGAGTCGCGCTGATGTTCGCGCTGAAGGACCAGGGTCTGGAGGCGATCAGCGTCCCGTACGGGCAGCTCGCGGTGTTCCTGCTGCTGGCGCTGGTCATCGGGGTCCTCGCGGCCGTCTTCCCTGCTCGTCGCGCCGCCCGGCTCGACGTCCTACGGGCCATCGCGACCGAATGAGAGGGCAACATTGGCCACCCCGTCTGAGAAGAACCCGGGACGGAGGCGACGCCGCCGCCTTACAGTGCCTCCCGTGGAGGACTTGCTGGTGACCGAAGGCCGCGCTCTCAAGCACGTGCAGGTCCGGGAGTACGTCCGGACGCTCGTGTCGGGTGCCGCCCCGGGCTCGCCGGCGCCGTCCGAGCGTGAGCTGGTGCAACGCTTCGGGGTGGCCCGGATGACCGTGCGGCAGGCGATGGACGCCCTCGTGGTCGAGGGGCTGCTCGAGCGGATCCCGGGCCGCGGGACCTTCGTCGCCCGGCCGCGGCGGGCCGCGAGCCGGCTGACCTCGTTCACCGAGGAGATGCAGCGCCGCGGGATGCTCCCGGAGTCGCAGACGCTGCTGGCCCGGCGCGAGCAGGCCGGGCCCGGGGTGGCCCGGGCGCTGAACCTGACCGAGGGCGACGCCGTCATCCACTGGCGGCGGCTGCGGCGCGCCGACGGCATCCCGATGTGCCTCGAGGACGCCTACCTCAACGAGATCCTGATCCCCGGTTTCCTGCAGAGCGGGATGCCCACCAGCCTGTACGAGGAGCTGGACTCTCGCGGGATCCGGCCCACCTGGGCGGAGGACTCCATCACCGCCGACCTCGCCAACGAGGAGGAGGCCACGCTGCTCGAGGCCGAGCCCGGCGCGGCGGTGCTCCGCCACTCACGCCGCGCGGTGGCGGACGAGAAGGTGGTCGAGGTGTCCCGCTCGGTCTTCCGCTCGGACCGGTTCACGATGTGGGTGCAGCTCGGCCAGGAGGGCTGAGCCCGCGGCCTGGTGCTAGAAGGGCTCGTGCAGCCGGCCCAGCTCGGCGACCGGGTTGCCCGACTCCTCGCACACCCAGACCGGGTCCGGCCCGCCGAGGTCTGGCTGGATGTAGAGCGCATGGACCGGAGCGTCCCCGCAGGACAGGCAGACCGGCCAGCGTCCGACCGACTCGAACAGTGCGTCCTGGACGTCCTGGGCGACCAGCCCGGCGACGTACACCTCGCCCTCGGGCCACTGCTCGGCCCACCATCGTCGCTGGGAGACCGCATCCTCCAGTGCCGACACGGCAGCCGCGGTCGCATGGTCGCGGGCCTGCAGGTCTGCGAGGACCCGGGCCCGGGCATCGAACAGCAGGGCGTTGTCCACCCTCCCATCATGCCCCCGGCGCAAGGCGGTCGGCACGCCCGCGTGCGGCACCGCCGGATCCGCGCCGGTGCACCCTAGAGTCGGACCATGGGTGAGGCGCTGCTCGAGGTGACGGTGCTGCACCCGCGCGACGTCCCGGGTGCGCAGGAGGGCGGCGCCGACCGCCTCCACCTCGTGGCGCCCGGTCCCGACGAGGGCCTCTCGCCCGAGCCCGGCGACGTCTCCGCGGTCTGCCGGGAGACCGACCTGCCGGTCTTCGTGATGCTGCGGCTCAACGACTCGTGGACGACCACCGGGGGTGAGCTGACCCGGCTGGTCGGCCTCGCCGAGGACTACCTCGGCTGCGGGGCCGCGGGGGTGTCGTTCGGCTTCCTCGATCCCGACCTCGAGATCGACACCGAGGTCTGCACCCATCTCGCCACCAGCCTGCCCGGGGTCCCGTGGACCTTCCACCAGGCCGTCGACGCCACGCTCGACCCGCGCCGCTCCTGGCGTCGGCTGGTCGGGCTGCCGGGCCTCGTCGCGGTGCGCTCGGCCGGATCCCCGCAGGGGCTGTCGGTCGGGTACGACGACCTGCTCGCCACCGCGGCCGACCCGCAGGTCGCCCGGTTGCTGATGCCCGGCGCCGGGCTGCTGGCCGAGCAGGTGCCGTGGTTCCTCCGGTCGGGCGTCTCGATGTTCCACCTCGGCACGCAGGTGCGTCCCGGGGGCTCCCTGAAGTCCTACGTCGACGCGGGGCACGTCCGCTCCTGGCGGCTGCTGGTCGACAGCGCCGCCCCGCGCGCGGCCGGCTCGGTCGGCACCGTCCGATGACGGTCCTGATCGACCCGCCCAACGCCGCCGGCCACGGCCGGCTGTGGTCCCACCTGGCCAGCGACACGTCGTACGACGAGCTGCACGTGTTCGCGCGCACCGTCGGCATCCCCGAGCGGGGCTTCGACCGCGACCACTACGACGTGCCCGCGGAGTGGTACGACCAGGTGGTGGCCGCCGGAGCCGAGCCGGTCTCGTCGCGGGAGCTGGTGCGGCGGCTGCACGCAGCCGGACTGCGCCGCCGCAAGCGCGCCCGCGGCGGTGGCTGAGCAACCGGTCCCGGGTCGGGAACGGTGGCCTGCTCACCGCCGGGTCAGGTCGGCCAGCTCGCGCTCGACGTTGGCCCGGGCGGGTGCCTCCCAGTGCCGGCGGGCGTACGCCGTGTGGAACAGGTGTGGCTTGGCCAGCAGGTCGTGGAGCACCGCCGCCCGGCCGGCCCGGAAGTCGGCGTCCGGGACGTGGGCGTACTCCCGGCGCACGTCGGCGGCGTACTCGTCATACCGCTCCCGGGGCGCCGCCAGGATCGCCAGGTCGGCGTCGGAGAGGACACAGCCGGCCACGTCGTCGTCGGCGGGCCGGTGGGTCTCGGTGAGCCGCACCAGCCGGGCCACCTCGCTGACGGTCGCGGGCTCGGTCACCAGGGCGGGAAGCTCGTCCTCGGCCCAGGTGGCCGAGCGCTCCTCCGCGCCCGGCAGGCCGTCGTAGACCGCGTCGTGGAACCACGCCGCCAGCAGCACCGCCTCCCGGTCGCAGCTGATGGCGGCGTCCCCGGTCAGCTCCTCGACCCGGGCGCACACCTCCTCGAGGTGCCGCAGGTCGTGGTAGCCGCGCGCCGGGTCGGCGTAGGCCTCCAGCAGCTGGTCGCGCACCCGGGTGCCCGCCGACAACGGCCAGCAGTCAGCGAGATCGCCCATGGCCGTCAGTGTGCCCCACCGGGACGACCGAGCTCCTCGGGCAGCGGCTCCGTGTGGAGCACGACGAGCGAGGTCACCGCTCGGGTCAGGCAGACGTAGAGCCGCCGCAGCCCGGTCACCCGGTCGGGCTCCCCGGCGACGACGGCCGCCGGCTCCAGCAGCACGACGTGGTCGAACTCCAGGCCCTTGGCCAGGCTGGCGGGGACCAGGTCGAGGTGCGCGTCGAACTCCGTCTCCTGCTCGTCCGCGGGCTCGTCACCGAGGACGGCGAACCCGATCCCGGCCGCGCGCAGCAGGTCCGCGACCTCCTCGAGCAGCGCGTCCGGCGCGAGGAGGCCGACCGAGCCCTCGCGCTCGACGGCCGCCCGGACCGCGGCGAGGATCCCGTCGCCGGCCGAGCCGTCGCCGGTCGAGCCGTCTCCGGTGGTCGAGCCTGTCGAGACCACGCGCAGCTCGCCGCGCGAGCGGCGCACCGACGTCGGCGGCTCCAGGTCCGGCGCGATGTGGGGGAGCAGCCCGGCGGCGTACTCGATCACCTCGCCGGGCACCCGGAACCCCCGGGTCAGCTGCTCGACATGGGCGTCCGGCTTGCCGAGGTGGCCCAGCGCCTCCGCCCAGGACCGGGTCGCCCACGGGGTGGTCGCCTGCGCCAGGTCGCCGAGCACCGTCAACGACCCGGTCGAGGACCGCCGGGCCAGCGCCCGCAGCATCATCGGCGAGAGGTCCTGGGCCTCGTCGGCCACGATGTGCGCCAGCGACGGGGTCCGCTCGACCAGGTCGGCGGCCTCGTCCACGAGCACCGCGTCGGCCAGCGACCAGCGGGCCGAGGCGGGGCTCTTGGCCGGCTTCTCCCACCGCAGCAGCCGCTGCTCCGCCTCGTCCAGGACGCCGTGCGCCGCGGCCGCCAGGAAGTCCGCGTCGGACAGCAGCCGCCACACGAGCCGCGCCGGCTCGACGGCTGGCCACAGCGCCTTCGCGTAGTCCTTGACCGGCTTGCTGCGCGCCACCGCGTTCTGCACCCGGTCATCGGGGGAGTCGCCGGCGAGCTCCATCTTCACCAGCACCCGGTGCGCCAGCGACTGGGGCACCATCGCCCGCGCCGCGCCGTACCTCACCCCGCGCTCGAGCAGCGAGGCCACCAGCTCCTCGGCCTCGTACGTCGCGACCCGCCAGCGTCGCGCCCCCCGGGGCACCACGAGGCCCTCGTCCGGCGCCTGGACGTGGGACCAGAGCGCCCGGCGCAGCACCTCGGCCAGCCGGGCGTCGCCCTTGAGCGTCGCGACCGCGGCGGTGTCCTCGCCCCGGATCTCCCAGCGCGGGTTCTGCTCGCGCAGCGTCCTGGCGACCAGCTCCCCGATCGTCGACTGGGTCGCGTCGATCTCGCCGAGCGCCGGCAGCACGTCGCGGATGTAGCGCAGGAAGCTCGCGTTCGGCCCGACGACCAGCACCCCCTGCCGGGTCAGCTGCTCGCGGTGCGCGTAGAGGAGGTACGCCGCGCGGTGCAGGCCGACGGCCGTCTTGCCGGTGCCCGGGGCGCCCTGCACGCAGACCGACCGGGTCAGGTCGGAGCGGACGATCACGTCCTGCTCGGGCTGGATGGTGGCCACGATGTCGCGCATCGGCCCGACCCGGGGGCGCTCGATCTCGGACTCGAGGATCGCGGAGTACTCCTCCACCTCGCCTGCGGCCAGGTCCTCGTCCTCGAACGCGGTGAGCCGGCCGTGCTGGAAGCCGTAGCGGCGCCGCAGGCCCACGCCCATCGGCTCGCCCCGGCTGGCCCGGTAGAAGGGCAGGCTCACCGGCGCCCGCCAGTCGATCACCATCGGCTCGCCGGTGGGGTCGGAGATGTGCCGCCGGCCGATGTGGAAGGACTCCACCTGGTAGTCCAGGCGCCCGAAGAACAGCGGGATGGTCGGGTCGTCGGCGAGCTGCTTCATGCGCAGCGCGAACGTGGACTCGAGGTACTCCCGGCTGACCCAGTCGCCGGCGGCCGCCGCGTCCATCGCCGCGGTCCGCTCCCGCATCCGCGCCAGCTGCCGCCGGGACTCGGCGAGGTGCTCCTGCTCGGCGAGGAGCTCGGGGTCGTGAGGTGGGTCGGCAGCGCTCTCGGTGGATGGGGGCATGGCGGCACCTCCGCGGTCGCGGGCGTCGAGGGGGGACGGCGACGCTAGCAGCGGACCCCGCCTGCGGCCAGCTGTTTACCGCGGCCGTTCTCATGCGGCCGCGGTGTCGGTGGTCGTTTACTGGTGTCCGTGAAGACGTGGGTGCTCCAGTGCACGGTGGCCGTCGTCGCGCTGTGCCTGCTCGACCTGGTGTGGCTGTCGTCGGTCGGAGCGGACCTCTACGACCAGCGGCTGGGCTCGCTGCTGGCCGAGGACCCCAACGTCGGTGCCGCGGTGCTGTTCTACGCGTTGTTCGTCGTCGGGCTGGTCCACTTCGTGGTCCGGCCGGCGACCTCGCGGACGCGGGCCCTGCTCGACGGCGGCTTCTTCGGGCTGGTGGCCTACGCGACCTTCGACCTGACCGGGCTGGCGGTGCTGCGCGACTTCCCGGCCGCGGTCGTGGTGGTCGACCTGGTGTGGGGGACGTTCCTGACCGCGGTGGTGAGCGGGCTGACCTACGCCGTCGTGGCGGCGCTGCCGTCGCGGTCGGACTGATCGCGCGGCGGGCTCATCGCCCAGCGGATCGCGCCGGTGGCGGCGGTCCCGAGCGCCCGGACCACGGTGCGCTCCGAGACGGGCAGCCAGGGCAGCCGCAGGGGCCGCCGGGTCCAGCGCGGCATCAGCCCCACCGCGGCCGCGACCAGCACGCCGTACGGCGCCTTCGCGGCCAGCGGCAGCGGCGGCCTGAAGAACAGGTAGGAGACGGCCTCGCGGGCATCGTCGGTGCCGCGCAGCTCGGGACGGTACGCCGCGAGCGCGTCCTGCAGCTCGGCCTCGGTGGTCGGCGGGTCGAGGACCCCGAGGCGCCGGGCCACCTCGGCGGTCTGGGCGACGTAGGTGTCCCGGCCGGCCTGGTCGAGGGGCTCCTTGCCGTAGACGGTGTGGGCGAGCAGGAAGCTGTCCACCTCGGCGATGTGCACCCACGTCAGCAGGTGCGGATCGGACGCGGCGTAGGGACTGCCGTCGTCCATGGTCCCGGTGACCCGGGCGTGGATGGCACGGACCGCGTCGACGGCCTGCTGGGCGTCCTCGGCGTGGCCGAAGGTGGTCACCGCGAGGAACCGGCTGGTGCGCGCGAGCCGACCCCACATGTCGCCGCGGAATCCGGAGTGCTCGGCGACCGCGCGCATGGCCACCGGGTGCAGGGTCTGCAGCAGCAGCGCCCGGATGCCGCCCACGAACATCGAGGCGTCGCCGTGCACCCGCCCGATCGGGCTGTCCGGCTCGAACCAGCGCGGCCCGGGACGGCCGTGGATCCGGTCGCGGTGCTTCGCGCCGTCGGGGCCGGCGACGCGCAGGAACAGCGCGCGCCCGAGCCGCCGGCGGGCGGCGCGCACGGTGGCCGATCCGGGTGGGGTCACCTCCTCATCGTGACCGACCGGTCCAACTCGGCGGCTCCAGCGCGGCGGCTCAGGCCTGCCAGGTCCGCAGCCAGATGGTGTGCGGGGAGTCGATGAGCCGCTTGAGCAGGTCGTCGGAGACCGGGTCGACGGCGTCGGTGACGACGTACCCCTGCTCGCCGCGGGTGGAGAGGTACTGGCCGATGACGTTGTCGCCCTGCTCGGCCAGCGCCTGGTTGACGCCGGCCAGCACGCCGGGGACGTTGACGTGCAGGTAGCCCACCCGGTAGCCGCGGTCCAGCTCGGGGGCCTGCACGGCCGGGACGTTCACCGAGAGCGCGGTCTGGCCCTGGAGCGCGAAGCCGGCGAGCTTGCCGGACACGAAGTAGCCGATCTCCTCCTGCGCCTCCTGCGTCGAGCCGCCCACGTGCGGGGTGAGGATCACGTTGTCGAGGCCGCGCAGCACCGAGGAGAACTCGTCGCCCTGCGCCTTCGGCTCGACCGGGAAGACGTCGAGCGCGGCACCGGCGATGTGGCCGGAGAGGATGTGCTCGCGGAGCGCGACGTCGTCGACGACCATGCCGCGCGAGGCGTTGATGAACAGCGACCGCGGCTTCATCTTCGCGAACTGCTCGGCGCCGAAGAGGCCGGCGTTCCCCGGCCGCCCGTCCACGTGGATGCTGACGACGTCGGCCTCGGCGAGCAGCTCGTCGAGGGTGCTGACCCGGCGCGCGTTGCCGTGCGCCAGCCGGTCGGCGGTGTCGAAGAAGATGACCCGCAGCCCCATCGCCTCGGCGAGGTTGGAGAGCTGGGTGCCGATGTTGCCGTAGCCGACGATGCCGAGCGTGCGGCCGCGCACCTCGTGGCTGCCCTTGGCCGACTTGTCCCACACGCCGTCGTGCATGCGCTGGGTCTTCTCCGCCAGGCGGCGCGCCAGCATGACGATCTCGCCGATCACCAGCTCGACCACGCTGCGGGTGTTGGAGAACGGCGCGTTGAACACCGCGACCCCGCGCTCCGCGGCGGCGTCGAGGTCGACCTGGTTCGTGCCGATGCAGAAGCAGCCGACCGCCAGCAGCTCGTGGGCGTGGTCGAGGACGCGCTGGGTGATCTTGGTGTTGGACCTGATCCCCAGCAGGTGCACGCCCTCGAGGGCGTGGACGAGCTCGTCCTCGCTCAGGGACCCGGGGCGCAGCTCGACCTCGAAGCCTCGACCCTCGAGGATCTCGACGGCGATGGGATGGATGTTCTCGAGCAGCAGCACCTTCACGGTCACCCAGCCTAGGAGGCGTTGCCCGAGGCGCCGATTCCGCGACGCAGGGCGGACACCTGGAAACCTCCCGGCGCCCTCGCCGGCTCAGCGGGAGGTGGCGAGCCCCAGCAGGTCGGCCTCGCGCTCCACGAGGGCGTCGAAGAGGTCGTCGGCGGGCTCGAACCCGCCGACGAAGTGGCCGTTGAGCTCGAGCGTGAGCAGGCCGACGACGCGGGAGAACGCCGCGGTCAGCGCCAGCATCGTCTCCCGATCGACGTCGAGGCCCAGCGCCTCGGCGGAGACCTCCAGCTGCCCGCCGAGGCGCCTGCCCAGAGGCCGCGTCCCGGGAGTCGGGGAGGCCCCGGACGCCGCCCGGCAGAACGCGTGCACCACTCGTCCCGCGGGCGCGATCGTGTCCGCAGGCGCGGCGTACCCCGGGATCGCCGAGCCGTAGACCAGCGCGAACCGGTGCGGGGCGTCGATGGCCCACGACCGCATCACCCGGCAGGCGTCCAGCCAGCGCCGGCGCGGTCCGCGGGCGGTGCCGGCTGCCTCCTCGAGCAGCGCGCCGAGGTCGTCGTAGGCGTCGACGATCAGTGCGGTGATCAGCTCGTCCCGGCTGGCGTAGTAGCGATAGATCGCGCTCGAGACGAGGTTCAGCTCCCGCGCGATGGCGCGCAGGGAGAGCGTGCTCGCTCCGGCCTCGGCCAGCTGCGAGAGCGCCAGCTGCTTGATGCGAGCGATGTTCTCGCCGCGGGCGATCTCGCGGGGCGTGGGTCCCTTGGCCATGTGCCGAGCATGCCATATCGGCGATCACCTCTCACTTTTGTGAGCACCGCTCTTGCTTTCTCGTCGAGGGTGCTGCAGACTCGAGAGCAATGAGAGAGCACTGCTCACAGTTTGGAGACTGACATGCGCACTCGTACGAACAACCTCCCCGTGGTCATCGGGCTCGCGGTCGCCGGCGGCGCGTTCGCGGCGTACCCGGCCCTGCGCCCCTACGGTCCCGAGGCCGGCCTCGCCGGGGCCGCCGACTTCGGTGCCACCGTGTGGCTCGTCGCGCACGCCCTCGGGATGCTCGGCTTCGTCGCGCTGGCGATGAGCCTGCGGGCGGCCTCGGTCCGGCCGGCGTGGCCGTGGAGCGGGCGTCCGGTCCGGGAGGCGGAGACCCGGGCCTGGCTGGCCGTGGCGCTGCTGCTGCCGTACTACGGCGCCGAGGCCTACGGCCTGAACCAGATCGGCCGGTACGCCACCGACCACGCGGACCCGGGGGTCCTCGACGTCGCCAACGCCTTCCGCTTCGCGCCGTTCGAGATCACCACGTTCACCCTCGGCCTCTTCGTGCTGCTGCTGGTGGGCGGCCGGCTCGTGCACGGCATGTGGCGCACCGGCCCGCTCGGCCGCGCCGGTGGCCTGCTCGCCGGGCTCGGCCTGATGACCTACCTGCCGCAGTTCTTCGGCAGCCCCGCGGTCCGGGTCGCCCATGGGGTCGTCCTCGGCCTCGGCCTGGTCCTGATGGCCGTCGCCGCCGCGCGGCCTGCCCAGGTCGTGGAGCACGCCACCGAGCCCGAGCCCGAGCTCGTCGCCTGATCGACGACGCGGCACTCCGCGCGACGACGCTCGCGACGGCCCCGTCAGGCGGGCAGGTCCCTGAGGACCCGCCCGCCTGACGTGCCCTGCTGCGCGTCGCCGCGCGGGCACCTGGCGGCGTTCTCGTCGGTCACCGGGACTCCGTCCCGCCTCCCTCCTCGGCCTTGCCAGGCACTCCGCGCGACGACGCTCGCGACGGCCCCGTCAGGCGGGCAGGTCCTCCGCATCCACGATCCGGTAGGCGTACCCCTGCTCGGCCAGGAAGCGCTGGCGGTTCTGGGCGAACTCCGCGTCCACGGTGTCGCGCGAGACGATCGTGTAGAAGTGCGCGGTCTTGCCCTCCTGCTTGGGGCGGAGCAGGCGGCCGAGCCGCTGCGCCTCCTCCTGGCGGGAGCCGAACGACCCGGACACCTGGATCGCCACCTCGGCCGAGGGCAGGTCGATGGAGAAGTTCGCGACCTTCGAGACCACGAGCAGCCCGATCTCGCCGTGGCGGAAGGCGTCGAAGAGCCGCTGCCGCTCCCGGACCGTGGTCTCGCCCTTGATGACGGGGGCGTCCAGCGCGGCGGCGATCTCGTCGAGCTGCTCGATGTACTGCCCGATCACCAGCGTCGGCTGGTCCGGGTGCGCCTCGACCAGCTCGCGCACCACGTCGATCTTGTGGTGGGTGCACGAGGCCAGCCGGTAGCGCTCGTCGGGTTCGGCGGTCGCGTAGACCAGGCGTTCGTTCGTCGGCAGCGTGACCCGCACCTCGACGCAGTCGGCCGGCGCGATCCAGCCCTGCGCCTCGATGTCCTTCCACGGCGCGTCGTAGCGCTTCGGGCCGATCAGCGAGAACACGTCGCCCTCGCGGCCGTCCTCGCGGACCAGGGTGGCGGTCAGCCCGATCCGGCGCCGTGCCTGCAGGTCGGCGGTCATCCGGAAGATCGGCGCCGGCAGCAGGTGCACCTCGTCGTAGACGATCAGGCCCCAGTCGCGGGCGTCGAGCAGCTCGAGGTGCGGGAAGACGCCCTTCCGCCGCGTGGTCAGCACCTGGTAGGTCGCGATCGTGACGGGCCGGATCTCCTTGACCGCGCCGGAGTACTCGCCGATCTCCTCCTCGGTCAGCGAGGTACGACGGACCAGCTCGTCCTTCCACTGCCGGGCCGAGACCGTGTTGGTGACGAGGATCAGCGTCGTCGCCTGCGCGTGCGCCATCGCGGCCGCGCCGACCAGCGTCTTGCCGGCGCCGCACGGGAGCACGACCACGCCGGAGCCGCCGTGCCAGAACGACTCGGCGGCGTCGCGCTGGTAGTCGCGCAGGTGCCACTCCGACTCGTCCAGCGCGATCGGGTGCGCCTCGCCGTCGACGTAGCCGGCGAAGTCCTCGGCCGGCCAGCCCAGCTTCAGCAGCGCCTGCTTGAGGTTGCCGCGCTCGGAGCCGTGCACCACGACGGTGTCGTCGTCGATCCGGTTGCCGAGCATCCCCGCGATCTTCTTGGCGCGCAGCACCTCCTCCAGCACCGGCCGGTCGGTGGTCACCAGGACCAGCCCGTGGGTGGGGTGCTTCTCGAGCCGCAGCCGCCCGTAGCGCGCCATCGTCTCGGCGACGTCGACGAGCAGCGCGTGCGGCACCGAGTACCGGCTGAACTCGAGCAGCGTGTCGACGACCTGCTCGGCGTCGTGCCCGGCGGCGCGGGCGTTCCACAGCCCCAGCGGCGTCAGCCGGTAGGTGTGGATGTGCTCGGGCGAGCGTTCGAGCTCGGCGAACGGCGCGATGGCCTTGCGGCAGTCGGCGGCACGCTCGTGGTCGATCTCGAGCAGCAGCGTCTTGTCGGACTGGACGATGAGGGGGCCGTCGTTCACCGCGCGACCACCGCGGGCCCGTCGGTGGGTGTCTCGGCGGGCGTCTCGGCGGAGACCAGCTTCTGGCGGGCCCGGTACGCCGCGACGTTGGCGCGCGAGGAGCACCGGTCCGAGCAGTAGCGGCGGGACTGGTTGGGGGAGGTGTCGACGAAGACGTTGGTGCACGGCGAGGCCGAGCAGACCCCGAGCCGGGTGGGGCCGAGGTCGCAGACCAGCGTGGCCAGCCCGAGCAGCGACTCCCCGACCAGCAGCTCGGCGACGCTGGCGGACTTGGTCGCCACGTGCATGTGCAGGTCCTGGTGGTCGTGGTGCGCGATCCGCGGGGTGATCGGGTGCCGCACCATCAGCGCGTTGAGCCCCTCGACCACGCCCTCGACGTCCCCGGCCTCGCCGGCCTCGAAGACCGGGCGCAGCTCGCGCTGGAACTTCCGCAGCAGCATGCAGTCGCGATCCGTGCACTGGCTGTGCAGCCACTCGCGGCCCGCGAGATGGCTGACGAGCGCGTCGACGTCGCCGATCTCGGTGTTGAGGAGACCGGCCGACTGCTCGGCGTACCTGAGGAAGTCCACCCGACGAGTCTACGGACGCTCGTCTACACGTTTCACGGCCGTGATGCGGTGCACCGCGAAGGTGCGTACGTCGTCGCTGCGGTGGTCGTGGGCGGTCAGCCAGCCACCCTCGACGCCCACCGGGTCGACGATCCGTTCCGAGCTGGTGCCGTGGTTGTCGACGTACCCGATCAGGACCGTGGCGCCCACCTCGACCGCCTCCCGCAGGGCGGCCATCGAACCGCTCGGGGTGAGGGTCGCCGCGGGGGTCGCCGGTCGTGCGGCAGCGACCCGGTCACCGGACCGCACGGCGGTCACGACCTGGGCCACCTGGGCGCTCTGGTGCGCGGCCCGGACGGCGGGCCCACGCCGGTCCTTCGGTGTGCGGGCCCGGAGCAGGTCGGGGCGGGCCACCCGCACCGTGCCGTCGGCGGCCTCCACGACCGGTGCGGCGCCGAGGTCGCGCAGTCGGGGGAGCAGCACGTCGATCGGCGTCGAGCTGACGATCACCGTGGGCGCGACCCGCCGCAGTCCCAGCGACGTCGCCTGCGGGTGGTGCAGCAGCTCGGTGAGGGCTGCCTCGTCGTCGGCGCGCAGGAAGGCCTCGGCGTGGCCGACCCGGACCGTCCCGAAGGTGCGGGCCGTGTCGTCGACGAGGTAGGCCAGCGGCTGGGGCACCGGGGTCCGCGACACCGAGCCGAGGAACTCGTGGATCTCCACGGCCGACCAGCCGGTGTCGAGGGCGCGGCGCACCGACGCCGGCGTGAACCGGTAGACCGTGGCGCCGCCCCGCGACTCGACGTCCGCGAGCAGCTGCAGGGTGCGGGCCAGGGGGGACTCCAGCGGCCCCGGTGCCACCGCGGTCAGGTCGGCCTGGATCAGCACGTGGTCGACGGGAGCGGGCAGCAGCGACGCCAGCTCCGCGGTGGCCGCGGGTGCGTCCCCGGCGAGCAGGGTCCGGGCGTACGACGCGAGCCCGCCGAGGCCGGTCACCCCCAGCACCGACGACTCGGTGACCGCCCAGGCGACCTGGTCGGCGCGGGTGCGGGGACGCCGCGGCCGCAGCCACGCCACCCGCTGCACCAGCGACGGCACCCCGGTCCCGGCCGCCAGCACCCGTCCCGCGGGCAGGCCCGCGAGCACGTCCAGCGCCATCCGCCGGCTCTCCACCTGGGTGAGCGCGGCCAGCTCCGGGGCGAGGGCGTTCCACACCTTGCCGGCGGAGTCGCGCGCGCCCACCAGACCTGGCATCCGCGGGCTCTCCAGCCAGGCGCGGACCACCGTCGACCAGCGCTCCGCGACGGGGCGCGTGATCCACGCGTCGAAGGCGTCGGTCGGGATCCAGACCGGGTTGCCGTCGGAGTCCGAGCCGGTGGCGAGGAGCCCGGCCGCGTGCGCGGTCTCGACGACCAGGGCGGCGGTCGGCTCGTCGACGTGCAGGGCGGCGGCCGTGGCCCTGAGGTCGCGGACCCCGAGGCCGCCGCTGCGCAGCGCCCCCGGTGGCTGGGTGCCCCACTGGTCCAGCAGCAGCTCGACGCGGCGGACGACCTCGAACGCCGCCCCGGCGGCGGCCCGGTCGACCAGCTCCTGGTCCCGGTCCGAGGCGGCGAGCTCGGGCAGGTCGTCGACCGGCTCCGGCGTCGTACGTCCGCCGCGCAGCGCGATCCCCACCTCACCGGGCAGCACGACCACGCCGCCGCCCCGCGGCACGAGCAGCTTGCGGGCGAGCAGCTCCTCGGCCGGGGTGGTCGCGTCCTCGGGGAGCACGGTGTGCCGGGCCGTGCCCGTGGTCGCCTCTCCGCCGCTGTCCGCCACGTGCTCGAGCAGCGCCATGGCCGCCTCGGAGAGCTCGGCGAGCCGCCGTGCCACCTCGGCCGCGGGCGTCGGCTCCGCGGACACCGGGCGCAGGCCGCTGGTGCCGCGGGCCGCTCCTGCCGTGAGGCCGTCGGCGACCCCGCTCAGCGGCCGCAGCCCCTGGTCCGACTCCCAGACCAGGGCCAGGTCCACCAGCCGCTCGACCGCGGCGTCCACCCGGTCGGCTGCCGCGTGCACGACTCGGCGAACTTCGGCCCGGGTGGTTTGGCCGAGGACGACCAGGGCATCAAGGACAGAGAGCTCGAGCCGGGTCAGGTGGTCGAGCGCGCGCAGCAAGGAGGACCGGGTGGCGGCCCGAGAGGCCAGCTGGCCGAAGTCGTGAGGGGCAGGGGTGGCGAGATCGGGTCGCTCGACCAGGAGTCGGGACAGTCGCTCGTCCGGCCAGCCACGCAGCTGGTCGGCGAGGGTGCGGAACCCGTCGCGGCGGGCGGACGATCCGGACATCCCTCCCACGCTACCTGCCCGCCGCGCCGTTCCAGGCCCTACGCTCCTCCCCACCCGGGAGGTGGGATGACAGAGCAGTTCAGGGGCGTCGAGCTCCACCATGGTGCCGCGACCGACGTCGGTCTCGTGCGCACGGCCAACGAGGACTCCTTCCTCGCCGCCCCGCCCGTCTTCGTCGTGGCCGACGGCATGGGCGGGCACGAGAGCGGCGACGTCGCCAGCGCGATCGTGGTCGAGGAGTTCGGTCGGCTGGCCGACGAGGGGTACGACGCCCGGCGCGGCGCCGAGGTGGTCGCCGCCACGCTCGGGACCTGCCAGGACCGGATCGCCGAGCTCGGCGAGGCGCACCGGAAGCACGGCAGCCGCCGCTTCCACGCCGGCACGACGGCGGTCGTCGCGCTGCTCGTCGAGGACGACGAGGGTCCCAAGTGGCTGCTGGCCAACCTCGGTGACTCCCGCATCTACCGGTTCGCGGACGGCGTGCTCGAGCAGGTCAGCGTCGATCACAGCCTCGTGCAGGAGCTGGTCGACGCCGGGACGATCACTGCGGACGAGGCGGCGACCCACCCCGAGCGGCACGTCATCACCCGCGCGCTCGGCGGCCCCGACCGGGCCGAGGCCGACTACTTCCTGCTGCCGCTGCCCTCGGTCGAACGACTCCTGCTGTGCTCCGACGGGGTGACCGGGATGGTCGGCGACGACGTGCTGGCCGAGATCCTCGGCCGGGCCGCCGATCCCCGCGACGCGGCCGACGACCTGGTGGCCGCCGCGGTGCGTGCCGGCGGCCGGGACAACGCGACTGCGGTCGTCGTCGATGTGGTGGGATTGGAGACCGGGAACGCGTACGACTCCGAGCGTCAGCGGGTGAGTCTGGAACAGAAACTGGGGGCCCTGCCGTGAGTGACGTCCACGAACCGAACACGCGGTCCTTCCGCCCCGGTGCCTGGTTCGGCATCTTCGGTGCGCACGCCACGGTGATCCTGCCGCCCTCGGAGAAGGCGCGCGTCGCGGCGCTGTGGGAGATCCTGGACGAGGGCGCCGGCTTCGACGAGGCCCTGGACGCACTGATCGCCAGCGGGCTGCGCGACCTCCCGTCCTTCGTCCTGGTCAGCGAGGGCGAGGGGGAGACGAAGGTCGTGCTCCGGGGCGCCGCGCGCGCCAGCTTCACCAGCGCCGAGGGGACCGTGGAGCTCGACGGGTCGGTGGCCAGCACCTGGGTGGAGCGGTCCCTGCACGGCGTGACGCGGATGAGCGTGGTGGTCGCCGAGGAGTCCGGGCAGGAGGACCTGCGCATCACCGGTGGCCTGGTCCGGCTCGGGCGCGTCGACCAGCCGCCGCGGCCCGCGGCCGAGGGACCGGTCGCCGAGCCCGACGGGGAGGCCACCCAGGCCGTGCCGTACCTGCCCGTCGAGTCGCTCGGCGAGGCGCCGGTGGTCGAGGATCCGGAGCAGGACGTCGACGAGTACACCGACGGTACGGCGACGAGGAGCCCCCGATCTGGGTGCCGATCACGCCCCGCCGCCGTGCCGCCCCCGCCGTCCGAGCCGCCGCCGCCCCCGCCGTCCGCGCCACCCCCGCCGCCGCCCGCACCGCCCGTGCCGCCCGTCGCACCGCCGTCCGCACCGCCCGTGCCACCCCCACCGCCCGTGCCCGGCGACGGCCACGACGGGATGACCCAGACCGGGGCCTGGGACCCGGGCCAGTTCGCCCGCGAGCAGCCCGGCATCCCCGGGCAGCCCCCGGCGCCCGGGGTGACCGCCCGCGCCGTCGCCAGGCTGCTCCTGCCCAGTGGCGAGACCGTCGAGGTCGACCGATCCGTGCTGCTCGGCCGCGCCCCCGAGGCGCGCCGGTTCACCTCGACCGAGCAGCCGCGGCTGGTGACCGTGCCGAGCCCGAACCAGGAGATCTCCTCGACCCACCTGGAGATCCGGCCCGGGGCGGGCGCAGACCACGGTTCCGCCGTGGTCACCGACCTGGGCTCCACCAACGGCACGGTCCTGGTCCAGCCCGGGCTCCCGCCCGAGGACCTGCAACCCGGCATCGCGGTCCAGCTGATCCCCGGTGCGGTCGTCGACCTCGGTGACGGCGTCACCGTCCAGATCACCAACCCCTGAGCCGGCGAGCCGTCCGATGACCCAGCCCGCGACCGCCGGCGCGTCGACCTTCCCCGTTGCGGAGCTCGACCGGCGCTTCTACGCGTTCACCC
Source organism: uncultured Actinomycetota bacterium (assembly GCA_963817665.1). Classification (GTDB taxonomy): domain Bacteria; phylum Actinomycetota; class Actinomycetes; order Propionibacteriales; family Nocardioidaceae; genus Nocardioides. The sequence continues at coordinate 465,100 of CAWFPE010000001.1, read as the reverse complement.
TCGACCGGCTCATCGCCTGGACGCTCGACGCGATGGTCGCGGTCGCGGCCTACCACTTCCTGATCAGCCGGGACCGCGTCTGGGCCGGCGTCGTCGTCATCGTCGCGACGGTCGTGGTCGTCGGGCTCGCCTTCTCGCTGCTGCTCGGGCTGCGCGGTACGTCGCCGGGCAAGGCCGCGGTCGGCCTCCGGGTCGGTGCACCACGACCTCGGTTCGCCGATCGGGGTGGCGCCGGCGCTGCGGCGCTCGTTGGTCCTGGGCCTCTCCGCGCTGCCGACCTTCGGGCTCGGCGTGGCCACGCTCGCGTGGACGGCGGTGATGGACCGAGGGCGGCAGCGGCGCGGCTGGCACGACCACGTCGCGGACTCGATCGTCGTCGACGTCCGGCCGGTGCCGGCCGAGGTCGAGGTGGAGGCGGCCGCGCCCCGGCAGATCGTCAACCTGACCGCGATGCGCCTGGTGCCCGCACCCGCGCCTGCGCCGGCGCCCGTGGCCGCGCCGCCCCCGGCCCGGCGCCGTCGGGCCGACCCGCCAACAGTCGACCAGCCGACAGCCGACCCGCCTCCCGTCGACCCGCCTCCCGTCGTGCCGCCGCGCCACTCTGCTGCCGAGCGGACCATGATCCGGAACGCCCCCGAGGACCGTCGCGCCCTGGCCCGTTGGCGGGTCTCGTTCGACTCCGGGGAGTCCTTCCTGGTCGAGGGGCTCGCGCTGGTCGGCCGTCGGCCCGAGCCCCGCCAGGGCGAGCCGGTCCGGCACCTGGTGCCGCTGCGCTCGGGCGACATGTCGCTGTCGAAGACGCACGCCCAGTTCCAGGTCGCGCCGGACGGCGTCCTGGTCGTCATGGACCGCGGCTCCACGAACGGCTCGATCCTGGTCCGGCAGGGAGTGAGCCGGGCGCTCACGGCCGGCAGGCCGGCCTCGCTGCTCGACGGGGACCGGGTGCGCTTCGGTGACCGTGAGATGACGGTCGTGCGCGAGTCCTGACCGGGGCCCCCCCGGTTCCTCGAGCGGCCGCCCGCGGGGCGTCGAGGACCGCACCGAACATGCATTCGGGCGGAAATGGCCCGTGCGCACCGTCGTTTCGTGATCAAGTTCACCCCGCGGACCATCCCGTCCGCCGCGGGGGCGCGCAGACGCGGCTCCGTGTCCTTTCCACGGAGGATCATGTGAACCGACGCAACATCAGCGCGGCAGTCGTGGCGGGGGCCCTCGGGCTCTCGGTCACGGCTGTGTCGGGCGTCGCCCAGGCGGCTCCCGGCATCCGCGACATCCCGACGGTCAAGGCGGAGCCGAAGGTCCAGCCGGACAACCACCCGGACCCGCTGGCGCAGAAGCGCTCCGCGCTGCGCCAGCGCGCGGTCGACCAGCTCGTCGCCGGCAAGGCGAAGACGGTCGGCAAGGGTGCGCGCCGCACCATCCGGACCAGCGACGGCACCGAGGTCGACTACCCGGTGACGCAGTCCGCGCAGCTGCTGACCTTCCTGGTGGACTTCGGTGACGGCACCGGCAACGCCGCCTTCCCCGACAACACCTCCGGGCCGGCGCACAACGAGATCCCCGCGCCGGACGCGGGCGACAACACGACCTACTGGGAGAACGACTTCTCCCGCGAGCACTACCTCGACATGTTCTTCAACGGGCTCCCGGACCAGAACGGCGAGTCCTTCCACAACGTCTACAAGGAGATGTCCAGCGGTCGCTTCGACCTCCAGGGCGACGTCTCCGACTGGGTGAGCGTCGACCACCCGGAGTCGTACTACCAGTCCGCCTCGGGTGACGAGGACGGCGCCTCGATGAAGAACTTCATCCAGGACAGCGCCAACGCCTGGTACGACGCCCAGAAGGCCGCCGGCAAGAGCGATGCCGAGATCCAGGCCTACCTCGCGTCCTTCGACGTCTGGGACCGCTACGACTACGACGGCGACGGCAACTACAACGAGCCCGACGGCTACATCGACCACTTCCAGGCGATCCACGCCGGCGAGGGCGAGGAGGCCGGCGCCCCGGCGTGGACCATCTGGTCGCACCGCTGGGCGGCGAACCCGAGCGCCAAGGTCGGCCCGGACGGCAACCAGAGCGGTGGCGTCGAGATCGGCGACACCGGCCTGTGGATCCGCGACTACACCACGGAGCCGGAGAACGGCGGCCTGGGCGTCTTCGCCCACGAGTTCGGCCACGACCTCGGCCTGCCGGACTACTACGACACCACCGGCGGCGACAACAGCACCGGCTTCTGGAACCTCATGAGCTCCGGCTCGTGGATGGGTCACGGTGCGGGCACCACGGGCACCACGCCCGACCACATGGGCGCCACCGAGAAGCTGTTCCTGGGCTGGTACGGCAACGACGACCTCGCGATCGTCGACGGCAGCGGCGCGCCGCGGCAGGTCGTCCTCGGCCCGTCGAACCACGCCACCACCACGGGCGCGCAGGCGGTCGCCGTGTCGCTGCCCCGCGGCAGCTCGACGGTCGATGTCGTGGCTCCCGACCAGGGGACGCACTACTTCTACTCCGGCAACGGTGACAACCGCATCGCGACCGTCACCAGCCCGACCGTCACCGTGCCGACGGCGGACCCGACGCTGACCGCCCGGGTCAGCTACTCGATCGAGGACGACTACGACTACGCCTACGCCCAGGTCTCGACCGACGACGGCGCGACGTGGACGAACGTCGAGACCGACCGGTCGACCTCCACGGACCCGAACCAGCAGAACGAGGGCTTCGGCATCACCGGCTGCTCCGGTGTCCGTGACGCGACCAGCGGTGCGTGCGACAACGCCTGGGCCGACCTGACCGCCGACCTGACCGAGTTCGCCGGGCAGGACGTCAAGCTGCGGTTCAAGATGTTCAACGACGCGGGCTACCACGAGCTCGGCTTCTCGGTGGACAGCATCGCACTCGGCGGCACGCTCGTGACCGACGTCGAGGACGGCGCCGCTGACTGGACGCTCCACGGCTTCCGGGTGATGGACGGGTCGAGCTACACCACGGACTACGACCAGTACTACCTGGCCGAGAACCGTCAGTACCGCGGCTACGACAAGACCCTCGCCGAGGGTCCGTACAGCTACGACTACGCCGTCAGCGCGCCCAACAAGGTCGACCAGTTCCCCTACCAGGACGGACTGCTGGTCTGGTACTCCAACGGCCTGTACACCGACAACAACACCAGCGCCCACCCCGGCGGCGGCGAGGCCCTCCCGGTCGACGCCAACCCCGAGTACAGCCTGTGGACGCAGAACGGCCAGCCGAGGGCCTACGCCAGCGGTCGGCTCAACACCTACGACGCCACCTTCGACGTCGACCAGACCGACGCGCTGAACCTGACCAGCGAGTCCAACGGCGGGATGAACTACGACGTCGACGCGCACCCGAGCATCCCGGTGTTCGACGACAGCGACGTCAACGCCTACTGGGACGACAACTGGGGTCGCAGCGGCTGGTACTCCACCAAGGTCGCCGGTGTCGGCACGATGATCCAGGTGCTGTCCTCCGACGAGGGCACCGGCCGGATGGTCATCAAGGCGGGCACCCGGTTCGTCGCCAAGACCGCCCCGGCCTCCATTTCCGGGACGCCGACGGTGGGCGAGACCCTGACCGCGGTTGCGCCGACGTACTTCCAGAAGGACGCGGTGGCCAGCTACCAGTGGAAGGTCGACGGCCAGTCGGTCTCGGGCGCCACCGGCTCGTCGTACGAGGTGCAGCCGGCCGACGCCGGCAAGGAGGTCAGCGTCGTCGTCACCGGCAGCAAGCCGGGCTACCTCGACGCCAACGACACCGTGTCCGTCACCGCGGCACTGCGGGCGGCCCCGGTCGCCACGTCGGCCCCGGTCGTCACCGGCAGCCCGCGGGTGGGCCAGCAGCTGACGGTCACCCCGGCGTCCTGGCCGGTCGACGGCGCGAGCACCTACTCGTGGACCGTCGGCGACAAGGTGGTCGGCACGGGCACGACCTACACGCTCGTGCCCGCCGACTCCGGCAAGACCGTCACCGTGACGGAGACGCACACGGCCCCGGGCTACGAGCCGGGTACGGCAATGTCCGAGCCGACCGCCAAGGTGCTGCCGGCCGCGGTCAAGCTGCGCGTCAAGGCGCACAAGAAGGTCGCCAAGGGCAAGAGGGCGCCGATCACGGTGACCGTCGCCTCGGCTGGCCTGGCACCGACCGGAAAGGTGCGGGTCGTCCTCGGCGGCAAGGCCGTGTCCACCAAGTCGCTCTCCGGCGACAAGGTCACCCTCTGGCTGCCCAAGCTGCACAAGGTGGGCGCCCACAAGGTGGTCGTGAAGTACCTGCCCGGCACCGGGTTCTCCCGGGCCAGCAAGACCTTCACCATCCGCGTGACCAAGTGACACAGCGGCGCTGACGCGTCGACAGGTTCAACCAGGGGCCCGGCACCGTGAGGTGCCGGGCCCCTGGCGCGGGTGCAGCTCGGCGATCGTGAGATGAGCGTCACCCGCGAATCGTGAGCAGTCTCACAGGGCTCGACTTTGGTAACAGTCCGGTAACGGTGCGGGTTGGTGCCTGCGGAACGTCGCGAACCGGGTTGGACTACCCCCGGTCCGTGTCCTGAGAGGATGCTGAGAACCAGTGTGACTCCCGGGGCCGGCGCGTTCGGTTTCATGTGCACAGAACGCCGTGAACACACGGCTCACCGGGAGGCATTGCATGAGAAGGACCAGGCTCGTCGCGCTCGCGACGGCTTCACTCATCAGCGCGGCGGGCACGCTGTCGCTGACCTCGACCCAGGCCGGCGCGCAGCCGGGCTCGGGGTCGGTCACCACGGGGGCCACCGCCGCCGGGCAGGCCAACCCCTCTGACTCGCTGACGCCGAAGTGGCGCGCGAAGTTCGAGAACCGCAACCAGAAGGCCCTCGAGAAGCGACTGCGCAAGGGTGGCCGCGGCGACTCGGTCAAGGTCGGAAAGCACGCCTTCGGTCGGGTCGCCCAGACCGGCCAGGACAAGATCTTCGTGGTGCTCGCGGAGTTCGGCGACGTCCAGCACTCGGCCTACTCCGGCCAGGCCCCGGACGCGCAGCGGGTCAACGGTCCGCTGCACAACCAGATCCCTCGGCCGGACCGGTCGACGGACAACACCACGCTGTGGCAGAAGGACTACGACCACAGCCACTACCAGAACATGTACTTCAACCGGATGAAGGACTTCTACGAGGACCAGTCCAGCGGGAAGTACTCCGTGGGCGGCCAGGTCACCGAGTGGGTGAAGGTCCCCTTCAACGAGGCGCGCTACGGCCGTGACCTCTGCGGCGGCGTGGCGTGCAGCAACACCTGGTTCCTGGTCCGCGACGCCCTGGCCGAGTGGACGCAGTCCAAGCTCGACGCCGGCTGGTCGATGGAGCGCATCCAGGACTACCTGAAGACGTTCGACCACCAGGACCGCTACGACTTCGACGGCGACGGCAACTACAACGAGCCCGACGGCTACATCGACCACTTCCAGATCGTGCACGCGGGCGGCGACCAGGCCGACGGCGACCCGATCTACGGCTCGGACGCCATCTGGAGCCACCGCTGGAACGCCCAGATCGAGCCCTTCGGCACCGGTCCCGAGGGCGGCGCCCCGATCGGAGGCGTGAACGTCGGTGAGGGCGGCGTCTCCGACCCCAGCGGCTCGAAGGTCGAGATCCCGAACAACCCGACCGGCGTCTGGGTCAACGACTACACGATCCAGCCCGAGAACGGCGGACTCAGCGTCTTCTCGCACGAGTTCGGCCACGACCTCGGCCTGCCGGACCTCTACGACACCTCCGGCAACACCGGTGGCGCCTCCAACTCCGTCGAGCACTGGTCGCTGATGGCCCAGTCGCGCGGCACCGCCAAGCAGGACCAGGGCATCGGCGACCGGCCCATGCCCTTCGGCGCCTGGGAGAAGTTCCAGCTCGGCTGGCTCGACTACGACACGGCCCGCCCCGGTCACGATGCCAAGTACCGGATCCGTCCCGGCCAGTCGACCAAGGGTGACGAGGCGAACGGCCTGATCGTCCTGCTGCCGAACAAGCACAAGACGCTCGAGCTGGGCGCTCCCTGCGCCACCTGCGGCTCGCGCTACTTCTACAGCGACAAGGGCGACGACCTCGACACCACGATGACCCGTGAGGTCGCCGGCGGTGGCGCGCTGACCGCCAAGGTCCGCTACGACATCGAGGAGGACTACGACTACGCCTACCTCGAGGCCTCCAGCGACGGCGGCACCACCTGGGACACGGTCCAGACCAGCGTCAGCGAGGCCTCCAACGAGGCCAACCCGGACGGGACCGGCATCACGGGCAGCAGCGACGGGCAGTGGGTCGACCTGACCGCGACGGTTCCGGACGGCACCAACGCCCTGCGCTGGGAGTACCGCACGGACGGTGGCGTGGCCCTGGCCGGCTTCCAGGTCGACAACATCACCCTGGACGGCGCCGACATCGGCAACGCCGAGACCGACGACGAGGGCTGGACCTTCCACGGGTTCCGCGCCACCACCGGCACCGAGGAGCAGTCCTTCCTCAACGCCTACTTCGTCGACAACCGGCAGTACGTCGGTCGGGACCGGCTCCTGCGGCACATCTACAACTTCGGCGACGCTGCTCACAAGCCGGACATGGTGGAGTTCCTGCACAACGAGCCGGGCGCGCTCATCTCCTACTGGGACACCTCGTACACCGACAACAACGTCGGCGACCACCCCGGTGGCGGCGAGATCCTCCCCGTGGACGCGCACCCGTACTTCGTGCACTCGGGCACCAGCCTGATGCGCACGAAGATCCAGACGATGGACTCGACGTTCTCGCTCAAGCCCACCACCCGTCAGACGGTGCACCTCAACGGCGTCGCCACGACGGTGCGCGCCCGGTCGGCGAAGCCGGTCTTCAACGACATGAAGACCTGGTGGTTCGACAGCGACGAGCACGGCTCGGGTGACCACCCCGGCTTCTACGAGCCGGAGTGGATGGGCGTCAACGTGCCGCACACCGGCACGAAGATCCGCGTCGTGAAGGTCAACAAGCACGGCGTGATGGTCCTCAAGGTCGTCTCGGCCGACTGATCCAGCACGGACGGACCCCGTCGATCCCTCGGGATCGACGGGGTCCGTCGCATGTGCGGCCCGAGCAGGACTACGGTCGGCGATCGTGGCCGGTTCCTTCCTCGATCTCCTCTACGACGAGGCCCCGCGATCGTCGTTCGACGAGGTGGTCGCGGCGGCCGAGCGCGCCGGGGCCGCGCCCGCCGAGCTGGCCGAGCTGCGCCGGGAGTACGACGTGGCGCTGCGGCTGCGCGAGCTGATCGCCCGCCAGCGGTCCCGCGAGGCCGAGCTGAGCGCGCTCTACGACACGGCCAGCGACCTGACCGCGATCCGCGACGTCGACGCCATCCTGGCCGCGATCGTCCGACGGGCCCGGCAGCTGCTCAACGCCGACATGACCTACCTGTCGCTCAACGACGAGGCCGAGGGCGCGTCGTACATGAAGGTCACCGACGGTGCGCTGACCCAGGAGTTCCGCACCCTGCGGCTTCCCCTCGGCACCGGCCTGCTGGGGCTGGTCGCGCAGTCCGGGGCGCCGTACTTCACCGAGGACTACCAGTCCGACGCGCGCTTCCTGCACCGCGAGTTCATCGACGAGGCGGTCGCGGGCGAGCGGATCCGCGCGATCCTGGGCGTGCCGCTGGTGCTGGACGGCCGGGTGATCGGGGCGCTGCTCGCGGTGCACCGGACCGTGCGGCCGTTCCCCTCCTCGGAGGTCAGCCTGCTGACGTCGTTCGCGGCGCACGCGGCGGTGGCGCTGGAGAACGCCCGTCTGTTCGCCGACCTCGACGAGGCCCACCGCACCATGACCGACCACGCCGCGGCGGTGGAGAGCGCCGCGAACGCCCACGACCGGCTCACCGACCTGCTGCTGCACGGTGGCGGGGTCGAGGAGGTCGCCCGGGTCCTCGCTGAGGTGCTCGAGGCGGACCTGGCGATCCACGACGCCGACGGTGACCTGCTGGCGGGCACCGTGGCCACCGACGGCTGGCAGCAGCGGCGTCGGGGACTCGGTGGCCTCGGGTCGCTCGGTCGACGTCGACGGGACGTACGTCGCGGCGGCCCTCGCGGGCACCGAGCACGTCGCGACGCTGGTGCTCCACGGCGGCAGCCGTCCGCTCGCCCTCGCCGAGCGACGGACTCTCGAGCGCGGGGCGCTGGTCACCGCGCTGGTGCTGCTGTTCGCACGGACCGTCGCCCAGACCGAGGAGCGGCTCGGCGGTGAGCTGCTCACCGACCTGCTGGAGGGAGCGCCCCCCGACCTGCAGCTGCGTGAGCGCGCCCGACGACAGCGGGTGGTCCTCGACCCGCCGCTGGCGGTGGCGGTCGCCGCCGTCGAGGGCATCGACCGGCACGCCGCGGTCCGGGCCGCGGCCCGGGTCGCCGGAGCGCGGCGGGGCCTGGCCGGTGAGCACCGGGGAGCCGTGGTGGTGCTCGTGCCGTCCCCGGACCCGCTCGAGGTGGGCGGTCATCCTGCGTGGCGCGGTGCGCAGCGCCGGCGGCGTGGCGACCGTCGGGGTGGCCGCCGCCGCGGACGAGCTCGCCTCCGCCTACGCCGAGGCGCGGCGTTGCCTGGACTCGCTGGTGACCCTGGGCCGCTCCGGGGACGTGAGCGACCCGGCCGGGCTCGGCGTGACCCGGCTGCTGCTGGGGGAGAACGGCCCTGCCGCCCTGGAGGAGTACGTCGAGGCGATGCTCGGTCCGGTCCTGGCCTACGACGCGCAGCGGGGGACCAGCCTGGTGGAGACCCTGGCGGCGTGGTTCGCCACCGGAGCTCGGGTCCGCGAGTCCGCCGAACGGCTGCACGTGCACCCGAACACGGTCGTCCAACGGCTCGACCGGGTGACCGAGCTGCTGGGGGCCGAGTGGCGGGACCCGGCACGCGGGCTGGACGTGCAGCTGGCGCTGCGGGTGCACCGGCTGCGGAGCACCGGCTGACCACGCGGGAGCGGGGGTTCAGGGCAGGACGTTGGCCCCGCGGTTGACGTGGAAGACCAGGCTGGTCTCGGCCTGGACGACGCCGGGGCGCCCGGTGAGGTTGTCGAGCACGAAGTCGCGCAGGTCCTCCGGCGTGGCCGCGGCCGCGTGCACCAGGAAGTCGTTGGCACCGCTGATGTTGTAGGTCGCGATGACGCCGGGCAGGCGCGAGACCTCCTCGGCGAAGGCGTCCACGTCGGCACGGAGGTGGCCGGAGAACCGGACCGCGACCATCGCCTGCACCGGCAGCCCCATCCGGGCCAGGTCCACCTCCGCGGTGACGCCGGTGAGGATGCCTCGGTCGCGCAGCGAGCGGACCCGGGCGACGCAGGTGGACTCGGCGATCCCCGCCGACCGGGCCAGCACGACGTTGGGCGTGCGGCCGTCGCGCATCAGCGCGGCGACGATCCGCCGGTCCACGTCGTCGAGGGCCGGGCGCTCGCGGGGCGCGGGCCCGGGAGGGCGCCGGGGCGCATTCTTCGACACGACCACACCCTAGCGAGGCGGGACCGAGGAATCCGCGAGCAATGGAGCCCGATTCGAAGATCCTGCGGATCTGTTGCGGTCGGTGGTGCTGAACCTTCAGGGTGTGCGCCATGAGCCACCTCGACACCGACGCCGTCCACCTCGGCCGTGAGGACCTGACCGCGATGGGCGTGCACGTGCCGCCGATCGACCTGTCGACCACCTACCCGCTGGAGTCGATCGCCACGGGTGGCTCGTCGTACGAGAACCTCGCCACGGGCCACGCGCCCGCCACCGGCGACTCGCTGGTCTACCAGCGGCTCTGGAACCCCAACGTCGACCGGCTGGAGCGGTCGGTCGCCGCCCTCGAGGGCTGCGACGGGGCCGTCGCGTTCGCCTCCGGCATGGCCGCCCTGACCGCCGTGCTGGTCGCCTCGGTGAGCGCCGGGCGCCCGCACGTCGTCGGGGTCCGACCGCTGTACGGCGGCACCGACCACGTGCTCGCCTCGGGCCTGCTCGGCACCCGGGTCGACTGGGCGACCCCGGACCGGGTCGCCGACGCGATCGGGCCCGACACGGGGCTCGTGCTCATCGAGACCCCCGCCAACCCCACCGTGGACCTCGTCGACATCGCCGCGGTGGTCGCGCAGGCCGGGGACGTGCCGGTGATGGTCGACAACACCTTCGCCACGCCGGTCCTGCAGCAGCCCGCCCGTCACGGCGCGGCGCTGGTCATGCACTCGGCGACCAAGTTCTTCGGCGGCCACGGCGACGTGATGGGCGGGGTGATCTCCGCGGACGAGGAGTGGCTGGTCCGGCTGCGGCAGGTCCGGGCCGTGACGGGTGCGGTGCTGCACCCGCTGGCGGCCTACGAGCTGCACCGCGGCCTCCAGACACTGCCGCTGCGGGTCCGCGCCCAGCAGGAGACGGCGGCCGTCCTCGCCGAGCGTCTCGTCGAGCACCCCCAGGTGGCCCGGGTGCTCTACCCCGGCCTCAAGGAGTGCGACCCCGCCGGCCTGGTCGGCACCCAGATGGCGGGCCCCGGCAGCCTGCTGGCCGTCGAGCTCCGGGGCGGGTACGCCGCGGCCTCGGCCGTCGCGCAGCGGTGCCGGCTGATCACGCACGCGGTGTCCCTCGGCGGGGTGGACACGCTGATCCAGCACCCCGCCGGACTGACCCACCGGCCGGTCGCCGCCGAGGCCCGACCCGGCGACGCGCTGCTGCGGATCTCCGCGGGCCTCGAGGACGTCGAGGACCTGTGGGCCGACCTGGACGCCGCCCTGCGACACCGACCCGAGGCGTGGGCAGGTAGCCACCGGGCACATGCCGGGGCGCCATGTGTGGTGCCCGCGGCCATTCTTGGCGGGGGTGTGGTCGCCCTAGCGTGACGGCCATGCAGGAGACCGCCGTCACACCACTCGCCGACCGCACCGCCCTCGTCACCGGAGGCGCCAGCGGCATCGGCGCCGCCGTTGCCACCCGCCTGGCCGAGCTCGGGGCCCACGTCGTCGTGCTCGACCTCGACGACGAGGGGGCCGCCAAGGTCGCCGCCGCCATCGGCGGCGAGTCGCGCGGCCTCGACCTCACCGACGGGGCCGCCATCGACGCTCTCGACGTCGAGGCCGACATCCTGGTGAACAACGCCGGCATCCAGCACGTGGCGCCGATCGAGGAGTTCGACCCCGAGCGGTTCGCCCTGATCCAGCGGCTGATGCTCGAGGCGCCGTTCCGGCTCGCCCGTCGGCTGCTGCCGGGCATGTACGACCGCGGCTGGGGCCGGATCGTGCACGTCTCCAGCGTCCACGGCCACCGCGCCTCGCCGTACAAGGCGGCGTACGTCAGCGCCAAGCACGGGCTCGAGGGCCTGTCCAAGGTGATCGCCCTCGAAGCGGCCGGCAAGGGCGTCACCAGCAACACCGTCTGCCCGGGCTACGTCCGCACCCCGCTGGTCGAGGGCCAGATCGCGGCCCAGGCCGAGACCCACGGCATCGACGAGAGCGAGGTCCTCGACGAGGTCCTCCTCTCCCGCACCCCGGTGAAGCGGCTCGTGGACCCCGAGGAGGTGGCCGAGATGGTCGGCTACCTGTGCGGGCCGGGCACCGCCTCGATCACCGGCTCCTCGTTCCTCCTCGACGGCGGCTGGACCGCCGCCTGAGCAGCTCCAGGCACCCCGCAGGACAGCAGCACCGCACCCACCCATCCCGAGCAGCGCCCCCGGGCGCGGCACCCCGAAAGGCAGGACCATGACCACGTACGACGCCACCACCCGCAGCCCGGGGAGCGACCCCGGCCGCCGCTCGATCGGCAAGGTCGTCTTCGCCAGCCTGATCGGCACGGCGACCGAGTGGTACGACTTCTTCCTGTTCGGCTCGGCGGCCGCACTCGTGTTCGGCGAGGTGTTCTTCGGCGAGATCGGCGGCACCGACCGGCACGCTCTACGCCTTCATGACCTACGCGCTCGGGCTTCGTCGCCCGCCCCATCGGCGGCGTGGTCTTCGGCCACTTCGGTGACCGGGTCGGCCGCAAGAAGATGCTGGTCGTCTCGCTGCTGATGATGGGCCTCGGCACGTTCGCCATCGGCCTGCTGCCGACGTACGCCTCGATCGGCCTCGCGGCCCCGCTGCTCCTCGTCTTCTGCCGGCTGCTCCAGGGCTTCGCCGTCGGCGGCGAGTGGGGCGGCGCGGTGCTGATGGTCTCCGAGCACGGCAGCGACGGCTGGCGCGGCTTCTGGGCGTCCTGGCCGCAGGCCGGCGTCGCGATGGGCAACCTGCTCGCCACCGGCGTGCTGTGGGTGCTCGCGGCCGTCCAGTCCGACTCCGCGTTCCTCGCCTGGGGCTGGCGGATCCCGTTCCTGCTGAGCGCCGTGCTCGTGGCCGTCGGCATGTGGGTGCGCCTCACCATCGAGGAGTCCCCGGTGTTCGCCGAGGCGAAGACCGAGATGGAGAAGCAGGACCGCGGGATGCCGATCCTCGAGGTCATCCGCGAGTACCCGCGTGAGGTGCTCGTCGCGATGGGCATGCGGATGGCGGAGAACATCAGCTACTACATCTTCACGGTCATCTCGATCACCTACGCCACGACGTACATCGTCGGTCGACAAGCCGGTCATCCTGCGGGCGCTGCTGATCGGCGCCGCGATCCAGTTCGTCGTCGTCCCGGCCATCGGCGCCCTGTCCGACCGGGTCGGCCGGCGCCCGCTCTACCTCGCCGGCGCCGTCGGCGTGGCCGTGTGGACCTTCGTGTTCTTCAACCTGCTCGACACCAAGCAGCCGAGCATGATCCTGCTCGGCGTCGTGGTCGGCCTGGTCCTGCACTCGCTGATGTACGCCCCGCAGGCGGCGTTCTTCTCCGAGCTCTTCGGCACCTCGGTGCGCTACACCGGTGCCTCGGTCGGCTACCAGCTCGCCTCGATCGTCGCCGGCGCGCTGGCCCCGATCATCGCGCTCAAGCTGCTCGGCGACGTGAGCGACGGGAACACGACCGCGGTCGGCATCTACGTCGCGATCGCCTCGGTCCTCACCATCATCGCGGTGCTCTTCGCCCGCGAGACCCGGGCCTCGTCGCTCCGCCACGACCGCGTCATCAACGACCCGTCGCTCGTTGACGTCTGAGCACGCCGACCCGTCGCTTCTTGACGTAGCAGGACGTCGACCCGTCGTGTGTTGACAACCACAGGCGCCGACCCGTCACCGAACGTGTGACGGGTCGGCGCCTCGGGTATAACAGCGGGGGTCATGTCCTATGTCTGGTACGTCAGCTACGGCTCCAACATGTCCGCGGCCCGCCTCTCCGCCTACCTCGAGGGGGGCCTCCCGCCCGGCGGCAGCCGCGCCCACCCGGGCGCCCGGGACGAGACCCCGCCGGCCCGCAGCATCCCGGTCGACCTGCCCGGATCGCTCTACTTCGCCGGTGAGTCCCGCCAGTGGGGCGGGGGAGTGGCCTACTACGACCACGACACCCCGGGGTTCACCGCGGCGCGTGGCTACCTCGTCACCGCCGGCCAGTTCGCCGACATCGCCGCCCAGGAGATGCACCGGGTGCCCCAGGACGGGGACCCGATCGAGGAGGTCGTCCTCGGTCCGCTCGACGGTGGCCGCCACACCGCCGGCCCGGGGCGCTACGAGACGCTGGTCGAGGTGGGGCGCCACGACGACGTCCCGCTGCTGACCTTCACCGCGCCGCACGGCCTCGACCACGTGGAGCACACGCACCCCTCGCCGACCTACCTGGAGACCATCGGCCTCGGCCTGCGCGAGTCGCGCGGGTGGGGCGAGGAGGAGCTCTCGGCGTACTTCGCCTCGGTGTTGCCGCCTCGCCGGCGGCGCCGCCGACCATCCCGGCACCGAGGACGTCCGGAGAGATCTCGTCCGGGGTTGTCGTGCCCCGGGCACCGCGTTCGTGGGGAGACTGACCGCCCTCCACGGAAGGGCCGCGCCAGAGGTCCGAGGGCGCCCGGCCTGACGACGGTGCCTCCGCCCTCGCCCCTGCCGAGGGCGGGAGGACGCCGAGTCAGCGCAGGATCGTCGTGACGGCCTTGTTGTCGGTCTCGTCGTCCTCGGCGAGCGTGTTGGCCGGGTCGACCACCGCGGTCACCGTGTGCGACTTCGCGCCACTGGGCTTCCACGTCACGGTCACGGTCCGCGTCTCGCCGGCCGCGAGGTCGACGCCGGGGTCAGGGCGACCTTCTTGCGCCCGTCGAGCAGCTGGGTCCGCACCCCGCTCAGCGCCGAGCTGCCGGTGTTCTCGACGTCGACGGCCGCGCTGAACCGGCCGTCGCTCGCCGGGTCACGTCCAGCGAGGAGAGCTGCACGTTGGTGGTGACCGGGTCGTAGGCGGAGAGCAGCGTCCTGCCGCCCGCCTGCCGCGCAATGGTGGCGTAGGCGTCCCGGCCGTCGTGCTGCGGGTCGCTGACGCAGGCGTTGATGCAGCCGTCGGCGAAGGCGACCTCGACCCTGCCGTGGTCGTCGGTGGTCACGTCGATGAAGTCGAGCAGGTTCCGGTCGTTGCCGCAGGCGGTGCCGCCGGTGCAGATCGAGCCGACCTGGACCGGGTCGTCCGGGGTGGCGTCGCTGGTCACCCAGGTCTTGCCGCCGTCGTAGGTGGTGTCGATGTACAGGTGCCACTCGCCGTGGAAACCGGCCTCGTCCTGGTAGTCGCCCCCGGTCGGCGTGCCCAGGTAGGCGAACGCGGCGCGGTCGTCGTCGCCGGCCACCATCGTCGGGAACACGGCGTTCTTGATGCCGAACTCCGTCCCGACGTCCTGCCGGTCGGTCCAGGTCTTGCCCCGGTCGGTGCTCACGGCGACCCCGGGCACACCGCTGCCGTCCACGTAGCCGAAGTAGACCGTGCCGTTGGCGCCGGTCCCGACACTGGGGTCGGAGTCGCTGGGGGTGGTGCCGGGCACCCGGTCGACGGTCCAGGTGGTGCCGTTGTCGGTGGAGGTGACGACGGCCTGGTTGTCGCCACAGCCCTTGTTCGGGAGGTACGCCGTGCCGTCCGGCGCGACCTTGACGTGGCCGTGCAGGCCGTCGCAGTCGAGCAGGCTGTACGTCGGGACGCCGGCGCCGAAGGTCGTCCCGCCGTCGCGGGAGAGGGCGCAGAAGGCGGTCGCGATGTCCTGGCTGCAGTAGTAGACGGCGTTCGGGTAGGTCGAGGTCGGCAGGGCGCCGAGCCCGTCCGCGGAGAACGGGCCGCCGCCGATGGTCTGGTGGTCCACGCCGCTGGGGATGCCGCCGCCCGTGCTGGGGGACCAGGTCTGGCCGTCGTCGTCGGTCCAGCAGGTGAACGAGTCGACGCCGGTGAGCTGCGACTCGAACGTGCGCCCGGTCGCGTGGTCGGTGAACAGGATCGGGTCGAGGCTGATCGTCGAGCCCTGGGGGCACCCGTTGCCGGCGTCGGCCGACACGTCGGACCAGTGCGGGGTCGCCGGTGACGTCGAGTCGTCCCAGGTGACCGCGTAGGTCGAGAGGCTGGACTGGTACATCGTGGTGCCCGTCGACCAGTCGTCGCCGATCGACGGCTCGCCGGCGTTGTCGGCGTCGGTGAACGACGACGGTGCCGCGAACGTGTCGTACGCCGGGCCGCTGCCGGAGCCGCCGGTGCCGCCGGTGCCGCCGGTGCCGCCGCCCGAGCCGCCGGTGCTCGTGGCCTCGAGGGACGCGGTGGCGTCGAAGGTCTGCCCGGTCGCGGCGTAGGGGACGACCCGGACCGTGTAGTCGCCGCTGGTCGGCGGCACCGAGACGGTCTCCGGGTCCGCGGTGGAGGCGGCCGAGCCGACCAGGTCGCCCGCGGCGTCGAGCACGTAGACGTCGAAGTCGGCGGAGGGGTCGGCCCAGCTGACGTCGACCGCGAGGGCGTGGCCGGTGCCGTACCCGGCCGGTGTCGACACGTGCAGGGTGAAGTCGTCGCAGGGGTTCAGCGTGGCGTCGCACTGGGGCGGCGAGAGCAGCAGCGCCGAGGCGTTGTCGTTGGCGAAGGGCCCGCCGGTCCACGACACCGGTGGGCTGGTGTCGGTCAGGGTGCCCGCCGAGGGCGTCGCCGCGTCGGCGGTCCCGGCGCCGAGTGCGGCGGCGAGCAGCAGGCCCGCAGCGGCGAAGCGCACGGGAGCGGAACGGAGGAGCGAGAGCTGACGACCGGTCACGGGCGTTCCTTCCGAGGAGCCGCTCACGCGGCGGCGAGGGCACCTGGAAGGGTGCCCGTCCGGCCAACGACCCAAACCCGGCGAAGTCACGTTCGGGCCTTCCGGGCCTGCCTCCGGTGACTACGCTGCGGTCATGGAGTCCTACGCCGCGGGTGAGCTCGAGCCGGTGCTGCTCGAGGAGACGATCGGAGCCAACTTCGAGCGGACCGTGTCCGCCCGGCCCGACGGCGAGGCCCTGGTCGAGGTCGCCAGCGGTCGTCGCTGGACCTGGGCGGAGCTGGACCGCGACGTCGACGCGCTCGCCCGCGGCCTCATCGCCGCGGGCGTCGAGAAGGGGAGCCGGGTCGGGATCTGGGCGCCCAACTGCGCGGAGTGGACGCTGACCCAGTACGCCTGCGCGAAGGTCGGGGCGGTCCTGGTCAACGTCAACCCGGCCTACCGCACCCACGAGTTCGCCTACGCCGTCAACCAGAGCGGTCTGCGGCTGCTGCTCGCGGCGTCCAGCTTCAAGACCAGCGACTACCGGTCGATGGTGGAGGAGGTCCGCGGCCAGTGCCCGGACCTCGAGCGGGTGGTCTACGTCGACACCGACGACTGGGCCGGGCTCGTCGCCGGCGGCGAGGCCGTCGCGGCCGAGACCCTCGCCGAGCGGATGGCCTCGCTCGAGCCGAACGACCCGATCAACATCCAGTACACCTCCGGCACCACCGGCTACCCCAAGGGCGCCACGCTCAGCCACCGCAACATCCTCAACAACGGCTACTTCACGACCGAGCTGATCAACCTCGGCCCGGACGACCGGCTGTGCATCCCGGTGCCCTTCTACCACTGCTTCGGGATGGTGATGGCCAACCTCGGCTGCACCACCCACGGCACCACGATGGTGATCCCGGCGCCCGGGTTCGACCCCGAGATCACGCTGCGCACGATCGCCGAGGAGCGGTGCACCGGGGTGTACGGCGTGCCGACGATGTTCATCGCGATGCAGAACCACCCGACCTTCGCCGAGCACGACCTCTCCAGCCTGCGCACCGGGATCATGGCCGGCTCGATCTGCCCGGTCGAGGTGATGAAGCGCTGCGTCAACGACATGCACATGACCGAGGTGTCGATCGCCTACGGGATGACCGAGACCTCACCGGTCTCCTGCCAGACCCGCGCCGACGACGACCTGGAGCGGCGTACCTCCACCATCGGGCGCGTGCACCCGCACGTCGAGATCAAGATCGTCGACCCGGTGTCCGGGGAGACCGTGGAGCGCGGGCAGACCGGCGAGTTCTGCACCCGCGGCTACTCGGTGATGCTCGGCTACTGGGACGACCCGGCGAAGACCGACGAGGCCATCGACGCCGACGGCTGGATGCACACCGGCGACCTGGCCGAGATGCGCGAGGACGGCTACTGCAACATC
This sequence comes from uncultured Actinomycetota bacterium, assembly GCA_963817665.1. Lineage (GTDB taxonomy): Bacteria > Actinomycetota > Actinomycetes > Propionibacteriales > Nocardioidaceae > Nocardioides. Next base: position 447,578 of record CAWFPE010000001.1, on the reverse strand, counting down.
GTCGGCCGGATCAAGGACATGGTCATCCGCGGCGGGGAGAACATCTACCCCCGCGAGATCGAGGAGTTCCTCTACCAGCACCCCGACATCGAGGACGTGCAGGTGATCGGCGTCCCCGACGAGAAGTACGGCGAGGAGCTCTGCGCCTGGGTGAAGATGAGGGCCGACGCCGCGCCGCTGGACGCCGACGCCGTGCGCGCCTTCGCCACCGGCAGGCTCGCGCACTACAAGGTCCCGCGCTACGTCATGGTGGTCGAGGAGTTCCCGATGACGGTGACCGGCAAGATCCGGAAGGTGCAGATGCGCGAGGAGTCCGCCGCGAGGCTGGGCCTCTAGCCTCAGCGGCTGATCAGCACCGGGATCCGGGACTCGCTGCCGTTGCCGCCGCGCCAGGTCACCCAGCCGTCGTCGATCGGGTGCACCCCGGCCGCCCGGTGCAGGACCTGCACCGTGAAGCGGGCGCTCTCGCCCGGAGCGAGCCGCACCGCCGCCGGCCGGACGGTCACGGTGTGCCGCGTGAACCCCGAGGTCGAGGACGAGAAGTACAGCGCCCGGCGGCCCACGTTCGTGATGGTGCGCGCCGCGGTGGACTGGTCGTCGCGGACCAGCAGGGACGGCGTGTTCAGCCGGTCGGCCCGGATCGACCCTTCCAGCCAGTCGCGGTAGTCGTGCGGATCGACGGCGTAGACGACCCCCGGGCGGGCCTGCGGCGTCGACCGGACCCGGCCGGCGCCGCCGCGCAGGACCGAGGGAGCGCCGGCCACCGGAGCGGCCGTGGTCGCGAGCACCGAGCGGACCACGCTGGCCGACCAGCCGTGGCGGGACCGGAGCAGCGCCGCGGTGCCGCTGGTGTACGCCGTGGCCGCCGAGGTCCCGGAGACGAAGTCCCAGCGAGCGTCCCGGACCGCCGGCGGGACGGCGCCGAGCAGGCCGACCCCGGGGGCGACCACGTCGGGCTTGAGGGCGGCGGCCGTGGGGTCGCCGCCGGGCGACCAGCGGCTCAGCCGGGCCGGCGGGTGGCCGACGCCGAGCGGCCGCAGGGACACGTGGCCGTGCGGGTGGCCGGCGAGCCAGTGCCGCAGCGTGGCGGCGGCGTCCTTGTCGAGGTGGACGCTGGGGACGCTGTGGAAGTCGGCGTCGACCGAGCCCGGCCCGGTGTTGACGAGCACCATGCCCACGCCGTCGGCACCGGCGACGGCTGCGGACTTGTCGACCCTTCCGATGCTGCCGCGCTCGCAGAGCACGATCGCGCCGCGGACCTTCGCGGCGTCGAGGCTGCCCGGGGTGCAGACCCGCGCCTGGTCGCGAGTGGCGTGGGGGGCGGCGGCCCGCGCGCCGACCACGACCCGTGCCGGGCCGGTGCCGCGGGTGGAGGCCATCGCGCCGGTGAGCGACGGGCCCGAGCCGAGGACCACGCGGCCCCGGCGTACGACGCCCGTGGTGCTGCCGACGGTGGTGACCCACGGGCTGGGGTGCGCGGCGAAGGACCGGTCGCCGTGGTTGCCGGCGGCGGCCACCACCACGATGTCGGCCTCGGCGGCGCCGAGCAGCGCCCGCTCGACGGTGTCGAAGGAGGCGGGGCCGCCGACGGAGAGGTTGAGCACGTCGACGCCGTCCCGGGTGGCCCGGTCGATCGCGGTCACCAGGTCGGCGGTCGCGCAGCCGTCGTCGGCGGGGTCGGGCGCGGTCCAGCAGGCCTTGTAGACGGCGAGCCGGGACTGCGGCGCGATGCCGCCGTAGCTGCCCAGGCGGTGGCCGTGCACCAGGACCGAGACACCGGCGTTGCCGGCGGCGATCGAGGCCATCTGGCTGCCGTGGCCCTCGTCGTCGCGGGGCGAGAGCGAGGAGGAGGCGCGGACGCGGTCGACGCCGAAGCCGTCGACGAACCACCGGGCGCCGACCAGCTTGCGGTTGCAGGTGCCGGTGTCCCAGCCCTCACCGGCCTGGCAGGCACCGCGGAAGCCATGGGGCGTGCGACCGAGCCGCGGGACCGCGGCGAAGAGCGGGTTGTCGGGCCAGATGCCGGTGTCGATGACTCCCACGACCGTGCCGGCGCCACCGCGTCGGTGGCCGCTGCCGGCGAAGCCGCTGCTCGGCCCGGTCCTGCCGGCCAGCCGGCGCACGGCGTTCTTCTCCACCAGCGCCACGTCGGGGTCGGCGGCGACCGTCGCGGCCTGGCCGCGGGTCAGGCGCACCGCGAAGCCGTTCAGCGCCGTGGTCCAGCGGTAGACCGGCGCGGGCGACCCGACCTCGGCGAGCACCATGTCCTGCTGGTGCTGGAGTCGCAGCTGGCGCAGGCTGCGGGGAACGATGCCGAGGTGGCCCGAGGTGCCGGCCCCGTCGAGGGTCACCAGGTAGAGCGCGGTGCCGTCCGCGGGAGCGGCCGTCGCCGGCTGGGGCACGCCGACCAGCCCGGCCACCGACGCGACCAGCGCGACGGCGGATCCGGCTGCGGCCAGGGCGCGACGGCGTACGCCGGCCCGCCGCACACGCGCTCGACCTGCCACTGCTCACACCCGCCTCTCTGGTCGCGAAGCTGCCATTCTGACCCAGGACGCCCCAGCGTGGCAGCGGATTCGCACCGATTCCAGTGGCAGCCCCCCGCCTGCCTACCCTTGGCATCATGCCCAGCACACCCTCGACGACACCCCTCGTGGTCGGATTCGACCTCGACATGACGTTGATCGACACCGTGCCGGGCTTCAGCGCGACCCTGCACGCACTCGGTGCCGAGCTCGGGGTCGAGTTCCCCGTCGCGGAGATGACCGCGCGGCTGGGACCACCCCTGGACCACCTGCTCGCGGCGCACCTCGCCGAGGACGCCGTGGGACCGGCGGGTGACCGGTTCCGGGAGCTCTACCCCGACCACGCCGTCGAGCCGGTCCCGGTGCTGCCGGGCGCCCACGGGGCGATCTCCGCGGTCCGCGGTCACCGCGGCCGGGTCGTCGTGGTCACCGGCAAGTTCCCCGCCAACGCCCAGCGGCACGTGGACCACCTCGCGCTCGACATCGACCACCTCGAGGGCTGGGTGTGGGGGATCGGCAAGGCCGACGCGCTGCGTCGCGAGGGGGCCTCGGTCTACGTGGGCGACCACGTCCACGACGTCGAGGGCGCGCTCGCCGCGGGTGCGCTCAGCGTGTCGGTGCTGACCGGCGGCTGCACCCGCGAGGAGCTCGTCGCGGCCGGCACCCACGTCGTCCTCGACAGCCTCGAGGAGTTCCCCGCCTGGCTCGACGAGCACCTGCTGACCACGCGGCTGGCCGCGCTCGACGCAGACCTGAGGGCACGAGGCTCGGTCCTGGTGGCCTACAGCGGCGGCGCCGACAGTGCCCTGGTCCTCGCGGCGGCCGTGCGGGCCCTCGGGGCCGACCGGGTGGCCGCGGCCACCGGCTACTCGCACTCGCTGCCGCAGGTCGAGCGGGACCCGGCCCGCAGCTTCGCCGAGTCGCTCGGCGTGGAGCTGATCACGCCACGCACGCACGAGATGGAGCGGGAGGGCTACCGCGCCAACGCCGGCGACCGGTGCTTCTTCTGCAAGGCCGAGCTGCTCGACGTCCTCACCCCGCTGGCGGCCGAACGCGGCCTGGCCCACGTGGCGACCGGCACCAACGCCGACGACGCCGTCGCCGGTTTCCGCCCCGGGATCCGCGCCGCCGCGGAGCGGGGCGCCATCACGCCGCTGCGCGATGCCGGCCTGACCAAGGCCCAGGTGCGAGAGGCCTCGCGTCGCTGGGACCTGCCGACCTGGGACAAGCCGGCGGCGGCCTGCCTGTCCTCCCGGGTGGCCTACGGGGTCGAGGTGACCCCGCACCGGCTGGCCCGGGTCGAGCGTGCCGAGGCGGCGGTCCGCGCCCTGCTCGGGCGGCACGGCGTACCGCTGCGAGACCTGCGGGTGCGCGACCTCGGTGACCGGGCGTCGGTCGAGGTCGACGCGGTGCTGCTCGACGGCCCCCTGGGGCCGGACGCGGAGCTCACGAGCACGGTGCTCGACGAGGTGCGCGCCGCCGGGTTCGCGCAGGCGGCGCTGGACCGGCGCGGCTTCCGCTCCGGCTCGCTGAACGACGCCCTGCGGTCCTGAACTGGTTGGCGGCGCCCTCCGGCGTCGACATAGGCTTGACCACCGCTGCGGCACCAGGTCGCGGCGTGCGCAGACGAGAGGTCAGACCGTGCCCACTGGCAAGGTGAAGTGGTTCGACGCCGAGAAGGGATTCGGCTTCCTGTCGCAGGAGGACGGTCCCGACGTCTACGTGCGCGCCGAGGCGCTGCCCGAGGGGACCGCGAGCCTGAAGGCCGGCACCCGGGTGGAGTTCGGCATCGCCCAGGGCCGGCGGGGCGACCAGGCCCTCCAGGTGCGCGTCCTCGACGCGCCCGCGTCGGTCTCGCGCAGCCAGTCCCACGCCCGGCGCAAGAAGCCGGAGGAGATGGTCCCGATCGTCGAGGACCTGATCCGGCTGCTCGACGGGGTCGGCGAGGGCTACCGCCACGGCCGTCACCCCGACGCGCGCACGGCCCGGCCCACCGCCAAGCTGCTCCGCGCGCTCGCCGACGAGCTCGAGCTCTAGACGCGCCCGGCCTGCGTCAGGCGTTCGCCGGGCCCGCGCTCGCCGGCCGGTTCATCAGCACGTACACCGACCACGCCGCGAGCACGGCGCAGGCGATCCCCAGGCCCAGCCGGGGGATCAGCGGCAGCGCGATGCCGAGGAAGCCGCCGAGCACCCACGCCAGCTGCAGCGTCGTGTCCGAGCGTGCGAAGGCGCTGGACTGGACGCGCTCCGCCACGTCCCGCTGGATCGTCGCGTCCAGCGACAGCTTCGCCAGCGCCTGGGCCAGGCCCGCGGTCAGGCCGAGCAGCGCCACGGTGACGACGCCGTAGAGCAGTGCCGCCAGCAGCACCACGGCGACGTCGACGAGCATCGCGAGCACCACCGTCGTCACCGGGTTGACCCGGCGCAGCAGGGACCCCAGGGCGATGCCGAGCGCGTTCCCGAGCCCGGCGCCTCCGATCACGATGGCGAGCAGCACCTCGGGCTTCCAGTCGCCGATGGGGTTCTCCCGCAGCAGGAACGCCATGAACATGATGAGGAACCCGGAGAGCCAGCGGGGCCCGCAGTTGGCGCGCAGCGCGAACGCGACCGCCGGGGGCATGCGCGGGCGGGCCGGGCGGCCCAGGGCCCCCGACTGCGACCCGGGACCGAGGGCCAGGTGGATCTCGCCCTGGCTGGCGTCGACCTTGGCGGGCAGGAGGATCGCCAGGACCGTCGCGACCACGAAGAGCAGGAAGGCGTAGCGCAGCGACCACTCGGGTCCGAACGTGGACGCGAGAACCGCGATCGGGGCGGAGACCCCGGCGCCGACGATCCCGGCCAGCGAGATCCGCGCGTTGGCCTTGACCAGGGTGAAGTTGCGCGGCGCCAGTCGGGGTACGGCGGCGGCCCGGGTCACGCCGTACGCCTTGGACGCCACGAGCACGCCGAGGGCGGCCGGGAACAGCCAGGTCGACTTCTCGGCGACGGCCGTGGCCAGCACCCAGCACAGGAACCCGCGGGTCGCCATCGTCGCGCCGATCGCCCAGCGGCGACCGTGGCTGAAGCGGTCCAGGAACGGGCCGATCAGTGGCGCCACGATCGCGAAGGGCAGCATCGTCAGGCCCAGGAAGAGGGCGACCTGGCCGCGCGCCTCCCCGGTCGGCACCGCGAAGAACAGCGTGCCCGCCAGCGAGATCGCGACCGCCGCGTCTCCGGCGGTGTTGAAGGCGTGCATCTCGATCAGCCGCGAGAGGCCCGAGTCCCCGGCGCCCTCGGCGCGCGCCGCCCGGCGGGCCTGGGTGAGCGTGTAGCGGCCGGCGCGAGCCGTGGCCCGGGCGGCCCCCCGGACCCCGCGGGCGGTGGCCCGGCCGCTCGAGCCCAGCCCGCCACCCGCCGGGCGGGCCTGCTCGTCGTCGCCCGTGGCCGGGTCGGGCGCCCCGCCCGACCAGCGCTGGTCCCCGGACGGGGAGTCGGGGTGCTGCGCGCTCATGGCCCCCATCCTGCCTGCTGCCGGAGACGTCGACGTGCCGGGACACGAACCCGTTCGAAACCCTCGACCGGAGGGCCGACCTGACAGGGCGGTGGCCGATGGGTCATGATTTCGCCCGTGATGACCTCTGTGCGGACCAAGCCCGATGCTGCCGCCGTCGCTGCGGTGGACGCGGCACGAGCCGCGCTGCTCGAGGAGGTCGACGCGGGCGACGTGGGCGAGCACCTCGGTCACGTCGTCGAGGGCGAGCGCCTGGTCACCCACCTCTTCTCCTGCGAGCGCGCCGGCTACGTCGGCTGGCACTGGTCGGTCACGGTGGCCCGCGCGCCGCGGCAGAAGGTCGTCACCGTGGACGAGATCGTGCTCGTCCCCGGCGCCGAGGCGGTCGTGGCCCCCGAGTGGGTGCCCTACCGCGAGCGGATCAAGCCCGGCGACCTCTCCCCGGGCGACCTGCTGCCCGTCGACGACGACGACCCGCGGCTGGTGCCGACGTACTCCTTCGGCGACGACCCGCTCGACGCCGACGAGAAGGCCCAGGTGCGCCAGGTCGCCCTGGACCTCGGGCTCGGCCGGAACCGCACCCTCTCGCCGGAGGGTCGCGAGCTCGCCGCGCAGCGGTGGTACGACGGCGACGGCGGCCCGGGCTCGGCGCTGGCCCAGTCGGCGCCGGACAGCTGCACGACCTGCGGCTTCCTGATGCGGATCGCCGGTCCGCTGTCGGAGCGGTTCGGGGTCTGCGCGAACGGCGACGCCAACGACGACGGCCGGGTCGTGTCCTTCGACCACGGCTGTGGCGCGCACTCCGAGGTGCGGCTGGCCAAGAAGCACGAGCCGCAGCCGCTGCCGGAGCCGGTGTTCGACACCCTGACCCCGAACGAGGTCGAGAGCTTCTGATCGACGCGGCCCGGGGAGCGAGGTCGCGGCGGGGCGGGTCGAGACCCGGTCAGGCCACCCCGCGCCGCCGGAGCTCGGCTCGCGCCTTGCGGCGCCGCCGGCAGTACTCGAGGCCGAACAGGCCCAGCCCGAAACCGGCCAGGCAGGTCCACAGCCACCAGACGTTGCCCGCGTCCTCGAGCCGCCCGTAGAAGGGGAGCAGGGCGACGAAGCCGACCAGCCACAGCGCCACGCCGACCTCGACGGTCCGCACGCCGTCGACGTCGAGGGGTTCGACATCGGCCACGATGTAGGTGCGCTTGCCGATCTCGTGCTTCATCGGCTGCTCGTCGCGGAACTCCACGGCCTCACGCTAGTCGAGACCACTCACGATGTGGGAGACGCCCGATGCGTCTGCCACAATGACGGCCCGTGAGCAACCAGCGCAGCGGCACCAGCACCTCCACCCTGCAGGCCGGGCGGCGGCCTCGACCGCTTCTTCCGGATCTCCGAACGGGGCTCGACGGTGGGTCGCGAGGTGCGTGGCGGGATCGTCACCTTCCTCACGATGGCCTACATCATCGTGCTGAACCCGATCATCCTGCTGCAGGGCAAGGACATGAACGGTGACGTCCTGGCCGGTGGCAACTTCGCGACCATCGCGGCCTGCACCGCCCTCGCCGCCGGCGTGCTCACGATCCTGATGGGCGTGGTGGCGAACTACCCGCTCGCGCTGGCGACCGGCCTGGGCCTCAACGCCTTCGTCACCTTCTCGATCGCCAGCCAGATGACCTGGGCCGACGCCATGGGGCTGGTCGTGCTCGAGGGCCTGATCATCCTGCTGCTGGTGCTCACCGGCTTCCGGGAGGCCGTCTTCCGCGCCGTCCCGGCCCAGCTGAAGATCGCCATCTCGGTCGGCATCGGGCTGTTCATCGCCCTGATCGGCCTCGTCGACGCCGGCTTCGTGCGCCGCACCGGCGCCGGGCCGGTCCCGGTCGAGCTCGGCGTCGGCGGGCAGCTGCAGGGCTGGCCGGTGCTGGTCTTCTCGGTCGGCCTGGCGCTGGTGATCGGGCTCTACGTCATGGGCGTCCGGGGCGCCATCCTGATCTCGATCGTGACCACCACCCTGCTCGCCATCGTGGTGGAGAAGCTCGCCCACGTCGGGCCCACGTTCACCCCCGACGGGGTCAACCCCACGGGCTGGAACCTCAACGTGCCCGCATGGCCGACCGACGTCTTCCAGAAGCCCGACTTCGGCATCATCGGCGACTTCAGCCTGCTCGGCTCGTGGCAGAACGCCGGCGTCGTGACCGCGGCGCTGTTCGTGTTCACGCTGATGCTGGCCGACTTCTTCGACACGATGGGCACGATGACCGCGATCGGGGCCGAGGCCGGCCTCCTCGACGAGGAGGGCAACCCGCCCAACACGCGCCGGATCCTGATCGTCGACTCGATCGCGGCCGCCGGCGGCGGCATGGCCAGCGTCTCCAGCAACACCTCCTACATCGAGTCCGCGTCGGGTGTCGCCGAGGGTGCCCGGACCGGACTCGCCAGCATCGTGACCGGGCTGCTCTTCCTGCTCGCCACGCTGTTCTCGCCGCTGGTCGAGATCATCCCCAACGAGGCCGCCGTGCCCGCGCTGGTCCTCGTCGGCTTCCTGATGATGCAGCAGGTCAAGGGCATCGACTGGGACGACCTCGAGATCGCCATCCCGGCGTTCCTCACCATCGTCCTGATGCCGTTCACCTACTCGATCTCGGTCGGCATCGGCGCCGGCTTCCTCGCCTACGTCCTGATCAAGAGCGTGCGCGGCAAGATCTTCGAGGTGCACCCGCTGATGTGGGTCATCGCGGCGCTGTTCGTCGTCTACTTCGCGATCGCGCCGATCACCGCCTGGCTCAGCTGACGTCCTGCGCCGAGCCGGCGTGGGCCGTCCACGGGAACCCCGCGCCGGCTCGGTGTCGTCTCCGGGCCTTCGCGCCGGCGGGAATAGTTAGCACGGGTAATGAGTTCTGCTCACGACATGCCTACCGTCGAGAAGGTCGCCAGGACTGATGCCGGTCTCGCCTCCGAGCTCCGGCTCTCGGTCATGCGCCTGCGCAGGAGGCTGGCCAACGAGCGCCACCCCGACAACGAGCTGAGCCTGAACCAGATGGCCGTGCTCGGCGCCCTCTACCGCAACGGCGACCTCGCCGTCGGCGAGCTGGCCGCCCACGAACGGGTGCAGCCGCCGAGCATGACCCGGACCGTCAACTGCCTGGTGGAGGGCGGCTACGTCACCCGCCGCCCCCACGAGACCGACGGTCGCCAGGTGCTGGTCTCGCTGACCGACTCCGGCCACGCCACCGTCCTCGCCGACCGGGCCCGGCGCGACGCCTGGCTGGCGATGCGGCTGGGCGAGCTCACGGCCGACGAGCGTGCCGTGCTCCGCCGCGCCGCCCCCATCCTCGAACGACTCGCCCGCACCGAATGACACCGAAGGACTGATCACCCGCTTGAGCCCCACGTTCCGCGCCCTCGTCAACCCGAACTACCGTCGCTACCTCGCCGGTAGCGTCGTGTCGAACACCGGCACCTGGATGCAGCGGGTCGCGCAGGACTGGCTGGTGCTCCAGCTGCCCGGCAACAGCGGCACCGCCCTCGGCATCACGACCGGCCTGCAGTTCCTGCCGGTGCTGCTGCTCTCGCCCTACGCCGGGGTCATCGCGGACCGCTTCCCCAAGCGGCGGCTGCTCCAGGTCACCCAGCTCACCATGGCGGTCACGTCCCTGCTGCTCGCCGCACTGGCCGTCACCGGCGTGGCCCAGACCTGGCACGTGTACGTCCTGGCGTTCGCCTTCGGCATCGGGTCGGCGTTCGACGCCCCCGCCCGCCAGTCGTTCGTCTCGGAGATGGTGGGCCCCGACGACCTGACCAACGCCGTCGGCCTGAACTCGGCGGCCTTCAACGTGGCCCGGATCCTGGGCCCGGGCCTGGCCGGCCTGATGATCGGCGCGCTCGGCGGCGGGGTCGAGGCCACCGGGTGGGTGATCGCGATCAACGCCGCGTCGTACGCCGCGGTGATCTGGCAGCTCCAGCGGATGGACCCCCGGCTGCTGCACACGGCCGAGCTGCGCCCCCGCACGCCCGGCATGCTCGTCGAGGGTGTCCGCTACGTCCGCAGCCAGCCCAAGATGGTGATGATCCTGATCATGGTGTTCTTCGCCGGCACCTTCGGGATGAACTTCCAGATCACCTCGGCACTGATGGCGACGCAGGTGTTCGGCAAGGGCGCGGGGGAGTTCGGCATCCTGGGGTCGGCGATGGCCGTCGGGTCGCTGACCGGGGCGCTGCTCGCAGCCCGGCGGACCCGGATCCGGATGCGGCTCCTGGTCTTCGCCGCCCTCGGCTTCGGCGCGGCCGAGGTCGTGGCCGGGCTGCTGCCGTCGTACGTCGCCTTCGCCCTGTTCGCCCCGGTCATCGGGCTGTGCACGCTGACCCTGCTGAACTCCGCGAACGCCACCATGCAGCTGGAGTCCGACCCCGCCCTGCGGGGCCGGGTGATGGCGCTCTACATGACCATCGTGATGGGCGGCACGCCGCTCGGCTCGCCCATCATCGGCTGGATCGGGGAGCACCTCGGCGCGCGTTGGACACTGATCTCCGGAGGGGTGCTGACGATGGCCGGCGTGCTGGTCGCCGTCCTGGTGTTCGCGCACCTGCGCGGAGGCCTGCGCACCGTTTTGACCCCCGTTCAGCGACCGAGTAATCTCATTCCTCGTGTCTGGGACAGCCAGACCGTTGCGCGTGCTCGGAAATAGCCCGCGGCCCCTGGTCACCAGGACGAGGTCGCGAGCGGCGCCAGCACTCACTTCAGGCACAGAGCAGTAACGCAGCATCATCGTGCCCGGCAGAGCGTCGGGTTCTGACTAGAGGACAAGAAGGGGAACCACCAAGGTGCCCACCATTCAGCAGTTGGTCCGAAAGGGCCGCCAGGACAAGGTGTCGAAGAACAAGACGCCTGCCCTCAAGGGTTCGCCCCAGCGTCGCGGCGTCTGCACGCGCGTGTACACCACCACCCCGAAGAAGCCGAACTCCGCCCTCCGCAAGGTCGCCCGCGTGCGCCTGTCGAGCGGCGTCGAGGTCACCGCTTACATCCCGGGCGTGGGCCACAACCTCCAGGAGCACTCGATCGTGCTCGTGCGCGGCGGCCGTGTGAAGGACCTTCCCGGTGTCCGCTACAAGATCATCCGCGGCACGCTCGACACGCAGGGCGTGAAGAACCGCAAGCAGGCTCGCAGCCGCTACGGCGCCAAGAAGGAGAAGAGCTGATATGCCGCGCAAGGGTCCCGCTCCGAAGCGGCCGATCGACATCGACCCGGTCTTCGGGTCGCAGCTGGTCTCCCAGCTCGTCAGCAAGGTCCTCCAGGACGGCAAGAAGCAGGTCGCGCAGCGGATCGTCTACACCGCGCTCGAGGGCTGCCGCGAGAAGACCGGCACCGACCCGGTCGTCACGCTGAAGCGTGCGCTCGACAACGTGAAGCCGGCCATCGAGGTCAAGTCCCGCCGCGTCGGCGGCGCGACCTACCAGGTCCCGATCGAGGTCAAGGGCGGCCGTGGCACCACGCTGGCGCTGCGCTGGCTGGTCGGGTACGCCCAGGACCGTCGTGAGAAGACGATGTCCGAGCGCCTGATGAACGAGATCCTCGACGCCTCCAACGGCCTCGGTGCCGCGGTGAAGAAGCGCGAGGACACCCACAAGATGGCCGAGTCCAACAAGGCCTTCGCGCACTACCGCTGGTGACCACGGGCGGGGCGGTACACCTCGCCGGGTGCACCGTCCCGCTCCACCTCACTCTCCCGAAATCTTTCTAAGGAACGCTGACCACAGTGGCTGTCGACATCACCACGGACCTCAACAAGGTCCGCAACATCGGCATCATGGCGCACATCGACGCCGGCAAGACCACCACCACCGAGCGAATCCTGTTCTACACCGGCATCACCTACAAGATCGGTGAGGTCCACGAGGGCGCTGCCACGATGGACTGGATGGAGCAGGAGCAGGAGCGCGGCATCACCATCACGTCCGCCGCGACGACCTGCTGGTGGAAGGACCACCAGATCAACATCATCGACACCCCCGGCCACGTGGACTTCACGGCCGAGGTCGAGCGTTCGCTGCGCGTCCTCGACGGCGCCGTGGCGGTCTTCGATGGTGTGGCCGGTGTCGAGCCGCAGACCATGACCGTGTGGCGCCAGGCGAACAAGTACTCCGTCCCCCGGATGTGCTTCGTCAACAAGCTGGACCGCACCGGCGCGGACTTCTTCCGCTGCGTCGAGATGATGGTCGAGCGCCTGAACTCGACGCCGCTCGTGCTCCAGCTGCCCATCGGCGCCGAGTCCGACTTCCTGGGTGTCGTCGACCTGGTCGGCATGCGTGCCCTGACCTGGCGCGGCGAGACCAAGATGGGCGAGGACTACGAGGTCGAGGAGATCCCCGCGGAGATGGCCGAGCAGGCCGCCGAGTACCGCGAGAAGCTTCTCGAGACCCTGTCCGAGGCCGACGACGCCGTCATGGAGAAGTACCTCGAGGGTGAGGACTTCACCGTCGCCGAGCTCGAGGACGCGATCCGCCGCGCCACGCTCGCCGACAAGCTCAACCCGGTCCTGTGCGGCACGGCGTTCAAGAACAAGGGCGTCCAGCCCCTGCTCGACGCGGTCGTCAAGTACCTCCCCTCGCCGCTCGACGTCGACGGCATCGTCGGCCACTCGGTGAAGGACGAGTCGGAGCAGATCGTCCGCAAGCCGTCGGACGACGAGCCGTTCGCCGGCCTCGCCTACAAGATCGCCTCGGACCCGCACCTCGGCAAGCTGATCTACGTCCGGGTCTACTCCGGCAAGCTCGAGGCCGGCTCGACCGTGGTCAACTCCGTCAACGGCCGCAAGGAGCGGATCGGCAAGGTCTACCAGATGCACGCCAACAAGCGTGAGGAGATCGCGTCGGTCGGCGCCGGCCAGATCGTCGCCGTCATGGGCCTGAAGGACACCAAGACCGGCCACACGCTGTGTGACTCGGCCAACCAGGTCATCCTCGAGTCGATGACGTTCCCGGCCCCGGTGATCGAGGTCGCGATCGAGCCCAAGACCAAGAGCGACCAGGAGAAGCTGGGCATGGCGATCCAGCGCCTCTCCGACGAGGACCCGACCTTCACGGTCAAGGCCGACGAGGAGACGGGCCAGACGATCATCGCCGGCATGGGTGAGCTCCACCTGGAGATCCTCGTCGACCGGATGAAGCGCGAGTTCCGCGTCGAGGCGACCGTCGGCAAGCCGCAGGTCGCCTACCGCGAGACCCTCCGCAAGGAGGTGCTCAAGCACTCCTACACGCACAAGAAGCAGACCGGTGGGTCCGGCCAGTTCGCGAAGGTCATCGTCAACCTCGGTCCCAACATCGACCCGGAGACGGGCGTTGGTGCCGGCTACGAGTTCGTCAACAACGTGTCCGGCGGTCGCGTGCCGAAGGAGTACATCCCCTCGGTCGACCAGGGCGGCCAGGAGGCCATGGAGTTCGGCATCCTCGCCGGCTACCCGATGGTCGACGTGAAGTTCACCCTCGAGGACGGCGCCTACCACGACGTCGACTCGTCCGAGCTCGCGTTCAAGATCGCCGGCAACCAGGCCTTCAAGGAGGCCGCCCGGATGGCCAAGCCGGTCCTGCTCGAGCCGATGTTCGCCGTCGAGGTGACCACCCCCGAGGGCTTCCTCGGTACGGTCATCGGCGACATCAACAGCCGACGCGGCCAGATCCAGGCACAGGAGGAGCGTCACGGTGACATGGTCATCAACGCCCTCGTGCCGCTGTCCGAGATGTTCGGGTACGTTGGCGACCTGAGGTCCAAGACCTCGGGGCAGGCTTCGTACTCGATGGAGTTCGACTCGTACGCCGAGGTTCCTTCGAACATCGCCGACGAGATCATCAAGAAGGTCCGCGGCGAGTAACCAACCCGGTTACCTGCCCGGATCCTCGGCACGCAACACTGAATCCACGAGTCAAGTAACAACCCAACCAGGAGGAGCCCACCGTGGCTAAGGCGAAGTTCGAGCGGACCAAGCCGCACGTCAACATCGGCACCATCGGTCACATCGACCACGGCAAGACGACGTTGACCGCAGCAATCACCAAGGTGCTGCACGACAAGTACCCGGACCTGAACCCCTTCACGCCGTTCGACGAGATCGACAAGGCCCCTGAAGAGCGTCAGCGCGGTATCACCATCTCCATCGCGCACGTCGAGTACCAGACCGAGGCTCGCCACTACGCGCACGTCGACTGCCCGGGTCACGCCGACTACATCAAGAACATGATCACCGGTGCGGCTCAGATGGACGGCGCGATCCTCGTGGTCGCGGCGACCGACGGTCCGATGCCCCAGACGCGTGAGCACGTCCTGCTCGCCCGCCAGGTCGGCGTCCCCGCCCTGGTCGTCGCGCTGAACAAGTGCGACATGGTGGACGACGAGGAGCTCATCGAGCTCGTCGAGATGGAGGTGCGCGAGCTCCTCTCCGAGTACGAGTTCCCGGGCGACGACATCCCCGTCGTGCGCGTGGCGGCCTTCCCGGCCCTCAACGGCGACGCCAAGTGGGGCGACTCGGTCGCCGAGCTGATGCAGGCCGTGGACGACTACATCCCGACCCCGCAGCGTGACACCGACAAGCCGTTCCTGATGCCCGTCGAGGACGTCTTCACGATCACCGGTCGTGGCACCGTCATCACCGGCCGCATCGAGCGCGGCATCGTCAAGGTGAACGAGGAGGTCGAGATCGTCGGCATCCGCGACAAGTCGCAGAAGTCGACCGTCACCGGCGTCGAGATGTTCCGCAAGCTCCTCGACGAGGGCCAGGCGGGCGAGAACGTCGGCCTGCTCCTCCGCGGCACCAAGCGCGAGGACGTCGAGCGCGGCATGGTCGTCATCAAGCCGGGCACCACGACCCCGCACACCAACTTCGAGGCCTCGGTCTACATCCTCTCGAAGGAGGAGGGCGGCCGCCACACGCCGTTCTTCAACAACTACCGTCCGCAGTTCTACTTCCGCACCACGGACGTGACGGGCGTCGTGACCCTTCCCGAGGGCACCGAGATGGTCATGCCCGGTGACAACACCGAGATGGCCGTCGAGCTGATCCAGCCCATCGCCATGGACGAGGGCCTGCGGTTCGCGATCCGTGAGGGTGGCCGCACCGTCGGCGCCGGCCGGGTCACCAAGATCACCAAGTGAGTGACCCCAGCCCGAGCTTGCGAGGGCTGGGAAAGTCGTCAGGTCGAGCAGCGGCGCGACTGAGCTTGCGAAGTCGCGAACCGCGTGTCGAGACCAGGTGATCCACTCACGATCCTGATCCACCAGAACGGCCCCGGACCTCGGTCCGGGGCCGTTTGATGCCACGACCGACGGCCGCGCACCGTGGCACCGCCCCGACGGAGAGAATGGGACCGATGAACGACGGAGTCCGGCCCGCACGCCCGCACGAGAAGCTGACCGAGGACGGTCGCCGGATGCGCGAGGTGCTCACCTACGCCCGCCGCGGCAGCCGCTTCACCCCCCGCCAGCAGGCGGCCTGGCAGGCCCACCACGCGGCGTGGGTCGTCCCCGACGAGGCCGTGGACCGGCCCGGCTTCAGCTTCGCCGAGGTGTTCGGTCGCGACGCGCCGCTGGTCGTGGAGATCGGCTCCGGCGTCGGTGAGGCGACCGCCGCGCTGGCCGCCGCCCGGCCGTCGTGCAACGTGCTGGCGCTCGAGGTCTGGCGCCCGGGGGTGGCCGAGAGCCTCGGGAGGGTGGCCGAGGCCGGCGCGACCAACGTCCGCTTCTGCTCCGTCGACGCGGTCTGGTCGATGGAGCACCTCATCGCGCCGGGGAGCCTCGCCGGGCTGTGGACGTTCTTCCCCGACCCCTGGCACAAGAAGCGGCACCACAAGCGACGGCTGGTCACGCCGGCCTTCGCGGCGCTGGCCGCGTCGCGGCTCGCGCCGGGGGCGCCGTGGCGGCTCGCGACCGACTGGGCCGACTACGCCGAGCAGATGGTCGAGGTCCTGGACGCCGAGCCCCTGCTCGCCGGAGGCGTCACCGACCGGTGGGAGGAGCGCCCGGTCACGAAGTTCGAGCGCAAGGGCCTGGCCGTCGGGCGTTCGATCAGCGACCTGCTCTACACGCGCGTCACGCGGTGAGCCTCAGCCCGGCCCGGGTGAGCTCGTGCTCGACGCGGAGCCGCTCGGCGTCCCGATCGGTCCCCGGCGGCAGCCCGGTGAGCGTGTCGGGCACGTCGAGCGCGCGGCACGCGGCGACGAGGAGGTCGTCGTAGGCCCGGCTGATCGCGACCCGCCGGGCCATCGGCATCCCCGGGGCCGGCCTGCAGAACTCGTGCCGCACCCGGCGCACGTCGCTCGCGATCCGCTCGATCGGCCGGCCGGCCGGGGGCTCGGGCGGCGGTGAGATCCGCTCGAGCAGGTGGCGACGCACGAACACCACGACCTCGTGCTGGTAGAGGACACCACCGACGAGCGCCCCGAAGGCCACGGTCACCAGCGCGATCGTGATCAGCCCATCGCCTGCGCCGCCAAGGACGCCCTGTCCCATGCTTCGACGGTAAGCCGGGTCGCGGCGGTCGACAAGGGTCTTGCAGTCCTGCGCCGGCGTCACTCGAGGAGCGCGAGCTCCTCGTCGACGTGGGGGTCGGCCAGACCCGCAGCGTCGAGCTCGGCCTTCAGGTCACGCTGGATCGCCCGGGCCGCGTCCCGCCGCCCGAGGTTGCGCAGGGTCCAGCCGACCATCCAGCGGGCCACGCGGGTCCGCTGGGGGTCGCCGATGCGCTGGCGGGCGGCCAGGGCCTCCTCGAACGACACCAGCGCGGCCTCGAGGTCGCCGGCGTCGGCCTGGGCCATGCCGATGTTGTTGAGCAGCGACGCGTCCCAGTCGCGCGCCCTCTGGTCCGACGAGGCCCGCGCGACGGCCAGGGCTCGTTGGCCGAGGGGGACCTGGTCGGCGGGCTCCGCCACCAGCGCGAGCATGTGCAGCGCATCGACGTGGAGCGCGTCGAGACCGGCGGCCGACGCGCTCTGTGCGGCCACCTCGAACTGGGGGCGCGCCATCTCGTCCTCGCCTGCGGACCGGAAGAGGCGTCCGCGCTCGAGGACGATCCGGACCGCCACCTCGTCCTCGCTCGGGGACAGGTCGTCGAGGACGGCGTGCGCATCGTCGTACTTCTCCTGCAGGCCGAGCGCCCGCGCCACCTGCGTCATCAGCACCAGGCGGTCGTCGGGGTCGGCGCTGTCTGCCTCGGCGCGGAAACGCTGCTCGGAGCCGGCCGGGTCGTCGAAGTCCCACAGGGGGGCGGGGTCGATCATGCGAGCAGCTCCTCGACGGCCGCCGCGAAGACCTCGGTGTGGAGGTCGACGTCGGCCTCGGTGTGGTGGGGTGAGAACAGTGCCATGTTGTGGAACGGGGTGAGCAGGATGCCACGGTTGAGCGCCCACAGGTGAAAGAAGGCCTCCAGGTCCTCGTCCGTCGCGGCCGCGGCGTCGGCACCGTTGCGCGGGGGTGGGCAGAACCAGTACTCCGCCCGACAGCCGAGGCGCTGCACGTGCCAGGGCAGCGCGCGCCGCTCGATGACCTCCGCGACCCCGGCGCTGAACCGCTCGGCGAGCGGGACCGCCACCGCGAAGTCCTCGGCACGCAGCGCGTTGGACAGGGTGGCCCGGGTGGCCGCCATCGCCAGGGCGTTGGCCGTCAGCGTGCCCCCGACACCCGACACGTCGACCTCGGCCTCGATCATCGGCCCGGACAGTCGGGCGGCCACCTCGGCGGTCATGCCGTACGCCGCGACCGGGACGCCGCCTCCGATCGGCTTGCCGACGACCACGAAGTCCGGGTCGAGACCCCAGGCAGCGGTGCAGCCGCCCGGGCCGGCGCACAGCGTGTGCGTCTCGTCGTTGACCAGCAGCACCCCGTGCCGGCGGGTGACCTCGCGGACCCCGGCCAGGTAGCCGTCCTGGGGGAGCACGATCCCGATGTTGGTCAGTGCCGGCTCCATCAGCAGGCAGGCCACGTCCCCCTCGGCCAACCTCCGGTCCAGCGCGTCGAGGTCGTTGAAGGGCACCACCGCGGTGGTCTGGGTGACATCGACCTGTGGCCCCAGGGCGCCTGGCCTGGGCACCACCCGGTCGCCGTCGAGGATGGCCAGCGTCTCGTCGACGGTGCCGTGGTAGCACCAGTCCATGACCGCGATGCGTGGTCGTCCGGTGAGGTGGCGCGCGAACCGGAGCACGAACCGGTTGGCGTCGGTCGCCGACATGGCCATCTGCCACTGGGGGAGCCCGAAGCGCCGGCTCAGCTCCTCGCCGACCCACACCGCGTCCGGGGTCGGGAGCATCGTGGTCAGCCCGGTCCGGGCCTGCCGGGCGACGACCTCCGCCACCGCGGGGAGCGCGTGGCCGGTCATGGCGCCGGTGTCGCCGAGGCAGAGGTCGACGTACTCGCGACCGTCGACGTCGACGAGCCGGGCCCCGGACGCATGGTCGAGATGGACCGGGAAGGCACCCGGCCACCGGGTCATCCACGGCATCGGCACGCCGGCGAGCAGGGAGTGGCCGGCGCGCGCCGCCAGCTCCGCGGACCGGGGGTGGTCGCGCACGAACCGGTCCTCCTCGGCGGCGCGGAGGCTTTCAAGGCGGCTGCGGTCGACCATGCGCCCACGGTAGTGATCCGGAACCGGCGGCGTCAGGGCACAGGTCCCGATCCGCGGGCGGTGAGCCGGCGGCGCAGCTCGGCCTCGCGGGCGAGCCGGGCGGCGTCCCGCTCCCGGCGGGAGGCGACGACCGCGGCCAGGAACGCCTCGGGCGGGGTGCCCGCCGGCGGCGCGGGGGCGACGTACTCGCCGACCTGGGCCGCCAGCCGGCCGCCGATCGAGGCACGCGACGCGGGGTCGATCTGCGGCAGCCGGCCCAGGAACTGCCGGACCGCCAGGGCCAGGCCGGTGGGGAGCGTGGCCATGTCGGCCGAGGCGGCCCAGGCCGCCAGCGGAGGCGGCATGGTGGCGGGCGGGGCCAGCCGGAGCCGCACCCGCTCGCGGACGACGTACGTCCCGGCGGCGTAGTCGCCCAGCCGCTTCCCGCGGGAGCTGAGCAGGGCGGCGAAGAAGGCCGGGCCGCCGGAGAACGCGTAGACCTCGACCACCGCCACCAGTGCCCGGACGAAGGCGTGGTGGAAGGAGATCGGGCCGGCGTCGTCACGCACGGTCCGCAGCCCCAGCGCCAGCTTGCCCAGCGACTTGCCGCGACTCAGCGTCTCGACGGTCGTCGGGACGATGACGAAGACGAGGACGAGGGCGCCGACGAACGCCGTGGCGAGCAGGGCCTCGTCGGTCTGCAGCGCCGCGACGGTGGCCAGCATCACGACGCCGACGAGCAGCAGCAGGGTGACGGTGACGTCGATGAGCCCCGAGACGATCCGCGAGCCGAGGCCGGCCGGGGGCAGGTCGAGCGCGACCGCCTCACCCGTGACCAGGTCGTCGGTCGTCAGCGTCGCGAACTCCGGAGTCGACATCGCGGTCAGCATAGGCTTCGGCCGTGGACCTGGACGCCTACGTGCTCGCGCACTCGCGGGAGTGGCAGCGGCTCGAGGAGCTGACCCGCCGGCGACGGCTGACCGGTGCCGAGAGCGACGAGCTGGTGGAGCGGTACCAGCAGGTCGCCACGCACCTGTCGGTGGTGCGCACCTCCGCCCCCGACGCCTCGCTGATCGCGCACCTGTCGTCGCTGCTGTCGCGGGCCCGCAACCGCGCCTCGGGCACCCGGGTGAGCACCTGGCGCGGAGTGGCCTCGTTCTTCGTCGACCGGTTCCCGGCCGCGCTGTACCGACTGCGCTGGTGGTGGATCGGGACCCTGGCCGCGAACGTCGCCGTGACCGCGGTGATGATGCTCTGGCTCCTCGACCACCCCAACGTCGAGCAGTCCCTGCTCTCGCCGGGCGAGGTGGACCAGCTCGTCAACCACGACTTCGAGGGCTACTACAGCGAGTACGCCGCGTCCCACTTCGCCGCCCAGGTGTGGGTCAACAACGCCTGGGTCACCGCGCTCTGCCTGGCGCTGGGGGTGCTCGGGCTGCCGGTGGTGCTGCTGCTGTTCCGCAACATCGCGAACCTGGCCGTGATCGGCTCGATCATGACCCGGCACGGCCACGGCGGGCACTTCTGGGGGCTGATCCTGCCGCACGGGATGCTCGAGCTGACCGCCGTCTTCGTCGCCGGAGGCGTGGGGCTGCGGCTGTTCTGGTCCTGGGTGGAGCCGGGGGAGCTGTCCCGGAGCCAGTCCCTGGCCCGGGAGGGCCGGACCGCGGGCACGGTGGCGCTGGGCCTGGTCGCAGTGCTGTTCGTGAGCGGCATGATCGAGGCGTTCGTGACGCCGTCCGGGTTGCCCACCTGGGCGCGCATCGGGGTCGGCGTGCTGGCCGAGGCCTGCTTCCTGGCCTACGTCTTCGTGCTCGGTCGGACGGCTGCCCACCGCGGCCACACCGGCGACATCGACGCCTCCCTGCTCGAGGACCGGGTCGCCACCCAGGCCTGACCTGCCCTACAGCAGCCCGCGCGCCTTGAGGTCGAGGTAGTGGTCGGCCAGGGCGGGCGGCAGACGACCGGCGTCGGCGTCGACCACGTCGACGCCGAGGGCGTGCAGCAGGTCGGCGGTCCGCCGGCGACGCACCAGCACCTGCTCGGCCGCGGCGGCGTCGTACACCTCGTCGAGGGTGCCGCGGGTCGCGGCCAGCTGCTCGAGCGCCGGATCCTTCACCGAGGCCAGCACCACGCGGTGGTGCCGGGTCAGCGCGGGGAGGACCGGCAGCAGTCCCTCCTCGATCGCGGCCGGCTCCAGCGGCGTGAGGAGCACGACGAGTGCCCGCTGCCGGCCGAACCCGCTGACGGCCCCGGCCAGCGAGGTCCAGTCGGCCTCGGCGATCACGGGCTCGAGGTCGGCCATGGTGTCCTGGAGGTTCGCCACCACGTCGGCCGCGCCGGCCGAACGGACCCGGCTGCGCACCCGGCGGTCGCCGGCCACGAAGTCGATCCGGTCGCCGGCCCGCGCCGCCAGCGCGGCCAGCAGCAGCGCGGCGTCCATCGCGGAGTCGAGGCGGGGGACGTCCTCGACCCGGCCGGCGGAGGTGCGGGAGGTGTCGAGCACCAGCACCACGCGGCGGTCCCGCTCCGGCTGCCAGGTGCGGACCACGACGTTGCGGTTGCGCGCGCTGGCCCGCCAGTCGATGGAGCGGACGTCGTCGCCGCGGACGTACTCCCGCAGCGAGTCGAACTCGGTGCCCTGGCCGCGCACCCGGACCGCCGCCCGGCCATCGAGGTCACGCAGCCTGGCCAGCCGGCTCGGCAGGTGCTTGCGGGCGCCGAAGGGTGGCAGCGACCGCACCGTTCCAGGGACCTCCCGGGTGCGCTGCCGCGCGGCCAGCCCGAGGGGACCGTGCGTGCGAACGGTCACCCCCACGGCACGCAGGTCACCGCGGCGCCGCGGCAGCAGCGGGGTCCGCAACCGGGTCCGGTCCCCGGTCCCGAGCCGGAGCCGGTGCCGGTTGTCGTGCGCGCCGGCCGTGGGCTGCCAGGCGTCGCGCAGGTCCGCGCGCACCGGGCGCGACCCGGCGTTCGTGGCCAGCAGGACCGTCTCGCTCGGGTGTCCCAGCCGGACCGGTGCGACGGGGGCACGGTCGAGGGTGACCACGCGCGGATCGGGGGCGAGCAGCCAGTCCGCCGCGGCCAGCAGGGCGACAGCGAGGAGCCAGAGCCACACCGTCGACATGCTGGGGCGCAGCACCACCGGCACCAGGCCGAGGAGGAGCAGCAGGGGTACGCGGCCGCGGAGCACCATCAGGGCTCCGCGGTCACCGTGGGACCGGCACGGAGCCGAGCGCGCTGGCGAGCACCTGACCGACGTCGACGCCTTCGAGCTCGGCCTCGGGGCGCAGCCCGAGCCGGTGCACCAGCGTGGCGTGGGCCAGGGCCTTGACGTCGTCGGGGGTGACGAAGTCGCGGCCGGTGAGCCACGCCCAGGCCCGGGCGGACCGCAGCAGGGCGGTGGCGCCCCGCGGGCTCACCCCCAGGCTCAGCGAGGGCGACTGCCGGGTGGCGCGGGCGATGTCGACGATGTAGCCGGCCACCTCCGGCGAGACCTGCACCCGTCGTACCGCCTCCTGCCCGGCGGCGATGTCGGCGGGCCCGGCGACGGGGGAGACCCCGGCGCCGGCGACGTCGCGCGGGTCGAAGCCGTCCGCGTGGCGACGCAGGATCTCCAGCTCGGACTCGCGCTCGGGCACGGGCAGCACGACCTTGAGCAGGAACCGGTCGAGCTGGGCCTCCGGCAGGGGATAGGTGCCTTCGTACTCCACCGGGTTCTGCGTGGCGGCCACCAGGAAGGGGTCGGGCAGCGGGCGCGAGACGCCGTCGACCGAGACCGTTCCCTCCTCCATGGCCTCCAGCAGCGCCGACTGGGTCTTCGGTGGCGTCCGGTTGATCTCGTCGGCGAGCAGCAGGTTGGTGAACAGCGGTCCCTCGCGGAAGCTCAGCTCGCCGCGGTTGCTGTCGATCACCATCGACCCGGTGATGTCGCCCGGCATCAGGTCGGGGGTGAACTGCACGCGGCGGGTGTCGACCGAGAGCGCACCGGCCAGCGACCGCACCAGCAGTGTCTTCGCGACCCCGGGCACGCCCTCCATCAGCACATGGCCACCGCACAGCAGCGCGACCAGCAGCCCGGACACGGCTGCGTCCTGAGCGACCACCGCCTTCGCGACCTCGGCGCGGACGGCGGCGAGCCGCTCGCGCGCCTGCTCTCCCGCCCGGCCGGCCGCGGTCTCGGCGGCGTGCTCGGCCGGCCTGGTCCCGGTCTCGCTCATGCGAGGCCTCCGCGGAAGGGTGGGCGCCGCGAGCGGTTTCTTGCGGGGTTCATGTTCGGCGTACCTCTCTGTCGAGCTCGGCAAGGTCGTTGGCCAGGGCGATCAGCTCGTGGTCGGTGCTGGGCGCCGGCGCGTCGGGCGCGATCAGCGCCGCGACGGACTCGGCGGGCCGGCCCAGGTGCTGCGCGACGACGCGGACGAGCGCCTCGTCGCTGCCGGGGCCCAGCCGCAGGCGTTCGCGGGCCCGGGAGCGCGCGGCGGCGCGCAGGGCTGCCGCCGCGTGCGTGCGGTCCCCGGAGCGCCGGTACAACCGCCCCCGGCTGTGCGTGGTCTCGATCGCCTTCACCACGACCGGCAGGGGCTCGGTGGCCAGGGGACCGAACCGCCGGCCCCGCCACACGACGAGGGCCAGGAGCGCGAGGGCGCCGAGCCACAGCGCGGGTCGGATCCAGCGGGGCAGCAGCGTCGAGAGACTCACGCCGTCGTCGGCGACCAGGTCGTCGACCGACGGGACGTACCAGACCATCCGGTCCGCGCCGCCGAGCAGCCGCAGCACCACGGCCGCGTTGTCGGCCCGCAGGACCTGGTCGTTGCTGAGCGCGGAGCCGGCCCCGAGCAGGGTGAGCCCGGCCCGCGGCTCGGCCACGATCGCGCCGTGCCGGCCGCGGAAGCAGCCGTCCACGGCGGCGTACTCCAGGGCGTGGTCGACCTCCAGGTCGAGCCCGGCGAAGCGGGGGTCGGCACAGCCGGCCTCGCGCGGACCGTCGAACGTGGCGGTGTAGGGCGGCGCGGACAGCCCCAGCGCCTCGACCGTCCCCGGTCCGGGGGCGGCCAGGACCACGTCGGCGTCGCGGGTGTCGTCGAGCATCCGCCGGACGGTGCTGTCGCCCAGCTGGTCGGTCGAGGTCACCAGCACCGTGGTCCCGGAGGGCACGGGCTCGGCGTCCAGCGCGTCGGCACCGCGGACGACCGTGACGTCGACTCCATGGTCCTCGAGCACCCGGGCCAGCGCCCGGGCGCCGCCGGGGTCGGGGTTGTCCGGGTCCAGCGGGCTGGCGGTCCGCACCCCGCCCAGGCCGAGGAGGACCACGACGAGGACGGCCAGCGCGACGCCGCCGACCAGGACCAGCGTCGAGCGCTGCCGGCGCCACCAGGACGTCGTCGGGGAGGCGGTGCTCGGGGCGCTCATCGGGGCACCGGCCACGGGCTCGGTCGCCGGCCCGCCAGCTCGTCGTCGAGCGCCAGCACCGCCGCGGCCTGCTCCCGCGTGGCCGGGCGGTCGCCGTAGAGCACCTGGTCGAACAGTGCGGCGCTGGCGCCGACCCGCTCCCGCTGCTCGGGGTACGCCGAGGCCAGGGCGGCGGCGACCTCGTGCGCCGTCGCGCCGGGCAGGTCGTCGAGCCGCCCGCGCTCGACCTGACGCACCGCCAGCGCACGGAACCCGTCGACCAGGGCGGCCGCGTGGCGTCCCTCGGCAAGCGCGGTCTCGGCCCGGGTCCGCAGCTGCTCGGCGCTGACGGACTCGTCGGCCAGGATCGGCCCCTGCGCGGCCGGCTGGCGGGCCGTCCGGGACGCCCGGGACAGCAGCCAGACCAGTCCGCCGGCGAGCAGCAGGAAGACCAGCATGGCCGCGAAGGTCGAGAGCGGCGGCGCGTGGCTGGCGGCGTCGATGCCCTTGCCCACCTGGCGCTGGAGCCAGGTGATGGCCTGCTCGACGACGTTCTGCTGGTGGTACTCGGGGTGCAGCAGCTCCCGGCGCAGCCACGACCGGGCCTCGTCCCCGGACGGGTCCAGGGGCGCGCCGGACAGCCCCGGGCCGATGGCGATCACGAGGTGATGATCCCGGCCCGGCTCATCAGCTCGACGTCGAAGGCCTCCTTGCGCATCCGCTGGTCGAGGTACTGCAGCGAGGCGACCGTGGTGGTGAACGGGGCCACGAAGGCCGCCGAGATGACGGACGTGAGCGCGTTGGTGAGGACGAGGGCGAGCACCGCGAACCGCACCGACCCGGAGCCCATCAGGATGCCCTGGCCCAGGACGGAGATCGGCATCGCCAGCATCGAGCCGGCGATCTGGGCGATGACGACGGTGAGCAGTGCGATGCCGAAGGTCCGCCAGAACTGCCGGCGCGTGAGCCGGAAGCCCCGGCCGATCGCCCCGACGACGCCGACCTCCTCGAGCATCAGCGCGGGCACCGGCAGGTAGTAGACCCGGACCCAGAACCACACCAGGAAGCAGAGGAAGAGCGGGACGGTGACGAGCCCGTAGCTCACGACCTGCCAGCCGTCGGCGAGCATCACCACCGGGACCCAGGACAGGGCGTAGCCCCCGATGATCGCGACGAGCATCAGCCCCAGCAGCAGCGTGAGCCCGATCAGGCGCCACCTCTTGCCGTGGGTGGCCTGCCAGGCCTCGCCCAGGGTGAGTCGCTTCCCGATCGCCGCGGCCGCGGTGACGTGGGCGATCATGCCGGTGACCAGGACGAGGCCGATCGACTGCAGGACGCTGCCGAGGCCGAGGGAGCCGAAGGCGCCCACGATGCCGGCGAGGTCCGCGCCCGACATGTCGCCCCCGCTCTGCTCCAGGGACAGGTCGACGGTCCAGGTCAGCAGCGCGGTCACGACCACCGGGATCGCCATGGCCACCGCGGCCACCAGGACGGCCGAGCCCACGGTCGCCTTCGGGTTGAACCGGATGATCCGGAACGCCGCGTCGTACATGTCGCCGATGCCCAGCGGGCGCAGCGGCAGCGCGCCGGGCTTGTGGGCCGCGCCGAGCATTCCCGGCGCGGGTGCCGGGCCCGGGGGAGGGGCCCACCCCGCAGGCGCCTGCGCCCAGCCCGGCGGCGGCTGCTGCGGTGCCGGGCGCGCGGCAGGGCCGGGAGGCGGGTACCACTCGCTGCCCGACATCACGTCCCCCTCTGTGCCATGCTGGACCGGAGCGCTCATCTTGTCAGAGCGTGGTCGCGGGGAGCGTCGCGCAGCGGTCTTCGGGCCCGGTGGAGCCCGGCCCCGAACCGATTTGGTGCTGCGCGGGATCTCTGCCAAGATAGTCCGGTTGCTCCGGCGGGTCGCCGGGGTGCGGCACACACACAACCTTGACTACTGAATCGCGTCTCCTCGTGAGGTTTCGGTGGCTTTGGCGTGCGGCCGCACCGGCTCTGCACCAGTGCAGGGGAGGGGACCCGATCAGCTCGACGAACCCGTCGGGCGCCACCAACAACGTTGCGGGACCCAGGTCTCGTGTTGCGCCCACCAAGTGCGACACGCCCGACCGCGGGGGTCGGCCGAGAGGCTGAGCAACGGGGGGTGGAGCAGGGCGGCAGGGCCTCACCCGGGGCCAGGTCGAGAAATGAAGGCACGCGGTTCCGGCTCACGCCGGTACAGAACTGACTAAGGACGAGAGAGACCTATGGCGGGACAGAAGATCCGCATCAGGCTCAAGGCCTATGACCACGAGGTGATCGACACCTCGGCGCGCAAGATCGTGGACACCGTCACCCGCACGGGTGCCAAGGTCGCCGGCCCCGTGCCGCTGCCGACCGAGAAGAACGTGTACTGCGTCATCCGCTCGCCCCACAAGTACAAGGACTCCCGCGAGCACTTCGAGATGCGCACCCACAAGCGCCTCATCGACATCATCGACCCCACGCCGAAGACGGTCGACTCGCTCATGCGTCTCGACCTGCCTGCCGGTGTCGACATCGAGATCAAGCTCTGAGGTCACTGACATGACTTTCGAACGCAACGTGAAGGGGCTGCTGGGCACCAAGCTCGGCATGACCCAGCTGTGGGACGAGAACAATCGCGTCGTCCCCGTGACCGTGATCGCCGCGAGCACCAACGTGGTCACCCAGGTCCGCCAGCCCGCCACCGACGGCTACAACGCCGTCCAGGTCGGGTTCGGCGAGATCGATGGCCGCAAGGTGAACAAGCCGCGTGCCGGTCACTTCGCCAAGGCCGGCACCACGCCGCGTCGCCACATCGTGGAGATCCGCACCGCGGACGCCGCGACGTACACCGTTGGCCAGGAGCTGGCCGTCGACACCTTCGCCGCCGGCGAGGAGATCGACGTGACCGGCACCAGCAAGGGCAAGGGCTTCGCCGGAACCATGAAGCGTCACGGCTTCTCCGGTGTGTCCGCCTCGCACGGTGCGCACCGCAACCACCGCAAGCCCGGTTCGATCGGCGCCTGCGCCACGCCGGGTCGCGTGTTCAAGGGTGTGCGCATGGCTGGCCGGATGGGTGCCGACACCGTCACCACCCAGAACGTCACCGTCCACGCGGTCGACACCGAGAAGGGCCTGATCCTGCTCAAGGGCGCCGTCCCCGGCCCCAAGGGTGGTCTCGTGGTGCTCCGCTCGGCCGCCAAGAAGATCCAGGAGGCGTGAGCATGGCTACCAAGTCCTCGTCCACCGACGCGGTCAAGACCCTCGAGGTCGACTTCCCCGCCGAGATCTTCGACGTGGCGATCAACGTCCCGCTGATCCACCAGGTGGTCGTCGCCCAGCAGGCTGCGGCCCGCCAGGGCACGCACGCCACCAAGACCCGCGGCGAGGTCCGCGGCGGTGGCAAGAAGCCCTACAAGCAGAAGGGCACCGGCCGCGCCCGCCAGGGTTCGACCCGTGCGCCTCAGTTCGCCGGCGGTGGCACCGTCCACGGTCCGCAGCCGCGCAGCTACGACCAGCGCACCCCCAAGAAGATGAAGGCCGCCGCCCTGCGTGGCGCCCTGTCCGACCGGGCCCGCAACGACCGCATCCACGTGGTCGAGTCGCTGTTCTCGGGTGACAAGCCGTCGACCAAGTCGGCCCTCGCCGGCCTGGCCGGGCTGTCGGACCGGACGCGCTTCCTCGTGGTGCTCGAGCGCACCGACGCCCTCACCTGGCTGTCGCTGCGCAACGCCCCCGAGGTGCACATCGTGGCCGTCGACCAGCTCAACACGTACGACGTGCTGGCCTCCGACGACGTCGTCTTCACCAAGGGCGCGTACGACGTGTTCGTGTCCGGCACTGCCAAGGAGGGCTCGAAGTGAGCACCCTGCACAAGGACCACCGCGACATCCTGATCGCACCGGTCGTGTCCGAGAAGAGCTACGGCCTGCTCGACGCGAACAAGTACACGTTCATCGTGCGCCCGAACGCCAACAAGACCGAGATCAAGATCGCGGTCGAGAAGGTGTTCAACGTCAAGGTCACGTCGGTCAACACCATCAACCGCGCGGGCAAGACGCGTCGGACGCGCAACGGTCTCGGCAAGCGTCCCGACACCAAGCGCGCGATCGTCAGCCTCGCCGAGGGCCACCGCATCGACATCTTCGGAGGTCCGGTCTCCTGACCGGGCCCGAGTAGACAGAGCTACGAGGACATCAGACTCATGGCAATCCGCAAGTACAAGCCGACCACCCCGGGCCGTCGTGGCTCGTCGGTCGCCGACTTCGTCGAGGTGACCCGGACCACGCCGGAGAAGTCGCTGACGCGTCCGCTGCCCAAGAAGGGCGGCCGCAACAACCAGGGCCGGATCACCACCCGGCACCAGGGTGGCGGTCACAAGCGGGCCTACCGCATCATCGACTTCCGTCGCTACGACAAGGACGGCGTGCCCGCGAAGGTCGCTCACATCGAGTACGACCCCAACCGCACGGCCCGCATCGCGCTGCTGCACTACGTCGACGGCGAGAAGCGCTACATCATCGCGCCGAAGGACCTGCGCCAGGGCACCCCGGTCGAGTCGGGCCCCGGTGCCGACATCAAGCCGGGCAACAACCTGCCGCTGCGCAACATCCCGGTCGGTACGACCATCCACTGCGTGGAGCTTCGTCCCGGTGGCGGCGCCAAGATCGCCCGCTCGGCCGGCAACAGCGCCCAGCTCGTCGCCCGCGAGGGCTCGCGCGCCACGCTGCGCATGCCCTCGGGCGAGATGCGCTTCGTCGACGTGCGCTGCCGCGCGACGGTCGGCGAGGTCGGCAACGCCGAGCAGTCGAACATCAACTGGGGCAAGGCCGGCCGCATGCGCTGGAAGGGCAAGCGCCCGACCGTCCGTGGTGTCGTCATGAACCCGGTCGACCACCCGCACGGTGGTGGTGAGGGCAAGACGTCCGGTGGTCGCCACCCGGTGTCCCCCTGGGGCAAGCCCGAGGGCCGTACGCGCAAGCGCAAGGCCAGCGACTCCCAGATCATCCGTCGCCGCAAGACCGGCAAGAAGCGCTGAGTAGGGAAGTAACGAGATGCCTCGCAGCCTGAAGAAGGGCCCCTTCGTCGACGGCCACCTCATGAAGAAGGTGGACGCGGAGAACGACAAGGGCAGCCACAACGTGATCAAGACCTGGTCGCGCCGCTCGATGATCGTGCCGGACATGATCGGCCACACGATCGCCGTGCACGACGGCCGCAAGCACGTTCCCGTGTTCGTGACCGACGCGATGGTCGGCCACAAGCTCGGCGAGTTTGCCCCCACCCGCACGTACCGCGGGCACGTGAAGGAAGACCGGAAGGGTCGCCGCCGCTGACGCGGTGGGGCCAGAGGAGATATACAGCCATGAGCGTAACCGAGCGCAGGCGCACCAGCGCCCGCCGCGAGTCGCTGCTCGGCGACCAGCCGGGTGCCTTCGCGAGCGCACGTTTCGTGCGGATCAGCCCGATGAAGGCCCGCCGTGTCGTCGACATGGTCCGCGGCCTTCCCGTCGACGACGCCCTGGCGCTGCTGCAGTTCGCGCCGCAGGCCGCGTCGGAGACCGTCTACAAGGTGCTGGAGAGCGCCATCGCCAACGCCGAGACCACTGAGGGTCTCGACGCCGGTGACCTGGTCGTCTCCGTCGGCACCGTGGACGAGGGCCCGACCATGAAGCGCTGGCGTCCTCGCGCGCAGGGCCGCGCGACGCGCATCAACAAGCGCACCAGCCACATCACGCTGGCCGTACAGCCGGCCGCCGTGGTCGCAGAGAAGAAGGGACGGAAGGCCTGATGGGCCAGAAGATCAACCCGAACGGCTTCCGCCTCGGAATCTCGACGGACCACAAGAGCCGCTGGTACGCCGACAAGCTCTACAAGAGCTACGTCGGTGAGGACGTCGCCATCCGCAAGCTGCTGTCCAAGGGCATGGAGCGGGCCGGCATCGCCAAGGTCGAGATCGAGCGCACCCGGGACCGCGTGCGGGTGGACATCCACACCGCGCGTCCGGGCATCGTGATCGGCCGCCGTGGCGCCGAGGCCGACCGCATCCGCGGTGAGCTGGAGAAGCTCACCGGCAAGCAGGTGCAGCTGAACATCCTCGAGGTCAAGAGCCCCGAGGTCGACGCGCAGCTGGTCGCCCAGGGTGTCGCCGAGCAGCTCGCCGGCCGTGTCCAGTTCCGTCGTGCGATGCGCAAGGCGATGCAGACCTCGATGCGTTCCGGTGCCAAGGGCATCCGGATCCAGTGCTCCGGCCGCCTCAACGGCGCCGAGATGTCGCGCACCGAGTTCTACCGCGAGGGTCGCGTGCCGCTGCACACCCTGCGTGCCGACATCGACTACGGCTTCTACGAGGCCAAGACCACCTTCGGCCGCATCGGCGTGAAGGTCTGGATCTACAAGGGCGAGGTTGCCGGCACCCGTGCCGAGCGCCAGGCCCAGGCCGCTGCCCGCGCCGGCGTCCCCGGCCGCGGCGGTCGTCCGTCCCGTGGCGGCGACCGCCCGACCCGTGGCTCGCGCGGCGACCGTCCGACCCGTTCGGACCGCGCCGCCGAGGCCCCCGCGAAGGACGCCCCGGCCGAGGCTGCTGCCCCCGCCGCTGACGCTCCGAAGGAGGCCTGAGCCATGTTGATGCCCCGTCGTGTCAAGCACCGCAAGCAGCACCACCCCAAGCGGACCGGTGCGGCCAAGGGTGGCACGAAGCTCGCCTTCGGCGACTTCGGCATCCAGGCGGTCGAGGGCCACTACGTGACCAACCGCCAGATCGAGTCGGCGCGTATCGCGATGACTCGCCACATCAAGCGCGGTGGAAAGGTGTGGATCAACATCTACCCCGACCGCCCGCTGACCAAGAAGCCGGCCGAGACCCGCATGGGTTCCGGCAAGGGCTCCCCGGAGTGGTGGGTTGCCAACGTCAAGCCCGGCCGCGTCATGTTCGAACTCTCCGGTGTTTCGGAGGAGATTGCCCGCGAGGCCATGCGCCGCGCGATGCACAAGCTCCCGATGAAGTGCCGCTTCGTCTCCCGTGAGGCAGGTGAATTCTGATGGCTACGACTGCTCACGAGCTCGACGAGATGACCAACATCGACCTCGAGGCCAAGCTGCGCGAGGCCAAGGAGGAGCTCTTCAACCTCCGCTTCCAGGCGGCCACCGGCCAGCTGGAGAGCCACGGCCGGCTCCGCACGGTCAAGAAGGACATCGCCCGGATCTACACCGTGGTGCGTGAGCGCGAGCTCGGCATCCGTACGGCGCCGGGCCAGAACGATGCAGCTGAGCACAACGAGGATGGTGCCGCATGAGCGAGGCAGTTGAGCGCAACGCTCGCAAGGTCCGTGAGGGCCTGGTCGTCAGCGACAAGATGGACAAGACCGTGGTCGTGTCCGTCGAGGACCGCGTGAAGCACGCGCTGTACGGCAAGGTCCTGCGTCGCACCAGCAAGCTGAAGGCGCACGACGAGCAGAACGAGTGCGGCATCGGCGACCGCGTCCTCCTGATGGAGACGCGTCCGCTGTCCGCCACGAAGCGCTGGCGCGTCGTGCAGATCCTCGAGAAGGCCAAGTAAGCCCCCGACGGCCCCGGCCCGAGGTACATACCCCATTAGTTCGGCCAGGCTCACTGCCCGCGAGGCACTGAGAACCAGCTCGACAACCAGGAGAAACTGATGATCCAGCAGGAGTCGCGACTCAAGGTCGCCGACAACACCGGTGCGAAGGAGATCCTCTGCATCCGTGTTCTCGGCGGCTCGGGTCGGCGCTACGCCGGTATCGGCGACGTCATCGTTGCCACCGTGAAGGACGCGATCCCCGGTGGCAACGTGAAGAAGGGTGACGTCGTCAAGGCCGTTATCGTGCGCACCGTGAAGGAGCGTCGCCGTCCCGACGGTTCGTACATCCGCTTCGACGAGAACGCCGCCGTCATCCTCAAGAACGACGGCGAGCCGCGAGGCACCCGCATTTTCGGCCCGGTGGGCCGCGAGCTGCGCGAGAAGAAGTTCATGAAGATCATCTCGCTCGCGCCGGAGGTGCTCTGACTCATGGGCAAGAACAGCGTCAACATCAAGAAGGGCGACACCGTCAAGGTGATCGCCGGCAAGGACAAGGGTGCCGAGGGCAAGGTCATCCAGGTGCTCCGTGAGGAGCAGCGGGTGATCGTCGAGGGCGTCAACCGGATCAAGCGTCACACCAAGGTCGTGAACCAGGGCGGGCGCGCCGGCACCACCGGCGGGATCATCACCGCCGAGGCCCCGATCCACGTCTCGAACGTGATGCTCGTCGAGGGCGACGGCGTGACCCGGATCGGCTTCCGCCGTGACGAGGTCACCAAGCGCCGCCCGGACGGGTCGACGTACTCGTCGACGCGCAGCGTCCGCATCTCGCGCAAGACCGGCAAGGAGATCTGATGACCGAGACCCAGACCTCGGCCGCGGTCACCCCGCGTCTGAAGACCCGCTACCGCGAGGAGATCCTCCCCGCGCTGCAGTCCGAGTTCGAGATCAAGAACGTCATGCAGGTGCCCGGCCTGACCAAGATCGTGGTCAACATGGGCGTCGGCGAGGCGGCTCGCGACTCGAAGCTGATCGAGGGTGCCGTCAAGGACCTCACGGCGATCACCGGGCAGAAGCCCCTGGTCACCAAGGCCCGCAAGTCCATCGCGCAGTTCAAGCTGCGCGAGGGCATGCCGATCGGTGCGCACACCACGCTGCGCGGCGACCGGATGTGGGAGTTCCTGGACCGCCTGCTGTCGCTCGCGCTGCCGCGCATCCGCGACTTCCGCGGCCTCTCGCCCAAGCAGTTCGACGGTCGTGGCAACTACACGTTCGGTCTCACCGAGCAGGTCATGTTCCACGAGATCGACCAGGACAGGATCGACCGGTCGCGCGGCATGGACATCACGATCGTGACCACGGCCACCAACGACGACCAGGGTCGGGCGCTGCTCAAGCAGCTCGGCTTCCCCTTCAAGGAGAACTGACATGGCGAAGACCGCTCTGAAGGTCAAGGCCGCCCGCAAGCCGAAGTTCGCTGTTCGCGGCTACACCCGCTGCCAGCGTTGCGGCCGGCCCAAGGCCGTCTACCGCAAGTTCGGCCTGTGCCGCATCTGCCTGCGGGAGATGGCGCACCGCGGCGAGCTGCCCGGCGTGACCAAGTCCTCTTGGTGACCGATTTCGAGACGGTTGCGGCGCAACCTCCTCAATCACCGATCCACTTCTAACAACGATCGCTGCAGGTCGCACCTGAGATGCAGGTGCGAAACCACGGTGGAGAAAGGGCCTCGCGGCCATGACGATGACTGACCCGATCGCAGACATGCTCACTCGTCTGCGCAACGCCAACCAGGCGTACCACGACGCGGTTTCCATGCCGTACAGCAAGCTGAAGCAGGGCGTCGCGGAGATCCTCCAGCAGGAGGGCTACATCACGACGTTCGACGTGAAGGAGCCCACCGAGGGTGAGGTCGGCAAGACGCTGACGATCACGCTGAAGTACGGCCGTAACCGGGAGCGCTCCATCGCGGGCGTTCGCCGGATCAGCAAGCCCGGTCTCCGGGTCTACGCCAAGCACACGGGTCTCCCGAAGGTGCTCGGCGGCCTGGGCGTCGCGATCATCTCGACGAGCCAGGGCCTGCTGACCGACCGCCAGGCCAACCAGAAGGGCGTGGGTGGGGAAGTCCTCGCCTACGTCTGGTGACGACGAGAACCTGCGAAGGAGAGTAGAAGCATGTCGCGCATTGGCAAGCTGCCCATCGCGGTCCCGTCGGGTGTCGACGTCGCGATCGACGACGCGCTGGTGACGGTCAAGGGCCCCAAGGGCACCCTGTCCCACACCGTCGCCGCGCCGATCATCGTCGCGAAGGGCGAGGACGGCGTACTGGAGGTGAACCGTCCGAACGACGAGCGTGAGAGCCGCTCGCTGCACGGACTCACCCGCACCCTGATCAACAACATGGTCGTGGGCGTGACCGACGGTTACGAGAAGAAGCTCGAGATCGTGGGCGTGGGTTACCGCGTCCTGTCCAAGGGCCCGACCCAGCTGGAGTTCCAGCTCGGGTACTCGCACCCGATCACGTTCAACGCCCCCGATGGCATCACGTTCACCGTGGAGGGCCCGACCAAGCTCGGTGTCCAGGGCATCGACAAGCAGCTCGTCGGCGAGGTTGCCGCGAACATCCGCAAGCTGCGCAAGCCCGAGCCCTACAAGGGCAAGGGCGTTCGCTACGCGGGTGAGCACATCCGCCGCAAGGTCGGAAAGGCTGGTAAGTGACATGGCGATCTCGCTGAAGCACAACAAGCACACTGCGGGTCGCGTCAAGTCGCGCCTGCGCCGTCAGGTGCGGGGCCGCAAGAAGGTCGCCGGCACCGCCGAGCGTCCGCGCCTCGTCGTGACCCGCTCCTCGAAGCACATGACCGCCCAGGTCGTCGACGACCTGGTCGGGAAGACGCTCGCGTTCGCCGCGACCACCGAGAAGGACCTGCGGGCCTTCGAGGGGGACAAGACCGCCAAGGCCAAGAAGGTCGGCGAGCTGGTGGCCGAGCGTGCCAAGGCTGCCGGGATCGAGGGCGTGGTCTTCGACCGCGCCGGCAACAAGTACCACGGTCGCATCGCGGCCCTTGCCGATGGCGCCCGCGAGGGCGGCCTGACGTTCTGATCGCAAGACAAGCAAGAGAGAGAAGAGGAAAAGTCTCATGAGCGGAGCCCAGCGCGGACAGCGCGGTGGCGAGCGCCGAGGCAACCGCGACGACCGTCGCGGCGGCCAGGCTGCTGACAAGACCGCCTACATCGAGCGCGTCGTTGCGATCAACCGTGTCGCCAAGGTCGTGAAGGGTGGTCGTCGCTTCAGCTTCACCGCCCTCGTGATCGTGGGTGACGGTGAGGGTCTGGTCGGCGTCGGCTACGGCAAGGCGAAGGAAGTTCCGGCCGCGATCGCCAAGGGTGTCGAGGAGGCGAAGAAGAACTTCTTCCGCGTCCCCCGCATCCAGGGCACGATCCCGCACCCGGTCCAGGGCGAGAAGGCAGCCGGTGTCGTGCTGCTGCGTCCGGCCGCGCCCGGTACCGGCGTGATCGCCGGTGGCCCGGTGCGTGCGGTCCTCGAGTGCGCCGGCATCCACGACGTGCTGAGCAAGTCGCTCGGTTCGTCCAACCAGATCAACATCGTGCACGCGACCGTCGAGGCGC
The DNA here is from genome assembly GCA_963817665.1 of uncultured Actinomycetota bacterium. Taxonomy (GTDB): domain Bacteria; phylum Actinomycetota; class Actinomycetes; order Propionibacteriales; family Nocardioidaceae; genus Nocardioides. The sequence continues at coordinate 412,437 of CAWFPE010000001.1, read as the reverse complement.
TGCGGATGCTGGAGCAGCCGGAGAGCGTCGCCGCTCGCCGCGGCCTGCCTGTCGAGGACGTCGCCCCGGCGGCGCTGCTCAAGGCGCGCGTCGAGATCCCGGCCGGCGTCTCGCAGGAGGTGTCCTCCTGATGGCACAGCTGAAGGTCCAGCAGAAGAAGTCCACGATCGGCTGCAAGGCCAACCAGCGCGAGACCCTGCGCACGCTCGGTCTCAAGCGGATCGGCGACGTGGTCGTGAAGGAGGACCGCCCGGAGATCCGCGGCATGGTCCACACGGTCCGTCACCTGGTGACGGTCGAGGAGGTCGACTGACATGACGCTCAAGCTGCACCACCTGCGTCCGGCACCCGGCGCCAAGACCGCGAAGACCCGTGTGGGTCGCGGTGAGGGCTCCAAGGGCAAGACGGCCGGCCGTGGTACCAAGGGCACCAAGGCCCGCTACCAGGTCCCTGCCGCCTTCGAGGGTGGCCAGATGCCGATCCACATGCGTCTGCCCAAGCTGAAGGGCTTCAAGAACCCGTTCAAGGTGGAGTTCCAGGTCGTCAACCTCGACCGGATCAACGACCTCTTCCCCGAGGGTGGCACCGTCACCGTCGAGGACCTGGTCGCCAAGGGCGCCGTCCGCGACAGCCTGCCGGTGAAGGTCCTCGGCCAGGGTGACCTGTCCGTGGCCGTCCAGGTGAGCGCCAACGCGTTCTCCCGTTCGGCTGTGGAGAAGATCGAGGCAGCCGGCGGCAGCACCACGGTGCTGTGACGGCAAACTGACCTGCCTTTGATGTGTGCTGTGCGAGGGCGCGGGCGGCTGGTGCCGCCCGCGCCCTCGCCACATGCGTCGGGCATCATCGGACCCTGTGGGTGGCCTGTTAGGCTTCCCCGGGTCTTCGCGGGTGACGTGCGAGGGCCGCACCCCGCTCGGAGAAAGAGGATCCTGTGCTAGGCGCGTTCGCGAACGCTTTCCGGACCCCGGACCTGCGGCGCAAGCTGCTGTTCGTCCTGCTGATCATCACGATCTTCCGGCTCGGATCCCAGATCCCGACCCCCGGCGTCGACGTGTCGAACGTCCAGGCGTGTGTCAACGACGTGGGCAACTCGGGCGTCTACAGCCTGATCAACCTGTTCTCGGGTGGCGCGCTGCTCAGGCTCACGGTCTTCGCGCTGGGGATCATGCCCTACATCACCGCCAGCATCATCCTGCAGCTGCTCGTCGTGGTGATCCCGCGGCTCGAGGCGCTGAAGAAGGAAGGGCAGTCCGGGCAGACCAAGATCACCCAGTACACCCGCTACCTGACTCTCGGGCTCGCGCTGCTCCAGGCAACCGGCATCGTGGCCCTGGCCCGTTCCGGCAACCTGCTCCAGGGCTGCAGCAAGCCGCTGCTGCACGACAACGGCACCGGGACCTTCCTGGTCATGGTCATCACGATGACCGCCGGAACGGCCGTCATCATGTGGCTCGGTGAGCTCATCACCGAGCGCGGCGTCGGCAACGGCATGTCCCTGCTGATCTTCACCACGGTCGTCTCCGGCTTCCCGTCCTCGCTGTGGGCGGTCCAGAAGCAGAAGGGCTGGTGGGTCTTCGGCATCGTGCTGGTCATCGGCCTGCTGGTGATCGCGGCCGTCATCTTCATCGAGCAGGCCCAGCGCCGGATCCCCGTCCAGTACGCGCGCCGGATGGTCGGCCGCAAGATGTTCGGCGGCAGCTCGACGTACATCCCGCTGAAGGTGAACCAGGCCGGTGTCATCCCGGTGATCTTCGCGTCGTCGCTGCTCTACCTACCGGCCATGGCCGCGCAGTTCAACCAGAACAGCGACTCCCCCTGGGTGAAGTGGATCAACGACTACTTCGTGCGCGGCAGCCACCCGATCTACATGATCACCTTCTTCCTCCTGATCGTCTTCTTCACCTACTTCTACGTCTCGATCACCTTCAACCCCGAAGAGGTCGCGGACAACATGAAGAAGTACGGCGGCTTCATCCCCGGGATCCGGGCGGGCAAGCCGACCGAGGACTACCTGTCCTACGTCCTGTCCCGCATCACGCTGCCGGGTGCGCTCTATCTCGGGCTGATCGCCCTCATCCCGCTGATCGCGTTCGTCTTCATCAACGCGAACCAGAACTTCCCGTTCGGCGGTACCTCCATCCTGATCATGGTGGGTGTCGCCCTGGACACGGTGAAGCAGATCGAGAGCCAGCTCCAGCAGCGGAACTACGAAGGATTCCTGCGCTGATGAGATTGATCATGATGGGACCGCCCGGGGCGGGCAAGGGAACCCAGGCGAAGTTCGTCGCCGAGCACTTCGGGATCCCGGCCATCTCCACGGGCGACATCTTCCGGGCGAACGTCTCCCGGGGCACGGAGCTGGGCGTCGAGGCCAAGCGGTACATGGACGCCGGCGACTACGTTCCCGACGAGGTCACCAACCTGATGGTCCGCAACCGGATCGACGAGGACGACGCCGATCCCGGCTTCCTCCTCGACGGCTACCCGAGGACGCTGGCCCAGGTCGAGGAGCTCGACGGGATGATCAAGTTCACCGGGCACAGCCTGGACGCCGTCGTGGTGCTCACGGTCGACCCGGACGAGATCGTCGAGCGGCTGCTGCAGCGCGCCCAGGTCGAGGGTCGGGCCGACGACACCGAGGACGTCATTCGCAAGCGCCAGGAGATCTACGCCGAGCAGACCGAGCCCCTGATCGAGGTGTACCGCGCCCGCGGCATCCTGATCGAGGTCGACGGGATGGGCGAGGTCGCCGAGGTCACCCAGCGCATCTTCGAGGCGCTGGACGTCGTCTCGCAGAGCTGAGCGGCACTCATGACGCACGCCCTGAGCACCGCTCGTGGGAGGTCGCATGGGCTTCCGTGACCGCGGCCTCGAGATCAAGACCCCCGACCAGATCTCCGGCATGCGCCGCGCGGGCCTGGTCGTCGGGCAGACCCTGGAGCTGCTCCGGTCCTCCGTGCGAGCCGGGCTCAGCACGGGGGAGCTCGACGCCATCGCGGAGGACAAGATCAGGTCCTCGGGGGCGACTCCGTCGTTCAAGGGCTATCACGGTTTCCCGGGCTCGATCTGTGCCTCGGTCAACGACGAGGTCGTCCACGGGATCCCGGGTGACCGGGTGCTGGCCGACGGCGACGTCGTCTCGATCGACTGCGGCGCCATCGTGGACGGGTGGCACGGCGACGCCGCCACCACGGTCGCCGTGGGTGCCGTCCCCGCCGAGGTGACCGAGCTGATGCGGGTCACCGAGGAGGCGATGTGGCGCGGGATCGCGGCCGCGCGCCTCGGCGGTCGGGTCACCGACATCTCGCACGCAGTGGAGAGCCACGTGCGCGGGCAGGGCGCCTACGGCATCCTCGAGGACTACGTCGGCCACGGCATCGGCTCGCAGATGCACATGCCGCCGAACGTGCCCAACTTCGGCCGTCCCGGGCGTGGGCCGAAGCTGGTCGAGGGCCTGGCCCTGGCCGTCGAGCCGATGATCACCCTGGGCACCAAGGACACCGTCGTGCTCGAGGACGACTGGACCGTGATCACCGCGGACGGCTCCTGGGCCGCCCACTTCGAGCACACCTTCACCCTCACCCCGCAGGGGGCCTGGGTCCTGACCGCCCTCGACGGCGGCGAGGCGGCGTTGACCGCGCTCGGTGTGCCGTTCGGCGGGGCTCGCGGGTAGTCAGGTTCGACCGTGCCCTCCGGGCATGGGAGGATGGCCCCCCAGGAGGGGAGTATTCCCGCCACGGTGGTGTCGTCAGTACGGCCCGGGGTCACGCCCGGACCCGGTGCCACCGGCTCGGCCAGCCGAGCGGAAGAGACCTCCGGAGAACGAAGGGTCGGTGGAGCACGTCCGCCGGCGCCGCTGATGACTCCGGAAGAGGTTCCTCTCGATGAATGCCGTCATGGGTGACTCGGTCGCCTCCCCGCTCGTGTGGGCCGTGACCCTCGTCGTCACGATCGGTGCGCTGTTCGTCGACCTCGTCGTGATCGCGCGTCGACCCCACGAGCCCACCATGGGCGAGGCCACTCGCCACCTGGCGTTCTTCATCGGCCTCGCCGTGGCCTTCGGGTGCGCGCTCTGGGTCTTCGCCGAGCCGCACGCGCTCTCGTCCGACCCCGGTCCTGAGTTCTTCGCCGGTTGGCTGACCGAGTACTCGCTCTCGATCGACAACCTGTTCATCTTCATCATCATCATGGCGAACTTCTCGGTCCCCCGGCAGTACCAGCAGACCGCGCTGATGATCGGCATCGTCCTGGCCCTGGTGATGCGCGGAGCCTTCATCGTCCTCGGCGCGGCGGCCATCAACGAGTTCAGCTGGATCTTCTACGTCTTCGGCGCGTTCCTGTTGTGGACGGCGGTCAAGCTCGCCAGGGAAGGGGCCAACGACGACGACCAGGAGGAGTTCGAGGAGAACCGCCTGGTGCGGTTCGCCGAGCGGCACCTGCCGGCGACGACCGAGTGGAACGGCACGAAGCTCTTCACCAGGAAGAACGGCAAGCGACTGATCACCCCGATGTTCCTGGTGGTCCTCACGCTGGGCACGACCGACCTGCTCTTCGCGCTCGACTCGATCCCCGCCATCTACGGCCTGACCTCCGACCCGTACCTGGTCTTCACCGCCAACGTGTTCGCGTTGATGGGCCTGCGACAGCTCTACTTCCTGATCGGGGGGCTGCTGCAGCGCCTCATCTACCTCTCCTACGGGCTGGCGATCCTGCTGGGCTTCATCGGGGTGAAGCTGGTGCTGCACGCGATGCACGAGAACGAGCTGCCGTTCGTCAACGGTGGTGAGCACATCGAGTGGGCGCCCGACATCCCGATCTGGCTCTCGCTGGTCTTCATCGTCGGGACGCTGGCCACGACCGCGATCGTGAGCCTGACCGTGTCCCGGAACATGTCGCGGGCCGAGGTCGAGGCGAGGACCATCTCGCTGGGGGAGTCCGACGAGGGCTGAGGCGGGCCCGGAATACCGGACCCGCCGTCCCGGGTTGTGCCGGGGTGAGTGATCGACGTCCGACCCTGTCCGTCCTCGACCTGGTGCCGGTCCGCAGCGACCAGGCATCCCGTGATGCGCTGGCAGCCACGCTGTCCCTCGCCCGGGTGGCCGACGAGTTCGGCTACCGCCGCTACTGGCTGGCCGAGCACCACAACATGCCGGCCGTGGCCGCGACGAACCCGCCGGTGCTGATCGGGCTGGTGGCGGGGGCGACCCGGGACATCCGGGTCGGCTCGGGCGGGGTGATGCTGCCGAACCACGCGCCGCTGGTCGTGGCCGAGCAGTTCGCGCTCCTGGAGGCTGCCTACCCGGGGCGGATCGACCTCGGCATCGGCCGGGCGCCCGGCAGCGACCCGGTCACCACCTACGCGCTCCGGCACGGTGGGGGCGGGGTCAGCGACGAGGCGGTCACCCGGTTCCCCGAGTACGTCGACAACGTGCTGGCGATGATGGGCACCGAGGGAGTCACGGTCGGCGTCCAGGGACGGAGCTACCCGCTGCGCGCCACGCCCGCCGCGACCTCGGTGCCGGAGATCTGGCTGCTGGGCTCCTCGGACTACTCCGCCCGGCTGGCCGCCGAGAAGGGCATGCCGTACGTCTTCGCGCACCACTTCGGCTCCGCCGACAATCGACAGGGCTCGGGCAGCGGCACGGCGGAGGCGCTCGACCTCTACCGCTCCGCCTTCCGGCCTTCCCCGGAGCTGGCCGAGCCCCGCACCTTCCTCACGGTCAACGCGGTCGTCGCGTCGACCTCCGAGGAGGCCAACCGCCTCGCGCTGCCCCAGCTGCAGGCGATGCTCGCGCTGCGCACCGGGCAGCCCCTGACCGCCCAGCGACTGGTCGAGGAGGCGGAGAAGGTGGAGCTGCCCGAGCCGCACCGGGACCTGGTGGAGGCGATGCGGTCCCGCTGGGTCATCGGTGCGCCGGAGGAGGCCCGCGCCCGGATCGGGCAGCTCGCGGAGACCTACGGCGTGGACGAGGTGATGGTGCACCCGGTCGCCGGGGCGTACGTCGGGACCGAGCCGGCCTCGTCCCCGGCCCGCGAGGAGACACTGCGACTGCTCATGCAGGGGCACTGACCAGCCGGATTCGTGTTTGCCGGCGCTTTGCCACTAAACTGGCGTGTCGGCCCAACGTGGGTCTGTTTCGTGGTGCCTCGCGGCTGCCCGGATCGCCGTCGGACGAGCTCATTCGAGCACGTCCGACCGTGCCCGGGAAGGGGCAACCGGGACGGCTGCACGAGGTCCACCGATCTCGACAGGCTCGGTCATCGAGCAGGTCGGGAGCGGAGGTTCCCGGGCCACCTGTCCCCGGACCGATCCGGGGAGAGTGCACCACGGTAGACCGGCGGCTCCCGCAAGGGCGCCGAACGAACCAACAGATTGTGGAGGACATGCCGAAGAAAGAAGGCGTGATCGAGATCGAGGGCACCGTCGTGGAGGCCCTGCCGAATGCCATGTTCCGCGTCGAGCTGAGCAACGGGCACAAGGTTCTCGCCCACATCAGCGGCAAGATGCGTCAGCACTACATCCGGATCCTCCCCGAGGACCGCGTGGTGGTGGAGCTCTCGCCGTACGACCTCACCCGAGGTCGGATCGTCTACCGCTACAAGTGAGCAGCCGAGCATCTGAAAGGACCTCCTCGTGAAGGTCAAGCCGAGTGTCAAGCCGATCTGTGACAAGTGCAAGGTGATCCGTCGCCACGGCCGCGTCATGGTGATCTGCGAGAACCCGCGCCACAAGCAGCGCCAGGGCTGAGCCCGCGGTCACGGACACGTGGCCACGCAGCCCGAACACAACTGAACACCTCAACGTGATCGCTTGGCCCGTCGTACGACAGGTCGAACCACCTCCGGAGCAGAGGCCGGAGCCCACCCGACGAGGAGTGGGGCGCGACACGACCAGAAACCTCTGCGGACATTGAAGGGACACCGCCACCACATGGCACGCCTCGTTGGTGTTGACCTCCCGCGTGACAAGCGCATCGAGGTCGCACTCACCTACATCTACGGCATCGGCCGTACCCGCGCCCAGCAGCTGCTGGAGACCACCGGGGTCAGCCCCGACCTCCGCGTCCACCAGCTGGGTGACGAAGAGCTGGTCAAGCTCCGTGACGCGATCGAAGCCAACTTCAAGATCGAGGGCGACCTCCGTCGTGAGGTCCAGGCCGACATCCGCCGCAAGATCGAGATCGGCAGCTACCAGGGTCGCCGCCACCGCATGGGCCTCCCGGTCCGCGGCCAGCGCACCAAGACCAACGCGCGTACCCGCAAGGGCCCCAAGCGCACGGTTGCCGGCAAGAAGAAGGCCAAGTGATCGCTCGCCGACCGGCGAGCCACTGACCTCTCGAACTCCCTAGACCAGCTACTTCAGGAGATACTGCATGCCTCCCAAGAGCCGCACAGCGGCCGGCGCCAAGAAGGTGCGCCGCAAGGAGAAGAAGAACGTCGCCCAGGGCGAGGCTCACATCAAGAGCACGTTCAACAACACCATCGTCACGATCACCGACCCCACCGGTGCGGTGATCTCGTGGGCCTCGGCCGGCACCGTCGGCTTCAAGGGCTCGCGCAAGTCCACCCCGTTCGCCGCGCAGATGGCCGCCGAGGCCGCGGGTCGTCGGGCGATGGAGCACGGGATGAAGAAGATCGACGTCTTCGTCAAGGGCCCGGGTTCGGGCCGCGAGACGGCGATCCGTTCGCTGGGTGCCATCGGCCTCGAGGTCGGCACCATCCAGGACGTCACCCCCACGCCCCACAACGGATGCCGGCCGCCCAAGCGCCGCCGCGTCTGATCACCCGAGACAGAACAAGGAGACAACTGAGTTATGGCCCGCTACACCGGCCCCATGACCAAGAAGTCGCGCCGTCTCGGTGTCGACCTCGTTGGTGGCGACTCGGCGTTCGAGCGTCGTCCCTACCCGCCCGGCCAGCACGGCCGCGGCCGCATCAAGGAGAGCGAGTACCTCCTCCAGCTTCGTGAGAAGCAGAAGGCGCGTATCTCCTACGGCATCTTGGAGAAGCAGTTCCACCGCTACTACGTCGAGGCCTCGCGTCGCCCCGGCAAGACCGGTGACAACCTGCTGCAGATGCTCGAGTGCCGCCTGGACAACGTGGTCTACCGCGCCGGGTTCGCCCGGACGCGTCGCCACGCCCGGCAGCTCGTCGTGCACGGCCACTTCCTGGTGAACGGCAAGAAGGTCGACATCCCGTCCTTCCAGGTCACCGCCCACGACGTCATCGACGTTCGTGAGAAGTCGCTGGAGATGACCCCGTTCATCGTGGCTCGGGAGACCCACGGCGAGCGCGTGGTTCCCGCGTGGCTCGAGGCGATCCCCTCGCGCATGCGGGTCCTGGTGCACCAGGTCCCGGTCCGGGCGCAGATCGACATCCCGGTCCAGGAGCAGCTGATCGTCGAGTACTACTCGAAGAAGTAACACCCTCGGGGGCGCCCCGGGGACTCCCGGGGTGCCGCCACCTTCCTTTTCACCTTCATTGTTCGGGCCCGTCAAATGGTGGGCTGGCCCGGAAAGGAAAAATCAGTGCTTATCGCTCAGCGCCCGACCCTGTCGGAAGAGACCGTTGACGAGTTCCGCTCTCGGTTCGTGATCGAGCCGCTCGAGCCCGGCTTCGGTTACACGCTCGGCAATTCGCTGCGTCGTACCCTGCTGTCGTCGATTCCCGGCGCCTCTGTCACCAGCATCAAGGTCGACACTGTCCTCCACGAGTTCTCGACCATCGAGGGCGTCAAGGAGGACGTCACCGAGATCATCCTCAACCTCAAGGGCCTCGTCGTCTCCTCGGAGCACGACGAGCCGGTCACGATGTACCTCCGCAAGTCGGGTGCCGGTGACGTCACCGCCGCCGACATCGCGCCCCCGGCCGGTGTCGAGGTGCACAACCCGGACCTGAAGATCGCCACCCTGTCCGACAAGGGCAAGCTGGAGATGGAGCTCGTCGTCGAGCGCGGTCGCGGATACGTCTCGGCCGTCCAGAACAAGGGTGCGGACAACGAGATCGGCCGGATGCCGGTCGACTCGATCTACAGCCCCGTCCTGAAGGTGACCTACAAGGTCGAGGCCACCCGTGTCGAGCAGCGCACCGACTTCGACAAGCTGGTCATCGACGTCGAGACCAAGCCGTCGATCCGTCCCCGCGACGCGATCGCCTCGGCCGGCAAGACCCTGGTCGAGCTGTTCGGCCTGGCGCGCGAGCTGAACGTCGAGGCCGAGGGCATCGACATCGGCCCCTCGCCCGTCGACGAGCAGCTGGCTGCCGACCTCGCCCTCCCGGTCGAGGACCTGCAGCTGACCGTTCGCTCCTACAACTGCCTCAAGCGTGAGGGCATCCACACCGTGGGTGAGCTCATCTCGCGCTCGGAGCAGGACCTGCTCGACATCCGCAACTTCGGCGCCAAGTCGATCGACGAGGTCAAGGCCAAGCTGGTCGAGATGGGCCTGTCCCTCAAGGACAGCGCGCCCGGCTTCGACCCGCACGCTGCCCTCGCGGCGTACGGCGACGACGACGACGACGCCTTCGTCGAGGACGAGCAGTACTGACCCATCAAAATCGGCCGGCCACCCCGGTCGGCCGTCTACCCCGGTACCTGACACGGCCGGAGAGAAACGAGTGACGCAATGCCTACTCCCAAGAAGGGTGCCCGCCTCGGCGGCAGCCCGGCCCACCAGCGCCTGATCCTCTCGAACCTGGCCACCGCCCTGTTCGAGCACGGCCGGATCACCACCACCGAGGCCAAGGCGCGCGTGCTGCGTCCGGTCGCGGAGAAGCTGATCACCAAGGCGAAGAAGGCCCATCTCGGCGAGAACAGCCTGCACAACCGTCGCGAGGTCCTTCGGACCATCCGCGACAAGTCCGTCGTGCACGTGCTGTTCACCGAGATCGCGCCGACCTTCGCCGAGCGGCCGGGTGGCTACACCCGGATCACCAAGATCGGGCCCCGGAAGGGCGACAACGCCCCCATGGCCGTGATCGAGCTCGTGACCGAGGCGTACTCCCCGAAGGCGCCGGCCACGAAGGCGAAGAAGGCCGAGACCCCCAAGGCCGCTCCGGTCGAGGAGACCCCGGCCGAGGACGAGGCCACCGAGGCCCCGACCGGGGAGACCGAGGCTCCGGCCGAGGACGCCGCGGTCGAGACCACGGACGAGGCTCCTGCCGAGGAGACCGAGGACAAGGCCTGACCGGCACCAGGTCAGCGAAGGCCCGTCACCCGCGAGGGTGGCGGGCCTTCGTCATGTCCGGGTCCCGCCTCAGTCGTGGCCGGGCAGCCTGCGCCGCACCCGCCCCACGCGACCCTCGCCGAGGTCGGCGCGACGGCCGGCCGCCCAGCCCTCGGCCCCACCGGTGCCGGAGAGCTGCCGGGGCCGCGCCCGGGCGAGCCGTGGATAGGCGTCGTGCACGGCCGACTCCACCAGCGCCGACCGGTCGGCCAGGACCAGCTCCGTCGAGGTCCCGGACGCCCGGAACCGGTCGGAGGCCTCAGCCTGTGCGCGCCGCTCGGCCACGTCGAGACGATCGCCGATCGCCATCCGGAAGCCTGCCAACCAGGACCTACGGAAAGCCGCCTTGTGCTCGTGTGCCGGGACCCGGGTCCGCGACAGGCCGGTGGCCGCCTGGAGGAGCAGGCTCGTGAAGAGCAGCTCGGTGCGTTCGAGGTCCGAGCGGTGGCCGAAGAGGTGCAGGGAGAGCTCCTTGCGGCCGTCGAGCCACCGGGTCCGCTGGACGGCGCGGCACCGCAGCCGGATCGCGACGGTGGAGAGCAGGTCGGCCTTGTCGACGGCGTACGGCGCGTCGAGGGTCAGCACCCGGTCACCCACCGGGTCGGCGTCGGGGTCCGCCCGCGCGAGCAGCGCCCGGTCGATGCCGTAGTCGGCGATGAGCTGGGCTGCCTTGGCGGTGTAGGTCAGGGCCTCGTGCTCGGTCGCTGCGGGATCCTCGGCCAGGGCGAGGAGCTTGCGGACCTTGGCGAGGATCGGGTCGTGGTCGGTCATCGGGCCTCCGTGGGGACGTGGCGACCACAGTGGCAGGCGCTGGGGACAGTCCGGGACCGGGACGGGGGCCGAAGATCGCCAGTGTGGGTGATGCGCGGCGGGGATCCGTGGGATAGGGCGGAAGGAACGGCCCACGGGAGGCCCGGGGCCGGCAAGGAGGACGGCCATGATCCGTCGACTGCTTTCACTTCTCTTCCTCGGCGCCCTGGTGGTCCCAGTGGGCGCCCCTGCCCAGGCGAACGGCCCCGGCAGCGTGTACTCCGACGACCACTACGACGAGCCCTACTCGAACGTCGACCCGCACTGCGGCTTCCCGTGGAAGATCGCGGGCCACGCCAGCGGCCACCAGGTGACCTACAACGTCGTGGGCTCCCACCACCAGGCGTTCCTCACGCACGACCACTACCGGTGGCACGAGACCTGGACCAACCTCGACAACGGCAAGAAGGCCTACGCCCACGGCCACGGCTACTTCCGCGAGCTCAGCGGGGAGCACGTGAAGGGTGACCTGTGGCGGTTCCTGACCGTCGACGAGGGCGTTCCGTTCGCGCTCGAGAACGCGAAGCACCACCCGGTCCTGTCCGACTCGGGGCGGATCACGGTCCGAGCGCTCTTCGACACCCTCGGCGACCACAAGCCCGGCGGGGACATCAAGAACCTCTACGTGATCGACGAGAAGGGGCACTTCCCGACCTACGCCAAGAACTTCGACTTCTGCGACCTCGCCCGGCGCGTGCTGAAGTGAACGCGGCGCTCAGCCGTCCCGGCCGGCCGAGTCGGACCAGGCCCGGTCGAGGAGGTTGTGCGCCTCCGGGAGGCTGACGCCGAGGCGGCGCAGGGTGGCGGCGTACCGGCCCGCGGCCGCGTCGGCCTCGCCCGACCCGGCGGCGGCCGAGGCCGCCACGAAGGTGCCGCGCCTGCCTTCGGTGACGACGACGCCGTCGCCCTCGAGCTCGCGGTAGACCTTCGCGACCGTGTTGACGGCCAGGTGCAGCTCGGCCGCGAGCGCCCGCACGGTCGGCAGCCGGGTGCCGGTCGCCAGCTCGCCGGACGCCACCCGTGCGGCGATCTGGGTGCGCAGCTGCTCGTACGGCGGGGTGCCCGACGTGGCGTCGACCGGGTGCACGTCCATGAGACGGACCCTACGGGCATTTCCCACCGTCGCGCGGATGCGACAGAGTCTCCCCATGGAGCGCGACGTGCTGGTGGTGGGTGAGTCCCTGGTCGACATCGTCCACGCGGCGGACGGCGAGACCAAGGAGTACGCCGGCGGCAGCGCCGCCAACGTGGCCGTCGCCCTGGCGCGGCTCGGGCGGGAGGTCCGGTTCGCGACGAGCTTCGCGGAGGACGAGCACGGCCGCCTGATCGCGAAGCACCTGAGCACGGCCGGCGTGACCCTGGCCGCGGACCCGGCCGCCGTCGCCAGGACCTCGACGGCCGAGGCCACGATCGGCGTGGACGGGGCTGCGGACTACGAGTTCGACCTCGAGTGGCGGCTCAACCCGGTGGAGGCCGAGCCGGCGCCGGTCGTCGTGCACACCTGCTCGCTCGGCGCGGTGCTGAGCCCCGGCGCCGACGACGTGGTGGCGCTGCTGGAGCGGCTGCGCGAGCACGCGACCGTGAGCTACGACGTCAACGCCCGACCGGCGATCACCGGGACCGGACCGGACCTCATCGACCGGGTCGAGCGGATGGCGGGCATCGCCGACCTGGTCAAGGCCTCCGACGAGGACCTCGAGGCGCTCTACCCGCAGCTGGACCAGGTCACGGCGGCCCGGCGCCTGCTGTCGCTCGGCCCCGAGGCCGTCGTGGTGACGCGGGGCGGCGAGGGTGCCCTGTGGGTCGGCCCGGACCACGTCGTCGACGTCGACTCCCACCCGGTCGAGGTCGCGGACACGATCGGCGCCGGCGACACGTTCGGTGCGGCGCTGCTCGACGCGCTGTGGGACGCCGGGCACCTCGGCGCCGAGCGTCGCAAGGCGCTCGGTGAGCTGGACCGCGAGCAGATCGAGGCGGTCCTCTCCCATGCGGCCCGCGCCGCCGCGGTCACCGTCTCCCGACCCGGCGCGGACCCGCCGTACCGGCACGAGCTCGACTGAGACCGGGTCACTCCAGCCAGGCGTGCACCCGGGCACCGTGGTGGCCAGGCTGCCGGGTGGCAGCCCGTCGGCCCACCGGTCCTTCGGCACGTCGCGGCCGGTGAGCACGAAGCCCCGCTCGAGCAGGAGGTCGGCGTTCTCCTCCGAGACCAGGAGGACGGCTGGACGGCGTGGCCGGTCACTCACCCTGCGATCCCAGGGCGCGATCCCGATGGCAGGATTCGGGGCGTGCGGATCCGGATCGACCTCGCCTACGACGGCACCGACTTCCACGGCTGGGCGACCCAGCCGGGGCTGCGGACCGTGCAGGGGCTGCTGGAGGCGGCCCTGGCCACCGCGTTGCGGGTCCCGGAGGCGACCGTCGTCTGCGCCGGCCGCACCGACACCGGGGTCCATGCGCGCGGCCAGGTCACCCACCTCGACGTCGAGGAGTCCGCGCTGGCCGCCTCCGCGGGGCGATCGGAGGACCCGCCCGCCGAGGCGCTGCTGCGGCGGCTCAACGGGATCCTGCCTCCCGACGTGCGGGTACGCCGCGTGACCGCGGCCCCGGACGGGTTCGACGCCCGATTCTCCGCCGTGTGGCGCCGCTACGCCTACCGGGTGGCGGACCGGCCCGCGACGGTCGACCCACTGACCCGCCGGCACGTGCTGGCCTGGTCCCGGCCGCTGGACCTCGAGGCGGTCAACGAGGCTTCGGCACTGCTGGTGGGCGAGCACGACTTCGCGTCGTTCTGCAAGAAGCGCGAGGGGGCGACCACGATCCGCACCCTGCTCGACCTCTCCTGGGAGCGCGACCCGGACGGCGTCGCGGTGGCCACCGTGCGCGCCGACGCGTTCTGCCACAGCATGGTGCGGGCACTCGTCGGCTGCCTGCTGGCGATCGGAGAGGGGCGTCGTCCCGTCGCGTGGGCGGGGGAGGTGCTGCAGGCGCAGGTCCGCGACCCCGCGGTCACCGTCGCGCACGCGCACGGGCTCACGCTCGAGGAGGTCGGCTACCCCGGCGACGACGAGCTCGGCGCGCGCGCCGAGCAGACACGGGCCCGCAGGACCACCGAGGTGGCACATGGATGAGCACTACTTCAGCGCCGACCCGTCGGTCGCCTTCAAGCGGGCGCCGGTCCGGGCCACCGTGTGGGGCCACGACCTCGAGCTGACCAGCGGGTCGGGTGTCTTCGCCCAGGGGCGGCTCGACATCGGCACCGCGGTGCTCTTCCGGGAGACCGCGCCGCCGACCGGGGGCCGGGTCCTCGACCTGGGCTGCGGGTACGGCGTGATCGGCCTCGCCGTCGCGCTGGCCGTCCCGGAGGCGGTCGTCACTGCCGTCGACGTCAACGAGCGTGCCGTCCTGCTGGCCAACGAGAACGCCGCCGTCCTCGGCGTGGCCGACCGCTACGTCGCCGGCACGCCGGACGGCGTGCCCGCGGACGCGGCGTACGACGAGATCTGGTCGAACCCGCCCATCCGGATCGGGAAGCAGGCCCTGCACGAGCTGCTGCTGACCTGGCTGCCGCGGCTGGTCCCGGGGGGCCGCGCGGTCATGGTGGTCGGCAAGAACCTGGGCGCCGACTCGCTGCAGCGCTGGCTGGGGGAGCAGGGGTACCCGACCGAGCGGATCGCCAGTGCGAAGGGGTTCCGGGTGTTGGAGAGCCGCCGCCCGGCGTGACGTGGCGTCTCCGGGCTGATTGTCCTTGCCCGACGACGTCGCGAGAGGATGCCTGCATGACCTACGAAGCCGCGGAGAACCGATACGACACCCAGGCCACCGGCATGGAGTACCGCTTCACCGGTCGCAGCGGGCTGCAGCTGCCCGCGCTCTCCCTGGGGCTGTGGCAGAACTTCGGTGACGACCGGTCCGAGGAGAACCAGCGCGCGATCCTGCGCCGGGCCTTCGACCGCGGCGTGACCCACTTCGACCTCGCCAACAACTACGGCCCGCCCTACGGCCGCGCGGAGGAGAACATCGGGCGCTACCTCAAGGACGACTTCGCGCCCTACCGCGACGAGCTGGTCATCTCCACCAAGGCCGGGTACGACATGTGGCCGGGCCCGTACGGACAGGGTGGCGGGTCGCGGAAGTACGTCCTCGCCTCGCTCGACCAGTCGCTGACGCGGATGGGTCTCGACTACGTCGACATCTTCTACAGCCACCGCTTCGACGCCGAGACCCCGGTCGAGGAGACGATGATGGCGCTGGACCACGCGGTCCGCCAGGGCAAGGCGCTCTACGCCGGCATCTCGTCGTACTCCGGGGAGAAGACCCGGGAGGCGGCGACGATCGCCCGCGAGCTCGGCACCCCGCTGCTGATCCACCAGCCGTCGTACTCGCTGCTGAACCGGTGGATCGAGGAGGACCTCCTCGACGAGATCGAGCAGCAGGGGATGGGCTGCATCGTCTTCACCGCGCTCGCGCAGGGGCTGCTCACCGACCGCTACCTCGACGGCATCCCGGAGGACTCCCGGGCCGCGCGCAGCGACTCCACGATCCCCGGTGACCACCTCGACGACCGGATCCTCGGCCACGTGCGCCGGCTCAACGAGATCGCCTCGGCGCGTGGTCAGAAGCTCGCCCAGATGGCGCTGCAGTGGGCGCTGCGCGACCCGCGGGTGACCTCTGCGGTCATCGGCGCCAGCTCGGTGGAGCAGCTCGACACCAACCTCGATGCGCTGGCCTTCCCGCCGCTGAGCGAGGACGAGCTCGCCGCCATCGACAAGAACGCGGTCGAGTCCGGCATCAACCTGTGGGCCAAGCAGACGGAGGACTGAGCCTCCGGCCAGAGCGGTCGTGTGCCCGGCGTGGACACCCCGGCGGACGACTTCGTCTGTCCGCACGACCAGGTCGCGTCGCCGCGGTCGACTGGTCCGGGTTCCGCGGCGATCTTGGGCCCGTCGGACGGCCTTGCCTTCGTCGTCCCTCGTGACCTGGTGTCTCGGCCATCGCGTTGGTGACAGGCTGCCGATGGGAGGCCGATCAGCGACGGCTGTGTGGCGGCGTGCCGGCAGGCTCCATCGCCCGGTGGGTCCGGGTGGTGGAGCCTGCTGGCTTCGTGGCTCAGTTGGTGTTGAGCTGGGTGGTGCCGAGTGGGGGTGACCAGGTAGGTGCGGCCGTGGGGGCCGTGCCATTCGTAGGTGTGGTCGGGTCGTCGTCGGTAGCGCCAGCGGCCGGTGGTTTTGCAGCGGTGGTGGCGTCTGCAGAGGGCGGCGAGCTTGTCGGGGTGGGTCTGGCCGGGTGGGCCGCCCTCGTCCATCGGCACGTAGGGGGTGATGTGGTCCTGGTCGCAGGCGCGGGCGTCGCGGGTGCACCAGGGGAAGACGCAGTGTCGGTCGCGGAGGATGACGATTTCGCGCATCGCCTCGGTGGGGTCGTGCCCGTCGATCGGTGCGCAGTGGTCGGGGTCGAGGACCGGGCGGATGGTCACCTGCGACCCGCCGACCCAGTCGCGGATCTTCGCGAGGGTGGCCGGCCCGAGCCTCTCCACCTCGCCGACGGCCGGCCGGTCGGCTCCGTGCTGGTCGAGGTGGAGCAGGTCGGTCAGGGACAGGTGCAGGTAGAGGCTGGTCCGCGGCTTCCGCTGCGGGGCAGCCCCGGCCGTGGCGGCGGCGCCGGCGGACTCTTCTCCCTCGACCAATCCGGTGAGGTCGAGCTGGGCTTGTTGGGCGGCGATCACGCCCAACGCTTTGGCCTTGCGGATCTCGAGGTCGTCGGTGTCGCCGAGTGCCTTCAACGCTGCGGCCTGGTCGCAGACGAGGTCGTGGAAGGCGGTCAGGTCGAGGGTGTCGCCGGCGATGTCGAGGTGGCGGTGCCGTCGAAGTCGCCGGGGCGGGGGTGCTGGAGGGTGACGTGCCAGGACTGCTTGCCGTGCTTCTCGCGTTGGTCGAGGAGCTCGGGGTGGTACTTGGCGATGGCGTGGGCGACGGCGGTCTGGATCGCGGCGAACCCGCACGAGGCGAGCCTGGGGGCGAGCTGGGCGTCGACGTAGGCCGCGGCGGTCTTGGAGAGGGGGTGGGTGGCTTGGGCGACCTGGCGGGCCTTCCACGGCTCCACCGCCGAGCTGTTCGACGAGCCGCCAGATCCGCGGGAGCCGGTGCTGGAGGTCGAGGGCGTCGGCGATCAGCTTCATCCCGGCCAGGGTGGAGACGCCGAGCGCGGCGGCGACCGGTTCGGGCGTGAACGCGGAGACGGCCGGGGTGCCCTCGCCACCCAGGGACTCGTCGACGTGCAGGACGCCGGGCAGTGCGTCGCCGGACCAGGTGGCCACCCCGGTGTCGGTGGTGGCGGGGTGCAGCACGCACCACTGGGCGGCCAGCCGCAGCTTGTCCCGCTCGGCAGCCCGGGCCTCCATCTTCTTCTCCTCGAGCAGGGCGAGGAGCCGGTCGGGGTCGAGGTCCTCGACCACCACCGGCTGTCCCATCGCGTCCACTTCGAGCATGGGACTAGTCAATCAGTGACCACCGACAGTCAGGCCCCGAAAACCGGGTGGTTGAGCGGGTCTGGGGAAAGTCCGAAGGTAAAGCTTTCGGGGGCGTTCGTGGGCATCTGAAGCCGCCGACCGCCGGCCGCCAGCCGCCGGCCGCGAGCCGTGAGCCGGGCAGGCGACCGGAACCCACGGCGTACCCGTCCCCGTAGCCGCCAAGGCCGCGACCACCGACATGCCGCGGGCCGCCGGCGGGGGTCTCGACGCTCGGCGCTGGCGCGCCTCGCACCTCGACCACCGGGCAGGCCGGCCGCCGGCGGTGAGGCCGTCGCACCTCGACCACCGGGGCGGCCGGCTGCCGGCGGGGGCGTGGTCTCGACAAGCTCGACCACCGATCGGCAAGGCGCGCCACACCTCGACCACCGAGTGCGCCGCTCGTCGTCGTCGCAGATGCGACCATGGCCTGGTGAACGTGCGGGGGGTCGTCGGCGGTGTGCTCGCGTGCCTGGCGCTGGCCGGCTGCGGGGAGTCCGCCGGGAGCGCGTCGGGCGGTAAGCCGTTCACGCTGCCCGTGGGGCCGACCCGGTGGGACGTCAGCGCGCCGGCCTGGTTCCACGACGGCACGCTGCACGTGGGGGCGCGCACCGTCGAGCTCGGCGACCAGGTGGATCAGTTCGCGCTCGGCGCCACCGGCGTCTACTGGATGCGCGGCCAGACGCTGATGTTCACCAGCGCCGAGGGCGACACCGAGCAGGTCGAGGACGTGGGCTGGGGCGACCTGGCGGTGTCGGCGGACCGGTCGGTGTTCGCGACGGTGGACCAGTCACGTGGCCCGACCGACCGGTACGGCACCCACGTCCTCCAGGTGGCAGCGTTCGACACCCGCACTGGCGAGCAGCTCTACCGCACTCCCGATGAGGAGCCGCGCCCCGGCGACGACCTGGCCGCCCTGTACGGCGAGATCATGCCGCTGCTGCGCGGGGTGAGCGACGAGCGCCTCTTCTACGACGGCACCACCATCGACCTCGACGACGGCTCGACGGTGCCGGCGAGCCGGGACGCCGACAGCATCGAGGTCTACGAGGGCTACGCCGAGACGCTGTTCCCGGACGGCTACCACGTGAGCATCCGCGGTGAGGGCCGGCACCGCGAGCTGGCCGGGTCCTCGATGTACGGCGTGGGCCTGTTGTCGCCGGACCGGAGCACCATCTTCGACACGTCGATGTGGCCCACCCCGGCGGTCGTGTACGACGCGGAGACGGGGCGCCAGCGCCCGATCGATGCCCCGTGGGAGCACTTCACCCTGGCCGGATGGAGCGACGAGGACACGTTCTTCGGTGTCGCGCAGCGGATCGATGAGCAGAGCGCCGGCAACGTGCTGCGCGCGAGGCAGGTCGTCACCTGTGAGCTGCGGACCCTCGCGTGCACGCCGGTGAGCCCGGTGATCCCGACCGACGACGAGGACCACGGTGAGTCCCCGGCCCTCTTGATGGAGGGCAGCGGCAACCAGCCCTAGCTGGGTGTGTTCGACCCGTGTTCCGAAGCCCAGTGAGTACGCATCCGGCTGTGCCCGAGCTGCAGCTGCTGTGCGCTGGCCACGGACCGGCTGTCTTGGCCTTCGAGCTGGAGAACCGCGCGTACTTCGCCGAGTCGGTCTCCGACCGTGGCGACGCGTTCTACGACAACTTTGCCGAGCGGCTCGGGTCCGTGCTGGCCGAGCAAGCGTCGGGCACCAGCGTCTTCTACGTGTACGCGGACGAAGGCGGCGCGATACTCGGCCGGTTCAACCTCTATGACCTGAAGGACGGAGCCGCGAAGCTGGGCTACCGGGTCGCACAGCAAGCGGCGGGCCGCGGCGTGGCGACCGCAGCCGCGCGAGAGCTGTGCGTGCTGGCGGCCACGCAGCATGGGCTGCGTGCGCTGATGGCTTCCACGTCCCGCGAGAACGTCGCGTCTGCGAAGGTCCTGACCAAGATCGGATTCGTTCCGATCGGCCCGGCCGATCCTGCGGACATCGGCGGCAAGCAAGGAACGCTCTACCGGCGCGATCTCACCTCGGGATGAGGGTCCGCGCGCGACTTGGCCCGACTGCCGAGCAGGACCGCGCATGCCAGAGGCACGCGCTCATGCGCGTTCGGCGGCCATGCGGACGCGCCCAGTCAGAGCCCCGGCGGGACAGGGGAGCGAGCGAGCGTGGCGGCGCCGTGGTGCAGCGTCGCCCCCGCGACGACCAGCGGCAGCACGGCGAACCAGTAGTGACCGGGCCAGTCGGCGACACCGGCGCTCATCGCGGTCTGGACGTAGACGACACACATGATCACGAGGACCGTCGCCGCTGCGGCGTAGAGCGCCCTGGCAGCCGTCATGAGGACCCGGGCAGCCAGCGCCTGCGTGGCTTCGACCGTCCTCAGGTGCGCGGCACGGATCGACTTGACGGTGGGATCGGTGGGCTGTGACATCGGGTGTCCTCGCTGCTCAGGTGTCCATGCAGAAGGTACGGGACATCTGAGCAGCGGTCCGGAGATCACCCGTACACCACCCGGGCGCCGCACCCCCGCTGGACCGCGGCCAGCGCCGAGCCACGGGCTCAGGTGCCGCGCGCGTCCTCCCAGACCTTGCAGCCGATGAGCACGAGCCCGGCGAGCACGGCACCGGCCAGCACGTCGATGACGTAGTGCTCGCCGTAGTAGACCAGCGCGGTGGACATCGCCACCGGGTAGGCGAGCAGCAGCCACCGCCAGCGCGTCCGCAGTCGCTGGATGCCGTAGATCGCGATCAGCACCGTCATGCCGGCGTGCAGCGACGGCATCGCGGCGACCGGGTTCCCCAGCCCCGACAGGGCCACGTCGAAGTGCCCGAGCCCGAGGTCCGCCCAGCCGCGCCCGGTGGTCTTGTTGATCCCGGACGGGAGGTAGCCGTGCTCGGCGGCCATCCACGGCGGCGCCATCGGGTAGAGGATGTAGACCACGAGCGCACCGAAGTTGATGATCACGTAGCGCCGCATCCAGCGGACCCATTCCACCCGGTTGCGCACCCACAGCACGGCCGCGATCGTCAGGCCCGCGAGGAAGTGGGACATGTAGACGGTGGTGAGCCCGACGTCGTACCACCGCGGCGGGGTCTCCCGGAGGCACGGACTGCCGCACCAGGCCTCTTGCAGGCGCTGGGTCGGTGTCTCGCCCCCGCCGAGCCAGGTGTCGACCGTGATCGGCATCGTGAAGTGCACCCCGAGGCCGAGGTCGTCGGTCAGCCCGCGGCTGTAGAAGTAGATCATCAGCCCGGCCACGGGCGGCCACCAGTCGCGCAGGAAGCTCAGGTGGTAGCGGGGGTGCGCCTCCACGTGCCAGGCGATGGTGCCCAGCCACAGCCAGGCGAAGACCTGCAGGGTGCCGCTGGGGATGCCGAGCAGCTCGGACCAGAGCACGAACAGGGCGGCGTAGACCGTCATCGCGGTGGTGCGCGCCCAGGGCCGGGTGGCCGGAGCGCGCTGGACGGTCTCCGCGCGCGCCACTTTCCCGGGCCCCGTCCCCATGCGGGGATCCTAGACGGGGAGGCGTGACGAGACCTCCCCTTTTCGGGTCACTCGGTCAGACGCGGCGCAGCGCCATCAGCGGGCAGCTGCGCACGGCGTGCTCCGCGTGCTCGGCGAGGTACGCCGGGACCTGCGGGTCGCGCTCGCCCGTGCGGCTGATCGGGAACCCCCACTCGTCGCTGGCCAGGAGCTCGGGCACCAGCTCCGCGCAGGCGCCGTGCCCGTCGCAGCGGGTCCAGTCCACGTGCAGGCGCGTCATCGTCGTGCTCCCTCGATCTCGCAGTGACCGGCCAGGTGCCGGGTGACGTGGTCCTCGAAGACACGCATCGTGCTGGCGACCATGCGTGCGGTGCCGTCGGGGTGGGCGCAGGCGCCGCGGCCGATGACCAGCAGCCGCATCCGGTCGATCTCGGCCGGCAGCCCGGGGTCGGGGACCCGGTCGGCCAGCCGTTGCAGCGCGTCGGCCATCCTGGGCAGCCCGTTGATGCACGGTCCGCACTGGGCAGCGGACTCGTCGGCGAGGTACGTCGCGATGTCGGCCGCCGCGCGGATCGGGCAGAGGTCGCGGCCCAGCACGTACAGCACGCCCGCGCCGACGGCGGCGCCGTACGGCTTGAGCTCCCGGGCGGTCAACCGGGCGTCGAGGGCCGACGCCGGGACCCAGGCTCCGTGGTAGCCGCCGACCAGCACCGCGACCGGGTCCACCGGCGCGGCGGCCTGCAGCACGTCGTCCAACCGGCTGCCGCGGGCGGCCTCCACGACGCCGGAGCGCCGGACGGCGCCGCTGATGCTGAACAGCGAGGTGCCGGGGTCCTCCTCGGTGCCGGCTGCGCGGAACCAGCCCACGCCGTGTCGCGCGGCGAGCGCCAGCTGGGCCAGGGTCTCGGCGTTGAGGACCAGCGTCGGTCGCCCGTCGACCCCCTTCGTGGTGACCCGGACCAGCGGGTCGCGGGGGATCGCCGGACGGCCGTCGAGCTGGTTGACCAGCGCGGACTCCTGGCCGGCGACGAAGCCGCCCTGCATCCGGAGCACCAGGACCCGTCGTCCCCGGGCGGCCGTCTCGGCCGGGACCGGGTTGATCTCCGGCCCGACCGCGAGGACGGTCCGGTGGGCGCGCAGCGCGCGGCCGACGAGCGCGAGGCCGTCGACCACGAGGTGGGGGACCCGGGTGAGCAGCACCGCGTCCTTGCGGCTCAGCGGCTCGCCCTCCATGGCGTTGCCGACGACGACCGATCCCCGCCCGC
Source organism: uncultured Actinomycetota bacterium (assembly GCA_963817665.1). Lineage (GTDB taxonomy): Bacteria > Actinomycetota > Actinomycetes > Propionibacteriales > Nocardioidaceae > Nocardioides. Next base: position 390,156 of record CAWFPE010000001.1, on the reverse strand, counting down.
CCTCGGCGACGGCGCGCAGCTTGATGGCGGTCGGGAAGCCGGCACCACCCCGGCCGGTGAGCCCGGACTCCTCCGCCAGTGCCAGCAGCGCCTCGAGCGACAGGTCGGGCAGGGTGGGGGTGGGGTCGGCGGTGAGCAGCCGGCGGGTGTCGACGGGGGCGATCGTGGTCATCAGACGACCTTTCGGGGAGTGCGCTTGCGGCCGCGGTCCTCGAACGAGGGGAACAGGCGCCAGCCGACCGCGGCGGTGACGGCCGTGAAGCAGGCCACGGCGAGCCCGGTCATCCAGACCGAGGCGGCGTCCGAGCCGGTGCCGAGCGAGTGGACGAGGGCGAACGGCCACAGCAGGTAGGTGAGCCAGTGCACCGCCTTGAAGGCACGCGGGCCCACCCGGTGGCGCATCAGGCTGACCACGGTCACGACGGCCAGCAGGTCCACGGCCAGGGTGCCGAGGCCCAGGTAAAACGGCCGGTAGCTGCCGAGGAACGGGAAGACCAGGTCGATCAGGCGAAGCTGGGCGTAGGGGTCGAAGAGCAGGCTGCCCACGTGCACGGCGACCAGGCCGACGCCGGTGAGGGCGGCGGTCCGGTGGACGTCGGCGACGCCGAAGCGGCCGAGTCCGCCCATCGACCGCCCGGAGCGGGTGACGATGCCCAGGACCAGGGTGATCGTGAACATCACCAGGGCGACGATGCCGGTGCCCCGGCCGAGCGCCCACAGTGCCTCGTTCATGCCGCCACCCCGGTCGGCTCGTCGGGCCAGCCGTTGCGCAGGTGGACCACGCCGTCGCGGTCCACGAGTCGCGCCGGCAGCCCCTGCGCGGCCAGCCAGGCGAGCCCGGCGGCGCCCTTCACGATCGTCGCGGTGGCGGCGGCGTTGGCGAGGCCGCACGACGTGGCGGCCACGCTGACGCTGCGCCAGACCGGGTCGGCCGGTCGACCGGTCGCCGGGTCGACGATGTGGTGCAGCGTCTCGCTGCCCCTGATCCAGGTACGCCGGGCGGTGCTCGAGGTGGCGAGGGCGCTGCCGCCCGGGAGCGCCACCTGCGCCGCCGGGTCGGTGTCGGTGTCCTGCACCCGGACCTGCCATCCGCCCGCGGGTGCGGGGCCGGCGGTCGCGATGTCGCCGCCGAGGCTGACCAGGACCCCGGTCTCGAGACGGTCGGCCACCAGTGCGGCGGCGCGGTCGGCGGCCACGGCCTTCGCGGTCGCGCCGAGGTCGAGCTCGAGCCCCTCCGGCAGCGTGAGGCGGCGGCCGGCGAGCCGGAGGATCCGCCAGCCGGGCACCGGCCGCACCAGGGCGACCAGGCCGGTCCCGCTCTCCACGAGCCGGATGTCACGGTCGTAGCCCAGCGCCGCCAGCGTGGCGCCGATGGTCGGGTCGACGGCTCCGTCGGTCCGATCGGCGGCCGCGAGCGCCTCCCCGAGCAGGTCGGCGAGCATCGGCGAGACGAGCACCGTCCCGTCCGGTCCCGGGCGCAGGGTGCTCACCTCGGAGTCGCGACGGAACCGGCTGGCGGCCGCCTCGACGTCCGCGAGCAGGTCGTCGACCAGGAGCAGTGCCGGGTCCAGGGCCGCGGGGTCGGTGACCACCAGCCGGGCCCGGGTGCTCCACAGGTCCCAGTCGCGTGCGGCCACCATGTCAGGAACCGCTCGAGGTCGCGTGGGAGGTGGTGGAGGAGCCCTGCTGCAGGCTCGTGGAGCCCGAGGAGGTGTGCTGGCCGGCCTTGGTCGAGGTGTGGCTCGAGCCGTTGCCGCCTCCTCCCGAGCTGGTGCCGGCGCCGCTGCTGGCGGCGTTCTGGGCGGCGATGCCGCAGGCTGCGGTCACGCCGAGTGATGCGGTGACGGCGCCGACCAGGAGGGAGCGGCGCACGCTGCTGGTGCGGCGAAGGCTGGTGGTGCGGTCGTGGGTCATCGTGACTCCTCGGATCGGGTTGTGTCTCCACGGTGCCGAGGGACCTTGTGAGTGCCCTGTGTGCAGCCCCCGGGTTTCCGTATCGCTGCAAAACGGGATGCCCCGACGGGGTCCGATGGCGGAGAATGCTTCGACGTGGGTCACGTGGATGTCGCTGGGGTGCGTTACGAGCTGCCGGACGGGCGGGTGCTGCTCGACGAGGTTTCCTTCCGCGTGGGCGAGGGGGCCAAGGTCGCGCTGGTGGGCGCCAACGGGGCCGGGAAGACCACCCTGTTGAGGATCGTCACCGGCGACCTCGTCCCGCACGCCGGGGTGGTCACCCGCACCGGCGGACTCGGGGTGATGCGCCAGATGGTCAACGCCGGACTCGGCGAGACGCCCACCGTCGCCGACCTGCTGCTCTCGGTCTCCCCGCCGCGGATCCGGACGGCCGCAGCCGAGGTGGACCGCTGTGAGCGGGCGCTGATGGACAGCGACGACGAGAAGACCCAGATGGCCTACGCAGCCGCGTTGGCGGAGTACGCCGACGCCGGCGGCTACGACGTCGAGGTGACCTGGGACGTGTGCACGATGGCCGGCCTCGGCCTGCCCTACGACCGGGCGAAGTACCGCGAGCTGCGCACCCTCTCCGGCGGTGAGCAGAAGCGGCTGGTGCTGGAGTTCCTGCTGCGCGGCCCCGACGAGGTGCTGCTGCTCGACGAGCCCGACAACTTCCTGGACGTCCCGGGCAAGGTCTGGCTCGAGCAGCGGATCCGTGAGTCCGACAAGACGATCCTCTACATCAGCCACGACCGCGAGCTGCTCAACAACACCGCCACCCGGGTCGTGACCGTCGAGCTGGGCAGTGCGGGCAACCTGGTGTGGACCCACCCCGGCGGCTTCGCGTCGTACCACGAGGCCCGGCGCGACCGGTTCGCGCGCTTCGAGGAGCTGCGCAAGCGCTGGGACGAGGAGCACGCGAAGCTCAAGGCCCTGGTGCTGATGTACAAGCAGAAGGCGGCCTACAACGACGCCATGGCGAGTCGCTACCAGGCGGCCCAGACCCGGCTGCGGAAGTTCGAGGAGGCCGGCCCGCCCACCGAGCAGCCCCGCGAGCAGCAGGTCAAGATGCGGCTCAGGGGCGGCCGCACCGGCAAGCGCGCGGTCGTCTGCGAGAACGTCGAGCTCACCGGACTCATGAAGCCGTTCGACCTCGAGGTCTGGTACGGCGAGCGGGTCGCCGTGCTCGGCTCCAACGGGTCCGGCAAGTCGCACTTCCTGCGGCTGCTGGCCGCCGGCGGCTCCGACCCGGACGTCGAGCACCAGCCCGTCGGCGAGGTGGCGGTCGCGCCGGTGAACCACACCGGCAAGGCCAAGCTGGGCGCCCGGGTGCGCCCGGGCTGGTTCGTGCAGACCCACGAGCACCCCGAGCTGATCGGGCGGACCCTGCTCGAGATCCTGCACCGGGGCGACCAGCACCGCGACGGGATGGGACGCGAGCAGGCCAGCCGGGTGCTGGACCGCTACGAGCTCGCGCACGCCGCCGACCAGCGGTTCGAGTCGCTGTCCGGCGGCCAGCAGGCCCGGTTCCAGATCCTGCTGCTCGAGCTCTCCGGCGCGACGCTGCTGCTGCTCGACGAGCCCACCGACAACCTCGACGTGCAGTCGGCCGAGGCGCTGGAGGAGGGGCTCGAGGCCTTCGAGGGCACCGTCCTCGCGGTCACGCACGACCGCTGGTTCGCCCGGGGGTTCGACCGGTTCCTGGTGTACGGCGCGGACGGCGGCGTCTACGAGGCCCCGGAGCCGGTGTGGGACGAGGGACGGGTGCAGCGGGTCCGATGACGACTTCACAGATCAGCGAGCCGGCGATCGAGCCGATCGATCCCCACGACCCCACCGCCTTCGACGCGTTCTACGACGTCTACCTCGCCGCCGAGCAGGCGACGGGCGACATCGCCTCGCCGTGGATGCGCGAGGAGGTCCGGGTGTCCTTGCAGGAGCAGGGCACCCGGCGCTGGATCGGTGGCTTCGCGGGCCGCGTGGGCGGCCGGGTGGTCGTGGTCGGACAGCTGTCGACGCCGCTGCTGGACAATCGGGAGAGTGCCGATGTCGCCGTGCACGTCGATCCGCGGCACCGCAGGTGCGGTCTGGGGACGACGATGCTGGCCAGGCTGGAGCACGAGGCACGCCGGCGTGGACGCGCCCTGCTCAACGCCGAGGCGGTGTGGGCCTGGCCCGCCGGGGCTGGCGGCGCGGGTGAACCGGGCCCGGAGTTCGCGCGGGATGCGGGGTTCGCGCTCGGCCTCGGCGACGTGAAGAGCATCCTGGCGCTGCCCGTGGCCGACGAGCTGCTCGACCGGCTGGCCGCCGAAGCGGCACCACACCACACGGCGTACACCTTCCGGTCCTGGGAGGGGCCGGTCCCCGACGACCTGGTCGAGGGGTGGGCCCGGCTGAACGCGTCGCTGCTCACCGAGGCGCCGACCGGCGAGCTGGAGCGCGAGCCGGAGGACACCGACCCGTCCGTCGTCCGGGAGACGGAGGCGATCCTCGCCAGGCAGGGGCGTCGCAAGTACAACACCGTGGCGCTCGATCCGTCGGGCGACGTGGTCGCGCTCACCGACATCGCGACGACCGTCCACGAGCCGGGTAAGGCCTACCAGTGGGGCACCCTGGTCCGTCCCGACGCCCGCGGCCACCGGCTCGGGATGGCGGTGAAGGTCGCCAACCTGCGCCTGCTCCGGTCCGAGCGTCCCGACCTGACCCAGGTGACCACGTACAACGCGGAGGTCAACCACCACATGGTCGGCGTCAACGAGCAGCTCGGCTTCACGCCGGTCGCCCGGTTGGGCGAGTTCCAGAAGCGGCTTCGCTGAGCGGAGCGGGCACGGGAGAGCGGGGCCCCTGGTCGCCCGGGAGACGGACCGTCCGACCCGGGGCCCCGCCGTCCGGGGGCATGACACCCGGCGCGTGTCTCACCTCACGCGCCGGGCGTCGTGTGGCTCAGGAGCTCGACGAGCTCGCGTCCGAGTCGAGCTTCAGCTGGACGCTCTTGGTGTCGCCGCCGCGCTGGTAGGTGACGGTGACCTGGTCGCCGGGTCGGTAGGAGCGGATCGTCGCGACCAGCGAGTCGGCTCCGGTGATCGGGTGGTCGTCGACCTTGGTGATCACGTCACCGTTCTGCAGACCGGCGGAGGCAGCGGTCGAGCCGGTGCTGACGTCGCGCACCTGGGCACCCTCGGTCACGGTGGCGCCGGCGTTGTTCGCGACGTTGGAGACGGAGATCCCCAGGCGGGCGTGGGTGGGCGTCTCGCCGTTGGACATCTGGTCGACGATCGGCATCACCTCGTCGATCGGGATCGCGAAGCCCAGCCCGATGGAGCCGCCCTGGTCGGTGCTCGAGGAGCTCGTGGTCTGGATCGAGGCGTCGATGCCGACCACGTGCCCGTTCAGGTCGACCAGGGGGCCGCCGCTGTTGCCGGGGTTGATCGCTGCGTCGGTCTGGATCGCGGGGTACGCCGTGGTGTTGCCCTGGCCGTCCGACCCGACGTCGACCGGGCGGTCGAGCGCGCTGACGATGCCGCTGGTCACCGTCGACTCGAGGCCGAAGGGCGACCCGATCGCCACCACGCCCTCGCCGACCGCGAGGTCGGAGGACTTGCCGATGGTCGCCGGGGTGAGCCCCGAGACGCCCTCGGCCTGGATCACGGCGGTGTCGGTGAGCGGGTCGGTGCCCAGCACCTTCGCCTTCGCCGAGGAGCCGTCGTTGAACGAGACCGAGATGCTGCCGGAGCCACCGGCGATCGCCACCACGTGGTTGTTCGTGAGGATCTGGCCGTCCGAGCTCAGGATGATGCCCGAGCCGGAGCCGGCCTCCTGCGGGCCGGACACGTCGATCTTCACCACCGACGGCAGCACCTCCTGGGCGACCTGCTCCACCGAGCCGTCGGCCGCCGGGCTCTTCGGGGTGTCCACCACCTGGGAGGTCGAGCGCGTGCCGGCCGCAGCGGACGAGCCGGAGCCCGACGTACCCCACTGGGTCCAGGCGGCGGCGCCGGCCACCCCCGCCGCCCCGCCCACGAGCAGGGACGTCGCGACCACGGAGGCCACGAGTCCCGACCTGCCGCTGCGCCGCGTCGCTGCCGGACCCGCAGGCGGTGTCGGCGGGGGCCCGCCCGAGGGGGACATCGGGTACGGCGACGTGTACGGCGGCGGAGCGGTGGGCCTTTCGCCCGGAGGCGGGACGGAGGGGGTGTCGGTCATGACCTCGAAGATGCCGCCTGCGCCTGTGACTTTGCTGAGACACCGCTGGGTGGCCCCGAAGAACTGCGGACCTCGTTGTGGGGAGGGGTGGCGTGCGTCACAATCAGGCGTCATGGACGCCCCCACGCCCCGATTCGTCGATGACCGCCTCGCCCACTGGGCCGCCGAGACCCCCGACGCCGAGGCCATGACCTACGGCAACCGGACCTGGACCTGGGCGGAGTGGGACGACCGGGTCCGCCGCGCGGCCGGCGGCCTGCAGGCGCTGGGCATCGGCCGCGGGGACGTGGTGTCCTTCCTCGACAAGAACCACCCCGCGTGCGTCGAGATCAGCATGGCCGCCGGCTCCCTGGGCGCCGCGAACGCCATCATCAACTGGCGGTTGGCCGGCGACGAGGTCGACTACGCCGTCAACGACAGCGGAGCGCGGGTGCTCGTCGTGGGCTCCGAGCTGATGCCGCTCGTGGACAAGATCCGGGACCGGCTTCCGCGGGTGGAGAAGGTCATCGAGGTCACCCCCGACGGTGCCGAGGGTGACGAGTACGAAGCCTGGCTGGCCGCCTCCGCGCCGGTCTCCCGCCCCGACGACGTGGAGCCCGGCGACGCCTGCCTGGTGATGTACTCCTCCGGCACCACCGGCCATCCCAAGGGCGTGATGCTCACCCACACCAACATGGTCGAGCACACGATCAACGCCCACGACGGCTGGGAGTTCGAGCCCGGCGACAAGAGCATGGTGTCGATGCCGCTGTTCCACGTCGGCGGTTCGTCGTACGTCCTCTTCGGCATCCACGACGGGATCCCCAGCATCATGACCCGCGAGCCGGACGGTGCCTCGCTGGCCGGCGCGATCCTCGGCGGGGCCAACCGGACCTTCCTCGTGCCCGCCGTGCTCGCCCAGGTGCTCCAGGCCGGCCCGGACGCGGTCAAGCTGTTCGGTGCGCTGCGGACCTACACCTACGGGGCGTCCCCGATGCCGCTGCCGCTGCTGCGTGCGGCCATGGAGGCGTGGCCCGAGACCGACTTCATCCAGGTCTACGGGCTCACCGAGGTCGCCGGGGTGGCGACCCACCTGATGCCCGAGGCGCACCGGGACGCCGAGCACCCCGAGCGGCTCACCTCCGCCGGGCAGCCGATCCCGGGCGTGGAGCTGCGGATCGTCGACCCCGGCACGCTGGAGGACCTCCCGGCCGGCGAGCACGGCGAGGTCTGGTTGCGCACCGGCCAGCTGATGAAGGGCTTCCTGGGCATGCCGGAGGAGACCGCGAAGGTGATCACCGCGGACGGCTGGTTCCGCACCGGCGACATGGGCAAGGTCGACGACGAGGGCTTCCTGTTCGTCGAGGACCGCATCAAGGACATGATCATCAGCGGCGGGGAGAACATCTACTCGCCCGAGATCGAGCGGGTGCTCGCGGAGCACCCGGCCGTCATGGAGGTCGCGGTCATCGGCGTCCCCGACGACCGCTGGGGTGAGGTGGTGAAGGCCGTCGTGTCGCTCAACCCGGAGGCGTCGGTGACCGGGGACGAGCTGATCGCCTACTGCCGCGAGCACCTGGCCCACTTCAAGTGCCCGCGCTCGGTCGACGTGATCGAGGCGCTGCCGCGCAACCCCACCGGCAAGATCCTCAAGCGCGAGCTGCGCGCGCCGTACTGGCAGGGACGCGACCGCACCATCGTGTGACGGCCCGGTCGACGGGTCAGACCGGCAGGCCGCGCTCGCGCAGGTCCCGGCGGAGCCGGTCCGCGTCGCTGAAGACCAGCGCGTCCATGCCCGCCTCGGCAGCGGCGCGCACGTTCGCGGGCCGGTCGTCGACGAAGACGAGGTCGGCCAGCTCGTGGCCGGTCCGGGCCCGCACGATTTCGAAGATCCGCGGGTCCGGCTTGGCGACGCCCTCGGTCCCGGAGACCACGACGTCCTGGAGGAGGTCCAGGAACTCGAACATCACCGGCGCGTGCGGCCAGAGCTCGTCGGACCAGTTGGTCAGGCCCCACATCGGGACCCCGGCCGCGCTCAGGTCGCGGACGATGGCGACGCTGCCCGGCACCTCGCCGACCAGCGAGGCGGTGAAGTTGGCCCGGTAGGACAGCGCGTGCTCCGCCCAGTGCGGGTGAGTACGCCGCACCGCGGCCTCGGCGTCGGTCCAGCTGCCGCCGGCGTCGGGGCCGTGGTTGAACGACATGAAGTCGAAGTCGTCGGCCGCCAGGAACCGGCGGGCCTCGTCGGGGCCGACCCCGGCCGCGATCGCGGCGTACGGTTCCCAGTCGATGAGGACGTTGCCCAGGTCCCAGACGACCCCCGACGGTGGGCCGTCGGGGGTCGTTTCGTGGCTACTCTGATCGATCATCTCACCGGGTCTCGACACGCGGGTCACGGCTTCGCGAGCTCAGCCGTGCCGCTCGCTCGACCACCATCAGCGGATCCGCGTTCGCGGCTCCGCTCACTTCCACCTCTCCGAGGCGGGCACGAAGTCCAGGGTCCGGTCGCCGGTGTAGATCTGCTTCGGCCGAGCGATCTTCTGCTCCTTGTCGTCGACCAGCTCGGACCACTGGGCCAGCCAACCGGGGGTGCGGCCGATCGCGAACAGCACCGTGAACATCTCGGGCGGGAACTGGAACGCCTCGTAGATCAGGCCGGAGTAGAAGTCGACGTTGGGGTAGAGCTTGCGCTTGATGAAGTACTCGTCCTCCAGCGCGATCTTCTCCAGCTCCTTGGCGATCTCGAGGAGCGGGTTGACCCCGGTCACCTCGAAGACGTCGTCACAGGCCTTCTTGATGATCGTGGCGCGGGGGTCGAAGTTCTTGTAGACGCGGTGACCGAAGCCCATGAGCTTCTCGTTGCCGTTCTTCACACCTTCGATGAAGGCGGGGATGTTCTCCTTCGAGCCGATCCGGCGCAGCATCCGCAGCACGGCCTCGTTGGCGCCACCGTGCAAGGGGCCGAAGAGAGCGGCGACGCCGGCGGAGACGGCGGAGTAGGGGTCCACCTGCGAGGAGCCGACCGAGCGGACCGCGTTGGTCGAGCAGTTCTGCTCGTGGTCGGCGTGCAGGATGAACAGCACGTCGAGGGCCTTGACCAGTCGCTCGTCGGCCTCGAACTTGCGCTCGCTCATCTTGAAGAGCATCGAGAGGAAGTTCGCGGTGTAGCCCAGGTCGTTGTCGGGGTAGACGAACGGCTTGCCCTGCGCATGCCGGAAGGACCAGGCGCCGAGCGTCGGCATCTTGGCGATCATCCGGACGATCTGCATGTGACGGTTCTCGGCGTCGCTGATGTTGCGCGCGTCCGGGTAGAAGGTCGACAGAGCGCCCACCGAGGCCATCAACATGCCCATGGGGTGGGCGTCGTAGCGGAAGCCCTCCATGAAGCTCTTGACGTTCTCGTGCACGAACGTGTGGTAGGTGATCTCGTGCACCCAGGAGTCGTACTCGGCCTTGGACGGCAGCGCGCCGTGGTTGAGCAGGTAGGCGACCTCGAGGAAGTTCGACTTCTCGGCCAGCTGCTCGATCGGGTAGCCGCGGTACTCGAGGATGCCCTTCTCGCCGTCGATGTAGGTGACGGCGGAGCGGCACGAGGCGGTGTTGACGAACCCGGGGTCGTAGACCGCGATGCCCGGCTGGTCGTCGCCGGTCCGGATCTGACCCAGGTCGGCGGCCTTGACGGTGCCGTCGGTGATCGGGACGTCGTACTCCTGCCCGGTGCGGTTGTCACGGACGGTGAGAGAATCAGTCACCGGGCCAACTTAGTCCGCTCGGCCGGGCGGGGCGAATCGAGGTCCCGAGATTTTGACCCGCGCGCTCGCGTGCCCGTACTCTTGACGGTCGCGACTCCTGCCGCTCCCCGACCAACTGCTGTGCGGTCGAGGGGCAGTCCCGGAAGCCACGTCAGGCACGCCGGGCCGTGTTCGTCAGAAGCCGCTGCACCACCACCCGTCCGGACAGATCCGGATGGGTCCTACGAACGAGGAAAGTAGATCAGCCGTGCGTACGTACAGCCCCAAGCCCGCTGACATCCAGCGTGAGTGGCTCGTCATCGACGCCGAGGACGTGGTCCTCGGCCGCCTCGCCGTGACGACCGCCAACCTGCTGCGTGGCAAGCACAAGCCGACCTTCGCCCCGCACATGGACATGGGTGACTTCGTCATCATCGTCAACGCGGAGAAGGTCGCCCTCTCCGGCACCAAGAAGACCACCAAGATGGCCTACCGCCACTCCGGCTACCCGGGTGGCCTGTCGGCCACGCCGATCGGTGAGGTCCTCGAGAAGGACGCCCGCAAGGCCATCGAGAAGGCCGTCTGGGGCATGCTCCCCAAGAACCGCCTCGGCCGCCAGATCCTGAAGAAGCTCAAGGTCTACTCGGGCCCGAACCACCCGCACCAGGCCCAGCAGGCCACGCCCTTCGAGATCGTCCAGGTCTCCCAGTAATCCGCCAGAAAGACTGAGTGAGGAATACCGTGGCTGAGACCACCGAGAACACCGCCAACACCGAGGGCTCGGTCGAGGAGACCTTCGAGACGAACGAGCAGGGCATCGCCTACAGCTCCGAGAGCGCACCCTCCGCCGACGCCGCCCAGCGTCCCGCGACGATCGCACCCGCTGCGGCCACCGGCCGCCGCAAGGAGGCCGTCGCCCGCGTCCGCCTGGTGCCGGGCACCGGCGTGTGGACCGTCAACGGCCGCACGCTGGACTCGTACTTCCCGAACAAGCTGCACCAGCAGGTCGTCAACGAGCCCTTCGCCGAGCTGCAGCTCGAGGGCCGTTTCGACGTCATCGCCCGCATCCACGGCGGCGGCATCACCGGTCAGGCCGGCGCCCTGCGCCTCGGCGTGGCCCGTGCGCTGAACGCCATCGACGTCGAGGCGAACCGTCCTTCGCTCAAGAAGGCCGGGCTGCTCACGCGTGACGCCCGCGTCATCGAGCGCAAGAAGGCCGGTCTGAAGAAGGCCCGCAAGGCGCCTCAGTTCAGCAAGCGCTAAGCAGTTCTATAGTTTGGGGCGCATGTCTCCCAAACTCTTCGGCACGGACGGGGTCCGGGGCCTGGCCAACGGTCAGCTGACCGCTGAGCTGGCCCTGGACCTTTCCGTTGCTGCCGCCCGTGTCCTGGCCGACCGGGGCGAGTTCGAGGGCCACCGCCCGCTCGCCGTCGTCGGCCGGGACACGCGCATCTCCGGGCAGTTCCTGGAGTCCGCGGTCGTCGCCGGCCTGGCCTCGGCGGGCGTGGACGTGCTGCTGCTGGGGGTGCTGCCCACGCCCGGTGTCGCCTACCTCACCGGCTCGCTGGGCGCCGACCTCGGCGTGATGCTCTCCGCCTCCCACAACGCGATGCCCGACAACGGGATCAAGTTCCTCGCCCGCGGCGGCCTGAAGCTCGACGACGCGATCGAGGCGGAGATCGAGCGGCACCTGCACGAGGACTGGAACCGCCCGACCGGAGCCGCGGTGGGACGGGTGCGGATCCACCCGACGGCGGTGGAGGAGTACGCCGCCCACCTCGACGCGACGCTGGCCAAGCCGCTCGCCGGCCTCCGGGTCGTCCTCGACTGCGCCGAGGGTGCGGCGTACGACGCCGGGCCGCGGGCCCTGCGCGAGGCCGGGGCCACCGTGCTCCCCATCCACGCCGAGCCCGACGGGCTCAACATCAACGACGGCTGCGGCTCCACCCACCTCGAGCCGCTGCGCAAGGCGGTCCTCGAGCAAGGTGCCGACGCCGGCTTCGCGCTCGACGGGGACGCCGACCGGTGCCTGGCGGTCGACCACGACGGCGAGGTCGTGGACGGGGACCAGATCCTCGCGATCCTCGCGCTGTCGATGGCCGAGGCCGGCCGGCTCGCCAAGAACACCGTCGTGGCCACCGTGATGAGCAACCTCGGGTTCGTCCATGCGATGAAGGCGGCAGGCGTCGGCGTCCGGCAGACCAAGGTGGGCGACCGCTACGTGCTCGAGGCGATGAAGGTCTCCGGCTACTCCCTCGGCGGCGAGCAGTCGGGCCACGTGATCATGAGCGAGTACGCGACGACCGGGGACGGGATCCTCACCGCGCTGCACGTGCTCGAGCGGATGACGGTGACCGGCAAGTCCCTCCAGGACCTCGCCTCGGTCGTCACCCAGCTGCCGCAGGTCCTCGTCAACGTTCCCGGCGTCGACAAGGCACGCGCCGACGAGGACGCCGTCCTCGCGGCCGCGATCGCCGAGGAGGAGGCGGCGCTGGGCGAGACCGGGCGGGTGCTGCTGCGCCCCTCGGGCACCGAGCCACTGGTCCGGGTCATGGTCGAGGCCGGCACGTACGACGAGGCGCACGCCGTGGCGGCCCGGCTGGCCGAGGTGGTCCGCCGCCAGCTCTCGCTCTGAGGCGGCCCGAAAACCCGGTCGCCCCGGGTACCCGCCGCTGCCTAGGCTGCGGACTCGTGGACACCCTCGAGATCCGCAGGATCGACCCGCACGACGCGCAGCTGCTGCACGCCTGGTGGGAGGTCGGGCGCGCCGCGAACCTGGAGCGCCCCTTCGAGGCCTGGCCGTTGTGGGAGGTCGCCCGCGACAACATCACGGCCCCCCGGCACGACGGACGCGTGCTGCACACGGTGGCGCAGCGGGAGGGCCGGGTCGTCGGCGCCGGCCAGCTGTGGCTCTTCGACCTCGACAACACGCACCTTGCCCAGGTGGACGTGTGGGTGCACCCGGAGGGCCGTCGCCGCGGTGTCGGCCGGGCGCTGCTCGGGGAGCTCGAGGCGGCCGCGCGCCGCGAAGGCCGGACCACGCTCCTCTCGAGCGCCTACGCCCCGGTCGGCCTGGAGAGCCCGGGCTCGCAGTTCGCCGCCGCCACCGGCTACGAGGTGGGCAGCTTCGAGGAGACCAAGCTCGTGAACCTGTCCGCCGCACCGGCGGGCTGGGGCCGCCTCGACGAGGAGGTCGCGGCCGCGCTGGGCGACCACCGCATCGAGGTGGCTGTCGACCGGGTGCCCGAGGAGTGGCTGGACGACTTCTGCGTGCTGCTGTCCGCCTTCCTCGGTGAGGTGCCGACGGGGGACCTCGACCTGCGGCGGGCCGAGTGGACACCGCAGCGGGTGCGTGACGGCGAGGCCCGGGCGGTCGGCATGGGCCGGGTCTCGGTCTACGGCCTGGCCGTGGCGCCGGACGGCCACCTGTGCGGGTTCTCCGACGTTCGCATCCACCGCGCCGACCCACGCCACGCCTCGGTCGGCGGCACGCTGGTGCTGCCCGACCATCGCGGGCACCGGCTGGGGCTGGGCATGAAGCTGGCGACCCACCGCCGGATCATGGACCTCTTCCCCGGGTGCGCGCACGTCGAGACCGGCAACGCGGGCGTGAACGCGGCGATGAACGCCGTCAACGATCAGCTGGGCTACCGCGTCGTCGAGCGGTGCCTGGACGTCCAGAAGCGGCTCTGACCGGGCCTTGGAGGTTCCGCCCCCACGCGGCGCATCTGCGGACGACTCGGGGAGTGCGGCACACTTCGTCCGTGACCTGGTCGGGACTCTTCACCACCTACGAGACACGGGCGCGGGCCGCGTCAGGTATCGGGCCACACGGTCACCTTGATGGCCGTCTGATCTTCGATGGCGTACGCCGGACCCGCGATGTCGGCGGCCCATCTCTCCGCCAAGGCCGCCGGCGTCGTGGCTGTTCAATCGAGACAGAACTCGTTGCCCTCGACGTCCTGCATCACCAGGCAGGACTCGTTGTCGTCATCGGCAGGCAGGAGGCGCACGCGTGTGGCACCGAGCGGGACCAGTCGTGCACATTCGGCCTCGAGCGCGGCCAGCCGCTCCTCACCCACGAGCCCGGTGCCGACCCGCACGTCGAGGTGCAGCCGGTTCTTGACGACCTTGCCCTCGGGAACGCGCTGGAAGAACAGACGCGGGCCCACACCCGAGGGGTCGATGCAGGCGAACGCCGACCCCTGGTGCTCGGGCGGCAGCGCGCGATCGAAGTCGGCCCAGCTGGCGAACCCCTCCGGTGGCGGCGGTACGACGTACCCCAGCACCTCGCACCAGAAGCGAGCGACGCGTTCGGGCTGTGCGCAGTCGAAGGTGACCTGGAACTCCTTGACCGATGCCATCGGGCCACCGTAGTGGCGCGGCCCAGCCATCGCCGCGCGGCGCGCGAGGGCACACCGAGGGTCATCCACAGGTGCCGGGCCGGGCGGTGGCCGCGAGGCCGTCGCTCCGGTAGGACTGGCGGGCATGACCGCCTCCCGCGTCGCCTCGGTGCTGGCCGTGCTCGCGGTGCTGGCGGTGCTGGGCACGACGGTGGCCGCGGTGGCGGCGTACACGCACCGCAACGACGGTCCGGCCCCCGAGGCCCCGCCGGTGGCTTCCTTCCGCGGGGGCCAGCTCGTCGGTGACCGGCGCGGGGACGCGGTCTTCGAGGTCCCCGCGACGAGCCGGGGCTGGACCACCGAGGGCGGCGACACCCTCGTCTACTACGTCGACCGGGCGGGCACCCCGGCCGTGGGCCTCACCGGCCCCGCGGTCTTCCGCGACGGCTACTGCGCCGGGCGGCCGGGCGGCTCCAACCGGGGCTTCGTCGGGTTCGACCACTCCACGACCGGGACGGACGTGCGGGCGGCGAACGTGGAGATCAGCCGGGCCTGGGTCCGGGCCGTCGCGCTGGACGACGACCAGCGCACGTCCGGTCCGCACACGCGGCTGCGGACCGGCGAGGTGAGGCTGGCCGACGGCTCGACCGGGATCCGCTCCACCTCACGGATCACGGTCGTAGACCGGGGCCGGTGCGGCGCGCCCGCGGTGGTGGTCACGACGCTCAGCCTCGGCACCGGCAACCGGGTGGCGCACCTGGTCATGGTGCGCGACGCGGGGGAGCGCGGCACCCTCTCGGCCCGCCGGGCCGACCGGATCCTCAGCACCCTGCATCGGGTGCGCGGCTGAGTCGGCTAGAGCTTGCGGACCCGCACGTAGCGCACCGAGTGGTCGCGGTCCTTGCGCAGCACCAGGGTGGCCCGCGAGCGGGTGGGCAGGATGTTCTGCACCAGGTTCGGGCCGTTGATCGTGTCCCAGATCCGCTCCGCCTCGGCGACCGCCTCGTCCTCGGTGAGGGCGGCGTACTTGGCGAAGTAGGAGCCGGGGTCGCGGAAGGCGGTCTCGCGCAGTCGCAGGAACCGCTCCACGTACCAGTTGCGGATGTGACTGGTGCCGGCGTCGACGTACACGCTGAAGTCGAAGAAGTCGCTGAGGGTCAGGCCGGTGCGGCCGTCCTCGCGGACCCGCGCCGGCTGGAGGACGTTGAGACCCTCGATGATCACGATGTCGGGGCGGCTGACGACCACCTTCTCGTCGGGCACCACGTCGTAGACGAGGTGGGAGTAGGTGGGAGCCTCGACCTCGTCCTTGCCCGACTTGATGTCGACCACGAACCGGAGCAGCGCGCGGCGGTCGTAGGACTCCGGGAAGCCCTTGCGCTGCAGGATCCCGCGGCGCTCGAGCTCGGCGTTGGGGTAGAGGAAGCCGTCGGTGGTGACCAGCGCGACGTTGGGGTGCTCGGGCCAGTGGGCGAGCATCTGCTGGAGCACCCGGGCCGTGGTCGACTTCCCCACGGCGACCGACCCGGCGAGGCCGATCACGAACGGGGTCCGCGGCGGCACGCGGCGGTGCAGGAAGTCCTCCTGCTGGCGGTGCAGCCGGCCGGCGGACCCGACGTACAGGCTCAGCAGCCGGGAGAGGGGCAGGTAGACCTCCCGGACCTCGTCGAGGTCGAGGGAGTCACCGAGGCCGCGCAGCCGACGGATCTCCTCCGGCGTGAGCGGGCTCTCGGTCTCCTGCGCGAGCGCGGCCCAGGCCGAACGGTCGAGCTCGATGTACGGCGAGGACTCGCGGCCGGCGTCCTCGGGACCACCGTTGGGGACCCCGCCGTTGGGAGACATGCGGGAGATTGTTGCAGTCACCGCGGTCGGGGCCGGGCGGGTGTCCCATCGTTAGAGTTGCCCCCATGTGCGGAATCGTGGGCTACGTCGGTGAGAAGCAGGCGCAGGGCGTCGTCATCGAGGGCCTTCGCCGGCTGGAGTACCGCGGCTACGACTCGGCCGGGATCGCGCTCATCGACGGGGGCACCGTCTCCTGGCAGAAGCGCGCCGGCAAGCTGGCGAACCTCGAGAAGGCCATCGTCGACCAGCCGCTGGAGGCGTCGACCACCGGCATCGGGCACACCCGCTGGGCCACCCACGGCGCGCCCAACGACGTCAACGCGCACCCGCACCTCGGCCGGTCCGGCCGGCTGGCGCTGGTGCACAACGGGATCCTCGAGAACTTCGTGGAGCTGCGCACCGAGCTGGAGAACGCCGGCCACGAGCTGGCCTCCGAGACCGACACCGAGGTCGCCGCCCACCTGCTGGAGCGCGAGCTGGCGGACGGCGTGGACCTGACCACGGCGATGCAGCGGGTCTGCTGCCGGCTCGAGGGTGCGTTCACCCTGGTCGCGCTGGACGCCGAGGACCCGCACCGGGTGGTCGCTGCCCGGCGCAACTCACCGCTGGTCGTCGGGATCGGTGACGGGGAGAACTTCCTCGGCTCCGACGTGGCCGCGTTCATCGAGCACACCCGCGAGGCGATGGAGCTCGGCCAGGACCAGGTCGTGACCATCACCCGCGACGCCGTCGCGGTCACCGGCTTCGACGGGTCACCCGCGGAGGGCCGCCGCTACCACGTGAACTGGGACCTCTCGGCGGCCGAGAAGGACGGCCACGACTGGTTCATGCGCAAGGAGATCTACGAGCAGCCCCGGGCGGTCGCGGACTCGCTGCTGGGCCGCCGCGACGCGGCCGGCCAGCTGCAGCTCGACGAGATGCGCCTCTCCGACCAGGACCTGCGCGACATCGACAAGATCATCATCATCGCGTGCGGCACCTCGTTCTACGCCGGCATGGTCGCGAAGTACGCGATCGAGCACTGGACCCGGATCCCGGTCGAGGTCGAGCTGGCCTCGGAGTTCCGGTACCGCGACCCGATCCTGACCTCCTCGACGCTGGTCGTCGCGATCAGCCAGTCCGGGGAGACCGCCGACACCCTGCAGGCGATCCGGCACGCGCGGCTGCAGCGCTCGCGGGTGCTGGCGATCTGCAACACCAACGGCTCCACCATCCCGCGCGAGTCCGACGCGGTGATCTACACGCACGCCGGGCCCGGAGATCGGCGTCGCGTCCACCAAGGGGTTCCTGACGCAGCTGGTGGCCTGCTACCTGCTGGCGCTCTACCTCGCGCAGGTGAAGGGCACCCGGTTCGGTGACGAGATCACCGAGATCATGGACCAGCTCGAGTCGATGCCCGCCCACATCCAGCGCGTCCTCGACGACGACGAGGCGGTCTACACCCTGGCCCGCGAGCACGTCGAGGCCCGCTCGGTGCTGTTCCTCGGCCGGCACGCCGGCTACCCGGTCGCGCTCGAGGGAGCCCTGAAGCTCAAGGAGCTGGCCTACCTGCACGCCGAGGGGTTCGCGGCCGGAGAGCTCAAGCACGGCCCGATCGCGCTGGTGGAGGAGCAGCTGCCGGTGCTGTGCGTCGTACCTCCCGAAGGGGCGGGACCAGCTGCGCGACAAGATGCTCAGCGGCATCCAGGAGGTGCGCGCCCGCGGGGCCCGGACCATCTGCCTGGTCGAGGAGGGCGACGACTCGATCGGGCCGTACGCCGACGTGCTGGTGCGGCTGCCGAAGGTGCCGGTGCTGCTCCAGCCGCTGGTGGCCGTCGTACCGCTGCAGCTGTTCGCCTGTGAGCTGGCCACGGCGCTGGGCCACGACGTCGACCAGCCACGCAACCTCGCCAAGTCCGTCACGGTCGAGTAGGGCTGCCGTGGCCGTCATCGGGGTCGGGATCGACGTGGCCGACATCGGGCGCTTCGAGGAGGCGCTCGCGCGGACACCGGGCCTGCGGGAGCGCCTGTTCACGCCGCACGAGGCCGCCCGCCCGCCGGCGTCGCTGGCCGCCCGGTTCGCCGCCAAGGAGGCGCTCGCCAAGGCCCTCGGCGCGCCCGTCGGCATGGCCTGGCACGACGCGGAGGTGGTCTCCGAGGAGTCCGGTCGTCCCCGCTTCGACATCCGCGGCACCGTCCTCGCCCGGGCCACCGAGCTGGGTGTCGTCAGCGTCCACCTGTCCCTCTCCCACGACGCCGGCATCGCCTCGGCCATGGTCGTCCTCGAGTCCTGACCCGGGGCTGCTTGGTTAGGTTGGCGGCATGAGGAGCGCGCACGCGGTCGAGCAGGTACGCGAGGCCGAGGCGGCGCTGATGGCGCGGCTGCCCGACGGGGTGCTGATGCAGCGGGCCGCGGCCGGCCTGGCGTACGCCGTGATCGACCTGCTCGGTTCGGCGTACGGCCGGCGGGTGCTGCTGCTGGTCGGCTCCGGCGACAACGGCGGCGACGCGTTGTACGCCGGGGTGCTGCTGGCCCGGCGCGGCTGCCAGGTCGAGGCGTGGCTCCTCTCCGACAAGGCGCACGAGGCCGGCGTGGCCGCCCTCCGGGCCGCCGGTGGCCGGGTGACGGTGTGGTCCCGACAGGCTCGACCACCGGGCGGCGCCGGCGGCCCCGACGTGGTCGTGGACGGGATCGTGGGGATCGGCGGCCGGGGCGGGCTCCGCGCTGGACGCGGTGGCGGCGCTGGAGGCGGTGCGCGGCGTCCCCGTGGTGGCCGTCGACACGCCGTCCGGGATCGGCGTCGACACCGGCGAGCTCGAGGGCGAGCACGTCCACGCCGACGTCACCGTCACCTTCGGGACCTACAAGATCGCGCACCTCGTCGACCCGGCCTCGGCGGCCTGCGGCGCCGTGCACCTGGTGGACATCGGCCTCGACCTCCCGCCCGCGCCGGTCGAGGCGCTGCAGCCGCAGGACGTCGCCGCCCTGCTGCCGCGCCCCCGGCCGGACGCGCACAAGTACACCCGCGGAGTCGTCGGCGTCCGCTGCGGCTCGGCGGACTACCCCGGCGCGGGGCTGCTGAGCGTCGCCGGCGCGGCCACCGGGCTCTGCGGGATGGTGCGGTACGTCGGGGACGCGGCCGTCGCGGACCGGGTCCGGGTGGCGCACCCGGAGGTCGTCGGTGCCGGCCGGGTCCAGGCCTGGGTCGTCGGCTCGGGCGGTGGGGAGCACGCGGGTCGCGAGCTGGCCGACGCCCTCGAGGACGGCGTCCCGGTGGTCGTCGACGCCGACGCCCTGGCCCACGTCCGCGGCCGCGTGGGTGTGCCGGCGGTGCTCACGCCCCACGCCGGCGAGCTGGCCGCCATGCTGGGCACGAGCCGGCCCGAGGTCGAGGCGCGGCCGCTGCTCCACGTCCGGCAGGCCGCGGACGCCTTCGACGCGGTGGTGCTGCTCAAGGGTCGGCACACCCTGGTGGCCTCGCCCGAGGGACGGGTCCGCGTCACCACCACCGGCGTGCCGTGGCTCGCCACGGCCGGCGCCGGCGACGTGCTCGGCGGGCTCGTCGGGGCGCTGCTCGCCGCCGGCCTGGAGGGCTTCGACGCCGCCTCCGTCGGCTCCTGGCTGCACGGCGCCGCTGCCACCCTGGCCTCCCGTGGCGGACCCGTCGTGGCGGGTGAGGTCGCCGGCCACGTCGCCGCCGTCGTGCGAGCGCTGCCGCGCCGCGTCTGAAAGGTCCCCGACCGGCGCGCAGGCGGTGATGGAAGAATCACCCGCCATGAGCCCCTCGCCGGTCACCCGCGCCGAGATCGTGGTCGACCTGGCGGCGATCCGGCACAACGTGGCGACGCTGAGGCGAGCGGTGTCTCCGGCGGGTGCGCCCCGGGTGCAGATGATGACGGTCGTGAAGGCCGACGGCTACGGCCACGGGATGCTCGAGACCGCCGCGGCCGCTCGCCGGGCGGGGACGGACTGGCTGGGCGTCGCCACCATCGACGAGGCGCTGGCGCTGCGCGCGGGCGGCGACACCGGCCGGGTGCTGTGCTGGCTGGCCGTGCCCGGCGAGGACTACGCCGCCGCGGTCGCGGCCGACGTCGACGTCACCGCCTACACCGTGGCCCAGCTCGACGAGATCGCAGCCGGCGTCGCGGCGGCCGGCCGCCCGGCCCGGCTCCAGCTCAAGGTCGACACCGGGCTCTCCCGCGGCGGCGCGAGCCTGGCCACCTGGCCAGACGTCGTGGCCCGCGCCCGCGCCGGCGAGGAGGCCGGCGCGTGGAAGGTGACCGGGATCTGGTCCCACTTCGCCTGCAGCGACGAGCCCGACCACCCCGCCAACGACGTCCAGGAACAGGCGTTCCGGGAGGCACTCGCGGTCGCGGAGGCGGCCGGCCTCCGTCCGGAGGTGCGCCACCTCGCGAACTCCGCGGCAGCGCTGCTGCGGCCCTCGTCGTGGTTCGACCTGGTCCGCTGCGGGCTGGCGTCCTACGGCCTGGACCCCGCGCCCGGCCACTCGCCCGACCTGGGCCTGGTCCCCGCGATGACGGCGCGCGCCACACTCGTGCTCACCAAGCGGCTCGACGCCGGGGCCGGCGTCTCCTACGGCCACACCTGGACCGCCGCGCAGCCCACGACCGTCGGGCTGGTCCCCGCCGGGTACGGCGACGGGGTGCCGCGGCACGCCTCCAACTGCGCCGAGGCGTGGGTCTGCGGGAAGCGGCGCGCGGTGCGCGGGCGGATCTGCATGGACCAGTTCGTCGTCGACCTCGAGGGCGACGAGGCCACCGCCGGCGACGAGGTGGTCCTCTTCGGCGCGGGCCGGGACGGCGAGCCGACCGCCCAGGACTGGGCGGAGGCCTGCGGCACCATCTCCTACGAGATCGTCACCCGGATCGGCGGCCGGATGACCCGCCACCACGTCCACCCCGACGGAGGAGCCGAGGAATGACCACCGCACGCAACCACCGACGTCCCCCGGTCCGGTCCTCCCGCCCACGCTGCCGCGGGGACCGCGCATGAGCGTCAGGCGCAAGATCCTCGGGCTCGCGGCTGGTGCCGCCGGTGTCGCCGTGGCCGGCACGGCCGTCGGCGTCGCCCGGCACCGCCGGGTCATCGCCCGCCGCGGCGCGGGCGACGAGACGCCCTTCGGGTCGCTGCGCTCGCGCCCCATCACGGTGGTTGCCGACGACGGGGTGCCGCTGCACGTGGAGATCGACGAGCTCGCCCCCGACGAGGACAGTGGCCGACGCCGTACGACGGGCCGGCCGCGGCCGCCGATGACCGTGGTGTTCTGCCACGGCTACGCGCTCAACCTGGACTGCTGGCACTTCCAGCGGGCGGGGTACCAGGGGCTGGTCCGCTCCGTCTACTACGACCAGCGCTCCCACGGCCGCTCCGGCCGGTCGAGCCTGGGGCACGCCTCCATCGACCAGCTCGGCCGCGACCTGAAGCGGATCCTCGACGAGGTCGTGCCCGAGGGCCCGGTGGTGCTGGTCGGCCACTCCATGGGCGGGATGACGATCGTCGCGCTGGCCGAGCAGCATCCCGAGCTCTTCGGTGACCGGATCGTCGGTGTCTCCCTGATCGCGACCACCGCGGGTGGCCTCGACCCGAGCCGGATCCTGCTGCCGGTCTTCCCGCTCTCGCTCGGCGCCGGTCTCACCAACCGGACCGTCGCGCTGCTCGGGCGCGGGCACCGCAGCATCGACCGGGTGCGCAAGCTGGGCCGCAACGTCGCCATGGTGGCGACCGACCTGTTCGCGTTCGGCGACGCCGTCCCGGCCGGTTACGTCGACTTCGTCGACCAGATGCTCTCGGAGACGCCCTTCGAGGTGGTCGCGGAGTTCTTCCCGAGCTTCAGCCTGCTCGACAAGTTCCATGCCCTCACGGCGCTGGAGCACGTGCCGACCGCGATCATCTGCGGCACGGCTGACCGGCTCACCTCGGTCGGCCACAGCCGCAAGCTGCACGCGCACATCCCCGACTCGACCCTGCTCGAGTGCGAGCGGGCCGGCCACATGGTGATCATGGAGCGCCACGACCAGGTCAACGCCGAGCTCGACCAGCTGATCGCCGCGGCGGCAGGGCTGGTGGACTCCCGGTGAGCCTCGAGATCCGCCACGTCGGCCCCGAGGGCGCCGAGGAGGTCCGGGCGGTGGTGCTGCCGGCCTTCGAGGCCCGCCCGCTGCTCGACCCGCCGGCCGCTGCCCTGAGCGAGAGCCTGACCGAGCTCGCCGCGCTGCTCGCGAACGGCGCCGGCGGCCTGGTCGCCCGGTTCGAGGGCGAGGACGTCGGTGCGCTGGTGCTCGACCCCAAGGGGAGCACCATGTACCTCCGCCGCTTCGGGGTGCTGCCGAAGGCCCAGGGCCACGGCATCGCCAAGGTGCTGATCGACGCGGCCGTCGACGCGGCCCACGGCTTCGACGACCTGACCGTGGTGACCCGCGAGGAGCTGCCGCGGACGCGGCGGTTCTGGGAGCGCCAGGGCTTCCGGGAGATCCGTCGCGCCTCGCCCAACGTGGAGCTGCGGCGGCCGTTGCGGACCTTCCTGTTCGACGCGCCCGACGCCGAGTCGATGCGCGAGATCGGCCGCGCGCTGGCCGGGCAGCTGGCCGCCGGCGACCTGGTCGTGCTCAGCGGGGAGCTCGGCGCCGGCAAGACCACCTTCACCCAGGGGGTGGGCCAGGGGCTGGACATCCGGGGCGACATCACCTCGCCGACCTTCGTCATCGCCCGAGAACACCCCTCGCTGGTGGGCGGGCCGGGCCTGGTGCACGTCGACGCCTACCGGCTGGGCGGTTTCGAGGAGCTCGACGACCTCGACCTCGAGGCCTCGCTGGACGACTCGGTGACGGTCGTGGAGTGGGGCGAGGGGGTGGCCGAAGGGTTGGCGGAGTCGCGGCTCGAGGTCCGGATCATCCGTGCGCTCGCCGACGAGGAGCTCGACTCCGACCTGGATCCCGCGCCGGGTGCTGATGACCCCGATCGGACCTCGCTGGTACGAGATGGAGGTGCCCTCCAGCCATCGGCCACCGTTGGCGGAGAAGCTCAACGAGAACCTGCTGCTCGACTTCTACCGCTGCGCCGAGCCCGAGCTGGACGACCTCGACCCGAGCATCCCGCTGCCGCTGTCGCTGATGGTGGCCGAGCACGACGGCGGCGTCGTCATGGTGCACAACAGCTGGCGCGACGAGTGGGAGCTGCCCGGCGGGGCGATCGAGGAGGGCGAGAGCGCGCGCGAGGCCGCGGAGCGGGAGTTCCTCGAGGAGACCGGCGTGCCCGCCGGTGAGGTGGAGTTCGTGGGCGTCGGGACCGTCCAGCTCGGTCACGAGCGGCGCATCGAGTACGTCGCGATCTACCGCACCGTGCTGGACGGCGAGGTGGACTTCGTGCCGAACGACGAGATCGACGAGCTGTGCACCTGGCACCTCGGCTCGGCGCTGCCCGGCCTCTCCGGGATCGACGCGCACCTGGCCGAGCTGGCGCTCGACCGACCGGCGGCCGAGCAGCCGCCGCCGCCCCAGTAGCCTCGACCCGTGCTGCTCGCCTTCGACACCGCCACGCCGTACGTCTCCGTCGCCCTGCACGACGGCGAGGACGTGGTGGTCGAGCTGACCTCGGAGCGGCCGATGAAGCACGGCGAGCAGCTGGCGCCGCTGATCGACCAGGCCCTGCGCCGGGCCGGAGCCGTCCGGCAGGACCTCACCGCGATCGCGGTGGGGGTCGGGCCCGGTCCCTTCACGGGCCTGCGGGTCGGCCTGGTCACCGCCCGCACGCTCGGCTTCGTCCTCGACATCCCGGTGTACGGCGTGTGCTCGCTGGACGTGATCGCGGTCGAGGCGGCGGACACCGGCGCGGTGGATGGCCACTTCGTGGTGGCCACCGACGCCCGCCGCAAGGAGGTCTACCTGGCGTCGTACGACGCGGACGCGGCCCGGCTGCACGGGCCGCTGGTGGAGCACCCGGGCGCTGCCGCGACCGAGCTGCCGGTGGCGGGGGAGGGCGCCACGCTCTACCCCGACGCCTTCCCGAACGCCGTGGGGCCGACCCGGCCGAGCGCGGGCTGGCTGGCGCGGGTGGTGACCGAGGAGCGTGCCGAGCTCCACGATCCCGAGCCGCTCTACCTGCGCCGCCCCGACGCGGTGGCGCCCGGGCGCCCCAAGCCCGTCTCGTGATCCGTGCGGCCCGGCCGGCGGACGTGCCGGCCATCGCCGCGCTGGAGGAGGACAACCTCGGCGCGGACGCCTGGTCCGCGGGCCTGGTCGCGGAGGGCGTGTGCGGACGACTGCCGACCGTGCACTACCTGGTGGCCGAGGTCGGCGGGGACGTGGTGGGCCATGCGGCGGCCAGCGTGGTGGCCGACGTGGCCGAGCTGCAGCGGATCGCGGTCGAGCGCGGCCACCGGCGGGCCGGGCTGGCCACCGGGCTGCTCGACGCGGTGCGGGCGCTCGCCCGGGACGGCGGCGCGGACCGGCTCCTGCTCGAGGTGCGCGAGGACAACGACGGTGCGCTCGCGTTCTACGCGGCGCGCGGCTTCGTCGAGATCGCTCGGCGCCGGCGCTACTACCGCGACGGCGCCACCGCGGTCGTCCTCAGCCTGGGGCTGGGACGCCGCGATGGCGCCGTCGGTGGTTGAGCACTGCCTCACGGCAGCCGGTGCTGTGCCTTACGGCAGGTAGTACGTCGGGTTCGGCAGCTTCACGGCGCGCTCCGAGGAGCCACCGATCAGGTCGCTGAACTGGTCACCGAAGTTGGCGATGATGTGGAACCCGAAGTGGTCCTCGACGTGCTTGCGGGTCGAGGCCTTGTAGTCGATCGTCGAGTACGCCGTCCTTGCCGTCGACCGTGGGGTCGACGTACGACTTGTACGACCGGTCTCTGCCCGGTCCCTTGGTGAAGTAGTAGGCGGACTTGAACAGCGGGTCGCCGTTGTTGTCGTAGTAATACTTCGCGAGGTTGTCGATGGTCGCTCGCCGCTGGTCGCCACCGCGACCGGTGAGGCCGACGATCCGGCAGCCGCCCTTGGCGGCGGACCGGACGACCTTCACCATGCCCGGGACGGCCAGGAAGCGCTCCTCCTTGACCCACTGTGTCCTGGAGCGTGGGGTCGAAGTTGAAGTGCATCGCCCCGTCCTCCATGTCGTAGCCCCACAGCGTGGTCTCGTCGGCGTCGAAGACCACGGCCGGCTTGATGCCCTTGCGGACGCCGTTCGCGCACTTGTTGCGGAGCTTGTGGCTCCACTTGGTCGAGAACGCCTTCATCTCGGAGATGTAGGGCGACTCGGTCTTGTTCGCGATGCCGTTGACGGCGCCGTAGTAGGTGCGGATCGTCGACTTCACCGAGTCGATGTTCGGGATGCCCTCGCCGCCCTCGGTGGCACCACTGGAGCCGTCCGGCGCCATCGTGAACTCGGTGCGCGGGGTGAGGTCGGCGTCGCTGGCCGGCGCGCCCTTGATGTTCGGGCTGGGCAGGTAGTACGTCGGGTTCGGCAGCTTCACCGAGTTCATCGCGTAGCCGCCCTGCAGGTCGGAGAACTGGTCGCCGATGTTGAGCACGATCTTCATGCCCAGGTCGTCCTCGATGTGCTTGCGGGTGCCCGCCTTGTACTCGACCGTCGTGCACTTGGCCGGGTCGTCTGCGGGGTCGGCGCTGGTGCTGCAGTCGAGGTACGCCGGCTTGGTGTCGGCGCTGGCGAACTTGGTGTAGAAGTTGTCGGCGTCGAACTCGGTGTAGCCGACCTTCTCCAGGTTGGCCAGGGTGGCGTCCTCCTGGGCCTCGCCGCGACCGGTGATGCCGAAGACGTTGTAGCCCTTGTCCTCGACCGCCTTGACGAAGTCGACCATGCCGGGGGTGGCGGGGAACTTGCCGGGCACCACCCAGTCGTCGTTCTGGACCTTGGGGTCGAAGTTGAAGTGCATCGCCCCGTCCTCCATGTCGTAGGTCCAGAGCGTGGTGTCGTCGGCGTCGAAGACCACGGCCAGGTTCGGGAGCGGCGCGTCGGGCATCTGCGACAGCATGTCCGCCTCCATCGCCTTCATCTCCGTGATGTAGGGCGAGGAGTCCTTGTCGGCGATGCCGCTGGTGGCGTTGTAGTAGGTCCGGATCGTCGACTTCACCGAGTCGATGTTCGGGATCTGCTCGCCCTTGGCCGTGAGGCCGGTCGAGCCGTCCGGCTGCATCACGAAGTGCGAGTGCGGGGCGAGCTTGGTGTCGTCGACGGCCCGGGCGTGGGCGGCGGCGGGGCTGAGGATGAGGGCGGTCGACGCCGTGGCGACGAGGGCTGCTCGGGTTCGGGGAGTTCCCGGAATTCGCATGTAGTGCTCCGAGTTCAGGTGTGAGAGAGGCAACAAACTCGGACAACCTACGACTACGGGGGCCCGCGCTGCAGGAAGACTCACCGATTCACAGATTCTCGTTCACGCGCGGCTTTGCCCGGGGGCGGGCGCCGGCCGCGCGCACCGGGCCCGCACAATGAGGGGTGTGAACGAACCCTTGGTCCTCGGCATCGAGACGTCCTGCGACGAGACCGGTGTCGGCATCGTCCGCGGCCGCACGCTCCTCGCCGACGCGGTCGCGAGCAGCGTCGAGGAGCACGCCCGCTTCGGCGGCGTCGTGCCCGAGGTCGCGAGCCGTGCGCACCTCGAGGC
The DNA here is from genome assembly GCA_963817665.1 of uncultured Actinomycetota bacterium. GTDB lineage: Bacteria > Actinomycetota > Actinomycetes > Propionibacteriales > Nocardioidaceae > Nocardioides. Next base: position 363,484 of record CAWFPE010000001.1, on the reverse strand, counting down.
GATGGTCCCCACGATCGAGCGCGCCTGCGAGACCGCCGGGATCGAGCTCCACGAGGTGGACGCGATCGCGGTCACCAACGGCCCCGGGCTGGCCGGCGCGCTGCTGGTCGGGGTGGCCGCGGCCAAGGCGCTCGCCGTCGGGCTCGGCAAGCCGATCTACGGCGTCAACCACCTCGCCTCGCACGTCGCCGTCGACCAGCTCGAGCACGGGCCGCTGCCCGAGCCCTGTCTCGCGATGCTGGTCAGCGGCGGGCACTCGAGCCTGCTGCGGGTCGAGGACGTCACCACGGGTGTGGACCCGATGGGCTCGACCATCGATGACGCTGCGGGCGAGGCGTTCGACAAGGTGGCGCGACTGCTGGGACTCCCGTTCCCCGGGTGGCCCGCACATCGACCGCGCCGCCCGCGAGGGGGACAGCGTCTACGTCGACTTCCCCCGCGGGCTGACGTCGCGACGGGACCTCGAGCGGCACCGCTTCGACTTCTCCTTCTCCGGCCTCAAGACGGCGGTCGCCCGCTGGGTCGAGGCCCGCGAACGGTCCGGGGAGCCGGTGCCGGTCAACGACGTGGCGGCCAGCTTCCAGGAGGCGGTCTGCGACGTGCTGACCCGCAAGGCGATCGACGCCGCGGTCACCGAGGGCATCGAGGACATCCTGATCGGCGGGGGCGTGGCCGCGAACTCCCGGCTTCGCTCGATGGCCGAGGAGCGGGCCGCCGCGAAGGGCATCCGGGTGCGGGTCCCGCGCCCCGGGCTGTGCACCGACAACGGCGCCATGGTCGCCGCGCTCGGGTCCGAGATGGTGTCGCGGGGCCGGACCCCGTCGGCCCTCGACCTGCCGGCCGACTCCTCGCTGCCGGTCACCAGCGTGCTGGCCTGAGTCACTCCGAGGGCAGGAACTCCGTGACGATCTCGGGGTTGCGGCCGGCGACCGGGCCCGCCACGACCTCCGGGTCACCGAAGTCCATCGCCACGCGGACCAGCGACCACTGGTTGTCCTTCAGCCCGACCGTCGCGGCGAGGAGGTGCGTCGCGTCGGCCCAGGCGTAGCGGCTGACGACCTGCGAGCCGGGCTGGCTGCCAGGTGCCGACCCGCTCCAGCCCGAGGTCGAACACATGCACCTCGCCGAACATGTTGTTGTCACCCTCGGCGCCCGTGAGGTACTGGCCGTCGGGGGAGAACTCCAGGCTCGAGCCGTAGTTGCAGTTCCTCGCAACGACCTCGTCCGTCTCGGGGTCGTAGAGGCCCGCGCACCGGACCTGTGGCTCCGGGCCGCTGTCCGGCAGCGCGACGGCCCACAACGCGCCGTCGGGGCTCACGTCCCTGATCCGCAGCGGCTTGCTGGTCGTCAGGTCCCGGGCGCCGTCGAGCGTGGCCGCCGCGGACGTGGTGGTGCCGTCGCCGGCGTACGCCGTGCACCCACCGGCGGCGCAGTCGGACCCGGTGACCGCGTCGATGGTCGGGAACGTCTCCCCGGGCAGGGGCACACCGCTGAGCGTGACCGGCTCGTCGACGCCGCTCTCCAGGACCTGGATCCGGTAGCTGTCGTCCGCCCAGGCGACCAGGTCGTCGGTCGGGCTCATCGTGATCGCGTTCACCGGGACCGGGAAGCGCTTCTCCAGGTCACCCTCGGGGGAGAAGACCTGGATCGCCTGCGGGCGCGACGTCGCCGCGACGATCCGGCCGTCGGTCAGCACCCCGAGCTGGGTGACGTCGGCGTTGTCCAGGTCCACGCGGACGGTGCTGCCGTCGGGCATGGTCACCTCGCCGTCGTGCAGGACGGCGGTGTGCGCGCTGTGCGTCGGCGCCGGTGGAGCCGGCTCCGGACCGCCGGCTCGGTCCAGGCTCCCGGACAGCAGTGCGGGGACGGCCGCGACCACCGCCACCGCCGCGGCGACCGCTGCCGCTGCTGTCGCGCGGCGGCGGCGACGGATCTGGTGCGCGCGACCGCGCACGTCGGTGAAGGAGAGCGGCGCGCCGTGGACGTGGTCCGCGTGGCGCTCCAGCTCCCGGACGAAGGTCTCCTCGGTCATCGCTCCTCCTCCCGGTTGCTCGGGTTCAGCTCGGCGGGCGTTCGCTCGCGCAGGGCGGCCAGCGCCCGGCTGGTCTGTGACTTCACGGTGCCCACCGAGATGCCGAGCACGTCGGCGGTCTCGGCCTCGGACAGCTGCTCGTAGTAGCGCAGCACGACGACGGCCCGGGCCCGCCGGGGCAGCGTCTGCACGACCTCCCACACCGCGGCGCCGAGGCCCTCGTCGTACTCGTCGTGGACGGGTGCCGCCTCCGGCACCTGGTCCGTGGCGTGCTCGCGGCGCTTCCAGGGGCGACGCCACAGCGAGTTGTTCTCGTTGACCATGATCCGCCGGACGTAGGCGTCGACGGACTCGCGGTCGCGGACCTTGTCCCACGCCAGGTACAGCTTGGCCAGCGAGGTCTGCAGCACGTCCTCGGCCTGGTGCCGGTCCCCGGTCAGCAGGTAGGCCGTGCGCAGCAACCGGGCCTGCCGCGCCTCGAGGTACGCCGTGAAGTCGGCGTCGCGGTCCGTCATGACCGCTCCAGTCTCCTCCGTCGTCTGCACATCGGCTGGACGCGACTCCCCGGGAAAAGGTTGCAATCCCGCCCGTACGGTGTCAGGGGACGGGCCGGACGGCCACGTGCGAAGGAGAGGACAACACATGCAGCAGGTGAAGGCGGTCGTCGCGCGCGCCAAGGGCGCGCCGGTCGAGGTCGTGAGCATCAACGTCCCCGACCCGGGCCCGGGGGAGGCACTGGTGAAGGTGCAGGCCTGCGGGGTCTGCCACACCGACCTGCACTACCGCGAGGGTGGCATCAACGACGACTTCCCGTTCCTGCTGGGCCACGAGGCCGCGGGCGTGGTCGAGGCGGTCGGTGAGGACGTCACCAGCGTCGCGCCCGGTGACTTCGTGATCCTCAACTGGCGCGCCGTGTGCGGCGACTGCCGCGCCTGCGACCGCGGCGAGCCGTGGTACTGCTTCGCCACCCACAACGCGACCCAGAGGATGACGCTCGCCGAGGGGGACGGGGCCGGGACGCCGCTGAGCCCGGCGCTGGGCATCGGTGCCTTCGCGGAGAAGACGCTGGTCGCGGCCGGCCAGTGCACCAAGGTGGACCCGTCCGCGCGGCCGGCGGCGGTCGGGCTGCTCGGCTGCGGCGTGATGGCCGGCCTGGGCGCGGCGATCAACACCGGCAACGTGGGCCGGGGCAGCTCGGTGGCCGTCATCGGCTGCGGTGGTGTCGGCGTCGCCGCGGTCGCCGGCTCCGCGCTGGCGGGCGCGTCCACGATCATCGCGGTCGACATCGACGCCAAGAAGCTCGAGGCCGCCACGAAGCTGGGCGCCACGCACACCGTGAACAGCTCGGAGACCGATCCGGTCGCGGCGATCCAGGAGCTGACCGGCGGCAACGGCGCCGACGTCGTCATCGACGCGGTCGGGCGTCCGGAGACCTGGAAGCAGGCGTTCTACGCCCGCGACCTCGCCGGGACCGTCGTGCTGGTCGGCGTGCCGACCCCGGACATGAAGGTCCCCGACCTCCCGCTCATCGACGTGTTCGGCCGCGGCGGGTCGCTGAAGTCGAGCTGGTACGGCGACTGCCTGCCCAGCCGCGACTTCCCGATGCTGGTCGACCTCTACCAGCAGGGTCGCCTGGACCTCGACGCGTTCGTGACCGAGGAGATCGGCATCGACGACGTGGAGGCGGCGTTCGCGAAGATGCACGGCGGCAACGTGCTCCGGTCCGTGGTGGTCCTCAAGTGACCGCGCGCATCGACCATGCCGTCTCCAGCGGCACGTTCAGCCTCGACGGGGAGACCTTCGAGGTCGACAACAACATCTGGGTCGTCGGCGACGACGCCGAGTGCGTCGTCATCGACGCCCCGCACTCGGTCGAGGACATCATGGCGGTGGTGGGGGACCGGACCGTCCGGGCGATCCTGCTGACCCACGCCCACGATGACCACTGCCGGGTGGCGCCGGCGCTGCGGGAGCGGGCCAACGGCGGGCAGGGCGCGCCGATCATGCTGCACCCCGACGACAAGCCGCTGTGGGAGCTGACCCACGGCGACGCCGAGACCGGGAAGTACCTGTGGGACGTCGACCTCGCGGACGGCTTCGAGATCACGGTCGGGGGCACCACGCTCCGCGCGATCCACACGCCCGGTCACGCCCCCGGGGCGGTGTGCTTCCACGCCCCGGACCTCGGCTGCGTGTTCACCGGCGACACCCTGTTCCAGGGCGGGCCCGGGTGCGACCGGCCGGTCGTTCAGCGACGAGGACCTGATCAAGCGGTCCATCCGCAGCCGCCTGTTCGGGCTGCCGGCCGAGACGGTGGTGCACACCGGTCACGGCGACGACACCACCATCGGCGCGGAGCGGGAGGCGCTGGGCTGAGCAGGCCCCCGGGCGTCAGAGCGGGCGGAGCAGCAGCGCCGTGCCGTGCCCGGCGACCCGGGTGAGCACGATCGTGGCCTCGGTGTCGCCGGTGAGCGCGAGCCGCTTGCGCAGCTGGTCGGGGACCACGTCGACGCCGCGCTTCTTGATCGTGAGCGTGCCGACGCCGCGCTCGCGGAGGGCCGCGCGCAGCGCCTTCTCGCGGTACGGCAGCTCCTCGACGACCTCGTAGCCGCGGGCGAACGGCGTGTGCACGGGGACGTCGGAGGTGACGTAGGCGATGTGCTCGTCGACCAGCCCGCCGTGCACCCCGGCGGCCACCGCGGTGACCAGGCCGGCCCGGATCACCGCCCCGTCCGGCTCGTAGAGGAACCGCCGGACCGGGACCACCTCGCCGCCCGGGTCGTCCTCGTCGGTCAGCGTCGCGAGCCCGCCGCCCCCGATGACCGTGGCCCGGCGCGCGGTCGTCGCCAGCCGCCCCGACCACAGCGCCGCCTCCTTGACCTCGCCCTGGTCGCTGACCCACTCGGCCTCGACCCCCTCCGGGACCAGGTCGTGGGGGATCCCGGGCGCGACCTTCACGCAGGAGTCGCGGCCCAGCAGCTCCTCGACGAACGACCAGGGCGGGGTCCAGCTGTCCACGTCGAAGGTGCGGCCCCGGCCGGTACGCCGGGCGGGGTCGGCGAAGGCGACGTCGAAGGGCACCGTGCTCACCTCGGTGGCGTCGGCGACCCGGACCGCGCCGCCTCGAGCCCGAGGGCCGCGAGGTTGGCGGTGGCGACCTCGACCCGCAGCGGGTCGAGGTCGATGCCGGCGCAGATCAGGCCGGTCTCGGCGAAGGCGACCAGGTCGCCGCCGATGCCGCAGCCGAGGTCGATGACCGTCCGTGCGGAGGCGGCCCCCAGCCGGCCGGCGCGGTGCCTGGCCACCGGGAGCCGGGTGGCCTGCTCGAGCCCGTCGGGGGTGAAGTACATCCGGGGGGCGAGGTCGCCGAACTTCGCGACGGCCCGTCGGCGCAGGCTCGCCTGGGTCAGCGCCGCGGCGACGTGCGCCGGCTGCGCCGTACGCCGCAGGGCGCTCTGGGCGCGCAGCGGGTCCTCGTCGGCCACCTCCTCGGCCGCGGCGAGCAGTCGCTGGCCGTCGTCGGTCAGCAGCCAGCGGAAGTCGTCGAGCTCCATGACGCGATCCTCGCAGAGTGACACGTCCCCACCTTTGCTGGCACTCATTCGGGGCGAGTGCTAACGTCTGGACTGGCACTCTCACCATGAGGGTGCCAGCGCTTGCGACCGAAGTGCGACCCCCGCGACGGCGTACCTCCCAGCAAGCCCCAACGTCCGGAGGACTTCCGTCACCCCCAACCGGGATGACGAGGTGCTCCAGCCCTTATGTCAGACATGGAGAAAGTGGAGGTCGACATCGTGTCGGTCAACATCAAGCCCCTCGAGGACCGCATCGTCGTCAAGCCGCTCGAGGCCGAGCAGACCACGGCGTCCGGCCTGGTCATCCCCGACACCGCCAAGGAGAAGCCCCAGGAGGGCGAGGTCGTGGCGACCGGTCCGGGTCGCATCGACGACAACGGCAACCGCGTCCCGCTGGACGTGGCCGTCGGCGACAAGGTCATCTACAGCAAGTACGGCGGCACCGAGGTGAAGTACGCCGGGTCGGAGTTCCTCATCCTTTCCGCCCGCGACGTCCTCGCCGTCGTTTCCTGAGCCGCCTGGCATCCCGGCCGGCTGCGTTGTCGTCGGTCGGCGACCGCTTCGCTCCAAGGTCGCCTTCCCTCCTCCGCCTGGCCGGCCGGGCGCCATGCGCCTCAGGCCCCTAGAGAAAGGCTCTCAATGCCGAAGATTCTTGAGTTCGACGAGGGCGCCCGCCGCGCGCTCGAGCGGGGCGTCGACGCGCTCGCCAACGCCGTCAAGGTGACGCTGGGCCCCAAGGGCCGCTACGTCGTCCTCGACAAGAAGTGGGGCGCGCCGACCATCACCAACGACGGCGTGACCGTCGCCCGTGAGATCGAGCTGGACGACCCGTTCGAGAACATGGGCGCGCAGCTGACCAAGGAGGTCGCCACCAAGACGAACGACGTCGCGGGTGACGGCACCACCACCGCGACCGTGCTCGCCCAGGCGATGGTCCACGAGGGCCTGCGCGCCGTGGCAGCCGGTGCGAACCCGATGGGGCTCAAGCGGGGCATGGACGCCGCGGCCGAGGCCGTCGGCGACGCGCTGCGCGAGGCGGCCCGCGAGGTGGAGTCCAAGGAGGACATGGCGTCGGTCGCCACGATCTCCAGCCGCGACTCCCACATCGGCGAGCTGCTCGCCGAGGCCTTCGACAAGGTCGGCAAGGACGGCGTGATCACCGTCGAGGAGTCCAACACCATGGGCACCGAGCTGGAGTTCACCGAGGGGATGCAGTTCGACAAGGGCTACATCTCGCAGTACTTCGTCTCCGACCCCGAGCGGATGGAGGCCGTCCTCGACGAGCCCTACATCCTGCTGCACCAGGGCAAGATCTCGGCGATCGCGGACCTGCTGCCGCTGCTGGAGAAGGTCATCCAGGCCGGCAAGCCGCTGTTCATCCTGGCCGAGGACCTCGACGGCGAGGCGCTCTCGACGCTGGTCGTGAACAAGATCCGCGGCACCTTCAACGCGGTCGCGGTGAAGAGCCCGGCCTTCGGTGACCGTCGCAAGGCGATGATGCAGGACATCGCGACCCTGACCGGTGGTCAGGTCGTCGCGCCCGAGGTCGGTCTCAAGCTCGACCAGGTCGGGCTCGAGGTCCTCGGCCAGGCGCGCCGCGTCGTCATCACCAAGGACAACACCACGATCGTCGACGGCGCCGGTGACGCCGCGGAGGTCGACGGCCGCGTCAACCAGATCAAGGCCGAGATCGAGTCCACCGACTCCGACTGGGACCGCGAGAAGCTCCAGGAGCGCCTCGCGAAGCTGGCCGGCGGCGTGTGCGTGATCAAGGTCGGCGCCGCCACCGAGGTGGAGCTGAAGGAGAAGAAGCACCGCATCGAGGACGCCGTCTCCGCGACGCGCGCCGCGATCGAGGAGGGCATCGTCCCCGGCGGTGGCTCCGCGCTCATCCACGCGGTGTCGGTCCTCTCCGACGACCTCGGCCTCACCGGCGACGAGGCGGTCGGCGTCCGGATCGTCCGCAAGTCGGCCGACGAGCCGCTGCGCTGGATCGCCGAGAACGGCGGCCAGAACGGCTACGTCGTGACCACCAAGGTGCGCGAGCTCGGCGTCGGCAAGGGCTACAACGCCGCCACCGAGGAGTACGGCGACCTGGTCGCCCAGGGCGTCCTGGACCCGGTCAAGGTCACCCGCTCCGCGCTGGTCAACGCCACCTCGATCGCGGGCATGCTGCTCACGACCGAGACCCTGGTCGTCGAGAAGCCCGAGGACGAGGACGAGAACGGCGCCGGTGGCCACGGCCACGGTCACGGTCACGGCCACTGACCCGTCGCTTCTTCACGCACCGAACGCGTCGACCCGTCGTCAACTGACGACGGGTCGACGCGTTTCTCGTGCCAGTTCACGACGGGTCGGCGAGATCCGGCTACCTCCCGCGCAGCAGGGAGACCCGCATCTCGCGGAGCTCGCCGGTCACGACGCCCCGGGCGATCGCCGGGTCGGACTCCATGACCGCGCGGGCGGCCTCCTCGTCGGGCGCCTCGAAGACCGCGATCCCGGTGTTGGTCTCGCCGAGCGTCGGCCCGGCGAGCACGAGCGTCCCCTCGGCCAGCAGTCGCTGCAGGTGCTCGAAGTGCTCGCCGAAGGCAGCCTCCTCGTCGGGCGTCATGGTGGCGGCGAAGTCCGCCCGGGGCGGGTGGAGGAAGTAGATCCAGCTGCGCATGCAGCCCAGCCTCCCAGAGCCTCGCCGCCGCGCCTCACCGCGTGATGCTGCGGAAACACGGACGACCCCGCTCGGCAACGTCGTGGCGGCAGACTTCGCGACGTCCGCACATCGACGAGGGGAGAGCCCATGCTGTGGCGAGTCCGCACGACCCTGCCCGACCGCCCCGGTTCGCTGGCCGTCCTGGCCCGGAGCTGCGGCGAGGCCGGCGTGAACATCCTCGGGCTCCAGATCTTCCCGGGCATCGAGGCCGTCACCGACGAGCTGGTGCTGCGCACCCCCGAGGGCTGGGGGCTGCCGGAGATCGCCCGGCTCGTCGAGGCCTCGGGGGGCCTCGCGGTCAGCGCCGCCCCGTGCACCGAGGCGGCGCTCAGCGACCAGCCGACCCGCTACGTCCAGGCCGCCCGCATGATCCTCGCCCAGCCCGCGTCGTTCCCCGAGGTCGTGGCGACGCTGTTCGACGCCGAGGCCGATCCCGAGCAGGGTGCGCTGGGCGCCGTCCAGGACGTGATGGACATGACGGTGGGGGAGGTGCAGGTGCAGGTGCGGCGCACGGCGCCGTTCACGGCCACCGAGCACGCCCGCGGGTCCGCGATGGCCGAGCTGGTCTCCGACGTGCTGGCCCGCGGCCGCGAGGCGGCGATGTCACCGACCCCCGGCCGCCGGGTCGGTGCCGGCTCGACCCCGGAGTACGTCCTCGAGGGCGACGCGGTCCGGGCGATGATCGACGACAGCCCGGTCGGCCTGGCCGTGGTGGGCGACCCGGTCGACGACCCCGGGCTCCGGCCGGTGACGCTGCGGGTCGACCCGGCCTGGCAGCGCCGCGGGATCGGTACCCGGCTGCTGGTCGACGCCGCCCGGCTGGCCGGCTCGATGGGCGCCGCGGAGATCCTGCTCACCACCCGGGCGGACAACCAGGCGGTGCTGCCGATGGTGCTGGCCGCGGGGCTGCGCGCGCGGATCCGGATGGCGGCCGACGAGCTGACGGTGCGGGTCCCCGTGCACAGCCTCAAGCCGCTGACGGCCTGAGGCCGGGCACCCGTCCCGTGCCGGGCACCGGGGACTCGGCCGGCGCTCACCCGCTCGGTAGCATGTCCCGGGTGGAGCTCCCCGAGAAGTTCGCCGCCCTGGGCCTGACCTACGACGACGTCCTGCTGCTGCCGGGTCACTCCGACCTCGCGCCGTCGGACATCGACACGACCTCGCGGCTGACCCGCGAGATCTCGCTGAAGGTGCCGCTCGTCAGCGCCGCGATGGACACCGTGACCGAGTCGCGGATGGCGATCGCGATGGCGCGCCAGGGTGGCATGGGCGTGCTCCACCGCAACCTCTCCATCGAGGACCAGGCCTACCAGGTCGACCTCGTGAAGCGGACCCAGACCGGCATCATCTCCAACCCGGTCACGATCGGGCCGGACGCGACGCTGGAGGAGCTCGACCGGATCTGCGGCGAGTACCGCGTCTCCGGCCTCCCGGTGGTCGACCCGGGCAACCGGCTGCTCGGCATCATCACCAACCGCGACCTGCGCTTCACGCCGGTCGCGGAGTGGGCGACCACCAAGGTCGACGAGGTGATGACCCCGATGCCGCTGATCACCGGCCCGGTCGGCATCTCCCGCGACGAGGCGACGCTGCTGCTGCGCAAGCACAAGCGCGAGCGGTTGCCGCTGGTGGACGACGAGGGCCGCCTGGCCGGCCTGATCACCGTCAAGGACTTCGTGAAGTCCGAGCAGTTCCCGCAGGCGTCGTACGACGGCGACGGGCGGCTGCTCGTCGGTGCCGCGATCGGCTACTTCGGCGACGCCTGGCAGCGCGCGACGACCCTGGTCGAGGCCGGCGTGGACGTGCTCGTCGCCGACACCGCGCACGGCAACGTCCGGCTGCTGCTCGACATGGTGCAGAAGCTCAAGACCGACCCGGCGACCCGGCACGTGCAGGTCATCGGCGGCAACGTCGCCACCCGCGAGGGCGCCCAGGCGTTCGTCGACGCCGGCGCCGACGCCGTCAAGGTGGGGGTCGGGCCCGGCTCGATCTGCACCACCCGCGTGGTGACCGGCGTGGGCGTCCCGCAGGTCACCGCGGTCCACGAGGCCTCGCTGGCGACCCGGCCGGCCGGCGTACCCCTCATCGCGGACGGCGGCATGAAGCACTCCGGCGAGATCGCCAAGGCGATCGTGGCCGGCGCCGACACGGTCATGCTGGGCTCGCTGCTCGCCGGCTGCGAGGAGTCCCCGGGCGAGCTGGTCTTCGTCAACGGCAAGCAGTACAAGTCCTACCGCGGCATGGGCTCGCTCGGCGCGATGTCGAGCCGCGGCAAGAAGTCCTACTCCAAGGACCGCTACTTCCAGGCCGAGGTGTCCAGCGACGACAAGATCGTCCCCGAGGGGATCGAGGGCCAGGTGGCCTACCGCGGCCCGCTCGCGGCGGTCTCGCACCAGCTCATCGGCGGCCTGAACCAGTCGATGTTCTACGTCGGCGCGCGGACCATCCCCGAGCTGCAGGAGAAGGGCCGCTTCGTGCGGATCACCTCCGCCTCGCTCAAGGAGAGCCACCCGCACGACGTGCAGATGACCGTCGAGGCCCCCAACTACACAGGACGCTGAGTCGCTGCGAACGGCCCCGTGTCGGCCTCGGCTGCCTGGCGCACTGTCGGCTCCGCACCACGAATGCGTGGTGAAGCCCGGACCCGGGCTGGGCATCGCACCTAGGGTGCGGCGCCCCGACTTGGGAGACGTGCCCTAGGGTCGGACCAGCCCCGAGCGATAGGCGAGAACGGCCAGCTGGAGCCGGTCGCGCAGAGCCAGCTTGGTGAGTATCCGCGAGACGTAGGTCTTCACGGTCGCCTCGCTGAGGAAGAGAGTGCCGGCGATCTCGGCGTTGGAGTAGCCCTCGGCGACCAACCGCAGCACGTCCAGCTCGCGGTCGGTGAGGTCGGCGAAACGGTCCGGTTCGCCGCCCGGCTGGGGACGGGCGGCGTACTCGGTGAGGAGCCGGCGGGTCAGGGCGGGGGCAAGCAGGGCGTCGCCCCGGGCCGCCACGTGCACGGCGTGCACGAGGTCGTCCGGGGCGATGTCCTTGAGCAGGAACCCGCACGCTCCGGCGTGCACGGCGCGGTAGACGTACTCGTCGAGGTCGAAGGTGGTGAGGACGACGACCTGGACCTCGGGTCGCGCCCCGAGGATCCGCCGGGTCGCCTCGATGCCGTCGAGGCGGGGCATCCGGACGTCCATCAGGACCACGTCCGGACCGAGCTCGACCGCTGCTCGGACCGCGTCCACTCCGTCGACCGCCTCGCCGACCACGTCGATCCCGGCCCGCGACAAGATGGCGGCGAAGCCGGCGCGCACCAGCTCCTGGTCGTCGACGACGAGGACCCTCATGCGAGCGGAAGCCTCGCCTCGACACCGAAGCCGCGCCCCGGGAGTGGGCCTGCGGACAGCTCGCCCCCGTACAGGGCGACCCGCTCCCGCATGCCGACCAGGCCGTGTCCGCGGGAGCCGGCGCCGGCCGGCGGCGCCGAGCCGTCGTCGGTGACCCGCACGGTCAGGGCGTCGGTGCCGTAGTCGACGTTGATCTCGCAGGACTCCGCGGTCGCGTGCCGCCGTACGTTGGTGAGCGCCTCCTGCACGATCCGGTAGACCGTCAGGTCGAGCCCGGCCGGCAGGGGTCGCACCTGACCGGTGACGCTCAGCGCGGTCCTCGGCCCGACCGCCGAGGTCTGGGCCACCAGGTCGTCCAGGCCGTCGAGCCGGGGCTGGGGAGTCAAGGGAGCCTCGTCGGAGGAGCGCAGCATCGTCACCAACCGGCGCATCTCCGCCAGCGTCTCGTTTCCGGTGGACCGGATGTTTCCGAGGGCGGTTCGCGTGAAGTCGGGGTCGTCGTCGACCGCCTGCTCGGCGGCCCCGGCCTGCACCACGATGGAGCTGACCGCATGGGTGACGATGTCGTGGAGCTCGCGGGAGATCCGCGCTCGTTCATCGAGGACAGCATGGAAGGCCTGCTCGGCCGAGTCGCGTTCGGCGCGCAGGGCCCGCTCCATCGCGGACCGGGTGCGACGCTCCCACAAACGCAGGCCGAGTCCGGCGCTCCACACCAGGGCCGTGACCGTCCAGTGGAAGACGATCTCGCCGGGCTCCTGCAGGACCGGGACGAACAGGTCGATGCCGAGCAGGGTGAGGGCCCCGATCCCGGCGGCGTACCCCGGAGAGCGGCCGGCGCCGTATCGGGCACTGGCGAACATCAGCAGCAGGAACGGCACGAAGGTGCCGTAGAACAGCACGTACGGCGTGGTGACGATCGCGACGAGCGCCCATGCCGACATGACCGCGGCCAGCGCCGCGAGCGGTGCTCGGCGCGACCACAGCATCCCGAGGGCGGCCAGCAGGACCCCGACCGTCGTGGCGGCGAGCGATCCGTCGCCCTGCCGCGAGCCGAACGGCACCCACACCTCGCCGAGACCGGCCGCGCCGACGAGCGCGGCGGCCACCACCTCGGAGCGCCGGGGGAGACCGCGAGGAGTGAGCACGAGAGCAATGTAGGTCGCCCGAGGGTGACCGCGCAGTCATCGGAAGTTGATCGATCTCGAGACCCACGGCCGACGCCGGCCCGACCGCATCCGGGGTGCTCTGGAGTCGCCGGACCGACCGGCCCCGACGAAAGGACCTCCGATGACCCCCGATTCACCTTCCCGACTGCTGGCGGCCCGGGCAGCCCTGGTGCTCGCTCCCGTCCTCGCCGGCCTCTCGGTGGTGCTCCAGCCGGAGCTCGACGGCGGCCCGGCCCACCAGCTGACTGTTCTGGACACGGTGCCGGCGGCGGTCTCCGCCGCGGCCTTCCTCATCGGGCAGCTGCCGATGCTCGTGGCCGTCCTCGCCATCGGTCGGCTGCTGCTCCCCGCGGCGCCGCGGCTCTCGGCCTGGGGCACCGGTCTCGGCGTGCTCGGCTGTCTGGGCCACACTGCGTTCGGCGGGCTCTCGCTCGCCATGGTGATGATGGCGCGCGACCCGGAGCACCACGACGTGTACGCCGGACTCCTCGACCGCGTCTTCAACAGCCCGGTCATGCTCGTGTCGATCGCGGGGCTGCTCGGCACCGTGCTCGGCCTGCTGCTGCTGGGGATCGGCCTGTTCCGCACCCGGACCGGTCCGGTCTGGGTCGGCCCGGCGATCTGGGCCTTCCTGCTGGTCGAGTTCGCCGGCACGAGCCTGAGCCCGCACGCGTCGTACCTCTCGGTGCTCCTGCTCGGTGCCGCCTTCTGGGCCCTGACCGGGCCGCTGACCGAGGAGGAGCCGGTGTCCAGCGCCGCCGGCTACTCGCCGGGGCGGACGAACCCCGTCTCGTAGGCCAGCACCACGGCCTGGATCCGGTCGCGGACCTCCAGATTGGCCAGGCCTGACACGAGTCCAGGTAGAGGCAGAACGGGTGCCCCGCCGGGTCGAGCATGACCCGGACGTCCTCCTGCGGCTGGAAACCGGCCTGGCAGGCGCCGAGCGACTCCGCGTCCGCGACCGCCTCGCCGAGCGAGGTGACCCCGATGTCGAGGTGTGTGCCTGCATCTGCTGGTGGCCGGGGCCGGACGGCCACACCGGCGGGACGTGGTCGGCCTCGAACTGGCAGGCGAGGTAGTGGGTTCCGCCGAGCCCGGGCCTGCCCGCCGGGTCGGGTGTGCCCAGCACAGTGCCGATCCATCCCGACAGCCCGCGGATCCGTCCCGTGCAGCGCAACCCAGCCGCCGCCGATAGGCTGTGGTGGTGACCGAGATCGAGATCGGCCGCGCCAAGCGCGCCCGCCGCGCCTACTCCTTCGACGACGTGGCCATCGTGCCGTCGCGCCGGACCCGTGACCCTGAGGAGGTCAGCGTCGCCTGGCAGATCGATGCCTACCGGTTCGACCTGCCCGTGATGGCGGCCCCGATGGACTCGGTGATGTCGCCGCAGACCGCGATCGCCTTCGGGCAGTACGGCGGGCTCGGCGTGCTGAACCTCGAGGGCCTCTGGACCCGGTACGACGACCCGACCTCGCTGCTGGAGGAGGTCGCCGGCCTGCAGGGCGGCGACGCCACCCGGCGGATGCAGGAGATCTACGCCGCCCCCATCCGGCCCGAGCTGATCACGGCTCGGCTCAAGGAGGTGCGCGACGCCGGTGTCACCGTGGCCGGCTCGCTGTCCCCGCAGCGGACCAAGGAGTTCGCCAAGACGGTCGTGGACGCCGGTGTCGACATGTTCGTCATCCGCGGCACCACGGTCTCGGCCGAGCACGTGTCCTCGCAGGCGGAGCCACTGAACCTCAAGGAGTTCATCTACGAGCTCGACGTGCCCGTCATCGTCGGGGGCTGCGCGACCTACCAGGCCGGGCTGCACCTGATGCGCACGGGCGCTGCCGGGGTGCTGGTCGGGTTCGGTGGCGGTGCCGCCCACACCACCCGCACCGTGCTCGGTGTCGCGGTGCCGATGGCCTCCGCCGTCGCCGACGTGGCCGCGGCCCGGCGCGACTACCTCGACGAGTCCGGCGGCCGTTACGTGCACGTCATCGCCGACGGCTCGATCGGCCGGTCCGGCGACATCGCGAAGGCGATCGCCTGCGGCTCCGACGCCGTGATGGTCGGATCGCCGTTCGCCCGGGCCTCCGACGCTCCCGGTCACGGCTTCCACTGGGGTGCCGAGGCGCACCACGCCGACCTGCCGCGCGGCCAGCGGGTCGAGTTCGGCAAGGTCGGCACCCTCGAGGAGATCCTGTTCGGTCCCTCCCGGGTCGCCGACGGGACGATGAACCTCATCGGCGCGCTGCGCCGCTCGATGGCGACCACCGGCTACACCGACCTCAAGGAGTTCCAGCGGGTCGAGGTCGTCGTCGAGTGACCTGATGCTGGTCGCCGCCGCACAGGCCGTCGCCGTCTCCGGCGACGTGGCCGCCAACGTCGCCACCGCCGCGCGCCTGGTCTCCTTCGCAGGCACCCAGGACGTCGGGCTGGTCGTCCTGCCCGAGGCGTTCCTGACCGGCTACGACGAGGAGGTCTTCGCCGGCCCCGTGCCCCACCTCGACGACCTCGACGGGGCCTGGCTGGACCCGCTGCGCGCCGCGGCCGCAGAGACAGGAGCGGTCGTCGTGGTCAGCACGCCGCTGGAGCGGGGAGACCGGCGGACGATGACGATGCTGGTGGTCCGGCCGGACGGCACCGTGACGGCGCCGTACGACAAGCAGCACCTCGACGGGTCGGAGCAGCCGTTCTTCGCCCCGGGTGACCACGGCGCCTCGATCACGGTCGGCGGTCTCGAGCTGGCCCTGAGCATCTGCTACGACAGCAGCTTCCCCGAGCACGCCCGGGCCGCCGCCGACGACGGAGCGACGGCGTACCTCAGCTCCGCCGCGTTCTTCCCCGGCGGCGCGCACCGCCGCGACACCGCACTCGCCGCCCGCGCGCTCGACAACGGGATGTACGTCGTGCTGGCCGCGGCCACCGGTCGCTGCGGGCCGCACAGCTTCATCGGCGGCTCGGCGGTCTACGACCCCGAGGGCCGCCCGCTGGCCAGGCTCGGGACGGAGGAGGGGCTGGCCGTCGCCGAGCTGGACGCCGCCGTCGTCGCCGAGACCCGCGCCGACCGGACGATGCACGCCGATCGGCGCCCCTCGCTCGGTCCTCGCACGCGGGGATAGCGGCAGTGTCGCCGAGCGGTTGCAGCGCGCCGCCTCGTCCTCCACGATGAAATCGAGAGGGAGCGAGGATCCAGGCATGTGGGCACAACTTCAGAAGGTGAGCACGAAGCCGGAGCGAGAGGCGGAGCTGCTCGAGGTGTTCGAGCAGCTCCGGGCCATCGAGCAGGCCGATTCGGGCCTGGTGAGGACCACGGTGATGCGGAGCCAGGCCGATCCGGGTCAGGTCTACGCCCTGGTCGTCTTCGACAGCGAGGAGAAGGCGCGCGCTCGGGAGCAGGATCCCCGGCGCCAGCAGGGGCTGGAGCGCATCCGGGCCGCACTGGGGGACGTCCTGGACGGGCCGCCCGAGTTCATCGACCTGGACGTGGTGCGGGAGGAGTAGCCCTCCGGTCCCCAGGTCCCACGGCCGGTCTGACCCAGCCGATGAGCGGATACAGGTCACACGGGCGCCCGGACCGAACGGAAGGACGACAGGGCGAGCCCGCCCGTCACGACCGCGAACACGGCCGTCGCGACCAGCAGGGTGGGCCGGATCCCCCAGTGGTCCGCGGCGATGCCGGCGAACGGTGCGACGACGACCATGACGGCACGGTTGAGGGACCGCAGCGTCGTGTTGGTCCGTGCCTGGAGCTCGTCGGGCGTCAGGAGCTGCCGGAAGCTCATCTCGTGGGAGTTGCTCATGCCCATCGCGAGGCCGTAGAGCCCCTGCCCGGTCCCGAGGACCGCGACCGACGCCCACGGGTGGGAGGTCGAGCCGGCAGCGACCATCACGAGCACGCTCGCGGTGGTGATGGCGTGGCAGGCGATGATCGTCGGTCCGGTCCCCAGCAGCAGCCCCACCCGGGTGGTGACCGCTGCGCCGACGACCGCGCCGATGCCACCCAGGGCGCCGATGAGCCCGAACTCGTACGGCGTGAGGTCCAACGTGGCGAGTGCGTAGGGAGCGACCACGACGCCCACGATCGCGTTGCCGATGAACCACCCGTGGGTCGCGACCGCCACGGTGGTCAGTCCCGAGCCCCGATAGATCCACCGCAGGCCTTCGCGGATCTCGAGCACGACCTTCCTGACCGTGATGTCCGACCTGGATGCTGGCTCGCTCGCCCCGATCCGGCCGAGCGTGACGGCGGAGTAGAGATACGTCGCGGCGTCCACCAGCACGGCCAGCGGCGCGCCCAGGGCGCCGACCAGCAGCCCGCCCAGAGCGGGACCGGCGCTCATGGCGACAGCGTCGGCGCCGTCACCGCGGGCGTGGGCACGCTGCAGGTGTCGGCGCTGCACCAGGCGAGGCAGGAAGGACATCGCGGCCGCGCCGTTGATCACCGCGGCGGTGCCGTACGCCATGACGATCACCAGCAGCACCGGGAACGACAACAGGTCGGCCCACCACAGCAGGGGAATGCTCGCCAGGAGGCCGGCCTGGACGAGGTCGGTGGTGACCAGGATGGGCCGTCGGGGGTGGCGGTCGACCAGCGCGCCCACCACGATGCCGACGACCAGGTACGGCAACCAGCGAGCCGCGTTCAACCAGCCGACCTGGGTGGCCGAGCCGTGCAGGCTCACCACCACCAGCGTCTGGAGCGCGAGCAAGGTGATGTAGGTGCCGAAGGCCGACACGGCGTTCGCCCGCCAGTAGAGCAGGAACGATCTCGACGGGAACTCCTCGTCGCCGACCATGCGGGCATTATTGCCAGTTGCCCGACCGGGCACTCGCACTGGCTTCTCGCGCATCCCTGGTGGTCGTAGTGCGGGTCGCTCTCGCCGATCGGTGGTCACGGTCTTGGCAGCCTCGGGGACGGGTGCGCCGAGGTTCCGGACCACGCCTCCCGGCTCGCGGCCGCGCCCCGGTGGTCGAGGTGCGAGGCGCGCCAGCGCCGAGCCTCGAGACCCCCGCCGGCGGCCCACGGCATCGCGGGTGGTCGCGGCCTTGGCGGCTACGGGGACGGGTACGCCGTGGGTTCGGGTCGCTTCCCGGCCGGCGGCTGGTCGGTGGTCGCGGCCTTTGGCAGCTACGGGGACGGGTACGCCGTGGGTTCCGGTCGGCTCCCGGCTCACGGCTCGCCGGCTCGTCGCGGCCGGCTCGGCGGACCGGCCGCGGTCGCCCGGCTCGGCGCGACGCCCACACGCCCTCCGAAATCTTTACCTTCGGGTTTCCCCAGACCCGCTCAACCACCCGGTTTTCGGGGCCTGACTGTCGGTGGTCGCTGGTTGACTTGTCCCATGCTCGAAGTGGACGCGATGGGACAGCCGGTGGTGGTCGAGGACCTCGACCCCGACCGGCTCCTGGCCCTGCTGGAGGAGAAGAAGTGGAGGCCCGGGCTGCCGAGCGGGACAAGCTGCGGCTGGCCGCCCACTGGTGCGTGCTGCACCCCGCCACCACCGACACCGGGGTGGCCACCTGGTCCGGCGACGCGCTGCCCGGCGTCCTGCAACGTGACGAGTCGCTGGGTGGCGAGGGCACCCCGGCGGTCTCCGCGTTCACGCCCGAACCGGTCGCCGCCGCGCTCGGCGTCTCCACCCTGGCCGGGATGAAGCTGATCGCCGACGCCCTCGACCTCCAGCACCGGCTCCCGCGGATCTGGCGGCTCGTCGAAGCAGCTGCAGGTGGAGCCGTGGAAGGCCCGCCAGGTCGCCCAAGCCACCCACGCGCTCTCCCGTCAAGCCGCCGCGGCCTACGTCGACGCCCAGCTCGCCCCCAGGCTCGCCTCGTGCGGGTTCGCCGCGATCCAGACCGCCGTCGCCCACGCCATCGCCAAGTACCACCCCGAGCTCCTCGACCAACGCGAGAAGCACGGCAAGCGCTCCTGGCACGTCACCCTGCAGCACCCCCGCCCCGGCGACTTCGACGGCACCACCACCTCGACATCGCCGGCGACACCCTCGACCTGACCGCCTTCCACGACCTCGTCTGCGACCAGGCCGCCGCGTTGAAGGCGCTCGGCGACACCGACGACCTCGAGATCCGCAAGGCCAAGGCGTTGGGCGTGATCGCCGCCCACCAAGCCCAGCTCGACCTCACCGGATCTGATCGACGGACACCACCGACACCGGCGACGACGAGCCGGCAGCGCCGGGAACGCCGGGGACGGCGGACGGCGGTTCGGCGGAAGCCGAGGACCAGCCTCTACCTGCACCTCACCCTCACCGACCTGCTCCACCTCGACCAGCACGGTGCCGACCGGTCAGACGGCCTGTCGGGACCGTGGAGAGGCTCGGGCCGGCCACCCTCGCGAAGATCCGCGACTGGGTCGGCGGGTCGCAGGTGACCATCCGCCCGGTCCTCGACCCCGACCACTGCGACCCGATCGACGGGCACGACCCCACCGAGGCGATGCGCGAGATCGTGATCCTCCGCGACCGGCACTGCGTCTTCCCCTGGTGCACCCGCGACGCCCGCGCCTGCGACCAGGACCACATCACCCCCTACGTGCCCCTCGACGAGGGCGGACCACCCGGCCAGACCCACCCCGACAAGCTCGCCGCCCTCTGCAGGCGCCACCACCGCTGCAAAACCTCAGGCCGCTGGCGCTACCGACGACGACCCGACCACACCTACGAATGGCACGGCCCCCACGGCCGCACCTACCTCGTCACCCCCACCGGCACCACCCAGCTCAACACCAACTAGAGCCGCGCTGGCCAATCGCCAGCAGGCTCCACCACCCGGACCCACCGGGCGATGGAGCCTGCCGGCGCGCCCGGACCCCCGGGCGGGATGCCGATCAACGCCCCGTCCCGCACACTGGACCAATGAGCCAGCCCAGCGCCCTCAGCCCGCAGGCCCGGGACGACGCGCTGGAGGCGATGGAGAGACCCGGCGAGCTCGACGTCCTGGTGGTGGGCGGCGGCGTGGTGGGGACCGGGACCGCGCTGGACGCCGTCACCCGCGGCCTGAACACCGGCCTGCTCGAGCAGCGTGACCTCGCGAGCGGCACCAGCAGCCGCAGCAGCAAGCTGGTCCACGGCGGGCTGCGCTACCTCGAGATGCTCGACTTCGGGCTGGTCCGCGAGGCGCTGCAGGAGCGCGGCCTGCTGCTCACCCGGCTCGCGCCGCACCTGGTCCGGCCGGTGCCGTTCCTCTACCCGCTGACCCACCGGGGCTGGGAGCGGCCGTACGTCGGCGCGGGCCTGGCGCTCTACGACGGCATGGCCGCGCTGGGCAGGCAGCCCATGGGCGTCCCGCGGCACCGGCACCTGAGCCGCCGCCACGTCGCCCGCATCGCGCCCGACCTCGCGCTCGACAAGATGGCGGGCGCGATCCGTTACTACGACTGCCAGGTCGACGACGCCCGTCTGGTGCTCACGCTCGCGCGCACCGCTGCCGCTCACGGCGCCCACCTCGCGACCCGGACCCGGGTCACCGGCTTCCTGCGCGAGGGGGAGCGAGTGGTCGGCGTGCGCGCCCGCGACCTCGAGCGCGGCCGGGACCTCGAGATCCGGGCCCGGGTCGTGGTGAACGCCGCCGGCGTGTGGACCGACGAGATCCAGGAGATGGTGGGTGGCCGGGGTGCGCTGAACGTGCAGGCCAGCAAGGGCATCCACCTCGTCGTCCCGCGCGACCGGATCCGCTCCGAGGCGGGGTTCATCACGCGCACCGAGACCTCGGTGCTGTTCGTGATCCCGTGGGGGCGGCACTGGATCATCGGCACCACGGACACCCCCTGGAACCTCGGCAAGGCGCACCCCGCGGCCAGCCGTGCCGACATCGACTACGTGCTCGACCGGGTCAACACCATCCTGCGGGAACCCCTCGACCACGAGGACGTCGAGGGCGTGTACGCCGGGCTCCGGCCACTGCTCACCGGCGAGTCCGAGCCGACCTCGCGGATCTCCCGGGAGCACACCGTGGTCACCCCCGTCTCGGGCCTGGTGATGATCGCGGGCGGCAAGCTCACGACGTACCGCGTGATGGCCAGGGACGCGGTGGACGCCGCGGCGCACTCGCTGCGGACCACGGTCAACGCGACGGTGCGTGAGTCGATCACCGACCGGGTGCCGCTGGTGGGTGCCGACGGGTTCGAGGCGCGGACCAACCAGCGGGTCCTGCTGGCCCGGCGCGCCGGCCTGCACGTGGCGCGGGTCGACCACCTCCTCGGCCGGTACGGCGGCCTGGTCGACGAGCTGCTCGGCCTGATCGCCCAGCGGCCGGACCTCGGGCTGCCGCTCGAAGGGACGGAGGACTACCTCGCCGCGGAGGTGGTGCACGCCGTCACCCACGAGGCCGCTCGCCACCTCGACGACGTGATGACCCGGCGCACCCGCATCTCCATCGAGACCTTCGACCGGGGGCTGGTCGCGGCGCCGGCAGCGGCGCGGCTGATGGCCGACGAGCTCGGCTGGGACGAGGCCACGCTCGCCGCCGAGGTCGACCACTACCGGCGCCGGGTCGAGGCCGAGCGGCGCAGCCAGGAGCAGCTCACCGACCGGGAGGCCGACCAGGCCCGGGTGCAGGCACCGGACATCGTCTGAGCCCAGCCGCAGACTTGACAGAGCAAGCGAATGTGTAAAACGTCTCAGTTGGCTACCGCGGGGTAGTGAGCGAGACAGGGGTCACATAGCCTCGGTGCATGAGCGCGCAGAACCCCCGTCCCTCGGGCGGCCCGATGGTGGAAGGGCCGCACGATCCCGAGCACGACCCGACCGCGTCGTACGCCCTCGAGCCCGACGACACCGCGCGCCTGACGCGCCGCGTCCTCGCCACCTCGGGCACCACCGTCGAGGTCAGGTCCCCGCTGAACGGCGCGCCGCTGGCCCACATCCCGCAGTCGACCGACGCGGACGTCGCCGACGCGTTCGCCCGGGCACGCCGGGCCCAGGCCGCGTGGGCCCGCACCTCGCTCGAGGAGCGCTCGGCGCTGCTGCTGCGCCTCCACGACCTGGTCCTCGACCGCCAGGACGAGATCATCGACCTGATCGTCTGGGAGTCCGGCAAGGCCCGCAAGCACGCCTTCGACGAGCCGCTGCACATCGCGCTGACCGCCCGCTACTACGCGCGCACCGCGCACCAGCACCTCGACACCCAGCGCAAGCTCGGCGTGGTGCCGGGGCTGACCCGGGTGGAGCTGAACCGGATCCCCAAGGGCGTCGTCGGCATCATCTCGCCGTGGAACTACCCGTTCACGATGGCGCTCTGCGACGGCCTGCCCGCGCTGATGGCGGGCAACGCGGTGGTCGCCAAGCCGGACGCCCAGACGATGCTCTCGGCCCTGCTCGCCGCCGAGCTGCTGGAGCAGGCCGGCTTCCCGCGCGACCTGTGGCAGGTCGTCGCCGGCCCCGGCTCCCGCGTCGGTACGTCGATCATCGAGCGCGCCGACTACGTCTGCTTCACCGGCTCCACGGCGACGGGCAGGCTCGTCGCGAAGGGCTGCGCCGACCGGCTGATCGGCTGCTCGCTGGAGCTGGGCGGCAAGAACCCCCTGCTGGTGCTGCGGGACGCGGACCTCGAGAAGGCCGCCGAGGGTGCTGTCCGCGCGTCGTTCTCCAACGCCGGCCAGCTGTGCGTCTCGATGGAGCGGCTCTTCGTGGCCGACCAGGTCTACGACCGGTTCGTCGAGCGGTTCGTGGCCCGGACCGAGGCGATGACCCTGGGGGCCACCCTCGACTGGGGCAACGACATGGGGTCGCTGATCTCGCAGGACCAGCTCGACACCGTCACCGCCCACGTCGACGACGCCGTCGCCCGCGGCGCCCGGGTGCTCACCGGTGGGCGCGCCCGGCCCGACCTCGGTCCGTACTTCTACGAGCCGACCATCCTCGAAGGGGTCACCCCCGAGATGACCTGCTTCGGCCAGGAGACCTTCGGGCCGGTGGTCTCGCTCTACCGCTTCCACGACGAGGCCGACGCGGTGGCCCGTGCCAACGCGGGGGAGTACGGGCTGAACGCCTCGATCTACAGCCAGGACGGCCGCCGCGCCCGCGCGATCGCCCGCCAGATCACGTGCGGCACGGTCAACATCAACGAGGCGTTCGGGGCGACCTTCGCCAGCATCGACTCGCCGATGGGCGGCATGCGCGAGTCCGGGATGGGCCGCCGGCAGGGCAGCGAGGGCATCCTGCGCTACACCGAGTCGCAGTCGGTGGCCACCCAGCGGGTGGTCCGGTTCGCGCCGATGCTGGGCATGTCGGACGAGACCTACGCGAAGGTGATGACGGCCAACCTGCGGCTGATGAAGAAGCTGGGGAGAGCCTGATGGCGTTCGACTACGACGTCCTGGTCGTCGGCTCCGGCTTCGGCGGCTCGGTCACCGCGCTCCGGCTGACCGAGAAGGGCTACCGGGTGGGGGTCCTGGAGGCGGGTGCCCGCTTCGCCGACGAGGACTTCGCCGAGACGTCGTTCGACACGAAGCGCTTCCTGTTCCGTCCCGAGATCGGCTGCTACGGGATCCAGCGCATCGACGCCCTGCGGGACTGCCTGATCGTCTCCGGCGCCGGGGTCGGCGGCGGGTCGCTGGTCTACGCCAACACCCTCTACGAGCCCCTGCCGGCGTTCTACGACGACCCGCAGTGGAGCCACATCACCGACTGGAGGTCCGAGCTGGCGCCGTACTACGACCAGGCGAAGCGGATGCTGGGCGTGGTCGAGAACCCGCTGCGGACGCCGGCCGACGAGGTGATGGAGCAGGTCGCCACGGAGATGGGGGTGGGGGACACCTTCCACCCCACCCCGGTGGGTGTGTTCTTCGGCGGCCCCGGCGACCAGCCGGGCACGAAGGTCGCCGACCCGTACTTCGGTGGAGCCGGCCCCGAGCGCACCACCTGCGTCGGCTGCGGGTCCTGCATGACCGGGTGCCGACACAACGCCAAGAACACCCTGGTCAAGAACTACCTGCACCTCGCCGAGCAGGCCGGCGCGCGGGTGCTGCCGCTGACCACCGTCACCCGCGTCGCGCCGCGCTCGACGGGCGGGTACGACGTGCACGTGAAGTTCACCAAGGCCAAGACCCGCCGGCCCTCGGCCCGACGGGTGCTGACCGCGGAGCACGTGGTCCTCGCCGCCTCCTCGCTCGGCACCCAGCGGCTGCTGCACCGGATGCGCGACGAGGGACACCTGCCGAAGCTCTCGCCGCGCCTGGGCTTCCTGTCCCGCACCAACTCCGAGTCGATCCTCGGTGCGATCGCCCCGGACACCCGGGTCGACTACAGCCAGGGCATCGCGATCACCTCCAGCTTCCATCCCGACCCCGACACCCACATCGAGCCGGTGCGCTACGGCAAGGGCAGCAACCTGATGTCGCTGCTGCAGACGGTCCTCACCGACGGCGACGCGCCCGAGCCGCGCTGGCGCACCTGGCTGCGGGAGATGTGGCGGCAGCGTCGGAGCGTCGGCGACCTGTACGACATGAAGCACTGGTCGGAGCGCACGGTCATCGCCCTGGTGATGCAGAGCCTCGACAACTCGATCACGACCTACACCAAGCGGCTGCCGGGTACCCGCCGCCGCTACCTGACCTCGCGGCAGGGCCACGGAGTGCCCAACCCGACCTGGATCCCGGCCGGGAACGCCGCGGTCCGGGCGATGGCCCGGATCCTCGGCGGGACCCCCGGCGGCTCGATCGGCGAGCCGTTCAACCGGCCGCTGACCGCCCACTTCCTCGGCGGCTGCCCGATCGGGGACAGCCCGGAGACCGGGGTGATCGACCCGTTCCAGCGGGTCTACGGTCACCCCGGGCTGCACGTCGCCGACGGCTCGGCGATCACCGCGAACCTCGGGGTGAACCCGTCGCTGACGATCACCGCGCAGGCCGAGCGGGCCATGTCGTTCTGGCCCAACAAGGGGGAGGCCGACCGCCGTCCGGCGCTCGGCTCGGCGTACCAGCGGATCGAGCCGGCCAGCCCGGCGGAACCCTCCGTCCCGGCCGGCGCCCCGGCGGCGCTGAGGCTGCCGATCGTCGGGGTCAGCTGACCCACGAAAAACTCTGGAAAAACTGGTCACCCGAGGGCGTAACCCCCCACACGACGGCTCGTTGAGCCTGCGGACCCGGTAGCAACGCTCCCTCCCAAAAAGCCGGGTCCCGCGGTCCAGGCACTGTCCAGCAGCTGCGTGGACGATCAGGGCCCGGCCACCCTCCCTCCCCGGCCGGGCCCTGATGCATTTCCCGGGGCTCATGCTTTCCCGGTGACCGAGCCCGGAGGGAGCCTCGGTACGCTGGTGCCTCGCGTACGTCGAAAGGGCGCCATGACACAGGTGACGGACCACGACCTCGTCCTGGTGGTCGACTTCGGGGCGCAGTACGCCCAGCTGATCGCGCGGCGGGTCCGCGAGGCCCGGGTCTACTCCGAGATCGTGCCGCACAACATGCCGGTCGAGGAGATGCTCGCCCGCCGGCCGAAGGCGATCGTGCTGTCCGGCGGGCCGTCCTCGGTGTACGCCGAGGGGGCGCCGTCGCTCGACCCGTCGCTGTTCACCGCAGGGGTCCCGGTCTTCGGCATGTGCTACGGGTTCCAGCTGATGGCGCGCGGCCTCGGCGGCGAGGTCGCGCACACCGGTGCCCGTGAGTACGGGCGTACGCCGGTCAGCGTGAGCGAGGCGGGCACGCTGCTCGCCGAGATCCCGGACCAGCACACCGTCTGGATGTCGCACGGCGACTCGGTGACCGCCGCCCCCGAGGGATTCACGGTGCTGGCCTCGACCGAGGTCACCCCGGTCGCCGCCTTCGAGCACGTCGCGCGGGGGCTGGCCGGTGTGCAGTGGCACCCCGAGGTGATGCACACCCAGCACGGCCAGAAGGTCCTCGAGCACTTCCTGCACCACATCGCCGGCTGCCGGCCGACCTGGACCATGGTGAACATCGTCGAGGAGCAGATCGAGCGGATCCGCGAGCAGATCGGCGACGCGGGCCGGGCGATCTGCGGCCTGTCGGGTGGCGTCGACTCCGCGGTCGCGGCTGCCGTCGTCCAGCGGGCCATCGGCGACCGGCTGACCTGCGTCTTCGTCGACCACGGGCTGCTGCGCAAGGGCGAGGCCGAGCAGGTGGAGCGCGACTTCGTCGCCGCGACCGGCGTCGACCTGCACGTCGTGGACGCCGAGAAGCGGTTCCTCGACGCGCTGGCGGGGGTCTCCGACCCCGAGGAGAAGCGCAAGATCATCGGCCGCGAGTTCATCCGGGTCTTCGAGGCCGCCGAGGCGGAGGTGCTGGAGAAGAGCGCTGCGGAGGGCGACAAGGTCGCCTTCCTGGTGCAGGGCACCCTCTACCCGGACGTGGTCGAGTCGGGCGGTGGCGCCGGCACCTCCAACATCAAGTCCCACCACAACGTGGGCGGGCTCCCCGAGGACCTCGAGTTCGAGCTGGTCGAACCGCTGCGGACCCTGTTCAAGGACGAGGTCCGGCTGGTCGGCGAGCAGCTCGGCCTGCCGGCCGAGATCGTCTGGCGGCACCCGTTCCCCGGCCCGGGCCTGGCGATCCGGATCATCGGCGCCGTGGACCGCGAGCGCCTCGACATCCTGCGCGAGGCCGACGCGATCGCCCGCGAGGAGCTCACTCGCGCCGGCCTGGACCGGGACATCTGGCAGTTCCCGGTGGTGCTGCTCGCCGACGTCCGCTCCGTCGGTGTCCAGGGCGACGGCCGCACCTACGGCCACCCGGTGGTGCTGCGCCCGGTCACCTCCGAGGACGCGATGACCGCCGACTGGGCCCGGCTGCCCTACGAGGTGCTGGAGAAGATCTCGACGCGGATCACCAACGAGGTCCGCGAGGTCAACCGGGTCACGGTCGACATCACCTCCAAGCCGCCGGGCACGATCGAGTGGGAGTGAGTCACCGGTGAGTCGAGCCGTCCACCACCTCGACCTCTGGGTCGGTGACCCCGTGGTGGCGTCCGGCGAGTGGGGCTGGCTGCTGGGCGAGCTCGGCTGGGAGCAGGACGGCATGTCCTGGGCGCACCCCGACGGCACCTACGTCTTCATGGAGCGGTCCGCCGACCAGGTGGACACGGCGTACGACCGGATGCGGCCCGGCGTCAACCACGTCGCGTTGACCGTCGAGGACCGGGCGACCCTCGACCGGATCCGGGCGGAGTCGTCCGCGCACGGCTGGCACGAGCTCTTCGCGGACCGCTACCCGCACGCCGGGGGAGAGCAGCACACCGCGCTCTACCTCGAGAGCTCGGAGGGCTTCGAGGTCGAGGTCGTGCTCGGGGACTGAGCCCGAGCCGGGCGGGACGGGGGAGTCCCCGCCCCGCCCACCATCACTTGAAGATGCTGTAACCGCCCGGGCCCACGGCGAAGCCGACGACGATGAGCACGATCCCCCAGAGGAACTGCCGCTTGAGCAGCTGGACGATGCCGGCGACGACGAGGATGACGGCGAGGATCCAGAGAAGAAAAGCCATGGTGGTGCTCCGTTCGGGGGTGAGGGCGCCCGCAGGGGACGGGCGCTCGTGTGGCGGGTCCGGAACCGGATTCCGGACGTCGGGTGCCGATGGAGGTCGGTACCCGGCGTACCCCAGAGCATTCCCCGAGGAGCCCGAGGTCACACGTTCTCGACGACCAGCTCGGTCCGCTCTGCCGCCAACAGTACGGCGCCCACCAGGCTGGCGCGCTCGCCGAGCTCGCTGGCCAGCACCGGGGTGAGTGCGACCGAGTCCAGGGCGTGCCGGCGCAGGCCGATCCGGGCGGACTCCAGGAGCAGCTCGCCGGCCCGGGCCATGTCGCCACCCACGACCACCAGGGACGGGTTGAGCAGGTTCACGATGCTGGCGAGGCCCCAGCCGAGGTGCAGGCCGGCGTCCTCGAAGGCGCGCCGCGCGGAGACGTTGCCGCCATGGGCGGCCGCGACGACGTGGTCGAGGTCGGCGTCCGGGAGCTGGCCGGACATCATGGCCAGCACGTTGCCGACCGAGGTGTAGGCCTCCAGGCAACCGCGGCTGCCGCACCGGCACAGCGGCCCCTGGTCGTCCAGCGTCAGGTGGCCGATCTCGCCGGCGCTGCCGCCCGACCCGTGGAAGAGCTGGTCGTCGATGATGATTCCCGCGCCGACACCGGAGGAGATCTTCACGAAGACCGAGCTGTCGTGGCCGCGGCCGACACCGTGCCGGTGCTCGGCGAGCGCGCCCAGGTTGGCGTCGTTCTCGACGTGGACCGCGATGCCGAACTCCTTCTCGGCGGCGGCCCGGGCGTCCACGCCCTCCCACCCGGGGAAGATCGCGGAGGAGCGGATGATGTCGTTGGTGACCGGGGCGGGCAGGCCCATGCCGACGTGCCGCAGTGTGGCCCCCTCGGGGGTCATCGCCTCCAGCATCGACGCGGCCATCTGCAGCGCCTCGGTGTAGTGGTGGCCGGCCTCGAGCCGGCGACGTTCCTCGCTCACCAGCCGCCCGGTCAGGTCGCCGACCGCGACCGCGACGTGGCTGTGGCCGAAGTCCACGCCCGCGACCAGCCCGGCGCCGCGGGCCAGCCGGACCGACGACCCACGCCGCCCGCTGCCCGGGTCGGTCTCGACGAGTCCGGACGCCGTGAGCTCGCGGACGATGTTGGAGACAGTGGCGGGCGCCAGGCCGGTGGCGCGGGACAGCTCGGCCTGCGTGAACGTGCCGTCGTCGTCGAGCGGCTCGTCGGGCGCGCCGCTGCGGAGCACGTCGAGCACCCGCTGCTGGTTGGCGCTCCGCAGCGAGGAGGTCGACCCGGGTGCAGGGTCGGAACGACGACGGGGCATGGACGAACTGTGCACTCGACGGACTGTTGTGGTCAAGATGTGACGATTAACTCGTCGTCTCACCTCGATGCGGCAATT
Source organism: uncultured Actinomycetota bacterium (assembly GCA_963817665.1). Taxonomy (GTDB): domain Bacteria; phylum Actinomycetota; class Actinomycetes; order Propionibacteriales; family Nocardioidaceae; genus Nocardioides. The sequence continues at coordinate 334,831 of CAWFPE010000001.1, read as the reverse complement.
TTGCGTTCACATCTTGACGACAACCATGTGACCGTCGACACTCGTGTCAGGTCCACGGGCCTGCTTTCGGGCAGCCCCCACTCGAGGAGAGACACGTGTCCACAGCCTTGTACCGCTTCGCGCCCCTCGGGGTCGCGCTCATCCTGAGCTCCGCCGGTCTCACCGCCTGCGGGGGCTCCGACAACAACAACAGCAGCAGCTCGAGCAGCAGCAGCGGCGGCGGCGGGATCAGCGCAGCCTGCAACCTCGACAACCCGCCGACCAGCTCGGCCGAGGCGCCGGCCAACACCGACCCGGGCAAGGCGTCCGGCAAGGTCGGCGCGATCCTGCCCGACACCACGTCGTCGACGCGGTACACGCTCTACGACCAGCCGCTGCTGAAGAAGAACCTGTCGGCGGCCGGCATCCAGCCCGACATCCAGAACGCCGGGGGCAGCACCAGCAAGCAGGCCTCGATCGCACAGAGCATGATCGGTGAGGGCGTCAAGGTCCTGATCCTCGACTCCATCGACATCCCCTCGGGCGTGGGCGTCGAGAAGCAGGCCACCCAGGCCGGGGTGAAGGTCATCGACTACGACCGCGTGAACCTCGGCGGGACCGCGCCGTACTACGTCTCCTTCGACAACGAGGACGTCGGCCGGCTGCAGGCCCAGACCCTGGTGGACTGCCTCGACGCGCAGAACGTCGACAAGCCGAAGATCATCATGATGGACGGCGGCACGGACGTCGACAACAACGCCGTCCTCTTCGCCAAGGGCGCGCACAGCGTGCTGGACCCGCTCGAGGCCGACGGCAAGCTCGAGATCGTCTCCGAGTCCGTCGTCAAGGGCTGGAAGGTCGAGAACGCGGCGCCGACGTTCACCCAGGCGCTCCAGGCGGCTGGCGGTCAGGTCGACGGCGTCGTCGCGGCGAACGACGACATCGCGAACGCGGTCATCGGATCCCTGAAGTCCACCGGTCTGAACGGGCACGTGGTCGTCACCGGTCAGGACGCCGGCGTGAACGGCCTGCAGAACATCATCACCGGCCAGCAGAGCATGACCGATCTTCAAGGACGTCCAGCTACGAGGCCGAGGCCGCCTCGGCGCTCGCCATCACGCTGATCCAGGGCAAGGACCCGGCCTCCGCCGGCCTGACGCTCAGCAAGTTCGACGACCCGGAGTCGCCGAACCGCGACCTGCAGGCGCTGCTGCTGCCGCCCGACGTGATCACCCAGGCCAACGTCCAGGACGTCATCGACGCCGGGCGCGCTCACCGCCGACGAGATCTGCAAGGGCGTCGAGGACGACTGCAAGAAACTCGGTATTTCCTGACGACGATCCAGGCTCGATGATGGCCGGGCAGGGGTTTCCTGCCCGGCCATCTCGACGCAGAACCCCCCTCCTCGGCCCCCGACACCGGACGGTGATAACCGTGACTGAACCGATCCTCGAGATCACGAAGCTCAACAAGAGCTTCGGCCCCGTGCACGTCCTCCACGACGTCGACCTCAACGTCTATCCAGGTGAGGTGACCGCGCTCGTCGGCGACAACGGCGCGGGCAAGTCCACCCTGGTGAAGTGCATCGCCGGCATCAACCACATCGACAGCGGCGAGGTGAAGTTCGAGGGCAAGCCCGTCGAGTTCACCGACCCCCGGGTGGCCACCAGCCTGGGGATCGAGTTCGTCTACCAGGACCTCGCGCTGTCCGACAACCTCGACATCACCCAGAACATGTTCCTCGGCCGCGAGATCCGGCGGTTCGGGATGCTGGCCGACGGCGAGATGGAGAAGAAGGCCCGGGAGACGCTCAAGGGCCTGTCGGTGCGCACCGTCTCCTCGGTCCGTCAGCTGGTCGCGAACCTCTCGGGTGGGCAGCGGCAGACCGTCGCGATCGCGCGTGCGGTGCTGTGGAACAGCAAGGTGGTGTTCCTCGACGAGCCCACGGCCGCCCTCGGCGTCGCCCAGACCCGGCAGGTCCTCGACCTGGTGCGCCGGCTGGCCGACCAGGGCCTCGGCGTCGTGCTCATCTCGCACAACATGAACGACGTGATGGAGGTCGCGGACCGGGTCGCGGCGCTCTACCTCGGACGTGTGGCCGCCGAGGTCCTGACCCAGGACACCAGCACCACGCAGATCGTCGAGCTCATCACCGCCGGTCGCAGTGGCGACATCGGTCTCGCCCCCGCCACCGCCAACGCGAACATCTGAGGACCCCCACCATGTCTGTCACCAGCAAGACCTCGTCACCGTCCGGCGAGAGCGAGCGCGCCTCGAGCTTCTCCCTCGACATCGAGCGCCAGACGATCCCCGGGGCGTTCCGTTCCTACATCGGCAAGCTCCGCTCCGGTGACCCGGGCGCACTGCCGTCGGTCCTCGGACTCGTCGTCCTCGTGCTCATCTTCATGCAGGTCAGCGACCGGTTCCTGTCGAAGAGCAACATCGGGAACCTGCCCGGCCAGGGCGCCTACATCGCGGTCATCGGCATGGGCCTGGTGTTCGTGCTGCTCCTCGGCGAGATCGACCTGTCCGCCGGCACGTGCGGCGGCATGTGTGCCGGCTTCGCCGCCCGGGCCGTCTTCTCCGGTGACCTCCACCAGGCCCTCCCGTCGTTCCTCTACTGGGCTCTCATCCTGGGGATGGTCGGCGCGATCGCCCTCGCGATCTGGCTCAAGGCGTGGACCGGCGCGGTCGTGGTGGCGATCGGGATCGTCCTGATCCTGACCAACATGATCCAGCACGTCGGGTGGGCCATCGCCGCCGCCGTCTGCATCGGCGCTGCGGTCGGCATCTTCACCGGCTTCCTCGTCGCCAAGGTCGGGATCCCGAGCTTCATCGTGACCCTGGCGCTCTTCCTCGCCTGGCAGGGTGTGCTGCTGTTCGCCCTCACCTCGCAGCCGATCGGCACCACCAACTACGACCTCTGGTACAACCTCGCCAACGCCAACCTGTCCACGACGCTGAGCTGGGTCTTCACGATCGTGGTCGTGTCGGGCTACCTGGCCTTCACGCTCTGGAAGTCGATCTCCGCGCAGCGTGCCGGCCTGGCCCACGACGCGCTGAGCCTGGTCCTGCTGCGCGGCGGCGTGCTCGCCGCCGTGGGAATCATCCTGACCGTCCTGGCCAACCAGAACCGCAACAACAACCCGTACCTGGTCATCGCCGGCATCCCGTACGCCGCGGTCATCGCGCTGTCGCTGATGATCGTCTGCAGCCTGGCGCTCTCCAAGACGACCTGGGGCCGGCACCTCTACGCCACCGGCGGCAACGCCGAGGCCGCCCGTCGCGCGGGCATCGACGTCGAGCACATGAAGGTCACCGCGTTCACGCTCTGCTCGTCGTTCGGCGCCTTCGGCGGCATCATGCTCGCCTCCACGTCCCACTCGGTCTCGCTGGACCTCGGCGCGGGCAACATCCTGTTGTTCTCGGTCGCCGCGGCCGTCATCGGCGGTACGTCGCTCTTCGGTGGGCGCGGCAGGCCGCGCGACGCCGTCATCGGTGCGCTGGTGATCGTGATCATCCCGAACGGGCTGGGCCTCAAGCCCAACCTCGGCGTCCAGTACCAGCAGGTCATCACCGGCGTCGTGCTGCTCGCCGCCGCTGCCGTCGACGCTCTCTCGCGCAAGCGGTCCCAGCGGACCTGAGGTCGGGTCAGGGCACGAAGACCTGCTGGCGGACACCGTCGACGACCAGGGTGACGTAGCCGTTGAAGCGGCCGGGCGTCACCTGCCACTCGTGGACCTGGGCGCCGCGACCGTCCTTGCCGACCTGCACCGGCCGGAAGGTGCAGTCGCACCAGGGGTTGCCCGCGGCGTCGTAGACGAAGGCCTGCGGGCTGGTGCCGGGGGCGAACCCCTCGACGTGGACGTCGTACCAGTGGCAGCCCGCGCCCGCGGTGCAGCGGTCGTCGGTCCGCACCAGCCGCACCGAGCGCGGGGCGGCCGTTCCGCACGCGCGCACCGGTCTGCTGGCGGCGCGCCTGCCGGTGCCGTCCGCGGCGACGGTCCGGGCCCGGATGCAGCCGCGGTCCCCGCCCTGGCGGGTGGGCAGGCTGAACCTCGAGGCCGGCTTCCAGCCGTGCCCGGCGTCGACCTGGACCTTGCGCTCGACGTCCGCGCGCCTCGCCTTCCGGGGCTCCAGGGTGAACACCACGGACCGGTAGCCCGGGCCGGCCTTCACGTGCGGCGGCGCGGGCCGCGCCAGCGGCCGTGCGGAGGTGGCGGAGGCCGGGGACGGCTCCGTCGCGGTCGGGGTCGGGTCGGGCGTCGGGCCCGCCGCGGCCCCCGACGGGGTCCCGCCGCGGGCGTTGACCAGGACGGCGGTGAGCGCCACGGCGGCAACGGCGCCGGCGGCCACGAGTGCGGCGGGCACCCACCTGCGCTTCCGCGGGTGCACGGGACCGGTCACCGCGGGCGCGCTGCGGACCACCGTGCGCTCCGCCGGTCGGTGCTCGCCGGCCGGGGACGGACCCTCCGGGGGGTCGACAACGGGTGTGGCCGGCTGGGAGGCCGGGGCTGCCGGAGGTGCGGCGGCGCCGTCGATGTCGCGGATGATCGCCAGCAGCGAGGAGCGCATCGAGGCAGCCGACGGAGTCCGTCGCTCGGGGTCCTTGTTCATCACCTCGGCCAGCACCTCGTCGATGCGGTCGTCCACCGGGTGGCCGGTGCCCAGCTGCGGGACCGGGGCGTTGATGTGGGAGTTCATCATCTGGAAGTCGGTGCCGCTGTAGGGCGCGTCGCCGGTCAGCACCGCCCAGAGCAGGCAGCCCATCGAGTAGAGGTCCCCGCGCTCGTCGGCGGCGTGGCCGAAGTGCCGCTCGGGTGCCATGTACGCCGGGCTGCCGACCAGGGTGCCGGTGCGGGTCAGGCCGGCGCGGGTCTCGCTGCCGTCCAGGGCGATGCCGAAGTCGCACAGGTAGGGGATCAGGCCCTCGGGCCGGCTCCACAGCAGGACGTTGCCGGGCTTGACGTCGCGGTGGATCACGCCGGCCTCGTGCGCGTCGGCCAGCGCCTCGCAGACCTGGGCGACCAGGGCCAGGGACGCCCGGCGGTCGAGTGGCCCGTGGGTGTCGATCCAGGAGTGCAGGTCGCCGTCGGGGAAGAACTCGGTGACGAAGAAGACGGTGTCCTCGTGCTCCCCGTACTCGTGGATGCCGACGATGTTGCGCGAGCGGATCCGGGCCAGCACCGAGGCCTCGCGTGCGAAACGTGCCTGGTAGGCGTCGCGGTCGGGCAGCGACGGCAGCACGATCTTCAGTGCGACGGAGCGGTCGAGCACCAGGTCCCGGGCCTCGTAGACGATGCCCATCCCGCCGTGGCCGATCTGGCGCAGGATGCGGTAGCGGCCGCCGTACTCGTCCCCAGCCTTCGGAAAACCCGCCATCGCCGCCTCGTACGTCTGCCGACCGGAATCGGCCACCCCCCTGGACCCGGGCGACTTTACTCTCGCCGACCGCGCTGGAGGAGGATCCCCGGCAAGCAGCCGCTAGCGCACGCGCGTCGGGGGCGTGTACGTCGTGGTGCGCTCGCGCACCGGGCGCCCGATACCCGCGCCGATCTCGACGAGCTCCTCGACGGTCTTGGCCGAGCCGTGCTCGGAGCCGGCCATCCGGGAGATGGTCTCCTCCATCAGCGTCCCGCCGAGGTCGTTGGCGCCGGCCCGGAGCATGGCGCGCGTGCCGTCGACGCCGAGCTTGACCCACGACGTCTGGATGTTGGCGATCCGGCCGTGCAGCAGGATCCGGGCCAGCGCATGGACCGCGAGGTTGTCCCGGAGCGTGGGGCCGGGTCGCGCCACGCCGGCCAGATAGATGGGTGCCGAGTGGTGCACGAACGGGAGGGGCACGAACTCGGTGAAGCCGGCGACGCCCCGCTCCGACGCAGCGTCCTGGACCCGGGCCAGCACGCGCAGGTGCTGCACCCAGTGCCGGGGGTTGTCGACGTGGCCGTACATCATCGTGCTCGTCGTCGGGATGCCGAGCCGGTGGGCGGTGGTGATGACGTCGATCCAGGTCGAGGTGGGGAGCTTGCCCTTGGTGAGGATCCACCGCACGTCGTCGTCGAGGATCTCGGCGGCGGTGCCGGGGATCGATCCGAGCCCGGCCTCCCGGGCCTTGATCAGGAAGTCCTCGAAGCCCAGGCCGGTGCGGCTCGCGCCGTTGACGATCTCCATCGGGCTGAAGGCGTGCACGTGCATGCCCGGCACCCGCTGCTTGACCGCGGCGACCAGGTCGAAGTAGGCGGTGCCGGGGAGCTCGGGGTCGATGCCGCCCTGCATGCACACCTCGGTCGCGCCGAGCCGCCACGCCTCCTCGGCGCGGTCGGCGACCTGCTCGAGGGACAGCGAGAAGGCGTCGGCGTCGGTACGGCGCTGGGCGAAGGCGCAGAACCGGCAGCCGACGTAGCAGACGTTGGTGAAGTTGATGTTCCGGTTGACGACGTAGGTCACCTCGTCGCCCACCGTGTCCCGGCGCAGGTCGTCGGCCAGTCGGCAGACCTGCTCGAGCAGGTCGCCGTCGGCGGTCATCAGCACCAGCGCCTGCTCGTCGGTGAGCCCGGCCGGGTCCCGCTCGGCGGCCGCGAGCGCGGCGTGCCCCTCGGTGGTCCCGCGCGCGCCGGCCGGGATCGACGGGGCCACCGCCTCGGCCACCGAACCCCAGTCGCCGTAGACCTCGTCGAAGTCGGAGCGGCGGTCGGCGGACCGGCCGGCGGTGTCGACCTCGGTGTGCAGGTCGGTCCGGCCGGCCGGGGCGTGCCCGCCGTCCGGCTCCTGCCAGGGCAACCCGGTGGGGCGTACGCCGGGGCGCGCGAGGCCGTCCTCGGCGGCCAGGGCCGCGACGTGGGCGAGGAGCCGGGGGTCCAGCCAGGGCTCGCGCTGCCGGACGTACTCGGGGTGGACGGTCAGCCGGGGCCGCAGCTCGAAGCCGCAGTCGGCCGTGAGGGCCCGCAGCCGCTCCAGCGAGGGCCAGGGGCGCTCCGGGTTCACGTGGTCGGGGGTCAGCGGCGAGACCCCTCCCCAGTCGTCCACGCCCGCCTCGAGCAGGGCCCGGCACTCGCCGGAGTCGGGTTGGGTGTCGACCAGGTTCGGCGGTGCCTGGACCCGCGCCTTCGGGCCGAGCACCAGCCGGGTGACCGCGACGGCGGCGCGGTACTCCTCGAGGCCGAGGTCGTCGGCGTGGCGCATCGCGGTGTCGGCCTTGGCGCGGAAGTTCTGGACGATGACCTCCTGCACCGCGCCGTAGCGGCGGGCCGTCGCGCGCAGGGCGAAGATCGTCTCGGCCCGCTCGGTGAGGGTCTCGCCGATGCCGACGAGGAGCCCCGTGGTGAACGGGATCGAGAGCCGGCCGGCGTCCTCGAGGACCCGGAGCCGCACCGAGGGGTCCTTGTCGGGCGAGCCGAAGTGCGCCTGCCCCTTCTCCTCGAACAGCCGCCGGGAGGTGGTCTCGAGCATCATGCCCATCGACGGCGCCACCGGCTTGAGCCGGTTCATCTCCTCCCACGACATCACGCCGGGGTTGAGGTGGGGGAGCAGCCCGGTCTCCTCCAGCACCCGGACGGCCATCGCCCGGACGTAGGCCAGCGTCGAGTCGTAGCCCTGCTCGTCCAGCCAGGCGCGGGCCTCGGGCCACCGGTCCTCGGGCCGGTCGCCGAGCGTGAAGAGCGCCTCCAGGCAGCCCAGTCCTGCGCCCTCGCGGGCGATCTCGAGGATCTCGTCGGGCGAGAGGAACGGTGCCGCCACCTTGCCCGGCACGGTGACGAACGTGCAGTAGTGGCAGCGGTCGCGGCACAGCCGGGTGACCGGGATGAACACCTTGGGCGAGTAGGTCACCACCCCCTCGCGGCCGGCGGCGACCAGGCCGGCGTCCCGGACCCGGGCCGCGGCCGCGCACAGCCGGTCCAGGTCCTCGCCCCGGGCCGCCAGCAGCGCGGTGGCCTCGGGCACGTCCAGCGCCGCGCCCCGATCCGCGCGGGCCAGGGCGCGGCGTACCTGCTGCGGCGTCGGCTGCTCGCTCATCACCTCAGGCTAGCCGCGCGCCGGGCCCGGGAATCCCGGGCCCAGCGCGCGGACCGGTGGGGTCCCGGCGTGCTAGACGCGCTCGTGCTCCCGCTCCGGCTCGGCCGGGGTGACCGTGTGGTCGCCGCGGTCGAGCTTGCTCGGCCACCAGATGGCGCTGCCGAGGTCGAGGTTGAGCGCGGTCACCAGCACCGACCGCACGATCATCGTGTCCAGGACGACGCCCAGCGCCACGGTGACCCCGATCTCCACGAAGGCGACCAGCGGCAGCGTGCCCAGCACCAGGAACGTGGCGGCGAGCACCAGTCCCGCGGAGGTGATGACACCACCGGTGGCCGACAGCGCGACCAGCGAGGCGGGGCGGGTGCCGCGGGTCTGGGTCTCCTCGCGGACCCGGGTCATCAGGAAGATGTTGTAGTCGATGCCCAGGGCCACCAGGAAGACGAAGACGAACAGCGGCAACGACGCGTCGGCGCCCGCGAAGCCGAACACGTACTTGAACAGCAGCGACGAGAGGCCCAGCGCGGCGCCGAACGACAGCACCACGGTCCCGATGAGCAGCAGCGGGGACAGCACGGCCCGCAGGAGCACCATCAGGACGAGCATCACGACGATGAGCACGATCGGGATGATGACCAGGTTGTCGCGCGAGGAGGCGTTCTCCACGTCGAGCGAGATCGCCGAGTAGCCACCCACGAGCGCGTTCGCGCCGGGAACCGCGTGGGCGGCGTCGCGCGCCCGCTCGACCGTGTCGAAGGCCTGCTGGGACAGGGCGTCGCTGGTGATGGTGGCCTGGACGTACGCCACCCCGTCCTTGACGACCGGCTGCGGGCTGACCTCGGTCAACCCGTCGACGCCCGTGAGGGCCTTCGCCACCTGCTCGCCCTGGTCGGCGTTCGCGACGACCATCAGCGGGTTGGACTGGTCGACCAGTCCGTGGTCGGTGAGCACGCGCTGCCCGACGATCGAGTCGAAGTCCTTGGTGTAGGAGTCCTCGGTCGTGAGCCCGTGGGCATCGAGGGAGAAGATGCCCAGGCAGGCGACGGCGAGTGCCGCGGCAGTACCGACCCACACCACGCGGGGCCGGACCGAGATCCGGCGACCCATCTTCGCCCACAGCCCCGAGGACGTCGGCTCGGCCGAGCCGAACGCCGGGCGCAAGGGCCAGAACACCCAGCGGCCCGTGATGACCAGCAGTGCCGGCAGCAGGGTGATCATGACCAGCAGCGCGACCGCGATGCCGATCGCCGCCACCGGGCCGAGGCCGGCGGTGGAGTTCATCTCGGCGAACAGCAGGCAGAGCATGCCGAGGACCACGGTCGCCGCGCTGGCGACGATCGCGGGGGCGGCCCGGTGCAGGGCGAAGGCCATCGCCTCGTGCCGGTCCTCGTGGCGCCGCAGCTCCTCCCGGTAGCGGGCCACGAGCAGCAGCGCGTAGTCCGTGCCGGCGCCGAAGACGAGCACGGTGAGGATGCCCTGGCTCTGGCCGTTGACGGTGAGGTCGGCGTACTTCGCCAGGAAGTAGATGACAGCCTGGGCGGTGAACAGCGCCACCACCGCGGAGAAGACCGGCAGCAGCCACAGGATCGGACTGCGGTAGGTGAAGAGCAGGATCACGATCACGACGGCGCCGGCCGCGAAGAGCAGGGTGCTGTCGAGTCCCTCGAACGCCTTGGCGGAGTCGGCGGCCTGGCCACCCTGGCCGGCGATGTGGATGGTCACGCCGTCGATGGCCGCCAGGTCGCGCAGCTCGGCTGCGGCGTCCGGCATCTCGTTCCAGCCGTTCTTCCCGAAGTTGAAGGTGACCGTGGTCTGGGCCACCTGCCCGTCCTGGGAGACGGCCTGCACCCCGATCTGCTGGGCCTGGGCCGGGCCGACCACGCCGGTCACCCCGTCCAGGCCGCCGAAGTCGCGGGCCTGCGACTCGATGGTCGCCAGCGTCGCGTCGCTGAGCGGTCCGTCGTCGGAGCTGTAGACGACCACGGTCGGGATGGCGTCGGGGTCCTGGAACGGCTCGAGCTTGTCGAGCGCGCGGGTGGACTCGGCACTGGAGGGGAGCCACGAGGACGCCTCGTTGTTCTGGACGTCGGTGAGCTTGGCCGCGAAGCCGCTGGCGACCACCACGACGACGAGCCACACGGCGAGGACGATCCACTTGGTGACGCGGCCGGTGAGCCTTCCGGCAATCTGACGATGCATAGGAGAACTCCAGCAGAGAGCGGGGACATTTGGCATCAGGGTTTCCCCCGATCAGACCCGTTTCCGGCCCGGAATTCATCGCCTCGTGGGGTCAGGCCGCCGGTCCGGAAGATGACCCGTCCAGACCACTCGGGGTGGCTGGTCTCGCCGCATGTACCCCGGGAGCGGATCGCGCACTACAAGGTGCCGCGCGGATGGTCCGACCGGCTCATTGCTGATGCTGTCCCCCTGCCCTAGCGTCGGAGGAGATCGACCGCTGAGGGCGGGAGGGGGCATGGAGCAGTCGCCGGGGCCGAGTGGCGCTGTCGCCTCGGTTCCGCTGGATCCCGGGTGGGCCCGGCTGGCGCCGACCGTCGGCTACGTGGGGGCCGCGTCGCTGGGCGTCGGCACCCTGCTCGTGCTCGCCGACGAGCTGGACCTGCTGGCCGACTCCCCGGACCTGCAGCACACCCCGGCCGGACCGGAGGCCGACCGCGCGGCCTGGTACGTCGCCTTCTTCGAGCACCAGCACGACATCCTGTGGAGCATCGCGCTGCGCGACGCCCTGCTCGCCTCCGCGTTCCTGAGCCTGATGGTCCTCGCCCTGGCGGTCGCCGCCCGCGCGGGGTGGTGGCGTCCGCTGGTCCAGGTGACCGTGCTCCTGACCGTGGTCGGCGGGGTGCTCGTGATCGCCAATGACATGGTCTACCTCGGACAGGTCGAGTACTGGCGCCACGGCAGCTGGTCGGCGGACCCGCCCGGGGCGATGGTCGCCGTCGGACGATCGTCGGAGGCGGTCACGATCGCCTCCACCTACCTCGAGGTCGCGGGTGAGCTGGTGCTGGCCGGCGGGCTGGTGGCCATGGGGGTCGTCTGGCGTCGTTCCGGCGGGACACCGGGATGGCTCGGCCCGGTGCTGGTCGCGGAGGCGGCCGCACTGGTGCTCCTGGCGCTGGGCCTTGTCCTGGAGGTCGACATCCTGCAGCAGCTGGGCGGGCTGGCGGTTGGCGTCGTGCTCGGCCCGCTCCTGCTCGTCGTGCTCGGCCGGCGATCGGGCACCGCCGCGGGCTGAGCGGCCCCGCCGCTCAGATCCCCAGGCTGCGCCCGATGATCTCCTTCTGGATCTCGGTGGTGCCGCCGTAGATCGTCTGGATCCGGCTGTCCACGTAGGCCTTCGCGATCGGGTACTCCATCATGTAGCCGTAGCCGCCGTGCAGCTGCACGCCCTGGTCGACGATCTTCTTCTGCAGCTCGGTCGTCCACCACTTCGCCATCGAGGCCAGCGAGGTGTCGACCTCGCCGGCGTTCAGCTTCGTGACGCAGTCGTTGACGAAGACCCGGGCGATGTGGACCTCGGTGGCCATCTCGGCCAGCAGGAAGCGGTTGTGCTGGAACTTCCCGATCGGCCGGCCGAACGCCTCGCGCTCCTTGGCGTAGTCCAGGCACAGCTGCAGGATGTGCTCGCACGCGGCGACCGCGATCGCGGCGATCGAGATCCGCTCCTGGGGCAGGTTGACCATCAGCGACACGAAGCCCGAGCCCTCCTCGCCGAGGAGGTTCGCCTTCGGCACCTCGACGTTGTCGAAGAACAGCTCGGCGGTGTCCTGCGCCTTGAGGCCCATCTTGTCGAGGTTCCGGCCGCGCTCGAAGCCCGGCATCCCGCGCTCGACGACGAGCAGGCTGATGCCCTGGTGGCCGGCCTCGGGGTTGGTGCGGCACACCACGATCACCAGGTCGGACATGATCCCGTTGCTGATGAACGTCTTCGACCCGTTGACGACGTAGTGGTCGCCCTTGTCGACCGCGGTGGTCCGGACGCCCTGGAGGTCGCTGCCCGCGCCGGGCTCGGTCATCGCGATCGCCGAGATCAGCTCGCCGCTGACCAGGCCGGGCAGCCAGCGCGCCTTCTGCTCGTCGGTGCCGAGGCTGCTGATGTAGGGGACGATGATGTCGGTGTGCACCGGGAAGCCGAGCCCGGAGGCGCCGACCCGGCCGATCTCGTCGGACAGGATCATGTTGTAGCGGAAGTCCTTGATCCCGGCGCCGCCGTACTCCTCGGCGACGTCGAAGCACAGCAGGCCCGCGTCCCCCGCCCTGGTCCACACCGCGCGGTCGACCTGGCCGTCCTTCTCCCACTGCTCGTGGAAGGGGACCACCTCGCGCTGGAGGAAGGCCCGCACGGTGGCCCGGAAGTCCTCGTGCTCCTGGTCGAAGAACGGTGCGGTCATGGAGGTCCTCCTGGTCAATGGCCGACCTGCCAACTGTTACAGCATCGCTGTCACGATTCAAGCGGTCAGGTCGGTGCGCGGCTGACGTCGGTTGAGCTCGTCGAGCATCGAGGCGGGGCCGAGATCGCCGAGTCCGTAGCCCCGGGGGTACGAGGTCGGCCGGTGGTGGTACGCCGTACGGCGGGGCGGCGCGAGGCGCAGCAGCCGGGCCCGCAGCCGCAGGCCGCGCCGGACCGTGGCCACCAACCACGCCGGCTGGCGCGGCAGGTCGAGGGCCTCGCGCAGCGGCGGGTCCATCAGGGCGATCGTCACCCTCCGCACCACCGGCTTGAGGGGCAGGGGGGCGGTCTGCCGGGCGACCCGCAGCGTGGCCTCGGTGACCCGCCGGTTCGCCGGGTCCCGGGCGAAGTGCTCACGCTCGTGGGAGGTGAGCAGCTCGAGGTAGCCGGCGTACGTCGTGGGCAGGTCCTTGATGCCCATCAGCTCGCCGAAGCGGGTGGTGAACCGGGCCAGCGCGGCCAGCTCGACCGGGTCGAGCCGGCGCCAGCCGAACTCCTCGATCCAGCGGACCGGTCCGACGATCGTGGTGGCGAGGACGTAGCGGAACTCGTCGTCGGGGATGTCGTAGTGGCCGTGGATCCGGTTCAGCCGCCGGACCGCGTCGTGCGACCGCTCGGAGTCGACGCCCTCGACCGAGGCCTCCTCGGCGAACAGCAGCGTGTCGTCGTACCTCTTGACGCCCGCGTCCTCGAACTGGCGGGTCCGGTCGAGCAGGCGGGAGATCGACGGGATGCCGTAGTCGCGGAGGAAGGCGATACCGGTGCCCTGGGTGTAGTCCCACGGGAACTCGTGCCGGCTGGTCAGCCAGACGATCCGGTCGGCGTCGCGCTCGGGGTCGAGCGTGCGGATCTCCCGCAGGAGGTCGTACCTGCGGGGATGGTGGAGCAGCCGGCCTAGGAGACCCATTCCTTGACCTGGGCGATGGTGCCGGCGGGGTCGTCGGAGGCGGGGGAGACCTGGAGGCTGGTGACGCCGGCCTCGCGGAAGGCCGCGATCCGCTCCTTCACGTACGACGCGGGTCCGACCAGGTTGCCGGCCTCGAGCCACTCCAGCGGCACCTTGGCCTCGGCGTCGCGCTTGTTGCCGCCGAGGTAGAGGTCCTGGATCTCGCGTGCCTCCTTCTCGTAGCCGTACTGGCAGGCGAGGTCGTTGTAGAAGTTCTTGCCGCGCGCCCCCATGCCGCCCACGTAGAGCGCGTACATCGGCCGCATGAAGTCCAGCAGCGCCTTGGTCTCGGGTCCCTCGCCGATCGCGACCATGCCGCCGGCGCTGATCTGCAGCGGACCGAGATCGGGTGAGCGCTTGGCCAGTCCCCGGGCAAGGGACTCGCCCCACACGTCGTGGGCCTTCTCGGGGTGGAAGAGGAAGGGCAGCCAGCCGTCGGCGACCTCGGCGGTCATCGCGACGTTCTTGTCGCCGAGCGCGGCGACCCACAGGGGTACGACGGGCCGCTCGGGCTTGTTGAGCAGCTTGAGCGGCTTGCCCAGGCCGAGGCCCTGGTCGGCCGGGAGCGGGATCTTGAAGATGCCGTCGCTGGTGACGGCCTCGCGCCGCAGGCCGCGACGGAGGATGTCGATGACCTCCCGGGTGCGGCCCAGCGGCCTGTCGTAGGGGAGCCCGTGGAAGCCCTCGATCACCTGGGGGCCGGAGGCGCCCAGCCCGATCACCGCGCGGCCGCCGGAGACGTTGTCGAGCCCGGCAGCGGTCTGCAGCAGGGCTCCGGGGGTGCGGGAGAAGACGTTGAGGATGCCCGCGCCGATCTCGACGGTCTCGGTCCTGGCCGCGAGGTAGCCCATCAGGGTGGGTGCGTCGAAGCCGTAGGGCTCGGCCACCCAGATCGTGTCCAGGCCGGCCTTCTCCAGTCCGGCCACCTGGTCGGCGGTCTCGCGGGGGTTCCCGGCGTAGATCAGCGGCATCGAGAGCTTCATGGTTCCCCTGTCGGAGTGGGCCAGTGGATCTCACAACCCTGACAGAGCCACTGTCACGGTGGCAAGGATGTCCGCCTGCTGGTGAGGTCTCGGGGGCTCGGGTACCGGGGCGATACCGGTCGGTGGCAGAACTGATGACTGCGCGGGGCGAAGGACCCCGCGAGTCCAGGAGCCAGATCATGAACCGCTACTCATTCGTCTCGGGCTCGCACAATCGGCGGCTCTCTGTCACTGCAGCCGCCGCCGCTCTCTCGGCCATAGCGGCCGTCACCGTGATGCCGGCCGCGGGCCAAGCAGCTGCGGACTCCGCCAGGCAGCGTCCCTGCTTCATCATTCAACCGCATTGGAACACCGCCCTCGACGGTCCGCAGCCCGTCTGTCCGCTGCACCGCTGAGCGCGTCGACCCGTCGTCAGCTGGGTCAGGGGGCAACTGACGACGGTCGGCGTCAGCCGCGGCCGTGCCAGGAGTCCCAGAGGTGGGCGTAGGAACCACCGGTGGCGACCAGCTCGTCGTGCGAGCCGAGCTCGGAGATCCGGCCGTCCTCGACCACCGCGACCCGGTCCGCGTCGTGGGCCGAGAAGAGCCGGTGCGCGATGGCGATCACCGTGCGGCCCTCCAGCACCGCGGCCAGCGAGCGCTCCAGGTGGCGGGCGGCCCGCGGGTCGATCAGCGAGGTCGCCTCGTCGAGGACCAGCGTGTGCGGGTCGGCCAGCACCAGCCGGGCGAGCGCGATCTGCTGGGCCTGCGGCGCCGTGACCGCTCGCCCACCGGAGCCGACGAGCGTGTCGAGGCCTTCCGGCAGTGCGTCGACCCAGTCGAGCGCGTCCACGGCCGCGAGCGCGGCGCGAATGGCGTCGTCGTCCGCGCCCTTCCCGTCGGTCGAGCCTGTCGAGACCGCCAGCGCGAGGTTCTCGCGCAGGGTGCCGACGAAGACGTGGTGCTCTTGGGTGACCAGCGCGACGTGGCCGCGCAGGTCGTCGAGCGGCAGCTCGGTCAGGCCCACCCCGCCGACCGTCACCGCGCCGGTGCGGGGCGGGTGGATGCCCGCGAGCAGCCGGCCGAGCGTGGACTTCCCGGCGCCGGACGGTCCGACCATCGCGATCCGCTCGCCGACCCCGACCGAGAGGTCGACCCCGTGCAGCACGTCGCGGCCCTCGACGTAGGAGAACCGCACGTCCGTCGCAGCGAGCTCCTCCCCGTCGGGCCGCACCCCGCTGACCTCGCGGTCATCGGGCACCTGGGCGACACCGAGCAGGCGGGCCAGCGACGCCGCACCGATCTGGAGCTCGTCGAGGATCGACACGATCCGGTCGACCGGGTCGATGAGCATCTGGACGTACAGCGTGGCGGCGGTGACGTCACCCAGCGAGACCTGGCCCTGGGTGTAGAGCCAGCCGCCGAACAGCAGCGTCGCGACGGTGGGGATCAGGTAGGAGATCTCCATGTTCGGGAAGAACACCGTGCGCAGGAACAGCGTGTAGCGCTCGGCCCGGTAGGACTCGTCGATGTCGGCGTCGATCGCGCGGATCCGCTCCTCGCCGGCGCCGAGGGCCTCGACGGTGCGCGCGCCCTCGACGGTCTCGGTGAGGGTCGCGTTGATCGCCGAGTACGACGCGCTCTCGCGCAGGTAGCCGTCCTTGGCGCGCGCGAGGTACCACCGCAGGCCGATCACCAGCGGGGGTACGCCGAGCACGCACGGCACCGCGACCCACCAGCCGACGCTGATCGCGGCCACGAACGTCACCACTGCGGTGATGACCGCGATCGTCCACTCGGGCAGCGCCATCCGCACCGACCAGCCGAGCTGGTCGACGTCGCGGCTGGTGCGGGTGAGCAGGTCGCCGGACCCGGCCGACTCGACCACGCCGACCGGCAGCGCGAGGGTGTTGCCGACGAAGTCCTCGCGCAGCTCGGCGAGCACCTGCTCGCCGAGCACCTGGCTGACGTAGCGCGCGTAGCGGGTCAGCACCGTCTGGACGAGCAGGAAGCCCGCGAGCGTCAGCATCACGGTGTCGACGTGGTCGGCGGTGGTGCCCTCCTGGACCGACTGGACGAGGTCGCCGAGCAGCCGCGGCGCGGCCAGGCCGGCCAGTGCGGCGAGCACGTGCAGGGTCACGGCGGACCAGACCAACCGGGGGTGGTGCCGGGTCAGCGAGACGGCGTAGCGCCGGACGTCCCCGGTGGACGCGACGGGCAGGCGGGTGTCCGGGGCGCTCATCCGACCGCCTCCTCGGGCTCGCGGTGCTCCGACTCGGTCTCGCGGGTGACCACGGCCCGGTAGCCGGGATCGGCCTCGAGCAGGTCGGCGTGCCGACCGGTGGCCACGATCCTGCCGTCGCGGAGGAACGCCACCTCGTCGACCGCGTCGAGCATCAGCGGGCTGCTCGTCGTGACCACCGTGGTGCGGCCGGCCCGGTGCCGGCGCAGGCGGGACGCGATCCGGGCCTCGGTGTGGGCGTCCACGGCCGA
This sequence comes from uncultured Actinomycetota bacterium, assembly GCA_963817665.1. Lineage (GTDB taxonomy): Bacteria > Actinomycetota > Actinomycetes > Propionibacteriales > Nocardioidaceae > Nocardioides. Next base: position 317,974 of record CAWFPE010000001.1, on the reverse strand, counting down.
GGTGGGCTCGACCAGGACCAGGATCTCGGGATCGAGGGCGAGCGCCCGCGCCAGCACGAGGCGCTGGCGCTGGCCACCGGAGAAGGTGCGTCCACGCTCGGCCACCGGCGTGTCGAGGCCCTCGGGGAGGGCGTCGAGGATGTCGTCGGCCGACGCCGTGTCGAGGGCCTCGCGGACCAGCCCGCCGCCGGTGACGTCGATGCGCTCGGCGAGCCGGCCGGAGAACAGGGTCGCGCCGGTGTCCGAGACCAGGATCCGGCGCCGGACCTCGTCGCGGCGCAGCGAGGTGAGGGGGACGTCACCGAGGCGCACGTCGTCGTCGGCCTCGGCCGCGGCCATCCCGAGCCGGTCGGCGAGCACCGCCGACTCGTCGGGCTGCTCGCTCACGATGGCGGTGAGCGACCCGGCGCGGACCCGCAGCCCGGTGCGTACGTCGTACAGGCTCGCGCCCACCGGCGGCGAGGGCGCCGGGTGCTCGGGGTCGGTCACGTCGGGGGTCAGCGCCAGCACGTGGCAGACGCGGCGGGCGGCCACCCGGGCGCGGATGACCTTGTTGGCGTACTCGGTCGCCGTGCGCAGCGGGATCATCAGGAACGCCGAGTAGCCGTAGAACGCGACCAGCTCGCCGGGGCTGATCTGCCCGTCGACGGCGTAGCGGGCGCCGAGCCACACCACGACCACGACGAAGACGCCGGGCAGGAAGACCTGCAGCGCCTCGAGCAACGACTGCAGCTTCGCGACCTCGACGCCGGCCCGGCGGGTCGCCTGCGACTCGCGGCGGTAGCGCTCGTGGAAGACCTGCTCGCCACCGATGCCGCGGAGCACCCGCAGCCCGCCGACGATGTCGCTGGCGGTGTTGGAGAGCGAGCCCATGAGCGAGCGCTGGCGGGCGCTGCGCTCCTGGAGCGGCGCGAGCAGCGGTCCGACGACCAGCATCAGGAGGGGCACGCCGACCAGCACGACGAGGCCGAGCGTCACCGAGGTGCTCAGCAGGATCACCGAGACCAGCAGGAACGAGACGATGGCGCCGGCGAACCGGGCCGAGACGTCCATGACCTGCCCGAGGTGGGAGAGGTCGCTGGTGCCGATCGCGACCACCTCGCCGGTCGAGACCTTGCGGGGCAGGGTGCCGCCGAGGTGCACGGTCTGCCGGACCACCAGCTGGACCGTGCGGTAGGCCGCGGTGAGCCAGTTGGTGACCGCGAACCGGTGCCGCATGATGCCGCTGCCGGCCTGCACGAGCCCGATGACCAGCAGCACGAGGGACCAGCGGACGAGCTCCCCGATGTCCTTGGCGGAGACCCCGCGGTCGATGGCGCGGCCGATCACCGCCGGCATCACGGCCTGGGCGCTCATCCAGACGATGCCGAAGAGCATCCCCATCACCAGGGTGCGCCACTGCCCCTTGGCCATCCACCACAGGAAGCGGCCCGGCGACCGGTGGTCGGCCGTCCCGGGGTGGTCGAGGGGGAGACGTCGCACCAGCCCACGCTACGTGGCGGGGTGGCCATCGGGCGACCGATTTTCGGGGTGCCGCCGATCCGCGTGCGGCGCCTCGACGACGGGTACCGTGCGCGCGTGGAAGTACGGCGCGTCGCGGGTGTCATCGCGGTGCACGACGCTCGGATCGTGCTGGTCCGGGAATGCCATGAGCGCTGGGGAGGCGCCTTCTGGAACATCCCGAGCGGGATGGTCGAGAGCCGTGAGTCGCCCACCCTCGGCGCGGCCCGCGAGCTCGCCGAGGAGACGGGCCTGCTGGCGACGCCGGGCGACCTCCACCTCGTCGGTACGTCGTGCTCACGTGGGATCCGACTGTCGGTGGTCCCTGTTTGACTGTGTGCATGCTCGAAGTGCAGGCGTTCGACGACATGTCGGAGGACGAGGTCCTCGACTTCGCCGGTGCCTGCGCCGAGGCGGCCCGCCGTGCGGAGGTGGACCTGCTCCGGGCGGCGTATCACTGGGCGGTCATCCACTCCGCGGATCGGCTCGATGCCGGCGAGAGCGGAAAGATGGGCCGGGAGAAGGCGCGGCGGCTGGGCGGCGACGGCGTGCCGGAGGTGTCCGAGTTCGCGGCCGCGGAGCTCGGCGCCCGCATCGGCCGCTCGCCCTACGCCGCCGCCCGGCTCATCGCCGACGCCCAGGACCTGCAGCACCGGCACCCCCAGCTGTGGGCGCGGGTCCGGGCCGGTGAGGTGCGCGCGTCCTACGCCCGCCACGTGACCGCGAAGACACGCGACCTGGGCGTCGCGCAGGCGGCGTACGTGGACGCGGCGGTCGCCGAGTCCGCCGATGGCCGGATCCCGTGGTCACGGTTCGAGGCCCTGGTCGAGGCCAAGGTCGCCCAGGCCGCCCCCGACCTCGCCCGGGAGAAGGAGGAGGGCGCCGCGAAGGCGCGCTTCGCGAAGAAGCTGCGCGGCGAGGCGCACGGGATGGCGTCGTTCATGATCCGTGCCGACGTCGCGACCATCGAGCGGATCGACGCCGTGGTCACCGCGATCGCCAAGGACCTTGCCGACGCCGTGCCGGACGCGGCGCATCTCCAGACCGAGGACGACCGGCGGGTGCACGCCGTGCTGCTGATGGCCAATCCCGGAGCGGAGCCGGACGCGGACCTGGCCGATCTGCTCCCCGTCGTCCAGCTGTTCGTGCACACCTACGGGCACCGCGACGGTGAGGGCATCGCCCGGCTGGAGGGCCACGGCCCGGTGACCGAGGACTGGCTCCGCCGCGTGCTCGGGCCGCGTGCCCGGGTCATGGTCCGGCCCGTTCTCGACCTCGCCGGGCAGGCGCCCGTGGACGCCTACGAGATCCCGGACCGACATAGGCAGGCCGTGCATCTGATGACGCCGGCCGACACCTTCCCCTACGCCTCCTGCACCACCCGGACCAAGCAGGTGGACCACACCGTGCCTCACGCCCAGGGCGGTGTTTCAGGGGTGGGCAACTACGGCCCGATGACGACGACCCACCACCGGATCAAGACCCACGGCCGGTGGCAGGTCCGGCAGCCGTACCCCGGCATCTACGTGTGGCGCGACCCCCACGGCGCGTACTACCTCGTCGACCACACCGGCACCCGCCGAGTCTCCCGCGCCCCCGAGAGCTCACATCCCCAGGAGCTGGGCAGGTCGCCTGTCGTTGTCGAGATCTGGCACTCACAGGTCGGCCTCGAGCTCGACTACGCCGCCTGACGGTGGTCCGCTGCGACGCGGCACCCGCGCTGCGGCGCGGGATCGGGGGCTGCCCGCGCACGGAACGTCTTGTCCCACTCAGTTGTCTCCGCTGGGCTCGTGCACCTTGGTCGCGGTGCACAGAAAAACACCGAACTCGCGGTCGCCCTTGAGGATGGTCGTGGCGTCGACGAAGCTGACGTCGGCGAATCCGGCGCGGGCCAACTGTTCGGCAAGGCGGTGCCTGTCGAATCCGTGATGTCCGTCGAAGTCGATCTTGTCGGCGTGGAAGGCGCCGTCGGGATCCTCGTCAAGGTCCGCGATGGACAGTCGGCCACCGTCGACCAGGAGGCCGGCCACGGACCGCAACAGTCCATCCAGGTCCTGGACGTGGTGCAAGGCCATGGAGCTCCACACCACGTCGTACGCCCCCTCGACCCGGTCTGTCGTCAGGTCCGCCTGGACAGCGCGCAGTCGGTCACTGAGCCCGGCCGCCTCGATCCGCTCCTGTGCGACCTGCACCATTCCGGCGGACGGGTCGGTCACCACAACGGAGCCGACCAGCTCGGCGAGCAAGATGCTCAGCCGGCCGGTGCCACCGCCGACGTCCACAGCCCTCGTCCGAGGGCTGAGGTTCACGGTCTCCTTGATGGCCTGGGCCACCGCCACCTGCCGCTTCTCGTGGCCGGGGTCGTCGTCCCACGTCGCTGCCGCGTCGTCGAATCGCTTGTGTTCGTGCACGTGCTCGACCCTAGTCCCGGCGCTGCCGACCGAGATCGTCCAGCGGGGGTCGAATCGAGACGGCGCCTCGAGACAGGAACACGCGGCGATGCGCCTCAAACTGGACCCGTGCGCTGAGCCGGACCGCGAGAGGACGTTGGATGGAGATCAGCGCGCCTCGACGACGGACTTCAACGTGGTCAGGTCAGGCGAACCCTGCGCCCGATTCTCGCAACGGGTTACCGACGCTTGGCGCCCCCCCACGGAACCCAAGATGAATCAGTGCCGCTTCTGAATCAGTACGACGTAGCCCAACGCGACGCCCAGACCTGCAACGATCGGACCGAACGACCGGGGGTGCCCGAGCCTGCGAAAGCCCAGACCGCTCCGAGGACCATCACTGCCAGCGCGACCAGCGACCACAGGATCTTCATCGCGACGTTCGGGCTGCCGTAGCGGTTCCCAAGGTCTGGCTTGTCCATCGCAGCAAGGCTCAGTCAGCCACGTCCAACTGCCGTCGGTCGCCCCTCATCAGTCCCCGATGGCCACGCCGGGCTACGGGCTAGCGTCCGGTCCCTGCGAGGTCCACGGCCCGCAGGATCCCGAGCATCGCGGCGAATGCGCCGCCCACGACGAGCAGCACCCCAGCGAGCAGTGCCGTCAAGGTCACCGGTGCGCTCGTCGAGGCGTGCGCGAGCAGCGCGAGCAGCACCGACACCGCGATACCGGTGCCGACGCCGACCAGGGCGGTCCTCGCGGTGCGACCCGGCGGCCGCCAGCGGTCCTCGTCAGCCACCGTACGGTCACTGCCGCGCAACACCACCCAGGCCGCGACCACGGACCAGAAGCCGACCACGCAGAACGCCGCGAGCGCGTCGCCAGCGCGGTGCCACCCGGCCGACATGGTCGCGACCGCGACGAGCGCGCCGGCGGCCGCCCCGATGACGGCGGCGACCCGGCGCAGCGCGACCGGAGCCACAAGGACGAGCGCCGCGGCCGCGCTGAACGCGGCGGTGGCATGCCCGGACGGCAGGCTGTTCAGCGTCTCCGGGGCGGCCTCGCGCAGGCCGAGGTCGGGCCGCGAGAACAGGTAGTTCTTGAGCAGCCAGGTGCTCACGTTGGCTACGCCTAGCAGACCGATCGAGACGACGGCGGCGCGACCGGCCAGCCGGAGCAGCGCGATCATCACGACGACCACCGTCGCCACCGCGAGCGATGCCACCGACACCACGTCGAGGACGATGTGCACACTCTCGGAGACGGCCGACCGGGTGGTCAGCGCGCCGCGCAGCCCCGCGTCGCTGACCAGCCGGCCGGGAACGGTGCGCACGGTCAGCGCGTAGACGGCGACGAGCGCGACCAGGTAGGCGGCCCCGAGCCCGCCGAGTACCAGTTGGGGGCGGATCCGGTTGGGCACGGACACGGTGGGCAGCCATTGCGTGGTCACGGAAGCCATATACCCCCGGCTGGCCGCGCCCTCACCTACCGTCTCGCGAAACACGTGGTTGGCTCCGCCACATGCCCTACGCCACACCGGTCGTGGCTGGCGGCGGGTCCGTCGCCGTGGCTGACGGGACAATCCCGGGAAGCGCGACCCGCCGGCTCGCGGCGGTATGACGCATCCGACCCAGCGCTTCCCGCTGGGCCGGTGTCTGGCCTGACTCGTTCCAGGTGCCCGGCGGAGCGACCCCGCTGCCTGGACCGACGGTCCCTCAGGGGAGGTCGCCGAAGAGGTACCGCTGGACGGACGGTGCGACGTCCGCCAGCACGTCGTCACGTGGTCGCTCCGCGATCGCCGGAAGCCGCAACAGGTAGCGGGTGAGGGCGATCCCCAGCAGTTGGCTGGCCACGAGGGCTGCCCGACGGTCTCCATCGCCCGGTGGTCCCAGAGGTCGCAGCGCGGCCGCGACCTGCTCGACGAATACCGACTGGAGCCGCTCGGCGACCCGAGGGTCCGTCACGGCTGAGCGCAGCAGGATTACCAAGACGTCGTCGCTCAGGCTGCCTTCCCAGCGCTCGAGGAAGTGTTGGGTGAGCCGCATGCCCAGCTCCTCGGGCGGGGCGCCCTTCAGGTCGGGCAGCATCAGGTCCACGTCGACCGCCGCGGCGAACAGGCCTTCCTTGCTGGCGAAGTACCGCATGACCATGGCGGGGTCGATCTGCGCCTGGGAGGCGATGGCACGGATGCTCGTGCGGTCGTAGCCATGCAGCCCGAACTGCTCGCGCGCGGCGGCGAGGATGGCGGCCCGGGTGCGCTGCGCCTTGGTCACGCCGGTCGTCCCGGCCTCGGCCGTCATGTGTGTCTCCCTCGAATGCCGATTGCCCGCCATGGGTGCGGTCGGAGCAATGTCTCACCGCGGTGTCCATAAGTCAACACTCGTTGACTTATGGCAGGGGCCGTCGTACGTTGGGGTCACCGAAGTCAACACGCGTTGACTTTTCCGTCCATCAAGGGAATGACCATGTCCTCCAAAGAGACCGCGAGGTCACCGATCCTGCCCATCGTGCTGCTGGCGCTCGCGCTCGTGGTGGCGGCGGTGCCGGCCCTGAACGTCGCGCTGCCGAGCCTCACGGCGTCGACGGGCGCCTCCATGAGCCAGCTGCAGTGGGTCGTGGATGCCTACGCCCTCGTGTTCGCCGGGCTGCTGCTGCCCGCCGGTGCGTTGGGAGATCGCTATGGACGCAAACCCGTGCTCGTCGCCGGCCTCCTCGCGTTCTCCACCGGATCCGGACTCGCCGCACTCTCCAGCTCACCGCAGGCATTGATCGGGCTGCGGGGCCTGATGGGCGTCGGCGCCGCACTGGTCATGCCGACCACGTTGTCGATCATCACGACGTCCTTCCCCCAAGAACAGCGGGGCAAGGCGGTCGGGGCCTGGATCGGGGTGGCCGGTGCTGGGGCGGTCCTCGGCCTGTTGACCTCGGGCACCCTGCTCGAGATCTGGGAGTGGCAGTCGGTGTTCTGGTTCAGCGCGGTGGTGGGCCTCGTCGTGGCCGTTCTCGCCGTTCGCCTGCTCCCGAACTCGCGCGAGCAGAACAGTCCTCGAGTGGACTACGTGGGTGGGCTGCTCTCCGTCGTCACCCTGGCCGGAGTGGTCTTCGGTGCCATCGAGGGACCCGAGCGTGGCTGGGCTGATCCGGTGACGGCGGGAGCCTTCGCCGTGGGTGTGGCCGGCCTGGCAGCCTGGGTGTGGTGGGGCCTGAAGGTCACCGACCCGATCCTCGACCCGCGCCTCTTCGCGCGCCGGGGCTTCACCACGGGTGTCCTCTCGATCGCCCTTCAGTTCTTTGCGTTCTTCGGGTTCATCTTCCTGGTGATCCAGTACGTCCAGCTCGTGCTGGGCTACTCCGCCCTCCAGGCCGGTCTGGCCCTGGTCCCCATGGCCATGGTGCTGGGCGGCCTGTCCCGGCGCGTTTCGCACCTGGCCGCCCGCGTGAGTCGTCGTCGCCTGGCGGTGGCGGGTCTCGGGTTCATGGGTGTCGGCATGTGCGTCCTGACCCAGCTCGGCGTGGACTCGTCGTACTGGCTGCTGCTGGCCGGAATCGTCCCCCTGGGGGCAGGCATGGCGCTCGCGACCGCCCCCGCGACGACGGACATCGTCTCCGCGGTTCCTGGCCACAAGCAGGGTGTCGCATCGGCGGTGAACGACGCGGCCCGCGAGGTGGGTGGCACGTTGGGCATCGCGATTCTGGGCAGCCTGCTCAACCAGCGGTACCGCACCGGGGTGTCGGAGGCGGCTCCTGCCGACGCACCCAGCGGGCTCGTCGACACCGCCCGGGAGTCCCTGGCGGCCGCCCTCGGCGTCGCCGAGCGCCTCGGCGCGCGGGGGACGAGCCTGAGCGACGGGGCGCGGCACGCCTTCGTGGACGGCATGGACGTCGCGCTCCTGGTGTCCGCCGGCACCCTGTTCGGCCTGGCTGTGCTGTTCCTCTTCGCGATCCCCGGAGCGAAGCCGGAGACCCGGCCGGAGGACCTGGCGAACGCCGAACCGGACGACACCCGGGTGCCCAGCCGCAGCGGTCTGTGACCCACACGGGAGGAGCCGCCGAAGCCCGGCCTGACGAGACGGCGCCCGGCTGCGCGAGGATGCTGGCGTGCAGATCCCTGACGCCCTGCTGCGCGCGCAGGAGGCTGCCGCACCCGAGGTGGGCAGCGGCCGGCTCGCCGAGTACATCCCCAGCCTGGCGTCGGTGGATCCGCACCAGTTCGGGATGGCGGTCGCCTCCTGCGACGGCGAGGTGCACGCGTCGGCAATCAAGGACGCCAGCAAGGCGCGAAGCTGTGCCAGCTCGGCGGGAGCTTCGTGTTCCGTGGATGGAACTCCACCTTCGCCGCCTCCGAAGTGCCTGGGGAGGATGAGGGCACCCATCGGGTCCAGCCGGACTTGGGGGCCGCTCAGGCCGAGCTGCAGACAGATGTAGAGCAATGCGCGGTCCAAGGCCCGGGAGAACGGGTGTGGGAATCGTTCGGGCCTCGCCCCGTATCGCGAGCCGCGATCATGAGGTTGCGGTGTTGGTCGAGTCGGTCACCAGAACCCGCATCCAACCCCGTTCGGCGTTCCCTAGATCGAGGGCGCTGGCGCAGTCGTAGCAAGTCCGGCCGTGCCACGACGTGCGTGCGCTCGCGGCGGATAGACGCACCTCTGACGGCATATCCCCGGAACGGGTGCGTTGGTGATGACGCGGGCGTCTTCGGCCGTCGACGATCCTCGGCTGCTCGTCCCGCGTGCCGTAGCCTCGGCACGAGGGCGGTGCGACCAAGGGAGCTGCTGTGACCACCATGCCGACAAATCTGCTCAGGGACCTCGAGCCCGTCGTGGCGCAGAACCTCGACCGGCACCTGTCGATGGCGCAGGAGTGGCATCCCCACGACTACGTGCCCTGGAGCCAAGGTCGCGACTTCGCCTTCCTGGGAGGCGAGGACTGGAACCCGGAGCAGTCACAGCTCTCCGAGACGGCCAAGGCCGCGATGTTCACCAACCTGCTCACCGAGGACAACCTGCCGTCGTACCACCGCGAGATCGCGACGACCTTCGGCCGTGACGGGGCCTGGGGCACGTGGGTGGGCCGCTGGACTGCGGAGGAGAACCGGCACGGGATCGCGATGCGCGACTACCTCGTCGTGACCAGGGGCGTCGACCCGGTCGAGCTCGAGCGGGCCCGGATGGACTACATGACCTCGGGCTACGACTCCGGGGACAAGACGGCGCTCCAGGCGGTGGCGTACGTGTCGTTCCAGGAGCTCGCGACGCGGGTGTCGCACCGCAACACCGGCAAGGTCACCGGAGACCCGATCGCAGACCAGATGCTCGCCCGGATCTCCAAGGACGAGAACCTGCACATGGTGTTCTACCGCAACATCGTGGCGGCGGCGCTCGAGATCGCGCCCGACGCGACCATGCGCGCGATCGCCGACGAGGTGATCGGGTTCCAGATGCCGGGCGCGACCATGGCGGGCTTCCGGCGCGCCTCGATCCTCATCGCCAAGGCCGGCATCTACGACCTGCGGCTCCATCACGACGACGTGATCATGCCGGTGCTGCGGCACTGGAGCGTCTTCGACCGCACGGACCTCGGCCCGGAGGGCGAACGTGCCCGCGAGGAGCTCATCACCTTCCTCGAGGCACTCGACGGCCAGGCGACGAGGTTCGTCGACCGCCGCGAGGAGAACCGCGCGCGGATCGCCGCGCGCGAGGACGGCGTGCCCCAAGACATCGTTGCCTCCTAGAGACCCACCAGCCTACGAGCCATCAACGACGGGTGCCCACCCATCGGCATAGTGACAGCGGAACCCCGGCGACAGGCGGCCGTATGACCTGCCACGCGGGGTGAGCGTCAGCGGTTCGCCAGTCTCTGGGCGAGTAGGTTCAGGTCCTTGACCATTGCGCTTTTCATGGCCTTGGCCATCACGGGCGCAGCAAGCCTTGCGAATCCGCTCGGTGCACCGCGGTTGCGCAGCTTCATCAAGGTCCCGCCGGCGACCTGCTCCCAGGTGTAGGTGGTCTCCATGGGAAACGGCCCATCCGCAGTGCGCATCACCAGTCGCCGCCCCGGCTCGAGATCAACGACCTCGTAGGTGTAAGCGAGACGGCGGCCGAGAAACCTCGCTTCGAAGTCCATTCTCGACCCGAGCGCCGTCGGGGGTGGCGTTCGCCAGCTGATCGCATGAATATTCGCGTACCACTCGGGGGCGTTCGTAGGGTCCCCTGCGTAGGCGGCGACTTCCTCGCGCGGGAATGGGATGACTGCTTCGACCTCGACGTCCACGTGCACTCTCCGAGTATGCGCGCTGGATCGACATCCTGAGGGAGTCCCGCCGAGTGCGGAGATGCTCCTTTCGGTAACTCGGCCGTTACGGTAACCTTTCAGTTACTGAGGAGGCGTCGTGGAGTACCGAGTCAGCCGTCGCGTGGAGGCAGCACCGGAGCGTGTGTGGTCGGCGCTGCTCGAGGTTGGGCGTTGGCCCGACTGGGACACGGGGGTGGCAAAGGTCGAGGGCGGCGCGGCCGTCGACGGCGTCAAGCTCAAGGTCTTCAGTGAAGTCAGCCCCGGACGGGCGTTTCCGGTGCGGGTTGCGCTCGATGACGAGAGACGTGTGATGAGGTGGACCGGAGGCATGCCGATGGGTCTGTTCAAGGGGGTTCGCACCTTCGAGGTGGCGGCGTCCGACGGCGGTTCGAAGCTCGAGGTGCGCGAGCAGTTCACGGGTCCGCTGGTGGGTGCGATGAGCAAGCGGATGCCGGACCTGCAGCCGTCGTTGGAGAAGTTTGCTGACGGCATCAAGACCCACTGCGAGCGGGGCTGAGTCGTGACCCCGGCAACGGATCCGTTCGACGCCCTGGGGGACCCGACAAGGCGGCGCATCCTGCAGTTGCTGAGCGCTGATCCGCAGTCGGTGGCGGTGCTGGCGGACCAGCTGCCGGTGAGCCGGCCGGCGGTCTCCCGACACCTGCGGCTACTGAAGGAAGCTGGGTTCGTCAAAGAGGTGCCCGAAGGGACCCGGCGCGTGTACCACGTCCGGGAAGACGGGCTGGAGGCGATCCGGGTCTACCTGAAGGGAGTCTGGGGCGAAGCGATTGCGCGGTTCGCTCTGGTCGCGGAGAACACAAGCGAATCCGGGCGGTGGGACCAGCGATGATTGAGCCCCTTCTGGTTCAGCTGGAGTTGAGGTGCTCAGCGGCGCACGCATTCGCGACCTGGACCGAGCGGTTCGGGCTCTGGTGGCCGGCCGGGCACATGACGTCAGGCGACCCCAACGCGACGGTGCACCTCGAGCCGCGGCTCGGTGGCCGGATCTACGAGCGGACCAGCGACGGCCAGGAGATCGACTGGGGCGAGGTGACGGCGTGGGACCCGCCATTCAGGCTTGGCTACCTCTGGCACATCCGCCGCACCCGCGAAGCGGCCACCGACGTGCTAGTGCTCTTCTCTGACACCGAGTACGGCGGAAGCCGGATCCGGATCGAGCACACCGGGTGGGAACGGCTGGGCCAGGAAGGTCCGTCGTGGCGCGACGCCAACCGAGGCGGGTGGGCCGGCCTCCTCCCGCACTTGAAAGCAGCAGCCGAGCAGGAAGGGTGAGCAATGGCCACAGGAACTTCGCAGGACCCGTGGGTCCTCAGGACCGCCCCGGGCACGTCGGAGTACACGATGCACCGGGACCCAGAGGCCGACCCCCCAGCGCTGGTGTGCACGGTCGGCAAGACCACGCTGAGGTACCACCTGAGCGCCGTGGAGGACCTCCACGCGATGTTGGTCGACCATGGCGACTGGCTCGAGCTCGGCGCGGCGGATGAGCAGAAGCCGGCGAAGGACGGAACGGTCGAGGCGTGGGGCCGTGACGAGTCAAACCCGGTGGGCGGCTGGTACGGGCTCCGGAAGGGCTACCGTGGCCGATTCGGGATGTACCTCCCGCCCCTCCTGGAGGAACTCGGGCTGGTCGAGCTAGAGCACAACCCACGCAACAACCGGGTCCGCGCGAGGTAGCACGTTCAGGTCCACCGGCACGCTCCCCATCAGCTGTCGACAAGGCTGTCGACGTGAGATCGGTGCACGGGCGCGGCGTGATCGCGCAACTGGTCGAAGTGGCGGCGGCGCTCAACTTGGCGCCTCCGCCGGCGAGTTGCCCGACAGACTGACGGCGCACCCCCGGTCCGGCTGCGTGCTACGCAGGTTCAGTCCATGGGCGTTGACGCCCACGCCCACCGACGCAGACGAGACCTCGGCGCCGCAACACCTCGCAGTAGTCAACGGAATCAGCAGCCGAGGCCCACTCGGGGCACGCCGGGCTGGGCCGGCAAGATCGAATTCGTCCCATGGTCGAACGAGCCCCCGCAGAAGCGCCTTGATGGAACCGGGTTGGCCCGGACGCGCGTTCACCGTGATCATCCCGACGATGGACGCCAGCCACATCGCGTACGTGGTTCAACCCAGAACGTGCGTCTTGGTGGGCGAATGGACCGGCGCGTGCGGTGGGACGCGACGAGCGCTGACTGGCCGTCCCGAGCGGCCCCCATGGGCCCGTCCACCGCGCCCGCCCTCGAGTCAGAGGCCGCAGGAGCCGCGCGCGAACGCGATCGCGGCTGAGGCGCCGGCCGGGCTCATCCGCACCACCAGCCTGCCCGGTCGGCCGTCGAGGTGCAGCGAGACCAGGAACGCCGTGGCGCCGGCGGACTCCATGAACACGTGGTCGTCGCAGCGGGCCGGCCGGACCGGCAGCTCGATCCGGCGGACCGGGCCGTCGCCGCGCACCCGCGCACGGGGGCGCCAGGGGGCGTCGGCCGCGCCCAGCAGCGGCGTTCCCCCGACGGTGTCGATGCGCAGCACGTGCCCGGGCACTCCGGTGGGTCGCGCGACCAGCGTCAGCGTGCCGGTGCTGCCCTCACCCGGCCGGTCCACGGGCACCCGGTCGGCGAACCGGAGGGCCGCCACCCGGTCGACGGCGAGCTCGAGGCAGCGGGAGGCGACGTACCGCGCCACCACGTCGTTGTCGTCGGTGACCGGCAGGGTGACGGTGTGGCCGGCGTACGTCACCTGCAGCCGCCCGCTGCCGCGCGGGTGGCCGCAGGCGGGCTGGGACGGCAGGGCGAGCGGGTAGCCGCGCTCGGACCGCGACGGGTCGAGCCGCAGCCGCTCGCCGGGCACCGGTCGCCGGAACCGTGGATCGGTGTAGCGGATCCGGGTCGGCGTCACGTCGTGGCGGGTGTCGTTGCCGATCCACACCTCCATCCGGCCCAGCGCGGCATCGCGCGAGGACTGGCGGATGTCGGCGAGGAGCCGACCCGTGGGCGGGGCCTTCGGCGGCGGCGCGATCGGCGTGAGCGTGGAGACCGACGGCGCGGGCGTGGCGGCCCGCCCCGGCTCCGACCCGGCCCCTCCCGTGCACGCGGTGCAGCACACCAGGGCGGCGAGCGCGGCGACCACGAGGCTGCGCACGGCGCTAGTCGCGGGTGAGCCGGGCCGGCAGAAGCACCACGAGCCCGACGAGCACGAGGCCCAGGCAGCCGGCCACCACCAGCGCGATGGACTGGTCGACCACGACGTCGAAGATCAGTGTGACGATCCCGAGGACGAGCAGCGACAGCGCACCGATCACCGTGCGCACGATCCGGTGCCCGACCTTCACCACCTTCTCCTTGACGTGCTCGCCGGAGAGCCGCCGGTGCACCGCCACCGGCGTCATCACCAGCGCGATGATGAGCGCCGCCAGCACCACCAGGCCGAGGTAGAGCCCCTCCTGGAACCTCGTGAGGTCGGCGAAACCGGTCTGGAAGGGCAGCGTCAGCAGGAAGCCGGCCGTGAGCTGCGCGCTCGTCTGCATGACCCGCAGCTCCTGCAGCAGGTCGTCCCACAGGCGGTCGAGGCGCTCCTCAGGGGTCTCGTGGCGCCCGGACACCGCCCCCGGGCCGCTCGCATCTGACGTCACGCGCGTCAGTATGGCAGCGGCGAGCCGCCGTCAGACGCCGTTCGGAACGCCCAGGCCGTCGACGACCTCGGCACCCGGGAGCTCCGCCAGCAGTCGGCCGGGGAGCAGCAGCTTGGAGCGGCGTACGCCGGAGCCGACGACCGCCACGTCGATGTCGACGACGCGGGCGTCGAGCAGCAGCCGCCAGTGTGCGGGGAGCCCCAGCGGGGTGATCCCGCCGTGCTCCATCCCCGACTCCTCGACCGCCCGGTCCATGGCGAGGAACGACGCCTTGCGCACGTCGAGGGCCCGCTTGACCAGGTTGTTGACGTCGGCGCGGGTGTCCGCGCGGACCACGCAGGCCGCGACCCGTTCCTCACCACCCCGCCGACCGGCGACCACGACGCAGTTCGCGCTGGCGGCCAGCGGCACCGCGTAGGCCTCGGTCATGGCCGCGGTGTCGGCCAGCTCGGGGTCGATCTCGACCACCCCGACCTGGGGCGCGTGCGTCCAGTCACCCAGGGCGGCGGCGACCGGGGCCCCCAGCAGGCCGGGGTGCTCGGTGGCCGGCAGGGAGCCGAGGGAGCCGAGGTGGGGCAACGTCATCGCCCCATCCTGACGGGGCCGTCCAACGACTGTCACCCGGGGTTCACGCGGTGCCCGCCGCGGGTCCACCTCCGTCCCCTCTGCTGGGAACGTGAGCCCCACGGTCCTGCCGCCCGCGCCCCTCGCCGCCCGCCCGTCCTCCCTCGTCGTCACGCCCGCCGTGGCCGCCCACCGCGGTGCGAGCGGCTACCGTCCGGAGCACACGCTCGAGGCCTTCCGGCTCGCGGTCGAGATGGGCGCCGACGACGTCGAGCTCGACCTGGTCGCCACCCGCGACGGCGTGCTCGTGGTGCGTCACGACGTCGAGCTCAGCCACACGACGGACGTCGCGACGCGCGGGGAACTCGCCGGACGCCGCACGACGAAGCTGGTCGGCGGCAGGCCGGTCACGGGCTGGTTCGTCGAGGACCTCGACCTCGCGGAGCTGAAGTCCCTCACCACCCGGGAGCGGATGCCGCGGGCCCGCCCGGACAGCGCCGCCCACGACGGGCGGCACCGCGTCGCGACCTTCGAGGAGGTCGTCCGGCTCGTCCGTGCCGAGGCCGCGCAGCGAGGGCGCACGGTGGGCGTGCTCGCGGAGATCAAGCACGGGGCGTACTTCCAGGCCGCGGGCCTGCCGCTGGACGAGCTGCTGCACGACTCGATGCGCCGGCTCGGCCTGGACCACGAGCGTTCGCGGGTCAGTGCGATGGCCTTCGAGCGCGACGTGCTCCGCCGGCTGGCCCGCACCGTGCGGGTGCCCCTGATCCAGCTGGTCAACCGCCGGGACCAGGTCACCCGGGGCAACCTGGCCGTGATCGCGACGTACGCCGACGGCGTCGGCGCGCGGAAGGACCTGCTGCTGCGCCGCGCGCTCGGCCCGCGCCTCGTCCGCGCCGCCCACCGGGAGTGGCTGACGGTCCATGCCTGGACCCTGCGCGCCGAGAACCGGTTCCTGGCCAAGCAGTTCCGGGTGGGGGAGCGGCGCCGGCACCGCGGCGACCTCGCCGGCGAGGCCGGGCAGCTGCTCGACCTGGGGGTGGACGGACTGATCACCGACCACCCCGACGAGGTGGTCGGTGCCAGGGACGCCTGGGCGCGGGCCGCAGGTCACTCCTCGGGGATCAGCACCCAGCCGACGACGTAGGCGATGGTCTGCGGGGTGCTCATCGGATCTCCTCCGTGGTGTCGTCGGCGGTGTCGTCCGAGACGGCGCGGCCGGTCGCCGCGTCGGTGGTCTCCGCCTGGCCCACCCAGCCGGTCGAGCGAGTGCCCCACCGGTCCCGGCTGGTCAGCGTGGTGGCCAGCAGCCCGGCGACGCCGGCGAGGACCCAGGGGACGGGCAGCAGCCAGCGGATGTCGTGGTCGTCGACCACGCCGCCCTGGATGAGGGCCCAGACCCCGACGAGACCGACGAACGCCAGCCCCATCACGAACTGCCCGATGTTGAGCGGGTGGCGGCCGGTGGGCCGCTCGGTGTCGCTCATGCTCGTCTCCTTCATCGCTGGTGCACCTCGATCTGGCCGACGCTCAGGTCGGCGTCGATGGTGAGCTCGGGGGCCCGGGAGCCGCCGTCGTGCGCCCGGTCCATGACCAGGTCGATGCCGCCGGTCTCGTTCCCGAACAGGTTGATGTTGCCGGGCCCGTCGACGTCCGCGTGGACGTCGGCGTCCAGGCCGTCCGGGATCACGACCTCGAGCCTGCCGACGTCCCCGCTCACCCGGAGCGTGCGGCCGTCGAGTCCCGAGAGGTCGCGGACGTCGGTGAGGTCGACGACCAGCTCCCCGGTCGAGACCCGGTAGCTGTCGCGCACGTCCGCGGCCGAGCGCGGCCGGGCGTTGATCGTGGTGCCGTCCCAGTGGTCGGCCGCCGTGGTGCCGGCGAGCGCCGCGGTCGACAGCAGGCCGACCAGGATCAGGCCGCCGGCGCGTCCCCAGAACGACCCGACCAGCAGCATCAGCCCGGTGATCCCGACCGCCAGCGCCGGGTAGGCCGAGGGTGCCACCGACGCACCGGCGAGGTCGACGGTACCCAGCACGCCCTCCGCGAGCGCGATCAGCGCGAGCGTGAACCAGAACAGGATCGGTCCCCGCCTGCGCGGCGAGCGCGGCCGCGTCGACGCAGGCGGGACCCAGCCCGACGCCGGGTAGGCCGGCGGTGCGTAGGTGGGCGGTGCGTAGGGCGCAGGTGAGTAGGGGGTGGTGTCCGGGGCGGAGGCCGCGGCCGCGGCCTCCGAGGTCGGCGGTCCGTACGCCGGGGGCGTGGTCGTGCGTCCCCGGTCCTTGCGGGTGAGGAAGAGGACCACCACCACCGCGATCACCGCCAGCGGCCAGGGGAACCAGGAGGCGCCCCACGTGTCGCCGAGCAGGACGAGCGCGGCCACGACTCCGACGAGGACCAGCGCGACGGCACGGCTCCGGTCGTCGAGGTGCAGGGGCGCGGAGTCACTGCCCTCCTCGGGCACCAGCAGCCAGCAGGCGCCGTACAGGATGAGGCCGGCGCCCCCGAAGAAGACCAGCACGACGAACGCGACGCGCAGGATCACGGGGTCGATGTCGAGGTGCCGGGCCAGGCCCCCGGCCACGCCGGCGACCTTGCGGTCCGTGACGCTGCGGCGCAGCCGGCCGAGGTCGCGAACCTCGTCGCGGGTGACCCGGGGGCCCTGGTCCTGCGGGCTGCTCGCGCCGGAGGGGGCTTCGGGAGGTGTCGTGGTCATGGCTCAAGCCTGCTGCCCGCGGGGGTCGCGCGCCATCGGGGACGACCCTGATCCTGCGGCACGCCCCCGGAGCGGGAGTCAGGGTCGCGTCGGGGTTCGTCCTCATGGTTCGGGCCCCTGCGCTGTGTGACGATTGAGCCGACATGACCAGCACATCCACCACCGGCCCTGCCTACGTCCGCCGGGCGACCCGCGACTCGCAGGCGCCGATCATCGGCGGCGTGGCCGCGGGCCTGGCACGCCACCTGGCGGTGCCGGTGCTGTGGGTGCGCGCGGCCTTCGTGCTCACCGCCCTCCTCGGCGGTCTGGGGATCGCGTTCTACGCCGGGCTGTGGCTGGTGCTCCCGTCGGACTCCCGGTTCGAGACCGGCGCGCCGGGCCTGGAGAGCGCCTCCCGCGGCGGGCTGCGGCCCGGTCGGATCCGGCGGCTCGGTGACGTGGGTCCGGCGATCGCGCTTGGCGGCGCTGGGACTCGGCGGGATCCTCATCCTCGAGGCGGTCTTCGGCCGCGGTGCGGTGTTCTGGCCGCTCTTCCTCGGCATGGTCGGGATCGCGCTGCTCTGGCGACAGGCCGACGACGCCCAGCGCGAGCGCTGGCTGGACACCACCGGCCGGATCGACCCGGTGCGGGTGGTCCTCGGCAGCGGTGGCTGGGCGGCGTACGCTCGGCTCGCGGCCGGGGTCGGCCTCGTGGTCACGTCGCTGGCGCTGTTCGCGTTCCGGGGGGAGTCGCTCGCCGTTGCCCGCGACGTGGCGATGGCGGCCCTGCTCGGGGTCGTCGGCATCGCGATCGTGGTGGGGCCGTGGGTCTACCGGCTCGCCTCCGACCTGACCGCGGAGCGCGCGGAGCGGGTGCGCACCCAGGAGCGGGCCGACGTCGCGGCGCACCTGCACGACTCGGTGCTGCAGACCCTGGCCCTGATCCAGAAGAACTCCCACGACGGACCGACCGTGGCCCGCCTGGCCCGGGCCCAGGAACGGGACCTGCGCTCGTGGCTCTACGCCGGGGAGTCCACCGACGAGAGCACGGTCGCGAGCGCCCTGCGGGGTGTCGCGGCTGCGATCGAGGATGCCCACGGCGTCTCGGTGGACGTGGTGACGGTGGGGGACTGCGGCTTCGACGAGTCCCTGCGGGCCATCGTGTCGGCCACCCGTGAGGCGGTGACCAATGCCGCCAAGCACGCCGGCACCGGCCGGATCGACGTGTACGCCGAGGTGTCGCCCGGGGCGGTCGACGTGTTCGTGCGCGACCGGGGCCGCGGGTTCGACCCGGCGGACACGCCCGCCGACCGGCACGGCGTACGGATGAGCATCATCGACCGGATGGACCGCCACGGCGGATCCGCCGAGGTCAGATCGACGACCGGCGAGGGGACCGAGGTGCGCCTGCACCTGCCCCGCCAGCCCCGCGGGGCACGACAGGAGGACCCGGATGACTGAGCACGTGCCCGTGAGCCTGGTGATCGTGGACGACCACGCGATGTTCCGCCGCGGCGTCCGCGCCGAGCTCGAGGCCACCGGTCGCCGGTGTCGTGGACATCCGCGCCGAGGCCGCCGACGTGGACGAGGCGGTGGCCGCGATCGCCGCGCACCACCCCGACGTGGTCCTGCTCGACGTGCACCTGCCGGGTGGTGGTGGCGTCGAGGTGATGCGGAGGATGCCCTGGCCCGACGCGCGCTACCTGGCGCTGTCGGTGTCCGACGCCGCGGAGGACGTCATCGGCACGATCCGCGGGGGCGCCCGTGGCTACGTCACCAAGACCATCACCGGCCCCGAGCTGGTGCAGGCGGTCCAGCGGGTCGCCGAGGGGGACGCCGTCTTCTCGCCGCGGCTGGCCGGCTTCGTCCTCGACGCCTTCGCGGGCACGATCGACGTCGCCGCGGTCGACGAGGACCTCGACCGGCTCACCGAGCGGGAGCGCGAGGTGATGCGGCTGATCGCGCGCGGCTACGCCTACAAGGAGGTCGCGAAGGAGCTGTTCATCTCGATCAAGACCGTCGAGACCCACATGTCGAACGTGCTGCGCAAGCTCCAGCTGTCCTCGCGGCACGAGCTGACCCGCTGGGCCTCCGACCGACGCCTGCTCTGAGCAACTCTGAGCAATCTCGCGCCTCCCGATGCGTCTTTCCGCCTGTCGGGTGACCGCCGGACAGTCGTGGCGCCCGGACAACGCCGTCTCAGCGGTCGCCGGCATTGCAGGCGCAGCGTCCTCCCGGGCTACCATTCGCGCTCCGCCCCGAGAGGACCTCCACATGGCTACCGACTACGACGCATCCCGCAAGACCGAAGAAGAACAGAAGGAAGAGAGCCTCGAGGCCCGCCGCCTCACCTCGGGCGAGCAGGACAAGACCTCGGGGAAGGTGGACGAGGACGAGACCGAGCTGGCCGAGTCGTTTGAGCTCCCCGGCGCGGACCTCTCCCACGAAGTCCTCTCCATCGAGGTCACGCCAAAGCAGACCGACGAGTTCACCTGCTCAGCCTGTTTCCTCGTTCAGCACGAATCTCGACGGTCCTCACCGGCCGGCCTCTGTGTCGACTGCGCCTGACGATCGACGACGTGGCTCCGGGCGCGGGGGCGGCCAGATCCGGTCTCAGCTGGCCAGGTGGTAGACGAACCGGTCCTTTGGCGCCGAGGTCGACGAGCGTGTCGGTGACCGCGTGCTCGACGACCGCCAGCCTCCTGCTCTCGTGAATCGCCGCCATGGGTCTCTGGCGGAGACGAGGAGCGCTGAGAGCCACGCCTGGCCGGCGTAGGGTTTCGACGTGGATGCTGGTCCCGTGGGCCTCCGGGCGAGCGTGGAGGAACACCTGTGGCCACTGGTCGAGACCTTGTTCACCTCTCACGAGGTGGCCGGCCTGGCGGTTGCCGTGGTGCGCGACGAAGACGTCGTCTCGCGTGGTTTCGGCGTTCGAGACGTCGGCACGGCTGCGCCGGTCACCCCCGAGACGATGTTCCACCTGGCGTCGGTGTCGAAGCCCTTCGTCGCGACCGCGGTCGTGTCCCTGGCGACCGCTCGGGACGCAGGCGAACCGGTGCTCGACCTGGATGCTCCGATCGGCGAGCTGGTGCCCGAGCTCACCTTGGCCGACGGTCGGGCAGGGGACGTCACAGCCCGGGGTCTTCTGAGCCATTCCAGTGGTCTCCCCGACGTCTCGGAGTTCGGCTGGAACGACCCGCAGCTCGGCGATGACGCGCTCAGCGAGTTCGCTCGCAGCCTGTCGGGCTGGCGGCTGAAGGCGGAGCCAGGCTCGGCGTTCTCCTACTCCAATGCCGGGTTCGAGCTGCTCGGGCTGCTGCTGTCCAGGGTCACCGGCACGACGTTCGAGGACGCCGTCCGGCAGCAGGTCCTGACCCCGCTCGGGATGGTGGACAGCACGTTCCTCCGCAGCGAGGTACCCGCGCACCTGGCTGCGTCACCCCATGTGGGCATGCCGCTGACGGTGCCCGAGGGCGTCTATCCCTACACCAGGCGGCATGCTCCCAGCTCGAGCCTGCATTCCAACCTGGTCGAGATGTGTCGGTGGATGGTCGCCCACTTCGAGCCGGCAGCATCGACCGCCGGAGGTTCCGACCGACTGTGGGCGCGACTCGATCCCGGGCTGCTCGACCTGATGTGGCAGCCGGTGGTGCCGGTGGGCGACCCCCCATGGGAGGAGGGGATGGGGCTCGGCTGGGCAGTGGGCAGCTGTCGCGGACACCGAGCACTGAGTCACAGCGGTGCGGACCCCGGGTTCGGTTCACGGCTCGTGCTGGTCCCCGAGCGGCGGACCGGGGTCGTCGTCCTGGCCAACTCCAACACCGTGCCCACCTCGGCCGTCGTCGCGGCGGCGCTCGACATCGCCCTCGCCGATCCCGGCTCCCTCGACCATCTCCGGTGCGACGCCCGAGGATCTCGGCGATGGGGTGGCCGCCCTGCGCGCGCTGCTGCCCCCGGTGGTCGGCCCCCTCGCGGAGACGCTGGCCAGTTCCGGTCCGGACGCCGCAGCGGCGGCCTTCCACCGACTGGCCGCGGCCGAGCCGGCCGAGTACGACCTCGACGACGACGAGTTCGAGAAGGCCGTGTGGGGAGCGATCGAGCTGCACCGCACCAGCCTGGTCTGGCCGCTCCTGCGTGTGTGGACCGCGTTGCGTCCGAACTCCTCCGCTGCCTGGACGATGACCGGCTGGGCTCATCAGGTCGACGGGCAGCCCGACCTGGCGGAGAGCCTCCTCCGACGCGCCCTCGAGCTCGACCCCGACAACGGGGACGCTGCGCTGATCCTGGGCAACCTCCGGTCGGCATGACCGGGCGCCTTGCCCACCCACGACGCGATCACGCTGGGGCGCTTTCGCGTCGGTGACGTGACAGCTCGGCTCGCCACCAGGCGCCGTTCTCGATCCGCTCGAGCCGGTCCATGACGAGGTCTCCGTTCGCGAACGCCTCGACCTCGGCACGGGTCAGCGGCCAGGGTGGCCCGTTCACCTCGGAGTGCTCCTCCCGTGCGGTCGCCAAGACCAGCAGCGTGCCTTCTGGTGCCACCAACGCGGCGATGTTCCGTGCCGCGGCTGAGTGCTGCTCGGGCGGCATCGACTGCACGGTGAGGCTCTCGACGACCAGCTCGAAGTGCCCCTGCCACTCACGAGGAAGGTCCAGGACGTCGGCAACGAGGTAGTTCACCTCGCTGGCCGGATACTTGCGACGCGCACCAGCGATCGCCGTCGGCGCGAAGTCAAACCCCGTGGTCCGAAATCCGAGCAATCCAAGGAACTCGGCGTCGGCTCCGTAGCCACACCCGACCACCAGCGCCTCGCGGCCACCTCCCGCGAGGCTCCGCGCCTCAGCCCACTCCACGAGCTGCGGACGAGGCGCGCCGTAGTCCCAGGGCGGCTTGGCCCCACCCGCCTCCGCGCCCGCGTACATCGCCTCGAACATGCCGGATGGCTCGCTCGTCACGGCTCGAGACTACCGACCACCATCCACGGCGATGAGGACACCCGGGACACGCAGTCAGACCAGCTCGCCGCGCTTCCGGCTCAGGTAGGCGCGCTCGGCGGAGTTCTGGGTGGCGGCGATGGCGGCGTCGTACGCCTCCCTCGCCTCGGCGCTCCGGCCGAGCCTGCGGAGCAGGTCGGCGCGGGTGACGTGCCACGCGTGGTAGCCCGCGAGGGGCAGCCGGTCGACCAGGGCGAGGGCGACCTCCGGGCCGTCCAGCTCCGCGACCGCGACCGCCCGGTTGAGTGCGACGATCGGCGACGGGTCGAGCCGGGTCAGCTGGTCGTAGAGCGCGACGACCTGCGACCAGTCGGTGTCTCGCGCCGTGGGGGCGTCGGTGTGCACGGCGTTGATGGCGGCGAGGATCTGGTAGCGGCCGGGTCGGTTGATCGCGAGGCACTCGCGGACCAGGCGGTGCCCCTCGTCGATCAGCGCCCGGTCCCAGCCGGCGCGGTCCTGCTCGTCGAGCGGGACCAGCTGCCCGTTCCGGACGCGGGCCTCGCGCCGGGCCTCGGTGAGCACCAGCAGCGCGAGCAGGCCGGTCACCTCCGGCTCCTCGGGGAGCAGCCGGCGCAGGATCCGGGTCAGCCGGATCGCCTCGCCCGTGAGCTCGGCTCGGACCGGGTCGCCGTCGCCGGTGGCGAGGTAGCCCTCGTTGAAGACGAGGTACAGCACCGCCAGCACGGTGCCGAGACGCTCGGGGAGGTCGGCGGCCCCAGGCACCCGGTAGGGCACCTTCGCCGCCGCGATCTTCTTCTTCGCCCGGGTGATCCGCTGCGCCATCGTGGTCTCGGGGACGAGGAACGCCTGCGCGATCTCGGGCACGGTCAGCCCCCCGAGGAGCCGGAGGGTCAGCGCGATCCGTGCCTCCGGTGCGAGCGCCGGGTGGCAGCAGGTGAAGATCAGCCGCAGCCGGTCGTCCGCCACCGGCCCGGTGGGCTCGTGGGGTGAGTCGTCGTACGTCATGAGGGCCGCCTGGTGCTTGGCGTCGCGCTGCTTCTCACGGCGGAGCCGGTCGATCGCGCGGTTCCCCGCGGTGGTCGTGAGCCAGCCGCCGGGGTTGGGCGGTACGCCGGACTCGGGCCACTTCTCCAGCGCGGCCACGAGCGCCTCGCCCGCCGCCTCCTCCGCGATGTCGATGTCACCGAAGCGGCGGACGAGCGAGGCGATCAGGCGGCCGTACTCCTCGCGGAAGACCTGCTCGACGGCCGCCGTTCCACTCTGCATCGATCGTCGCTCGTCCGCCCGGCTCAGGCCAGGCCCTCGAACGGCCGGACCTCGACCTTGCCCCGGCACGCCTTCGATCCCTCGGCCGCGAGCTTGAGCGCCACGTCGAGGTCGGGCGCGTCGATGACCCAGAAGCCCCCGATGACCTCCTTGGTCTCGAGGTAGGGGCCGTCGGTCAGCACCGGCGTCCCACCCTGGCCGTCGACGACGGTCGCCGTCGAGGCCGACTGGAGCCCGCCCGCGAAGACCCAGTAGCCCTCGGCGTGCAGCCTGTCGTTGAACGCGCCGGTCGCCGCGAACGCTTCCTCCATCTCCTCCTTGGAGCCGTAGTTGCCGAACTCGCCCATCTCGGTGGGGCCGTGCACGGCCAGCAGGTAGTGCGTCATCTCAGTTCTCCTCAGTTCCGGGCGGTCCCGATGGCCGCCTTCCACCCACACCACGAACGGCTTTCTCTGGACACGACAACCTGCCACAGAATTCTCGTCGAACTTTTCTTTCTTGCGACCTGTCGGATCCGGATTCGCTCGTTCGTGGAGGGGATGACTGGGTCGCACCGTGCGGCCCGCCGAGGAGACGGAGCCCGACATGTCCACCACCACGCAGATCCCCACCCAGCCGGCCCCGAGCACGCCGACCCCCGCTGCCGGGCGACTGCCGCTCTGGAAGCACGGCGTCGCCGCGGCCGTCGTCGCCTCGGTGACCACGACCGTCCTCGCGGTGGTCGCGTCGGCCGCCGGGATCTCGTTCGCCGACAGCACGGGCGCGAGCATCCCGATCGCCGGGTTCGCCCAGCTGACCATGATCTTCTCGCTCATCGGTGTCGGCATCGCCGCCGTCATGGGGCGCACGGCACGCCGCCCGCGGCCCACGTTCGTACGGACGGCAGTCGCGCTGACCGCACTGTCCTTCGTCCCGGACCTCACGTTCGGGTTCGCCGCCGGCTCGGCGGCCACCCTGATCGGCCTGCACACCGTCGCCGCGGCGATCGTGGTGCCCACCCTCGCCGGGCGACTCTCGAGCACACGGTGACCCGGCCCCCGACGAGGTCGCCGCGATCCCGGGTGCGGGCGCCCACGTGATGGTTCCGAAAACCACACGCCGTGCAACGACCGGTCTACGACGCCTCTTCGAACAGGACCAGGCCGAAGGTCACCCGGGGGGCGCCCGTGACCCGCTCGACCAGGATCTCGTGGTGGCCGGCGTCGAGGCCGGCAGCACCGAAGTCGAACCAGCCCCGGAAGTCCCCGGAGCCCGGGAACTGCTGCGCCCGCGTCACGGGCCGCCCGTCGACGAGCAGGCGCAGGTCGGCCTCCTTCATCGTGCAGCCCCAGTTGTCCAGGTCACCCTCGAAGAGGAACTCGTCACCGCGCGCCTTGGCCTTCTCGTACGCCTGCTGACACTCGGCGCGACCTCGGGGGTCGGACTGCACGACGTAGACGAAGCCGGGCCTGTCCGACTCGAGCGTCACCTCCTGCGTCCCGGGCATCGACTCCACCCCACGCGCGAAGAGCCACTCGGTCCCGCCGGTCGACGCCTGCGCCTGCACGGGGATCCCGGCGACCGTGGCGACGTACTCGACCGGGCGGGTGAAGATCACCGCACCGAAGCCGACGTCACCCGCGCTCTCGAGGGCGTGGACCGAGGACTCGTCCTGGCACTCCGCCGGGATCGGCCCACCCGGGAGGTCGAAGCAGCCGGCGACGGCTTCCGGGATGCGGTCGGTCAGCACGATGCGCACCGTCGTGGGCTCGCCCTCGTCAGCCGGCAACGGCGAGAAGCGCATGTTCTGGGAGCCCATCGAGTCCGTGGGCCCCGGCGGAGGCCCGGTCCCCGTGTCGCCCTCGACGTGGCCCGCGGCCGAACCGTCGCAGGCGCCTCCGCCCCTCCACGCTCCCAGGTGATCGGGGTCGTCGTCGCCGCCCGTGACCCGGACGACGTAGGAGACGCCCGGGTCCCCGGAGCACCAGTAGGCCAGCCTGGAGCCTTCGTAGAAGTCCGCGCTCACCGACAGGTCGGTCTCCCCGGCGTGGTCGCCGGTGTTGCTGACCTCGTGGGCCTCGAAGCGGTGCACGGACTCCTCGCCGTAGTCCGCTTCGATGACCGTCTGGGTGCGGTCCGGGTCGGGTTTCACAGGCTCGATCGACCGGTCGTCGGAGCGCGTCCGCAGGACGCCGCCGACGACCAGGAGCGCCACCAGGGAGGCGCCGACGAGTGCGGCCACGGCGGCCCGGCGTTCGCGGCGTCGGGCGGTCTCCTGCAGGGAGGCGAACGCCGGCGGGCGGACCTGCTCGGTGAGTCCCCTCAGCTGCTCGAGGTCAGACATGGCGCTCGCCCTCTCCCTCGCCCAGCAGGACGGCCAACCGGGCGCGTGCCCTCGCCAGCCTGGACTTCACGGTGCCCTCGGGGATCCCGAGCTCCAGGGCGATGTCACGGGTGCCGAGCCCGGCCAGGTGACGGAGCACGACGACCTTGCGCTGGTCCGGGTCCAGTGCACCGAGCGCCGTGACCAGCGCGACGTGCTCGGGTCCGACCTCCACGGGTGACTGCGGGCCGGGAACGGCGGCGTGGTACTTCCGCACCACCGCGGCGTGACGCCAACCGCCGCGCACTCGGTTCATCGCGACGGTGCGCAGCCACGCCTCCGGGTTGTGGACCTTCGCCAGCTCTCGCTGCCGGCGGATCGCGGTGACGAACGCCTCCTGGACTGCGTCCTCGGCATCCGTCATCTCCCCGCAGAACGCGAAGAGCTGCACGACCAGCCGCTGGTAGGACGCGGCGTACAGCTCGTCCAGATCGACGGGGCCGGCCAACGCGCTCACCTCCCAGGGCTCATCCAGGTCCTACTCTTGCGGACCTTCTACACCGTGACGATGCCTGAGCGGGGGCTCCGGTTCCCCGAGCCGACGAGCACGTGGACCGATTGCCTACTGGTCGTGGCCCGTGGAGAAGTGCTGGTAGTCAGGAGAGGACCATGTTCCACCCCACTCCCAGCCGATCTCCGCGAAGGCCTCGACGAGGAGGTCGCCCGCCCGGATGGTGCCCGGGGGCAGAGACGCTCCCGCCCGCACGAGCCGGGCGAAGGGACGCCCCGCCGACGGACGCACGGTGCCGTCGTGCAGATCGGGGTTCTCGACCGGGTTGATGTCGATCGCGGCGCCGTACGCGTGCGCTGACCAGCGGTCGCTCCCCGCGACGTGACGGCAGTTGAACCCCGAG
Organism: uncultured Actinomycetota bacterium; assembly: GCA_963817665.1. GTDB lineage: Bacteria > Actinomycetota > Actinomycetes > Propionibacteriales > Nocardioidaceae > Nocardioides. The sequence continues at coordinate 291,462 of CAWFPE010000001.1, read as the reverse complement.
GTGTTGTCGGCCGCCATCGACCGCTCGTCGTCCCCTCCGAAGTCGCTGGCCGGCCGCAGTCGCCGGATCGGCCAGCGGGCGCGATAGATGCGAGCGAACACACCCACGACGTCGCGCGCGTGCTCCGCGGCGACGACGATCGCACCCTTGTGCGCCTCGCCGTCGAAACCGACGTAGGACAGGCGGAGCGACCGGAGGTCAGACCACGGCACGGGGCACCCGGGCCGGTAGGTCGAGCGCATCCTGTCCCGCAGCGCCGGGCCGATCCCACGGACGGAGGAGGAGTACGCCGGGAGCGGCTCTCGCGGGTCGGCGGCCGAGGCGGGCCAGGGCGCAAGGCCCGCGCAGGCACGCAGTGACCGCCAGCGGGCGACCGCCTCGGCCCGAGCACGACCGTGGACCGGGACCGGCGGGCCGATCAGCGGGATCTGCGCGGGCACCCAGCGGTCGGACATCACGTGGCCGTCCTCGACCCGCACTCGGAGGATGCCGGTGTCGGGCACGCCGTTGCGGTACCAGAGGAAGTTGCCCAGGCCGTAGTTCACGTAGGTGTCGCCGAGCCAGCCCGCGCCCTGTTGGACATGGGTATGGCTGCCGACGACGACATCCGCGCCGGCGGCCGCGAGGCCGCGCGCAAGGTTCCGCTGCGAGGGACTGGGGCAGGCGTCTCCCTCCACGCCCCAGTGCAGGTACACCACCACGACCTGGTCGTGGGCGGCCGCCTTGCGGACAGCTCCCAGCAGTGCGTGCGTGTGCGAGCCGCGCGCGGCGGCGATCCCGGCGGAGCTCGGGCCGGCCTCCCATGCCGGGCTGCTGCTCTCGCGGGTGGAGGCGTCGGCGGCGAGGAAGGCGATCCTCGTGTCGTCGACCGTGACCCGGTACGGCGTGAATGCCGCCGCGCGGTCGCGCCCGACGCCGAGCACCGGGATCGGGCCGCGCTCGGCGGCTCGCAAGGTGTCGACCAGTCCCTCCGGTCCGTAGTCGGCGCCGTGGTTGTTCGCCACCGTGACCACGTCGACTCCGGCCCCGGCGAGCAGGTCGAGGGCGCGGGGGGAGGTGCGAAACCAGAACCGGTCGGCCGGATCCTCGAGCTCCTTCGGGTCCCAGGAACCGCCCTCGGTGATCGCGCTCTCCAGGTTGAGCATGGTGAGGTCCGCGTCTCCCAGCGCGCCCGCGATCGGGCCGAGCGCACCGCGTGGGTGGTCAAGCAGCGAGGCCAGGTTGAGCTGGAAGTGGGTGTCGCCCGCGAACGCCAGGGTGACCACGCGGCGCTCTCGCTCCGCGAGCGGCGCGGGCGGCGTAATGGGCGCCGTCGCCCTCGCTGTCGACGGCTGCGGCGCGGGGCCCGCGTCGGTGCAGCTGGTGGACACGACGGCGACGCACAGCCCGGCCACGACGACGGCGAGACGAGGGTTCACGGGACGCTCCTGGAGCTGCGGGGTCGAAGTACCCCTATCCAGACGAGCCCCGAGGAGCGCCACCGGTTCCCGGCCCGGTCCCTCGAACTCTCAGCCGATCTCGGACATGGGCGCTGGCCCGGACGCTGCGGCTGCGAGCGCTCACCGACAGCGGACCACGGGCGTGGCGTCCCACGAGGTGCCGCCGGCGGTCGATGCGCTGCCCAGCCGTCCGGCGCCGCTCCTCCAGCGCACGCGGACCACGCCGTCGAACGGCCGGTAGCCGTCGTCGCTGGTCCAGCCCGCCACCCGGCGGGCCAGCCCGGTGCGACCACTCACGCTGGACGGACTTGCCTCCGAGGGCACGTCCCTAGCCGCGAGTCAGGTGGGCCGACCAGCGCTCGTCGATGCGGCCGAGCTTCCAGATGGCGACCGAGGCCGCCCAGGTGACCACGAAGAGCAGCACGATGCCGTAGCCGACGTACTCCAGGTCGACGTTCGCGACCGCTGCGAGCGGGCCGCTGGTGATGCCGGCCTTGTCGGCCAGCAGGCCGACGATCTCGATGCCGCCGATGATCAGGGCGACCGCCACCGACAGTGCGGTCACGGTGATGTTGTAGTAGATCTTGCGGACCGGGCGTGCGAACGCCCAGCCGTAGGCGACGTTCATGAAGGCGCCGTCGAGGGTGTCGAGCAGGGACATGCCGGCCGCGAAGAGGACCGGCAGCGTGATGACCGCCCACCAGGGCAGGCTCGCGGCGACCGCGCCACCGGCGATCACCAGCAGGCCGATCTCGGTGACGGTGTCGAAGCCGAGGCCGAAGAGGAAGCCGGTCGGGTACATGTGCCACGGCTTGCTGACGGCGCGCGTGACCCGACCGAGGATCCGGTTGAGGAAGCCCCGCTTGTCGAGCTGTCGCTCCAGCTCGTCCTCGTCGAACCGGCCCTGCCGCATGCCGCGGAAGACGTGCAGGATGCCGATCAGCGCCGCGAGGTTGATCAGCCCGATGGCGAGCAGGAACATGCCGCTGACCAACGTGCCCCAGACGCCGCTGAGCTGCTGGAGCGCGGAGTTCTGGTCGTGGATGCCCGAGGACAGGGCCCGCACGCCGAGCGCCACGCCCATCACCATCACGAAGACGACCGAGGAGTGGCCCAGGCTGAACCAGAAGCCGACGCTCATCGGCTTCTTGCCCTCGGCCATCAGCTTGCGCGTGGTGTTGTCGATCGCGGCGATGTGGTCGGCGTCGAAGGCGTGCCGCATGCCGAGCGTGTACGCCGTGAGGCCGAGGCCGACTCCGAGCACCTTCCCGCCGACCTCGTAGTCGTGGGGCGCGACCACCCCGACCAGCAGCCCCCAGCCGACGACGTGGAGGAGCAGCACGAAGCCGAGCGTGCGGGCCAGGCTGCGCTTCTCCTCACGCGTGAGCGAGCGCCGGGCGGGACGGTCGATGGTGGTCGGGGTCACCGCGCCATCCTAGGAGCGGCAACTTCGTAGTTGCAAACGATGTGCAACAAGCCATCCACGGGGAGGACGGGCCCTACGATCAGCGCATGGAGACTGTGCGGCTCGTCCTGCTGTTCATCCACATCCTCGGGTTCTCGGCACTGCTCGGCGGGCTGCTCGTCCAGGCACGGTCGCCGGAGAAGGTCGTCAACTCCCTCATGCGCGACGGGATCGGCACGGCGTTCGTCGCCGGCCTCCTCCTCGTCGGGGTGCTGGAGGCCGGCGACGACCCGGTCGACCACGCCAAGGTCGGCGTGAAGTTCGCGGTCGGCCTGGTCATCCTGGTGCTGGTGATGGCCAACCTGCGCAAGGAGCGGATCCCCCAGGGGCTCTGGGCGGGCCTGCTGCTGCTGACCCTGACCAACATCGCCGTGGCCGTCTTCTGGTCGCCGGTCCACACCTGACCTGCCGGGCCGCGAAGCCGGCAGGAATAGAACCGCGAGAGCGGGGAATGGTGCGACTGCGGGGGAGTGACACGGGCCGGACGTGAGCCACTGCCGCGTCGACCAGACGCGGCGGCCACGAAGTTCGGTCCGATCGACGACCCCTGCCCCCGAGCACCGAGGACACCCATGCCCGACCTGTTCATCGCCGGGACCTGGCGGGAGGCCTCCGACGGCGCGACCCGCGAGATCCGCTGCCCCGCTGACGGGCGCCACGTCGCCACCGTCAGCGAGGCCACCGCCGAGGATGCCGTCGCCGCCGTCGTGGCCGCCCGCAGCGCCTTCGACAACGGACCCTGGCCAGGCACTCCGAGCCCCGAGCGCGCGGCGCTGCTGCGCCGGGTGGCCGACCGGCTGGCCGCCGAGAAGGAAGACGTCGCGCGGCTCGAAGCGCTGGACACCGGCAAGCGCCTGGTCGAGGCGCGGATCGACGTCGACGACATCATCGGCGTGTTCCGGCACTTCGCCGACCTCGCCCAGGCCGATGCCGGTCGCGTCGTCGACACCGGTCAGCCCGACATCGTCAGCCGGGTCGTGCACGAGCCGGTGGGCGTCTGCACGCTGATCACGCCCTGGAACTTCCCGCTGCTGCAGACCTCCTGGAAGGTGGCCCCGGCGCTGGCGGCCGGGAACTCCTTCGTGCTCAAGCCCAGCGAGCTCACGCCCTCCACGGCGATCTGGCTGTGCCGCACCCTCGCCGAGGAGGGGCTGCCCGACGGGGTGGCCAACCTGGTGCTGGGAGCCGGCGACCGGGTGGGCCCCACCCTGACCGAGGCGCCCGAGGTCGACCTGGTCTCCTTCACCGGGGGCCTGGTCACCGGCCGCCGCGTGATGGCCTCGGCCGCGGCCACCGTGAAGAAGGTGGCCCTGGAGCTGGGCGGCAAGAACCCCAACATCGTCTTCGCCGACGCCGATCTCGACGCAGCCCTCGACATGGCGCTGACCGCGGTGTTCCTCGACTCCGGACAGGTCTGCTCCGCCGGGTCCCGCCTCATCGTGGAGGAGTCGATCCACGACGAGTTCGTCGACGAGCTCGTGCGCAGGGCCGGGATGATCCGGGTCGGCGGCCCGTTCGACGAGGAGGCCGAGACCGGGCCGCTGATCAGCGCGGCGCACCGGGAGAAGGTCGAGGCGTACGTCGCCGCCGGTCTCGCCGAGGGGGCGACGCTGCGCGTCGGCGGCGCCCGGCCCGAGGGTGCGGCGTACGACGACGGCCACTACTACCTGCCCACGGTCCTGGACCGCTGCGCCGCGGACATGTCCTGCGTGCAGGAGGAGTCCTTCGGGCCGGTGCTCACCGTCGAGACCTTCACGGGCGAGGACGGGGACGCCCTGGAGCAGGCCGCGATCTCGACCGCCAACGACACGATCTACGGGCTCGCCGGCGCGGTGTGGACCCGCGACGCGGGCCGTGCCGAGCGGGTCGCCGCCCGGCTTCGGCACGGGACGATCTGGATCAACGACTACCACCCGTACGTGCCCCAGGCCGAGTGGGGCGGCTACAAGCAGAGCGGCATCGGCCGCGAGCTCGGACAGGCCGGGCTCGACGAGTACCGCGAGACCAAGCACATCTGGCACCACACCCGTCCTGCACCGCAGGGCTGGTTCGCCGACGGGAAGGACGCATGAGCGCCACGCAGGAGCGATTCGACTACGTCATCGTCGGGGGAGGTTCGGCCGGCTCCGCGTTGGCCAACCGGCTCTCCGCCGACCCCGGGACCAGTGTCCTGGTCCTCGAGGCCGGTCGCAGCGACAGCAAGCTGGATCCCTTCATCCACATGCCGGCGGCGCTGCCGTACCCGATCGGCAACCGGCTCTACGACTGGAAGTACGAGTCGGAGCCGGAGCCGCACATGGGTGGCCGGCGGGTCTACCACGCGCGCGGCAAGGTGCTCGGCGGCTCGTCGAGCATCAACGGGATGATCTTCCAGCGCGGCAACCCGCTCGACTACGAGCGGTGGGCCGCGGACCCCGGCATGGAGGCCTGGGACTACGCCCACTGCCTGCCCTACTTCAAGCGCATGGAGACCTCCACGGCCGGCGCTGACGCGTGGCGCGGCGGCTCGGGGCCGCTCGTGCTCGAGCGCGGCCCCGCCGAGACGCCGCTGTTCGGCGCATTCTTCGAGGCGGTCCAGCAGGCCGGGCACCCGCTGACCGACGACGTCAACGGCTACCGGCAGGAGGGGTTCGCGAAGTTCGACCGGAACGTCCACCGCGGTCGTCGCCTCTCCGCCGCGCGCGCCTACCTGCACCCGGTCCGCAGCCGGAAGAACCTCACCGTGCGCACCCTCGCCCAGGTCACCGGCCTGCGCGTGCGCGGCAACCGGGTCAGCGGCGTCGACTACGTGCGCACCGGCCGCGGCCGCCGCAGCGTCGAGGCCGGTGAGGTCATCCTCTGCGGCGGCGCGATCAACTCCCCGCAGCTGCTGCAGCTCGCCGGGATCGGCGACGCCACGTTCCTGCGTTCGATGGGCATCGACGTGGTGGCCGACCTGCCCGGCGTCGGCGCGAACATGCAGGACCACCTCGAGGTCTACATCCAGCACGCCGCCAAGCAGCCGGTCTCGATCGCCCCGTGGCTCAAGCACCGGCACAAGCCCCGGATCGGCGCCGAGTGGCTGTTCGGGCGCCGCGGCGTGGGCGCCTCGAACCACTTCGAGGCCGGCGGCTTCATCCGCAGCAACGACCAGGTCGCCTACCCGAACCTGATGTTCCACTTCCTGCCGATCGCGATCCGGTACGACGGGTCGCAGCCGGCCGCCGAGCACGGCTACCAGGTGCACATCGGGCCGATGTACTCCGACGTGCGCGGCACGTTGAAGATCAAGAGCCGGGACCCGTTCGAGCACCCGTCGCTGCAGTTCAACTACCTCTCCACCGAGAGCGACCGGCGGGAGTGGATCGAGATGGTCCGTGCCGCCCGGGACATCCTCGAGCAGCCGGCGTTCGCACCGTTCTCCGCGGGCGAGATCTCGCCGGGCCCGTCGGTGGCGACCGACCAGGAGATCCTCGACTGGGTCGCCCGCGACGCCGAGACCGCCCTGCACCCGTCCTGCACCGCCAGGATGGGGACCGACGAGGCCAGCGTGGTGGACCCCGGCTCGATGCGGGTGCACGGCGTGGACGGCCTGCGCGTCGTCGACGCGTCGGTGATGCCCTACGTCACCAACGGCAACATCTACGCCCCGGTGATGATGCTGGCCGAGAAGGCCGCGGACCTGATCGCCGGCAACGAGCCCCTCGCCCCGCTCGACGTGCCGTTCTACCGGCACGGCACCGGCATGCCGCTCCACCCCGAGGGCGACCCGCGCAACGACTCCCGTCCGGGCACCGTCCGGGCCGGCAGCTGATCACAGGAGGACTCCAATGACAGCCACGGAACAGACCACGTCCACCGTGCCGGCCGGTCCACCGGACGACCAGCCCGACTGGGTGCTCAACAAGCCGGTCTTCTTCACCTCCGCGGCCATCACGGTGGCGGTGACGCTGTGGTGCGTGGTGCTGCCCGACAACGCCTACTCCACCCTCGAGTCGGTGGTCGGATGGGTCTCCACCTGGTTCGGCTGGTACTACATCGCCCTGACCACCACGGTGCTGGCGTTCGTGATCTACCTCGGCGCCTCGCGGTACGGGAGGGTGCGGCTCGGCCCCGAGCACTCGCGGCCGGAGTTCTCGACGGGCGCGTGGGCGGCGATGCTGTTCGCCGCCGGCATCGGCACCGACCTGATCTTCTACGCCGTCTACGAGCCGGCGTACCAGTTCCTCCACCCGCCGAGCATCAAGGGCGGGACCGTCGAGGCCGCCCGCGAGGGCACCGTGTGGACGCTGTTCCACTACGGCCTCTCGGGGTGGGGGATGTACTCCCTGATGGGCATGGCCCTGGCCTACTTCGCCTACCGGATGGGGCTGCCGCTGGCGGTGCGCTCCGCGCTGTTCCCGATCTTCGGCAAGCGCATCAACGGCAGCATCGGCACGGCCGCCGACACGGCCGCGATCCTCGGCACCATCTTCGGTGTCGCCACCTCGCTGGGCATCGGTGTGGTCAGCCTCAACGTCGGCCTCGAGATCGTCTTCGGCCTCTCGGTCGGGCTGCCGGTGCAGATCGGACTGGTCGTGCTGGCCATCACCATCGCGACCCTCTCGGCCGTCACCGGCGTGGACAAGGGCATCAAGCTCATCTCGCAGTTCAACGTGCTGCTCGCGATCGTGCTCGCGGGCTTCATCCTGGTCACCGGCAAGACGGCGTTCCTGCTCAACGCGATGGTCCTCAACGTCGGCGACTACGTGCGGATGTTCCCCGGGATGACCAACCAGACGTTCGCCTACCAGGACACGGGCGACTGGATGAGCCTGTGGACGCTGTTCTTCTGGGCCTGGTGGATCGCCTGGGCGGCGTTCGTGGGCCTGTTCCTGGCGCGCATCTCGCGGGGCCGCACCATCCGCCAGTTCGTCGCCGGCACGATGATCATCCCGTTCAGCTACATCGTGATGTGGATCGCGATCTTCGGCAACGCCGCGCTCGAGCAGATCCGCAGCGGCAACACCGACCTGAAGAAGATCGTCAACGACGCCAGCGGCCCCGACACCGCCCTGTGGTCGCTGCTGCAGCAGTACCCCGGCTTCACCTTCGTCGCCGGCCTCTTCATCCTCATCGGCCTGCTCTTCTACGTCACCTCGGCCGACTCGGGGGCGCTCGTGATGGCGAACCTGTCCAGCACGCTCAAGACCGCGAACCACGACGCCGGGCCGCAGCTGCGCATCTTCTGGGCCGTCGCCACCGGGGCGCTCACCCTGGCGATCATCGCGGCCGGCAACATCTACGCGCTCCAGTACGCCACCGTCATCGTCGGCCTGCCGTTCGCGTTCGTGATGGTCGGCGTGATGTGGGGCCTGTGGAAGGCGCTCTCCACCGAGGCGCACCTGGCCGACAGCAGGCGCGGCACCTTGCAGGGCGCGCTGTCCGGCCGCAGCATCGTCCACGGTGACCGGGAGCGCAGCCACGCGCCCTGGCAGTCCCGGCTGCGGCGGGCGATGGACTTCCCCGACGAGCGGCGTGCCGACGACTACCTCGCGTCGGTGGCGACGCCAGCCCTGGAGGAGGTCGCGGCCGAGCTGCGCGACCAGCTGGTCGAGGTCGTCGTGGCGTCCGTCGTCGACGAGGACGCCGAGCCCGCGGCCGAGCTGATGGCCGGCGTCGGCGAGCAGCCGTTCGTCTACCGGGTGCAGCGCACCCGGGCCGTCACCCCGACGTACGGCGGCCGGGTCCCGCGGCACGACGACTGGTACTACCGGCTCGAGGTGCACCTGCGCGACGGGGGGCAGGGCTACGACGTGATGGGCTACACCCGCACCCAGCTCATCGACGACGTGCTCGACCAGTACGAGCGGCACCTGGAGTTCCTGCGGCTCGCCGACGGGGTCACCTGAGGGCACCCGCGTGACGCCCGGCCGGGACGGGGGGTGTCGGCACGTAGGGTTGGCTCCGACATGAGCACCCCCAACGCCTTGCCCGGACTCGAGCGACTCGAGGGCGCCGAGGAGCCCCGCACCACCCGACGCGGGCCCACCCGCGAGGAGCTCCTGGAGGGGCTCAACGAGCCCCAGCGCGCGGCGGTCGTCCACGAGGGCCACCCGCTGCTCGTCGTCGCGGGCGCCGGCTCCGGCAAGACGCGTGTGCTGACCCGGCGGATCGCCTGGCTGATCTCCGAGCGCAAGGCGCACCCGGGCTCGATCCTGGCGATCACGTTCACGAACAAGGCCGCCGCCGAGATGAAGGAGCGGGTCGAGGACCTGGTCGGCAAGCGGGCCCGGATCATGTGGGTCTCCACGTTCCACTCCGCCTGCGTGCGCATCCTGCGCAAGGAGATCACGGCGTTCAACCACGGGGGGTTCGACTACAAGTCCAACTTCTCGATCTACGACGCCGCGGACCAGAAGCGGCTGATGACCCTGGTCTGCAAGGACCTCGACCTCGACCCGAAGCGCCACCAGCCCAACGCGGTGCTGCACTGGGTCTCGAACCACAAGAACGAGCTGCGCGACGCCGAGGAGGCGACCAAGGACGCGCAGAACAAGCTGGAGGAGACCTACGCCGCGGCGTACACGCTCTACCAGCGGCGGCTGCGCGAGGCCAACGCGCTGGACTTCGACGACCTGATCATGATGACGGTCCACCTCTTCCAGGCCTTCCCGGAGGTGCGGGAGACCTACCGCCGGCGGTTCCGGCACGTCCTGGTCGACGAGTACCAGGACACCAACCACGCCCAGTACGCCCTGATCCACCAGCTCTGCGCCGACCCGATGGAGGAGCGGGGCGCGGCGGCCGACGAGGGCGCGGAGCGGGTCCAGCCCGCCGAGCTGATGGTGGTCGGTGACGCCGACCAGTCGATCTATGCCTTCCGCGGTGCCAACATCCGCAACATCCTCGACTTCGAGCAGGACTTCCCCGACGCCACCTCGATCCTGCTCGAGCAGAACTACCGCTCCACCCAGACGATCCTCAACGCCGCCAACTCCGTGATCGGCCACAACAAGGGGCGCAAGCCCAAGCGGCTGTGGTCCGACGCGGGCGACGGCGAGCGGATCGTGGGCTACGTCGCCGACGACGAGCACGACGAGGCACGGTTCGTCTCCGAGGAGATCGACAAGCTGGTCGACGGGGGCGGGGTGCGGGCGGCGGACGTCGCGGTCTTCTACCGGACCAACGCCCAGTCGCGCGTGTTCGAGGAGGTGTTCATCCGCACCGGCCAGCCCTACAAGGTCGTGGGCGGGGTCCGCTTCTACGAGCGCCGGGAGGTCCGCGACGCGCTGGCCTACCTGCGGATGCTGGTCAACCCGGCCGACCAGGTGTCCCTGCGCCGGATCCTCAACACCCCCAAGCGGGGGATCGGCGACCGGGCGGTGGAGTGCGTCCAGTCGCTCGCCGAGCGGGAGCAGATCACCTTCTGGGAGGCGCTGCGGCGGGCCCAGGACGCGCCCGGCCTGGCGACCCGGTCGCTGACCAACATCAAGGCCTTCGTCGCGATGGTCGAGGAGCTCCAGTCGATGGTCGAGGCGGGGGAGCGTGCCGACGTCGTCCTCGAGAGCGTCCTCGCGCGCTCGGGCTACCTCGCCGAGCTCGAGGCCTCCGACGACCCCCAGGACGACACCAGGGTGGAGAACCTCGCCGAGCTGGTCGCCGTCGCCCGCGAGTTCTCCGACGACCCGGTCGCCGGCCCGTCGGCGGACCCGGCCGACGTCGACGCCGGCACCGTCGCGCTCGGTCTCGGCGACTTCCTCGAGCGGGTCGCGCTGGTCGCGGACACCGACCAGATCCCCGACACTCCGCCCGAAGAGGGGGGCGACGGCGTCGTCACGCTGATGACGCTGCACACGGCCAAGGGGCTGGAGTTCCCGATCGTCTTCCTGACCGGCCTCGAGGACGGCGTGTTCCCGCACGCCCGCTCGCTCGGGGACCAGCCCGAGCTGGAGGAGGAGCGCCGGCTGGCCTACGTCGGGGTGACCCGCGCGCAGGCTCGGCTCTACATCTCGCGCGCGGTCGTCCGCTCCGCCTGGGGCGCGCCCGCGCACAACCCCGGGTCGCGCTTCCTCGACGAGCTCCCCGTCGACCTGGTCGACTGGCGACGCACCGAGGCCGCCCAGACCCGCTGGGGCCGTCCCGACCTCGCGTCCGGCTCACCCGCCCGGATGGGCCAGCCGACCGCCGCCGGTCGGCGCAACTTCTCCTCGGCCGCGCTGCGTGCCGACGCGGCCGCCAAGGCCAAGCCGGCGCGCGAGATCCCCTCGCTGGAGCCCGGCGACCGGGTGCTGCACGACTCGTTCGGGATGGGCACCGTCGTGGCGGTGGAGGGCGCGGCCGACAAGGCCGTCGCGTCGATCGACTTCGGCTCGGAGGGCGTCAAGCGGCTGCTGCTGCGCTACGCGCCGGTTGAAAAGCTGTAGCGGTACGGGTTGCCGTCCCCGGTCAGGGCTGGAGCCCGTGGACGACCAGCGCCTGGTAGGGGTCGACCGGGTCGCCGCCGCCGGGGCGGACCTCGAGGTGGAGGTGGGGGCCGGTGACGTTGCCGGTGGCGCCGATGTAGCCGATCAGCTGTCCGGCCTGGATGGTGTCGCCGACATTGACGGTGTACGACGTCTGGTGGCAGAACCAGAGCTCGGTGCCGTCGTCGAGGGTGATGACCGTCTTGTTGCCGTAGGAGCCGTCGTAGCCCACCGAGGTGACCACGCCGTTGGCGACCGCGTGGATCGGCGTCCCGCTCGGGGCGGCGAAGTCCAGGCCCGTGTGGCAGGACGCCCACAGGGCGCTGCACTGGCCGAACCGGGCGGTGAGGTGGTAGCCGTCGACCGGGAGCTGCCACTGGTTCAGGGCGATCTTGGCGGCCTGGGTCTCGGCGGCCTTCGCGAGCTTCTGCAGCGCCGCGTTGTGCTGCTCGGCCTGTGCCTCGGCCTGCTTGACGAGGTCGTCGTCGGCCGCGTCGGCGAGCGCGTCGCGGTGGGAGTCCCGGCTGATGGCGGCGGTGCGGGCCTCGAGGAGGCTCACCCGGTGCACGTCGCTGGCGCCGGTCAGGGCGCTGGCCTGCGAGACGTTCTGGTCGGAGCTGACCAAGCCGGGCGTGGCCGCGGTCACGGCGCCGCCGGCGGACACGGCCAGCGCAGCGACCCCCACGAGGATCGGAGCCGACGGGAGGCCCCGGAAGAGCGGTCCGCGCGACGCGGCGCGGGAGGGGCGCGTCGGGACGCCGGCTTGGTCGCCTTGCGCTTGCCACCCCCGCTGCTCACGGCTTCCGGGGTCTCCGAGGGTCGACGGCTGTGGCCGCGATGATCCGCTCGGTGATTGCCCATGAAGGATGCTCCGCTGATTTCGGGGGTGGTCCAGCGAGCGACGACTGTAACGGAAGGGTCACGCGGCGGGAAACCGAAACCCCCCATTTGGGGAATTGCACACCCGCATGACACGGCCCGAATGGGGTACGTGGGGGTGCCTCCCCGCCTGACGGGCCGCTCGAGGCGACTGCCGAGTGGCCTTCGTCACCGGTCGGATAGCCTGCGCGCATGACCTCGACGAGCCCGACCCGCCGGATCCGCATCGTGGTCGGGAAGCCCGGCCTGGACGGGCACGACCGCGGCGCCAAGATTGTGGCACGCGCCCTGCGCGACGCCGGACACGAGGTCATCTACACCGGCCTGCACCAGACGCCGGAGCAGATCGTCGAGACGGCCATCCAGGAGGACGCCGACCTGATCGGCCTCTCGGTCCTGTCGGGGGCGCACATGACGCTCTTCCGCAAGCTGGTCGAGCTGCTCGCCGACCGGGACGCCTCGGACATCGTCGTCTTCGGTGGCGGGATCATCCCCGAGGAGGACATCCCGGTCCTCGAGGAGATCGGCGTGGCCAAGGTCTTCACGCCCGGGGCCCCCACCCACGAGATCACCGGCTGGGTGGCGGAGCACTTCGCCGAGGACGCACCCGCCTAGTCAGGGCCTGGCTTCGAGATCCCCGGGCTCTCTCCGGGTCGGTCCACGTCGAGCAGCCCGGCGCAGGTGCCGGAGGGCCCGCGTCGCAGGATCGAGTTTGCAGCTGTTTCCACCCCTGCGTTGCGTGCGTCACGTCCGGCCACCCGGCCTCGTCGTACGCACGGCGGCGGGTCTAAGGTGCCGGGGAGGAATCCCCGGACTGTCAACTGAAAAAGGACTGGGTGGATCGTGGATCTGATGGAGTTTCAGGCGAAGGAGCTCTTCGCCAAGCATGACGTGCCGGGCGCCCCTGGCATCGTCGCGACCACGCCAGCCGAGGCGCGAGCCGCAGCCGAGAAGCTCGGTGTGTGCGTCGTCAAGGCGCAGGTCAAGGCAGGTGGCCGCGGCAAGGCCGGCGGCGTCAAGCTCGCGAAGACCCCCGACGAGGCCGAGGCGCACGCCGAGGCGATCCTCGGGATGGAGATCAAGGGCCTGACCGTCCACCGGGTGCTGATCGCCCCCGCCGCGAGCATCGAGGAGGAGTACTACTTCTCCTTCCTGCTGGACCGGGCGAACCGCCAGTACCTCTGCATCGCCAGCGTCGAGGGTGGTGTCGAGATCGAGGAGGTCGCGAAGACCAACCCGGACGCCGTGAAGCAGATCCCCGTCAACCCGGGCGCCGGCGTGGACGAGGCCAAGGCCCGCGAGATCGTCGCCGAGGCCGGCTTCCCCGCCGAGCTGACGGACCAGGCCGTGGAGACCGTGCTCGCGCTGTGGAAGGTCTTCGTCGAGGAGGACGCCACCCTCGTCGAGGTCAACCCGCTGGCCCGCCTGGCCGGCGACAAGCTCGAGGCGCTCGACGGCAAGGTGTCGCTGGACGAGAACGCCGAGTTCCGCCACGCCGACCACGCCGAGTTCGAGGACAAGGCCGCCGCCGACCCGCTGGAGGCGAAGGCGAAGGAGAAGGGCCTCAACTACGTCAAGCTCGACGGGTCCGTCGGGATCATCGGCAACGGCGCCGGCCTGGTCATGTCCACCCTGGACGTGGTCGCCTACGCCGGTGAGAAGCACGGCGACGTGAAGCCCGCCAACTTCCTCGACATCGGTGGCGGCGCGTCCGCGCAGGTGATGGCCGACGGCCTCGACGTGATCCTCAACGACGAGCAGGTCAAGAGCGTCTTCGTGAACGTCTTCGGCGGCATCACGTCCTGCGACGCCGTGGCCAACGGCATCGTCGGCGCGCTGGAGATCCTGGGCGACAAGGAGAGCAAGCCGCTCGTCGTCCGCCTCGACGGCAACAACGTGGAGGAGGGCCGCCGCATCCTGAACGAGGCGAACCACCCGATGGTGACCCTGGTCGACACGATGGACGGAGCGGCCGACAGGGCCGCCGAGCTCGCGAACGCAGCGAAGTGACGGAGAACTGACATGTCGATCTTTCTGAACAAGGACTCCAAGGTCATCGTCCAGGGCATCACCGGTGGTGAGGGCACCAAGCACACCGCGCTGATGCTCAAGGCCGGGACCCAGGTCGTCGGCGGCGTCAACGCCCGCAAGGCCGGCACCACCGTCACCCACAAGGACGCCGACGGCAACGACGTCGTGCTGCCCGTCTTCGGCTCGGTCAAGGAGGCCATGGCCGAGACCGGCGCCGACACCTCGGTGGCCTTCGTGCCCCCGGCGTTCACCAAGGACGCCTGCCTCGAGGCCATCGACGCCGGCATCGGGCTGCTCGTGGTCATCACCGAGGGCGTGCCCGTCCAGGACACCGCCGAGGTGTGGGCCTACCTCGAGGGCAAGGGCACCCGGATGATCGGGCCGAACTGCCCGGGCATCATCACGCCCGGAGAGGCGCTGGCCGGCATCACGCCCGCCACGATCGCCGGCAAGGGCCCGGTCGGCCTGGTGTCGAAGTCCGGCACGCTGACCTACCAGATGATGTACGAGCTGCGGGACTTCGGCTTCTCGACCGCCATCGGCATCGGTGGCGACCCGGTCATCGGGACCACGCACATCGACGCCCTCGAGGCCTTCGAGAACGACCCCGAGACCAAGGCGATCGTGATGATCGGAGAGATCGGTGGTGACGCGGAGGAGCGCGCAGCGGCGTACATCAAGGACCACGTCACCAAGCCGGTCGTCGGCTACGTCGCCGGCTTCACCGCCCCCGAGGGCAAGACGATGGGCCACGCCGGTGCGATCGTGTCGGGCTCGTCCGGCACCGCCCAGGCCAAGAAGGAGGCCCTCGAGGCCGTGGGCGTCAAGGTCGGCAAGACGCCGTCCGAGACCGCCCAGCTGATGCGGGAGATCCTGCAGAGCCTCTGAGCCACGCCGACCCGTCGTGAATTGACGCAGAAAACACGCCGACCCGTCGTCAATTGACGACGGGTCCGCGTGTTTTCAGCAGCCGGACTCGGTCCACAGGCACATCTCCGGCACGAGCGCCTTGGTCTTGCCGGAGAGCTCTCCGGTGGCCTGGGCGGCGGCGTCGCGGGAGTACTCGCCCTCCACGAAGGTGCCGTAGACCGCCCGCCCGACGCGCACGAACTGGTAGACGCCGCCACCGAGCCCCTCGCGGTAGGTGATCGTGAAGGTCACCGACTCGTCGGGGCCGCCGAGGTCGGCGTCGTCTACCGGCTGCACGTCGACCAGCTTGTCGTCCGCCGCCGTGTCGCCCGGGATCACGCGGCAGTCCTGCAGTCCGGCCTCGACTCGCTGGATCGCTGCGGACGCGTCGTCGGCGCGGGCGAAGGTGACCAGCTCCCTGCTCTCCCGGTACTGCGGCATGGTCGAGGTGACCGCCAGCCGCTCGACCGTGTCGGGTGCCGGCCAGGCGGACGCGCCGCACAGGTCCAGCGCGCCCACCCCGTCGGACTGCGCCGACGGACCGTCCAGCGGGCCGCCCTCAGGTGTGGCGATGTCCCGGTCGAGCGGGAAGGCCGTCGGGATCGCACCGACCGCTCCCTCCGCGACGGCCGGGTCAGCGCTCGTCGAGGACGTGACGGCCGACGGCGAGCCGCAGGGCTCGGCCGCGAAGACGCACATGTCGCTCAGCACCGGTGCCGACCACTCGGCGATCCGGCGCACCTCCGCAGCGGCGACCTGGGCGCCGCCGGCGCTGGTGTGCGAGGTGGCGAGGTAGACCGCGTTGCCGACCCGCGCCACCTGGAAGACCGTCAGGTCGGCGTACAGGTCCCTGTCCGTCTTCGACTGCTCGGTGAACACGTACGAGTCGTCGGTGGGCAGCTCGGTGTCCACGGCGGCGTACACCAGGGGGGCGCGGCCGGGCTCGGTCTCGGTGGGGCAGACCTCGACCCCGTGCCGGATGGCGTCGACGACCTTCGCGGCCAGCTTGTCGGAGGAGTAGAGCGCGAGGGTGCGCCCCGAGGAGGACTCGGTCCCGGCCTCGCCGTGGACCGCGCCGGCGGTGTCGACGGCCGGTTCGACCGGGTCGTTCGACCGGGTCGAGAAGGTCGGCCGGCCGCACAGGGTGAGGTCGTCGACGACGGAGTCGTCCCGCGCGGTGTAGCGGAACGTCGCGCCGCCGGGCAGCGCGGTCAGGTCGAAGCTCGGCGGCACGGTCTGCTTCCACCCGATCTGCTCGGTCTGCGTCGGGCTCGGCGAGGGGGAGTCGACCGGACCCGGCGCGGCGTGGTCGCCGCCACGGGCCATCACGGCCAGCGGCGTCGCGATGACGGTGATGACCGCGAGGGCGCCGACCGCGGCGAGCGCGTTGTTGCGGCGCCGCATCCGGGTGCCCCGGCGGCGCACCTCGGAGGCGGGCATCGGGTTCACGTTCAGTCCTTCGTGCTTGAGGTTCTCGAGGTCGCGGATCGGGTCAGACATGGCTCGCTCCCTCCTGGAGGCCGCCGTTGGTGTCGTCCGAGAGCAGCGCGGCCAGCGCTGCGCGGCCACGGCTGAGCCGGGCCTTGATGGTGCCCTCGGGCACGCCGACCTCGCGGGCCACCTGGTGGACCGGCAGGTCGGCGAGGTGGTGGAGCACCAGCGCCTGGCGCTGGGCCTCGGGCAGCTGGCGGAGCGCCGTCACGAGCGCGACATGGGTCTCGCTCGGCGGTGCGGTCTCGGTCGCGGCCCCCAGTGCCCGGTCGGCGGGTCGCCGGCCACGCGTCGTACGCCGCCAGCGGCTCACCGCCAGGCGGTACGCCGTGGTGCGGACCCAGGCCTCCGGGTACTCCGCGCGGTCCAGCTTGCGTCGGTGCGCCCAGGCGCGGACGAACGCCTCCTGGACGCACTCCTCGGCCTCGTCGCGGCTCCCGATCATGGCGTAGACCTGGTTCGTGATGCGCGCGAAGGAGGCGTTGTAGAAGTCGTCGAACTCGCGTTCGTCCATCGACTCGTCCCCGTCTCGTGTGGTCGTGCTGTGGTGCCTGTCGGGAGGGATACGCCCCGGGAGCAGTCACGGTTGCACGAGTACGGGAGAATTTGCGGGAGCGTCAGCCCTTGTCGGCGGGGGGCGGCATCGCGGGCAGCCGCTCCAGGGCCCGGCGGACCAGCGCGGGGAAGCTGCTCGGTGCCATGGAGACCTTGCCGGAGGGGACGAAACCGACCTGCGCGATCGACGTCCCGTCCCGGGCGATGCCCATCAGGAAGTCGACCGAGGTGTTGTCGCTGATCTCGGTCGTCACGTGCCACACGCTCAGGTCGGTGGTCTTCGTCGTCCGCCGGGCCAGGAGGGAGACGTCGGTGCCCAGGTCCTTGTCGGGGCAGGCGTGCAGCTTCGCCTGCACGTGCGCCACGAAGGCGTGCGCCCGGGCCGCGGGCATCGAGCCGACCGTCTCGGTGAGGCCGAACTCGGCCGGCACCTTGGCGCCCGGGATCACGAAGGACCGGGTCATGTTGTTGGTCATCGGCGGGGCGCTGAAGTCGGCCCGGTCGCAGTTGGTGGCGGCCACGTTGGTGACCGCCCGGCGGGGCTCGGTGCCCACCCACGGGCGCACGACGCCGGTGACGGGCGGCAGGTCGACCTCGCCCAGCATGCCCGGGACCTGGCCCACGGGAACGGCGGGCGCCACCCGGTGCCGGGGCCGGCCGGCGCACGCGCCGGCGTCGGGCAGGTGGCACAACCCGTCGACAGCCGTCGCCAGCAGCCGTGCCGACCGGTCCAGGTCCGGGGCCCGGTCGCCCGGGACGGTGGACATGGTCGTGGTGGTGAGGCGCCCGGTCCGCGCGACGCCGACCACCATCGTGCTCTGCTGCTTCCAGGCCCGCAGCACGACCATCATCGCCTTGTCGCCGACCCGGGTGACCTCGTGGGTCGAGAGCAGCTGGACCCGGGGCTCGGTGCAGCCGGCGTACCAGCGCAGGGACCGGTTGAAGGTCCGGGCGGCCGCCTTGCCCGTCGCCGACACCTCGGTCGCCTGGAAGGCTGCCGGCGCGTCCTTGGCCTTCCCGCCGTCGAACGTGCGCAGCAGGGCCGCCGCGCCGCGGGGGTCGGCGTACCGCTCCTGCTGGCAGGGCAGGACCAGGCCGTCCCCGCCGGTGTTGTCGTTGGTCTGCCCGACTCGCCACCGCGGTCCGTCGACGTCCTTGGCCACCTGGTGGGCGGTCAGCATCGCCGAGTCCGGCAGCGTCTCGGGCGTGGCCACCGGGCGCGCCGAGTCGTCCAGCTGCGCGGCGGACGCGGGGGTGGTGTGGTGGTCGCGTCCCAGGGTGGGCCGCACCCCGGCGGCGTCGGTCACCAGGACGCCGGTCACCACGAGCGCGGCCACGGCGCCGACGGCGCCGATCGCGGTGTGGCTGCGACGGCGCCGGGTTCCGGCGCGTCGGATGATCGTGGAGCGTGGCCAGCGGACCGCGGCCTCCACGTGCTCCCGGAGCGGCACGAAGACGGCCCGGACGTTGGTGGAGGCCACGTCGCGGTGCACCGCGAACTGGGCGGTCGCGACCTGGAGCTCGCGCTCCGCCTCGGACCGGCGCAGGCCCACCTCGCGGGCCATGTCGGCCATCGACACGGACGCGAGCTGGTTGAGCAGCAGGATCTTGCGCTGCGTGACCGGCAGCTTGCCGAGGGCGTCCAGCGTGGCCAGTACCTCGGGGTCGAGGCCCTTGTCCCGATGCCACAGCCGTGCGGTGTGGCGCCGCTGGGCGTGCGCCCAGGCGCGCGGCCTCGCCCACCCCTCCGGGTCGTCGAGGCGCGAGACCTTGCGCCAGTGGTGCCAGGCGGCGACGAAGGAGTCCCGGACCGCGGACCGTGAGGCGGGAAGGTCGCCGGTCAGGGCGTAGGTCTGGAGGAGGAGGCGGTCGCGGGCGTCCTTGTAGAACGCGTCGAACTCGTCGGGATTCCTCATGACCGCCCCACGGTACTGGGGTCGCGGTGGCCCCCGCCAACCGGCGTGGGAGCGCCGGATCACCCCCTCGAGCGGGTGATGATGGCCGAGCCATGACTTCGTTGCTCTCCCGACCGACCGCCGGCACCGATGCCCAGGCGGACCTCGGGCACCGTCGGCCGCTGGCCCTGATCGCCACGCTGGGGGGCGTGGTGGCGGCCGGGTCGACCCTGCTCGTCTGCCTCGCGGTGGGCGTCGTGGGCTGGTTCCTCACCGACGCGGGCGCGCACGGGACCCCGCGCGACGGGCTCCGTGTGGGGGCGCTCGGCTGGCTCCTCGCCCACGGTTCCGGTGCCAGGATCGAGGGGGTGCCGGTCACCGCGGTCCCGCTCGGCGTGACGCTGCTGTGCGCCTGGGTCGCCTGGCGGGTCGGCCACCGGGTCGGCGACTCGGTCTCGGGCCACGGCCCCGACGCGGACCGCATCGCCGACGGTGAGCGCGACTGGACGGTCCCGGCAGCCTCGCTGCTCTTCGGACTCGGCTACCTGGTCGTGGCGCTGGTCACCCTGGCGTTGGCGACCGAGCCGGCCACCGGGGCTTCCCGGGGCCGCGTCGTCGAGTGGACGCTGCTGCTCTGCGCGGGCTTCGGTGCCCCGGCGATCGCCGTCGGTTCCGGGCGGGCCGCGATCTGGGCGACGTACCTCCCTGCCACCGTGCGCGGCGCCGCCGTCGCCTGCCGGAGCATCCTGATGACCTGGCTCGCCGTGGCGGGGCTGGTCTTCGTCGTCGCACTGGCGCTCGACTTCGGCACGGCTGCCAACGTGATGTCCCAGCTCCACACCGACGGCGGTGAGGCGACCCTCCTCGTGCTGCTCAGCGCCATCCTCGTGCCCAACGCGGTGGCGTTCACGGGCTCCTACCTGCTGGGCCCCGGCTTCGCGGTCGGCACCCACTCGCTGGTCTCACCCGCCATGGTCGTGCTCGGTCCGCTGCCGATGTTCCCCCTGCTCGCGGCCCTGCCCGACGCCGGCCCGACGCAGACCTGGACCGCGGGCGTGGTGGCGGTCCCGGTCCTGCTCGCCGCACTCGCGGCGGCCCGTGCCCAGCGCCGGCTGCCGACGCTGCGCTGGGACGAGGGGGCGCTGCGCGGCGGAGCCGGCGGGGTGGCTGCGGGCGTGCTGTTCGGCCTGGTCGCGGCCCTGTCGGGCGGCGCGGTCGGCCCCGGCCGGATGCGCGACGTCGGACCCTTCGCCTTCGACGTCATGGTGCACGCCATCACCGCGTTCGGGATCGGTGGCCTCGTCGGTGGGCTGGCGATCACCTGGTGGCAGCGGCGGGCCGCCCGGCGCTCGGCCGAGACCTCCTGAGCCCGGCCCGGCCGCCTCGTTAGACTGCGGCCCGTGCCGACCCCCACCCCCGCGCGCCTCGTCGTGCTCGTGTCGGGCTCCGGCACCAACCTGCAGGCCCTGCTCGACGCGACCGAGGACCCGGCGTACGGCGCCCGCATCGTCGCCGTCGGCGCCGACCGCGACGGGATCGAGGGCCTCGCCCGGGCCGAGCGCGCCGGGATCCCCACCTTCGTGCGGAAGGTCGGGCAGTTCGGCAGCCGCGAGGAGTGGGACCGCGCGATGGCCGACACGGTGGCCGGCTTCGAGCCCGACCTCGTCGTCTCCGCGGGCTTCATGAAGCTCGCGGGGGAGTCGTTCCTCGAGCGCTTCGGCGGCCGGTACGTCAACACCCACCCCGCGCTGCTGCCGTCGTTCCCCGGGATGCACGGCGCCGCCGACGCGCTGGAGTACGGCGTGAAGGTCACCGGCGCCACCCTCTTCGTGGTCGACGCGGGCGTGGACACCGGGCCGATCCTGGCCCAGGCCGTGGTGCCCGTCGAGGACGACGACACCGTGGAGTCGCTGCACGAGCGGATCAAGGTCGCCGAGCGGGAGATGCTCGTCGACTGCGTGGGCCGGATGTCCCGCGAGGGCTACACCATCACCGGACGCAAGGTGAGGTTCGGCGCCCCGGTCCACTAGTCTGGGTGGCACACGACTGGCGCAGGTGGGGTCACCACCGGGGAGTGCCCCGTGCTTCGGGGATTGGCGAGCGCATCGAACGCCTGGGTGCCCTCATCGGAAGATTCACGCATCGATGAGGAGAACAGCATGGACACCCAGCAGTCGCGCGTCCCGGTGAAGCGGGCCCTGGTCTCGGTCTACGACAAGTCGGGCCTCGAGGACCTGGTCCGTGGCCTCCACGACGCCGGTGTGACGCTGGTGTCGACCGGCGGCTCGGCCGCCCTGATCGAGGGCCTCGGCGTGCCGGTCACCCGGGTGGAGGACCTCACGGGCTTCCCCGAGTGCCTCGACGGCCGGGTCAAGACCCTGCATCCGCGGGTGCACGCGGGCATCCTGGCCGACCGTCGGCTCGACTCCCACGTCCAGCAGCTCGCCGACCTCGGGGTGGAGCCGTTCGACCTGGTCGTCTCCAACCTGTACCCGTTCACGCAGACCGTGGCCTCGGGGGCCGGCAGCGACGAGTGCGTGGAGCAGATCGACATCGGCGGCCCGTCGATGGTGCGCGCCGCCGCCAAGAACCACCCGTCGGTCGCCATCGTGACCTCGCCCGCGCGCTACCCGGACGTGCTGCGGGCGGTCGCCGAGGGCGGCTTCACGCTGGCCGAGCGGCAGCGGCTCGCGGCCGAGGCGTTCGTCCACACCGCGTCGTACGACGTCGCGGTCGCGTCGTGGATGGGCAACGTCCTCACCGACACCTCGGAAGACTCGGCCGGATCCGGGGGAGGCTTCCCCGCGTGGGTCGGCGGCACCTGGGAGAAGTCCGCCGTGCTGCGCTACGGGGAGAACCCGCACCAGAGCGCCGCGCTCTACCTCAACGGCTTCGGGTCGGGCCTGGCCCAGGCGACGCAGCTGCACGGGAAGGAGATGTCGTACAACAACTACGTCGACGCCGATGCGGCGCGCCGAGCGGCGTACGACTTCGACGGACCCGCCGTGGCGATCATCAAGCACGCGAATCCGTGTGGCATCGCGGTCGGCACGGGCGTGGCCGAGGCGCACCGCAAGGCGCACGCCTGCGACCCGGTCTCCGCCTTCGGCGGCGTGATCGCCACCAACGCCCCGGTCTCCGTCGAGATGGCCCACCAGGTGGCCGAGGTGTTCACCGAGGTCGTCGTCGCGCCCGGGTACGACGAGGGTGCCGTCGACGTCCTGGCGGCGAAGAAGAACATCCGGCTCCTCGTGTGCGAGCCGCTCGGCCGCGGCGAGGTCGAGATGCGTCCGGTCTCCGGCGGACTCCTGATGCAGGAGCGCGACTACGTCGACGCCCCCGGCGACGACCCGTCGACGTGGACGCTCGCCACCGGCGAGGCGGCACCCGACGACGTGCTCGCCGACCTGGCGTTCGCGTGGAAGGCCTGCCGTGCGGTGAAGTCCAACGCGATCCTGCTGGCCAGGGACGGCGCCTCGGTCGGCGTCGGCATGGGTCAGGTCAACCGGGTCGACTCCTGCCGGCTCGCGGTCGAGCGGGCGGGGGAGCGCGCCGCCGGGTCGGTCGCCGCGTCGGACGCCTTCTTCCCGTTCGAGGACGGGCCGCAGATCCTCATCGACGCGGGTGTGCGTGCGATCGTGCAGCCCGGTGGGTCGGTGCGCGACGAGCTCACCGTCGAGGCCGCCAAGGCCGCAGGCGTCACGATGTACTTCACTGGCACCCGGCACTTCTTCCACTGATCGCGACGGCGGAGCCGGCGCGATCGTCGGTGGTCGAGCAGCGACCGCGACCGAGCCTGCGAGGTCGCGACGGAGCGTGTCGAGACCCGCTGACGGGGCAGAGCTCGGCCGCACAGAGCAATGACAGGATGACCGCATGACCGCACAGAAGCTGGACGGCTCCGCGACCGCGGCAGCCATCAAGGGCGAGCTCAAGGAGCGCGTGGCCGCGCTGCGCGAGGCCGGTGTCGTCCCGGGCCTCGGCACGATCCTGGTCGGAGACGACCCGGGCTCGCGGTGGTACGTCAACGGCAAGCACAAGGACTGCGCCGAGGTCGGCATCGAGTCGATCCGCGTCGACCTGCCGGCGACGGCCACCCAGCAGGAGATCGAGGAGGCGGTGCACGCCCTCAACGCCGACCCGGCCTGCACCGGCTACATCGTGCAGCTGCCGCTGCCGAAGGGCCGTGACGAGAACCGGGTGCTCGGCATGGTCGACCCCGCGAAGGACGCCGACGGGCTGCACCCGACCAACCTCGGGTGGCTGGTGCTCGGCAACGAGGCGCCGCTGCCGTGCACGCCGAACGGGATCGTGGAGCTGCTCCGACGCCACGGCGTGGAGATCGCCGGCGCCGAGGTCGTGGTCGTCGGACGCGGCGTCACCGTCGGACGCCCGCTCGGGCTGCTGCTCACCCGCCGCTCCGAGAACGCCACCGTCACGCTGTGCCACACCGGCACCCGCGACCTCGCCGCCCACGTCCGCGGCGCCGACATCGTGGTCGCGGCCGCCGGGGTGCCGGGCATCATCACCGGGGCCATCGTCAAGCCGGGGGCCGCCGTGCTCGACGTCGGGGTCTCCCGCGTGGACGGCAAGCTGGCGGGCGACGTCGCGGAGGACGTGTGGGACGTGGCCGGCTGGGTGTCGCCGAACCCCGGCGGCGTCGGGCCGATGACCCGTGCGATGTTGCTGTCGAACATCGTGTCGATGGCCGAGAAGGCCCGGGGTTGACGGTCGAGCGGCCCGTGACCGACGCGACGCCCACCCCTCCGGACGCCGACCCCGAACAGGGACGGCGCTACCCGTCGACCATCGGGGGGATGTTCTACCTCGGCGTGCTCGCGCTGACGCTGGTCGGCATCGGGATCGTGGCCACGGGTGAGTGGCGCGCGGGCATCCGCTGGGTCGCGGGCGGCCTCCTCGTCGCCTCCGTCGTGCGGCTGGTGCTGCCGGCCCGCGAGGCCGGGATGCTCGCCGTACGCCACCGGGCGGTCGACTGCCTGATGCTCGGTGTGGTGGGTGTGGTGCTGCTGTTCCTGGCCAGCACCATCCCGAACCAGCCCGTCTGATCGACCCGTCGCTCCTTCACGACGGGATCGTGAAGGAGCGACGGGTCGGTGGTGCTGACGCGTCGACAAGCGACGGGTCGGCGTCAGATCAGGCCCAGCTCCGTGACGGCGGTGCGCTCCTCGGCGAGCTCGGCGACCGAGGCGTCGATCCGCGAGCGGGAGAAGTCGTCGATGTCGAGACCCTGGACGATCTCCCAGCCCCCGTCCTTGGTGGTGACCGGGAACGACGAGATCAGCCCCTCGGGCACGCCGTAGGAGCCGTCGGAGGCGACCGCCATCGAGACCCAGTCGTCCGAGGCCGAGCCGAGCAGCCAGTCGCGGGCGGCGTCGATGGTGGCGGACGCGGCGGAGGCGGCCGAGGAGGAGCCCCGGGCCTCGATGATCGCGGCGCCGCGCTTGGCGACGGTCGGGATGAAGTCGTCCTCGATCCAGGTCTGGTTGGCCACGACCTCGGCGGCGTTCCGGCCACCGATCTCGGCGTGGAAGATGTCGGGGTACTGGGTGGCCGAGTGGTTGCCCCAGATCGTCATCTTCTTGATGTCGGTGACCGCGGCGCCGGTCTTGGCGGCCAGCTGCGAGATGGCCCGGTTGTGGTCCAGGCGGGTCAGCGCCGAGAACCGCTCCTGCGGGATGTCGGGAGCGTTGGACATCGCGATCAGCGCGTTGGTGTTCGCCGGGTTGCCGGTGACACCGATCCGGATGTCGTCGGCGGCCACCTCGTTGAGGGCCTTGCCCTGGGCGGTGAAGATCGCGCCGTTCGCGGAGAGCAGGTCGCCGCGCTCCATGCCCTTGGTGCGGGGCCGGGCGCCGACGAGCAGCGCCAGGTTGGCGCCGTCGAAGATCGTGCTGGCGTCGTCCCCGATCTCGACCCCCGCCAGGGTCGGGAACGCGCAGTCGTCGAGCTCCATGACGACACCCTCGAGGGCCTTCAGCGCGGGGGTGATCTCCAGCAGCCGCAGCTCGATGGGGCGGTCCGCACCGAGCAGTGCGCCGCTGGCGAGGCGGAAGAGGAGGCTGTAGCCGATCTGGCCGGCGGCGCCGGTCACGGCCACCTTGAGGGGAGTAGAGCTCACGTGGACTCCTTGTCGGACGGAGTGCCCGGGTCCGGGCAGACGGGTGGATCTCGGCCGACGCTAGCAGCGCGCCCGGGCGTGGGGCGACGGAGGTCCGCGCCGCCGGGCGGTGCGCGTGCGCCATGCTGAGGCCATGACGGTCAGGGGGGCTCAGCCGGGGGTACGACGTGTGCTCACCGCCGCGTGGGCCGCGGCGCTGCTGTCGGTGACGGGCTCCTCGTGCGCCGGCGGGCCGCCCACGATCGCCCCCTCGGGCGTGGACGGGTTGGTGATCCCCACGCCGACTCCCGATCCGCACGACTTCGTCGAGCACGTGGACAACCGCTGGTTCCCGCTCGAGCCCGGGACGGTCTGGACGTACCGGGCCACCGGTGACGAGGGCGACCAGGAGGAGGTCGTCACCGTCACCGACCGGACCCGGGTCGTGCAGGGAGTGGCGACCACGGTGGTGCACGACGTGACGACCGACGCCCGCGGCAAGGTCGTGGAGGACACCTACGACTGGTACGCCCAGGACACCGACGGGAACGTCTGGTACTTCGGCGAGGACACCACGGCGTACGACGGGCGCCGGAAGAGCACCGAGGGGTCGTGGGAGGCGGGCGTGGACGGCGCCGAGGCCGGCCTGGTGATGGCGGCGCACCCGAGGCAGGGCGACGGCTACGCGCAGGAGCACCTGCCCGGGGTCGCCGAGGACCGGGCCGTGGTGCTCTCGGTCACCGAGCAGCGCACCGTCCCGCTGGGGGAGTACGACGACATGGTGCAGACCGAGGACACCTCCCCGCTCGACCCGGGCGTGGTCGAGCACAAGTACTACGCACCCGGGGTCGGGCCGGTCCTCGAGGAGACCGTCGCCGGGGGCAGCGAGAGCGTCCAGCTGGTCTCGCTGCGCCGCGGCTGAGCGTCACTCCCCGGGCGGGCGGACCTGGGTCGGGTCGTCGCCCTCGGTCGGCGGCTGCTGCTGTTGCGGCTGCTGGGGCTGGGCCAGCGGCACCCACTGCTGGTTGTGGGGGTCCCACTGCCAGCCGTCCTGGATGATCGGCTCGGTTCCCCAGGCCTGCTCCTGGGTCTGGGCCTGTGCCTGGGCGGCCTCGGCCTGCACGGCGGGGTTCTCCTGGTTCCACTCCGCCTGGTACTGGTCCGGGGCGCCGTACCCGGGCACGGCAGCGGGCGCCGGTCGCGAGAAGCTGAACCCGGAGCCGGGGACCGGTTCGCTGCCCAGGCCGAACAGCATGGCGTAGGTCGCGCCCGCGGCGGCCCCACCGAGCAGCGGGGCGAGGATGAACAGCCAGAGCTGGAGCACCGCGTCGGTGCCGGCGAAGACGCCGACGCCGATCGAGCGGGCCGGGTTCACCGAGGTGCCGGTCGCGCCGATCGAGGCGAAGTGGATCATCGCCAGCGCCAGGCCGATGGCCAGCGGCGCGAGGGCGGGGTGCTCGTTGCGGGCGTCGGTGACCGACAGGATGATCCACACGAAGACCGCGGTCATCAGCGTCTCGAGGATCAGGGCCGACCACCAGGCGACCCCGCCCTGGGAGCCGAAGAAGTTCTGGGCCATGTTGCCGGTGGCGTCGAACCCGTCGTAGCCGTGCATGACGATGAACAGCATGAAGCCGGCCAGCAGGGCGCCGCCGAGCTGGGCGCCGAGGTACAGCGGCACCTGGTTCCAGGACATCCGGCCGCCGATCGCCGCCCCGACCGAGACCGCGGGGTTGAAGTGGCCGCCCGAGAGGCGCCCGACGGCGTACACCATCACCAGCACGGTGAGGCCGAACGCGAGGGCCGTCGCGACGTAGTCGCCCCCGCTGATCAGGGCCGCGGCGCAGCCGAAGAAGACGAGGACGAAGGTGCCGAGGACCTCGGCGGCGAGCTTCTGGGCGGTGGTGGACGCGTCTGCCATCTCGGTGACCTCCCCGTGCAAGCGACCCCGCGGGCCGGGGTCGTGCGAACCGAGTCTAAACCTCCGGGGCCTGCGTTGCCGGGAGAGCGGACGGGTGCGACGCTGAGCGGGTCGAGCCAGTCAGGTATCTTGACGTCAAGAAATATTTCCTCGTTTCAGGAGTCGCCGAAGCCCATGGCCAAGATCATCTACACGCACACGGACGAGGCGCCGCTGCTGGCGACCTACTCGTTCCTGCCGATCATCCAGGCGTACGCCGCCCAGGCCGGTGTGGACGTCGAGACCCGGGACATCTCCCTCGCCGGCCGGATCATCGCGCAGTTCCCCGAGCGCCTCACCGAGGAGCAGCGCCTCGACGACGCCCTCGCCGAGCTCGGTGAGCTCGCGACGAAGCCCGAGGCGAACATCATCAAGCTGCCCAACATCTCCGCCTCCATCCCGCAGCTGAAGGCCGCGGTCAAGGAGCTGCAGGAGAAGGGCTACGACCTGCCGAACTACCCCGAGAACCCGCAGTCCGAGCAGGACAAGGAGGTCCGGGCGAGGTACGACAAGGTCAAGGGCTCCGCGGTGAACCCGGTGCTCCGCGAGGGCAACTCCGACCGCCGCGCGCCCGCCTCGGTCAAGAACTACGCGAAGTCGCACCCGCACCGGATGGGGGCGTGGACGCCGGAGTCGAAGACCAACGTCGCGACCATGGGCAAGGACGACTTCCGCTCCAACGAGCTGTCGGTCGTGCTCCCCGCGGACGACACCCTGACCATCAAGCACGTCGCCGCGGACGGCACCGAGACCGTGCTCAAGGACGGCGTCAAGGTCCTGGCCGGCGAGGTCGTCGACGGCACCTTCATGAACGTCGCCGCGCTGCGCCGCTTCCTCACCGAGCAGATCGCCCGGGCCAAGGCCGAGGACGTGCTGTTCTCGGTGCACCTGAAGGCCACGATGATGAAGGTCTCCGACCCGATCATCTTCGGCCACGTCGTGCAGGCGTTCTTCCCGACCCTCTTCGAGCAGTACGGCGAGGCGCTGGCCGCTGCGGGCATCTCGCCCAACGACGGGCTCGGTGCGCTGCTCGGCGCGGTCAAGGACCTACCCGAGGGCGAGGCCATCAAGGCGGCCGTCGACGCCGGCCTGGCCGACGGCCCGGCGATGGCCATGGTCGACGACGCCAAGGGCATCACCAACCTGCACGTCCCCTCCGACGTCATCATCGACGCCTCGATGCCGGCGATGATCCGCACCTCGGGCCACATGTGGGGCCCGGACGGCGGCGAGGCCGACACCCTCGCGGTGATCCCGGACTCCTCCTACGCCGGCGTCTACCAGACCGTGATCGACGACTGCCGCGCGAACGGCGCGTTCGACCCGGCGACCATGGGCTCGGTTCCCAACGTCGGCCTGATGGCCAAGGCGGCCGAGGAGTACGGCTCCCACGACAAGACCTTCGAGGTCCCCGCGGCCGGCAAGGTGCAGGTCGTCAACGCCGCGGGCGAGGTGCTGATCGAGCACGACGTCGAGCCCGGCGACATCTGGCGCGCCTGCCAGACCAAGGACGAGCCGATCCGCGACTGGGTGAAGCTGGCCGTCACCCGCGCCCGCGCGACCGGTTCTCCGGCGGTGTTCTGGCTCGACGAGACCCGTGCCCACGACGCGAACCTGATCGCGAAGGTGAAGGAGTACCTGCCCGAGCACACTGCGTCGATCGAGGGGGGCGAGGACCTGACCATCGAGATCATGGCCCCGGCCGAGGCGACGGCGTACTCCCTCGAGCGGATCCGCAAGGGCGAGGACACCATCTCGGTCACCGGCAACGTGCTGCGCGACTACAACACCGACCTGTTCCCGATCCTCGAGCTCGGCACCTCGGCGAAGATGCTCTCGGTGGTGCCGCTGATGAACGGTGGTGGCCTGTTCGAGACCGGCGCCGGCGGGTCGGCGCCCAAGCACGTCCAGCAGCTGGTCCGGGAGAACTACCTGCGCTGGGACAGCCTCGGTGAGTTCTTCGCGCTTGCGGCCTCGTTCGAGCACCTGTCCGGGTACGCCGACAACCCGCGCGCGAAGGTCCTCGCCGACACCCTGGACCGGGCCACCGGCACGTTCCTCGAGCAGGACAAGTCGCCGACCCGCAAGCTCGGTGGCATCGACAACCGCGGCTCGCACTTCTACCTGGCGCTCTACTGGGCCCAGGAGCTCGCGAACCAGTCCGACGACGCCGAGCTCGCCACGGCGTTCAAGGGGCTGGCCGAGACGCTCGCCGGCAACGAGCAGAAGATCGTCGACGAGCTGATCGCCGTCCAGGGCTCGCCGGCCGACATCGGCGGCTACTACCAGCCCGACGACGAGAAGGCGGACCACGTGATGCGGCCGTCGAAGACGCTGAACGAGGCCCTCGCCGCCCTCTGAGCTGACCTTCGATGACCACGCGGTCGGGCCCGGGAACCATTTCCCGGGCCCGTCGCGTCTCCCGGGCATGACCCACAGCTTCGAGGAGTACGTCGCGGCTCGCTGGCCGCTGGCCGCTGGCAGGACCCGGCCAGCTGGTCAGGCGACGAGCTGTGCATCCCCGACGGGTCACGGCAGAGGACGGGGGTCGGCGGCCACCGCCGCGTGACCGCGAGCCAGCGCGCGCAGGAAGAGCGCCGCGGCGTCCTCCAGGCTGAGCGCGGCGGAGACCTCGGCGCAGTACAGCTCACGGTCCTCGTGGTACGCACGGCTCACGCGCGGCTCCTCGCGCAGGGTGGTGAGGACCGGGTCGTCCTCCTCGTCGGCGTCGAGGTCGAGCAGCGGCTTGAGCTCCTCGCCGACCGAGAAGCCCCACACGCCGCCGTCGGCCCCGACCCACATCCAGGCCAGGAGCTGCTTAGCGGCAGCGACGCGTCCACGGGTTCGTCCTCGCCGTACGACCATGTCGTGCCGCGCCACTCGCTCGTGGCCGCGGCGCGAGCGGCGGGCGATTTTCGCCGGACGGCGGCAGCACCGGTCCGGACCACCGCCGACTCGGCCGGTTGTGGTCGTTGCGTCGACCCGCGGAATAGGTCGCGCAGGCGATGCGGTTGGAGAATGTGAGTGCTGCGTACGCCGTCAGCCACCCCTTTCTCACGCCACCAGGAAGCTCACCTTCCTGTCATGACGACGACCGCACCCTCCCCCACCGACACCAGCACCCGCGCGCGCCACTTCGCGCTGGCAGTGCTCGCCCTCGCCATGGGCGGCTTCGCCATCGGCACCACCGAGTTCGTGACCATGGGCCTGCTGCCGCAGGTCGCCGACGGCGTGGGTGTGTCCATCCCGGCCGCCGGTCACCTCATCTCCGCCTACGCGCTCGGCGTCGTGGTGGGCGCCCCGGTGCTGGCCTTCTTCGGCGCGAAGTGGCCGCGGCGTGGCCTGCTGCTGGCGCTGATGACGGCGTACGCCGTGTTCAACGCGCTCAGCGCGGCGGCGACGAGCTACCACCTGCTGATGGTCGCCAGGTTCCTCGACGGGCTTCCCCACGGCGCCTACTTCGGCGTCGCGTCGCTGGTCGCCGCGAGCATGGCCAGCCCCGGGCGCAAGGGGCGCGCGGTCGCCATGGTGATGCTCGGGCTCTCGGTCGCCAACGTCGTCGGGGTCCCCGCCGCGACCTGGCTCGGCCAGCACGTCGGCTGGCGGTCCGCCTACCTGGCGGTCGCGGTGCTCGCGCTGGTCACCGTGGCCCTGGTCCTGGCCTACGTCCCGGCCTGCCCGGGGGACCCGGAGGCGACCGGCGTGCGTGAGATCAAGGCGTTCTCGAGCCTGCAGGTCTGGCTCACCCTGCTGGCCGGCGCGATCGGCTTCGGCGGCATGTTCGCGGTCTACTCCTACATCGCGCCGACGCTCACCGACGTCGGCGGCCTCTCCCAGGGCGCGGTGCCGGTCTTCCTCCTCTCCTTCGGGCTCGGGATGGTGGCGGGCACCTGGCTCGCGGGCGAGCTCGCGGACTGGTCGGTGTTCAAGTCGTTGCTCGGCTCCGCCCTCGGCTCGGCGCTGGTCATGCTGCTGTTCTTCCTCGCCGCGCCGCACGGATGGTGGGCGCTGCCGGTCGTCTTCATGATCACCGCGCTGGGCTCGGTGCTGGTGGTCAACCTGCAGCTGCGGCTGATGGACGTCGCCGGCGAGGCGCAGACCCTGGGCGCGGCCATGAACCACGCCTCCCTCAACGTCGCCAACGCCCTCGGCGCCTGGCTCGGCGGCCTGGTGATCGCCGCCGGCTACGGCTACCGCTCACCCGCGCTGGTCGGGGCGGCCCTGTCGGTGGCCGGCATCGGGGTGCTGCTCTGGTCGGCCACCGCGCATCACCGCCAGCTGCGGACCTCGACGGCCAGCGCGTCGTAGAGCGCCATGTCCGCACGGCCGGCGCGCACCCACGCGCCGAGGCGTTCCACGCCGTACCGGCGCAGGCCGCAGGCCTCGATGACCCGGCAGGACGCCACGTTGTCGACGGCCGCGAACGCCGTCACCCGCTGCACCTCCAGCACGTCCACGGCGTAGCGGACGACGGCGGTGACCGCACGGGTGGTGACGCCGCGGCCGCGGGCGTCGGGGTGGGTCCAGTAGCCCACCTCGCACTCGACCCCGGGCGTGTGGTTGAACCACCCGACCGAGCAGAGCACGGTGTCCTCGTCGGACGGGTCGACCACGGCCCAGTTCATCGCCTCGCCGCGGGCCAGTCGCTCCGTGCTCTGCTCCAGCCAGTCCCGCGCGGCGGCCTCGTCGTACGGCGCGGGGAGCTGGCCGAGCCACCGCTGGGTCTCCGGGTCCGAGCAGGCCTCGACGATGCGGGGGACGTCGGAGTCGCGCCACGGCCGCAGCAGCAGCCCGTCGGCCTCCAGGGCCGGGACGGTCAGCCACGGTGTCCGCGGCTCCCGCGGGTCGTCACGCAGCAGGGTGGCGACCCAGGCGTCGACCAGCTCGCCGCGGTGCGGCAGCCAGCGCCGGAGGGTGCCCTCGACGCAGAAGCCGACCCGGTGGGCCAGCCGTCGCGAGGCCCAGTTGCCCACGTTGGCCCGCCAGATGACGGTGTGCAGGCCCTGCACGTCGAAGCCCCACTCCAGCAGCAGCCGCAGGGCGCGCTCCATCGCACCGGTGCCGCGCACCCAGGGGTGTGAGCCGTAGGCGATCTCGGCCCTGCCCTCGCCCTCGTTGCGCAGCGAGATGGTGCCGGCGTACCGCCCCTCGACCTCGACCGCGAAGCCCCACTCGGAGTCGTCGGCCCACCCCTTGGGCATCAGCTCGCCGACGAAGCTGCGCGCGTCGTCCATGGAGTAGGGGATCGGCGCCGTCGTCCACCGCTGCGACAGCGGGTCCTGGCACTGCTCGTACGAGCCCTGGGCGTCGCTCTCCCGGTGCGGCCGGATCGTCACGGTGCCGTCGGTGAGCGTGGGTGCCTGCGTCATGGCCGAACCTTGCCAACACCGGCGCGAGCGGGCAAACCGATAACGCCGCGCCGCCAGCGCCGCAGCACTGGCCCGAACGGGTCATTGCCGGAGTGGCTCGTGCTGGCCTGCAATGGAGGTCCGAGCCAGCCCGCGGGGGAGCGAGGGGGTCGTCATGACCCAGCCCTTCACCGGAACGACCCTGCTGCCGGGGGCGCCCGGCTACGACGAGGCACGCCGTGTCTTCAACGGCCTCGTCGATCGGCGTCCCGAACGCATCCTGCGCCCGACGAGCGACGAGGAGGTCGCGGCCGCGGTGCGCTCCGCCGTCGACGCGGGCTCCCTGGTGTCGGTGTACGGCGGCGGTCACGGCGTCACGGGTGCGGCCGTGGTGGACGGCGGCGTCTGCATCGACCTGCGGGAGATGGATCGCGTCGAGGTCAGGCCCGACGAGCGGCTGCTCCGGGTCGGCGGCGGTGCCACCTGGGGCAAGGTGGATGCCGCGACGCAGCAGCACGGCCTGGCCGTGACCGGTGGGCGGATGTCGACCACCGGCGTCGCCGGACTGGCTCTCGGCTCGGGCAGCGGCTGGCTCGAGCGCCACTGCGGCCTGACCTGCGACAACCTGCTCGAGGCGCGGGTGGTCACCGCCGACGGGCGGGTGGTCACCGCCTCGAAGGACGAGAACGCCGACCTGTTCTGGGCACTGCGCGGAGGGGGCGGCAGCTTCGGGATCGTCACCGAGTTCACGTTCCACCTGCACGCGATCGGCCCGACGGTGCTGGGCGGGATGCTGCTCTACCCGGGCCACCTCGCGCGCGAGGTCATCACGTTCTGGAGCGAGTTCGTCGCCGACGCCCCGGACGAGCTCGGGTCGGGCGTCGCGCTCGTGACCGCGCCGCCGGCCGACTTCGTGCCGGAGCCGGCTCGGGGGAAGCCGGCCGTGGGCATCATCGTCTGCTGGTCCGGCAGCCTCGACGAGGGCACCCGGGTGCTGGAGCCGTTGCGGGCCTTCGGCCCGCCGGCCGTGGACCTCGTCGCGCCGATGCCCTACACCGAGGTGCAGCAGCTGACCGACCAGGCGAACGCCCCGGGCATGCACAACTACTGGAGCGCCGACTTCCTGACCGGGCTGCCCGGCGAGGCGGTCGACGCCCTGGTGTCGCACGCGCAGCCGGCTCCGTCCCCGCTGAGCCAGATCATCGTCATCCACCTGGGTGGCGCGTTGGCCCGGGTCGGCGAGGACGAGACGGCGTTCGGCCAGCGGCAGGCCCCGTTCAACGTGCACTACCTGACCATGTGGCCGCCGGACCACGCCGAGGACCAGCGCAACGTCGACTACACCCGCGCACTCGTCGCGGCGATGAAGCCGTGGGCGAGCGGCAACGCCTACCTCAACTTCATCGGGGACGAGGGCCTGACCCGGGTGGAGGCGGCGTTCGGGCGGGAGAAGTTCGCCCGCCTGCAGGCCATCAAGGACCGGTGGGACCCCGAGAACGTCTTCCGGCACAACCAGAACATCCCCCCGACCCGGGAGACGGGCCGGCAGCCGGTGACGCCGACCCCGGTCGCCGCGACCTGACCGGGCAGGTCAGGCTCGCCTCCCCGGGTGGGCGAGCAGGGGTGTGATCGGGGAGAATGGCCGCATGTCCACCACGACCGCACCCGAGACCGCCACGTCCGCGCTGGCGTCCGGGACCGCCCGGCCGCGCGTGCTCTCGGGCATCCAGCCCACGGCCGACTCGTTCCACTTCGGCAACTACCTCGGGGCGCTGCGCCAGTGGGTGGACCTGCAGGAGGACTACCAGCCCTTCTTCTTCATCGCCGACCTGCACGCGATCACCGTCGAGCAGGACCCCAAGGTGCTGCGCGAGCGGTGCCTCCGGGCGGCGGCCCAGCTGCTGGCGATGGGCATCGACCCGTCCCGGTCCGCCATCTTCATCCAGAGCCAGGTGCCCGCGCATGCCCAGCTCGGCTGGGTGCTCCAGTGCCTGACCGGGTTCGGCGAGGCCCGCCGGATGACCCAGTTCAAGGACAAGTCCGCCAGGAACGGCGAAGGGGCCGCCAGCGTCGGGCTGTTCACCTACCCGGTCCTGCAGGCGGCCGACATCCTGCTCTACCGCCCGCACTTCGTCCCCGTGGGGGAGGACCAGCGTCAGCACCTCGAGCTGACCCGCGACCTCGCGCAGCGGTTCAACCACCGCTACAAGAAGACGTTCCGGCTCCCCGAGCCCTACATCCTCAAGGCGACCGCGAAGATCGCCGACCTCCAGGAGCCGACGTCGAAGATGTCGAAGTCGGCGTCCTCGCCGGCCGGCATCATCGAGATGCTCGACGAGCCCAGGTCCAGTGCGAAGAAGATCCGCTCGGCGGTCACCGACTCCGGCACGGAGATCCGTTTCGACGCCGAGGACAAGCCGGGTGTGAGCAACCTGCTCACGATCTACTCCGCGCTCACCGGCCGGGCGATCGCCGACCTCGAGGACGACTACGCCGGCCGCGGCTACGGGGACCTGAAGAAGGAGCTGGCCGAGGTGGTCGTCGACTTCGTCACCCCGTTCCGCGACCGCACGCTCGAGCTGCTCGACGACCAGGCGCACCTCACCGACGTGCTCCGGCGGGGCGCCGAGCAGGCCCACGCGGTGGCGGACGCGACCCTGCGCGACGTCTACCAGCGGGTCGGCTTCGTGGCGCCGGCCCAGTAAGGTCCACAGGACAGTCATCGTCCGAGGAGGGACGTCGTAGATGCCAACCATCGGAGTCGCGCTGGCGATCCCGGAACCCTGGGCGAGCCAGCTGCAGGACTACCGCACCGCCATCGGTGACACGACGGCGACGATGATCCCGACGCACATCACCCTGGTGCCGCCCACCGAGGTTGCCGACGACGACCTGGTCGGGGTCGAGAAGCACCTCGAGGAGGTGGCCTCCGACTTCGGTCGCTTCCGGGTCCACCTGCGCGGCACCGGGACCTTCCGGCCGGTCTCGCCGGTGGTGTTCGTGACCGTCGCCGAGGGGATCTCCGCCTGCGAGCAGCTCGCCGGCGCCGTACGCCGTGGGCCCCTGGACGTCGAGATCGCCTTCCCCTACCACCCGCACGTGACCATCGCCCACCACCTCGAGGACGACCTGCTCGACAGGGCCTTCGAGGACCTCTCCGACTTCGAGTGCCACTTCGACGTCGACGACTTCCACCTCTACGTCCACGACGAGCGGGCCGGGTGGCAGCCCACCCGGGACTTCCGCCTGGCCTCGGTCCCCGGCTGACCCGTGCCCTCGCCCAAGCAGCGCGTCTCGGCGCGAGTCTCGGCCCTGCGCGCCCGCCGACCCTTCGTGGACCACCTGGTGCGGATGCAGGCGCACTACGGGTACGTCGACGGCAGCCAGCAGGCCGGCGCGGTGACCTACTACGGCTTCCTGTCGTTCTTCCCGATCCTGGCCCTGGCGTTCTTCGCGGTCGGCTACCTGGTGGACATCTACCCGGACGCCCAGGACAACCTGCGCACCGCGGTGCAGCAGGTGCTGCCGGGCATGATCGGTCATCGCCACGACCAGATCTCCTTCGACGACCTGCAGAAGGCCGCCAGCGCCGCGGGAGTGCTGGGGTTCTTCGGCCTGCTCTACACCGGCCTCGGCTGGCTCTCGAGCCTGCGCGAGGCCCTGCTCACCGTGTTCGGCACACCCGAGAGGGCGCAGCCCGGCTTCCTGCGCGGCAAGCTGCGGGACCTCCGCACGCTGATGATCGTGGGGGCCACGATGGTGGTCGCCATCGCGGTGACCAGCTTCATCGGGTCCTTCTCGAAGGACATCGTGGGCTGGATGAGCCTGGGCACCGAGCTGGCGCCGTTGCTCCGGCTGCTCACGGTGCTCCTCGGCCTGCTGGTGAACGCGCTGCTCTTCTTCGCGCTGTTCCGGCTGCTGGCCGAGCCGCCGCTCCCGCGTCGGAGCCTGGTGTCCGGAGCCGTGCTGGGCGCGGTCGGGTTCGAGGCGCTCAAGCAGCTCTCGGGAGCCCTGCTCGCCCACACCCAGGACCGGCCGGCCTTCCAGGCCTTCGGCATCGCGCTGATCCTGCTGGTGTGGATCAACTACTCCTCGCGGGTCGTCATCTACGCGGCCGCCTTCGCGCAGACCTCCCCCGAGGCGCGGGCGCTGCGCAGTGCCCGCGTCGCCCCGCCCGTGCAGGGGCCGCGGACACCCGCGTTGTGCCCCGACCCGGCCCCGCGTGGCCGATCCGGCTGGCTGGCGCCGTTCGCGGCCGGGGGAGCGACGGCGCTCGCCGTGGGCGTCGTACTCAGGAAACGACTCACCAAGGACCGATCGTGAAGCTCGAACGCAAGCACGGCTGGCTGCTGCTCGCCGTCGCCGCCTGGAACGTCGTCATCTGGCTGACGTTCGCCAAGAACCTCTCCGCCGCCCACGCGTCCGGCGAGGACCGGCCCACCGGCTACTGGGTCGCCCACACCGTGCTCATCGTGGTCGACCTCGTCATCGCCGTCGTGCTGGCCCGCCTCGGGTGGAAGTTCCTGAAGGCGGACGACGAAGCAGGCCGGTGACCGGTCACCGCCCTGCCTCATGTCACTGGATCTCGACGCGCTCGCGCGACTTCGTGCCTCAGTCGCGTCGCTTGCTCGATCTCCCTGAGCCCACGCGGGGCGCTCGTTCCTCGCGCCCCGCTGCTCAGTGACCGTGACGCATCGCGGCGTGCAGGTCCCAGTTGAGGCGGGAGATCACGTCGAGGGGGATCTCCTTGGGGCAGGCGGCGGTGCACTCGCCGATGTTGGTGCAGCCACCGAAGCCCTCGTGGTCGTGCTGGGCGACCATGTCGACGACGCGCGAGTCCCGCTCGGGCTGGCCCTGCGGGAGCTCGCCGAGGTGGGTGATCTTCGCGCCCATGAACAGCGAGGCGGAGCCGTTGGGGCAGGCGGCGACGCAGGCGCCGCAGCCGATGCAGGTGGCCACGTTGAACGCGCGCATCGCGTCGTCGCGGGGCACCGGGACGGAGTGTGCCTCCGGCGCGGAGCCGGTGTTGACCGAGACGTAGCCGCCCGCCTGGATGATGCGGTCGAAGGCGCCCCGGTCGACGACCAGGTCCTTCACCACCGGGAAGGCGTCGGCGCGCCAGGGCTCGATGACGATCTCGTCGCCGTCCTTGAAGGAGCGCATGTGCAGCTGGCAGGTCGTGGTGACCTCGGGCCCGTGCGCCTGGCCGTTGATCATCAGGCCGCACATGCCGCAGATGCCCTCGCGGCAGTCGGAGTCGAAGGCCACCGGGTCCTCGCCCTTGGCGATGAGGTCCTCGTTGAGCACGTCGAGCATCTCGAGGAACGACATGTCCTCGGAGACGTCGTCGATCTCGTAGGTGTGCATGGCGCCGGCCGCCTCAGCGTTGGGCTGGCGCCAGATCTTGAGGGTCAGTCTCACTTGTAGCTCCGCTGCTTCATCTCGATGGCCGTGTAGACGAGGTCTTCCTTGTGCAGGACGGGCGGCTCGTCGTCGCCGGCGAACTCCCAGGCGGCGACGTAGGCGAACGTCTCGTCGTGGCGCAGGGCCTCGCCGTCCTCGGTCTGCGACTCCGCGCGGAAGTGGCCACCGCAGGACTCGCGACGGTTGAGCGCGTCGATGCACATGAGCTCGCCGAGCTCGAAGAAGTCGGCCACCCGTCCGGCCTTCTCCAGGGACTGGTTGAGGCTCTCGTTGGTGCCGAGGACCTTGACGTTGCGCCAGAAGTCGTCCTTGAGGGTGCGGATCAGGTCGATCGCCTTCTTCAGGCCGTCCTCGCTCCGCTCCATGCCGCAGTACTCCCACATGATGTTGCCGAGCTCGCGGTGGTAGGAGTCGACGCTGCGGGTGCCGTTGTTGTTCAGGAAGTGGTCGATGCGCGAGCGCACGGCCTGCTCGGCCTCGACGACCGCCGGGTGGTCCTCGGCGACCTTCTCGAACGGACCCTCCGCCAGGTAGTCGCGGATCGTGTGCGGAAGCACGAAGTAGCCGTCGGCGAGGCCCTGCATCAGCGCCGAGGCGCCGAGGCGGTTGGCTCCGTGGTCGGAGAAGTTCGCCTCACCGGTCACGAACAGGCCGGGGATGGAGGACTGCAGGTCGTAGTCGACCCACAGGCCGCCCATGACGTAGTGCACGGCCGGGTAGATGCGCATCGGCACCTCGTAGGGGTTCTCGCCCGTGATGCGCTGGTACATGTCGAAGAGGTTGTCGTACTTCTCCTCGATGCCGGCCTTGCCGAGGCGCTCGATGGCCGCGCCGAAGTCCAGGTAGACACCGCGGCGGACGCCGTCGACCTCCGGGCCGACACCGCGGCCCTCGTCGCACACGTTCTTCGCGGCCCGGGAGGCGATGTCGCGCGGGACCAGGTTGCCGAACGACGGGTAGATCCGCTCCAGGTAGTAGTCGCGGTCCTCCTCGGGGATGTCGCGCGGGTCCTTGGTGCAGTCCGCCTGCTTCTTCGGCACCCAGATGCGGCCGTCGTTGCGCAGCGACTCCGACATCAGCGTCAGCTTCGACTGGTGCGACCCCGAGACCGGGATGCACGTCGGGTGGATCTGCGTGTAGCAGGGGTTGGCCATGTAGGCGCCCTTGCGGTGGGCCCGCCAGGAGGCGGTGACGTTGCAGCCCATCGCGTTGGTCGACAGGTAGAAGACGTTGCCGTAGCCGCCGCTGGCCAGCACCACCACGTCGGCGAGGTGGGTCTCGATCTCGCCGGTGACCATGTCGCGGGCGATGATGCCGCGCGCCTTGCCGTCCACCACGATCACCTCGAGCATCTCGTGCCGGGTGAACGTCTCGACGGTGCCGGCGGCGACCTGGCGCTCCAGCGCCTGGTAGGCGCCGAGCAGCAGCTGCTGGCCGGTCTGGCCGCGGGCGTAGAAGGTGCGGGAGACCTGCACGCCGCCGAAGGAGCGGTTGTCGAGCAGGCCGCCGTACTCGCGGGCGAACGGCACGCCCTGCGCGACGCACTGGTCGATGATGTTCACGCTGACCTCGGCCAGCCGGTAGACGTTCGACTCCCGCGAGCGGTAGTCGCCACCCTTGACCGTGTCGTAGAACAGGCGGTGTACGGAGTCGCCGTCCTCCTTGTAGTTCTTCGCGGCGTTGATGCCGCCCTGGGCCGCGATCGAGTGGGCGCGGCGCGGGGAGTCCTGGTAGCAGAACGACTTCACCACGTAGCCGGCCTCGCCGAGCGTGGCCGCGGCCGAGGCGCCGGCCAGGCCGGTGCCCACGATGATCACCGACAGCTTGCGGCGATTGGCGGGGTTGACCAGACGGGCCTCGAACTTGCGGGTGCTCCAGCGCTCGCCGATCGGGCCACCGGGCGACTTGGCGTCGGCGATCGGGGAGCCGGGGACGTAGTAGCCGGCTGCGTCGTCGCCGTGCTCGCCAGGCGCGTCGTGGGAGGGGTCGGACGTGGTCGTGGTGTCCGGGAACTCGGTCATGGGGGCCCCTTACTTGGAGATGACGCCGACGAGGACGAAGACCGGGACGAGGCTGAAGCCGCCGGCGATGACCACCGCGAGGATCCAGCCCAGGGTCTTCGCGTTGCGGCGCGCCTTGGCGTTGTTGGTGAGGCCGAGCGTCTGCGCGGAGCTCCAGACACCGTGGTGCAGGTGCAGCCCGAGCGCGGCCATGGCGACCAGGTAGATCAGGGTCAGCCACCACACGTCGAAGGAGTCGACGAGCAGGTTGTAGGGGTCGTTGGTGGCGCCCCCGGAGACGTTGACCTTGCCGACGGTGAAGTTCAGCAGGTGCCAGACGATGAAGACCAGCAGCGTCACGCCGCCCCAGCGCATGAAGCGCGAGGAGAAGGACGAGGCGGCGTTCTTCTTCACCTGGTACTTCACCGTGCGGGCCTTGCCGGCACGGTGCCACAGCGTCACCGCGGCGTACACGTGCACGGCCAGCGCCACGACCAGCACCGCACGGATCACCCAGAGCAGGCCGGCGTGCGGCAGCATCGGCTCACCGATGGTGCGCAGGTGCTCGGCGTACTCGTTGTAGGCGTCGTGGCCGGCGAAGGCCTTGAGGTTGCCGTACATGTGCAGGAGCACGAAGAGGATGAAGATGATGCCGCTGACTGCCATCAGCATCTTCAGGGCGATGGTCGAGCGCGTCGAGCGCGCTCCCTTGACAAGGGTCGTCGTGGCCACGAGAGGCCACGCTACCGCGCAAGGTTCCCGCGAATGACCGCGGGGAGTGTGACATTCCTCCGGTTACCGGACGGTTCGCTCAGCAGGCCGCGGTGAACCCGATCCGGCGGCGGAGCAGCGGACGGTGGTGGCGCTCGACGAGCTCGTCCACCGCCGCGGCCCAGTCCCGGCCGAGCGCGAGCTCGCGCCCGCGGGCCCCGAGCAGTGCGCGCTGCGGGTCGGCCGCGACGGCGGCCACCGCCTGCTGCAGCCCTCGGGCGTCGGTGGGGTCGTAGAGCACGCCGGTCTCGAGACTCCGGACCACGGCCGGCGCCCCACCCGAGCGCGGGGCCACGACCGGGATCCCGCTGGCTGCTGCCTCGCGCAGCGCGTGGCAGCAGGTCTCGTGGTCGCCGGGGTGCACGAGCAGGTCGAGGGAGGCGAGGGCGACGGTCAGGTCGCCGGTCTCCAGCGCTCCGGTGAACCTGGCCCCCGGGAGCCGGCCGGTCAGCCAGCGGCGCAGCGACCCGTCGCCGATCACGATCGGCCGGATCCCGGGCACGGCGGCCAGCTCGGCCAGGCGGCGTACGCCGTGGCGCGCCTCGAGGCCGCCGACGAAGCCCACCGTCACCAGCGGCGTCCCGGGTCGGGAGCGGTGTGGCCGCGACCAGCTCGCGTGCAGCCAGGGGTCGCGCAGTCCCGGGGTGAACGCGGTGGTGTCGACGCCGGGGGTCCAGAGCGCGGGCTCGCCGCCGAGCTCCCGGGCCCGGCCGAGCATCCACGGTGCGGTGACCACCAGGGTGTCCGCCCGGTCCGCGACCTTGGCCCGCCAGTGGTCCGCGGGCTCGTCCGTCACCGGGGACTGCTCGACCGCCACGGTCGGGATCCCGAGGCGGCCGGCGTGCTTGAGGGCCTTGCGTCCCAGCGGCCCGGGGGAGGTCACGTGGACCAGGTCCGGGCGCAGGTCGGTGAGGACCTCGCGCACCC
Organism: uncultured Actinomycetota bacterium; assembly: GCA_963817665.1. GTDB lineage: Bacteria > Actinomycetota > Actinomycetes > Propionibacteriales > Nocardioidaceae > Nocardioides. The sequence continues at coordinate 249,827 of CAWFPE010000001.1, read as the reverse complement.
GGCCGCCGAGGCGCTCCCGGCCGGAGACGCGGACGACGGGGCTGCGCCGGTAGGTCCCGAGCCCGGGGCCGGGAGCCACGATGGCGACCTCGTGGCCGAGGTCGACCAGGCGGTCGGCCACGGCCTTGACCGTCCTCGTGGCGCCGTCGACAGCCGGGTAGAAGGCCTCGGTGACCAGCACGATCCGCATGCCGTCACGGTGGCGGCCGGAGGCGTCCCGGACGGAACCCTCGCGTGACCGCGGCATGAACTCTGCCGGTGTGGCCCCTTTCACAAAGGTCTCCGAGTGTGCAGACTCACCCCCAGCACCGGACCGATCAGGGCACCCCCGGAGGTGGCAATGGCGTCGACGGACGCGCAGCGCACGACATCAGGGACGTCAGGCGCGTCCGGAGTGAACGGTCCGACCAGGGCGCGCATCCCCGACAGGACGCTGCGCACCGACCGGTGGTGGCTCGCGCCGCTCGCGACGTTCGTGGTCTTCAGCGGCTTCGTCGTGTTCGCCACGGTCCGGGCCTTCCAGGCGGCGCACTTCTACTCCGCCCCCTACCTGTCGCCGTTCTACTCGCCCTGCCTGACCGAGAAGTGCCACGAGGCGGCCGACTTCGGTACGCCGTTCAGCTGGTGGCAGCTCTCGCCGGCGCTGCTGATCCTGATCTTCCCGCTGGGCTTCCGGATGAGCTGCTACTACTACCGCAAGGCCTACTACCGCGCCTTCTGGCTGAGCCCGCCCGCGTGTGCCGTCGCCGAGCCGCACCAGGCCTACAGCGGCGAGACTCGGCTGCCGCTGATCCTGAACAACATCCACCGGTACTTCTGGTACTTCGCGATCGTGGTGGCGCTGATCCTGACCTACGACACGGTGCTCACCTTCCGCGACGAGGACGGCAACTGGGGCCACATGGGGCTCGGGTCGCTGATCTTCCTGGGCAACATCGTGCTGATCTGGCTCTACACGCTCTCGTGCCACTCCTGCCGGCACGCCGTCGGCGGGCGGCTGCGGCACTTCTCGAAGCACCCGGTGCGCTACCGGATGTGGACCTGGGTCTCCCGGCTGAACGCGCGGCACGGCCAGTACGCCTGGTACTCCCTGTTCTCCGTCGCCGCCGTCGACTTCTACGTCTACCTGCTGGCCACCAACGTCTTCGACGACCCGAGGTTCTTCTGACAATGGTCTCGACAAGCTCGACCAACGAATCCCGTCACCCCATGACCGGCAACCAGATGTCCGGGAGCGAGTCCGGAGGACTGGAGCGGCACGCCTACGACGTCGTCGTGATCGGGGCCGGCGGCGCCGGCCTGCGTGCCGCGATCGCCGCGCACGACGCGGGCGCGCGGACCGCCATCGTGTGCAAGTCGCTGCTCGGCAAGGCCCACACGGTGATGGCCGAGGGCGGCATCGCCGCGGCCATGGGGAACCGGTGGCCGGAGGACAACTGGGAGGTGCACTTCCGCGACACCATGCGTGGCGGGAAGATGCTCAACAACTGGCGGATGGCCCAGCTGCACGCCCAGGAGGCGCCCGAGCGGGTCATGGAGCTCGAGGACTGGGGCGCCCTCTTCGACCGCACCGACGACGGCCTCATCTCGCAGCGCGACTTCGGCGGCCACCGCTACGCCCGGCTCGCCCACGTCGGGGACCGCACCGGGCTGGAGATGATCCGGACCCTGCAGCAGCGCGCCGTCGCGCTCGGCATCGACGTGTTCATGGAGTGCACGGTCACCGAGCTGCTGAAGGACGAGGAGCCCGGATCGCAGGGCCGGATCTCCGGCGCCTTCGGCTACTGGCGCGAGACCGGCCGGTTCGTCGTGTTCGAGGCGCCGAGCGTGGTCCTCGCCACCGGGGGCATCGGCAAGTCGTTCAAGGTGACCTCGAACTCCTGGGAGTACACCGGTGACGGCCACGCGCTCGCGCTACGTGCGGGCGCCAGCCTGATCAACATGGAGTTCGTCCAGTTCCACCCGACGGGGATGGTCTGGCCGCCCTCGGTGAAGGGCCTGCTGGTGACGGAGTCGGTGCGCGGCGACGGCGGCATCCTGAAGAACTCCGAAGGCAAGCGGTTCATGTTCGACTACATCCCGGAGTTCTTCAAGGCCGAGACCGCGGACAACGTGGAGGAGGCGGACCGGTGGTACGACGACAAGGCGAACAACCGCCGGCCCCCCGAGCTGCTGCCCCGTGACGAGGTCGCGCGGGCGATCAACTCCGAGATCAAGGCCGGACGGGGATCACCGCACGGTGGCATCTACCTCGACATCGCCTCTCGCCGCAGCCCGGAGTTCATCCGCAAGCGGCTGCCGTCGATGTACCACCAGTTCAAGGAGCTGGCCGACGTCGACATCACCGCGGAGCCGATGGAGATCGGGCCGACCTGCCACTACGTCATGGGCGGCGTGGAGGTGGACGCCGACACCGAGCTGAGCGGGGTGGAGGGCCTGTACGCCGTGGGCGAGTGCTCCGGCGGCATGCACGGCTCCAACCGGCTCGGCGGCAACTCGCTCTCCGACCTGCTCGTCTTCGGTCGGCGGGCGGGGGAGAGCGCGGCTGCCCACGCGGACGGGCTGGGAGGTGCCCGGCCCGCGGTCTCGGAGGCCGACGTGAAGGCGGCGCAGACCACCGCGCTGGCCCCCTTCGAGCACGAGGGCGGCAGCGAGAACCCGTACACCATCCAGCAGGACCTCCAGCAGACGATGAACGACCTGGTCGGGATCATCCGCACCGCGCCGGAGCTGGAGGAGTCCCTTCGGGAGATCGAGAAGCTCAAGGAGCGTGCGAAGGACCTCGTCGTCGAGGGGCACCGGCAGTACAACCCGGGCTGGCACCTCGCGCTCGACCTGCGCAACATGCTGGTCGTCTCGGAGTGCATCGCCAAGGCGGCGCTGGAGCGGCAGGAGTCGCGCGGCGGCCACACCCGCGACGACTTCCCGGGCCCGAGCGAGGAGTGGGGGAGCAGGAACCTGGCGCTCCGCCTCGACGCCGCCGGCACGGGCGTCGACCTGACCCACCAGCCGCTGCCCGTCATGCCCGACGAGCTGAAGTCGTTCTTCGAGAGCAAGTGAGGGGACCACTGCGATGGGCTACCAGCTGAAGATGCGGATCTGGCGCGGCGACCAGGACGGTGGCGAGCTCGGCGACTACACGGTCGAGGTGTCCGAGGGAGAGGTCGTGCTCGACGCGATCCACCGGGTGCAGGCGACCCAGGCCGGGGACCTCGCGGTCCGCTGGAACTGCAAGGCCGGCAAGTGCGGCTCGTGCAGCGCCGAGGTCAACGGCCGGCCGGCGCTCATGTGCATGACCCGGCTGTCCGACTTCGACGAGACCGAGACGATCACGGTCACGCCGATGCGCACCTTCCCGGTGATCCGCGACCTGGTCACCGACGTGTCGTTCAACTACGAGAAGGCCCGCGAGCTGCCGGCGTTCGCGCCGCCGCCGCGGGACGCGGACGGCAAGCGCCGGATGGCCCAGATCGACGTCGAGCGGGGCCAGGAGTTCCGCAAGTGCATCGAGTGCTTCCTGTGCCAGAACACCTGCCACGTGGTGCGCGACCACGAGGAGAACAAGCCGGCCTTCGCCGGTCCGCGGTTCTTCCTGCGGTACGCCGAGCTGGACATGCACCCGCTCGACACCCACGACCGCAGGTCGCTGGCCCAGGGCGCCGCCGGCATCGGGATGTGCAACATCACCAAGTGCTGCACCGAGGTCTGCCCGGAGAACATCAAGATCACCGACAACGCGATCATCCCGATGAAGGAGCGCGTGGTGGACCGGAAGTACGACCCCCTGGTGTGGCTGGGCAACAAGATCGGGCTCCGCAACAAGGACGACGACCACCGCTCCGAGGTCTGACCGAAGCGGTCGGTCCGTCCGCCGGGTCCAAGGTCCACCCGCCCGGGGGTCCTCGGTCCGCTCCGCGGACCGTCTCGTCGGTGCCACGATGAGCCATGGCCGACATCTCCACCGCGCCGATCCGCACCGCGATCGTCCGGATCACCATCGGGGCGTTCTCGCTGGCGGCGCTGCTCGGGGTGATCGCCCTGATCGGGGGCGGCGCCTTCGGGGCCACCGAGGGGCGGATCCTGCTGACCACGCTGCTCGTCGGCGTCGTGAGCATCGCGGTGCTGTGCTACCTCGCCACGGCGGACACGCGCTACGAGCTGGTCGGGGTGGCCGGTGGGGTGGCCGTGCTGGTCCCGCTGGTGACCGCGCTCGTGATGATCTGGAGCGACTACAGCGACGCGCCGCCCGAGTGGCTCGGGAAGCCTTCGGGGTCGGGGCCGTCGTGGCCGCGACCCTCGCCCAGGCCAGCCTGCTGCTCGGCCTGGCCCACCGCGCCCGCAAGGCCGTACGCCGCATCCTGCTCGCGACCCTCGCGCTGGCCGCCGTGCTGGCGGCCATGGTCGGATACCTGATCCTCGGACCGGAGCCGAGTGGCAGCGTCTACTTCCGTCTGCTCGGCGTGGTCGCGATCCTCGACGTGCTCGGCACCGTCGTGGTGGCCGCGCTGACCAGGTTCGGCCAGGGCGCGCCGCGACCGGCGCCGCCCCCCACGGCGATCACGGTGCCACCTGCGCTCGCGGCCCGGCTCGCGGCGGAGGCGGAGCGGACCGGTCGCGCGCCCGAGGCGCTGCTCGACGAGGCCGTCGAGCGCTACCTGGCCGGGACGGGTATCCCGGCCGCGGCCCAGGACGACGCCTGAGTCGCGGGTGCGCGCATTGAAAACATCACACTGGCTGGAACACGTTCCGCGAGTGCTCCTATCGTTCGCACCATGACAGAGGTCGAGGGCGGACTGGAAGAGCCCGCGGAGCTCGAGCCGGAGCAGGGGACACTGGACCTCGCCGACGCCGGGGACCGCTGGAGCATCGAGGACTGGGAGCGCGCGGCGGCCGCGGTGCTGCGCAAGTCGCGCCGCCTCGGTGAGGACGACCCCGACGACCTGGTCTGGGACAAGCTGACCCGGACCACGCTCGACGGCATCGCGGTCGCCCCGCTCGGCACCTCGGCCCTGCTCGACGGGGTCGCGACCGAGGGCCGCCCGACGCGGGCCGGCGACTGGGACGTCCGGGCGCACCTCGTCGGTGCCGATGCCCGGGCCGCGAACGAGGACGCGCTCGTGGACCTCGACGGCGGCGTCGCCTCCCTGTGGGTCGACGCCACGTCCGGCACCGACCTCACCACGCTGCTCGAGGGCGTGCTGCTGGACCTGGCGCCCGTCGTCCTGGACGCGCCCACGGCGCCGGTCGCCGCCGCCGAGGCCCTCGTGTCGCTGGTGCAGGAGCGAGGAGTCACCCCGGCCGACGGCACCAACCTCGGAGCCGACCCGATCGGTGCCCTCGTGCGGGGGAGTGCCGCCCACGGTGACGGTGCAGGGGTGGACGAGACGCTGGTGGCCGTCGCCCGGATGGCCGGCGAGCTCGGCACCCTGGCGGTGGTCGTGGACGCGACCGCGGTGCACGACCTCGGCGCCTCCGACGCCCAGGAGCTCGGCTACAGCATGGCCGTGGCCGCGGCGTACCTCCGCGCCCTCACCGAGGCCGGGATCCCGGTCGACGAGGCGGCCGGGCTCCTCGAGTTCCGCTACGCCGCCACCGACGAGCAGTTCCCGACCATCGCCAAGCTGCGGGCCGCGCGCCGGCTGTGGGCCCGGGTCCTGGAGCTCAGCGGAGTCTCGCCGGCCGCGACCGACGGGTGGCGGCAGCGCCAGCACGTCGTGACGAGCCGGCCGATGATGAGCAAGTACGACCCCTGGGTGAACATGCTCCGCACCACCGTGGCCGCCTTCGCGGCCGGTGTCGGGGGAGCCGACGCCGTCACGGTGCTGCCGTTCGACACCCCACTCGGGGTGCCTGACGCGCTCGGCCGCCGGATCGCGCGCAACACCTCCGCGCTGCTGGTCTCCGAGTCCCACGTGGCCCGGGTCGCCGACCCGGCCGGTGGCTCGTTCGCGGTGGAGAAGCTCACCGACGACCTGGCCCGCGCGGGCTGGGAGGAGCTCGGCCGGATCGACGATGCCGGCGGCGTCGTGGCCGCGCTCGAGGACGGCTCCCTGCGCGCCCGGCTCGAGGAGGTCGTCGCGAAGCGCGAGGCGGAGATCGCGCGGCGCAAGCGCCCGATCACCGGACTGTCGGAGTTCCCGAACCTCGACGAGGTGCTGCCCACCCGGGAGCCGGCCCGGACCGTCGACGCGGAGGTCCGCCGCTACGGCGCGAGCTTCGAGGCGCTGCGCGACGCGCCCGCGACCAGCCGGGTCTTCCTCGCCACGCTGGGCCCGGTGGCCGCGCACACGGCGCGGGCGACCTTCGCGAGCAACCTGCTGGCCGCCGGCGGCATCGCCGTCGACGTCGCGGGCCCGACCGCGGACGCCGCCGAGCTGGTCTCGGCGTACGACGGCCAGGCCGTCGTGTGCCTGGCCGGCAGCGACCCGACGTACGCCGAGTGGGGCGCCGAGGCGGCCGCGCAGCTGCGCGCCGCCGGTGCCCGGCACCTGATCATCGCCGGGAAGCCGGCCGACTACGCCGATGACGCGTGCGCGACGGGCGTGGACGCCCTCGCGTTCCTGACCCGCACGAGGGAGAAGCTGGCATGAGCGTCCCGAAGAGCTTCCAGGGCCTGCCCCTGGTCGACGAGTCGACCTGGTCGATGGGCGGGGTCGGCGGTGAGCCGTGGATGTCCCCCGAGGGCATCGAGATCAAGCGCGTCTACACCGAGGACGACGTCGAGGGGCTGGACGCGCTCGACACCCTGCCGGGACTGAGCCCGTTCCTGCGCGGGCCCTACCCGACGATGTACACCACCCAGCCCTGGACGATCCGGCAGTACGCCGGCTTCTCGACCGCCGAGGAGTCCAACGCGTTCTACCGGCGCAACCTGGCCGCCGGCCAGAAGGGCCTGTCGGTCGCCTTCGACCTGGCCACGCACCGCGGCTACGACTCCGACCACCCACGGGTCCGTGGCGACGTCGGCATGGCGGGCGTGGCGATCGACTCGATCTACGACGCGCGCACCCTCTTCGACGGCATCCCGCTGGACCAGATGAGCGTCAGCATGACCATGAACGGCGCGGTGCTGCCGGTGATGGCGCTCTACATCGCCGCCGCCGAGGAGCAGGGGGTGAAGCCGGAGCAGCTCGCGGGGACCATCCAGAACGACATCCTCAAGGAGTTCATGGTCCGCAACACCTACATCTACCCGCCGGCGCCCAGCATGCGGATCATCTCGGACATCTTCAGCTACACCGCCGAGCGGATGCCGCGCTTCAACTCGATCTCCATCTCCGGCTACCACATCCAGGAGGCCGGGGCGACGGCCGACCTCGAGCTGGCGTACACGCTGGCCGACGGCGTCGAGTACCTCCGCGCCGGGCTCGACGCCGGGCTGGACATCGACCGGTTCGCACCCCGGCTCTCGTTCTTCTGGGCGATCGGCATGAACTTCTTCATGGAGGTCGCCAAGATGCGGGCCGCCCGCGCGCTCTGGGCGCGGCTGGTGCGCGAGTTCGACCCGAAGAACCCCAAGTCGCTCAGCCTGCGCACGCACTCCCAGACCAGCGGCTGGTCGCTGACCGCGCAGGACGTCTTCAACAACGTGCAGCGGACCTGCATCGAGGCCATGGCGGCGACCCAGGGGCACACCCAGTCGCTGCACACCAACGCCCTCGACGAGGCGATCGCGCTGCCGACCGACTTCTCGGCCCGGATCGCGCGCAACACCCAGCTGCTGCTCCAGCAGGAGAGCGGCACGACGGGCACCATCGACCCCTGGGGCGGCTCGTACTACGTCGAGCGGCTCACCCACGACCTCGCGGAGCGGGCCTGGGCCCACATCCTGGAGGCCGAGCGCGCCGGCGGCATGGCCAAGGCGATCGAGCAGGGGATCCCCAAGATGCGGATCGAGGAGGCCGCGGCGCGCACCCAGGCCCGCATCGACTCCGGGGCGCAGAAGGTGATCGGCGTCAACACCTACCGCCTCGCCGCCGAGGACAGGCTCGACGTCCTCAAGGTCGACAACGACGACGTCTACCGCCAGCAGATCGCGAAGCTCGAGCGGCTCCGCGCCGAGCGGGACGACGACGAGGTGCGCAGGTCGCTGGAGGCGCTGACGAACTCGGCCGAGCGCGGGGCGGTCTCGGCTGGCTCGACCACCGGAGGAAGCCTCGACGGCAACCTGCTGGCGCTCGCCGTCGACGCCGCCCGCGCGAAGGCGACCGTCGGGGAGATCTCCGACGCGCTGGAGAAGGTCTACGGCCGCCACCAGGCGGTGATCCGTACCATCAGCGGCGTGTTCAGGGACGAGTCCGGCTCCAACGGCAGCGGGCTGGTGCAGCAGGTGGTCGCCGCCACGGAGGAGTTCGAGGAGGCCGAGGGTCGGCGGCCCCGCATCCTGGTCGCCAAGATGGGCCAGGACGGCCACGACCGCGGCCAGAAGGTCGTCGTCAGTGCGTTCGCCGACATGGGCTTCGACGTCGACGTGGGGCCACTGTTCTCCACGCCCGAGGAGGTCGCCCAGCAGGCGGTGGACGCCGACGTGCACATCGTCGGGGTGTCCTCCCTCGCGGCCGGCCACCTGGCGCTGCTGCCCGCGCTGAAGAAGGCGCTGGCCGAGCACGGCCGTCCCGACATCATGATCGTGATCGGTGGCGTGATCCCGCCCGACGACGTGCCCACCCTGCAGGAGATGGGTGCGGCCGCGGTGTTCCTGCCGGGCACGGTGATCGCCGAGTCCGCCCTCGACCTGCTCGCGAAGCTGCGGGACCAGCTCGGTCACTGATGGCCTCGACAGGCCCGACCGACGCACGGGTGCCGGAGCTCGTCGAGGGCGTCCGGGGGCAGCAGCGCGCCGCCGTGTCGCGGGCCATCACGATGGTCGAGTCGTCGAAGCCCGCGCACCGGGCGGCCGCGCGGGAGCTGCTGGCCGAGCTCAGCGACCCCGAGGTCACCGGGGCCCGGGCACCGGTGGTCCGGGTCGGGATCTCGGGCGTGCCCGGGGTCGGCAAGTCGACCTTCATCGAGGCGCTGGGCACCCGGCTCACCGCGCAGGGCCACCGGGTCGGCGTGCTCGCCGTGGACCCCAGCTCGGTCCGCACCGGCGGGTCGGTGCTCGGCGACAAGACCCGGATGGCGCGGCTCGCGCACGACCCGATGGCCTACATCCGCCCCTCGCCGTCGGCCGGCACCCTCGGCGGTGTCGCCCGGGCCACCGTGCAGGCGATGGCCGTGCTCGAGGCGGCGTCGTACGACGTGGTGCTGGTCGAGACGGTCGGCGTCGGGCAGTCCGAGGTCACGGTGGCGGGCATGGTCGACACCTTCCTGTTCCTGACGCTGGCGCGCACCGGCGACCAGCTCCAGGGCATCAAGAAGGGCATCCTCGAGATCGCGGACGTGATCGCGGTGAACAAGGCCGACGGTGACCGCGAGCAGGAGGCCCGATCCGCCGCACGGGAGCTCGCCGGTGCGCTGCGCATGGTCCGCGGCAAGGGGGAGTGGGCGCCGCCGGTGGTCACCTGCTCGGCCCTCGAGGGCGCCGGGGTCGACGAGATCTGGGAGCGGGTGCTGGCGCACCGTGAGCACCTCGGCCCCGAGGGCCTCGCGGACAAGCGTGCCGGTCAGCAGCTCGACTTCATGTGGGCGCTGGTGCGCGACGAGCTGGCCGAGCGGCTGCGCCACTCCGAAGGTGTCGCGGAGATCCGTGACCGGGTGCGTGACGCCGTGCTGGCGGGAGAGCTGCCCGCGACCACCGCCGCGGACCGGATCCTCGCGGCGTACGACGCGCGCGGCTGACGATCTCGCCGCAGGGCCGCAACCCGGTCGATCGCATCCCCGGTCCCGGGTAAATCGGGCACCCAACCCGTGCGGAGGGCACCCGAAGCGTTCCAAGATCCCCTAGAAGGACCAAAACTAGGGGAGGACACTCGATGCAACGCAGGACTCGATTGACCGCTGCCGTGGCGGCGGGTGCGCTGGCTGCGGCCGGTGCCGCAGCGGCCACCACCGGCGCCAATGCCGCCGTAGCGCCGCGCACCACCCTCGCCGGCGGCCTGGTGGGCCCGCTCACCGCCGCCGTCTCGACCACCGGCGTCGCGTACGTCAGTGAGAACTTCTCCGGCACGCTCGTCAAGATCCGGCCCGGGCACAAGCCGAAGACCCTCTACCAGGCTCGCAAGGGCGTCGAGCTCGGCGCGGTGTCGCTGCGCAAGGGGACGGTCACCTTCGGCCTGACCTTCAGCGACACGGCGGCCGTGCTCAAGCAGCGCACCAGGTCCGGCAAGGTGTCGACGGTGGCGAACCTCGGCGCCTACGAGAAGAAGCACAACCCCGACGGAGGCGTCGTCTACGGCTTCCGCGACGTGACCAAGAAGTGCGCGGCGAAGTTCCCGAAGAACTTCCCGACGAAGTACAACGGCATCGTCGAGACGCACGCCTACGCCACCGACAGCGGCTTCGGCTCGCTGTGGGTGGCCGACGCGGCGGCCAACGACATCCTGAGGGTCCACAACGGTCACGTCAGCACCGTCGCCGTGCTTCCCGCCGTCCCGCTCAAGGTCTCGGCCAAGGTCGCCGCCGCCAACCACATTCCCAAGTGCGCGGTCGGGCTGAAGTACTGGTTCGAGCCGGTCCCGACCGACGTCGAGGCGTGGCACGGACAGCTCTACGTGTCGGCGCTGACCGGCGGTCCCGAGGACAACAGCTTCGGTCCCCAGGGACGCCTCTACACCATCAGCCCGGTCAACGGTCAGCCCACGCTCCTCGCCAAGGGGCTCCAGGGCGCCGTGGGTGTCGCGGTCACTCCCAGGGGTGACGTCTACGCCTCCGAGCTGTTCGGCAACCGGATCGTCAAGCTCCGCGACGGCAGCGGGACGCCGGAGCTGTTCCGCAGGGTCAAGCAGCCGGCAGCCGTCGAGTGGTCGCGCAGCGGGCTCTACGCGACGGTCAACGCGCTCAACCAGAAGACGGGCGGCCAGCTGGTCAAGTTCGGCAAGTGACCTGAGCAGCATCTGCACTGGTGGGCGTCGGGACGAGGCGGTGAACTAACCTCGTCCCGATGCCCGCCGACACCGTCCTCGACACAGCCGCCTCCGTCATCGACTCGGTCGTCACGACCAACGACGACGAGCTGGTCGAGCTCCGCCGTGACCTGCACGCGCACCCCGAGCTCTCCTGGGCGGAGACCCGGACCAGCGAGCTGGTGGCCGCCGGGGTGGAGAAGGCGGGCTGGCGGGTCACCCGGCTCGCGCAGTCGGGACTCCTCGCCGACCTGGGTGAGGACGGCCCCGTCGTCGCCCTCCGCGCCGACCTCGACGCCCTGCCGGTGCAGGACGCCACGACGGACCCGTGGACCAGCAAGGTCCCCGGCGTCGCGCACGCCTGCGGGCACGACGTCCACACCGCGGCGCTCGTCGGGGCCGCCCAGGCGCTCGCCGAGGTCCACGCCCGCGGGCTGCTGCCCGGCCGGGTCCGGCTGCTCTTCCAGCCGGCCGAGGAGGTCATGCCGGGCGGCGCCCTGCACCTGGTCAGCCTGGGTGCCCTCGAGGACGTGGAGCGAGTCTTCGCGCTGCACTGCGACCCGGGCGTCGAGGTGGGGCAGGTCGGGCTGCGGCTGGGGCCGCTCACCAGCGCCGCGGACCGGCTGGAGGTCCGGCTCGAGGGGACCGGCGGCCACACCTCGCGACCGCACCTGACCGGCGACCTGACCTTCGCGCTGGCCAAGGTCACCACCGAGCTGCCGGCGATGCTCTCCCGGCGGCTCGACCCGCGCTCGGGCGTGAGCCTGGTGTGGGGGATCGTGAACGCGGGGGCCGCCGCCAACGTGATCCCGGACCGTGGTCTGGCCGCGGGCACGGTGCGCATCCTCGACGCCGTCGCCTGGGCCGACTGCGAGCAGCTGGTCCGCGAGCTCGTGCACGACATCGTCCGCCCGTACGGCGTGAACGCCCACGTGGTCTACCAGCAGGGCGTGCCGCCGGTCGTCAACGAGCTGGAGGCACACCGGGTGATGTCCGGCGCGGTGCGCCGGTCCCTCGGCGAGCACGGGCGGGTCACCGCCCACCAGAGCCTGGGCGGCGAGGACTTCGGCTGGATGCTCGACCAGGTGCCCGGAGCCATGGCCCGGCTCGGGACGCGCACGCCGGGGGGCCCGACGTACGACCTCCACCAGGGCAACCTGCTGGTCGACGAGCGCGCCACCGGGATCGGTGCGAGGGTCCTGGCCAACGCCGCCGTGGGTTCTTTGGTCACCGACCGATAACAACGTAAGAAATTCTGCGGCGCTTGTCCCCGCGAGCGGCGGGGAGAGGTCTAGGGTGACCCGACGTGCGCCGCGAACGGTTGGCGCACCGAATCACCCCACACATTCCCAGGAGGGCGCCGTGAAGAAGACGGCACGCACCGCGACGATGGTTGGCATCGCCGCACTTGTTCTTGCCGGTTGCGGCAGCCGCCCGTCGGACGAAAGCGCCAGCGACTCGCCCAGCGAGACGCCCAGCAGCTCGGCCCCGACGGAGAGCCACCCGGACTTCAAGGCGTGCGAGGTGTCGGACTCCGGCGGCTTCGACGACAAGTCGTTCAACCAGACCTCGCTCAAGGGCCTGACGGACGCCAAGAAGGACCTCGGCATCCAGACCGCGCAGGTCGAGTCGAACTCCGACTCGGAGTACGCCGACAACATCAACGCGCTGGTCAAGCAGGGCTGCAACTCGATCACCACCGTCGGCTTCCTGCTCGGTGACGCCACCGAGGCCGCGGCGAAGAAGAACCCGAAGGTCGACTTCTCGATCGTCGACTTCGGCTACGAGAAGCCCGCCAAGAACCTCAAGGGCCTCACCTTCAACACCGCCGAGCCCTCCTACCTCGCCGGCTACCTCGCCGCTGCGGAGTCGGAGTCCGGCATCGTGGGCACCTTCGGTGGCCTCAACATCCCGACGGTCTCCATCTTCATGGAGGGCTTCCGCCAGGGCATCGAGAAGTACAACGAGGACAACGGCGCGGACGTCAAGCTCCTCGGCTGGAACGGCAAGGACGGCTCGTTCCTCAACACCTTCGACGACAAGTCCAAGGGCCAGTCGGTCGCCGAGGGCATGATCCAGCAGGGCGCTGACATCATCTTCCCGGTCGCCGGCCCCGCCGGCCTCGGTGGTCTCCAGGCCGCCAAGGACAAGGGCATCCACGCCATCTGGGTCGACACCGACGGTTGCGTCTCGGCCGCCGAGTACTGCGACGTGCTCCTGACCTCGGTCATGAAGGGCATGGACGTCGCCGTGGAGTCCGCCATCAAGGACTCGGTCGACGACAAGTTCAGCAACGACCTCTTCGTCGGCACGCTGGCCAACGGTGGTGTCGGCCTCGCGCCCTACCACGACGCTGACTCCGCGATCGACCAGGACGTCAAGGACAAGGTCGACGAGCTCAAGCAGCAGATCATGGACGGTTCGCTGAAGGTCGGCTGATCGGTAGCCCGATCGCAACACGGGGGAGCCGGGTCGGTAAATTACCGACCCGGCTTCCTCGTTCCACGCTCAACTGGTTCCCGTGCGGCGGGAGGCCGCGACCCACACGTTCAAAGGAGAACGATGAAGCTGGAGATCCGGGGGCTGACGAAGAGGTTCGGGTCCTTCACCGCGAACGACCACATCGACCTCACGATCGAGCCGGGCGAGATCCACTGCCTCCTCGGTGAGAACGGCGCGGGCAAGTCCACGCTGATGAACATGCTCTACGGGCTGCTCGAGCCCACCGAGGGAGAGCTGCTGATCGACGGTGAGCCGGTGCAGTTCGCCTCGCCGGGCGACGCCATCGCCGCCGGCATCGGCATGGTGCACCAGCACTTCATGCTGATCCCGGTCTTCACGGTCGCGGAGAACGTGATGCTGGGCCGTGAGCAGACTCATGGCCTGGGCTTCCTCAACCGCTCGGCCGCGGCCAAGCTGGTGCGGGAGCTGTCCACGACCTACCGTCTCGCCGTCGACCCCGACGTGCTGGTCGAGGAGATCCCGGTCGGCGTGCAGCAGCGCGTCGAGATCATCAAGGCGCTCGCCAACCACGCGAAGGTGCTGATCCTCGACGAGCCGACCGCGGTGCTGACGCCGCAGGAGATCGACGAGCTCATGGGCATCATGCGTGAGCTGAAGAAGCAGGGCACCTCGATCATCTTCATCACCCACAAGCTGCGTGAGGTGAAGGCGATCGGCGACCGGATCAGCGTGATCCGCCGCGGCAAGGTCGTCGGCACCGCCGACCCCAGCGCCTCGGAGGCGGAGCTCGCCGAGATGATGGTGGGCCGGTCGGTGAAGCTGACCGTCGAGAAGGAGCCGGCGGCCGTCGGTGCCCCGGTGCTCGCGGTCAAGGACGTCACCGTCGTCGACCCGCGGGGCGTCCAGGTCGTCAAGGACGTCTCGTTCGAGGCCCGGGCCGGCGAGGTCCTCGGCATCGCGGGTGTCCAGGGCAACGGCCAGACCGAGCTGATCAAGTCGCTGCTCGGGCTGGTCAAGCCGGACGCCGGCGAGATCACCATCGAGGGCAAGGACATCCGCAAGCACGGCCCGCGCGAGAGCCTCGCCGAGGGCATCGGCTACATCCCCGAGGACCGCTCCCACGACGGGTACGTCGGCGCGTTCAGCGTCCGCGAGAACCTCGTCCTCGACCTCTACCGGGAGAAGGAGTTCTCGCGCGGCCTGGCCCTGAAGCTGGACGCGCTCGAGGAGAACGCCGCGCACCGGATCGAGGAGTTCGACATCCGCACCGAGTCGATGGAGAGCACCGTCAGCTCCCTCTCGGGCGGCAACCAGCAGAAGGTCGTGGTGGCGCGGGAGTTCTCCCGGCCGCTGAAGGTCCTGATCGCCTCCCAGCCGACGCGTGGCGTCGACGTGGGATCGATCGAATTCATCCACAAGCGGATCATCGCCGAGCGGGACAAGGGCGTGGCGGTCGTCATCGTGTCGACCGAGCTGGACGAGATCTACGCCCTGTCCGACCGGATCGCCGTCATGTACGACGGCCGCATCGTCGGCACGGTCACCCCCGACATCGCCCGCGAGGACATCGGCCTGATGATGGCCGGCGCACACGGCCCCGCCGAGGCAGCAGAGGCAGCGAGATGAGCACCGAACCCAAGACCCAGGCCACGCCCGAGCCGGAGGAGCAGGCGCCGGTGGAGAAGGCCGCGCCGGCGCGACGTCCCTTCGCCGCCGACGACTGGATCCCGACGATCAAGACCACGATCGCCGCGATCGTCCTCGCGCTGCTCATCGGTGCCGTGCTGATCGCGTTCTCGAGCCAGGCCGTCATCGAGACCCTGCCCTACTTCTTCTCCTACCCGTGGGACTTCTTCTCCGAGGCCGGGCACGCCATCGGCGAGTCCTACTGGGCGCTGCTCACCGGGTCCGTGGGTTCCGCCTCCGCGCTCGGCACCACCCTGGTGCGCGCGGCGCCCCTGATCTGCGCCGGCCTCGGCGTGACGCTGGCGTTCCGGGCCGGCCTGTTCAACATCGGTGCCCAGGGCCAGCTCATCCTCGGTGCGCTGGCCGCCGGGTACGTCGGCTTCACCTGGGACCTGCCCCCGGGCCTCCACCTGCTGGCCGCGCTCGTCGCCGGCCTGGTCGGTGGCGCCGTCTGGGGCGGCATCGCGGGCGTCCTCAAGGCGCGCACGGGAGCCCACGAGGTCATCACCACGATCATGATGAACTACCTCGCCGCGGCGCTGCTCATCTACTGCCTGGGCAAGGACGCCTTCCAGCGGCCCGGCAGCGACAACACCCAGTCGCCGCCGGTGAGCGACTCGGCCACCTTCCCGACCATCGGGAACCTGCACCTGGGCGTGATCGCCGCGCTCCTGGCCGCCGTCCTGGTCTGGTGGATCCTCAACCGCTCCACCCTCGGCTTCGAGCTGCGGGCGGTGGGGGCGAACCCCGACGCCTCCCGCACGGCCGGCATGAACGTCCCCGCCGTCTACACGACCGCGATGATCATCGCCGGCGCCCTCGCGGGCCTCGCCGCCACGATGGGCATCCTGGGGCACCACGACTCGCTCAGCCCGACCATGGCCGGCTCGATCGGCTTCGACGCGATCACCGTCGCGCTGCTGGGCCGGGCGACCCCGCTCGGCACCGTGCTGGCGGGCCTGCTGTTCGGCGCCCTGAGCGTCGGCGGCGTGGCGATGCAGGCGAGCGCCGCGGCGACGCCCAAGGAGCTCACCCAGATCCTCCAGGCCCTCATCGTGCTCTTCGTGGCAGCCCCGGCGCTGGTGCAGGGGATCATGCGGATGAAGGCCACCGACGAGAACAAGACCGTGATGGCGAAGGGATGGGGCGGATGAGCGCCGCAGTTGCGAACGAGCTCGAGCAGGCCGACGTCGTCGACGTCCGCGACCGGGCCGACGTACGCCGCCAGATCAAGCTGGTCGTCGTCTTCGGGATCGCGGCGCTGCTGCTGCTGTGGTTCGCCCTGGACATCAACGACCCGACCGTCAAGTACATCACCGGTGAGCGGGTCACCGCCGACGACCTCGGCACCGAGATCAACGGGCTCAACATCGTGTGGGGCTGCTTCGCGGTCGCCACGCTCGCCGTCGCCGCGGCCGCGTTGAACAAGGTGCCGCGCGGGGCCGTCGGCATGCTCGTCTCGCTGCTGGTGGGCGTCGTGTTCTTCGTGGGCTTCATCGTGTGGTCCTACGCGGACCACTCGCTGGTGATCGCCAACCCGCTCCCGGGCACGGTCAAGCTCGCGACGCCGCTGGTGTTCGGCGCGCTGGCCGGCTGCCTGTGCGAGCGCGCGGGCGTCATCAACATCGCGATCGAGGGCCAGTTCCTCACCGGGGCGTTCTTCGCCTCGGTGGCCTCCAGCGCCTTCTACAGCGCGGAGATGGGCCTGCTCGGCGGCATCGTCGCCGGTGTCGGCATCGCCGCGCTGCTCGCGGTCTTCGCGCTCCGCTACCAGGTCAACCAGGTCGTGCTCGGCGTCGTGCTGATCGCCCTGGCCACCGGCCTGACCAACTTCCTGCTCAGCCAGATCCCCGACGACCCGTCGATCAAGGCCTACCTCAACGAGCCGCTGATCCTGGCGCCGATCAGCATTCCGGTGCTGGCCGACATCCCGGTCATCGGCCCCACGCTGTTCAACCAGACGCTGCTGGTCTACCTGATGTACGTCTCGGTCGTGTTCGTGACCGTGCTGCTCTTCCAGACCCGGTGGGGACTGCGGGTCCGCTCGGTCGGCGAGCACCCGACCGCCGCGGACACCGTGGGGATCAAGGTCAACCGGGTCCGGTGGCAGGCGGTGCTCCTCGGCGGCGTGTTCGCCGGCCTCGGCGGCGCCTACTTCACCGTCGGCTCCACCGGCTCCTTCGACCAGGACGCCTCGGCCGGCAACGGCTTCATCGCGCTCGCCGCGGTGATCATGGGTCGCTGGCACCCGGTCTGGGCCTCGTTCGCGGCGCTGTTCTTCGGCTTCATGTGGACCCTGCAGAGCCAGCTGGCCCTGCTGGACAAGTTCCCGCCGGAGCTGCTGCGCGCCTCGCCGTACCTCGCCACGATCATCGCGGTCGCCGGCTTCGTCGGACGGGTCCGCCCGCCGGCCGCCGACGGCGAGCCGTACGTGAAGAGCTGATCGTGGTCAGGGGGCCGGACGTCGACTGGGAGTCCCTGCGCGACGCGGCCGTCGAGGTCGCCGGGCACGCCTATGCGCCGTACAGCCACTTCCACGTGGGTGCCGCGGCGTACGCCGACGACGGGCGGCTGCTGGTCGGCTGCAACGTCGAGAACGCGGCGTACGGCGTGGTGCTGTGCGCCGAGTGCGGGGTGGTGTCGCAGCTGCACGCGACCGGCGGCGGCCGGCTGACCCACTTCGTGTGCGTGAACGGCGACGGCGAGGTGATCATGCCGTGCGGACGCTGCCGGCAGCTGCTGTTCGAGCAGGGTGGGCCCGACCTGCTGCTGCTGACCGTGTCGGGCGTGCGCCGGATGGACGAGGTCCTCCCGGACGCCTTCGGGCCCGACGACCTGAGCTGAACCTGCCCGGTCGGACCTGCCGGCCGGACCTGCCCTGCACGGGCGAACGAGAGGGAGACATGCCGCAGCACGACGCCGTCGAGGTGATCTCGGCCAAGCGGGACCGGGCCGAGCTGAGCGACAGCCAGATCGACTGGGTGATCGACGCCTACACCCGGGGCGCGGTCGACGACGCCCAGATGTCGGCACTGGCGATGGCGATCCTGCTCAACGGGATGAACCGCCGCGAGATCTCCCGCTGGACCGCCGCGATGATCGCGTCGGGGGAGCGGATGGACTTCTCGACGTTGTCCCGGCCGACCGCCGACAAGCACTCCACCGGCGGCGTCGGCGACAAGATCACGCTGCCGCTGGCCCCGCTGGTCGCGGCCTGCGGCGTCGCGGTGCCGCAGCTCTCCGGCCGCGGCCTCGGCCACACCGGCGGCACCCTCGACAAGCTCGAGGCGATCCCGCGCTGGCGTGCAGCGCTGTCCAACGAGGAGATGTTCGCCCAGCTCGAGTCGGTCGGCGCGGTCGTGTGTGCGGCGGGCGACGGGCTGGCGCCCGCCGACAAGAAGCTCTACGCGTTGCGCGACGTCACCGGCACCGTCGAGGCGATCCCGCTGATCGCCTCCTCGATCATGTCGAAGAAGATCGCCGAGGGCACCGGCTCGCTGGTCCTCGACGTCAAGGTGGGCACCGGCGCGTTCATGAAGGACGTGGACCGTGCCCGGGAGCTGGCCACCACCATGGTCGAGCTGGGCAAGGACGCAGGGGTGCGCACGGTGGCCCTGCTCACCGACATGTCCACCCCGCTGGGACGCACGGCCGGCAACGCCATCGAGGTGGCCGAGTCGGTCGAGGTGCTGGCCGGCGGGGGTCCGGCGGACGTGGTCGAGCTGACCCTGGCGCTGGCCAGGGAGATGCTCGCCGGTGCCGGCGTGACCGACGTGGACCCCGCCGACAAGCTGGCCGACGGGTCGGCCATGGACGCGTGGAAGGCGATGATCCGGGCCCAGGACGGCGACCCGGACGCCCCGATGCGGGTGGCCCGCGAGCAGCACGTCGTGGCCGCACCGGCCACCGGGGTGCTCACCCGGCTGGACGCGATGGCGGTCGGGATGGCGGCGTGGCGGCTCGGGGCCGGGCGCGCCAAGGCCGGGGACGCGGTGCAGGACGGTGCCGGTGTGGTCTGGCACGCCCGACCCGGGGACGAGGTCGTCTCGGGCCAGCCGCTGTTCACCCTGCTCACCGACGAGCCGGAGCGGTTCGAGCGGGCGCTGGCCTCGCTCGAGGGTGGCTACGACATCGCCGCGGACGCCGCGGCGTACGAGCCCGCGCCGTTGGTGATCGACCGGATCTCCTGACCCGGACCCGCGGTCAGGGCAGCAGCAGCACGATCATCTCGGCGATGCAGGCGGGCTTGGTCTCGTCCTCGATCTCGATGACGTAGGTCATGGTGAGCTGCTTGCCGGCGGGGATGTCGGTCACCTGCGTGAAGGTGCAGGTGGCGCGCACGCGCGCCCCGACCCGGACCGGGTTGGGGAAGCGCACCTTGTTGAGGCCGTAGTTGAGCTTCGCGCCGGGGGTCTGCAGGTCGAAGATCTGGCTGCCCAGCCAGGGCAGCAGCGACAGCGTGAGGTAGCCGTGCGCGATGGTCCCTCCGAAGGGGCCCCCCTTGGCGCGCTCGACGTCGACGTGGATCCACTGGTGGTCCCCGGTGGCCTCGGCGAACTGGTTCACCCGCTCCTGCTCGATCGTGATCCAGTCGGTGGAGCCGAGCTCCTCGCCCGCCGCCGCCGCGACCTCGTCCAGGGTGGTGAAGACGCGCATGTCTGCCTCCATCGGTTCGCCGATCGAATGATTGGATGGCGACATGACCGCCGCCGCTGCCACGGAACCTACCGTCCTCTCGCGCGACCAGGTGCTCCGGGCACCCAAGGTGCTGCTCCACGACCACCTCGACGGCGGGCTGCGTCCGGCCACCGTGCTGGAGCTGGCGCGGGAGATCGGCCACGAGCTGCCCGCTGACGACGCGGAGGCGCTGGGCGCCTGGTTCGCCGCGGCCGCCGACTCCGGCTCGCTCGAGCGCTACCTCGAGACCTTCGACCACACGGTCGCAGTGATGCAGAACGGCCCGGCGATCACCCGGGTCGCCCGCGAGTGCGTCGAGGACCTCGCCGCGGACGGCGTCGTCTACGCCGAGATCCGCTACGCGCCGGAGCAGCACGTGTCGCAGGGCCTCACCCTCGACGAGGTCGTCGCCGCCGTGCAGGAGGGGTTCGACGAGGCGACGGCGGCGGCGGGAGGGCGGATCGTGGTGCGCCAGCTGCTGACGGCGATGAGGCACCAGGCCCGCTCGATGGAGATCGCCGAGCTGGCCGTCGCCTGGCGGGACCGCGGCGTGGCCGGCTTCGACATCGCCGGTGCCGAGGCGGGCTACCCGCCCACCCGGCACCTCGACGCGTTCGAGTACCTCCAGCGCGAGAACTCCCACTTCACCATCCACGCCGGCGAGGCGTTCGGGCTCCCGTCGATCTGGCAGGCCATCCAGTGGTGCGGCGCCGACCGGCTCGGCCACGGCGTGCGGATCATCGACGACATCACGGTCGCCGACGACGGCAGCGTCGAGCTCGGCCGGCTCGCGGCGTACGTCCGGGACCAGCGCATCCCGCTGGAGATGTGCCCGGCCTCCAACGTGCAGACCGGCGCGGCGTCGTCGATCGCCGAGCACCCGATCGGGCTGCTCACCGAGCTGCGCTTCCGGGTCACCGTCAACACCGACAACCGGCTGATGAGCCAGACCTCGATGACCGACGAGATGTGGTCGCTGGTCCAGGCCTTCGGCTACACCCTCCACGACCTGCGCTGGTTCACCATCAACGCGATGAAGTCGGCGTTCCTGCCCTTCGACGAGCGGCTGGAGATCATCGACGAGGTGGTCAAGCCCGGGTACGCCGAGCTCCTCCGGGCGAGCGAGTGATGAGCACCCGCGGGCTCGTCGCTGGGCCGATCACCCGGATTGCCTGAGCCGAGTCGACGAGCCGATGCCCTCGACGATCGAGTCGCTGTTCTGGATCGTCGCGTGCTCGGCGCTGGCGCCGCTGCTGACCGGACTGTTCCTGCGCAACCTCGTGCCCGAGGTCGTGGTGCTCATGGTCCTCGGGGTCATGATCGGCCCGCATGCGCTCGACCTCGCCGTCGAGGACCAGGGCGTCGAGGTGCTGCGCAACCTCGGCCTCGGCATGCTGTTCCTGCTGGCCGGCTACGAGATCGACCACCGCGAGGTGACCGGCCCCGGGGGACGTCGCGCGCTCGTCACCTGGGTGGTGAGCCTCGCGGTCGCGCTGGCCGTCGTGGGAGCTGCCGGGTCGACCGGCCGGATCCACGCCGAGCTCGCGGTCGCGATCGCCGCGACCTCCACCGCGCTGGGGACCCTGTTGCCGATCCTCAAGGACAGCGACCTGATGGCCACCCGCTTCGGGCAGACCCTGATGAACCACGGCGCGTACGGCGAGCTGGGGCCGGTCATCGCCATGGCGGTGCTGCTGGGCAGCCGGGGGCCGGTGCAGTCGCTCCTCTTCCTTGCCTCGTTCGGCGTGGTGGCCCTGGCGGTCCACCATGGCGCGGTCCGGATGACGGATGATCGGCTTCGGGTGCTGGCGGTGGTGCGCCGGGGCGCCGAGACCTCCGGCCAGACGCCGGTGCGGCTGGTGATGTTCCTCCTCGTGGCCCTCTTCGCCGCGGCGAGCGCGTTCGACCTCGACGCGGTGCTCGGGGCCTTCGCGGCGGGTTTCATCCTGCGCAGGCTGCTGCCCGCGGGCGACGAGGAGCTCGAGTCCAGGCTGGGCGGGCTGGCCTTCGGGCTGCTGATCCCCATCTTCTTCGTCAGCGCGGGCATGGCGATCGACCCGGTGGCGCCGCTCGAGCGGCCGTTGACCCTGGTGACCTTCCTGCTGCTGATCCTGCTGGCCCGCGGCACGGTGGTCCTGCTCGCCACCCGCACCACCCGCGAGCACGGCCGGGCGGTCTTCGACCGGGACGAGGGCCGGGCGATGGGGCTCTTCGCCTCGACCGGGCTGCCCATCATCGTCGCCGTGACCGTGGTCGCCGTGGATGCCGACCAGATGGCGCCGGTGAACGCCTCGGTCCTGGTCGCCGGCGGCGCCCTCACCGTGCTGGTCTGCCCGCTCCTGGCGCAGTCGCTGCTGCGCGCCCGCCCCGGGTGATCTCCGGCAGCAGCAGGAACCACGGCTGGTTCCAGCCGGACAGTCCCAGCGCGCCGGTCAGCCACGCCTCCCGGGTGAGCCGGGTGTCGGTCCCCGACGCAGGGTCGTAGGCGACGACCGCCTCGGCGCCAGCCGACACCGCGAGGACGACGTGGCGGGGCAGCCGCGTGCTGCCGACGTACAGCGCGACCGGCGGCCCCGCGGCACCGGCGTCCACGAGGCGGTCCCACGAGCTCCCGCGCCGCCACGGCAGCACCGGACGGACGGCGTAGGGGGTGTCGGAGACGGCGGCCAGCTCGCGCGCGAGCGCCCACGGCTGCGTCCCGAGCGCGAGCGGCCACGCCAGCCGGGGGCGGCCGTCGGCGGAGACGAACCGGTTGGTGCGCCGGTGGGCGGCCAGCACCTCGCCGCGGAACCGGGCGCCGGTGGCGTCGCCGCGCACCCAGGCGTCGTACCCGGCGTCGAGCAGCATCCGCGCCCGCACCGCGCAGCAGGAGCCGCACGTGGTCGGGTCGGGCTGGCGCAGCACCGGTCAGCGCACCTCGAGGGCCCGGATCCGCTCCACGGCGGTGCGCGCCTGCTCCGGGGTGACCGGTCGGCAGCCGTGCTGCACGGCCCGGGCCACCACCCGGCGCTGGTCGCGCATCAGGGCGAGGCCGCGGCGCACCAGGACCAGCGGGGGCTTGCGGCGCTCCCGCAGGTCGCGGGTCAGGCGCCGCCAGAAGGTGACCAGCGGGTGCTGGCGCACGCAGTACGCCGCGGCGAGCAGGTCGGCCTCCCGGCAGGAGGGGACCACGTGCTCGGCGAAGATCCCCTCGGCCACGAACAGGTCGTGGTGCCCGAGGTCGAGCGTGGTCTGGCCGCACCGGCCGTCACGGGCGATCTCATAGACCGGCACGTCGGCGCGGCCGTGCCGACAGAGCCGCTCGAGCGTGGCCATCGCGTCGTCGTGCAGCCACGAGTCGGGATGGTCCCAGTCCACGATGCCCGCGTTCGCCCCCGACGTGATGTGGGGGAGGGTGGGGTCGTCGCCGTCCTTGTAGAAGTCGTCCAGCCGGAGCACCGGCAGGCCCAGACGCTCGGCGAGCCGGGACTTGCCGGCCCCGGAGGGGCCGGCAAGAACGATGACCTGTGCGCGCACGTGACCGGTCGGCCTCAGACGCCGATGGGGTGCCAGACCGTCTTGGTCTCCAGGAACGTGGTCATCGCGTCGGTGCCCGGGTCCTCGGTCCAGTCGGGCTCGGCGACCGGTGCACGGCGTACCCGCTTGAGGTTGTC
This sequence comes from uncultured Actinomycetota bacterium, assembly GCA_963817665.1. Classification (GTDB taxonomy): domain Bacteria; phylum Actinomycetota; class Actinomycetes; order Propionibacteriales; family Nocardioidaceae; genus Nocardioides. The sequence goes on along the minus strand of CAWFPE010000001.1, from coordinate 226,345 downwards.
CGCGGCCGCGACCTCGAGCTCGGTGGCCAGGGCCACCTCACCGGCGACACCGGTGAGGTCGAGGGCGTTGACGTCCATGTGGGAGGCCAGCCACGGCGCGATGGTGGCAGCGGACCCGGTGAGGATGTTGACCACGCCACCGGGCACGTCGGAGGTCGCGAGCACCTCGGAGAACGTCACGGCGGGCAGCGGGCGGTCGTAGGACGACACCACGACCACCGTGTTGCCGGTGACGATGGCGGGCGCCACGACGCTCACCAGCCCGAGCAGCGAGGACGCCTGCGGCGCGAGCACCGCGACCACCCCGGTCGGCTCGGGGGTGGAGATGTTGAAGAACGGGCCGGCCACCGGGTTCGCGCCGCCGACCACCTGGGTGATCTTGTCGGCCCAGCCGGCGTACCAGACCAGCCGGTCGATCGCCTCGTCGAGGGCCTTCTCGGCCTTCGACGCCGAGAGTCCCTCGGACTGCACGAGCGCCTGCACGAACTGCGGGCGGCGGTCCTCCATGATCTCCGCGACGCGGTAGAGGATCTGGGCACGGTTGTAGGCCGTGCGGCCCGACCAGCCCGGGAACGCCTTGCGGGCGGCGATCACGGCGTCGCGGGCGTCCTTGCGCGAGGCGAGGGCGGCGTTGGCCACGAACGTCCCCTTCGTGTCGTTGACGACGTAGGAGTGGCCCGACTCCGAGCGGGGGAAGGCGCCACCGATGTAGAGCTTGTAGGTCTTCCTGACGTCAATACGCGTCGATGCGGCAGGACTCATCACTGGCCACCCTTCAGGTACGCCTCGAGGCCGTGACGGCCACCCTCGCGGCCGTAGCCCGACTCCTTGTAGCCGCCGAAGGGGCTGGTCGGGTCGAACTTGTTGAACGTGTTGGCCCAGACCACGCCGGCGCGCAGCTGGTTGGCCATGTGCAGGATCCGCGATCCCTTGTCGGTCCACACGCCGGCGGACAGGCCGTACGGCGTGTTGTTGGCCTTCTCGACCGCCTCCGAGGGGGTGCGGAAGGTGAGCACGGACAGGACCGGGCCGAAGATCTCCTCGCGGGCGATCCGGTGCGCCTGCGAGACGCCGGTGAAGATCGTCGGCGGGAACCAGAAGCCGTTGCTCGGCAGGTCGCAGGCGGGCGACCAGCGCTCGCCGGCGCCGCCCGAGAGCTCCTGCTCGCCGATGTCGGAGAGCTCCCGGATCTTCGCCAGCTGCTCGGCGGAGTTGATCGCGCCGATGTCGGTGTTCTTGTCGAGCGGGTCGCCGACCCGCAGGGTCGACATGCGGCGCTTGAGGCGGTCGAGGACCTCGTCGGCGACCGACTCCTGGACCAGCAGCCGGGAGCCGGCGCAGCAGACGTGACCCTGGTTGAAGAAGATGCCGGTGACGATGCCCTCGACGGCCTGGTCGATCGGGGCGTCGTCGAAGACGATGTTGGCCGCCTTGCCGCCCAGCTCGAGGGTGACCTTCTTGTCGGTGCCCGCGACCGCCTTGGCGATCGCACGCCCGACGTCGGTCGAGCCCGTGAAGGCCACCTTGTTCACGTCCGGGTGCGACACGAGCGCGCGACCGGTGTCGCCGGCGCCGGTGACGATGTTGACGACGCCCGGGGGCAGGTCGGCCTGCTGGCAGATCTCGGCGAACAGCAGTGCGGTCAGCGGCGTGGTCTCCGCCGGCTTCAGCACGACGGTGTTGCCGCAGGCCAGTGCGGGCGCGATCTTCCACGCCAGCATCAGCAGCGGGAAGTTCCACGGGATGACCTGGCCGGCGACGCCGAGCGGCGTGGTGCCGTAGCCGGAGTACTCCAGCTTGTCGGCCCAGCCGGCGTAGTAGAAGAAGTGCGCGGCGACGGTCGGGATGTCGACGTCGCGGGACTCCTTGATCGGCTTGCCGTTGTCGAGGGACTCCAGGACGGCGATCTCGCGGCCGCGCTCCTGGATGATCCGGGCGATCCGGTACAGGTACTTGGCGCGCTCGCGGCCGGGCATCCGGCCCCAGACCTTGTCGTAGGCCTTGCGGGCGGCCTTGACCGCGGCGTCGACGTCGGCATCGCTGGCCTCGGCGACCTCGGAGAGGACCTCCTCGGTGGCCGGGCTGATCGTCTTGAAGGACGTGCCGTGGCCGTCGACGAACTCACCGTTGATGAACAGGCCGTAGGACGGCTTGATGTCGACGATGCTGCGCGACTCGGGGGCGGGGGCGTACTCGAACATGGATGCCATCTCGATCAGTCCAGCGTGAAGTAGTCGGGACCGGAGTAGCGACCGGTCGTCATCTTGGTGCGCTGCATCAGCAGGTCGTTGAGCAGCGTGGAGGCGCCGAACCGGAACCAGTCGGGGTCCAGCCAGTCCTGGCCCGCCACCTCGTTGACCATCACCAGGTACTTGATGGCGTCCTTGGTGGTGCGGATGCCGCCGGCGGGCTTCACACCGACCATCTGGCCGGTCTGCTCGCGGAAGTCGCGGACCGCCTCGAGCATGATCATCGTGACCGGGGGCGTCGCGGCGGGCTGGACCTTGCCGGTGGACGTCTTGATGAAGTGGGCGCCGGCCATCATCGCCAGCCAGCTGGCCCGGCGGACGTTGTCGTAGGTCTGCAGCTCGCCGGTCTCGAAGATGACCTTGAGGTGCGCGCTCCCGCAGGCCTCACGCACCGCGACGATCTCGTCGAAGACCTGCTTGTAGTGGCCGGCGAGGAACGCGCCACGGTCGATGACCATGTCGATCTCGTCGGCGCCGGCCTCGACGGCGTCGCGCGTGTCGGCGAGCTTGATGTCGAGGGCCGCGCGGCCGCTCGGGAACGCCGTGGCCACCGCGGCGATGTTCACGCCGCTGTTGCCGAGGACCTCCTTGGCCGTCGCCACCATGTCGGGGTAGACGCAGACGGCGGCGGTCATCGGGCAGGTCGGGTCGGCCGGGTCCGGGTGCATCGCCTTGGCGGCGAGCGCGCGGACCTTGCCGGGCGTGTCCTGGCCCTCGAGGGTGGTGAGGTCGACCATCCGGATCGCGAGGTCGATCGCGAACTCCTTGGCCGTCGTCTTGATCGATCGGGTGCCGAGCGCGGCGGCGCGTGCCTCGGCGCCGACCTGGTCGACGCCCGGGAGTCCGTGCAGGAACCCTCGCAGCGACGCGTCCGTTCTCGTGATGTCGGAGAAGTCCGCGGACACCACCGGGGTACCGGTTGCACTCGACCCCTGGCCCGTGGGCATGGCAGTGGTGGGGGTGCTTGTCACCGGCCCAGCATAGGGTTGAGAGGCCGGTCAGTGGCAATCGAGGAGTGGGACGACAGCGCCCATGGACAGGAGAACGACGTGACCGACCCGGAGGGCCGGTCGGCGGGTCAGGAACCCGTCGAGCAGTTCAAGTCGACGAGCGGCCGGATCATGGGCGCGATCGCCCTGGTCATCGCCGTCGCGGTGGTGGTCATCGGCCTCGTCGACCGCGACCACGGCTACCCGCTCCCGGTCGTGCTCGCCGCCGTCGTCTTCGGGATCCTGGTGTGGGCCGCCATGCTGCGCCCGCGGGTCTGGGCGACCGGCGAGCACCTGGTGATGCGCAACATGCTGCACACCGCCTGGATCCCGCTCGCCGCCATCGAGCAGGTCGCGGTGCGCCAGGTGCTGGCGGTCAGTGCGGGCGACCAGCGGTTCGTCTCGCCGGCGATCGGTCGGAGCTTCCGGCAGACCCTGAAGGCCAACCGGCGGTCGGACCAGCCGAGCGCGACCCAGTCCTACCCCGTCTTCGTCGAGGAGCGGATCGGTCGGCTCGCCGAGGATGCCCGCGCCCAGCGCGGCGTACGCCGCTTCTCCGACGAGCAGGTGTCGCTGGCCGCCGGCGTGCGCCGGACCTGGGCGTGGCCCGAGATCGTGGCCCTGGTGGCCTTCGGGCTCGCGTTCCTGGTGTCGCTGTTCGTCTGACGGCCGTCAGATGCCCGCGGCGGCCTTGATGTCGTTGCGCAGCGCGTCCAGCCGGCCGGCCGCGGAGATGCGGGCGGCCCCGACCCCGTCCTCGGGGTTCACCGGGATGACCACCTCGAGGTAGCACTTCAGCTTCGGCTCGGTGCCGCTCGGGCGGACGATCACCCGGCCGCCCTCGGCGAGGTGGTAGCGCAGCCCCTCGGTGGGCGGCAGCTCGGCCGAGCCCTCCGCGAGGTCGTCGACCCGCTCGACGGCGAGCCCGCCCAGCGTGGTGGGCGGCGTGTGCCGGAGCCGGTCCATCGCGGTGGCGATCTCGGCGAGGTCGGTGACCCGGACCGAGAGCTGGTCGGTGGCGTGCAGGCCGTGCTCCGTGGCGATGTCGTCGAGCAGGTCGGTGAGGCTCCGGCCGTCGGCCTTGGCCGAGGCCGCGAGCTCGCACAGCAGCAGCAGCGCCGAGACCCCGTCCTTGTCCCTGACGTGCTCGGGGTCGACGCAGTAGCCGAGTGCCTCCTCGTAGCCGAACGCGAGCCCGTCGACCCGGCCGATCCACTTGAAGCCGGTGAGGGTCTCGGCGTACGGCCGGCCGGCGGCCGCGGCCATCCGGCCGAGCAGCGAGGAGGACACGATCGACGTCGCGTAGGTGCCCGGCTTGCCGGCGGCGAGCAGGCGGGAGGCCAGCAGCGCCCCGACCTCGTCACCGCGGAGCATCCGCCAGCCGTGCGGCCCGGGGACCGCGGCCGCGCAGCGGTCGGCGTCGGGGTCGTTGGCGACGACGAGGTCGGCGCCGCTCTTCTCGGCGAGGGCCATCGCGAGGTCCATCGCGCCCGGCTCCTCGGGATTCGGGAAGGAGACCGTCGGGAAGTCGGGGTCCGGCTGCTCCTGCTCGGCGACGACGCGCGGGGCGGCGAAGCCCGCGGTCTCCAGGACCTGCACGACCGAGGTGCCGCCGACGCCGTGCAGGGGCGTGTAGACGATGTCGAGGTCGCGCGGTCCGTCGGCCGCGAGCCCGGCGACCGTGTCGAGGTAGCGGTCGATGATGTCCTCGCGCAACGTGGTGCCCGCGTCACCGCGGGGCACGTCGGCCAGCGCGCCGACCGCGGCGATCCGCTCAGCGATCCCGGCGTCGGCCGGCGGCACGATCTGGCTGCCGTCGCCCAGGTAGACCTTGTAGCCGTTGTCCTCCGGCGGGTTGTGGCTGGCGGTCACCATCACCCCGGCCATGCAGCCGAGCTCGCGGATCGCGAAGGCCAGCAGCGGAGTGGGCAGCGGGCGCGGCAGCACGTAGGCCTTCAGCCCGGCGCCGGTCATCACCTCGGCGGTGTCGCGCGCGAACACGTCGGAGTTGTAGCGGGCGTCGTACCCGATGACCACGCTGCTCTCCCGGGTGGCGCCGTGGTCCTTGAGGTAGGCGGCGAGGCCGGCGGCGGCGCGGGTGACGACGATCCGGTTCATCCGGTTCGAGCCGGCACCGAGTGCGCCACGCAGGCCGGCGGTGCCGAACTCGAGGGTGCCGTCGAAGCGGTCGGCCAGGTCGGTGGCGTCGGCGCCACCTGCGACGGACTCGATGATCTGCTCGAGCTCCGCGCGGGTCTGCTCGTCGGGATCCTCGGCGGCCCACGCGCGGGCGCGGTCGAGCAGGCTGGCCACGTCGGATGTCGTCATGGGCGGCACGCTACTGCGGCGCGTGGCGTCGGTGCGATTCGGCATCATGGGCGGATGAGCCGTACCGATCGAGCACTGCCGCCGCCCCGCGACCTCGACGTCCCCGTGGGGGAGCTGGTCGACGAGCTGACGGGCCGGCTGGGCGTCGACGCCACCGTGGCGCTGTGCCTCGACCTGCTCGGAGGGGCGGACCGTCGAGACCACCACGACGCCCTGCCCTACCTCACCGGGCTCACGTTCGAGCCTGGCTCGCCGCGGCTCGACCCGAACCGCTGGCCCGACCACTGGGTCCGGACCTGGGGCGCCCGCGGGTTGCTCTACGTGTGGTCCGACGAGGCATCGAGTCCGGTGGTGGCGGGCCTGGGCGACGAGCACTGGCGGCCCGCGGAGATGTGCCTGAAGGTGTCCACGCGGCGCGAGCTCGGGCAGGCCGGACCGGGGGCGCTGACGCTGCTCGACCACCGGCTCCCGCGGGTGCGCGGCCAGGCGCTGCGCCTGCTCGGCGTCGCCGGCGACACCGAGCACGTCGCCGCCGTCCGGCATCGGCTCGACGACGAGGACCCCGGCGTACGCCGCCACGCCGCGCGTGCCCTCGAGCGGATGTCCGCCCGCCTCGACGTGGAGGCCCAGTGGTGAGGGCCTACGCGTTCCGGAACCGCTGGGAGGTGCCCGCCCCGGTGCCGGCGGTCCGCGACGTGCTCGTCGACCTCGAGTACTACCCGCAGTGGTGGCCCCAGGTCGTCGCCGTCGCGTCGCTCGGGCCGGACGACGCGCGCGTGCTGTGCCGGTCGGAGCTGCCCTACACGCTCGACCTGGTCCTCACCTCGGTCTCGCGGGAGGCGCCGGTCCTCGAGGTCGGGGTCTCCGGACACCTGTCCGGCTCGGTCCGCTGGCACCTGTCGCCGACGGATGCGGGCACGCGGCTGGACTTCGAGCAGGACGTCACCGTCGAGGGTCGGCTGCTGGGCCTGGCGTCGTACGTCGCCCGGCCGCTGCTGACCTGGAACCACGACCGGATGATGGCGGGCTGCCTGACCGGGCTGCAGGGACGGCTGGGTCGCGACTCCGCTCCCGGCTGACGCTGGTGCTGGACTCCCCGAAGTCCCGGTCTCGCGCGTCGTGGCCTCGTAGGCTTCGCCGGTGCGACGTTCGATGGTCCCCGTTCTCGGCAGCCTGCTCGTCATCGCCGCCTTCGCCGTCGGTGTCCAGCTCCTCCGGATGCACGACGAGAGCGGGGAGTGGCGACTCACGCACTCGGCCACGCCGAACCGGATCGAGGTCGCCGGCCGCGACTACGACCGCAGCAACCTTCCGCCGACCGCCCTGCCCAGAGGCGCGTCCGCGAGGGGGCGCACGGACGGGGGTGGAACGATCTACCTGCCGAACGTCGAGGGGCGCACGTCCTTGATGGCCTACGTCCGTGACGACGACGGCACTGTCTGGTCCTACGCGCTGGTCGGCGGTCCCTGAGAGTCCTGGCCCGGCGCGGTCGTCGCGTTGGCAACCACGTCCGTCGTCTGGGCCGGGCACCGTGTCGTGCTGCCGGGGAGGCCCCGCAGTCGGGCGGCACGCCCATGGCCCGCGGTGGCACGCCGGAGGCCGACTCGGCGCTGGGCCTGGAGGCGTGGCCGGCCATCGTCAGTGCGCTGCGGTTCACGCCCGTCCTCGCACTGAACGCGTCGCGGTCAGGACCGGATCGGCGCCGAGATCGGCGTGCCGGCACGAACGAACGCCGCCACGGCCCTCCCAGAGACAGGCCACCGATCGCCGCTCATCAACGTGATCGCGGGACGCAACCAGCGTCCGCGGGATCCGACCGCCTCCGGGCGTGCCGGCAGGCTCCATCGCCCGGTGGGTCCGGGTGGTGGAGCCTGCTGGCGTCTGTGGCTCAGTTGGTGTTGAGCTGGGTGGTGCCGGTGGGGGTGACGAGGTAGGTGCGGCCGTGGGGGCCGTGCCATTCGTAGGTGTGGTCGGGTCGTCGTCGGTAGCGCCAGCGGCCGGTGGTTTTGCAGCGGTGGTGGCGTCGGCAGAGGGCGGCGAGCTTGTCGGGGTGGGTCTGGCCGGGTGGGCCGCCCTCGTCCATCGGCACGTAGGGGGTGATGTGGTCCTGGTCGCAGGCGCGGGCGTCGCGGGTGCACCAGGGGAAGACGCAGTGTCGGTCGCGGAGGATGACGATCTCGCGCATCGCCTCGGTGGGGTCGTGCCCGTCGATCGGTGCGCAGCGGTCGGGGTCGAGGACCGGGCGGATGGTCACCTGCGACCCGCCGACCCAGTCGCGGATCTTCGCGAGGGTGGCCGGCCCGAGCCTCTCCACCTGGCCGACGGCCGGCCGGTCGGCTCCGTGCTGGTCGAGGTGGAGCAGGTCGGTCAGGGACAGGTGCAGGTAGAGGCTGGTCCTCGGCTTCCGCTGCGGGCCGCCCGCGGCCGTGGCGGCGGCGCCGGCGGACTCTTCTCCCTCGACCAATCCGGTGAGGTCGAGCTGGGCTTGGTGGGCGGCGATCACGCCCAACGCCTTGGCCTTGCGGATCTCGAGGTCGTCGGTGTCGCCGAGGGCCTTCAACGCTGGCGGCCTGGTCGCAGACGAGGTCGTGGAAGGCGGTCAGGTCGAGGGTGTCGCCGGCGATGTCGAGGTGGCTGGTGCCGTCGAAGTCGCCGGGGCGGGGGTGCTGGAGGGTGACGTGCCAGGACTGCTTGCCGTGCTTCTCGCGTTGGTCGAGGAGCTCGGGGTGGTACTTGGCGATGGCGTGGGCGACGGCGGTCTGGATCGCGGCGAACCCGCAGGAGGCGAGCCTGGGGGCGAGCTGGGCGTCGACGTAGCCCGCGGCGGTCTTCGAGAGCGCGTGGGTGGCCTGGGCGACCTGGCGGGCCTTCCACGGCTCCACCGCGAGCTGTTCGACGAGCCGCCAGATCCGCGGGAGCCGGTGCTGGAGGTCGAGGGCGTCGGCGATCAGCTTCATCCCGGCCAGGGTGGAGACGCCGAGCGCGGCGGCGACCGGTTCGGGCGTGAACGCGGAGACCGCCGGGGTGCCCTCGCCACCCAGGGACTCGTCGACGTTCAGGACGCCGGGCAGTGCGTCGCCGGACCAGGTGGCCACCCCGGTGTCGGTGGTGGCGGGGTGCAGCACGCACCAGTGGGCGGCCAGCCGCAGCTTGTCCCGCTCGGCAGCCCGGGCCTCCATCTTCTTCTCCTCGAGCAGGGCCAGGACCCGGTCGGGGTCGAGGTCCTCGACCACCACCGGTTGTCCCATCGCGTCCACTTCGAGCATGGGACAAGTCAACCAGCGACCACCGACAGTCCGGCCCCGAAAACCGGGTGGTTGAGCGGGTCTGGGGAAAGTCGAAGGTAAAGAATTCAGGGGGCGGGCATCAGGAGCCGCCCGACCGCCGGCCGCCAGCCACCGGGCGCGACCGTGAGCCGGGAGGCGACCGCAAGCCCCGGCGTCCCCGTCCCCGTAGCCGCCAAGACCGTAACCACCGACAGGCCACTGGCCGGCAGCAGCCGGAACCCACGGCGTACCCGTCCCCGCAGCTGCCAAGACCCTAACCGCCGACAGGCCGCCGGCCGGGAGGCGAGCGGAACCCTCGGCGAACCCGTCCCCGTAGCTGCGGATGACCGTAACCACCGACATGCCGCCCGCTGCCGGCTGCCGTGTGGTCTCGACAAGCTCGACCACCGGTCGGCGAGGCCGCCACCCAACTCGACCACCGGTACGGCCGCGCCACCAGGCGTGGAGTGGTCTCGACAAGCTCGACCACCGATCGGCGAGAGCGCCTCGCACCTCGACCACCGTTCGGCAAGGCGCGTCTCACCTCGACCACCGAGTGCGCGGCTACGGCCCCAGGATGTCCGGTGTCTCGGCGCCGACGAGCGTGAAGTCGCAGGCGAAGAGAATCAGAGCGCGCGCAGCGAGCACGACGACGAGCGCCCAGCGCGAACCCAGGTTCCAGGTCACCCCTCGATGCTCACGCGACGGGGATCCGGAGGACCGTCAGCCTGCCGTGAACTCGGCGTCGGCCTTCGGGTCGACAGGGAGGTGCCAGTGGTCGGACAGCTTGCCGTCCCGGAGGTGGTAGACGGCGGCGTACTTCGCCGTCAGGTGTCGGTCGCCCCTGGTCATGGTTGTCTCGTGCAGGATCACGGTGTGGTCGTCGTTCGCCCCTCCTGACCGTCGAGGCGAAGCGCGAAGCAGCCTCCGCGCGCCCGCTGGGCGCCGCGACCCCCGTCAGCCAGGAGCCTCGTCGACGGTCCGGCAGAGCAGGCAGAACTCGTTGCCCTCGGGATCGCCGAGCACCACCCAGGAGACATCGGTCCCCTGGCCGACGTCGAGGCGCCGCGCGCCCAGTCCGAGGAGGCGTTCCAGCTCCTCGGCCGTGGTCGCGCCGTCGGCGCGCAGGTCGAGGTGCAGGCGGTTCTTGAGGGTCTTCCTCTCGGGGACCGCGAACACGTCGATGGCCGGCCACGATCCCGCCGACTCGGCGATGGTGAGGCCGCCCTCGTCCTCGTCGACCACCTGCCACCCGAGGACCTGGCACCAGAAGTCGGCGACCACTCGGGGCTGCACGGCATCGATCGCGATGGCGGCGATCCGACTCGTCATGACTCAGTCCCGGGCCACGTCCGGCATGTTCTCGCCGGTGTTGTCGACCACCGCGTTCTCGGGCCGGTTCTCGGGCGCCAGGCGGCGCTCGCGCTCGGCCTCGATCTCGGCGACCTCCTCCTCCGACGGCTTCATCGCGCGGAAGACCTCGCTCGGGTCCGCGCTCCCGGCGCTGCCCTCCGGCTCGTCCTCGGCGTTGAGCTCCTCGAACTCCTGGACCGTCGGCAGCTCCCTGTCGGTGTTGTCGACCACCGCGTTCTCGGGCCGGTTCTCGGGCGCCAGCCGGCGCTCGCGCTCGGCCTCGATCTGCTCGATCTCGGACTGAGCGGGCGCCTGGGGCCCCTGGTCGGTTTCGTCCTCGTGGCGTGTCTCGCCCACCATGACCTCCCTCGTCGGGTCGCGCGCCCACCCTGCCACGGCGCGGCCGCCGCGTCAGGCCCCCCGACGGGTGAACGCGGCGACCGCGGGGCCGAGCCCGGTCAGGCGTCGATGTGGCTCATGTCGCCGTACCGGTCGCCGGCGACCGCGCCGCGCGGGACGGCCCGGTCCAGCGCCTCGAGGTCGCTCGCGGTCAGCTCGACCGAGGCGGCCGCGACGTTCTCCTCGAGGTACTTCACCCGCTTGGTGCCCGGGATGGGAGCGACGTCCTGGCCCTGGGCGAGCACCCACGCCAGCGCCAGCTGCCCGGGGGTGCACCCCTTGCCCTCCGCGATCTCGCGGACCCGGGCGACCAGCGCCAGGTTGGTGTCGAGGTTCTCGCCCGTGAAGCGGGGGAAGTACGCCGAGCGCCGCGAGTCGTTCTCGTCCAGCGTGGTGCTCTGGGTGATGGCGCCGGTGAGGATGCCCCGGCCCAGCGGCGAGTAGGGCACCAGGCCGATGCCGAGCTCGCGGATGACCGGGAGGATCTCGTCCTCGAGGTCGCGGGTGAACAGGGAGTACTCCGTCTGGAGCGCGGTGATCGGGTGCGTCGCGTGTGCCTTGCGGATGTTGGCGACCGAGGCCTCGGAGAGCCCGAGGTGCCGCACCTTGCCGGCCTCGACCAGCTCGGCCATCGCGCCCACGGTCTCCTCGATGGGAACGCTCTGGTCGACCCGGTGCTGGTAGTAGAGGTCGATGTGGTCCACGCCGAGCCGCCGCAGGGAGGCGTCACAGGCGGAGCGGACGTAGTCCGGGCGGCCGTTGATGCCGACCCGGGTCCCGTCGGGCTTGCGCTCGTTGCCGAACTTGGTCGCGAGCTGGACCTCGTCGCGACGGCCGGCGATGGCCTTGCCGACGAGCTCCTCGTTGGTGAAGGGGCCGTACATGTCCGCGGTGTCGAGGAAGCTGACACCGAGGTCGAGGGCACGGTTGATGGTGTCGATGCCCTGCTGCTCGTCGCCGGTTCCGTAGAACTCCGACATGCCCATGCAGCCGAGGCCGAGGGCCGAGACGGTGAGTGGGGAAGTGGTGCCGAGCGTTCGCTGCTGAAGAGTCATGCCCTCCACTCAAACGGTTGGAGCGTGCTCCAGGTCAAGTTCGGGCTGCAAGGTGTTCTCCAGCTTGTCGACGTAGATCCCGATCTTGGCGTCGATCGCACCCAGGTGCTCCTGGACCTCGGCCAGCTGGGCGAGCACCTGCTGGCGGTGGGCGCGCAGCAGGTCCAGGCGCTCCTGCTCGTTGCCGTCGCCCTGGCGGACCAGGTCGGCGTACCTGCGGACGTCGCGGATCGGCATGCCGGTGGCCCGGAGCCGGGTGATCAGCTGGACCCAGCGGAGGTCGGTCTCGGTGTAGCGACGGTGCCCGGTCGCGGACCGGCCGACCGCGCGCAGCATCAGCCCGTCGCGCTCGTAGTAGCGCAGCGTGTCGGGCGTCAGCCCGGTGCGCTCGGACGCGTCTGCGATGGGCAGGCCGGCAGTGGGATCCATGGCACCAGTGTCAGGGTTGGAGTGCGCTCCAGGTCAAGACGCCGCCTCGGCGAGCTGGTGGTCGAGGTTATCGCCCGCTGTGGATGACGACGACGCGCGGCGCGCGGATGAGGCTGACCTCATCACCGAGACGAGGAGCCTTCCATGGCCGACACGAACCCAGGCACGTCCACGCACCGGGCGGACACCCCGTCGGACGCGCCGAGCTGGAGCGGTGCCGCACAGCAGCCGGAGCAGACCGGTTGGATGGGCTGGATCCTGTTCGCCGCCACCATGATGCTGATGCTGGGCATCTTCCACGCGATCCAGGGGCTGGTCGCGATCTTCCGGGACGAGTACTTCCTGGTCGGCAAGAGCGGCCTCACCCTGCACGTCGACTACACCACCTGGGGCTGGGTCCACCTGATCCTGGGCATCGTCGTGGCGGGTGCGGGAGCGGGCCTGCTCGCCGGCCAGATGTGGGCCCGGATCGTGAGCGTCCTCGTGGTGCTGCTGAGCGCCGTGGTCAACATCGCCTTCCTGGCGGCCTACCCGATCTGGTCGACGATCATGATCGCCGTCGACATCCTGGTCATCTGGGCGATCACCGTGCACGGCCGCGAGATGCGGGCGAACCGAAGCTGACCCACCGGTGACGTCCACGAAGGACGCGTGGACGGCGGCGCTGTTCGTCGTCGGGTCGACATGCTTCCTGGTGGGCCCCTTCCCCGGATTCGCGGAGCTGGTCGGGGGGTACGCCGACGCCGCGCTGTTCTTCGTCGGCTCGGTGTTCTTCACGACGGCTGCCACGCTGCAGTGGCTGCCGGTGCGCACGCCCACGGGTCTCGACTGGTGGAGCAACAGCTGGCAGCTGATCGGCACCGTCTTCTTCAACGCCACGACCTTCCGGGCGCTCGACACCTCGGTCGAGTCCGTCGGCTACAACCAGGTCGTGTGGCGACCGGACCTGCTCGGCTCGGTGTGCTTCCTGATCTCGGGGCTGCTCGCCTACGGTGCGGCGGCCGGATCCCTGAGGCGTATGCCGCCCCACACGGTGGAGGGCGGCGTCGCCGCGGTGAATCTCGCGGGCTGCGTCGCGTTCGGTGTCTCTGCGGTCGGGGCGTACGTCGTCCCCTCGACCCAGGCGGAGCTGGACGCGTCCCTGGCCAACGGGATGACGGCCCTCGGCGCGCTGTGCTTCCTGGTCGGCGCCCTGGTGCTGCTGCGGGAGAGCCGCCGTCCGGCACCGGTCTCCTGAGCGGTCAGGCGCGGTCCAGCGCCGGCCGGTAGAACTCCTCGGTCGCGAACGGTCCGCCCACGTGGGCCGCGTCGGCGTCGTCCCCGCCGCGAGCCGGGATCCGGTCCGCGAACTCCTCGGCGTCGTCGCGAGGGTCGTAGCCGAGCGCGCGGCCGGGCTCGAGGTCCCACCAGGCCCGCGTGTTGGCGGAGATGCCGTAGAGCACCGCGAAGCCGGGGGCGGGTGCCGTCAGTGACGCCTCGACCATCCGCACGCAGTCGTCGTGGGAGAGCCAGGTCGCGAGCTGCCGGGTCGTCTCCGGCTCCGGCAGGAACGAGCCGATCCGGCATGCGACGGCATCCAGGCCGTACCGGTCGGCGTACAGGCTCATCAACGCCTCGGCGGCGACCTTGCCGACCCCGTAGAACGTGTCGGGGCGCGGGCGGGCGGCCGTGGTGAGCAGCTCGCTGCGCGGAGTCCGGCCGACCGCGTGGTTGGAGGAGGCGTAGACCAGTCGGGGGACGTCGTGCTCGACCATCGCGTCGAGCAGGGCGGCCGTCGTGACCACGTGGGAGGTCACCGAGTCGCGGAGGCTGGCCTCACCGGGGTGGCCGGCCAGGTGCACCACCGCATCGAGGCGCTCGGCGGCGAAGACCGCCGCCACCGCGTCGGGGTCGGAGCAGTCGATGAGGTGCCAGGTCCCCTCGAAGCCGTCCGGCGCCGGCACCAGGTCCAAGCCCACGACCTGGTGGCCGCGGTCGGCGAGGCCGACGGTCAGGACGCTGCCGATGCTGCCGGCCGCGCCGGTCACGAGGATCTTCACGCGGCGAACGCTACCCCGCCGCACGCTTCTAGAGTGGCTGCTGTGACGTCGTACCTGATGACCTTCGGCATCGCCCTGCTCGTCGCGGTCCTCTTCTCCGCCCTGGCCTCCCGGAGCCCGCTGTCCACGTCGACCGTCTTCCTGCTCGTCGGCGTCGTGGCCGGACCGCTGGTGCTCGACGTGGTCTCCGTCCCGTCCGACACCGTCGAGAGGGTCGCGGAGATCGCGCTGTTCGCCGTGCTCTTCACCGACGGGCAGCACGCGCCGCTGTGGGTGATGCGGCGGTCGGGCGGGTTGGCGGCCCGGCCGCTCCTGATCGGGATGCCGTTGTCGTTCGCGGTGGTGGCGGTGCTGGCCCATCTGCTGGCGGGGCTGCCGTGGGGGCCCGCCTGCGTGCTGGGAGCGGTGCTGGCGCCGACGGACCCGGTCTTCGCCTCGGCGCTGGTGGGGCGCGACGACGTGCCCCGCGGTGTCCGGGAGGTCCTCAACATCGAGAGCGGCCTGAACGACGGGCTCGCGTTGCCGGCGGTGCTCATCATCGCCGGCACGGTGGGGGCGCACCCCCGCGGCTACGCCACGAGCTGGGACGAGCTGCTGCTCGAGCTGGCCGCGGGCGTCGTCCTCGGGGTGGTCCTGCCGCTGGCGGTGCAGGCCCTGCTCCGCATCCCCGGGGTCGGCGTCGTCGAACACCTCCAGCCGCTGGGACCGCTGGGGCTCGCCGTGCTGCTCTTCGCCGTCTGCGACGTGGTGCACGCCAACCAGTTCCTGGCAGCCTTCATCGCCGGCTCCACCATCGCCACCATCGCACCGGAGGCGTCCGAGAGCTTCCGGCACACCGGCGAGCTGGTCAGCGAGATCGTCAAGGGCGGCGCCCTGCTGGCCTTCGCGACCCTGTTCGACCGGGTGGTGCTGGACGACGCCGGCGTCGGCGGCTGGGTGCTGGCCCTCGGCGTGGTGCTGGTGTCCCGCCCGGTGCCCACGATGCTGTGCCTGCTGGGCAGCGGACTGCCTGCGCGCGAGCGGATCGCCGTCGCGTGGTTCGGCCCCAAGGGCTTCGCCAGCGTGGCCTACGGACTGATCATCGCCTTCAGCGGGATGCCCGACGCGGACCACGTGCTGTCGCTCACCGCCGTGGTCGTCCTGGTGTCGGTCGTGGCGCACAGCAGCACCGACGTCACCGTGGCCCGCTGGTGGACCGGGCCCGAGGCGGGCCTCAGATCGAAGGGACGACCCGACCCAACAGGTCACCCATCCGGCTAGCAGCGGCGCGCCCGGCCTCGAGGACCTCCTCGTGGTTGAGGGGCTCGCCGCTGATGCCGGCGGCCAGGTTGGTGACCAGCGAGATGCCGAGGACCTCCATGCCCGCCTCGCGGGCGGCGATGGCCTCCAGCGTGGTGCTCATGCCCACCAGCTGGCCACCGATGGCGCGGACCATCCCGATCTCGGCCGGCGTCTCGTAGTGGGGGCCGGGGAACTGCACGTAGACACCCTCGTCCAGCGACGCGTCGACCTCGCGGCACAGCCCGCGCAGCCGGCTGGAGTAGAGGTCGGTCAGGTCGACGAAGTTGGCGCCCTCGATCGGCGACTTGCCGGTGAGGTTGATGTGGTCGCTGATGAGCACCGGGGTGCCGGGGGTCCAGGTCTCCTTCAGGCCGCCGCAGCCGTTGGTCAGCACGATCGCCCGGCAGCCGGCGGCTGCCGCCGTGCGGACGCCGTGGACGACGGCCCGGACGCCCTTGCCCTCGTAGTAGTGGGTGCGGCTGAGGAAGACCAGGAGGTTCTTCTCGCCGGCGCGGACCGAGCGGATCTTGCCGGAGTGGCCGGCGACCGCCGCGGCGGAGAAGCCGGGCAGGTCGGTGGTGCTGATCTCGGCGGTCGCCTCGCCCAGGGCGTCGACGGCCGGCAGCCAGCCGGAGCCCAGGACCAGGGCGACGTCGTGCCGGGGTACGCCGGTCAGCTCGGCGAGCCGGTCAGCGGCCTCCTGGGCCTGCTGCTGGGGGGTCTGCTGGGTCGTCTGCTGCTCGGTCACGAGCGGCGACTCTAGTCGCGGTCGCCGGATCGCACCGAAATGTCGGCGGCCGGGTGCAGGATCGACCCATGATCGATCACCTCGGCATCAACTGCGCCGACCTCCCGGCGTCGGCCGCCTTCTACGACAAGGTCCTCGGCACCCTCGGCCACTCCCGCCTCATGGACTTCGGGGTGGCGATCGGCTACGGCACCGAGGGCCCCGCGTTCTGGATCAGCGAGCAGCCGGCAGAGGGTCCTGCCTCGGGGCCCAACCGCGAGGTGCACATCGCCTTCTCCGCACCCGACGCGGCGACCGTGCGGGCCTTCTTCGAGGCGGCCACCGGGCTCGGCGCGGAGGTCCTGCACGAGCCCCGGATGTGGCCGGAGTACCACGACCACTACTACGGCGCGTTCGTGCGCGATCCCGACGGCAACAACGTCGAGGCGGTCTGCCACACCGCACGTGAGGGCGACTGACCCGCTACAGCCCCGTGGAGCGGCAGGGGCGTCGGCGCAGCGCGGCCACGTAGTCGGCCGGCGCGTCGGCGGCCTCGGCCGCGTCGGCGAGCACGCCGAGGTACGACGCCGAGGGCAGCCCGCCCTCGTACGCGTCGAGCACGTAGGCCCACACGACGATCTCCCCGGTCAGCGTCGAGACCCGCACCTTGGTCTTGCGGTAGAGACCGAGGTCCGCGGCCTCCCACCCGTCGAGGGCCTGCTCGTCGTCGCGGGTGATGTCGTAGACCGCGACGAAGACCTGGTCGAAGGGGTCCTGGACGATCGTCGACAGCGCACCGTCCCAGCCGTGCTCCTCCCCGCCGAAGGTCAGGCGCCAGCCCTCGAGCCAGCCGGTGGTCCGCAGCGGCGAGTGCGGGCAGCGCTCGCTCATGCGGGCGGGATCGAGATTGGTCCCGTAGGCGGCGTAGAGCGTCACGGGCTGCAGATTAGTCCCTGCCTTGGTCGCGCGCCGCCCCAACTCATAGGCTGACCGCCGTGACCCACTTCAACGTTCTCGTCCTTGGTGCCGGCCCCGGTGGTTACGTGGCGGCCATCCGCGCAGCGCAGCTCGGCCAGTCCGTGGCCGTGATCGAGGAGAAGTACTGGGGTGGCGTCTGCCTCAACGTGGGCTGCATCCCCTCCAAGGCGCTGCTGCGCAACGCGGAGATCGCGCACATCATCACCCAGGAGAAGGACGTCTTCGGCATCTCCGGTGACGCCACGATGGACTTCGGGGTGACGCACAAGCGCAGCCGCGGCGTGGCGGAGGCCAGCGCCAAGGGCGTGCACTACCTGATGAAGAAGAACAAGATCACCGAGATCGACGGCTGGGGCACGCTGACCGGCCCGAAGGCCGTCGACGTCCAGGACAAGGACGGCAAGACCACGTCCTACACCTGCGACAACCTGATCATCGCCACCGGCGCGAAGACCCGGCTGATCCCGGGCACCACGCTGAGCGAGCGCGTCGTCACCTACGAGGAGCAGATCCTCACCGACTCGCTGCCGGGCTCGATCATCATCGCCGGCTCGGGTGCGATCGGCGTCGAGTTCGCCTACGTGATGAAGAACTTCGGCGTCGACGTGACGATCGTGGAGTTCCTCGACCGGATGGTCCCCACCGAGGACGCCGACGTCTCCAAGGAGCTGCTCAAGCAGTACAAGAAGCTCGGCGTGAAGGTGCTCCTCTCCACCAAGGTCGAAGGCATCGACGACAGCGGCGACAAGGTGAAGGTCACCGTCAGCAAGGACGGCAAGGAGGAGACCCTCGAGGCCGACAAGGTGCTGCAGGCGATCGGGTTCGCCCCGCGGGTCGAGGGCTTCGGCCTCGACGCCGCCGGCGTCGAGCTCACCGACCGGGGCGCGATCGCCATCGACGCCCGCGGCCGCACCAACGTCGAGGGCGTCTACGCCATCGGCGACGTGACCGGCAAGCTGATGCTTGCCCACACCGCCGAGGCGATGGGCGTCGTCGCGGCCGAGACGATCGCCGGCGCGGAGACCGTCGAGATCAACTTCGACATGATCCCGCGGGCGACGTTCTGCCAGCCGCAGATCGCCTCGTTCGGCTACTCCGAGGCCCAGGCGAAGGAGAAGGGGTACGACGTCAAGGTCGCGACGTTCCCCTTCTCGGCCAACGGCAAGGCCCGCGGCATGGCCGAGGGTGTCGGGTTCGTGAAGATCGTGGCCGACGCGGAGTACAACGAGATCGTCGGCGCCCACCTGATCGGCCCCGAGGTGACCGAGCTGCTGCCGGCGCTGACGCTGGCCCAGCAGTGGGACCTCACCGCCGACGAGGTGGCCCGCAACATCTTCGCCCACCCGACCCTGTCCGAGGCGATGAAGGAGGCCGTCGAGGGCATCGCCGGCCACATGATCAACCTGTGATGGCCACGCCGAGCAACGACCGAGTCGTCATCATCGGTGGCGGCCCCGGCGGCTACGAGGCTGCCCTCGTCGCCGCGCAGCTGGGCGCCGACGTCACCGTCGTCGACACCGACGGCCTGGGTGGCTCGGCGGTCCTCACCGACTGCGTACCGAGCAAGACCCTGGTCGCCACGGCCGAGCTGATGACCGACGTCGCCGGTGCGGCCGAGCTCGGCGTCAACTTCCAGGACCAGGAGGGCGAGGACGCCACGAGGCTGCGCGTCGACCTGGCCCGGGTCAACGAGCGGGTCAAGCAGCTCGCGGCCGACCAGTCCGCCGACATCGGCAGGCGGCTGGCCCGTGAGGACGTGACCATCGTCGAGGGCCGCGGCCGGCTCGACGGCGCGGGACGGGTGCAGGTCACCCGTGCGGACGGGACCGAGCAGGTGCTCGAGGCCGACGCCGTCCTGGTCGCCACCGGCGCCGCGCCGCGCACCCTGCCGACCGCCCAGCCGGACGGCGAGCGGATCCTCACCTGGGAGCAGGTCTACGAGCTGACCGAGGTGCCCTCGAGCCTGATCGTGGTCGGCTCGGGCGTCACCGGTGCCGAGTTCGCGAGCGCCTACCTCGCGCTGGGCATCGACGTCACGCTCGTCTCCTCGCGCGACCGGGTGCTGCCCGGCGAGGACGCCGACGCCGCGGCGGTGCTGGAGCAGGTGCTGACCCGCCGGGGCATGAACGTGCTCTCGAAGTCGCGGATGGAGTCGGTGACCCGCTCGGGCGACACGGTCACGGTGACGCTGACCGACGGTCGCACCGTCGAGGGTTCGCACTGCATCCTCGCGCTGGGCTCGGTGCCCAACACCGGCGACATGGGCCTGGAGGAGGCCGGGGTCGTCCTCGACGACGGCGGCTTCGTCAAGGTGGACCGGGTCTCGCGCACGTCCGCCCGGGGCGTGTACGCCGCCGGCGACTGCACGGGCGTGCTCATGCTCGCCTCGGTGGCCGCGATGCAGGGCCGGATCGCGATGTGGCACTTCCTGGGCGACACCGTGCACCCCCTGGACCTGAAGAAGGTCTCCTCGAACGTGTTCACCGCACCCGAGATCGCCACCGTCGGCTGGTCGCAGCAGTCGGTCGACAGCGGCGAGATGCAGGCCGAGGTCGTGATGCTCCCGCTGTCCGGGAACGCGCGCGCCAAGATGCAGGGCGTCCACGACGGCTTCGTGAAGCTGTTCTGCCGCCCCGGCACCGGGATCGTGGTCGGGGGCGTCGTCGTGGCGCCGCGGGCCAGCGAGCTCATCCACCCGATCACGATCGCGGTGGCGGAGTCGTTGACCGCCGACCAGCTCGCCCAGGTCTTCACGGTCTACCCGTCGATGAGCGGCTCGATCGCCGAGGCCGCTCGCCGGCTGCACCGGGTCTGACGGCTAGATCCCGCCCATCCCCCCGCTGCCGCCCATGTTGTTCAGGCCCGCACGGGCGTGCGCCTCGGCGACGTGGCGGTTGGTGTCGGGGGTGTTGCCGCGGATGACGTGCGCCCGTCGGCCGGTGATCGCGGCGATCGTGCCGCCCACCGAGCTGCCCGGAGCCGGCGCCGCGACGGCGTACCACGGCACGTAGCGGTCGCCCATCCGCACCAGTCGCACCTCGGGCTCGTCGCCGCCCTCGATCCGGCGGGCGTCGGAGCGGCAGACCGGCACCTCGCGCGCGACCCCGCCGGGGGGCGTCCACGTGACGTCGTTGACCGCCGGACCGTGCTGGGGGTTGAAGAAGCACGGCTCGCGCCGCTGCGGGAGCTCCACACCGTCGCGGGCGGCGAGGACGCACGCCAGGCGGAAGCGTCCGTCATCGAGGACCTTCTCGATCGCAAGCAGCGGACCCAGGTCGCCGGCCTCGCGCAGCGCCGTCTTGGACTCCTCGTAGAGGTCCAGCGCCCGCTGGTAGTCGGCACGCATGTCCCGGTCCAGCTCGGTCGTCAGCGTCTCGACGTGGAGGTCGGAGAGCTGCTCGCCGAAGACGGTGACGTCCTCGTCGATCAGCTTGCGCGCCTGTCGGAACTCCTCCATCGCGGCCAGTCGGCGTTCCTTGCGGGCCCTGAGAAACCACACCATGTGAGGAGAGTACGTCCGTTTTCCCGCTTGCGCGTCGACGTCCGCCGTGTTCGGATCGTCCGGCTCGTCCGTCTCAGCTCTCGGGGGTCCCGTGTCCACACTGCGCCGCTGCATCGTCGGCCTCGCCCTGTCCGCCGTCGTCGCCGGGCTCGTCCCGGCCGCGCCGGCCCTCGCCGACGACCCCTGGCCGGTGCCCGATCCGGCCACGATCACCATCACCGGCGACGGCTACGGCCACGGCCACGGCATGTCCCAGTACGGCGCCTACGGAGCCGCCCGCGACGGGATGGACTTCAAGCAGATCCTGCGGTTCTACTATCCCGGCACGAAGCTGGGACGCGCGGGCGGACAGGTCAAGGTGCTGATCAGCGCGGACGCCGACCGCGACCTGGTGGTCGACTCGCGTCCGGGCCTGACCGCCCGCAACCTGAAGAGCGGCAGGACCTGGAAGCTGGACGTGGCCAGGGCCGAGCGGTGGCGGATCCGGCACGCGGGCGGCCGCAACGTGATCTCCTACCGCACGTCGGCCTGGCACACCTGGCGCACGGTGAAGGGCGACGCCGAGGTCGCCGCGGGCGGGAAGCCGGTGGTCCTGCAGACCTCGGACGGCGCCGTCGCCTACCGCGGCGCACTGCGCTCGACGGTCCGGAACGGGACCCGCCTGACGGTCAACGTGCTGTCGATGGAGAGCTACCTGCGTGGCGTCGTCGCCGCGGAGATGTACCCCTCGTGGCCGGCCCACGCGCTGCGGGCCCAGGCGGTCGCGTCGCGCACCTACGCGGCGTACGAGCGTGAGCACACGACCAACCCGGCCTACGACCTCTGTGACACCGCGGCCTGCCAGGCCTACGGCGGCCGCAGGGCCGAGACCGACCGGTCGAACGGCGCGGTCCGCGCGACGGCTCGCAAGGTCGTGACCTACCGGGGCGAGACGGCGTTCGCGCAGTTCTCCGCCAGCGACGGTGGCTGGACCGTGGCCGGCCAGTTCGACTACCTGCCGGCGCAGCAGGACCCCTACGAGGGCACGTCGCCGGACTACTACGGCTGGACAGCGGCGGTGAGCGACGCCGACGTCGAGGAGGCCTACCACGTCGAGAACCTCGTCTCGGTCCGGATCCTGGGCCGGGACGGCGACGGTGGCCGGGGAGGTCGCGTGGAGGAGGTGGAGCTCACCAGCTCCACCGGCTGGACCGGCACCGTCACCGGGGAGAGCTTCCGGCGCCACCTCGGGCTGAAGTCGACGATGTTCGAGATCTCCGACGTGACCGCAGGGTCCTGAGGGGCCAGGGCGCGTACGGTGCCGGCATGGCCATCGCACGCTTCCCGAGCTTCGTGATCGACTGTCCCGATCCGAGTGCGCTCGCACGGTTCTACGGCGGACTTCTGGACTGGAAGGTCGACGTCTCCGCGGACTGGGCGGAGATCCGTTCCGAGGACGGGCAGTGCATCTGCTTCCAGCAGGTGAAGGGCTACACCCCGCCGGTGTGGCCGGACCAGACCGTGCCGCAGCAGATGCATCTCGACGTGGTCGTGGACGACCTCGACACCGCCGAGGTCGCGGTGCTCGAGCTCGGCGCGACCAGGCACGATCACCAGCCCGGCACCTCCTTCCGGGTGTTCCTCGACCCGGCCGGTCACCCCTTCTGCCTCTGCGTGGACTGACTCCCGATCGCGGCGGCCCTGTCGCCTGACGGCGCCGAGCAGGAGACTGGTCGGCATGATGGAGGACGCCTCGCTCAGATCGCTCGTCGCTGCGTTCAACGACCACGACCTCGACCGGATCATGACCTTCTTCACCGACGACTGCGTGCTGGAGACGCCGCGGGGGCCGGACGCGTGGGGGACGAGGTACACCGGACGGGACGCCGTGCGGGAGGGGTTGGCCGGACGCCTCACGGGCATCCCGGACGTCCACTACGGCGAGGACGAGCACTGGACCTGCGGCGAGCACGCGGTCTCGCGGTGGCTCCTGACCGGGACGACCACGGAGGGCGAGCGGCTGCGGGTTCGCGGGTGCGACCTGTTCGACCTGGCCCCCGACGGCCGGATCCGGCGCAAGGACTCCTACTGGAAGCTCGTGACGTGAGCGCCGCCCGGTCCGTGGACGACCGCACGGATCGAGTCGGCACCGGGCACACCTCGGTGCACGCCCGGCGCCGGGCCCTCCGACATCCCCTCAGCAGCCCTCCGTGACGGCTGCCTCTGCCCCCAGGTGGTCGAAGGCGAGCGTCAGCAGCCCGGCACGGGCCTCGGTCCCGAAGCCCTGCCGCTGGTGCCGCAGTCCCAGCCACGACGACGTGGTCACCTCGCGCACCACGGGGAAGTCGCGCGCCCGCAGCGTCACCATGCCGAGGGGTGCACCCTCGCGCGAGAAGACGCCGAGCCCCAGGCGCCAGCTCGTGACCGCCCAACCCGCCAGCTGGCCCCAGTGCTCGCGCAGCACGAACCGCGCGCGGTCCTGCGCCGAGCCTTCCGTCCAGGGCGTCAGGAACGGTCGCTCCGAGGCAGCGTGCACCCCTGGCCGGCGAGGTCGGCGAGCCGGGCCAGCTCGACCTCGTCGGGCAACCTCAGCTGGAGCCGCGGGGTCGTGACACGCAGGCGATAGGTCGGCCACTGGTCGCTGAGCATGCCTCGCATGGTGCAGGCGGTCACGGCCGGAGCGCCAGCCGGTTTCCGTTCGGCGTGGGAGTCCAGCGCATGCAGAAGGCCTCGTGGTGGACCGGGACGGTCGGGGAACCGGACTCCTCCGACACGCGTCGCACGATGGCCTCGGCCTCGTCCAGCCGTCGGACCCGGTCCTCGTGGCCCAGCCGGATCACCGCAGAGTTGGTGGCCAGGTTGCCGGCGTACTGCTCGGGGGTCACGTGCCAGTCCCAGGGGAACCGCGCCGTCTCGGTCGTCCCGTCGGCGAACGGGGAGGTCGGAGGGGAGTCCTCGGTGGCAGTGCCCTTGCCGTCGGGATCGGTCTCGGCGAGCTCGCGCTCCCAGGCCGTTGCCGGACGCACGAGGTTCCACACCAGGCCGAGCCAGCCACCCGGCCTGAGCACCCGACGGACCTCGGCGACGGATGCCTCGAACGGGAACCAGTGCCAGGCCGTGGCGACCAGGACCGCGTCGAGGCTCGCGTCGGGGAACGGCAAGGCATCAGCGGCCGCGAGGTGACGATCCGCCTCCGGGTGACCCTCGGCGCGGTATCGCGGGATCCGGCCGGTTCGCGCCCCTGGTGCGAACTACATATTTGTAGTTCATCGATGTGAATTGCGGGGCTGGTGTGACTCGTGGTCCGATTCATTGTTCACACCCGTCCCTGCCGTCACAGCACTCCGGGAGCACCCGCCATGAAGACCTCCCGCTCGGTCCTGGTCGCCGTCGGTGCCGCACTCGTCATGGGCGTCGCCGCCACCCCCGCGCACGCCGCGGGCGACCGTTGGTCGGTGCCCCACCAGGCCACGGTCACGATCCGCGGCCACGGCTTCGGCCACGGCCACGGCATGTCCCAGTACGGCGCGGAGGGCGCGGCCCGCGAGGGGCTGACCTACCGCGAGATCGCGGACTTCTACTACCGCGGCACGGACTGGGGGGTCGCCAAGGGACGGGTCGAGGTGCTCATCACCGGCGACACCAGTGACGACCTCGTGGTCCTCGCCCGCAAGGGCCTGATCCTCCGGGACCGGGCGACCGGCGAGAAGACCGAGCTCCCGGACAACGGCGCCACGCGCTGGCGGATCGTGCCGCTGAAGAACGGCCGCGGCCGGGTGGGGTACCTCGACGGCACCTGGCACAACTGGGGGACCCTCCAGGGTGAGGGCGAGTTCTCCGCCCGTGCCAAGCCCGTCACCCTGGTGACGCCCGGCGGGACCCGCGCCTACCGCGGGCGGCTGCGGGCGGCGGTCCCCTCGTCGGCGTCGAAGGCTCGCGACACCGTCAACGACGTGTCGATGGAGAGCTACATCAAGGGCGTGGTGCCCCTGGAGATGCCGGCGCTGTGGAGCCCCGAGGCGGTGCGTGCCCAGGCCGTCGCGGCCCGCACCTACGCGGCGTACGAGCGTGACCACCCGCTCGGCTCGCGCTACCAGATCTGCGACACGTCCTCCTGCCAGGTCTACGGCGGCTACGACGCCGAGCACCCGGCCTCCAACGACGCCGTGGGTGCGACCCGGCGACAGGTGCTGCTCGCGGACGGGAAGCCGGCGTTCACCCAGTTCGGCGCCAGCTCGGGCGGCTGGACGTCGGCCGGGTCGGTCTCCTACCTCCCGGCACGCGAGGACCCGTACGACGGGTGGTCCGGCAACCCGGTGCACACCTGGAGCGTGAAGGTCCCCGACACCACCCTCGAGCGCACCTGGCCCGCCCTGGGCGACCTGACGAAGCTGGTCGTCACCGCCCGCGACGGCAACGGGGACTGGGGTGGGCGGCTCCGCTCGATCACCCTGGTCGGCAGCAAGCAGCGCGTCGTCGTCTCCGGTGACAGCTTCCGGGCTGCCCTGGGGCTGCGCTCGACGTGGCTGACGTTCAAGGTGGCCCAACGATCGGGCCGCACCAGCACGCGCACCGCGGACGCCGATCCCGCGCTGCTGGCAGCCGACCTCGAACGGGACTGAGCCCGCCGGAGCGTGCCGCATGCCCCTCCGGCAGGGGGTCCCGAAGAGCGCACGCGCACGTGAACATACGCCGGAAACGACGCCTTGCCCAGACCTTGCTCCGACCTCGTCCGCGGGTGAAGGATCGGCCCTGCCCGGCTCGGCGCTGGCCATCCCCGGACCGTGCTGGGCGTCCACCGGCGACCGCCGGCGCGACTCGGGAACGTCGGAGGTACACCCCTGTGAAGCGGATCCTCAACACAGCAACGATCGCCACGACCGCGGTGCTGGCCACTCTCCTCGGTGGCAGCGTCATCGCCGCCACCCAGGTGAGCCAGTCCAGCGACGAGGAGGCGCTGGCCCCCTCGAGACCGCCGGCGAGCAGAGGCGTCGAGCACAAGATCGACGCCCTGCTCGCGAAGATGACCACGCGGGAGAAGCTCGAGCAGGTGCAGCTGCTCTCGGACGGGCAGATCAACGACACCGAGGCCGAGAACGGCGTCGGCAGCGTGTTCAGCCTCACCGACCCGGCGAAGATCAACCACTACCAGCACATCGCCGTGGAGCAGTCCCGGCTGCACATCCCGATCCTGTTCGCCTACGACACGATCCACGGCTACCGGACGATCTTCCCGGTGCCGCTGGGTGCCGCCAGCTCCTTCGACCCCGACGTGGCCAGGACCGACGCCACGATCGGCGCCCGGGAGTCGGCCACGGTCGGCCTCAAGCAGATCTACAGCCCCATGGTCGACGTCTCGCACGAGCCGCGGTGGGGCCGCATCGTCGAGGGTGCGGGCGAGGACCCCTACCTCGGCTCCGTGATGGGAGCAGCACGCGTCAAGGGCGCCCAGGGACACCGCTACAGCGCCCGCGACAAGGTGGTGTCGAGCGTCAAGCACTACGTGGCCTACGGCCAGCCCGAGGGTGGTCGTGACTACAACACCACGGACATGTCCGAGCAACGGCTGCGCAACCTCTACCTGCCGCCGTTCAAGGCGGCGATCGACGCGGGCGCGGACACCGTGATGTGCTCGTTCAACTCGCTCAACGGCGTCCCGGGGTGTGCGAACAAGTACACCGAGACGACGATCCTGAAGAAGCAGTGGGGCTTCGACGGGTTCATCGAGAGCGACTACACGGCCGTGGCCGAGACCCGCGCCTGCCCGCCCAGGACGCCCGACGAGGGTCCGTGCGGTCACGGCACCGCCGCCGACGGTCCCGCAGGCCGGTGCCAACGCACTGATGGCGGGCACCGACTCGGAGATGGTCAGCACCAACATCCGCGACTACGGGGAGAAGCTGCTGGCACAGCACCGGATCACGATGTCCCGGCTCGACGACGCGGTGCGCCGGATCCTGCGGGTGAAGTTCCGGGCCGGCCTGTTCAAGCACCCGTACGTCGACCAGGACAAGGCCGTGGACCCGGCCAGCTTCCTCACCGACTCCGACCGGGCCGCCGCCCGGAAGGCCGCCGCTGAGTCGATGGTGCTCCTCAAGAACAGCGACAGCACGCTGCCGCTCGACAAGTCCAAGCACACCGCCGTCATCGGACCGCTGGGTGACAGCAAGCACGACATGCTCGGGCCGTGGTGGGGCCGCGGCGAGGACGCCGACGCGGTGAGCGTGTTCGACGGCATCAAGGCCCAGGACCCGACGGCGACGTACACGCCGGGCTGCACGATGAGCCACGCCGAGCCGCCGAACGCGGCGGACGCCGACGACTGCAGCACGACGGCCGGGTTCGCCGACGCCGTGGCCGCCGCCCGGAGCGCCGACCAGATCGTGCTCGCCCTGGGCGAGACCCGCGAGATGAGCGCCGAGGCGGAGGCACGCACGACGATCGACCTGCCCGGGAAGCAGCAGGAGCTGATCGACGCGGTGAAGGAGGCCGCCCCCGGCAAGCCGATCGCCGTGGTGCTGTTCAACGGGCGACCGCTGACGCTGCAGTCGGTCGACGCCTCGGCGCCGGCGATCCTCGAGGCCTGGTTCCCCGGCGTCGAGGCGGGCAACGCGGTGGCCGACGTGGTCTTCGGCGACGTGAACCCCAGCGGGAAGCTGCCGGTCACGTTCCCGCGGGTGCTCGGCCAGGTGCCGATCTACTACAACCACGAGCCGACCGGTCGCCCGTGTGACGCGACGCAGAAGTACGTCTCGCGCTATCGGGACCTCAACGCGTGCGACCCGTTGTACGAGTTCGGCTACGGGTTGAGCTACACGACCTTCTCGGTCTCGGACTTCTCGATCGACCAGTCGCGCATCCGGCGCAACGGCCGGGTGCACGCGACGATGACGGTCACCAACACCGGCTCGAGGGCCGGCACCGACGTGGCGCAGCTCTATCTCCACGATCCGGTGGCGAGCATCTCGCAGCCGGTGCGCCGGCTCCGGGGCTTCCAGCGGGTGACCCTCGATCCGGGGGAGTCGAGGACGGTGAGCTTCACCGTCGACAGGAGCGACTTCGGGTTCTACGACAACCGGGGCCACTTCGTGGTCGAGCCGGGCAGGATCGAGCTGTACGCCGGCGACTCCTCGAAGGCGTCGCTGGTCAAGGCGTTCACCGTCACTCGCTGACCGTCCCGTCGCACCACGGACCCGGCCCCTCGGAAAGGGTGCCGGGTCCGTGGTGGTGGCGAGTGGCCGGCCCTCAGCCGAGGACCAGCACCAGGTCGCCACCGTCGACGGCCTGGGTGGCGCCGAGCGCCAGTCGCTGCACGGTGCCGGCGACGGGTGCGGTGATGGAGGCCTCCATCTTCATCGCCTCGATGGTGGCCACCGTGTCGCCGGCCGCGACCTGGTCGCCCTCGGCCACCACGATCGTGACGACGCCCTGGAACGGCGCGGCGACCTCGCCCGGCTTGCCCGCGTCGGCCTTCTCGGCCGCCGCGACCTCGGAGGCCACGCTGCGGTCGCGCACGCTCATCGGCCGCAGCTGGCCGTTGATCGTGGCCATCACGGTCCGGAAGCCGCGCTCGTCGGGCTCGCTGATCGCCTGGACGCCCAGGATGAGCGTCTTGCCCTCGGCGATCTCGACCGCGTGCTCCTCGCCGTGGCGCAGGCCGTAGAGGTAGTCCATGGTCGCGAGCACCGACAGGTCGCCGTAGGTCTCGCGGGCCTCGGTGAACTCGCGGGTCGGGCCGGGGAAGAGCAGCTCGTTCAACGTGTGCCGACGGCGCCGCTCGTCACCGGGGCGCAACCCCTCGGCCTGCTCGTCGGTGAGCTTCTCCGCGGGCGCCCGGCGAGTGCGGCCCTCGAGCGCCTTGCTGCGGAACGGCTCGGGCCAGCCGCCGGGCGGGACGCCGAGCTCGCCGTTGAGGAAGCCGATCACCGAGTCCGGGATGTCGAACTTCGCCGGGTCGTCGGCGAACTCCGCCGGGTCGGCACCGACCGCGACCAGGTGCAGCGCGAGGTCCCCGACCACCTTGGAGGACGGCGTGACCTTCACGATGTTGCCGAGGATGTCGTTGGCCGCGGCGTACATGTCCTCGATCTGCTCGAACTTCTCGCCCAGGCCCAGCGCGATCGCCTGCTGGCGCAGGTTGGACAGCTGCCCACCCGGGATCTCGTGGGTGTAGACGCGTCCGGTGGGCGAGGGGAGTCCCGACTCGAACGGCGCGTAGACCCGTCGCGTGGCCTCCCAGTACGGCTCGAGCGCGCACACGGCGCCCAGAGACAGGCCGGTCTCGCGCTCGCTGTGGTCGGTCGCGGAGACCAGCGCCGACAGCGGGGGCTGCGAGGTGGTGCCCGCCATCGAGGCGGTCGCCGCGTCGACCGCGTCGACGCCTGCGTCGATCGCCGCGAGCAGGGTGCCGAGCTGGCCGCCGGGGGTGTCGTGCGTGTGGAGGTGCACGGGCAGGTCGAAGCGGTCGCGCAGCGCGGAGACGAGCGTCCGCGCCGCGGGTGCGCGGAGCAGGCCGGCCATGTCCTTGATGGCCAGCACGTGGGCGCCGGCATCGACGATCCGCTCGGCGAGGCCGAGGTAGTAGTCCAGCGTGTAGAGCTTCTCGCCCGGATCGGAGAGGTCGCCGGTGTAGCACAGCGCCACCTCGGCGACGGCGGTCCCGGTGGCGCGGACGGCCTCGATCGCGGGACGCATCTGCTCGACGTCGTTCAGCGCGTCGAAGATCCGGAAGACGTCGATGCCCGTCCGGGCCGCCTCGTCGACGAACGCGTCGGTGACCTCGGTGGGGTACGGCGTGTAGCCCACGGTGTTGCGGCCGCGCAGCAGCATCTGCAGGCAGATGTTCGGGACCGCCTGGCGCAGCGACTCCAGCCGCTCCCAGGGGTCCTCGGAGAGGAACCGCAGCGCCACGTCGTACGTCGCGCCGCCCCAGGCCTCCAGCGACCACAGCTCCGGGGTGGTCCGGGCGACGTGGCCGGCCACCGCGAGCAGGTCCCGGGTGCGGACCCGGGTCGCCAGCAGGGACTGGTGGGCGTCGCGGAACGTGGTGTCGGTGACGGCGACCCGTGCCTGCTGCCGCAGCCGCCGCGCGAACTCCTCGGGGCCGACCTCGAGGAGCAGCTGCCGCGAGCCGTCCGGGGCGGGCACCTCGAGGGCGACCTCGGGGAGCTTGGTCGCCGGGTCGAGACTGACCGGTGCCGGGCCGTGCGGCTGGTTGACGGTGACGTCGGCGAGGTAGCGCAGCAGCTTGCTGCCGCGGTCGCCCTTGCCGCGGGCCGCGATCAGCTGCGGGTGCGTCTCGATGAACGCCGTGGTGATGTTGCCGCTCGCGAAGTCGGGGTCCTCCAGCACCGCCTGGAGGAAGGCGATGTTGGTGGAGACGCCGCGGATGCGGAACTCCGCGACCGCCCGGCGTGCCTTCTCCACGGCCTTCTCGAAGGTGCGGCCGCGACAGGTGAGCTTGGCCAGCATCGAGTCGAAGTGGGCCGAGACCTCCGCGCCCGTGTACGTCGTACCGCCGTCGACGCGCACGCCGGAGCCGCCGGGGGAGCGGTAGGTCGTGATCTTCCCGGTGTCGGGCCGGAAGTTGTTCGCCGGGTCCTCGGTGGTGATCCGGCACTGCAGCGCCGCGCCGCGCAGCACCACGTCGTCCTGGGACAACCCGAGGTCGGCGAGCGTCTCCCCGGAGGCGATCCGCAGCTGGGACTGCACCAGGTCGACGTCGGTGACCTCCTCGGTGACCGTGTGCTCGACCTGGATGCGCGGGTTCATCTCGATGAAGACGTAGTTGCCCTCGCGGTCGAGCAGGAACTCCACGGTGCCGGCGTTGCGGTAGCCGATCTC
Source organism: uncultured Actinomycetota bacterium (assembly GCA_963817665.1). GTDB lineage: Bacteria > Actinomycetota > Actinomycetes > Propionibacteriales > Nocardioidaceae > Nocardioides. Next base: position 195,928 of record CAWFPE010000001.1, on the reverse strand, counting down.
GCGGGCGAACCGCACGGCGTCGGCGCAGATGCGGTCCCGCAGCTGCGGGTCGAGGTTGGGTGCGGGCGCGATCTCGACGACCTTCTGGTGGCGTCGCTGGACCGAGCAGTCGCGCTCGAACAGGTGGATCACGTTGCCCTCGCCGTCGGCGAGGATCTGCACCTCGATGTGGCGCGGGTCGACCACCGCCTGCTCGATGAAGACGGTGGGGTCCCCGAAGGCGCCCTCCGCCTCGCGCATGCAGGTCTCGACGGCCTCGCGCAGGGCACCGGGGTCGTCGACCTTCCGCATGCCGCGGCCACCGCCACCGGCGACGGCCTTCACGAACAGGGGGTACGGCAGCTCGGCGGCCGCCTCGACCAGTGCGTCGACGTCGGTCGACGGCTCGACCGAGGCCAGGGTCGGCACCCCGGCGGCCTTGGCCGCCGCGATGGCCCGGGCCTTGTTGCCGGTCAGGGTCAGGACCTCGGCGGTGGGCCCGACGAAGGTGATGCCCGCGTTGGCGCAGGCCTCGGCCAGCGCCGGGTTCTCCGAGAGGAACCCGTAGCCGGGGTAGACCGCGTCGGCGCCGGCCCGGACCGCCACCGCGACGATCGCCTCGGGGTCGAGGTAGGCCCGGACCGGGTGCCCGTGCTCGCCGATCTCGTAGGCCTCGTCGGCCTTGAGCCGGTGCTCGGACCACCGGTCCTCGTGGGGGAAGACGGCGACGGTCCGGGCGCCGACCTCGAAGGCCGCGCGGAAGGCCCGGATCGCGATCTCACCGCGGTTGGCCACGAGCACCTTGGAGAACATGGCGTCGAGGCTAGCGGCGTCGGGGACGACGTGGGCGCGGCGTCCGGCCAGGCGAGACGCCGCCCGCCTGCTACTTGCTGGCGATCACGTCGACCGGCCGGATCACCGGGTCGGACGCGAGCAGCTCCTTGGCGGGGCCGCCGAGCGCGGCGGGGATCTCGCCGGTGACGTGGGCCTGCCGGGCCTCCTCGTCCTCGAAGGCGTCGAAGATGCCGAAGGTGCGCTGGTCGATGCGGAAGGCGTACCAGACGCGGGTGCCCTCCTCGGCCTCGGCGAGCTGCTGCCCGGCGACGAGGAAGTCTGCGAGGTCCTGCTCCCGTCCGGGCTTGGCCTCGAGGGTCGCGAGCAGTCCGAGGGTGAGTGCCATGGTGTCCTCCTGGGGGATGGGTGACTTCGACACTAGGTCAGGCGGTGAACTGGGCGAGCAGTCCTGGTACGGCGGCGGCGGCGAGGTCGACGCCGGCCGACTCGGGCACGTCGGGCAGGGTCACGGCCTGCGGGCCCCCGGCCGTGGTGGCGGCCAGCGTGGTCAGCCCGGCCCTCCGCTGGAACCAGCTGGCCCGGAACGTCCAGCCGATGACGTCCTCGGTGGCCAGGGCGTGCCGGTGCCGGTCGAGGCTGCCCGAGCGGGCGACGAGGTGGCCGTCGACCAGCGCGTGCCCGAGGCCGTTCGCGCGGTCGGCGGCGAGGAGCACGGCGACGGGCACACCGGCGGCGGCCACGAGCACCAGCCAGGTGGGCGCATCGGTCCGGACGACCAGCAGGATCGCGGCCGCCAGGACTGCGGCCGCCGGGGCCAGGGCGCGGGTGAAGCGGCGCCGGCGGGCGCGAGGACCGTGCCCGACCAACGGGGCGTCGACCGGCCCCGAGGTGCCCAGCACGTCCCGAGCCACCCGCAGCACGACGGGGCGCGGGGCCGGCGGGACCAGCAGTGCGCTGCCCTGCTGCTTGTGGTCCAGGCCGGTCACGATCGCCGAGACGCGGGCGCCGCCCGCGAGCCGGAGGGCCAGCGGCTCGCAGACGCTGACGCCGGCCAGCCGCTCGTCGTCGAGGCTGGTCTCCCGGGTGGTGAGCAGGCCCCTGCGCAGGTGCCACGCACCGTTCGCGTGGCTGAGCACGAACCCCCAGTTCGCGACCACGTAGCCGCCGACCGCCAGCCCGGCCACCAGCGTGAGGACGGCCAGGACGGCCGCCGGTGCCAGCGACCACCAGGGCAGCCCGGTGACCCCGTCCACCAGTCCACCGGCATCCAGTCGCTCCCAGCCGCCGAACATGTTCATCGCCTGGCTGGCGAGTCCGAGGGTTCCGGCCGCGATGACCAGTCCCGAGCTGGTGAGCGGCGCGAACCTCACCCAGGCGGGGTCGAGGACGACGACCACGCGCTCCGGAGGCTCGGGAGGGGCCTCGGCGGAGGTGGCCGGCGCGACCCGCAACAGCTCCAGGCGCAGCTCCCGGGCCCGGGCCAGGGGCAGGCCGTCGAGGTCGAGCCGGTCCTCCTCGTGCGCCGAGCTCGCGCCGGTCCCGATCCGCACCGTGGCCAGTCCGAGCACGCGGTGGACGGGGGAGGCGGTCAGGTCCACCGTCCGCACGCGCTCCACCGGCGTGGAGAGCACGTGCCGCTCGAACAGGCCGCGCCGCAGCTCGATCCGGCCGGAAGTGATCCGGAAGCTGGTCGTCACGTAGCGCAGCAGGCCGAGCGCGACCGGCACGCCGACGCCGACCAGGTGCCAGACCTCGTTGCCCGAGGCGGTGCCGGCCACGAAGACGCCGATGACCGCCGGCAGGAACCGGATCAGCTCCCGGACCGGGAGCACGAGCAGCATCCGCGGGTCGAGCCGCTGCCACTGCTGGCTCTGGTCGAGCTCGGGGGTCCCCAGCCGGCTCACGTCGCGTCCCCCGGTCCGGTGTCCGCCCTGAGGGTGAGCTCGTCGACCAACGCCCGGGCCCGTCCCCTGTCCAGGCCGACGATCTCCAGTGCACCGGCGGCCGAGGCGGTGGTCACGGTCACCGTGGCCAGCCCGAACAACCGTGAGACCGGGCCCTCGGCGTAGTCGACGGTCTGGATCCTCGACATCGGCGCCACCCGGCGTTCGCGCGTCCACCAGCCGGTCTGGGTGTAGACCGCCGTCGGGGTGACCTCCCAGCGGTGCACCCGGTAGCGCCAGGCCGGCACGACCGCGACGTACGCCGCCACGGCGCAGGCGAGTCCCGCCAGGACCCACCAGGCGAGGTCGAACCAGTGCCACACCCAGCCGGCGAGCACCGTCGCCACCAGCACGGCGACGCCCTGGACGAGCCCGCCCACCAGCCACATCAGCCGGGCACGCGGGCTGACCTGCTGACCCGGTTCGCGCAGGGATGCCATGGGGCGAACCTAGCCGCCGGGCGAGGTGATCCCGACCGGTCGCTGGCACACTCGACGAGTGTCGTTGCGCGGGGGCGCCGTGGCGGCGGTGCTCCTGGCACTGCTGCTGGCTCCGGGTGCGCTCTGGCCGGTCCCGTCGGCCAACGCGCCGTCACCCCGCATCGACTACGTCGCGCTGGGGGACTCCTACACGGCCGGCCCGTTCATCCCGGCGCAGGAGCTCGTCGCCGGCAGCTGCCTGCGCTCGACGCGCGACTACCCGGCGCTGCTCGGTCGCCAGCTCGGGGTCGACTCGTTCGTGGACGTCTCCTGCACCGGAGCCGACACCGCCGACCTGTCCCGCGCGGTTCCGAACCAGCTGCCGGGCCCGCCACCCCGGCCGCAGCTGGACGCCCTGGGGCCCGGCACCGACCTGGTGACGGTCGGGGTCGGTGGCAACGACCTCGGGCTGTTCGGGACCGTCTTCCGGCGGTGCCCCCTGCTCGCGCGGCAGGACCCCGTCGGTGCTCCGTGCCGGCAGGCCCTCACCGTCGACGGGGTCGACACCATGGTCCGCAACGCGTCCCTGGTGGCCGACCGGGTCACCGCGGTGCTGGCGGAGATCAGGCGACGTGCGCCCGGTGCCGAGGTGTGGGTGGTCGGCTACCCCCGGGTGTTCCCAGTGCGGGGCACCTGCCCCGCGCTGCCCTTCGCGCGGGGTGACTACCCGTGGGCGGACCGGGTGGAGCGCCGGGTGAACGCGTCGCTGCGGTCTGCCGCGCAGGCGGGTGGAGCCGGGTTCGTCGACCTGTACGCCGCGTCCCGTGGCCACGACGTGTGCGCCGGCGACGACGCCTGGGTCAACGGGGCCCAGGAGCAGCTGGGCCGGGCGGCGGCGTACCACCCCCTGCGCGCCGGGATGGAGGGCGCCGCCCGGACGATCCGGCGTCAGCTGCTGGCCGAGAGCCGGTTGCCGCTCGCCGTCAGTCCTTGAGCTCGCAGATGACCGCGCCGTTGGTGACGGTGGCGCCGGCCTCGACCTGGAGGCCGGTGACGGTGCCGGCCTTGTGGGCCTTGAGGGGCTGCTCCATCTTCATGGCCTCGATGACGACGACGGTGTCGCCCTCGGCGACCTCCTGGCCCTCCTCGACGACGACCTTGACGATGGTGCCCTGCATGGGGCTGGCCACCGCGTCTCCGCTGACCGCGGCGCCGGCCTTCTTGCCCGCGGCCCGCTTGGGCTTCCCCTTCGACCCGGCGGCGCCGCCGGTGGAGGCGAGGCCACCCAGCCCGGCGGGCAGCACGACCTCGAGCCGCTTGCCGCCGACCTCGACCACGACCTTCTGGCGGTCGGCCGGCTCCTCGGTCTCGGGGGCGTCGCCGGACCAGGGCTCGATCTGGTTGTCGAAGTCGGTCTCGATCCAGGTGGTGTAGACCTCGAACTTCTCGGGGTCCTCGGCGGGGGAGCCGGTGTAGGCGGGGTCGGAGACGACGGCGCGGTGGAACGGGATGACGGTGGGCATGCCGTCGACGACGAACTCGTCGAGCGCGCGACGGGAGCGCTCGAGGGCCTGGGTGCGGTCCCGGCCGGTGACGATCAGCTTGGCGATGAGGGAGTCGAAGGAGCCCGGCACGGTCTCGCCGGCGTCGTAGCCGCCGTCGACGCGGACACCGGGCCCGGCGGGTGCGTGCCAGCGGGTCAGGGTGCCGGGGGCGGGCATGAAGTTGCGGCCGCCGTCCTCGGCGTTGATGCGGAACTCGATGGAGTGGCCGCGGACCTCGGGGTCGTCGTACCCGAGCTCCTCGCCGGCGGCGATCCGGAACATCTCGCGGACCAGGTCGAGGCCGGTGACCTCCTCGGAGACGCAGTGCTCGACCTGGAGGCGGGTGTTGACCTCGAGGAAGGAGACGGTGCCGTCCCGGCCGACCAGGAACTCGCAGGTGCCGGCGCCGACGTAGCCGGCCTCGCGCAGGATCGCCTTCGAGGACTGGTACAGCCGGGTGACCTGGTCGTCGGTGAGGAACGGCGCCGGTGCCTCCTCGACCAGCTTCTGGTGGCGGCGCTGCAGCGAGCAGTCGCGGGTGGAGACCACGACCACGTTCCCGTGGGCGTCGGCCAGGCACTGGGTCTCGACGTGGCGGGGCCGGTCGAGGAACTTCTCCACGAAGCACTCGCCGCGCCCGAACGCGGTGACCGCCTCGCGGACCGCCGACTCGTAGGCGTCGGCGACCTCGGACATCTCCCGCGCCACCTTCAGGCCGCGGCCACCGCCACCGAAGGCGGCCTTGATCGCGATCGGCAGGCCGTTCTCCTCAGCGAAGGCGACCGCCTCGTCGGCGTTGGCCAGCGGGTCCTTGGTGCCCGGGGCCAGCGGGGCGCCGACCTTCTCCGCGATGTGGCGGGCCCTGACCTTGTCGCCGAGGTTCTCGATCGCCTCCGGCGGCGGGCCGATCCAGACCAGCCCGGCGTCGATGACGGCGCGGGCGAAGTCGGCGTTCTCGGCGAGGAAGCCGTAGCCCGGGTGGACCGAGTCGGCCCCGGACTTCTCGGCGACGGCGATGATCTTGGCGATGTCGAGGTAGGAGTCCGCCGGAGTGGCGCCGTCCAGGGAGTAGGCCTCGTCGGCGAGGCGCACGAAGAGCGCGTCCCGGTCGGGCTCGGCGTACACCGCGACGCTGCCGATGCCCGCGTCCTTGCAGGCACGGATCACGCGGACCGCGATCTCGCCGCGGTTGGCGATGAGGACCTTCTCCAGCGGCTTGATCTTCGGCACCTGGCACTCCTGCTCTGACGTCTTGTTACTACTCGGTCTCCGCAGCGGAGGGTATCGCCACGCCCCGCGGCGGGCAGAGGAGGTCTCACGTCCGCGGCCGTAGCGTTCGTCTCATCACCACTCGGGTGGGGGAGCGGCGGACGACCTCGCGGAAGCCCGCACGCTCGTAGAGGCTGCGGGACCCGAAGAACATGAAGTCGTCGTGGCTGCGCTCGGGCTTGTCCACCGGGTAGGCCTCGACGAGGTGTACGCCGTTGTCCCGGGCGAAGTCGAGGCCGGCGGCGAGCAGGCGGTGCTGGAGGCCCCGGCCGCGGTGCTGCCGGGCGACGTAGGTGCAGACCACCGACCACACCTCGGCGTCGTCGACCGGCTTCATGACCGGCGAGCGCCGCAGCTTCAGGTAGTCCTCCCGCGGGCCGAGGCTGATCCAGCCGGCGGGCCGGCCGTCGACGTACCCCACCAGGCCCGGCACGACGCCCGAGTCCACGAGGCTGCACAGCTGGCTGCGGTTGTCCTGGCCGGCGGCCGCACTCACCGAGACCTTGCCGGTCCGTCGGTAGTACATGCACCAGCAGCCCCGCACGATCGAGCCGCCCGGCAGCGCGAACAGCTCCTCCAGGTCCGACCAGGTCTCCGGCGTCAGCGGCCGCGCCTCGAAGCCCACGCCTCGATTCGACCATTTGCCGCGGGCTGGTGGCCACGGCTGGTTAACAATCGCTAACCTCGCGGGCTAGCATGGCGCCATGACGTACGAGCTGAGCCGTGAGCACGAGGAGTTCCGCCGCAGCGTCCGCGAGTTCGCGGAGGCCGAGATCGCGCCGCACGCGGCGCAGTGGGACCGGGACCACCACTTCCCCGTCGACGTGGTGCAGAAGATGGGCAAGCTCGGGCTCTTCGGCCTCACCGCGCCCGAGGAGTACGGCGGCATGGGCGAGGACGGTGACTTCACCAGCCTGTGCGTGGCGATCGAGGAGATCGGCCGCGTCGACCAGTCGATGGGGATCACCCTCGAGGCGGCCGTCGGCCTCGGCATCAACCCGCTCCTCACCTACGGCACCGACGAGCAGAAGGGCACCTGGCTGCCCGACCTGGTGGCGGGGGAGCGGCTGGCGGGCTTCGGCCTGACCGAGCCGGGCGCCGGCTCCGACGCGGGCGCGACGCGGACCAAGGCGGAGCTCGTGGGCGGCGAGTGGGTCGTCAACGGGTCCAAGCAGTTCATCACCAACTCCGGCTCCGACATCACCAGCGTCGTCACGGTCACCGCGCGCACCGGCACCCGCGAGAACGGCAGCCCGGAGATCTCCACGATCATCGTGCCCAGCGGCACGCCCGGTTTCACCGCCGAGAAGGCCTACGACAAGCTCGGCTGGCACGCCTCCGACACCCACCCGCTCAGCTTCGAGGACGTCCGCGTCCCCGAGGCGAACCTGCTCGGCGAGCGCGGCCGCGGCTACGCCCAGTTCCTGGCCACCCTGGACGACGGCCGGGTCGCGATCGCGGCGTTGGCGGTCGGCTGCATCCAGGCCTGCCTCGACATGAGCCTGCAGTACGCCGGCGAGCGGCAGACCTTCGGCGGCCCGATCGGTCGCAAGCAGGGCCTGGCCTTCCAGATCTCCGACCTCGAGGTCATGCTCCACGCCAGCCGTCTGCTCACCTACCGGGCGGCCGCCATGAAGGACGCCATGGAGCGCGGCACCGGCGGGTCGATGAAGGAGTTCAAGCAGGCCGCGGCCGTCGCCAAGCTGTACACGACCGAGTCGGCCGTCACCGCCACCCGTATCGCCACCCAGGTGTTCGGTGGCTACGGCTTCATGGAGGAGTACCCGGTGGCCCGCTTCTACCGCGACGCCAAGGTGCTCGAGATCGGTGAGGGCACCAGCGAGGTGCAGCGGATGCTGATCGCTCGCGGCCTCGGACTTCCTGTCGAGTGACGAGCGCCGGGGGATCCCGCCCGCCGGGCGGGAAGTCCGGCTCGACGACATGACCCCCCCTTCCTGCCGAACACCGGATGGGGTATTGGTTAGCCTTGGGCCCATGGGTAGCCGGTGGCAGCGACTCCTCGCTGAGGCCAGTCGCTTCCTCGCCGTCGGTGGGGTCGCCACGGTCGTCGCGCTCATCCTCTTCAACCTGCTGGTGCACGGCTTCAACACGGCCCACAGGGCGCTGCTCGACGACCACGTCATCGTCGCCTACGTCCTCGCCAACACCGTCGGCATGGTGATCAGCTATCGCGGCAGTCGCAACTGGGCCTTCCGGGACCGTCCGCCACGGCACGCCGACGGGGGTCGTGCGGCGTTCGTCATCATCAACGTGGCCACGATGTCCCTGCCGATCGGGTGCCTGTGGATCAGCCGGAACGTGATGGGGCTCGACGACCCCTTCTCCGACAACCTCTCGGCCAACGTGATCGGCCTGTCCATGGGCCTGGTGGCCCGGTTCTACCTGTTCCGCACCTTCGTGTTCCGGCGGCCGGTGCACCTGCCGCACCTGTCGCTGCCGCACGCGCCGACCGTGGGCGCGCACGAGCCGGTCACGGTCGAGACCACAGACTCGTCCACGAGTGGCCGAGCTCGGCCACCAGGTCCCTGACCAGCGGCAGGCTGACCCCGACCACGTTGTGGTGGTCGCCCTGGATGCCGGTCACGAACGCGCCCCCGAGCCCGTCCACGGTGAACGCGCCGGCGACGTACAGCGGCTCGCCGGTGGCGACGTAGGCCTTGATCTCCTCGTCGCTGACGTCCGCGAAGTGCACCGTCGTCGACGCGGTGGCCGCAGCGACCCGGCCACCGGTGGTCTCGCGCAGGCAGTGGCCCGTCCGGAGCACCCCGGACCGGCCGCGCATCGCGCGCCAGCGGCGCTCGGCCTCGTCGGGGTCCGCGGGCTTGCCGAGGGCCTCGCCGTCGAGCTCGAGGACCGAGTCGCAGCCGAGCACCAGCGCGCCCTTGGGCACGTCGTCGCGGGCCGCGACGGCGGCACACTTGAGCTCGGCCAGCTGGAGGGCGAGCTCGGCCGGCGGCAGCCCGTCGAGCTGTGACTCGTCCACGCCCGAGACGACCACGAGGGGGTCGAGCCCGGCGTTGCGGAGGGTGGCCAGTCGTGCGGGGGAGGCGGACGCGAGGACCAGGACCGTCATGTCGGAAGACCCTAGGCCCGGCCCCCGTGGGCGCCGTGGGGACCCCCGGCCGGAGCGATCAGGTCGAGCGAGTCGCCGAACGCGCAGGTGGCCAGCGCGGCCAGCGAGCCCGACTCTCCGGCGTGCTCGGGGGCGCGCATCGCGATCATGACGTTGAGCAGCATGCCCTGGGCGATGAAGTCCCGCGCCCGCTCGTCGCTGCAGCCGGTGCTCCGGATGACGTCGAAGATCCCCGCCATCCCGTCGCGCGCGGCGGCGCCGATCTCGTCGGTGCCGCCGGCCGAGAAGCCGTGCATCATCACCAGCAGGAAGTCCCGGTCGGCCAGCAGCTCCGTGTACGCCGCGCCCAACCGCTCCCAGTCGGCGTCGTCCTCGGGGTCGAACGGCCGCTGCCGCGAGCACGCCTTGGAAGGCGGCCGCGATCCGCCCGGTGGCGTGCGCGAACACCTCGAGGAAGAGGTCGAGCTTGGTGCCGAAGATGCGGACGACGTAGGGCTGGGAGACGCCCGCCTCCTTGGCCACCGCATCCGTGCTGGTGCCGGCGTAGCCGCTGCGCGCGAAGGCGCGGGTCGCCGCGTCGAGGACCAGCTGGCGGCGGTCCTCGGCGCTCATCCGCGAGGTCGGGGCGGTGCTCTTCGCGCTCATGGTTGACAGGTTATCACTCGATTACTTATCGTCGTGGACGTAAGTAATCATTCAATGCCTTCTTCTGCAGGAGCCCGCTCATGTCCGCTCTCGAGACCCCGGTCCCGGTCGTCGCCGCAGACCGCACCGCCACCGCCGCCCCGCGGCGGGTCCCCCTGTGGGTCGCGATCGTCGCGACCTCCCTGCCGATGTTCATGGCCACGCTCGACAACCTGGTCATGACCAGCGCGCTCCCCGTGATCCGGGCCGACCTCGACTCCTCGGTCGGGCAGCTGTCCTGGTTCATGAACGCCTACACGCTGAGCTTCGCGACCTTCATGCTCACCGCGGCGACGCTCGGGGACCGGCTCGGCCGTCGGCGGATGATGCTGGCCGGCATCACCGTCTTCACGCTGGCCTCGATCGCCTCCGCGCTGAGCACCAGCTCCGAGGCGCTGATCGCCGCCCGGGCGGTCCAGGGCCTCGGGGCGGCGGCGATCATGCCGCTCTCGCTGACCCTGCTGGCCGCGGCGGTGCCGCCGCGGATGCGGGCGGCCGCGATCGGGATCTGGGGTGGCGTCTCGGGTCTCGGCGTCGCCCTCGGCCCGGTCATCGGCGGCGCGGTCGTGGAGGGGGTCAGCTGGCAGGCGATCTTCTGGCTGAACGTGCCGGTGGCCGTGGTCGCCGTGCCCCTCCTGCTCCTCGCCGTCCGGGAGTCCCGCGGCTACCTGGCAGCGGCTCGACCTCGTCGGCGCCGGGCTGCTGGGCGGCGCGGTCTTCCTCGGCATCTGGGGCATCGTGCACGGCAACGACGACGGGTGGGCCTCCCCGGGAGTCCTCGGCAGCCTGCTGGCGGCCGCGGTGCTGGTGCCGGCGTACGTCGCCTGGGCGCGGGGTCGCGCGCACGCCGTGCTGCCGCTGCGGCTGTTCTCCTCGAGGGGCTTCTCGGTGGCCAACGTCATCGGGCTGACCTTCACCATCGGCATGTTCGGCACCGTGTTCCTGCTGGCGCAGTACCTGCAGATCGTGCAGGGCTACACGCCGCTCGAGGCGGGCCTGCGGACGCTGCCGTGGACCGCGGCGCCGATGCTGGTCGCCCCGATCGCGGGACTGGTCGCCGGGCGCACCGGCCTGCGGGCGCTGCTGGTGACCGGGCTGGTGCTCCAGACCGCCTCGTTGGTGTGGTTCGCCGCGCTCACCGAGAACGGCTCGGGCTACCCGTCGTTCGTGCCGGCGCTGCTGATGGCCGGCGTGGGCATGGGGCTGACCTTCGCGCCGTCCGCGACCGCCGTCCTGGACGGTCTCCCCGAGGCCGACTTCGCGATGGCGAGCTCGGCCAACTCCACCGTGCGTGAGTTCGGGGTGGCGCTCGGCATCGCGCTCCTGACCGCCGTGTTCCTGGGCAACGGCGGGGCGCTGACGCCGTTCGGGTACGACGGTGCGATCGGCCCTGCCCTGCTCACGGGTGCCGGCGCGGTGGCGATCGCCGTCGTGGCCGCACTGTTCGCCCCGGGACGGGCCACGGAATGACGCGCGATTCCCGCTGCGGAATGACGCGCGATTCCCCCGGCTGAACGGCCCCGACGTTGTTAGCATCCTGCCCATGAGCGGGGATGAGTGGGTTGCGGTCATCATCGAGGACGACGCCGACGTGCGCGACCTGATCGACATCGTCCTGACCCAGTCGGGGTTCCGGACGGTCGTGGCCGAGAACGGGCCGGCGGGGTCGAGGCGGTCCGGGCGCACAACCCGTTGATCACGACCCTCGACGTGAACATGCCCGGCATGGACGGGTTCGCCGTGGCCAAGCGGCTGCGCGAGTTCAGCGACACCTACCTGATCATGATCACGGCGCTCGCCGACGAGATCGACGTCGTGCAGGGCTTCGAGGCCGGGGCCGACGACTACCTGGTCAAGCCCTTCCGGCCCCGCGAGCTCCGGGCGCGTGCGGACTCGATGCTGCGCCGGCCGAGGTCGCGCAGCGAGAAGCCGGCCGGCCGGCCCGACGCCGCCCCGTCCGGATCGTCGACGGCGCCCGCCGAGCCGGTGGTCACCCCCCAGCTCGCGAAGCAGGCCGCGCCGCCGCCCGCGCCCACGCCGCTGGCGCAGAGCCCTGCGGCGCCGCTGCCTCGGCACGGGGCGCAGCGCCCCGCGGTGGCGGCGGCGCCGGCGCTCGACTTCTCGTCGCTGCAGTACAACGGGCTCGCGCTGGCGAGCGACGGCGAGTCCCGGACCGTCACCGTGAACGGCGAGCCGGTGGAGCTGACCAGCACCGAGTTCGACCTGCTCTCCTCCTTGCTCGGGACCGGTCGTCGGGTGCGCAGCAAGGCCGACCTGGTGCTGACCATGCGCGGTCAGCAGTACGTCACGTCGTACTTCGTCAACGAGACTGACAAGCACTCCGTGGAGCAGCAGATCGAGGGCCTGCGCCGCAAGCTGGGCGACGACGGGCCGATGCCCCGCTACATCGAGACGGTCGGTGGGGTCGGCTACCGGATGGCCGAGAACGTCTGACCGACAGCCGGCCCTAGCGCGGCAGGCCGCTGGACCGCCAGCCGCCCGGGCCGTGCGGCAGCGCCACCCGCACCTTGCGGTGGTGGGCCTGCCACTCCGGCCGGCGACGCTCCGGTGCAGCCGGGGCCCCCGAGCTCAGCGAGGAGAGCACCGCGACCAGCGCGGCGATCTCCTCCGGTGTGGCGTGCGGGCTGACGACGCGCAGCAGCGGCTTCTCCTCGGCCGGCGCGGCGCCGGACCCGACGTCCTTCCCGCTCACAGCGGGATGTTCCCGTGCTTCTTGGCGGGCAGGATCTCCCGCTTGGAGCGCAGCAGGCGCAGCGCCCGCACGACCTCGACGCGGGTCTCGTGCGGGGAGATCACGGCGTCGACGTAGCCACGCTCGGCGGCGATGTAGGGGTTCGCCAGCGTGTCCTCGTACTCCGTGATCAGCTCGGCGCGCTTCGCCTCGGCGTCCTCGACGTCCTTGAGCTCGTTGCGGTAGAGGATGTTGACCGCGCCCTGCGCGCCCATCACGGCGATCTGCGCGGTCGGCCAGGCCAGGTTGATGTCGGCGCCGAGGTGCTTGGACCCCATCACGTCGTAGGCGCCGCCGTAGGCCTTGCGGGTGATGATCGTGACCAGCGGGACGGTGGCCTCGGCGTAGGCGTAGATCAGCTTCGCGCCGCGGCGGATGATGCCGTTCCACTCCTGGTCGGTGCCGGGCAGGAACCCGGGCACGTCGACGAAGGTGAGCACCGGGATGTTGAAGGCGTCGCAGGTGCGCACGAACCGTGCGGCCTTCTCGGAGGCGTCGATGTCGAGGGTGCCGGCGAACTGCATCGGCTGGTTGGCAACGACGCCGACCGAGCGGCCCTCGACGCGGCCGAAGCCGACGATGATGTTCGGCGCGAACATCGACTGGACCTCGAGGAACTCCTCGTCGTCCACGACCGAGGTGATCACCTCGTGCATGTCGTAGGGCTGGTTCGGCGAGTCCGGGATCAGTGCGTCGAGAGTCCGGTCGAGGTCGGAGAAGTCCAGGTCCGCGGGGTCCTCGTACGTCGGGGGCTCGTCGAGGTTGTTCTGCGGCAGGAACGACAGCAGCGCCTTGACGTACTCGAGCGCGTCCTCCTCGTCGTGTCCCATGTAGTGGGCGTTGCCCGACTTGGTGTTGTGGGTGCGCGCGCCGCCGAGGTCCTCCATCGAGACGTCCTCGCCGGTCACCGTCTTGATGACGTCGGGGCCGGTGATGAACATGTTGGAGGTGCCGTCGACCATGACCGTGAAGTCGGTGACCGCGGGGGAGTAGACGTGGCCGCCGGCGCAGGAGCCCATGATCAGGCTGATCTGCGGGATCACGCCGCTGGCGTGCACGTTGCGCCGGAAGATCTCGCCGTACAGGCCGAGCGAGACCACGCCCTCCTGGATGCGCGCACCCGCGCCCTCGTTGATCCCGATGATCGGGCAGCCGGTCTTGATCGCGAGGTCCATGACCTTGGTGATCTTCTCGCCGTAGACCTCGCCCAGCGAGCCGCCGAAGACGGTGAAGTCCTGGGAGAACACGCAGACCTGGCGGCCGTCGATGGTGCCGTAGCCGGTGATCACGCCGTCGCCGTACGGCCGCTTGTCCTGCAGCCCGAAGGCCGTCGAGCGGTGCCGGGCCAGCTCGTCGAGCTCGACGAAGGACCCCTCGTCGAAGAGCAGCTCGATCCGTTCGCGGGCGGTCTTGCGGCCCTTGGCGTGCTGCTTCTCCACGGCCTTCGCCGAGCCGGCGTGCACGGCCTCGTCGAGCCGGCGGTCGAGGTCGGCGAGCTTGCCCGCGGTGGTGTGGATGTCGATGTCGTCGGGGACGTCCGTGCCCTCGCCCGGCTGTGCGCTCACTCTTCTGGCCTCCTGGTCGACCTCGTCAAGTCCGTGGGCCAATGTAGTGCCCATGACCGCCGACCTTCCCGCGCGCCCATCCCTTGACGTTGATCGGGTGGCCGCCGGACCGCCCGGGCTCAGCGTCGAGGTGGTCGACGCGGCGCCGTCGACCAACGTGCTCGTCGCCGAGCGGGCCCGGTCCGGGGCCGCGGAGGGGTTGGTCGTCGTCGCCGAGCACCAGACCTCGGGCCGCGGTCGTCTCGACCGCAGCTGGGAGACGCCGGCCCGGGCAGCCCTGACGTTCTCGGTGCTGCTGCGGCCCCGGGTCGCGCCCGAGGAGTGGCCGTGGCTGCCGCTGATGACCGGGCACGCCGTGTGCCGGGCGCTGCGCGAGGCCGGCTTCGAGGCCGGGCTGAAGTGGCCCAACGACGTGCTGGTCGGCCACGGACCGGGCGCGGTCCCGGACGGCAAGGTCGCCGGGATCCTCGTCGAGCGGGTGGACACCCCCACCGGCGCCGCTGCGGTCGTGGGGGTGGGGCTCAACGTCAGCACCACACCGGAGGAGCTGCCGGTCGAGACCGCGACCTCGCTGGCGATCGTGGCCGGCACGGCCCCTGACCGCACCGACATCCTGCTGTGGGTCCTCGGTGCCCTCCGCGAGGAGTACGACGCGTGGCAGGCCGGCGGGGCGGCCGCCCTGCACGCGGCGTACCTGCGCTCCTGCGTGACCGTCGGGCGCGACGTCCGGGTGGGGCTGCCCGGCGGTGGCGCGCTGACCGGACGGGCCACCGGGGTCGACGGCGGCGGGAGGCTCACCGTGCGCGGGCCGGACGGTGAGGTGGCCGTCGGTGCCGGTGACGTCGTGCACGTGCGTTCGGTCAATCCGCACCCAGAACAGTGACATGATCCGAGGGTGGCCATCTCGCAGAAGCTGCTCAACGACGGCGAGTCCGTCGTCATCAGCACCCGCACCCACCCCAAGGCGCTGCTGGCCCCGGTGCTCGCGCTCGTGGTCCTGCTCGCTGCCGGCGTCGCCGTCCAGACGGTGCTCGACCAGCACCTGGTGAGCCTGGTGGCCTGGGTCCTCGTCGCCGTCGGGGTCGTCTGGTTCGTCCTCCGGCCCTTCCTGGTCTGGGCGTCGGCGTCCTACACCTTCACCGACCGCCGCCTGATCACGCGCACCGGCGTGCTCACCCGTCGGGGGCACGACATCCCGATCTCGCGGATCAGCGACGTGGCGAGCGAGCTGGGCCTCGTGGACCGGATGCTCGGCTGCGGCACCCTGGTCATCAGCGACGCCAGCACCCACGGCTCGGTGCGGCTCCCCGACATCCCGCACGTCGAGGAGACCCAGCGCCGGCTCAACCTGCTCCTGACCGGGCTCGAGCACTCCGGACATGACGGAACCTGACCCGCCGGGTGCCGGCGACCGGCTCGAGCGCGCCATCCTCGGCGAGGAGCGCGTCTTCAACGCCCAGGAGGTGTCGGAGGAGACCGGCGTGACCATCGAGGAGACCCGCCGCCTGTGGCGGGCCCTCGGGTTCCCCGAGCACGGCGCCGAGACGGCGTTCACCCGCGCGGACGCCGAGGCGGTCTCGACGCTCGTGAGCGTGGTGGGCTCGGGGCTGATCGACTTCGACCTCGCCGTCAACCTGACCCGCGCGGTCGGGCAGACCATGGCCCGCCTCGCCGACTGGGAGGTGTCCTCCCTGGTGCAGCGGGTGGAGGAGCTGGAGGCCGGGGAGCAGGCCACAGGCAGCCGGGTCGGGTCGGCCATGCGGATCGTGGAGGGCTTCAACGAGCCGTTCGAGCAGCTGATGATCTACGCGTGGCGGCGCCACCTGGCCGCGGCCGTGGCCCGGGTGGAGGCGCTCGGCTCCAACGAGGAGGACCTGCACACCACCCAGATCACCGTGGGGTTCGCGGACATCGTCAACTACACGGCGCTGTCCAACCAGATGAGCGAGTCCCGGATCGGCGACCTGGTGGAGCTGTTCGAGTCGCGCTGCGCCGACGTGGTCGCCGCGCAGCGCGGGCGGATCATCAAGAGCATCGGCGACGCGGTGCTGTTCGTGAACGACGACCCGATCCGGGCGTACGACACGGCCGAGGGCGTCATCAACGTGATCGGCCGGGACTCCCGGATGCCCGACGTGCGGGTCGGGCTGGCCAGCGGCTCGGTCGTCATGCGGCTCGGCGACGTGTTCGGGCCGCCGGTGAACATGGCCGCCCGGCTCACGGCGGTGGCCCGGCGCAACCGGATCATCATCGACGCGGCCACCGCGGCGCTGCTGCCCACCGACCAGTTCGAGACCCGCCGGCTGCCCGCCCGCCCGGTGCGCGGGTTCGGCATCGTGGAGCCGGTCGCGGTCCGGCGGCACTGAACGTCGGCACTGGACGTCGGCACTGGACGTCGGCGCCGAACGGCGGCACCGGGACCGGTCCAGCCCCGTTGCGCCAATTGGGGGATTTTGCCCCCGGGGAGCCGGGGTCGTTCCTACCGTGTCCTCGTGTTCGAGGTACAAGACGTGCGACTCGACCCCGAGAGTCGCCGGTTGTGGCGCGGGGTCGAGGAGGTCCTGCTGTCCCGCAAGGAGTTCGACCTCGTGCACGCACTCATCGCGCGGGCCGGCCAGATCGTCACCCGCGACGAGCTGATGCGCGAGGTCTGGCACACCACCTTCTGGACCTCCTCGAAGACCATCGACGTCCACCTCGGCTGGGTGCGCCGCAAGCTCGGCGACGACAGCCGGCAGCCGCGGCTGATCACGACCATCCGCGGCCAGGGGCTCCGGTTCGAGACCGAGGACACGACCCGCTGACCGGGTCACTACGCTGACTCCGTGCCCGAGCCCGCTCCCACCCTTGCCGTCATCGGCGGCGGACAGCTCGCCCGGATGATGGCGCAGCCGGCCATCGCCCTCGGGCTGCCGCTGCGTCTGCTCGCCGAGGCGGACGGGGTCTCCGCCGCCCAGGTGATCCCCGACCACCTCGTCGGCGACTACACCGACCTCGACACGCTGCTGAAGGTCACCGACGGCTGCCCGGTGGTGACCTTCGACCACGAGCACGTCCCCACCGAGCACCTGCACGCCCTCGAGGAGGCCGGAATCGCGGTGCGTCCCGGGCCGGAGGCGCTCGTGCACGCCCAGGACAAGGGCGTGATGCGGGAGCGCCTCGCCGAGCTCGGGGTGCCGTGCCCTCGCAACGCCCCGGTCGCCTCGGTCGAGGAGGTCGCGGAGTTCGCCCACTCGGTCGGAGGATGGCCCTGCGTCCTGAAGACCACGCGTGGTGGCTACGACGGCAAGGGCGTGTGGTTCGTGCGTTCCGCCGACGACTGCGCGGCCGCGTTCCGTGCCGCCGCCGAGTCCCGGGTCGGCCTGTTGGCCGAGGAGCTGGTCGACTTCCGGCGCGAGCTGTCGGCGCTGGTCGCGCGGTCGCCGAGCGGCCAGGCCGCGGCGTACCCCGTGGTCGCCTCCACCCAGGTCGACGGCATCTGCCGCGAGGTCATCGCGCCGGCACCGGACCTCGACCCCGACCTGGCCGGCCGGGCGCAGGAGATCGCACTGCAGGTCGCCGGCGCCCTCGGCGTCACCGGCATCCTGGCCGTCGAGCTGTTCGAGACCACCGATGGGCGGGTGCTGGTCAACGAGCTGGCGATGCGGCCGCACAACACCGGGCACTGGACCCAGGACGGTGCGGTCACCTCGCAGTTCGAGAACCACCTGCGGGCGGTGATGGACCTCCCGCTCGGCTCGCCGTCGCCCCGTGCCCGGTGGACGGTGATGGCCAACATCCTGGGCGGCGACCACCCGGAGGTGGGCCGGCTGTACGACGGGTACCCGCACGCCCTCGCGCGGGACCCGCACCTGCGCGTGCACCTGTACGGCAAGGAGCTGCGTCCCGGCCGCAAGGTCGGTCATGTCAACGCCTACGGCGACGACCTCGAGGACTGCCTGGAGCGCGCGCGGCACGCCGCCGCGTGGTTCCGCGGCGACCTCGGCAACGAGAGCGAGTGAGCATGGTGGACCAGGCCCCCCAGGTCGGGATCGTGATGGGCTCCGACTCCGACTGGCCGGTGATGAAGTCGGCCGCCGAGGCGCTGGACGAGTTCGGCATCGCGCACGAGGCCGACGTGGTCTCCGCGCACCGGATGCCCGACGAGATGCTCGCCTACGGCCGCGAGGCCGCCGGCCGGGGTCTGCGGGTCATCATCGCCGGCGCGGGTGGCGCGGCCCATCTGCCGGGCATGCTGGCCGCGGTCACGCCGCTCCCGGTGATCGGCGTACCGGTGCCGCTGAAGTACCTCGACGGCATGGACTCCCTGCTCTCGATCGTGCAGATGCCTGCCGGGGTGCCGGTGGCGACGGTCGCCATCGGCAACGCCCGCAACGCGGGCCTGCTCGCCGCCCGCATCCTCGCCGCGAGCGACCCCGGGCTGCTGCAGAAGATGGTCGACTTCCAGGCCGACCTCAAGACCGCGGCCCAGGAGAAGGGCAAGGCAGTCCGCGACGGCCAGTCCCGCAAGATCGGCTTCTGAGCCGGCGCTCAGTCCCCCCGCACGCGGCCGCGCAGGGCCTTGGTCTGCCCGCGCTGGCGCTTCGCCTCGAGGCGTCGGCGCTGCGAGCCGCGGGTCGGCTTCGTGGCCCGCCGGGGCGGTGGGGGCGGCGCGAGGGCGGTGCGGAGCAGGTCGGCGAGCCGCTCCCGGGCAGCCACCCGGTTGCGGTGCTGGGATCGGTGTTCCGAGGCGATCACGACGACGGTTCCGTCGACCAGCTGGCCGGCCAGCCGGGCGAGTGCGCGCCGGCGCTGGCCCTCGTTCAGGACGGTCGACGTGGCCACGTCGAAGACCAGCTCGACCCGGCTGTCGGTCGTGTTCACCGACTGTCCGCCCGGGCCGGGCGAGCGGGAGAAGCGCTCGAGCAGCTCGGCCGCCGGGACCGTCAACCCGTCCGGCAGCCCGGGCCCCGGTGCGACCGTGAGGTCACCGCCCGGCCGGCTCATCTCCACATGGCGGGGCAGGTGTCCATGACCATCGGGACGTCCGCGAGCGTCGTGCGCCGGAAGGCGTCCTCGTCGATGACGCCGAGCTGGAACCACACCGCCTTCGCCCCCACCGCGACCGCCTGGTCGGCGAACTCGCCGGCGGACTCGGAGCGCCGGAACACGTCGACGACGTCGATCGGGAACGGCACGTCCGCGAGGGTGGCGTAGCCCTGCTCGCCCAGCACCGTCGGCGCCGAGGGGTGGATCGGGACGATGCGCTTGCCGCGCTGCTGCAGCAGCCGCGCGATCGAGTACGCCGTCCGGCTCGGGTCGCCCGAGAGCCCGACGATCGCCCAGGTCTCGCACTCGTCGAGCATGAAACGGATCCACGCCCTGTCCTGCCAGTCAGCCACGCCCACAACCTACGTGACGAGTTCTGCGATTCCACCCTCGCGGCGGGCCGCCGGAGGTTAGCGTTGCGCGTCTTTGCTACTGGGAGGTAGCACCACTGAGATGCTTGAGGGAGCACCTTTGATGAACGTTTCTCGCATGACGCGGCGCATCGCCGTCTCGGGCGTCGCCACCGCGATCGCCGCCGGTGCCCTGGTCGGCGCCTCGTCGACCGCCGCCGACGCCGCGTTCGGCGCCGACGCCACCTACACCTGCGACCTCGCCGGCACCCCGGCGCAGCTTCCGGTCACGGCGACGTGCCGCTCCTGCCGGGGAGCGCGAACGCGGGCACGCTGATCCCGGCCGGGCCTGCTCCAGGCCACCACCACGGTCGGCTCCCGGCCGCGGTCGCGGCCACCCGTCGGTCGCGTACCAGTGTCACCGGGGGCACCGTCGACGACTTCGGCATGCTCGTCGGGGGCGCGGCAGCCGCACCCGCGTGCTCACGTTCAGCGGCTTCGCGCCGGGCACCGACCCCGGTTCGACTCGTTGGCCAGCACCCTCGGCGTACAACTCAGGTCTTCTCGCTCCCGAAGGCCGGCACCTACGACATCACGCTGCCGAAGGCCTTCACGTTCATGCCGACCACCGCCGCGGCCCGCTCGGCGTTCCGCGTCCCCTGCACCACCGACGCTCCGGCGAAGCTCGTCGAGCATCCGCATCGACAAGAACGCCTCGACCACCGACGCCAAGGCCCCGGCCAAGATCAAGAAGGGCGCTCGGGCCAAGGTGACCTCGGTCGTCTCCAGCCTCAACGACGGGACGCCGGCGCCCGCGGGCAAGATCGTGGCCAAGCTCGGCAAGAAGACCGTCGGCAAGGGCACCGTCAAGGCCGGCAAGGCCGTGATGAAGCTGGCGAAGATGCCCGTCGGCAAGAACAAGGTCCTGGTGAAGTACCTCGGCAACGGCTACACCAGCCCCAGCAAGGACAAGCTCGTCGTCAAGGTCGTGAAGTGACCCTGACCTGACGGTCGCCACGCGTGCCCGGCCGGTGCCTCTCGGCACCGACCGGGCACGTTGCATTTCCCACACCCGGAGGAGATCGGCGGTTACCCGGAAGTAGGATCCGGGCATGAGTTCGGACTTCCCGATGTACGCCCTCTCGGAGGAACACCAGGCGATCCGCGAGGCAGTGCGCGCCGTCTGCGACGCCAAGGTCGCGCCGTACGCCACCGACGTGGACGAGCAGGCCCGCTACCCGCAGGAGGCGTCCGACGCGCTGCAGGCCGCGGACTTCCACGCCCCGCACGTGCCGGAGGAGTACGGCGGCGCCGGCGCCGACGCGCTCGCGACGGTGATCGTCATCGAGGAGGTCGCCCGGGCCTGCGTCAGCAGCAGCCTGATCCCGGCGGTGAACAAGCTCGGCTCGCTCCCGGTGCAGATCTCGGGCTCGGAGGAGCTGAAGAAGAAGTACCTCGGCAGGCTCGCGGCGGGGGAGGGCGGGTTCTCCTACTGCCTCTCCGAGCCCGACGCCGGGTCCGACGCCGTCAGCATGAAGACGAGGGCGGTGCGGGACGGCGAGGACTGGGTCCTCAACGGGGTCAAGCGCTGGATCACCAACGCCGGTGTATCGGAGTACTACACGGTGATGGCGGTGACCGATCCCGAGAGGCGCAGCCGCGGCATCTCGGCGTTCGTGGTCGAGAAGTCCGACGAGGGGGTGTCCTTCGGCGCCCCGGAGAAGAAGCTCGGCATCAAGGGCAGCCCGACCCGCGAGGTCTACCTCGACAACGTCCGCATCCCCGCCGACCGGATGATCGGCGCGGAGGGCACCGGGTTCGAGACCGCGATGAAGACCCTCGACCACACCCGGGTGACGATCGCCGCGCAGGCGGTCGGCGTGGCCCAGGGTGCGCTGGACTACGCGCTCGGCTACGCCAAGGAACGACAGCAGTTCGGCAAGCCGATCGCCGACTTCCAGGGCCTGCAGTTCCTGCTCGCGGACATGGGCATGAAGGTCGAGGCCGCGCGTCAGATGACCTACGCCGCCGCCGGTCGCTCCGAGCGCGGCGATGCGGACCTCACCTTCTTCGGTGCCGCCGCCAAGTGCTTCGCCTCCGACGTGGCCATGGAGGTCACCACCAACGCCGTCCAGGTGCTCGGCGGCTACGGCTACACCCGGGAGTACCCGGTCGAGCGGATGATGCGCGACGCCAAGATCACCCAGATCTACGAGGGCACCAACCAGGTGCAGCGGATCGTGATGGCCCGGCAGCTCCTTGCGGGGATCCAGAGCGACCTCTGAACGAGTTTCCGCGGGTCATGGCAGCAATCGTGTCCCGCTGGCGGTCGGCGAGCGTGGCACGAGGCTGAGGGGCACCGGGTCGGGAACCGTCCGGAACGCACGTAGGCGCTGACAGGCGCTCGCCCGGGCGAAGTCGGTCCCGCCCCAGGCGCTGGTGGACGGTTGCTCCTTTGCTCGTGTCGTGCGACAACTTCGGCGGTCGTGGGCGCCTATGCTCCACAAGTGCAGTGGCGCGGAGACCTGGGAGCCATGGCGCGCGTGCTGGACGCAGCAGAAGATGCCTCGCCCGTGCAGGCGGTCGAGGCGGTCAGTCGCGAGCTCGGCCGGGCCCTCGGTGCGACAAGGGTCTCGTTCCTCATCGCCGACCTCTCGGGGCGAGCCCTGGTCCGGCTTGCCCATGTCGAGCTCGCCCGTGGTGGGGACGACGTGGGCACTGCTCTTGGGTCCGGCGAGCGACGGGCCGGCGAGGAGTCGGCGACGGTCGTCCCGCTCGACGGTGGGCCGGAGGAGCTGGTGGTTCGTTCCCAGCAGGTTCGCGTGGTTCCGCCCGGTTCCGGGCGCCCCGAGCCCGGTCGACCCGTCCAGTGGCGAGTGCTTGCCCCTGTCACGGAGCGCGGCGAGGTGATCGGTGTCCTGGAGCTGGTCCTTCCCCAGGAGCCGGACGACGAGTCGGTCGGTGAGGTCGCGCGGCTCGCACACCTGCTGGCGTTCGTGGTGATCGCCAACCGTCGGCACACCGATCTGTACGAGTGGGGACAGCGCACTCGTCCGTTGAGCCTGTCCGCAGAGATCCAGCACCGACTGCTTCCCGGGCCGCAGACGTGCGAGGCCGGAGCCTTCACGCTCGGAGGCTGGCTGGAGCCCGCGGCCGGCATCGCCGGAGACACGTTCGACTTCAGCCTGGCGCGGGACCTCCTGCATCTCTCCCTGACAGACGCGATGGGCCACGGGGTGGCGGCTGCCCTGACCGCCACCTTGTGCGTGGGCAGCCTGCGGAACGCGCGCAACGAGGGCGCGTCCCTGCTCGAACAGGTTGCCGCGACGAACACCGCCCTGGTCGAGCACGCAGCCGCCAGTGCGCTCGAGGACTTCGTCACCGGGGTGATCGGCCGCGTGGACCTGCGCACCGGCTCGATGTCACTGATCAATGCCGGGCACGTCGCGCCGTACCTTGCCCGCGGTCCGGACGTCAGGGCTCTCGACCTGCCCGTGGATCTGCCGCTTGGCCTGTTCCGGGACGCCGAGCATCGCGCCAGTCATGTCGCTCTGGAGCCTGGGGACCGGGTCGTGTTCGTGACCGACGGCATGCTCGAGCGCCACGCCACCGGTGTGGACCTGCCCCAGGAGATCAAGGACACCCGAGTGCTGCACCCACGAGAGGCGGTCCGCGCGCTCGCCGACAAGGTCCTCGCCGCGACCGCCGGTGCTCTCAGTGACGATGCCACCGTCCTGTGCCTGGACTGGCACGGCGGACACGGTCGGGACCGCGTCAGTGCCCACGGAGCCGAGCGGCTACGCGTGAGTGACCCACGCTCCTGAGGGTCGAACAGGCCACGGCGACCTGCTCGTCTCTACGTCGAGTCGTCGGGGAGAAGGCTGGCGAGATTCTGGAGCAGCGAGACCACGGCCGTGATCACCGCGGCGAGGCATGCGTACGTGAACGTCACCCAATAGCTGGTCGACAACACCACGGTCCCGGCGCCCGCGCTCGGAAAGGCGGCAGCGAGGCCCAGGATCAGGGTGCGCAGCGCCCGCAGTGCGGCGAGCTTGAACTTCTCCGATGCACGTTCGTCAGGTGATCCCCCGACACCGACCGACGTTCTCATGGTGGCTTCCTCCCGAGCGAGCCACGGGGCCCTGTAGTCAGAGTCCCGCCATGCTCTTCGAGGATCTCAGCATGTGGTCGCGCTCGGAATGCCTCACAGGTCCCGCGATCCCTGACCGATGGACAGTGTCCGGGAGGGCATCTCGCCTCTTGACCGCACGGGTAACTGCGTTTCGCCGCGCTCAGCTCGTCGAGCCCAGATGGTCCGGATCCCCGGCACCGGAGGCGCGCGAGACGAGCCGCTTCCCCTGCGGCCGGCCAGCCGGGCCGGGTCTCTACCCGACGGACCACCCCGCCCTTCCCGAGGGGGACCGGGACACCTGGCACGGCTCAGGCGGAGGCGTTCGTCCTAGGATCCGTCGGGGGTGCTGCCGGAGGCGCCATCGCAGGGGCAACCGGCGACGCACCGACCACGTGCTGTCGACGGGAATCGACTGGAGTCCATGGAACTGATGCAGGCGTCTGCACCGGCCGCCCCTGCCGGCATCCCGTCCTGGTCTCGCCGGGTTCGCAGCCGCGGACCCAAGAGTTCGAAGTGAGCTCTGACCCGACGCCACGACCGGACTCCCGGACCGGCCGCGGGGTCGAGCTCGGACTTCGGCAGAACCTCGCCCAATTCGCCCTGCTGGTCGCCGTCAACGCGCTGGTCGGCGGGATGCTCGGCCAGGAGCGCACCGTGGTGCCGCTGCTGGGTGAGCGGGTCTTCGGGCTGCGCGGCTACACCGCCGGGCTGACGTTCATCCTGGCCTTCGGGCTGGCCAAGGCCGCCACCAACTACGCCGCCGGGACCTGGTCGGACCGGTTCGGCCGCAAGCCGGTGCTGGTCGCGGGGTGGCTGGTCGCGATCCCGGTCCCGCTCCTGCTGATCTGGGCCCCCACGTGGGCCTGGGTCGTGGCCGCCAACGTGCTGCTCGGGATCAGCCAGGGGCTGACCTGGTCCACCACCGTGGTGATGAAGATCGACCTCGTCGGGCCCGCCCGGCGCGGGTTCGCCATGGGCCTGAACGAGGCGGCCGGGTACGGCGCCGTGGCGGTCACCGCGCTGGCCACCGGCTACCTCGCAGACGCCCACGGCCTGCGCCCGGCACCGTTCCTGCTCGGCATCGCCTTCGCGGCACTCGGGCTGGGGCTGTCCACGCTGGCGGTCCGGGAGACCCGCGAGCACGCCCGCCTGGAGGCAGCCGCGCACGTCAGCCGGCACGAGCACCTGCACGGCGACCTGGGCGACCGGGAGGTGTTCGTCCAGACCAGCTTCAAGGAACCGGCGCTGTCCTCGGCCAGCCAGGCGGGCCTGGTCAACAACCTCAACGACGGGCTCGCCTGGGGGCTGTTCCCCCTCCTGTTCGCGGGCGCCGGGCTGTCGGTGGCCAGGATCGGCGTCCTCGCCGCGCTGTACCCCGCGGTGTGGGGTGCCGGGCAGCTTTTCACCGGCGCGCTGTCCGACCGCTGGGGCCGCAAGTGGCTGATCGCCGGTGGCATGTGGCTCCAGGCCGTCGCCCTCGCCGGCGTCGCGCTCGCCGACGCTTTCGCCCCCTGGGCCGTCGCCGCCGTGCTCCTCGGGGCCGGAACCGCCATGGTCTACCCCACGCTGCTGGCGTCGATCGGCGACGTCGCCCACCCCGCCTGGCGCGCCCGGTCGGTCGGGATCTACCGGCTGTGGCGGGACGCCGGCTTCGCGGCCGGTGCGCTGCTCGCCGGGGTCGTGGCCGACGCGCTCGGCGTCCGCGCGGCCGTGTGGACGGTCGCGGCGCTCACCGCCGCCTCCGGGGTGGTGGTCGCGGTGCGGATGTACGAGACCCACCACCGGCCCGCGCCGCTCACCTGATGAGTCGCGCGGCCACCACCGTGACGTCGTCGTGCAGCGACTCGTCGGCCAGCTCTGCGAGACGCGCCACCAGCTCGCCGAGTGGCTGGTCCCGCAGCTGCGCGGCCCGCACGCGCAGCTGCGCGATGCCCCAGTCGAGGTCGTAGGCGCGCGACTCGACGACCCCGTCGGTCACGAGGACCAGCAGGGCCCCCGGTTCCAGATGGCCGGTGACCACGGTCCGGTCCATGCTCCTGACGACGCCGAGCGGGACGCCCGAGCCGGCGCCGAGCGCCTCGGTGCTGCCGTCCGGGTGCACCACGACCGCCGGGATGTGGCCCGCGTTGCAGAGGGTGAGCGTGCCGGTGGTGGGATCCACCAGGGCTGCGGATGCGGTGACGAACTGTTCAGGTGCGTCCCGGTTCATCATCTCGTCGGCGGCGCCCAGCACGGCCCGAGGTGAGGGATCGACGGTGAGCAGCCCCCGGATCCCGGCCCGGACCCGGATCATCGTGGTCGCCGCGCGCACGCCGCGGCCCATCACGTCACCCACGACGAGCGCCAGGGTGCCGTCCGGCGTCCGGACGACGTCGTACCAGTCGCCGCCCACGTGCTCGAGGTCGTCGCCCCCGGGCGCGTAGTGCACGGCGAGCTCGAACCGCTCGAGGGCGGGCAGCGGGCTCGCCGCCAGGCTGGACTGCAGCTGCTCGGCGATGTCGGAGGTCCGGGCCTGGAGCGAGGCTCGCTGGGCGGCGATCGCGGCCTGCGAGGCCAGTGTGTCGAGCAGCTGGGTGTTCTCGAGGGAGAGCGGCTGCTGGGCGACGGCCACGAGTGCGTGGCCGTCGGTGACCGTGGCGAGGTCGGTGGGAACCCGGAGCTCCACCCCCTCGGGGAGGATGTGCGCGACCCGTCGCAGGCTCGCCGCGAGGACCGCCTGCACCTGGTCGACCGTCCAGGCGCGGAAGAAGTCGGCAGTCACCTCCTGCAGCAGCAGGGCGCGCGCGGCTGCGGCCTCCTGGCGCTCCTGCACCAGCACCCGGTCGGTGACGTCGCGCACGCAGCCGATGGTCCCGGTCGGGTTGCCCTGCTTGTCGGTGGTGACCTTGCCGTGCGCCTCGATCCAGCGCAGGGTGCCGTCCGGCCAGAACATCCGGTTGCGCAGGACGTACGACGAGCGCTTGGCGATCGCGTCCTGGACGACGGTCATCACGTGATCGTGGTCGTCCGGGTGCAGGGTCGCCTCCCAGGCCTCGAACGTGCCGTCGAAGCCACCGGGCGGCATGCCGTAGATCGCCTCCAGCTGCTCGTCCCAGACGGTGGCTCCGCTGGTCATGTCCCAGTGCCAGGCGCCGAGCTCGGCGGCCTCGTGGGCCAGTCGGAGCCGTTGCTCGCCGGCGACGGCGAGGGCCTCGGCGGCGCGCACCTCGGTCATGTCGTCGGCGACCACGACGGCGCCGACCACGCTGCCCGCACCGTCGCGCAGCGGCGTCGCCGAGACGGCGGCGAGGAACGTGTCGCCGTCGGGGCGCGGGACCGTCAGGTCGCCGCGCCAGGTCTCGCCCCCGAGGACCGCGTCGAGGTCCAGGGACGACGACGGGGTGTCCGGGTCCGGCGCCAGGACCTCCCGCACGTCGCGCCCGAGCAGGCGGCCGATGTCGGTGGCGTAGACCTCGGCGGCCGTCTCGTTGGCGAAGGTGATGGCGCCGCCGGCGTCGGTGGCCACGACGGCCAGCCGGATGGCGTCCAGCAGCTGCAGCTCGTCGATGTCACGCCGCACACCGTCACCTCCCGACCCCGGACGCCGCCGCGGGTCCGCTGCGGGTCATTGTGCCCACGTCCGCGCCATCGGGCGGAAGATCCGTTCGGCACCCGCGCAGGATCGTGTGGATAACGTCGGGAGCATGGGACAGACCATCGAGATCCAGACGCCCGACGGCCCGGCCGAGGCCTACCTGGCGCGCCCCGACGACGCAGGGCGTCCCGGGGTGCTCCTCTACATCGACGCCATCGGACTGCGCCCCCGGATCGAGGAGATGGCCGACCGGATCGCCTCGTGGGGACACGTCGTACTGGCGCCGAACGTCTTCCACCGCGACGGCCGGGCCGCCGACCTCGCACCGACAGTGGACCTCACGGTCGCGGAGAACCGGGAGAAGTTCTTCGCGACCGGAGTGATGGACCGGGTCAAGGGGCTCACCCCCGACAAGTCGGACCCGGACACCCGGGTCTGGGTCGACACGCTGCTGCTGCACGCGAAGGCACCGATCGGTGTGACCGGGTACTGCATGGGAGCCCGCCTGGCCACTCGGGCTGCCGGGCTCCGGCCCGACGTGGTGGCAGCGGTCGGCGGGTTCCACGGTGGCGGACTGGTCACCGAGGGGCCGGACAGCCCGCACCACCTGATCGCGGATGCTCGGGCCGAGTTCGTCTACGGGCACGCGGACGGCGACCGGTCGATGCCGCCAGAAGCCGTCGAGGCCCTCGGCCGGGCCCTGGAGAAGGCCGGGCTGCGCTACTCCAACGAGGTCTACGCCGGGGCCAGGCACGGCTACACGATGGCCGACACCGCGCCCTACGACGAGGCGGCGACCGAGCGGCACTTCGCGGCCCTGCGCGACCTCTTCGCCCGGATGCCCTGACCGCTGCGCATCCGCTCGCGAATACCCGGGGCGGGTGTGGGTACGACGCGACCACGGGCCTGGTGCCGGTGTCGTGTCCACGGGGGACGGCATCGATGTCGGGCCCGGCCAACGTCGGTGCGCGGGTCGTTGCGGGGGTCGGCCCCGGGCGACCGCCGCAGCACGCAGATGCCGCGGTGGTCGCCGTGACCCGCGGCGTGCGTATAGTCGCGATCGTGCTGGACCACCACCCGTCGCGCCGCGAAGGGCGCCCGTGACGAGCCGGGACGCGGAGGACTTCGCCGCGATGGCGCTGTCCCTGCACGACGAGCCCACGCTCGACGAGACCGTCGACCGCGTGCTCGAGTACGCCTTGAAGGCAGTCGTCTGCGCCTACGCGGGGGTCATCTTCGTCCACAAGCGGACGAGGGTGGAGACGGTGGCGGCCACGAACCCGATCGTCGCCAAGCTCGACCTCGTCCAGCTCGAGTACGGCGAGGGACCGGACCTCGAGGTGTTGACCGACCCAGCGAACAGCGTCCTGGTGCGCGACACCAGGTGCGAGGAACGCTGGCCGGAGTGGGCGCGGGCCGTCGCGGACAACGGGGTGCGCAGCATGCTCGGCACGCGGCTCTACACGAGCTCGACGACCATCGGCAGCCTGAACCTCTACGACACCCGGCCCGGCCACTTCACCGAGGAGGACCGCGACGTCGCGAACATCTTCGCCCGTCACGCGGCGGTCGCGCTGTCCGCGGCCCGGGAGAACGACAACCTGTGGCGCGCGATCGACGCGCGGCGGCTGATCGGCCAGGCCCAGGGCATCCTGATGGAGCGGTTCGCGATCGACGCGGACCAGGCGTTCGCAGTGCTGCGCCGCTACTCCCAGGACCGCAACCTCAAGCTGCACGTCGTCGCCGAGCGGTTGATCTCGACCCGCCGGCTCCCCGAGTGAGGCGGCCCTCGCCCACGCTGACCGGGGAGGCCGCCGGCGACCTGCTGACTCGGTGGATCCCGGTGGGACGTTTGTGGCCCCTGTGAACGGGTACTGACGGAACTCATCGCCGTGGGCGATCAGGATCCCTCACCCCGGCGGGTGTGGTGGGGATGTTCGCGGCATGCCACGATCGGGACCAGTGGTCGAGCCAACGTGCCACGTCAGACACTTCAAAACCGGAGGTGTTTCCTGATGGGGCATGTCGCGGCATCCCACGACAGCACCGCCCTGGCTGAGCCCTCTGCGGCACCGGCCACCAACGCCCGCGCCACCCGGCGGGCGGAGACCGCCCGCCTCCTCGAGGAGGCCTACCGGGCCGACTCCCCGGCCGCACGCGCGGCCCTGCACGAGGAGGTCATCCGGCTCAACATGCAGGTCGCCGGCGAGATCGCCCGCCGCTACCACGGCCGGGGGATCCCCGGCGACGACCTCGACCAGGTCGCCAACCTCGGCCTGGTCAAGGCCGTCCACGGGTTCGACCCCTCCCACGGCTCGGACTTCCTCAGCTTCGCGGTGCCCACCATCCGCGGCGAGATCCGGCGCTACTTCCGCGACTTCGGCTGGACCATCCGCCCGCCCCGCTCGGTCCAGGAGCTGCAGACCCGGATCACCGCCGCCGAGGGCGAGCTGTTCCAGTCCCTGGGCCGCTCCCCGCGGCCCAGCGAGGTCGCCGCGCACCTCGGGGTCGACCTGGAGCTGGTCCTGGACTCGCTCGCGGCCAACGGCTGCTTCGCCCCGGTCTCCCTGGACACCCCGCTGGCCGAGGGCGAGAGCGGGCCGGGCGACCGGCTCGGCGGCCCCGACCCCGGCTTCGCCAGCGCCGAGGCCCGGGTCGCGCTCAAGAGCGTGATGCGCGGGCTCACCCCCCGCGAGCGCCGGATCCTCGAGATGCGGTTCTTCGGCGGCTGCACCCAGGCCGAGATCGGCGCCGAGGTGGGCGTCACCCAGATGCAGGTCTCCCGGCTCCTCTCACGACTCCTCGACCGGCTGCGCAAGCGGCTGGAGGAGGACCAGGCCGGCGCTGCCTGAGGGTGTCGCTCCAGGAGGCCCTTCAGAAGATCGTCGGCAGCTCGGAGGCCCTGCCGGCGAACTTCGGCGCCCGCTTCTCGCGGAACGCGGCCACGCCCTCCTTGCCGTCCCCGATCGAGGTGTAGAACATCGCGAGCGAGTCGGAGAGGTGGGCCTCCAGCGGGTCTGCCGCAGCGCCGTTGCGGTAGAGCAGGCGCTTGGCCAGGGCCAGGGCCACGGGGGACCGGTCGACCACGAAGGAGCGGGCGAGGTCGTAGGCCGCCGGCAGCAGGTCCTCGGGCTCGTGCACCGAGCGCACCAGGCGCCCGGCCAGCGCTGACTCGGCGTCCAGGATCTCGGCGGAGTAGACCCACTCCAGCGCCTGCTGGATCCCCACGATCCGGGGCAGGAACCAGCTCGATGCCGCTTCGGGCACGATGCCGAGGCGGCCGAAGACGAAGCCCATCCGGGCCCGGGTGGAGGCCAGCCGCAGGTCCATCGCGAGCGTCATGGTGGCGCCGATCCCGACCGCGGGCCCGTTGACGGCGGCGATCACCGGCTTGGGCAGTGCATGGATCGCCAGCGTGACGCGGCCGCCCGTGTCGCGGACGCCGTCCTGGTAGGGCTCCTCGGTGAGGTGCTCACGCAGGGCTGCGGGCGTCGGCCGCACGGACTCGTCGAGCCCGAAGACGTTGCCCTCCGCGGAGAGGTCCATCCCCGCGCAGAAGGCGCGCCCCGCCCCGGTCACGACGACCGCGCGCACGGCGTCCTCACGAGCGTCGGTCAGGAAGCAGTGCTCGAGCTCTCGGGCCATGGTCAGGTCGAACGCGTTCAGCGCGTCGGGCCGGTTCAGGGTGAGCGTGGCGATGCCGTCGCCGTCGACGTCCCAGTCGAGCGTCTCGTAGCCATTCACTGCGGCGTGCCCGTCGGCGTGCAGAGCTTCTTCGGGATGCTGTCCGTCTCGTCCTTGATGATGTAGTCGAACATCTGCTGGGACCGGGTCGGGTCCCAGTGCACGGCGAGGTCCGAGATCGGCACGCCGCAGGTCAGGCCGTTGTCGCCGTTGACCCGGGTCATGGCGGTGGCCCACATCGCGGCCCGGATCGGGCTGGTGCCCTCACCGAAGGCGAACGAGTCCGGCGCGGCCATGTTGATCCGCCAGTAGCGGACGGGGTTGATCACCGACCACGGCGAGACGACCTTCTTGCCGACGGCGGAGACCACCTCGCGCTGGTGTGCGGCGCGCCCGATGTCGCCGAACTGCTGGTCGGTGTGCCGCGAGCGGGCGTAGCCGAGCGCGGTCGGGCCGTTCGCCTCCTGGCAGCCCTTCTCGATGTTGAGGTTCGCGAGCTTGTCCTGCATGTCGGTCTTGGGGCAGATCTCGACGCCGCCGACCGCGTCGACGACGTCGACGACGCCGGCGAAGCCGATCTCGACGTAGTCGTCGATCCGGATACCCGTCGCGTTCTCGATGGTGCGCACCAGCAGCTTCGGGCCGCCGTACGCGAAGGCGGCGTTGATCTTGGTGGTGCCGTGGCCGGGGATGTCCACCTGCGAGTCGCGGGGGATCGACATCAGCAGGTTCGGCCCGCTCCCGGTGTGCAGCAGCATGATCGTGTCGGTCCGCTGGCCCGACGCGTTGCCGGTCCCGAGCTTCTTGCGCTCCTCGGGGCTCAGGCCGGCGCGCGAGTCGCTGCCGACCATGAGGTACGTCGTGCCGGGCTGGTCGTCGGGGCGGCCACCGGCGGTCGGCTCGAACTCGACCTTGTCGACCTTCGACCACGCGAACAGCGGCACCGCCACCAGCCAGACGACCCACAGCAGCAGCAGCGCCCACAGCCAGCGGAGCCGGAACCGGGGGCGGCGGCGCGGGCCGCGCGAGGGGCTCCTCGCGGGCGCCGGACGGGCGGGAGGCGGCGGGCTCGCCGGCGGTGTCGAGGCGCTGCCGGGACGCGGGACCGTGGACATGACCTGGGTCTCCTCGGGGCGGGGCTGACGGGGCACGGCGCGCGTCGCGTCCTCGTCGGCACCCTCCTGAGGCGTCCCCTTGCCGCCGTACAGCCAGTTGTAGCCGGGCGCCCGGTCGTCGGGTCCGCCCTTTCCGCGGGGTCGGTCAGCCATGCGGGTGACGCTACCGTGCCCGGGTGCGGCCGCTCACCCCGCTCGGCGGCCCAGCTCGACCAGCTCGTCGAGGGAGGCCGCGATGCCCGTGGAGAGCACCTCGATGTCGGACGTGGACTCGAAGTCACTGGTGATGCCGAAGGTGAGCGTGTCGCGGTAGGAGAACATCGCCACCCCGATCCGCACCCGGTCGGCGATCGGCACGTAGGGCAGCAGCTCGAGCAGCTCCCGGCCCAGGCCGTAGAGGGGCGTGCGCGGGCCGGGGACGTTGGTGGTCACCGTGGTGATCTGGTGCTGGGGGAGGCGCCAGCCCAGCCGCATTCCCCAGGAGACCGACGGGAAGGGGCCGTACTCCGCCGCGTTCGTGATCCCCTCGCCCGCGTCCGGCTCGTGGTGGCCGCGCAGGCTGCGGACGCGCCGCTTGATGGCCGCGAGCCGCTCCACCGGGTCCGCCACCTCGACCGGCAGGAAGGGGAGCATCAGCGTCACCCGGTTGTCCGGGATCGACTCCTCACCTGCCTTGCGCGTGGACACCGGCACCAGGGAGCGCAGGGCGTGGGCGTCGGTGGGCTCGCCGCGCGCCCTCAGCAGCCGGCGGAACCCGCCGGTCACGGCGGCGAGGGCCACGTCGTTGACGGTGGCGTCGTACGCCGTGCGGACGGTGCGGACGTCGTCCAGCCGGACCGTGGTCCACGTGTAGCGCCGACCGCCGTCGAGCGGGCCGGACAGCGAGCTGCCGTGCACGGGGCGCAGCGCGCCCGAGAGCGTGAGCAGCCCGGAGGCGGTCCGTGCGGTGGTCCGCACCATCCGCCGGGGGGTGCGGGCGGCGTGGGCGAGCGCGCCGGTGAGGTGGAGCGGCGACGTGACCAGCTCGCGCAGGGCCTCGGCCGTGTACCGGACGGCCGGCTCCTCCGGCTCGGGCTCCCAGGTGTCCGGCACCCCGGGGCGCCGGGTCGGCGTCGGGTCGAGCAGCAGCTGGTAGAGGTCGGTGCCGGACACCCCGTCGACCACGCTGTGGTGGACCTTGGACAGCAGGGCCCAGCGTCCCTCGGGGAGGCCGCTCCAGACGGAGTACTCCCACAGCGGCCGGTTCCGGTCCATCCGGGTCGACATCAGCCGGCTCATCAGCTCCGCGACCTCCGCGCGGCCGCCGGGGGGCGGGACCGCGACCTCTGTCAGGTGGTAGTGGATGTCGAAGTCCGGGTCGTCGACCCAGGCCGGCGCGGCGAGGCCGAGCGGCACCGGACGGAGCTTCTGACGGTAGCGGGGGATGAGCGGGAGACGGCCGGCGATGGACCCGACCACCTCGTCGAAGGCAGGCGCCGGGCCGGCGAAGACCGCGAGCGAACCGATGGCGAGCGAAGCGTTCTGGTCCACGTCCTCGGCCTCGAGGAAGGCGTCCGCCAAGGGGGTCAGTCGCTCCACCGGACCAGCGTCCCGTTCGCGCGCGTGGAGCCGCCCGGGGCGGACGTAACCGCCGACCGGGCCATTAGGCCCTGTGGACGCGACGGCGCCGGGGAGACGGTTGAGGCGGAGGGACCGACCAGCGAGGAGCGATGATGAGCGACCCGGAGCGCATGCGGGCGCAGCAGGAGGCACGGGCGAGCGCCGCGACCAGGAGGAGCGCCGACCGGGCCCGGTTGTGGGCCAGCCTGAACCGGTACCTGGCTGCCGAGGCACGGCACGAGCACAAGGCCGCGGAGTCCGAGCGGCGCGCTGCCGAGCCGACGGACTCGAAGAGCGACTGAGCGGATCCCGCCCGTGCGCAGACCGATCGACCCGGTGGACACCATCTGGTTGAACATGGACCGGTCCAACAACCTGATGGTCATCGAGAGCCTGATGACCTGCGCCGGGCCGGTGGACCGGGACCGCTTCCTCGGGGTGCTGCGCACGCGGCTGCTCGAGCGCTACCCCGTCTTCGGGCAGCGACCCGTCTTCTCCCGGGTCCCGCTGTCCATGCCGCACTGGGAGGACGTCCCCGACTTCGACCCGGGCCCCCACGTCCGCCAGTTCGAGCTGCCCGACCCGGGCGACGACGCGGCGTTGCAGGACCACGTCAACGGCTTCATCAGCACGCCGCTGCCGCGGGACCGCCCCCTGTGGGAGATGCATCTCATCGACGGGTACGGCGCCGGGTCGGCGATCTACTCGCGCCTGCACCACGCGATGGCGGACGGGATCGCGCTGACGCGGGTGCTGCTGTCGATGACCGACCCCGAGCCGGACGCGCCACCCGCCGACGACGTGCTGGGCGAGACCCGGCACGTCGGTCCGGTCGGCACCGCCGTGCGCCTCGTCGAGTCTGGGATGGAGACCGCGGGGTCGGCGATCCTGGACCTGCCGCACCTGCTCTCGCCGTCGTTCGCCGAGGACGCCTTCACCCTGGCCAGGCAGACGACCGGCATCGCGACGAAGCTCACGTTCACCCGGAACCCCACCTCGGCGATCGCGGGGACCGCCGGTGTGCGCAAGCGTGCGGTCTGGGCTGCCCCGATCCCGCTCGCCGACGTGAGCGCCGCCGGGCACCGGACCGGGACCACCGTCAACGACGTCCTGGTCGCGGCCCTGGCCGGCGCGGTGTCGTCGTACCTGCGAGCACACGACGGGGTCGCGCGGGACATCCCCACGATGGTGCCGGTCAACGTGCGCCCTCTCGACGAGCCGCTGCCCCGGGAGCTGGGGAACCGGTTCGCCCTGGTGCTGTTCACGCTGCCGTCCGGGCTCGAGACGCCGTTCGCCCGGCTCGCGGAGACCAAGCGGCGGATGGACGCGATCAAGGACTCACCCGAGGCGCTGCTCACCTTCGGGCTGATCCGCGGGATCGGCCGCACCGGCAAGGACCTCGAGCGCTACGTGGTGGACTTCTTCGCCAACAAGGCCAGCGGCGTCACGACGAACGTTCCAGGGCCGCGAGGGCCTCGGTACCTCGCCGGCGCCCGGATCACCTCGATGCTGGGCTGGGCACCCGAGTCGGGGAACCAGACCCTGGGCACCTGCATCTTCACCTACGACGGGCACGTGCACGTGGGGTTCAAGGTCGACCTCGACACGATCCGGCACCCCGAGGAGCTGCTGGCGGCGTTCGGGGTCGAGATCGACGCGCTGCTCCACCTCGCCCAGGCCGGCTGACCGCGATGGCGCCCGAGGTCGTGGAGGCGCTGGCCGCGGCCGGTTCCGGGCGTGGGGGGCGCTGCCCGCCAAGCGCTAGCGTGCGGAGGCATGGTCACCGGAACCCTCGGCGCACTGCCCCCGTCCTACGCGCGGGTCTCGCTCGCGATCATCACCTCCAGCAACGAGGCGAACCTGCTGGGCAACATCCACGGCGGCGAGATCATGAAGCTCGCCGACTCCACGGCGGGGGCCGTGGCCCAGCGCCACAGCGGCGGCCCCGCGGTCACCGCGGCCATGGACGAGATGGCGTTCCTCGAGCCGGTCCACGTCGGTGACATCGTGCGCACCTTCGCCCAGGTCAACTGGGCCGGACGTTCCTCGATGGAGATCGGGGTGCGGGTCGAGACCCAGCCGTGGAACGACCCCGACGTCCACGCGCTGCACGTGGCGTCGGCGTACTTCGTGTTCGTCGCGGTCGAGACCAACGGACGCGCCCGACCGGTGCCGGGCCTGCAACCCGAGACTCCGGACGAGGAGCGTCGCCTGCGCGAGGCCGAGATCCGGCGCGCCCACCGGCTCGCCAAGCGCGCCGAGATCGAGAAGGGGCGGTCCTCCGGCGCGTCGTGACCGGGTGTGACGCCTGTGACTGGTGATACTGGCGGGCAGCAGCACACTTCCCCAGCACGACAGCAGAGAGGCACTCGATGCCACCCGTCTCTTCCCCCGGGTTGCACGACCGCCAGAGTGCCACCCGCTTCACGACCGACGAGCGGGCGGCCCGGGTCCGCTTCCGACGCGCCATGGCGCTCATGGTGATGACACTCGTCCTCCCCGGCTCCGCCCAGCTCGTGGGCGGCAATCGCAGGATCGGCCGCATCGCGTTGCGCGTGTGGCTGGTCCTGGTCGCCGGTTTCGTCGCGACCATGCTCGCCGGCGTGGTCTGGCACGAGCTGGTGTTCTACCTGGTCTCGAACACGGTGCTGCTCGGGCTGCTCCGGTTCGCCCTGATGCTCGGGGCCATCGCCTGGGCGGGGCTCTTCGTCGACGCCTGGCGGATCGGGCAGCCGCTCACGCTCGCGATGAACCACCGCCGCGCCGTCGTCGGTGTCAACGGGGTGCTCTGCCTCTCGGTCGCCGGCAGCCTGCTCTTCGGCGCGCACATCGTGGGCGTCCAGCGCGACTTCATGATCAGCATGTTCGGCAGCAGCACCGTCACCGGCGCCCACGACGGACGCTTCAACGTGCTGCTGCTCGGTGGTGACTCCGGCGCCGGTCGCTGGGGCCTGCGCCCGGACTCGATGACCATCGCCAGCATCGACGCCGACACCGGCCGGACGGTCCTGATCTCGCTGCCGCGCAACATGTCGAACTTCCCGTTCGTCAAGGGCTCGGTGATGCGCAAGCAGTTCCCGCACGGATTCGACGTCGACTACCTCAACGGCGTCAGCACCTGGGCCGAGGACCACACCGAGCTGTTCCCCGACTCGAAGACCCCGGGGGTCGACGCCACCATCATGGGCATCGAGGGCATCACCGGCCTCGAGATCAACTACTGGGCCATGGTCAACCTCGAGGGGTTCAAGGACCTCGTCGACGCGGTCGGCGGCGTCACCCTGAACGTCCGCTCGCCGATCCCGGTCGGCGGCCTCGGTGACGACGTCACCGGCTACATCCAGCCGGGCGTGCGCAAGCTGAACGGCCACGACACCCTGTGGTTCGCCCGCGCCCGCGACGGCTCCGACGACTACTCGCGCATGGCGCGCCAGAAGTGCGTCATGAACGCCATGCTGAACCAGATCAGTCCACAGGTGGCCGTGCGGAACTTCGAGAAGATCGCCAAGGCCAGCTCGGCGATGATCTCCACGAACGTGCCGGCCAGCGAGGTCGATCGCTTCATGGCGCTCGCCCTGAAGGCCAAGGGCCAGAAGGTGTCGACGCTCTCGCTGGTGCCACCGATGATCAACACCGCAGACCCCGACATCCCGCTGATCCGCAAGAAGGTCGCGCAGGCGATCGACAAGGCCGAGGGAACGGCCCCCAAGCCGGTGGCCGGGCACCAGCGCTCCGGCAAGGGCGGGGACGTGGTCACCGGCGGTTCGGTCGGTTCGCTGAGCGGTGGCTACGCCGCCAACCAGGCGGACGACCTGGAGAGCGCCTGCTGAACGTGCCACCCGTAGGGTGTGGGCCGTGACCGAGCCCCCGACCGGCCCCTCGACGGGCTCCCTCGACGGGCCCCTCGACCGGCCCGACCGTACGCGCCGCGTGGTCGCCGTCGTGGTCACGTTCAACCGGCTCGGGCTGCTCCAGCGGCTGGTCGAGCGGCTGCGCGCGGTCCCCGAGGTCCACGAGGTCCTGGTGGTGGACAACGCCTCCACCGACGGCACGGGGAAGTGGCTGGCCGGGCAGGAGGGCGTGCTCGCCCGGACGCTCCCGGAGAACCGCGGCGGCGCCGGCGGCTTCCACGACGGCCTGGCCTGGGCGATGGAGCGCGGCGCGGACCTGGTGTGGCTGATGGACGACGACGGGCTGCCCGACCTCGACTGCCTGGCCACGCTGCTCGGCCGGCGCGAGGAGCTCGACTTCTGGGGCCCGGTGGTGGTCGACCAGGACGACCAGGACCGCCTGGTCTTCCCGATCCGGCTGCCCGGCGGCACCCGGGTCGTGCACCGGATGGCCGACGTCGCGGACGCCGCGGACGACGGGATGATCCGTGACGTGGTGATCCCCTTCAACGGCGTGCTCGTGACCCGCGGGCTCGTCGAGCGGATCGGCCTGCCCCGCGAGGAGTTCTTCATCTGGGGCGACGACCACGAGTACCGCCTGCGCGCGGAGCGGGCCGGCGGCCGGGTCGCGACCGTGGTCGGCGCCCGGGTGCTGCACCCGAGCGTGGGGGAGCTCGGCACCCCGATGGCCTTCGGCAGGACGACGTACAACCACAGCCCGAGCGACCTCAAGCACTACTGCATGGCACGCAACAACCTGCTCAACCTCCGCGACTACCGCGGCTGGCCGCACGCTCTCGCGTTCGTCGCCAAGACGCTGTGGTTCTACACGTTCACGCGTCCCTCGGCCCACCGGATCCGGCTCAGTGCCGGTGCCATGCTGGCCGGGCTACGAGGCGACTTCACCGGCCACGAGAGGTTCCTGTGAACACCCCATTCGATTGCTCACGTCGTTCCGCTTCGAACAGGGACCCCGCATGAGTGAGTCGGTGGCCGTGGTCATCGTGACCTTCAACCGGGCCGACCTGCTGACCCGGATGCTCGACGGTCTCGCTGCGCAGACCCGCCCGGCCGACGCGGTCTACGTCGTGGACAACGCCAGCACCGACCACACGCGGGACGCGCTGCACCGCGACGACCTGCCGCTGCGGGTCACCCACAGCGAGGACAACCTCGGTGGGGCGGGCGGCTTCCACCTCGGTGTGAAGAAGGCCTACGAGGCCGGCCACGACCGGATCTGGCTGATGGACGACGACGTGGTCCCTGCCCCGGAGTGCCTGGAGGTCCTGCTCGCCCAGGACGAGGCCTGCGTGGCGGCGGTCCGCGAGGACGTCGCCGGCCGGCTCGTGGAGAAGGCCGCGGTCGACTTCGACCTGCGCAACCCGCTGGCGATCCGGCCCAAGCGCGCCACCGTCGACGCGACCTACGCCGACCGCTCCGCGATGCCGGAACGGGTGGAGCTGGAGAACATCGCGTTCGAGGGCTTCATGTTCCGCCGCGAGGTGGTCGACGCGATCGGGCTGCCGGACGCGTCGTTCTTCATCTTCTACGACGACGTCGACTTCGCCGTCCGCGCCCGTCGTGCGGGCTTCCGGATCTGGGGCGTCCGGGACGCGGTGCTGGTGCGGCAGCTGGACTTCGACCAGCAGCACGACATGGCGGGGTGGAAGGGGTTCTACATGTTCCGGAACCTCTTCGTGGTCCACTTCAGGTACGGCGAGAACGTCCTGGTGCGGCTCAAGCCGTACCTCATCGCCGCCGCCGTCGTCCTGCTCAGCCCGATTCGCGGGGGACGGGCCGAGGCTGGCAATGTGATCCGGGCCATCGGGTCCGCGAGGTCCATGGCTCGCGTGCCCGGGGTGCCGTCGCCCCGTCGCTAGACTTGCCGCCGCGTCAACCGTCAGGAGTCCCCCTTGCCTGTGTCCGAGTCCACCCCCGACCTCGTCGTCGTCGGCTCCGGCTTCTTCGGGCTGACCATCGCGGAGCGTTGCGCCAACGAGCTCGGCCTGCGGGTCCTGGTGCTCGAGCGGCGGCACCACCTGGGCGGCAACGCCTACAGCGAGGCCGACCCGGAGACCGGGATCGAGATGCACGTCTACGGCGCGCACCTCTTCCACACCTCGAACGAGAAGGTCTGGGAGTACGTCAACCGGTTCACCTCGTTCACGAACTACCAGCACCGGGTCTTCGGCCAGTACGACGGGCAGGTCTACTCGCTGCCGATGAACCTCGGGCTGATCAACCAGTTCTTCGGCACGTCGCACACGCCGGACGAGGCGCGTGCGCTGATCGCCGAGCAGGCAAGCGAGATCGAGACCTCCGAGGCCACCAACCTCGAGGAGAAGGCGATCAGCCTGATCGGCCGCCCGCTGTACGAGGCGTTCATCAAGGGCTACACCGCCAAGCAGTGGCAGACCGACCCGACCAGGCTCAGCGCCGACATCATCACCAGGCTCCCGGTCCGCTACAACTTCGACAACCGGTGGTTCAACGACAAGTACGAAGGCCTCCCGGTCGACGGCTACACCGCCTGGCTGACGAAGATGGCCGACCACCCCAACATCGAGGTCCGGCTGGACACCGACTTCCTCGGCAGTGACCCGAACTGGATCGACGAGTTCAAGGGCAAGGTCCCGATCGTCTACACCGGCCCCGTCGACGAGTACTTCGGCAATTCCGAGGGCCGGCTGTCGTGGCGTACCGTCGACCTGGAGGCGGAGGTCAAGCACGTGGACGACTTCCAGGGCTGTGCGGTCATGAACTACAACGACCAGGACGTGCCCTGGACCCGGATCCACGAGTTCAAGCACTTCCACCCCGAGCGCACCTACATCTCGGGCAAGACCGTGATCGTCCACGAGTACTCCCGGTTCGCCGAGGACGACGACGAGCCGTACTACCCGGTCAACACCGCCGAGGACCGGGAGAAGCTGCTGAAGTACCGCGAGCTCGCCAAGAAGGAGCCGATGGTGCTCTTCGGTGGCCGCCTCGGCACCTACAAGTACCTCGACATGCACATGGCGATCGGCTCGGCACTGTCGATGTTCGAGAACAAGCTCAAGCCGCACTTCACCGAAGGCGCGGCCCTGCACAGCGGAGGCGTTGACGAATGAGCACCCGACTCCTGCAGCGCCAGATCCTGCCCGTCGACCGGGACACGGACGTCTTCGCGCTCTACGTCGACCCGGAGCCGGCCGTCCTGGACGCCGACAAGTACGAGATCGGCACCAACCGCAACGCCGTGGAGATGAACGCCGCGTCGCTGCGCCAGAGCATGTCCACCGGGGCCCGGATCCATCCCGACCAGATCGAGTCGCGGACCTGCCTGCGCGTGCCGGCGGGGCAGCGGCTGTCGCTGGGCACCTACTTCAACGCGTTCCCGGCGAGCTACTGGCGGCGCTGGACCGTCGTCACCGATGTCACGCTGACCGTGAAGCTGGTCGGCAAGGGCGCGAGCATCACCGTCTACAAGTCGATGGCGAACGGCCGCTCGCAGCGGGTGGACACCGCCGGCACCGGGTCCCAGGTCGAGGGCACCTTCGCCTTCGACCTCTCGCTGAAGCCGTTCGTGGACGGCGGCTGGTACTGGTACGACGTGGTGGCCGGTGACGAGGACGTCCTGGTCGAGTCCGCCGAGTGGACCTCCGAGGTCCCCGAGGACCGGTCCCAGCACGGCACCGTGGACATCGCGATCACCACGATGAACCGCCCGGACTTCTGTGCCAAGCTCCTCGGCCAGCTCGGCGACGACGAGACCCTCCGTCCCTACCTCGACACCGTGCTCGTCATGGAGCAGGGGACCAAGAAGGTCGTCGACTCGCCCGACTTCGCCAAGGCCGAGGGTCTCCTCGGCCCGATCCTGCGGGTCATCGAGCAGGGCAACCTCGGCGGCTCGGGCGGGTACGCCCGCGGCCAGCTGGAGTCCGTGCGCAAGGGCACCGCGACCTACGCGATGATGATGGACGACGACGTCGTCAGCGAGCCCGAGGGGATCATCCGCGCCGTCACCTTCGGCGACCTGGCGCGGCGCCCCACGCTCGTCGGCGGCCACATGTTCAGCCTGTTCTCCCGCTCCCGGCTGCACAGCTTCGGTGAGGTCGTCCAGCCGTGGCGCTTCTGGTGGCAGTCCGCCCCCGACGTGCACCCCGACTGGGACTTCGCGGCCCGCAACCTGCGCTCGGCGCGGTGGCTGCACAAGCGGGTCGACGTGGACTTCAACGGCTGGTTCATGTGCCTGATCCCCCGTCAGGTGCTGGCCGAGATCGGTCTGTCCCTGCCGCTGTTCATCAAGTGGGACGACTCCGAGTTCGGCCTGCGGGCCAAGGAGGCCGGGTACCCGACGGTGACCTTCCCGGGCGCTGCGGTCTGGCACATCCCGTGGACCGACAAGAACGACGCGCTGGACTGGCAGGCCTACTTCCACCAGCGCAACCGCTTCGTCGCCGCGCTGCTGCACTCGCCGTACCCCAAGGGCGGCCGGATGATCCGGGAGAGCCGCAACCACCAGATCAAGCACCTCGTGTCGATGCAGTACTCCACCGTCGAGCTGCGCCACCAGGCGCTCGAGGACGTGCTCGCCGGACCCGAGCACCTGCACCGGGACCTGCCGACGAAGCTGGCCGAGGTCAACGCGTTCCGCAAGGAGTTCTCGGACGCACGGCTCGAGTCGGACCCGGATGCCTTCCCGCCGGTGCGCCGCAGGAAGCCGCCGCGCAAGGGCCGCGACGGCACCGAGATCCCCGGCCGGCTCTCGCAGCTGGTGACGGCGGGCCTGGCGCCGATCCGCCAGCTCAAGGCCGCGCGCGAGCTCTCCCGCGAGTACCCCGAGGCGGAGATCAAGGCGATGGACGCCAAGTGGTACCGCCTGGCGCGCTACGACTCTGCCGTCGTGTCGATGAACGACGGCGCCTCGGCAGCGCTGTACCAGCGCGACCCGGAGCGGTTCCGCGAGCTGACCCGCAAGACCGTCGAGATCCACGAGCGGCTGCGCCGCGAGTGGCCGCGCCTCGCCGAGGAGTACCGCGCCAAGCTCGGCCAGATCACCTCGCCCGAGGCCTGGGACGAGACGTTCCTGCCCTGGACGGGCAGCGACGGTGCCGGTCCGGCGGAGGACAGTCGATGAGCGACACCGCTCGCGCGGCACACGTCGTGGACGATGCCCTGACGCCGCCGTCGGCGAACCAGGGACTGCTGGAGGTCTTCCGGCGGCGCTACCTGCTCAAGCTGCTGGTGCGTCGCGAGATCAGCGCCCGCTACCAGGGATCGTTCCTGGGGCTGTTGTGGTCCTACATCAACCCGCTGAGCCAGTTCTTCCTCTACTGGTTCGTGATGGGGTTCATCCTCAACCTGCACAAGAACGTGCCGAACTTCGCGGTCCACATCTTCTCGGGCCTGATCGTGGTGCACTTCTTCACCGAGACGTTCAACGCCGGCACGCGGTCCATCGTGCGCAACAAGGCACTGGTGAAGAAGATGGCGATGCCGCGGGAGATGTTCCCCGTGGCGTCGATGCTGGTCTCGCTCTACCACGTGGGTCCCCAGCTGGTGATCCTGCTGATCGCCTGCCTGCTCTACGGCTGGACACCGGACCCGGCGGGGTTCGCCGCGGTGCTGCTCGCGCTGGCCATCATCATGCTCCTGGGGACCGCCCTGGCCCTGCTGTTCAGTGCCGCGAACGTGTTCTTCCGCGACTTCTCCAGCGCGGTCGGAATCCTGACCCACTTCGTGCGCTTCGGCGTGCCGATGATCTACCCCTACAACCTGGTCGCCGAGCGCTTCCACGGGCACACCGCGCTCTACCTGTCGAACCCCATCGCGGATGCGGTGCTGCTGATGCAGCGGGCGTTCTGGGTCGGGACGACCTCCGACCCGGCCAAGACGGCCAAGACCGACCTGCCGCCGAACCTCTTCGAGCTCGGTGCCATCGCCGTGGTGGCCTGCTTCGTGCTGCTGCTGATCGGTCAGGTCGTGTTCACCCGCCTGCAGAACCGGATCCCGGAGCGTCTCCAGTGACCGAGTCGATCGTGGTCGAGAACGTCAGCAAGACGTTCACGCTGCGCTACCACCGCACCTTCAAGCAGATGACCGTGGCGCTGGTGAAGGGTCGCGACATCAGCGACGACTTCAAGGCTCTCGACGACGTGTCGTTCAGCATCCAGCAGGGCGAGTCGATCGGGTTGATGGGGCTCAACGGGTCGGGCAAGAGCACGCTGCTCAAGCTGATCAACGGCATCATGCGCCCCGATGCGGGCAGCGTGCTGACACGCGGTCGGATCGCGGGGCTGATCGCCACCGGCGCCGGGTTCCACCCGCAGCTGACCGGGCGCGAGAACGTCTTCCTCAACGCGGCCATCCTCGGGATGAGCGAGCAGGAGACCAGGCGGAAGTTCGACGACATCGTCGAGTTCGCCGACATCGGCCGGCACCTCGACGCCCCGGTGGGGAACTACTCCTCCGGCATGTTCGCGCGGCTGGGCTTCTCGGTCGCCATCCACGTCGACTCCGACATCTTCCTCGCCGACGAGGTGCTCGCGGTGGGGGACCGGCCCTTCAAGAAGAAGTGCATGGAGAAGATGACGGAGATCCGGGACAGCGGGCGCACGCTGTTCTACGTCAGCCACGCCGCCGGGTCGGTGCGGAAGATGTGCGACCGGGTGATCGTGCTGGAGAAGGGCCGGGTCGGGTACGACGGTGACGTCGACGAGGGCATCCGCTACCTCAAGTACGACGACAACCCCGAGAACGAGCCGGACGAGAACGACACCGAGGACGCCGACGAGGACCTCGGCGCCGACATCTAGCGCCGCGCGCCGTCCCCGGGGCCGGTGGTCTGGTCCTGCCTGCAGCCGCCACCCCAGGGGTGCGTGCCCGCACGTTCTCGCACGTTTCTGCGTGTCTTCCCGCGTGCCGAGCCGCGTTCAGGCATGCTCGACTTGACAAATCCCGGCTGGGACGGCGTGTCGGGTGGAAATTACATCGTTGTAGTTACTCACTTTCTCTTCCGGGGCGGGTGTGACTCGTGTGAAAGTTGCGCAACGTGTGAATCTTCCCCCGCACTGGAGTTGCCGCCCATGCCCCCCAGCAAGACGCGTTTCATCACCGCCTGCCAGCAGGTCCTGGCCCTTGGCGTGGTGCTCGCCGCCCTGACCCCCGCCGCCGGTGTCGTCAGCCTCGACGTGGTGCGCGAGTCGCCGTCCGGCGCCCGCGCGACCGCCCCGGCGACCGCCGAGTTCGCGGCGTACACGCGGGCCTCGGCCCGCAAGTCCGTCGTGCCGACCGCAACGGTCGACCCGAAGGTGACGGAGTACGCGCTGACCGCGCCGCCCGGAGCCCGGGTCCGCGCCGGCCAGCTGCAGGCCCGCACCCGGGTGGGGCAGCAGCCCGGCAGCACCGAGCTCACGAGCCGGCCCGAGACCGTCGTCGGCTACGGCGCGGTGGGTGTCACCTGGGAGCAGGGCGTCGAGGTGCCCGAGGACGAGCTCAGCTTCGAGGTCCGCACCCGAACGGGCGAGGACTGGTCGGGCTGGATGAAGCTCGACAACGACGCCGAC
Source organism: uncultured Actinomycetota bacterium (assembly GCA_963817665.1). GTDB lineage: Bacteria > Actinomycetota > Actinomycetes > Propionibacteriales > Nocardioidaceae > Nocardioides. The sequence goes on along the minus strand of CAWFPE010000001.1, from coordinate 150,962 downwards.
CACGGTCCCGACCCGGGCAGCGCCGAGGCGAAGCACTCCCGCCCGGGCACCGATGCCCTGCTCGTCGGAGACGTCGACCAGGTGCAGGTGCGCGCGCTGTCGGTCCGGGGACGGCTCCCCGCGGACATGAAGATGGCGGTCGTCGACCCGGGCAAGGCCGCCAGGACCGCTGTCGAGGCACCGGCGTACGACACCGGGACCATGGACGGCTCGACGGAACCCGCGGCGACCACCGAGGAGACCGACACCGGCGACACCGGCGACACCGGCGACACGGGCGACACGGGCGGCCTGGACCTGGAGGCCGCGGTCTACACGCCCAAGCCGGTGATCTACTCCCGCGCCCAGTGGGGCGCCGACGAACGCTTGCGGGACCCGAGCTCCCTGCACTACTTCGAGGTGCACGCCGGCTTCGTCCACCACACCGTGAACGCCAACGACTACACACGCGCCGAGGTGCCCGGCATCATCCGCAGCATCTACGCCTACCACACGCAGTCCCGCGGCTGGAGCGACATCGGCTACAACTACCTCGTCGACCGGTTCGGCCGGATCTGGGAGGGGCGGTACGGCGGGATCGACCGCCCGGTCGTGGGCGCCCACACCCTGAACTACAACGACTACGCCTTCGCGATGTCGGCGATCGGCAACTACGACATCCACCAGCCGTCGAAGGCGATGGTGCAGGCCTACGGTGCGCTGTTCGCGTGGAAGCTGTCGCTGCACGGCGTCGACGCGTCCTCGACCAAGCAGTGGGTCGGGTCGAGGAACTTCCAGGCCATCAACGGCCACCGGGACGCCGCCTCGACCGCGTGTCCGGGTCGCTACCTCTACGCCAAGATCCCGCAGATCCGGACCCTGGCGGCGGCCGCCCAGCGCGGCTGGTCGGGTCGTGAGCTCGAGTCCGACCTCGCCTCGACGCCGCACCCGGACCTGATCGTGCGCCGGGCCAGCGACCGCAAGGCGTTCGTGATCCCCACCGGCGGTCTCACCGGCTTCCAGAAGCCGATCGCGGTCCCGATCGAGGGGGCGGACGACGTCGTGGCCTCGCCGGACCTGACCGGGGACGGCAACGCCGACCTGGTCGTCCTCGCCGCCGACGGCGGCGCCACCGTGTACCCCGGCGACGGTGCCGGCGGGTTCGGCAGCCCGGCCAACCAGACCCGCGCCCTCGCCGGCCGGGACCTGGTCACGGCGGTGGGCGACCTGAACGGCGACGGTCGCAACGACCTGGTGGCGCGGCGGATGTCCGACGGGCGCCTGGAGCTCTATCGCGGCAACGGCTCCGGCGGGTTCTCGCGCCGGGCGATGCAGAGCGGCTGGAGCGGGTACGACGCGCTGGCCGCGACCGGTGACCTCGACGGTGACGGCCACGCCGACCTCCTCGCTCGCGACGGGTCCGGTCACCTGTGGCGGGTCCCGGGGGCCGGCGGACGCCACCTCGGCACGCCCGTCCAGCTCCCCGGCTCGTGGGGCCGCTACTCCTCGATCACGGGCTTCGGCGACTTCAACGGCGACGGGCGTCCCGACCTGCTCGCCGACCAGTCGGGGAAGCCGGGGGTCATCCGTCCGCTGCGAGCCGACGGCTCGTTCGGCCACCCGCTGGGCGTGATCACCCGGACCTCCAGGGCCGCGTCGGTCTCGGCGGTGGACTTCACGGGCAACCCCGCGCCCGACCTGATCGTCCGGACCGGGGACAAGCTCGCGATCTACCCGAACTCCGGCAGCGTCGAGCTCGGTCGTCCGATTCCGACCGGGACCCGGCTGGGCGGGGCGAACCTCGTGTTCAATGCGGGGGACTGGGACCGCGACGGCCACGGCGACATCATCTTCCGCAACAAGTGGGGGGCGCTGAAGCTGCGCCAGGGCAACGGCCAGGGGCACTTCGGCAAGGCGGTCACCATCGGCAAGGGCTTCGGCGGCGTCGGACTGCTGGCCGCGGTCGGCGACATGACCGGCGACGGGTACCCCGACCTGATGGGGCAGCCGGCGGGCGGTGCGATCCGCATCTACCCCGGCAACGGGCTGAAGGGGCTGTTGGCCAGCTACGTCGCCCACCGCCGCATCGACGCAGGCACGCAGGTGCCGGTGGGTCGCTGGGACGGTGACGGGTCGCCGGACAGCCTGTTCCGCAGGGGCTCGAAGCTGACGCTCTACCCGGGCAACGGGCCCGGTGGGCTCACCAACCCGCGGTCACTCGGCCTCGACCTCACGCCGTACGACTGGGTGATCGGCGTCAGCGACGTCAAGCTCACCGGTCACCCCGACCTGATCGTCCGGGCGCGGAAGTCCGGCTACCTCTGGCTCATCCCGGGGACCAGCAGCGGCTTCGGCCACCGCCGGTTCCTCGGTGAGGGGATGGGGGCCTACGACCTGGCCGGCTGACCCGGTCGAGGCCCGAGGAAGGCCTGGTCCACGCTCAAGGGAAGCGAGCCGTGGCGCGCTCGGCGGCGTAGGTCGCCTCGAGACGCCCCGGGTCGGCGTGGGACACCAGGACCACGGAGCCGCCGCGCGCGAGCGGCTCCGTGAAGGAGGAGACACCCGGTGGGGAAGCCGGGTTCACCTCCGTGAGGAGACGGCCGCCGTCGGTGAGGAGACTCCCGGCGGCGGCCGTTCGCCACAGCTCCGACTGGGTCACCCCCGGCAGCGCCGGGTCGTCGGGGCCCGGCGGGTCCCATGCGGTGAAGGCGTCCGGCTGCGACCAGACCTCGATCCCGACGTCGTGCACGCCCGCGGGGAGCGGGTCGGCGAACCGGACCCCCATCGGCAGCAACGAGCAGGCCAGCACCGGCAGGTCGTCCGCCCGGGTCGGCCCAGGTGGCGAGCCCCGTAGGGCCACAGACGACGGCGTCCGCCGTGTCCGCCGTGGTCACGACCAGGCCCACGGTCCACGCGGCGCCGAGGAACACCGGGCCGAGCCAGTGGGTGGGCAGGTCGAGGTGCAGGCGCTGTCCGCGCTCGAGGTCGTGCTCGTCGGCGAGCAGGGACGCCGCCTTCGCCACCCAGTTGGAGTACGTCGCGACCGAGAGCTCGACCCGCTCGCCGGTGGCATGGTCGTAGTAGGTGACCAGGGGGCGTCCCGGGTCCTTGGCGAGCTGGGAGGCGAGCAGGGTGCTGAAGGTCGTCACCGGACCACCCTAGGAGGGCGCACGGCCCTCGCCGGCGGCCACCTATGCTGCGGCCATGGCAGTCAACGGGTCCATCGACAACTTCTGGGCCGTGATCCCCGCGGGAGGAGCCGGCACCCGGCTCTGGCCGTTGTCGCGCTCCGGCGCCCCGAAGTTCCTGCACGACCTCACCGGCAGCGGGATGTCGCTCCTGCAGGAGACCTGGGCCCGGCTGGCCCCCCTGGCCGAGGAGCGGTTCGTGGTCGTCACCGGGCGCCCGCACCGGGCGGCAGTCGTCGAGCAGCTGCCGTCGCTGGGTGCCGACGCAGTCCTGGCCGAGCCGTCGCCGCGTGACTCGATGGCGGCGATCGGGCTCGCCGCCGCGCTGCTCGAGCGGAACGACCCCGACGCGGTGATGGGGTCCTTCGCCGCCGACCACGTGATCGTGGACCAGGACGCCTTCTCGGAGTCGGTGCGCGTCGCCGTCGACGCCGCACGGGAGGACTGGCTGGTCACTCTCGGCATCCAGCCGACCTTCCCCTCGTCGGCGTTCGGCTACATCCACCTCGGCGAGGACCTCCCCGGCCTGACCGGTGCCCGCGCGGTCCGCGCCTTCGTGGAGAAGCCGTCGACCGCGGTGGCCGAGGGCTACCTCGCGACCGGCGCCTACCGCTGGAACGCCGGCATGTTCGTCGTGCGCCCGGGGGTGCTGCTGGACCTGCTGGGCCGCTGGCACCCCGACTTCGCACAGGCGCTGAGGACGATCGCGGCGGACCTGTCGCTGCTCGAGGAGCTGTGGCCGACCCTGCCGAAGATCGCCCTGGACCACGCCATCGCCGAGCCGGCCGCGGAGGAGGGCCGGGTGGCGGTCGTGCCGGTGTCGTTCGGGTGGGACGACATCGGCGACTTCGACTCGCTGGCGACCCTCCTCGACCGCAGGGGCGCGGGCACCACGGTGCTCGGGGACACCTCGCTGGTGCGGGCCGTGGACTCCAGCGGCCTGGTCGTGCCCCGCTCGGGGCGAGTCGTGGCGGTGGTCGGCCTCGACGACGTGGTCGTGGTCGACACCCCGGACGCGCTGCTCGTCACCACGCGGGCCCGGGCGCAGGAGGTGAAGCAGGTCGTGGCGGGCCTGCGGGACGAGGACCGCCACGACCTCACATAGCGCCGGGCTCGGGGGAGTCGGTGTACGGGTAGTCGAGCATGAAGGTCTTCAGCGCCGCGCCGGAGACGTCCGAGCAGTACTGGAAGACGCCGACCTGCTTCTTGGGGTCGGTGCCGCCCGAGCCGCCGGCGGACCAGTGCGTCAGCGCGACGTGCTCGCCGGAGGGGAAGCTCTTGCCGCCCTCGTCCTTCGAGGTCCAGGGGGCCGCGATGAACTTGTCGCGGAAGTTGGCGGTGCCGGCGAACTTGTCGGAGATGCCCTGGAGCTCATCCATCGCGGCGCCGTCGTCGGCGATCGTCTGGTCGTACCAGAGGATCGTGTACCCGTGCTCGAGGTTGTGCACCAGCGACTCCAGCTCGGGGCGGTCGTCGGCGGTGTAGAGCTTGCGCTCCATCGGGGCCGGGGCGAGGCCGGCCTGGTTCCAGTGCGCACCGAACGCCGGCGGCGCGGTGGTGTAGTCGACGGTCTGTCCGGTCGGGACGTGGTCCTGGTTGCCGTCGGCCTTCTTGGTCGTCACCTTCTGGCAGGTCGAGGCGGGAGCGCCGATGGACTCGAGGTCCTTGTCCTTGAACTGGCGGACGTCCCACCAGTCCTTGATCGGCTTGAAGGCCGCCGCCCCCACGATCAGCACGGCGACGACGACGCAGACCCCGACGATCATCAGGCCGCGACGCCGGTCTTCGCCCTTCTGCTTCTTGCGGAGTTGCTCGATGACCGCCTGGCGGTCGGACTTGGCGGGCTTCTTGGCCACGGGTCGGCTACCTCATTTTGGTGCGGCTGGTTCGTGCGGGGTCGGCTGTTCGACGGCAGAGTCTACGGAGTGGCCGGCCGGAACCGGAGCCGACCGGGGGATTCTCCGGCACCTGGTTCTGCGAGGCGCTCCCAGCCGTGGGCGAAGGCCAGGGCGGCGAGCCCGGCCGCGGCCTCCGGGGCGCCGTCGACCACGAGCCCACCGCCTCCGTCGGAGGCCACGCTCGCCGCCGGTCCGAGCACCGTGCGGACGGCGTCGGCCAGCTCGTCCGCGGGTGCCGCGGCACCGAACGGCGCCCGGTCCGCGGGGTCGCCCCGCAGGGCGCGCACGACGGCCTCGCGCGCGCCGTACCCGAACAGGTCGGCGCCCTCGCCGCGGACCAGGGCGCGCGCGCCCGGACCGTGGTCCCCGGCGGGCAGGACCAGGTCGGCGCGGCCGCGCACGACCGCGAACGGTCGGCCGCCGAGCTTGCCCTGGGCGAGCTCGCTCATGCCGGCGATCTCGTCCGCCACCGCCGGTGCCGTCACGGCCAGGGGGTTGCCGTGCGCGTCCGCGCGCCCGGCGAAGTCCTCGAGCACCACCAGTCCGGCGGCCCCGACGGCCAGGTCCGTCTGACCCTCGCGCCACGCTCGGCCGGCGGTGTCGGTGACGACCACCCCGACGTTCACGCCGGCGCGCGCCAGGAGGCCGTCCCGGAGCTGGCGTGCCGACGCGTCCGGATCCTCCGGCAGCAGCACGACGGTGCCGGGCTCGACGTTCGAGCCGTCGATGCCGGCCGCCGCGAGGGTCAGGCCGTGCCGGGTGCGGACGATCGTCGTGGGTCCGCGGCGGGCGACCACGCGGGCCGTCTCACCGGGGAGTGCGTCCTCCCGGGTGCCGGGCCGCACCCTCCCCTCGGCCTTGCTGACGACCTTGCTGGTGACCACCACGACGTCGCCGTCACGAAGCGCCACGAGGGGGAGCAGCAGCGCGACCAGGTCGTCACCTCGTCGCACCTCCGGGACGCCGGCGGGCGCCTGGACGCTGATCCGGACCACCACGGGCGACCGACCTGCGGCTGCGTCGCTCATCCGGCCACGAGTCCCACGGCGGCCGCGGCCATCGCGGCCGTGGCGTCGAGGTCGGTCATCATCAGGGGCACGGCGCGGCACCTGATGCCGGCGGCCGTGAGCCGCGACACCTGCTCTGCGTCGCGCTGGTCCACGAGCCACCCGTCGAGCACGCCACCGTCGGTCCGGGAGCCGTAGTGGAGACCGACGCCCGATGCGCTCACCTCCACACCGATCGAGGTCAGCATCTGCTCGGCCATCCCACGCACGTGGCTCCCGCCGACGATGGGGGAGAGGCCGACCACCGGGGCCCGGGTGGCGGTGAGGGCCTCGCGGACCCGCGGGACCCCGAGGATCGTGCCGACCGAGACCACCGGGTTCGAAGGCGGCAGGACGACGAGGTCCGCGTCGGTGATGGCGTCGATGACGCCGGGCCCGGGCGTGGACTCCTCCAGCCCGACGAACAGGACCGCCTCGGCCGGGACCTGGGCCCGCAGGCGCACCCAGTACTCCTGGAAGTGCACCACGCGTCGGCCGCTGGGCGAGTCGGGGTCGGCGATGGCGACGTGCGTCTCCACCCGGTCGTCGGTCATCGGCAGCAGCCGCACTCCCGGCTGCCAGCGGCGGCACAGCGCCTCGGTCACCTGCGAGAGCGGGTAGCCGGCGTCCAGCATCTGGGTCCGGACCAGGTGGGTGGCGATGTCGCGGTCGCCGAGCCCGAACCAGGTCGGTTCCACCCCGTAGGCCGCGAGCTCGGCCTTGACGCTCCACGTCTCGTCGCGGCGGCCCCAGCCACGGTCGAGGTCGATGCCGTCGCCGAGCGTGTACATCACCGTGTCGAGGTCCGGGCAGACCTTGAGGCCGTGCACCCAGATGTCGTCGGCGGTGTTGGCGACGACGGTGACGGAGGCGTCGGCGTCGACGCCGGGGAGGCTGCCGGAGGCGATGGCGTGGAGGAGTCCCTGGAGGAAGCGAGCACCGCCCATTCCGCCGGAGAGGACCGTGATGTGGCGCATGTGCCTATCTTTGCGCATGGGGTCTTTGGGCCTGCTCGCAATAGTCCGTTCGGGTGGTTGCGCTCTATAGCAGACGCGCGCTTGACTTCAGGGGTACGACAGGCATGTAATTCCCACAGTGTTCTTCACATGTGACCCGGGTTTCGTCCGATAGGGACCAGGTCCGCGAAGGGCAAGCGGGATGGGTGCAGTACCGGGTCGAAAGGCGATGGGCGTGAGAGAACTTTTTCTCCTCGACGGGGACGCCGAAGAAGCGGGGTGGCAGGACCGTGCGCTGTGCGCACAGACGGACCCCGAGGCGTTCTTCCCTGAAAAGGGAGGGTCGACAAGGGAGGCCAAGAAGGTCTGCCTGACATGTGAGGTGCGGGACGAATGTCTCGAGTCCGCACTGATGAACGACGAGCGCTTCGGAATCTGGGGCGGGCTCTCCGAGAGGGAGCGTCGCAAGCTGAAGAAGCGCGCCGTCTGAGGCGGGTGGGTGCGGCGCCCCGGTGACGGGGCGCACACGCACCTGACCCCAGGGCCCCCCGGCGGCAGGCCGGGTCAGGGGCGGACCGTTAGTGTTCTCGGTCGTGCACACGACGGTCACCGCGCTGCTGGTCAGCCACGACGGGGAGCGCTGGCTTCCCGCGGTGATCTCGGGACTCCAGAGCCAGACAGCCAGGGTCGACCGGGTCTTCTGCGTCGACACCGGGAGCAAGGACGGCAGTGCCGCCCTGCTCGAGTCCGCCTTCGGGGACGTGGTCCGAGCGCCCGGCTCGACCTCCTTCCCTCGTGCCGTCGGGCTCGCCCTCGAGCAGCTCGCCGCGTCCGGTGAGGACTGCGAGTGGGTGTGGATCCTCCACGACGACGCGAACCCCGAGCCGGGGGCACTCGCAGCGCTGCTCGCGGCCGCCGAGGAGGACCCCGACGCCGACGTGCTGGGCCCCAAGCTGCGTGAGTGGCCGTCGCTCAAGCGGCTCCTCGAGATGGGCGTCACCATCTCCGGTACCGGTCGCCGCGAGACCGGGCTCGAGCGGGGCGAGTACGACCAGGGCCAGCACGACGAGGTCCGCACCGTCCTGGCGGTCAACACCGCCGGCATGCTCGTGCGACGTCGGGTGCTCGAGAAGCTCGGCGGCTTCGACGACCAGCTCCCCATCTTCGGCAACGACCTCGACTTCGGCTGGCGGGCAGCCGCCGCCGGCCACCGCACGCTGATCGTGCCGCAGGCCGTGGTCTTCCACGCCGAGGCTGCGCACCGGGGCATCCGGCGGACCCCGCTGACCGGCCGGCACACCCACTACCAGGAGCGCCGCGCCGCCCTCTACACGCTGCTCGCGAACTCCCGGTCCCGGGTGCTGCCCTTCCAGCTGCTCCGTCTCGGGGTCGGGACCATCCTGCGGATGATCGGCTTCCTCCTGGTCCGGTCCGTGGGCGAGGCGCTCGACGAGCTCGCGGCCCTGGTCTCGCTCTACTCGCGTCCGCGCGAGATCCTGGCGGCCCGTCGGGCCCGGCAGCGTCGTCAGGCGGTGCCCCCCGAGGACGTGCGTCCCCTCCTCGCCGCGCCGTGGGTGCCCTATCGGCACGGCCTCGACTTCCTGGGCGACCTGCTGGCGGCCGCGACCAACCAGGCCCAGGACGTGGCGGAGCGCCGCCGCGCCGCCAAGGCCGAGGCCCAGCCGCCGGCAGTCGCGCGGCAGTCCGCCCGGCAGTCCGAGGAGGACATGCTCGCCGAGGACACCGGGATCGTGGCCCGCTTCCTCACCAACCCGGTCGCGCTGTCGATCTCGCTCTTCGTGGTGCTGGCGCTCGTCGGTGCGCGCTCGGCCTTCGACTCCCTCGCCGGTGGCGGCCTCTCGCCGGTGCCGCAGGGGGGAGCCGGTGACTGGTGGCGCCTGTACACCGAGTCCTGGCACCCGCTGGGGCAGGGCACCGACGTGCCGGCCCCTCCCTACGTGCTCCCGTTCGCGGTGCTGGCCTCCCTGCTCGGCGGCCCCTCGGCCGTGGTGACCGCGATCTTCGTCCTGGTGGTGCCCCTCGGGCTGTGGGGGGCGTGGCGCTTCCTGCGGGTCGTCGGCCGCCTCGCCTCGCCCTCGGGCTCGCCGCGCTGGCTGCTGCTGTGGGGAGCGACGACCTACGCGCTCGTCCCGGTCGTCAGCGGCGCCTGGGGGGACGGACGCTTCGCCACGGTGATCGTGGCCGCGCTGCTCCCGTGGCTGGCCCACGCGTCCCTGGGCTTCGCCGACCCGGAGGCCGACCGCCGCTGGCGGGCGGCCTGGCGCACCGCCCTCCTGCTCGCCCTCGGCTCGTCGTTCGCCCCCGGCCTGTGGTTCTTCGCCCTGCTGCTCGGCCTGATCGTGACCGCGGCCGCGACCGTCGTCGTCCGCGGTGCCGTGCGGGACCGCTCCGCCTGGGGGCCGCCGGCTGCGGCCCTGGGGGCGGTGCCGCTGCTGCTGTCGCCGTGGTGGATCCCGGCGTTGCTGCACGGCGCCGGCGAGGCGCTGTTCCTGGAGGCCGGCCGACTGCCGGTCGCGACGGTGGAGTCCCTCGACCTGCTCGCCGGCCGGATGGGCGACCTCGGCGCACCCTCCTGGCTCGGGATCGTGCTCGCGGTGCTGGCGCTCCTGGCCCTGATCCCGCGTGCCACCCGGATCCCGGTCCTGGTCTGCTGGATCGTGGCCACGGTGGCTGCGGTGACGGCCGCGGCCATCGGCTCCTTCACCCTCGACCTGGCGGCCACCAGCACGCACGCCGGCCTCGGCTTCCTCGTCGTGGTGCTCCAGGGCGCCTTCGTGGTCGCCGCCTCGATCGGCGCGCAGTCGCTGGCCGACCCGGCAGCGACCGAGGTCCCGATCTGGCGTCGGGGCGTGGCGGCCGTCGTGATCGTGGCCGCCGCCGTGGTGCCCCTCGCCGGCCTGGGCTGGTTCGTGGTCGGTGGGCACGACAGGCTCGACGAGACCGCGGGCGGCGGGATCCCCGCCTACATGGTGCAGAGCGCGATGACCGGTGACGCCCACGGGATCCTGGTGATCCGGGGCGACGTCGACAGCGGGCTGACCTACTACGTCCGCCGCGGTGACGGCGTCACCCTCGGTGAGGACGAGGTCATCGACCTTTCCGCGGAGGACCCCGGGTTCACCCGCACGGTGCGAGCCCTGACCTCACGGCCGACCCCGCAGGTCGTGGATGCGCTCGCGGACGCGGGCATCGAGTACGTCGTGCTCCCGGCGCCCTCGGACGGCGACGTCGCCTCCGCCCTCGACGCCACCGGCGGGCTGGTCCAGGCCAGTGCCGAGGACCGCTCCACGCGTGCCTGGCAGGTCGACCGGCCGCTCGACGCCTCGGCGGTGGACGGGCCACGGTCGTGGCTGCGGATCGGCCTGCTCGTCCTCCAGGCGGTGGCCATCGTGGTGATCGCCGTGCTGTGCGTGCCCACGAGCGAACGGAGCCGCCGCCGATGAGCCAGACGACCCCAGGACGCCGCCTGTCCGGTCGGCGGGTCCAGCTGGACACCACGACGCTGCTCGCGGTGCTGCTGCCCCTGGTCACCGTGGGGGCGTTGCTCCTGGTGCGTTCCGAGGCGCCGACCGGGGAGTCCCAGTCCCCGACCCGGACCACGCTCGCCAGCGCGACGATCGTGTGCCCTTCCGCGCTCCCGGGCGCGCCGGCTGCCTACCTCTCCACGGACAGCAAGGGGGCCCGCGGCGGCGTCGCCGTCCGGGTCGGTGACAAGAGGTCGACCACGAAGCTCGCCGACGGCAAGGTCACGGCGGTGAAGGGCACCGGCCCGGTCGTCGTGGACGGCGAGGACGACCTGGCGCCCGGTCTGGTCGGGTCTCGTTTCGGCGGCCGCCAGCTCGCGGTGAGCACGTGCCCGGCGACTGCTCCCGGCGAGTGGTTCACCGGGGTGGGCGCGGCGGTGCGCCACGACTCGGTGCTCGAGCTGGTCAACCCGGATGCGGGGCAGGCGATCGCCGACGTCACCGTCTACGGCGGTGCCGGGCTGATCGACGTACCGCGCCTGCGAGGCGTGTCCGTCCCCGGGCACAGCAGCATCCGGCTGGACCTGGGCCAGGTCGCACCCCGCCGCGGGGAGCTGGCCCTGCAGGTCGTCACCTCGCGCGGCCGGCTCTCGGCCTCGGTGCTGGACGGCTCCGACGAGCTCGGTCGCGGGCAGGCCAGCCAGGACTGGCTGCCCGGCCAGCAGGAGCCGGCCACCGACAACTTCCTCCTCGGCCTCGGAACCGGTGCCGGCGGCCGCATCCTCTCCCTGGCCAACGGCGGTGACGACGAGGTGCGCGCCCAGGTCAAGTTCGTGAGCGAGGACTCCGTCTTCGCGCCCGAGGGGATCGACGAGGTCCGCGTGCCGCCCCAGGGGGTCGCCCGGCTCTCGCTGACCACCGCACTGCGGTCCGCCATCGCCGACGGCGTCGTCGGGCTGGAGGTCACGTCCACCCAGCCGGTCACCGCCACCCTGCGCACGTTCGCCGACGGTGACCTGTCCCACACGGTCGCCGGTCCGCCGATCCGGAAGGGGACGTCGGTCATCGTCCCGACCGGGGCCAAGCGGCTGGTGCTCGCGGGCGCCCGTGGCGTCGGGGCGGTGACCGTGGTGTCCCGCACGGCCTCCGGTGAGCAGCTGGACCAGAGCCGTGCCGACCTGCGGCCGGGACGCGGCACGGTCGTGACCCTGCCGCCGCGCGCCACGCTGGTCTCGGTGGTCCCCCAGGGAACCAGCGTGACCGGGTCCGTCGTCGTCGCCGGGCATGGGACCGCGGTCGTGCCCCTGGTCGACCCGATCGCCAGCGGGCTGGTCCCGCGACGTCGCGGCCCGGACTGCGCTAGCTAGGGTGCGTCTCCCAAGTCGGGCGCCCGCGTAGCAGGCGCCCCGACTTGGGAGACGTGCCCCTAGTCCGCCTCGTCCGACCGGTACCTCGGGTCCACCTGCTCTGCCTCGATGCCGAGCAGCTCGGCGACCTGCTCGACCACGACGGTGAGCACCATGGCCTCCAGGTCGGTCCGGGTCTCGCAACGGTGCTCGATGGGTCGCCGGAACAGGACCAGGCGCGTCGGTTCCGCGCCGGTGCCGCGGATCAGCGAGGACAACGGCACCGTTCCCGCGTCCCAGTCGTCGGGGATCTGTGGCGCGTCCTCGACGGCGTACTCCACGAGCCCGAGGCGGTCCTGCCAGCGCTCGTCGATGTCGGTCACGATGCCCAGCGTCAGGTCGTCGAAGCGCTCGCGGGCCGTGCGGAGCTCCGGCCGGCGGGGGTCGAGAGGCTGGACCGCGGGGCCGCGCATGCCGCGCCCACGGCGGTCCCGGCGCCGGTGCGACGGGGTCGTGCGAGAGCTGGCGTCGTCCACGCCGCGAGCCTAATCGGGGTGTGAGGGAACGACAGGTAGCGTCTCCCGCGTGAGTCCTGTCCGCCGCTGTTCGCGTACCGCCTGTGGCCGTCCCGCGGTCAACACGCTGACCTACGTCTACGCCGACCAGACGGCGGTGCTCGGCCCGCTCGCGACCTACGCCGAGCCGCACGCCTACGACCTGTGCGACGTGCACAGTGAGCGGCTCTCGGCGCCGCGCGGGTGGGAGGTCCTGCGCCTGGCGCCGGACCCGGCGGCCCAGGGGCCCTCCAGCGACGACCTCCTGGCCCTCGCCGACGCGGTGCGCGAGGTCGGCCGGCCGGTGCCCCGCCCGGCGCGTCCGACCCCGGCGGAGGAGACCGGCCGCGAGGTCGGCAGGCGCGGTCACCTGCGCGTCCTGAGCACCGACTGAGCAGCCGCGGTCGCGACGACCGTTAGGCTCCGGCCATGCCATCAACGCTGGATCCCGCCAACCTCGACGCCGTCTTCAAGGCGTACGACGTCCGGGGCGTGGTGCCCGACCAGCTCGACGAGGAGCTCGCCCGCGCAACGGGCCGCGCCTACGTCCAGGAGCTCGGGGCCGACACCGTCGTCGTCGGTCACGACATGCGTCCCAGCTCGCCCGGCATGGCCGGTGCGTTCGCGGACGGTGCCGCCGAGGCGGGTGCGGACGTGATCCTGGTCGGCCTCGCCTCGACCGACCAGCTCTACTTCGCCTCCGGTCACCTCGGGCACCCGGGCGCGATGTTCACCGCCAGCCACAACCCGGCGCAGTACAACGGCATCAAGATGTGCCGGTCCGGCGCGCAGCCGGTCGGGCGGGACACCGGGCTCGAAGCGATCCGGGACACGGTCGCGGCCGGCGGCGGCGTGCCCGTGGCCCGCCAGGGCACGATCACCAGCCACGACGTGCTCGAGGCGTACGCCGCGCACCTGCTCTCGCTCGTGCCGGTCGAGGGGCGTCGGCTCAAGGTCGTCGTGGACGCCGGCAACGGCATGGCCGGCCACACCGCCCCCGCGGTGTTCGGCCGGCTCGGGGACGACCGCGTGGAGCTCGTCCCCATGTACTTCGAGCTCGACGGGACGTTCCCGAACCACGAGGCCAACCCGATCGACGCGGAGAACCTCGTCGACCTCCAGAAGCGGGTGCTCTCGGAGGGGGCGGACGTCGGCCTGGCGTTCGACGGCGACGCGGACCGCTGCTTCCTCGTGGACGAGCGCGGGCAGGCCGTCTCGCCGTCCACGCTCACCGCCCTGATCGCCGCGCGCGAGCTCGCCAAGGAGCCCGGGTCGACGGTGATCCACAACCTGATCACCAGCCGGGCGGTCCCCGAGATCGTGACCGAGCTCGGCGGGCGGCCGGTGCGCACCCGGGTCGGCCACTCCTTCATCAAGGCCCAGATGGCCGAGACCGATGCGATCTTCGGCGGCGAGCACAGCGGCCACTTCTACTTCCGCGACTTCTGGCGGGCCGACTCCGGGATGCTCGCGGCGCTGCACGCACTGGCCGCCCTGGCCGAGACCGACCGCACCCTCTCGGAGCTGCTGGGGGACTACGAGCGGTACGTCGTCAGCGGTGAGATCAACTCGACGGTGGCCGACCAGGCGGCCGTGGTGGCCGAGATCGAGGAGACCTACGGCCGACTCGACGGCGTGACGACCGACCGCCTCGACGGCCTCACGGTGACCCATCCAGACTGGTGGTTCAACGTGCGCCCCTCCAACACCGAACCCCTGCTCAGGCTCAACGCCGAAGGTCGTGACCAGGCCACGATGGTCGAGGTCCGCGACGCCGTGCTCGCGATCATCAGGAGAGAACGCCCATGAACATCGACCCCGCGCTGCTGGCGATCATCGTCTGCCCGAAGTGCCGTGCCTCGCTCGCGCCGACCGGCGAGGAGCTGGTGTGCACCGGCTGTGGCCTGGCCTACCCGGTCCGGGACGACATCCCGGTGCTGCTGGTCGACGAGGCCCGCAAGCCGGCCTGACCGGCGAGGGGAGGCAGTCATGGCGACCTGGTTCGACGAGTCCCGCCTCGACGACGAGGCAGTGCTGTCCGCGCACGACGCCGTGCTCCGGCCCCTGGCCGAGGCGGGCGCCCGGGTGCGCCGCGAGTCGATCGACGCGTCGGCCGCGGCCACCGAGGCCGTGGCCCGGAGCCAGGACCAGGCTCGACCGCGCGCGGTGATCGCGGCGGGCCCCGACTCACGGCTGCTGCGGGCGGTGCTCGAGCCGTGGTGCCCCGTCCCCTTCGTGGCCTGGCCGGGTCCGATGCTGCCGGGGTGGGCCGGCAGCCTGGACCTGGTGGTGGTGCTGGCGCCCGACGGCACCGACACCGGGACCGCCTCCGCGGTCGCCGAGGCCGTGCGCCGCGGCTGCCAGGTGGCCGTGGCCTGCCCGCCCGGATCGCTGGTCGCCGAGCACGCCGTCGGCCGGTGGGCCACCCTGTTGCCGACCGTGACCCGCGACCAGCTCGCCACCGCCGTGGTGATGCTGGAGTACCTCGACCGGGTCGGGCTCGGCCCGCGCGCCGATGCCGAGGTGGTCGCCGAGGCGCTGGACGCCGTCGCGATCGCGTGCTCGCCACACCGTGACCTGGCGGTCAACCCCGCCAAGATGCTGGCGATCGCGCTCGCCGACAGCACGCCCCTGGTCTGGGGCGGCTCGGTGCTCGCGGCCCGCGCCGCCCGGCGGGTGGCCGAGTCGATCCGCCGCGCCAGCGGCCGGACGGCGCTGGCGGGGGACGCGGAGCACCTGCTGCCCGTCCTCGAGGCGACCAAGGCCCGGGACGTGTTCAGCGACCCGTTCGCCGACGGCGGAGGCGACCTCCGGTCGATGCTGCTCGTGCTCGACGACGGCACCGAGGACCCGGTCGTGCGCGAGCAGCGCGGCCGGCTGCTGGCGGCGGCCGACGCACGCGGCGTGCGCGTCGAGACGGTGACCACCGACGCGGCGACCGAGGTCGCCCGCTACGCCTCGCTGCTGCTCAGCGGCACCTACGCGGCCGAGTACCTCAGGCTGGGCCTGGTCGAGGACTAACCTCGCCGCCACGTGGGTAGGTTCTGCGGGTGGCTTCCCCGACCCGCACCGCAGCTGCGCGAGCCCGCGACCCGTGGTTCGACAACGCCAAGATGGCGTTGGTCACCCTGGTCGTCGTCGGCCACTCGTGGACGTTGCTGCCGCACAACGCCGTCGACGACCACCTCTACGACTTCCTCTACGCCTGGCACGTGCCGGCGTTCGTGTTCGTCACCGGCTACCTCTCCCGCTCCTTCGCGTGGACCTCGACCCGGATGTGGGGCCTGTTCAAGGGCGTCGTCGTGCCGTACGTCGTCTTCGAGCTGGCCCTGGCCCTGTTCCGGATCTACGTGGGGGGCGAGGAGCTCGCCGACCTCTTCGCGGATCCGCACTGGCCGATGTGGTACCTCGCGGCCCTCTTCTTCTGGCGGCTGCTGACCCCGGTGTTCAAGCCGATGTGGGGCGGTCTGGTGGTGGCCGTCGCGATCAGCATCGTGGCCGGCCTGCGTGCGGGGGACACCCTCGACATGGCACGCGTCCTCGGCCTGCTGCCGTTCTTCGTGATGGGTCTCAAGGCGACGCCCGAGCGGCTGGAGCTGCTGCGCCGGCGCCCGGTCCGGGTCGTCGCTGCCGCGGTGATGGTGGCGATCTTCGTGATCACCACCTGGACCGACACCTGGGCGCAGACCGAGTGGCTCTACTACCGGTCGACGTACGGCGAGCTCGACGTCGGCGACGGCCGGGCGTTCCTCACCCGGGCGGCGCTGCTGGTGATCGGGACCCTGGGCGCGTGGGCCTTCCTCGCCCTGGTGCCGCGCAGGGGCGGCTGGTTCGCCCGGATGGGCGCCTGGACCCTGGTCGTCTACCTCTTCCACGGCTTCGTGGTGAAGTCCCTGTTCTACGCCGGCTACCCCGACTGGACCGAGGAGCACGCGGCGTCGTCCCTGGTCGTGACCACGCTCGGCGCCGTCGGCCTGGCGCTGCTGCTGGCCTGGACGCCCCTGGCCCGGCGGCTCGACCTGGCGGTGGACCCCTTCGGGTCGGCCGAGCACCGGGTCGACCACGCCGTCGCCCTCACCGCGGTGAGCGCCGAGGTGGCGGCCGGTGAGGCTCCCGAGGTGGTGGCCGCGGTCGCGAGGCCGGAGGCGGCCGCGGCGGTGGAGGAGCACCTGGCCCGCTAGCCTTCCGCGCATGTCTGCAGAGGGTGGTACCAAGGCGGTCGTCGCTGCGCTCCTGGCCAACCTGGGGATCGCGGTGACGAAGTTCGTCGCGTTCTTCCTCACCGGCGTGAGCTCGATGCTCGCCGAGGCGATCCACTCGGTGGCCGACTCCGGGAACCAGTGCCTGCTCCTGCTGGGCGGCAAGAAGGCCCAGAAGGACGCCACCCCGCAGCATCCGTTCGGCTACGGACGCGAGCGCTACATCTACTCGTTCATCGTCTCGATCGTGCTGTTCAGCGTCGGTGGCCTGTTCGCGCTCTACGAGGCGTACCACAAGTACCACGAGATCCACGCCGCCCACGGGCACCCGGCCGACTCGATCCTCGACAGCCGGTGGTGGTGGGTGCCCCCGCTGGTGCTGGGCATCGCGATCGTGCTGGAGGGCTTCTCCTTCCGCACCGCGATCGTCGAGGCCAACAAGATCAAGGGGGCGTCGAGCTTCCCGCAGTTCATCCGGCGGGCCAAGCAGCCCGAGCTGCCGGTGATCCTGCTCGAGGACTTCGCGGCCCTCATCGGCCTCGGGTTCGCGTTCGTCGCCGTCGTGCTGTCGCTGGTCACCGAGAACCTCTACTACGACGTCGTCGGCACCGCGCTGATCGGGCTGCTGCTGGTCGCCGTCGCCGTCGTGCTCGGACTGGAGACCAAGAGCCTGCTGCTGGGGGAGTCCGCCAGCGTGCCGGCGCAGCGCCGGATCGCCGACGCCCTCGAGTCGACCCCCGGCGTGGAGCGGATCATCCACATGAAGACCATGCACCTGGGGCCCGAGGAGCTCCTCGTCGCCGCCAAGATCGCCGTGCGCACCGGCGCGACCTCCGAACAGGTCGCCGAGGTCATCGACCGGGCGGAGGTGGCGGTGCGCGCCGCGGAGCCCACCGCCCAGGTCATCTACCTCGAGCCGGACATCTACCGAGCTGACTACGTGCCCGCCGAACGCCCCGAGCCCCCGGCGCCTGCGGGGCACTGATCCCCGAGATGAGGTAGCCCGATCCGTGTTCGGAGCGGGAGGCGTCGAGGATTGTTCGTCTGGCCCCGTGTCGTTCTAATCTCGAAGGCACAGCCACGAGCACACCTCAGAGCAGGGGGCATTTGATGGACTACAAGGTCGCCGACCTCAGCCTGGCCGACTACGGCCGCACCGAGATCCAGCTCGCCGAGCACGAGATGCCGGGCCTGATGGCCATGCGTGCGCGCTACGGCGACTCGAAGCCGCTCACCGGTGCCCGGATCGCGGGGTCACTGCACATGACGATCCAGACCGCGGTGCTGATCGAGACGCTGGTCGCCCTCGGCGCCGAGGTGCGCTGGGCCTCGTGCAACATCTTCTCCACCCAGGACCACGCGGCCGCCGCTGTCGCGGTCGGCGCGGAGGGCTCCGCGGAGAACCCCCAGGGCATCCCCGTCTTCGCCTGGAAGGGCGAGACGCTGGAGGAGTACTGGTGGTGCACCCAGCAGATCCTGCGGTGGCCCGACGGCAAGTTCGCCAACATGATCCTCGACGACGGCGGCGACGCCACGCTGCTCGTGCACCTCGGGGTCGAGGCCGAGAAGACCGGGAAGGCGCCCGACCCGGCGACGGCCAAGAGCCACGAGCAGAAGGTCGTCTTCGAGGTGCTGCAGGCCTCGCTCGCCGAGAGCGACGACCGCTGGACCAAGATCGCCAACGAGATCCGCGGCGTGACCGAGGAGACCACCACCGGCGTGCACCGGCTCTACGACATGATGAAGGAGGGCTCGCTGCTCTTCCCCGCCATCAACGTCAACGACTCGGTCACCAAGTCGAAGTTCGACAACAAGTACGGCTGCCGCCACTCGCTGATCGACGGCATCAACCGCGCCACCGACGTCCTCATCGGCGGCAAGGTCGCGGTGGTGTGCGGCTACGGCGACGTCGGCAAGGGCTGCGCCGAGTCGCTGCGCGGCCAGGGCGCCCGGGTCATCGTCACCGAGATCGACCCGATCTGCGCGCTGCAGGCAGCCATGGACGGCTACCAGGTCTCCACCCTCGACGACGTGCTGGACATCGCCGACATCGTGATCACCGCGACCGGCAACAAGGACGTCGTCACCGTCGAGCAGATGGCGAAGATGAAGCACCAGGCGATCCTGGGCAACATCGGCCACTTCGACAACGAGATCGACATGGCCGGCCTCGAGTCGTACGACGGCGTCGTGCGCAAGACGGTCAAGCCGCAGGTCGACGTGTGGACCTTCCCGGCGCGCGACGGGAGGGCGGAGAGCTCGATCATCGTCCTGTCGGAGGGTCGCCTGATGAACCTCGGCAACGCGACCGGGCACCCGTCGTTCGTGATGTCGAACTCGTTCACCAACCAGGTGCTGGCCCAGGTCGAGCTCTTCACGAAGCCCGAGGAGTACCCCGTGGGCGTCTACGTGCTGCCGAAGCACCTCGACGAGGAGGTCGCGCGACTGCACCTCGGCTCTCTCGGGGTGAAGCTCACGACGCTGACCGACGACCAGGCGTCGTACCTCGGCGTGGACGTGGCCGGCCCGTACAAGTCCCACGAGTACCGCTACTGACCACGATCCCCGGACCTCGTCCGGGGACCTCGACGAGGCCGTCCGGGAACTCTCGGGCGGCCTCGTTGCCTCTCTCGTCACATTCCGGACACCCGGCTGGCAAGATTGAGGCATGACCCAGCCCGCTGGCCCTCCGGCAGACAACGCCTGGAAGGGACGCATCCTGGTCGTCGACGACGACGCCTCCCTCGCGGAGATGCTCACCATCGTGCTGCGCCAGGAGGGCTTCGACAGCCGGATGTGCACCCGCGGCGACCTCGCCATGGACGAGTTCCGCGAGTACAAGCCCGACCTGGTGCTGCTCGACCTGATGCTTCCCGGCAAGGACGGCATCGACGTGTGCAAGGAGATCCGCGCCGAGTCCGGTGTCCCGATCGTGATGCTGACCGCCAAGGGCGACACGGTCGACGTGGTGGTCGGGCTGGAGTCGGGGGCCGACGACTACGTCGTCAAGCCCTTCAAGCCCAAGGAGCTGGTCGCACGGATCCGCGCCCGGGTCCGCCGCCACGACACGCCCGCCCAGGAGTCCCTGAGCATCGGCGACCTCACCATCGACGTGGCCGGCCACTCGGTCAGCCGCCGGGGGGTCCCGATCAGCCTCACCCCCCTCGAGTTCGACCTCCTCGTCTGCCTCGCCCGCAAGCCCTGGCAGGTGTTCACCCGTGAGGTGCTGCTGGAGCAGGTGTGGGGCTACCGCCACGCCGCCGACACGCGGCTGGTCAACGTGCACGTGCAGCGGCTGCGCTCCAAGGTCGAGCACGACCCGGAGAGCCCCGAGATCGTGGTGACCGTGCGCGGTGTGGGGTACAAGGCCGGAAACGCCTGAGCCAGTGTCATCCGGCGCCCTGCCCTCGCGCAGCCTCCCGGCGGGACTGCGGCGAGGCCTCACCTTCTGGCGCCGGTCCATCCAGGCGCGCGTCGTCGCGAGCACCGTGGTGCTCTCCGCGGTCGTCGTCAGCATCGTGGGCTGGTTCCTGCTGCAGCAGACGCGTGAGGGGCTGCTCGACCACCGGGTGAGCGCGGTCGTCGCCGAGGCCAACAACGAGACCACCGAGGCGCGGAGCCGGCTCGCAGCCGCACCCGGCACCGACATCGACTCCGCCTCGCAGCAGCGCGAGCTGGTGGAGCCGATCATCCAGCGCGGCGCGACCCGCGGCTTCAGCGTGGTGCTCGCCGGGCCGGTCGGGGACAGCAGCGGGCGCATCGCCGACGGTGGAGCGGAGTCCACACCGGGCCTGGACACCGCGAGCGTCCCGGTCTCGCTCGAGTCCCACTTCGACGACGTGGCCCCCACCGCGTGGACCTACACCCAGATCCGCACCACCGACGCGGACGGGGCCACGAAGGTCGTGCCGGGCATCGTCGTCGGCTCCCAGGTCAAGCTGCCCTCCGACGGCGCGACGTACACGGTCTACTACCTCTTCCCGCTCGACGAGGAGCAGGAGACCCTCGCGCTGGTGACCCGGGCGCTGCTGACCGCGGCGGTCCTGCTGCTGGTGCTGGTGGCCGGGATGACCTGGCTGGTCACCCGCCAGGTCGTGACGCCCATCCGGATGGCACGCCGGGTTGCTGAACGGCTGGCGGCAGGTCAGCTCCAGGAGCGGCTGCGGGTCGCCGGCGAGGACGACCTGGCCCGCCTCGCCACGTCCTTCAACCAGATGGCGAGCAACCTCCAGCGCCAGATCCGCCAGCTCGAGGAGCTCAGCCGGGTGCAGCGCCGCTTCGTCTCCGACGTGTCCCACGAGCTGCGCACCCCGCTGACCACGGTGCGGATGGCCAGCGACGTGCTGCACGACGCGCGCCACGACTTCGACCCGGCCACCGGCCGCGCCGCGGAGCTGCTGCAGACCGAGCTAGACCGGTTCGAGATGCTGCTGGTGGACCTGCTCGAGATCAGTCGCTTCGACGCGGGGGCCGCCGTGCTCGAGGCGGAGGACGTCAACCTCGTCGACGTCGCCCACCGCGTGGTCGAGATGACCAGGGCGCTCGCCGACCAGCGGGGCGTCAGCGTCGTCGTGCGCGCGCCCGACCACCCGTGCCTGGCGGAGGCGGACGTGCGCCGCGTCGAGCGGATCGTCCGCAACCTCGTCACCAACGCCATCGACCACGCCGAGAGCAGCGGCCGGGGCGCCGAGATCGTGATCCACGTGGCCGGAGACGAGCACTCCGCGGCGGTCGCGGTCCGCGACTACGGCGTGGGGCTGGCGCCGGGGGAGGCGGCCATGGTCTTCAACCGCTTCTGGCGTGCCGACCCCGCCCGGGCGCGCACCAGCGGTGGCACCGGGCTGGGCCTCTCGATCTCGCTGGAGGACACGCACCTGCACGGCGGCTGGCTCCAGGCCTGGGGCCGCCCGGGGCAAGGCGCGCAGTTCCGGCTCACGCTGCCGCGGCGGGCCGGCGTGCCGCTGCGTCAGAGCCCGTTGCCGCTGGTGCCCGTCGACGCCGAGGAGCCCGTCGCATGACCCGTCGTCGCACCGGCTTCGTCGCCGTCCTCCTCCTCGCCCTGGCGCTGGCCGTGTCCGGCTGCGTCCGGATGCCCGAGAGCGGCCCCGTCGTCGAGACGAAGTCCGGCGGCGCCCTCGACGAGGAGCCCGGGATCTACATCGACCCGCGGCCGCCGCAGCCGGGCGCGTCCGCGCCCGACATCGTCAAGGGATTCCTGGACGCGATGACCGCGACCCCGATCTCGACCAACGTGGCCAAGCAGTTCCTGACCAAGGACGCCCAGGCGTCCTGGAACCCCGAGAGCCGCACCATCACCTACGCCGACGCCTCGCCACCGCGCCAGCGGGGCGGCGCCTCCCGGGTGTCGGTCACCCTGACCGGTGCCGACCTGCTCGATGCGCGGGGCGCCTGGCGGGGCCGGCTGCCGCACTCCCAGCAGGTCGTCGAGTTCCCGATGACGATGGAGAACGGCGAGTACCGCATCGCGCAGGCCCCCAACGCGCTGATCGTGCCCGAGTCGTGGTTCGAGCAGCGGTTCCGGGTCGTCTCGCTGTACTTCTTCGACCCGACCGCGCAGATCCTCGTCCCCGAGCCCGTGTTCGTGCCCCGGGGTGAGCAGCTGGCGACCACGCTGATCAAGGGCCTCCTGCGCGGCCCCCACCCCGACCTGGCCCGGGTCTCGCGCAGCTTCATCCCGCCCGGCCTCACGTTCGGGCTCTCGGTGCCGGTCTCCGCGGACGGGGTCGCCGACATCTCGCTGAAGGGCGAGGCGGGCCCACAGACGGCCCAGGCGATCGAGCTGATGCTGGCCCAGTTCGCCTGGACCCTGCGCCAGGAGCCCGCGATCCGGGCCTTCCGGGTGTCGATCGGCGGCCAGCCGATCCAGCTGCCCGGCGGGGTGAGCGAGGTCAGCGTGAACCAGGGCGCGGGGTACGACCCGACCGGGTTCCAGGCCAGCTCGCTGCTCTACGCCCTGCGCAACGGGCAGCTGGTCTCCGGTCCCGCCGGCGCGCTGGAGGCGGTCGACGGGCCGTTCGGGGCGCGGCAGTACGGCCTGAGGTCGATCGGGGTCAACCTCGACGCGACCGGGGTGGCCGGGGTGTCGAGCGACGGCAGCGCGGTGCTGCTCGGCCCGGTCCGGGGGCCGGCCTCGGACGTGCGTGAGGTGGTCAGCGGCGCCTCGGACCTGCTCCGTCCCGCGTGGGACTTCGCCGACCGGGTGTGGCTGGTGGACCGTGGGCCCGAGGGGGCGCGGGTGTCCTACGTGGAACGTGACCGTCCGACCAACGTGTACGTGCCGGGCGTGACCGGCCGGGAGGTCCACCGCTTCCTGGTCTCGCGTGACGGCTCCCGGCTGGTGGCCGTGGTCCGGCGCAGCACCGGCGACGTGTTGATGGTCAGCCGGATCCGCCACGACGACAAGGGGCGGGTCCTGGGCGCCACCCGGGCCCACCGGATCTCGTGGGAGGGCGAGGGACGGGTCCGGATCCGCGACATCGTCTGGCAGACACCGACCACCGTCGCCGTCCTGCACGTGCTGACCGGCGAGCTGTCGCAGGTGCGCACCATCGCCGTCGACGGGTCGCCCCCGGGGCTCGACAGCCTGGCCACCACGCTGCGCGGGCGCGTGCTGTCGCTCGCCGGCTCGCCAGTGGAGACCGAGACGCTCTACGCCGTCACGAACTCCGGCCTCCTCGACCAGACGAACGCGGCCCGCAAGGACGTCGGGCTCGACTCGGACGTGACCTCGCTGGGCTACGTGGGCTGAGGCTCTCCACAGGGCGCCGGGTCCCCCTTGAGGCCCAGCCGGGTCTCTGGTGCCATCGAGGGGTGCGACTCCTCGACGCGCTGGTCGACCTCCTGCTCGGCGGCTGCTGCGTCGGCTGCTCCCGGCCCGGCCGCGTGCTCTGCGCCCCGTGCGAGACGCTGCTGCCGGGAGACGCCCGGCCGGCCTGGCCGCAGCCGACGCCCGCGGGGCTCGTGACCCCGTGGGCCGCCGGCCCGTACGACGGGTTGCTCAAGGCGATGGTGGTCGGCCACAAGGAGCGCCGGCTGCTCGCGCTGCGCGACCCCCTTGCCCTGCTGCTGGCCCGGTCCACCTCGGCGGCCCTGGCCGCTCCGAGTGGCCACGGCGGACCCGTGGTGCTGGTGCCCGTGCCGTCGCGACCCGCGAGCGTCCGGGCGCGGGGCTACGACCCGACGTTCGCCCTGGCCTCGGGGGCCGCCGGGCTGCTGAGCGCCGCCGGGCGGGACGTCGTGGTCCGGCGCCTGCTGCGCAGCCGGCCCGGAGTGGTCGACCAGGCGGGACTCGACGCCGGGGCCCGGGCGGCGAACCTCGCGGGCTCGATGCACTGTCCCGCGGGGTCCCTGCGTCGCCTCGCGGAGCGGCATCCGCGTGCCTCGGTGATCGTCTGCGACGACGTCCTGACGACCGGCGCGACGGCCCGCGAGGCGCAACGTGCGCTGGAGTCCGTGGGGCTGCAGGTGACGGCAGTGGCGGCCGTGGCGGCGACCCGCCGGCGGCTGCCGCCGGGACGCCGGGCGGGTCACAGCGATTCTTCAGCGCGCAGGGTTTCGTCCGGAGGGATCACCCACTAGCGTCGGTGCATGGAGTCCGTCCGGGTCCGTGGTTGCGTCGTCGAGGCGCCCCGGGTCGGGGCGTCACGAGGGCAAGCCGATGCCAGTCGCAGGCGAAACGGTCCACGTAAGGCTCTCCCCGGTGGGTTCACCCGCCGGGGAGGTCGATCACGGTGCGGCTTAGTCGTAAGTCCTGCCTCGTCGCCGCCGTCAGACACGGCGGTGGGCGGGAGAAGGGTAGTAGTGGCAGAGAAGCTGCGAACCCCTCAGCAGGCGATTGTGGGGTCGAAGACCAGGTCGGCCGGACGGGCTCCATCCACCCCCGGACGCGGGTCCTCCCGGACCCGGGTTTCGGCATGCCCACCGGAGGGCACTAGCGGGGGCTAGAGGAAACCAACCAAGCAACGGGAGGTTCACATGGAAGTTGTGGTCACGGGTCGACACTGCGAGCTGTCCGAGCGGTTCCGGAGTCATGTCGCCGAGAAGCTGTCGCGACTCGAGAAGCACGACCACCGAATCATGCGGGTCCAGGTGGAGGTCGAGTGCGAGCGCAATCCGCGCCAGCACGACCGCGCCGTCCGCCTCGAGCTCACGGCGTTCTCCAAGGGTCCGGTGATCCGGGCCGAGGCAGCCGCCGAGGACAAGATGGGAGCGCTGGACCTGGCGGTGGACAAGATGGCCGCCCAGATGCGTCGCGCCGCCGACCGGCGACGGGTGCACCACGGCCGGCACGCGCCCGTGTCGGTCGGCCAGGCGCTCGCGGACAGCCCGATCGAGGGGCTCGCGGGCGAGCCCGAGGACACGGTGACCGAGCGCAAGGTCGGCCCCATCGCGGTGACCGGGGACGGCCCGCTCGTGGTTCGGGAGAAGACGCACCCTGCCAGTCCGATGACCCTTGACCAGGCCCTCTACGAGATGGAGCTCGTGGGCCACGACTTCTACCTGTTCGTCGACAAGGAGAACGACCGTCCGGCGGTCGTCTACCGGCGTCGCGGCTACGACTACGGCGTGATCTCCCTGGACCTGGGAGCCCGGGACTGAACCTGATCTGAGCCGCCTGCCGGGGCGGGGTGGTCCGATCGGGCCACCCCGCCCCGACGCTTGTCTGCCCCGGACGGGTCCCATGTGGCCGCCGTACGTGCCATGATGCGCACGTGGCCGATCACGAGAACGAGGTAGAGCCCGAACCGATCCGGGTCCTCGTCGTCGATGACCAGGAGCTGTTCCGGCGTGGACTGACGATGCTGCTGGCCGTCGAGCCCGGCATCGAGGTCGTCGGCGAGGCGGGCGACGGGATCGAGGGCACCGACCTGGCCGCCAGCGCGGCGCCCGACGTCATCCTGCTCGACATCCGGATGCCCAAGCGCTCCGGCATCGAGGCGTGCCTGGCCATCAAGGACGCCGTGCCGTCGGCGAAGATCATCATGCTCACCGTCTCCGACGAGGAGGCCGACCTCTACGAGGCGGTCAAGAGCGGCGCTTCGGGCTACCTGCTCAAGGACTCCTCGATCGAGGAGGTGGCGCAGGCGGTCCGCGTGGTCGCCGACGGCCAGTCCCTGATCAGCCCCTCGATGGCGGTCAAGCTGATCGACGAGTTCAAGCAGATGTCGCGCCCCGAGCGCGAGCACGTCCCCGGTCTCCGGCTCACCGAGCGGGAGCTGGAGGTGCTCCGTCTGGTCGCCAAGGGGCTGAACAACCGGGAGATCGCCAAGCAGCTGTTCATCAGCGAGAACACCGTCAAGAACCACGTGCGCAACATCCTCGAGAAGCTCCAGCTGCACTCCCGCATGGAGGCGGTCATGTATGCCGTCCGGGAGAAGCTCCTCGACCTGCCGTGACGCCCGGCACGCACGCTCGCGGCGTTGTCGTCACTCGACGGCCAACCCCGGGCCGCCTTCGCTCCTCCGCCTTGCGATCGCACGCACCGGACGCCACGGTCGCCGGCACGCACGCTCGCGGCGTTGTCGTCACTCGACGGCCCCGGCACGCTGTCGGCGGCGCCGCGTAGCCTCCCGCCATGCAGTCGCTGAGCACCGCGCAGGCACGCCGGGTGGCGCTGGCCGCCCAGGGCTTCCTGGACACACGGCACGCCGTTCCCACGATGCGCACCTTCCAGCGCACGCTCGAGCGCACCGGGGTGCTCCAGGTCGACTCGGTCAACGTGCTGCAGCGGGCGCACTACATGCCGCTCTACTCGCGGATGGGTCCCTACGACACCTCCCTGCTCGACCGGGCCTCCACGGGCCGCCGGCGCCGGGTGGTCGAGTACTGGGCGCACGTGCAGGCGTTCATGCCGGTCGAGCTGTGGCCGGTCATGCGGCACCGGATGGATGACTACCGCGAGAAGCGCGGGAAGTGGGGCATCGTCGAGGAGGACCCGCAGCTCGAGGCCAACCTGGTCAAGGAGGTCCGCGACCTGGGACCCTCGACCGCCCGCCAGCTCGACGACGGCCTGCCACGCACCAAGGAGCACTGGGGGTGGAACTGGTCCAACACCCGCCGGGTGCTCGACTACCTCTACACCGTGGGCGACCTGGCGATCGCCGGGCGCAACAGCCAGTTCGAGGTGCTCTACGACCTGCCGGAGCGGGTGATCCCGGCCGAGGTGCTGGCCCGGGAGACCCC
Source organism: uncultured Actinomycetota bacterium (assembly GCA_963817665.1). Lineage (GTDB taxonomy): Bacteria > Actinomycetota > Actinomycetes > Propionibacteriales > Nocardioidaceae > Nocardioides. Next base: position 124,108 of record CAWFPE010000001.1, on the reverse strand, counting down.
GTCCCTGGCCGACGCCAACCGTGAGCTGGTGCGCCGGGCGGCGCGCTCGCACGGCGTCGCGACCGCCCAGTGCCTGCGCGACTACTACCGGATGCACACCAAGCACGCCGGGCCCGCCATCGAGGAGCTCGTCGAGGACGGCGAGCTGGTCCCGGTCGCGATCGACGGCTGGAAGCGCCCGGCGTACCTGCACCGTGACGCCAGGCTGCCGCGCCGCGCCCGCGCGCGCGCCCTGCTGAGCCCCTTCGACCCGCTGGTCTGGGAGCGCGAGCGGACCGAGCGGCTCTTCGACTTCCGCTACCGCATCGAGATCTACGTGCCTGCTCCGCAGCGGGTGCACGGCTACTACGTGCTGCCGTTCCTGCTGGGCGACCGGATCGTCGGACGCGTCGACCTCAAGGCCGACCGCAAGGCCGGCGTGCTGGTCGTGAAGGCGGCGTACGCCGAGCCCGGCGCCCCCGCCGAGACCTCGGTGGAGCTGGCGGCCGAGCTGCGGGACCTCGCCGACTGGATCGCGCTGCCGGAGATCACGGTCGAGCCGCGGGGTGACCTCGCGCCGGCGCTCGCCACGCTCGTCTGACGTCGGCGAGGGTCGGCGCGACGATCTGGACCGGGCCGAGACGGCTGTTCGGTTAGGGCAGGCTTCGCGTGCTGGGTAGAGTGGCGCAGCACTCAACTGATCAGGGAGTTACACCGTCGTGCCTGCCATTCTTGACAAGATCCTCCGCATCGGCGAAGGGAAGATCCTGCGCCAGCTCGAAGCGATCGCGCAGGCTGTCAACGCCATCGAGGACGACTTCGTCGCCATGTCCGATGCCGAGCTCCAGGGGATGACCGCGGAGTTCAGGCAACGCCTCGAGAACGGCGAGTCCCTCGACGACCTGATGCCGGAGGCGTTCGCGACGGTCCGCGAGGCCGCGAAGCGCGTGACCGGCATGCGCCCGTTCGACGTCCAGGTCATGGGTGCCGCCGCGCTGCACCTCGGCAACATCGCCGAGATGAAGACCGGTGAGGGCAAGACCCTGGTCGCGACCCTGCCGTCCTACCTCAACGCGCTGTCCGGCAAGGGCGTGCACGTCGTCACGGTCAACGACTACCTCGCGAAGTACCAGTCCGAGATGATGGGCCGCATCCACCACTTCCTCGGCCTCGAGGTGGGCGTGATCCTGCCGGAGATGCGCCCCGAGGAGCGTCGCGTCGCCTACAACTGCGACATCACCTACGGCACCAACAACGAGCTCGGCTTCGACTACCTGCGCGACAACATGGCCGGCTCCATCGAGGAGTGCGTGCAGCGGGGCCACAACTTCGCGGTCGTGGACGAGGTCGACTCGATCCTGATCGACGAGGCCCGCACCCCGCTGATCATCAGCGGCCCCACCCAGGACGAGGTGCGCTGGTACGGCGAGTTCGCGGCGATCGCGCGCACGCTGGTCAAGGACGTCGACTACGAGGTCGACGAGAAGAAGCGCACCATCTCGGTGCTCGAGCCGGGCATCACCAAGGTCGAGGACCACCTCGGCATCGAGAACCTCTACGAGTCGGCCAACACCCCGCTGATCTCCTTCCTGAACAACTCCATCAAGGCCAAGGAGCTGTTCCGCAACGACAAGGAGTACGTCGTCATGGACGGCGAGGTGCTCATCGTCGACGAGCACACCGGCCGGATGCTGGCCGGGCGTCGCTACAACGACGGCCTGCACCAGGCCATCGAGGCCAAGGAGGGCGTGACCGTCCGCGAGGAGTACCAGACCCTCGCGACCGTCACCCTGCAGAACTACTTCCGCCTCTACGAGAAGCTCTCCGGCATGACCGGTACGGCCATGACCGAGGCCTCGGAGTTCGACAAGATCTACAAGCTCGGCGTCGTCCCGATCCCGACGAACAAGCCGATGCAGCGCATCGACCAGGCCGACCTCGTCTACCGGACCGAGGAGGCGAAGTACGACGCCGTCGTGCAGGACATCGCCGAGCGGCACGAGAAGGGCCAGCCGGTCCTCGTCGGCACGGTCTCGGTCGAGAAGTCCGAGCACCTCTCGCAGGAGATGCGCAAGCGCGGGATCCCGCACTCGGTGCTCAACGCCAAGGTGCACGCCGACGAGGCCATGATCGTGGCGATGGCCGGCCACAAGGGCGCGGTCACCGTCGCGACGAACATGGCCGGTCGAGGAACCGACATCATGCTCGGTGGCTCGGTGGAGTTCCTGGCCGACGCCGAGCTCCGCAAGAAGGGGCTCGACCCGGTCGAGCACTCCGAGGAGTACGAGGCCGAGTGGCCGGCCGCGCTCGACCGCGTCCGCTCCCAGGTCGCCGCGGAGCACGACGAGGTCAAGGAGCTCGGCGGCCTCTACGTCGTCGGCACCGAGCGCCACGAGTCACGGCGCATCGACAACCAGCTGCGCGGTCGTTCCGGCCGTCAGGGCGACCCGGGCGAGTCCCGGTTCTACCTGTCGCTGCAGGACGAGCTGATGCGGCTGTTCAAGTCCGACTGGGTCGACCGCGTGCTCCAGGTGCTGAAGATCCCCGACGACGTCCCGATCGAGAACAAGCGGGTCACGAACGCGATCGCCAACGCCCAGGGCCAGGTGGAGTCGCAGAACTTCGAGTCCCGCAAGAACGTCCTGAAGTACGACGACGTCATGGACCGGCAGCGCAAGGTGATCTACACCGAGCGTCGCAAGGTCCTCGAGGGCGCGGACCTGCAGGAGCAGATCCGCACGTTCATCGACGACGTGGTGGCCGGCTACGTGGGCGGGGCGACCCAGGACTTCGCGGAGGAGTGGGACCTCGACGCGCTGTGGACGGCCCTGCGCCAGATCTACCCGGTCTCCATGGACCCCGACGTGCTCGAGAAGCAGGCCGGCGGGCGTGCCAACCTCGACGCCGACGAGCTGATCGACGACCTCAAGAAGGACGCCCACGAGGCCTACGACCGCCGCGAGAGCGAGATCGGCGAGGAGGTCATGCGCGAGCTCGAGCGGCGCGTGGTCCTCTCGGTGCTCGACCGCAAGTGGCGCGAGCACCTCTATGAGATGGACTACCTCCGCGAGGGCATCTACCTGCGCGCCTACTCCCAGCGCGACCCGCTGGTCGAGTACCAGCGGGAGGGCTTCGACATGTTCGCCGCGATGATGGACGGCATCAAGGAGGAGTCGGTCGGCTTCCTGTTCAACCTGGAGGTCCAGGTCGAGCCCGAGGAGGCGGAGGTCGAGCAGGCCGAGGAGGTCGTGGAGCCGATGCGCCAGCCGGTGCCCGGCACGCCCGGTCGCGAGGTCCCGCACATCCACGCCAAGGGTCTCGACCGGCCGCAGCAGCCGACGGCGCTGTCCTACTCCGCTCCCAGCGAGGACGGCGAGGTCGAGGTCAAGGCCGCGGCCGCGGAGGACCAGTACGCCGGGGTCGGCCGCAACGCCGACTGCCCCTGCGGTTCGGGCAAGAAGTTCAAGAAGTGCCACGGTGCGCCGGGTGGGCCGACGGGGCTGACCGCGCGGATCTCGTGACCATCGCTGGTTGAGGTGCGAAGGCGCGCTGCGCCTGAGCCTCGAAACCACCGGGCATGGTGCAGGGCGGGTGAACCCGCCGGTGGTCGCCGCCTTGCTTCGTCTCACCGGGTCTCGACACGCGGTCGCGACCTCGCAGGCTCGGTCGCGCGCTTGCTCGACCTGCTTGCGCCCACGGAGTGCGCTCGTTCCTCGCGCACTCCTGCTCAAGCAAACTCGAGCGCGGTGCACTGCCACCGGCCGGTGCGCAGCTCGAAGCGGGCGGCCAGGGCGCGCGAGCGCGGGCCGTACCGCACGTGCACGCTGACCTCGACCGCCTGACGGGACAGGAAGCAGGTCCGCACCCCCATCACCTGGGGGCGGACCGGCTGCACCCGGCCCTGTCCCGGGGCGTGGTGCCCGGCGCGGGCGACGAGCAGGGCCCGGCGCTGGAGGTCGGCGTACACGTTCCGGCTCGACCAACGCAGCAGCTGGGAGACCGGGCGGTCGCCGCCGACGATCTCGACGGCGGCCTGGGCGTAGCGGTGCGACCACTGCTCGACGTGCCGGCGGACGCCCTGATCGATCGGGATGACGTCGCCCGCGGGCCGGCCGCCGCCGGGCGCGACCTCGGGCGGGTCGTGCCGGGGCTGCAGATCGAGCGCGAGGGTGCCCTGGACGCTGTCGACGGGCACAGGCACCCGCAGCGGGACGACCTTCTCGTGGGACGGTGGCATGGGAGCTCCTCTCGGTGCGGGTGGTCAGTGGCGAGGCAGGCGCAGCCGCTGGCCGGGCCTGATCAGGTCGGGGTCCGGGCCGATCCGGTCCCGGTTCAGCTCGTAGATCCGGTGCCAGGCGGGGCTCTGCCCGGCCAGGTCCCAGAGCGTGTCGCCGGGGCGCACCAGGACGACCGCGGCGGGGACGGGACGTCCGGGTCGCGTGATGCGGGCGCCTCCGGGGAGGGCGCCGGTGGCCCGGTCGGGCAGCGGCAGACCCTGGACGAGGGCCGCGGCCGCGGTGCCGGTGTGGTCCTGGTGCAGCGCGCCGGGGGTGGCGAGCGCGGGGCTCGCGAGCCCACCGCCGAGGGCGACCCCACAGGCGAGGAGCAGCAGCCGGCGCAGCGGGGCGGGGACGCCGGGGACCGGGCCGACGCGTCCGCGCCGGGCCTCGAGCGTCACCAGCGTGCTCGCCAGCCACAGCCAGCCGGCGCCGGCCAGGGCGACGGTGGCGCACCACCACTCCAGCAGCCGTTCGAACGGCTGGGCGGCGAGGTCGGCCGAGCTCGCCGCCCTCTGGGCGTCGACGAGGTCCGGGAGGAGGAACCACGCCAGCCCCGCCGAGGCCGCGGTGACCGCCAGCCAGACGGCCAGACAGCGGAGCGCTGAGCTCCCAGAGCGGTCGTTCATCCCGGATCCTTGCGTTTGCGTTCGTTTGCTTCAGTGAACGCTTCTTTACCGAGGTCGTCAATGCGTCATTCACAGGCCGGGCTCACCCCGGGCATGGCAGGGTCGGCCGCATGCCCTGGGAAGCGGAGCTCTTCACGTTCCTCGACGACCTCGAGCAGCAGGCGGAGGCGATGTACGACGCCGAGCGTCGCGTCGAGCTGGCCGACCGCAGCCGGGCGGAGTACCACCACGTGTCGCTGGCCAGCCGGCTGATGGCCTCGGTCGGTCGCGAGGTCGCCCTGGACCTTCGGGGGACCGGTCCGGTCAGCGGCGTGCTGGAGCGGGTCGGCGCCGGCTGGCTCCTGCTGCGCGGCCCCGCCCAGGACTGGGTGGTGAACGCCGATGCGGTGGCGCGGGTGCTCGGTGCCTCGGAGCGCTCGGTCCCGGAGGTGGCGTGGTCACCGCTGACCCGGCTGGGGCTGGGGTCGGCCCTGCGCCGGATCGTCGAGGCGGGGGACCGCTGCGTGCTGCACCTGGCCGACGGTGGCCGTCACGAGGCGGTGCTCCGACGGGTCGGCGCGGACTTCGTCGAGGCGTGCGTCGGCGAGGACAGGCTCGAGCTGGTGCCGTTCGGCGCCATCGCGGCCGTCCAGAGCCGCGACTGATCGCCGAGTCGGCGCAACGGCCCGGCCTCAGGGCACGAGTGCCGCTCTCACGTCGCGTCGGCGTCGTACGGCGGGAGCTCGCCGTCGTCGAGCGGGCGCAGGCCGCGGCGCCTCGGGGCCGCCTCCTCGCGGTCGGCGTCCTCCATCGCCTCGACGATGTGCTTGCGGACGATGGTGCGGGGGTCGAGGTCGCGCAGCTCGAGGTCGGCGTACTCGGGGCCGAGCTCGGCACGCAGCTCGTCGCGCGCGGCGTTGGCGAAGCCGCGTGCCTTGCGCACCAGCTGCCCCGCCTGGCGGGCGAACTCGGGCAGCTTGTCCGGTCCGAAGACCAGCACTGCCACGAAGGCGATGACTGCCATCTCCGGCAGGCCGACCCCGAACACGGGTCAGAACTTACTGGTCGGAGTGAGTCCGAGCTGCATTCCGGCGAGTCCGCGGCTGCGACCCGAGAGCTGGCCGGCGATCTCGGACAGCACGACGGCGGCCGGCGCGGTCGGGTCGGAGTCGACGACCGGCTTGCCGGCGTCGCCGCCCTCGCGCAGCGAGGTCTCGAGCGGCACCCGCCCGAGGACCGGGACGGAGTAGCCGAAGCGCTCCGAGAGCGTGGCGGCGACCCGGTCGCCACCGCCGCTGCCGAAGATCTCGATCTGGTGCTCCGGACCGCAGTGCGGGCAGGGCAGGAAGCTCATGTTCTCGACGACCCCGGCGACGCGCTGGTGCATCATCGAGGCCATCGTGCCGGCCCGCTCGGCGACCTCCGCGGCGGCCTCCTGCGGCGTGGTCACCACCACGACCTCGGCGCCGGGCAGGTGCTGGCCCAGCGAGATCGCGACGTCACCGGTGCCCGGCGGCAGGTCGAGCAGCAGGACGTCCAGGTCGCCCCAGTAGACGTCGGCGAGCATCTGGACCAGGGCCCGGTCGAGCATCGGGCCGCGCCAGGCGACCACCTGGTCGCGCCGTGGCTTGAGCATCCCGATCGAGATCACCGAGACGCCGCTGGGCGTCGGGACCGGCATGATCAGGTCCTCGACCTGGGTCGGCCGGGAGTCGGCGACCCCGAGCATGGCGGGCACCGAGTGGCCGTAGATGTCGGCGTCCACGACTCCGACCTTCAGTCCCTGCTTGGCCATGGCGAGCGCGAGGTTCACGGTGACCGAGGACTTGCCGACGCCGCCCTTGCCGCTGGCGACCGCGAAGACCTTGGTGAGGCTGCCGGGCTGCGCGAACGGGATCTCGCGCTGCGCCTGGCCGTCGCGCAGGACCTCCTGGAGGCCGGCCCGCTGCTCGGCGGTCATCACGCCGAGCTCGAGGTCGACGCCGGTGACCCCCGGGACCCGGCTCACGGCCGCGGTCACGTCCCGGTTGATGGTGTCCTTCAGCGGGCAGCCTGCGACCGTCAGCAGCACGGTCAGGCGCACGATCCCCGCGTCGTCGATCTCGACGGTGTCGACCATGCCGAGGTCGGTGATCGGTCGCTTGATCTCCGGGTCGTTGACGGTCGCCAGCGCGGCGTTGACCTGCTCGAGGGTCGGGGTGCTCATGATCCCCAATCCTAGGTGGTGGGGGGTGGCCCTACGGTGTGGGCTCCGCCTCGTCGGCGCCGGGGCGGTTCAGCTCCTCGAGGTCGTTGAGCAGCGAACGCAGCTCCGAGCGCAGGAAGTCGCGGGTCGCGACCTCGCCGACCGACATCCGCAGCGAGGCCACCTCGCGGGCGAGGAACTCCATGTCGGCGTGCGCGCGGGCGTTGGCCTGGCGGTCCTGCTCGGCGATCACCTTGTCGCGGGTCTCCTGCCGGTTCTGGGCGAGCAGGATCAGCGGCGCGGCGTACGACGCCTGCAGGCTCAGCATCAGGGTCAGGAAGATGAACGGGTAGTTGTCGAACCGGAGGTCGCTCGGGGCCAGCAGGTTCCAGCCGATCCAGATCAGCACGAAGGCCGTCATGTAGATCAGGAAGCGTGCCGTGCCCATGAACCGGGCGAACTGCTCGGCGAAGACGCCGAACGCGTCGGAGTCGTACGACGGGCGGCGGGGCACCAGCGATCGGCGCGCCTCCTTGGGCGTGTCCAGCCGGTAGCGGGACGTGCGGGTGTCAGCCACGGCTCACCCCCGGGCGGGCGTCACCCGGCCGGAGCGCCTGCTCGCGCCAGTTCTCCGGAAGCATGTGGTCGAGCAGGTCGTCCACCGTGACCGCGCCGAGCAGCCGGCCGTTGTCGTCGACCACGGGGGCCGCGACCAGGTTGTACGTCGCGAGGTGGGCGGCCACCTGCTCGATCGAGGCCGAGGGGCGCAGTGGGGCCATCGAGTCGTCCAGCGCCCCCGCGACCAGCGTCGACGGCGGCTCCCGCAGCAGCCGCTGGATGTGCGCGACACCGAGGAACTTGCCCGTCGGCGGCTCGAGCGGCTGCCGGCAGACGAAGACCATCGCAGCGAGCGAGACCGGCAGGTCGGGGTTGCGCACGTGCGCCAGCGCGTCGGCGATCGTGGCGTCCGGGCCCAGGATGACCGGCTCGGGGGTCATCATCGCGCCCGCGGTGTGCTCGGCGTACGACATCAGCCGGCGAACGTCCTCGGCCTCCTCGGGCTCCATCAGCTCGAGCAGGGTCGCCGCGGTGGCGGGCGGGAGGTCGGCGATCAGGTCGGCCGCGTCGTCGGGCGACATCTCCTCGAGGATGTCGGCCGCCCGCTCGGAGTCGAGGTGCTCGAGGATCTCGACCTGGTCCTCCTCGGGCAGCTCCTCGAGCACGTCGGCCAGCCGCTCGTCGTCGAGCGCGGCCACCACGGCGGTACGCCGCTCCACCGGCAGGTCGTGGATCATGTTGGCCGCGTCCGCGGCCCGCATCTCGTTGAGGGCGGCGATCAGGTGCGTGGCCCCCTGCTTCTCCTCGCGGCCGATGAGCCCCTCGACGTCGCGCCACTCCACGACGTGGGTCTGGCCCCGCCTGCGCAGCCCCTTGGCCGGCTCCTGCACCGCGACCCGGGAGAGCACCCAGTCCCGGTTGCGGGCCTGCTCCATCGCCACGTCGTAGACCGTGCCGGTGACACCGGTCTCCCGGATCGTGACCGTGCGGTCGAGCATCTGCCCGATGACCAGGGTCTCGGTCGAGCGCTGCTCGAAGCGGCGCATGTTCAGCAGCCCGGTCGTGTAGACCTGACCGCTGTCGATGTTGGTGACGCGGGTCATCGGCACGAAGATCCGCCGCCGACCGAACACCTCGGCGACCATGCCGAGGACACGCGGCTGGTTGACCTCCGAGCGGAGTGCGGCCACGAGGTCGCGGACCTTGCCCACCTGGTCGCCCTGGGGGTCGAAGATCGGCAGCCCGACGAGTCGGGCCGCATAGACGCGGGTCGGGGCGGTGCTCACGGGCCCGACGGTACCGGCCGGCCCGCTCGCCGTGCTCGCAGCATCGCCGGGGACGTCGGCTAGCATGATGCGCGACCCTGCCGCTCCGCACCGGAGGTTCCCCCATGTCCCGCCACTCCCAGCGGCGCGAGCGACTCGAGCCGTCCGTGGTGGGGACGGTGGCGCTGGCCGTGGTGCTGCTGGTCGTCTCTGCGGGGTTCCTCGCCTGGGGGCGCTACGCCGACCCCGCCGAGAACGCCGTGGCCGATCCGGGCCCCGGGCCCGAGCCCAGGTACGCCCCCGGGTCCACCTCGGCCTCGGCCAGGCCGGCCGCGGCGAAGCGGGCGCAGGCTGCCCCGCAGCGGATCGTGCTGCGCGGCAAGGCCATCGCGCGGGTCGAGAAGGCGAAGGTGGGGAAGAAGCCGAGGCGAGCCCGCGAGGTCTCGCTGCCCACCACGTTCCGGGTGAGCACCTTCAACGTCCTCGGCGCCTCGCACACGGCTGCCGGCGGCCGGCACGGGCGTTTCGGGCCGGGCGTGGACCGGATGCGCGCCGCCGTCGGGCTCCTGCAGGGGACGGGGGTCAGCGTCGCTGGTCTCCAGGAGTTCCAGCCCCCGCAGTACAACGTCTTCCGGGCAGCCGCCCCGGGGTGGGGCGTGTACCCCGGGGCCGAGCTCGGCCAGGCCGCGATGGCGAACTCGATCGTGTGGCGCACCGACGTCTGGGAGCTGGTCTCCAAGCAGACGATGCGGGTCCCCTACTTCGGCGGGAACCCCATGCCGATGCCCTACATCCAGCTGCGCAACCGGGAGTCGGGTCGGACGGTGTGGTTCTTCAACACCCACAACCCGGCCGACGCGCACGGGCCCGCCCAGCGGTACCGCAACCGGGCGACGGCCCTGGAGATCGGACTCGCGCAGCGGCTGAGCGCCGACGGTTCACCGGTGGTCTTCACCGGCGACATGAACGACCGGGAGCCCTACTTCTGCCCGATGACCACGCAGACGGAGATGCACGCGGCCAACGGCGGGTCCACGGGGTTGCCGTGCCGCCTGCCCCCGGAGAGCAACGTCGACTGGCTGATGGGCAACAGCGCCGTGTCGTTCGCGAACTTCCACAGCGACTACACCCCGCTGGTGCAACGGATCAGTGACCACCACTTCGTGTGGGCGGACGCGACGATCCCGGCAGCCCGTCAGCGGTAGAAGTCCGACGGGCACTCGCTGCCCGCGCAGTCGGCGTACTTCCTGGAGAGCTCGCGCAGCTGCTTGTACTGCCGGTGGTAGCGCGGGTCCCGCCGGAGGTTGTCGAGCTGCCAGGGATCGACCCTGCGGTAGTAGAGCTCCGCGCGGCCACGCTTGTTCTCGACGTAGGTCCAGGGGCCGACGATCACGCCGGTGTAGAGCGGCGTGCGGCCGCCCTGGACCGGGTACCCCTCGATGGGTACGACGCGGCGTCTCGCGCGGCCGTCGAGCCAGGGCAGCACGTCGGTGCCGTCCACCGGCCGGGTCGGCTTCGCGCCGGCGAGGGCCGCGAAGGTCGGCGCCCAGTCCGCGTTCGTCACCGGGGCGTGGCTGGTGGCGCCCTTCGCGATGCCCGGGCCACGGAGGTACATCGGGATCCCGGCGATCTCGCGGAAGTACCACAGCTTGCCGTCGAGGTTGTGCTCGCCGAGCACGTAGCCGTTGTCGGAGGTGAAGGCGATGTAGGTGTTGTCCAGCTGCCCGGTGCTCCGCAGCGTCCGGACGGTCCGCGCGACGGCACGGTCCACCGACTGCAGCGCCTCGATCCGCTGCTGGCGCGCCTCCTTCATCTCGCTGCGGTGCAGCGCGTCCACGTGCCGGTGGGTCGCGTGGATGATCGCCTTGTCCTCGGTGTCCTTCTCGAACATGTCCGGGGTGTGGGGCAGGCCCAGCCAGTCGAAGGTGTTCTCGTCCCGCGGCGCCGGCGTGGTCGTCTTGAGCGGCGACTTGTCCTCGGGGTGGGCGATGCTCGGGTCGTCCTTCGCGTCCGGCCCACCGGTGTGCGGTGCCACGTAGTTCACCCAGAGGTACCACGGCTTCTGCGTGCGTGCCCGGTCGGTGAGCATGTCGACAGTCAGGTCGCTGAAGAGGTCGCTGGAGTACTGGTGGTAGGTCCGGTCGGTGCCGTTGTCGTTGACCGTGGGGCGGACGTAGTTGTACGTCGTGGGGTCGACCGTGCCGCGCCAGTCCGACCAGCCCGGCGGGACGTAGGTCTCGGAGCCGTCCTCGCCGTACCCGTTGAGGTACTTGCCGATGAACATCGTGTCGTAGCCGGCCTTCTGCAACCAGACGGGCAGCGTGTCCTCGTCCTCGAACGCCTTGAAGCCGCCACCGGCGCCGTTGATCGTCACTGCGCCGTGGTTGTGGGCGTACTGCCCGGAGACGAGGGAGGCGCGGGCCGGCACGCAGATGGGTGTCGGGGCCAGGCCGTTGTCGAGGGTGGTGCCCTGGTCGGCCATCAGGTGCTGGACGTGGGGGAGGAACCGCATGTCCTTCTGGGCGGCGTCGTCGACCGTGATCATCAGCAGGTTCGGCTGCCGCTGCGGCCGCGTGAACGCGTCCGCGGCAAGTGGCTTGCCCGTCAGGACCCGGTCCTGGCTGCCCGGCCCCGGCACCGGCGCCGGCCCCTTGGGCACGACGTGCCGCTCCCGGTCCGGTCCCTGGCTCTGGGTGTCGCCGGCGCTGCAGCCTGAGACGGTCAGGCCGGCGACGGCGACCATCACCGCTGCGGCCAGCCAGCGGGGCTCGCGGGATCCCCGAGCGGGCATGCGTCAGGCTCCTAGGAAGAGGGGGAGGGCGTGGGTGCCAATGCTAGTTGGCGCACCGAAAGCCGAGGTTCGAAGCCGTGGAGTCCGGTGGCGACGAGGACCGCGCGGCCACCCGGTAGCGGTTGCAGTACGAGTCGTGGCACAGGAAGGAGCCGCCCCGCATCACCCGCGCGGCGCCGGTCCCGGGGCCGGTGGGGTCGACCGCAGCGGCCGTCGCGTACGCCGCGGCGTCGAACCAGTCGGCACACCACTCCCAGACGTTGCCGGCCATCTGGTGCAGCCCGTAGCCGTTGGGCGGGAACGTCTTGACCGGTGCGGTGCCGGCCCAGCCGTCCTCGCGGGTGTTCTCCACCGGGAACCGGCCCTGGAAGATGTTGCACAGCCACCGGCCACGGGGGAGCAGGTCGTCGCCCCAGGGGTAGCGCCGCCCCTCCAGGCCGCCGCGGGCCGCGGCCTCCCACTCGGCCTCGGTGGGCAGCCGCTTGCCGGCCCACGCGGCGTACGCCGTGGCGTCGTCGTGCGAGACGTGCACGACCGGGTGGTTCTGGCGCCGGGCCACGTCGGATCCCGGCCCCTCGGGGTGGCGCCAGTCGGCGCCGCGCACGGCCAGCCACCACGGGGTCGCGGCGGGGCGCCCGAGCACGTCCGGGCCGTCGCCGGCGTGGTCGAGGTGGAAGACGGCCGAGCTGCCCTCCCGCTCCGCGGTCGTGACGTGCCCGGTCGCCTTGACGAAGGCCGCGAAGGCGGCGTTCGTCACGGTCGTGGCGTCCATGTGGAAGGTGCTCAGCCGCACCCGGTGCACCGGCGTCTCGCCGTCGGCGGGGTAGCCCTCGCCGAACGCGTCGCCGAGGACGAACTCGCCACCCTCGATCCGGACCTGGCCGCGGTACGACGGGGTGCGCGCGGTCTGCTGCACGGTCGGCGAGGGCGCCGGCTGCGACCGGCCACTCGCCGGGACGCAGCAGGACGGATGCGCCTCGGACCTGCTCACCTGTCCATTGTCGCTGCCGGCCGTGGTCACGGTTGCGGGGAGGTCGGCCCCACGAACACGTTGAAGCTCTGGTCGGCGTTCATGCTGCTCCCCGGGATGCGCGGCAGCCGGAGTGCAGTCGTGACCAGGTTGGCGACCACGCCGTTGCGGATCGGCTGGGCGGCGGCGCCGTAGCCGGGCCGGCGGGTGCCGGGGTCCTGGTAGGCGGGGTTCAGGGCGTACAGGTCGGCGCCCGCGACCACGTCGGGCCCCCAGGCGATGAAGGGGATGGTGTAGTTGCCGCGCACCGTCCGGTCCTCGTTGCTGTGGCCGCGGCCGCCGGCGCCGGCGGTGAGCAGCACCAGCGTGTGCCCGGCCAGGGTCGGCGAGGACGTGACCGTGTCGATGACCTGCCCGACCATCGCGTCGACCTCGGTGAGGGTCGACCGGTAGGTGCGGCTGGCGTAGCCGTTGGCCTTGCCGACGTCGTCGAGGAGCGAGAGCTGGGCGACGGTGAGCTCCTTCGGCGAGCGGGCCAGCTTCGCGGTCAGGCGGTCGACCAGCTGGTGGTCGTCGGTCCCGCGCACGAACTGGTTGATCTTGTCCCGACCGTCGTCGAGGCCGTAGGGGTCGGTGCCGCCGTTCACGTCGTCCCAGCTGCGGTTGACCAGTGCCGTCTCGGGACGGCTGGAGAACAGCGCGGTCTTGAGGCCGAAGTTGTGGACGATGTCGAAGGCGCTGGAGACGTAGTGGCCGGCGGCGACCTGCACGGTCTCGCCGGTGTCCTGGTCGGCGCGGACGCCGTGGCCGCCGCGGGCGGCGTTGACCCGGCGCCCGGTGAGCATGCCGACCACGTTGGGCAGCGTGGTGGTCCGCTCGACCTCGGTGCGGGCGTTGAGGGTGGAGGCGCCCTCGCTCATCAGCCGGTGCAGGACCGGCGTGCCGGCCTCGCCCGCCCTGCGGATGGCGCTGGGGCGCAGTCCCTCGACCGAGAGCACGAGCACCCGGTCCACCGGCGACTCCTGGACCGCCGGCGGCGGCACGTTCGCGTCCGCGTAGATCACGAAGTGGTCGGTCGTCTTCTGGACCAGCGCGTCGTGCAGCGCGGTGTAGCCGGTGAAGCTCATGTCGGAGGTTCCGAGCACCCAGTCGACCCGCGAGGGCACGGGCATCGTGCACGTCCCGTCGGCGGTCGAGCCGCCGTTGGCGGCCAACAGCTCGGTGCTGCTGGTCATCGGGCAGAAGAACTTCTCCCGGTCGTTCATGTCGCCGGTGACGAAGACCGGGACGCCCGGGTACTCCTGGCGCAGCCCGTTGACGAGGTCGATCTCCTTGGCGACCGCCTTGTTCCGCCACTTCTGGGCGGGGCCGTGGGCGTCGGCGGGGTTGTGCGTGTTGAAGAACCACGCCTGCTGGCCGGTCTGCCGGTTCTGCAGCAGGACGTACGGCATCCGGATCAGGTTGCCGTCGAAGTAGGGGATCTGGATGGTCTCGGTGCGCAGCAGGTTCCAGGTGTCGCGTCGCCAGGCGATCGAGTTCGCCATCGCGGCCGTGGTCATCGTGTTGCCGGGGAAGATGCCGAACTCCGCACCTGCGAGCTCGTGGAACCTGTCGTACTGCGGCCGCTGCATCTCCTGGAAGCCCACCACGCTGAAGCTGTGGTCCTGGAGGATCTGCACCGCCCACTTCATCCGGGTCGAGCCGGACGCCCAGCCCTTCCGGGCACCGGAGTCGGTGTGCCCGGCGCCGAGCAGGTTGAAGGAGCTGAGCCGGAAGATCGTGGCCCCGGCAGGCTGCTTCTTCAGCGACTGCGGGCCGCTCTCGGCGGCCTGGGAGGGGGCGAGCAGGGACAGGGGAGTGGCGAGCAGCGCCAGCGCGAGGGCACTGGTGGCCAGGGCAAGACCGCGAGACCGGCGCGGCGATCGTCGGGCGGAGTGGCTGGTCCCGGACACGTGGGTGGAGGTCGTCACGGAGCTTGCCCTTCGTTGGGGAGCGACGGCGGTCCGGGCCGGGGCCCGACGGGCGGCGTGTCGCTCCGCGCATCAGTGGTACCCCTGATGCTAATGTGACATGTGGTGTTTCGTCACCACTTGAGTCGCCTTTGCTCCGGAGCCCCGCTATTTTTGGTGGGCCCGTCGTGCAGCGCGACGGCGCGCACGACGCCCCGAGGAGCAGGCCGGACCCGGCCTCGTGGACGGGCCGGGGCCCTCTAGATTGGGAGAGTGATGGACCGCCGCGTCGTCCTGCACATCGGCACCATGAAGACCGGCACCAGCTTCATCCAGTCCACGCTCGGCACCAACAAGGCGGCGCTGGCGGAGTCTGGCGTCGAGTTCCCCGGCGGCTTCGGTGTCCAGACCCGGGCCGTGCGAGAGATGCTGAAGCTGCCCCAGCAGCCCCGCCGCAACAGCCGCCGGTGGACGAGGCTGGCCACCGAGCTGCGCGAGAGCGGCCGCAGCGGCATCTTCTCGATGGAGTTCCTCAGCTTCGCGGGCGAGGAGCAGGCGCGTCGCCTGGTCGAGCCGTTCGCCGGTCTCGAGGTGCGGGTGGTGCTGACCGTCCGCGACCAGCTCCGCGCGATTCCCGCCCAGTGGCAGACCTACACGCGCAACTTCGGGACCGACGACTGGGAGCGCTACCTCCGTCACGTCGAGCCGTCCCGCGTCGGCTCGGGGCGGGGCACGCGGGCCTTCAAGACCTTCCACCGGGCCCAGGACGTGGCCACGATCCTGTCGCGCTGGGGGAGCGTCCCCGAGGTGTCCTCGGTGGAGGTGGTGACGGTGCCGCCGTCCGGGGCTCCCCGTGAGGAGCTCTGGAACCGGTTCTGCGCGGCCGCCGGCCTCCCCGACCTCGAGGTCAGCCTCGAGGAGGTCAGGGACAACGAGTCGCTGGGCTACGCGTCCTGCGACTATCTGCGGCGCGCCAACGCACACCTGCAGGACGTCGCCCCGAAGCAGTACCGCAAGGCGATGCGTCCGCTGGCGCGCGACGTGCTGGTCCCGCTGCGCTCCGCGGAGGCCCGTCCGCAGCTGGACCTGCGGGGGGCGACGTACGCCCGCTCGCGCAACGCCGAGATCCGTGACCTGGTCGGCAGGGACCGGTACCGGCTCTGGGGAGCCCTGGACGACCTGCCCGTCCCCGAGGACCTGACCGACGTCGCCCCGCGCGTGTCGCCGCCCCCCGTGGAGCAGGTACGCCGTGCGGCGCAGGCCGTCTGGGAGCACGCCGCGGCGGCGAGCGGGGTGCCCGCGGGCAGCCGGCCCGACGACCTGGACGCCCTGGTGGCCGACGGCACCCGACTGCTGCGTCAGGTCAACGGGTGGGAACGGTAGGCTCGCCGGTCATGGGAAACGGTGACTCTCGGACGGAGACCCTCCGGTCCGCGCGGGTGACCGACGACGGGATCTTCGTCCGCACCCAGCAGGACCGCGTGGTCGACGTCCTCTTCGACGGTCGACGGATCGGCTCCTTCTGGCTGGAGCGCGACACGCGCGTGGCCGGCGACGAGCGCCTGTACCGCTGGCCGGACGCGCTGCGCCGCTTCCTCGACGGCACCACCACGCTCTCGCTGGTGGACCACGTCGACGAGGTCGAGCTCTTCTCCGAGGAGGTCCGGCTCGGGGACGGCGACGAGGAGCGGATCCTGGTCGAGGACGCCAACGGCAACCCGCTCGGGCTGGACAAGAGCCTGCGCCTGATGCGGCTCTTCGAGAGCCGCAGCCCCGAGCACGTCAAGCCGCTGCTCGACTCGATGGAAGCGGTGCTGACCGCCCTCGAACAGGCCGGTGTCGAGCCCTTCATCGCCTACGGCACGCTCCTGGGCGCGGTCCGCGACGGCGAGCTCATCGGCCACGACTCGGATGCCGACCTCGGCTACGTCAGCGCCCACGACCACCCGGTCGACGTCATGCTCGAGTCCTTCCGGCTCCAGCGCACGCTGGTCGAGAAGGGCTTCGCGGTGACCCGCTACAGCGGTGTCGCGTTCAAGGTCCTCGTGGAGGAGTCCGACGGGGCGCGCCGCGGGCTCGACGTCTTCGGCGGGTTCATGCGCGACGGGATGCTCTACCTGATGGGCGAGGTCGGCCACCCGTTCGAGGAGGAGTGGGTCCGACCGCTCACCCAGGTCACCCTCGAGGGTCGTTCGTTCCCGGCCCCGGCCGCGCCCGAGCACCTGCTCGAGGCGATGTACGGGCCGACGTGGCAGGTGCCGGACCCGGCGTACAAGTTCGAGACCCCGCGGTCGACCGTGCGCCGGCTCAACGGCTGGTTCCGTGGCACCCGGGTGGGCCGCGAGCAGGTCTGGGACAAGTTCTACAGCCGGGGGCCGCAGGCGGTCGGCAAGGACGGACCGAGTGCGTTCGTGCGCTGGGTCCGCGAGCGGGAGCCCGACATGCGGACCGCGGTCGACGTCGGCTGCGGGGTCGGCCGCGACGCCACCTGGCTGGCCCGCAACGGCGTCAACGCCTGGGGCCTCGACTTCGTCGGTCGGGCCTTCCGGCGCCAGGCCCGGCGCGTGGCCCGTCAGAACCTGCCCGCGAACTTCCTGTGGGCCAACCTCAGCGAGCTGCGCTCGGTGCTGGTCACCGGCGCGCTGCTCGCCCGCGAGCCCGGCCCCCGGGTCGTGCTGGCCCGGCATGTCGCGGACTCGACCGACGAGACCGGGCGCGGGCACCTGCTGCGGCTGGCCCGGATGATCGCCGGCCGGTCCGGGCGTCTCTACCTCCAGGTCCAGACCGCGCGGTCGCCGGGGGGCGAGTCCGGCGTGAAGCCCCTCGACGTCGACGCGCTGCTCGAGCAGGTGCGCGCGTCCGGCGGGACGGTGCTCGAGCGTCACGACCTGGCCGACGACGACGGTGGCGACACGCCCGCCGTGTCGGAGGCCCCAACCATCTGCAGATTGGTGATCACGTGGAGTCCCTGAGGAAGCTCGCCCGCCGGGTCCGCGACCGCGGCGACCTGGAGCGCCGGGTCGACGAGCTCGAGGCCGAGGTGCAGGAGTGCCGGCAGCTGAACCTGCGCCTGGCCGAGCTCACCGACGTCGTGATGGAGCTGCTGCTCCCGGTGGCCGACCGCGACGAGGAGCGGGTCGCCGAGCTGCTCCAGAGCTACCGCGACAGCGTCAACGACCCGCCGACACCCGGACCTCGATGACCGCGAGGGTCTTCCTCCACATCGGGCTGCCCAAGACCGGCACGACGTACCTGCAGGACTGCCTGTGGGACAACCAGCAGGAGCTCGCCGCACGCCGTGTCCTGCTCCCGGGCCGGCACCGCCGGCGCCACCTGCTGGCGTCCCTGGACCTCCGCGACGACCCCAGCCTGGCCCAGCGGCCCGGCGACGTCGAGGCGCCGTGGCAGGAGCTCGTCGACGAGGCGCTCGCCTGGGACGGCGACACGGTCATCAGCCACGAGTTCTTCGCGAGCGCGGCCCCCCAGCAGGTGCGGCGGGCCGTCGACGCCTTCCCGGGTGCCGAGGTGCACGTGCTGGTCACGGCGCGGGCCATGGTCGGCCTGGGCGTCTCACGCTGGCAGGAGTGGGTGAAGAACGGCGGCAAGAAGGGCATCGACCGCTACCCGCCGCGGGACGACTACGACCCCGCGGACGAGTGGGGCTGGGGCAGCTTCGACCTGGCCGACGTGCTGGCCCGCTGGGGCTCGGTGATCCCGCACGAGCGGATCCACGTCCTGCCGATGGCCTCCTCGGGTGCGGATCCCCGCGACCTGTGGATGCGCTTCCTGGGGGTCCTGGGCCTGGACGCCGACGGCCTCGAGGCGCCCGAGCAGAAGGCGAACCGCTCGCTCGGCCTGGTGGAGGTCGAGCTGCTGCGCCGGGTCAACGCACGCCTGAAGGGGTTCGGCTCGGCGTTCGACCGGGGCACCTGGATCCGCGGCTACCTCGGCGAGGGCGACGTCCTCCCGGACTCGCGGGAGAAGTTCCGCCCCGACGACGCGATCCTCGAGGAGCTGCGCGGGCGGGGGGAGCGGGCCCTGGCGATGCTGCGTGACGAGGGCTTCGACGTGGTCGGGGACCTCGCCCTGCTCGAGCCGGCCGACCTGTCCGGGCTGCGGCACCCCTCGGACGTCTCCGACTCCGAGCTGGTCGACGCAGCGGCCGAGACGATCGCCGCCATGCTCACCGACGTGAGGTCGCTCACGCGTGAGCGCAACCACCTGTCGGACGAGCTGGAACGACGGCCGAAGGGGGCTGTCCAGCGTGTTAGCGTGCGCAGGCCGTGGACCCGCAAGCTGAGAGGTTGGGGACGTTGAGAGTGCAGGGCAGGATCTTGGGTGTCCTGATGGCGATGGCGCTGTGCGTGGGAATCGCGCCGGCGTACGCGGGGGACTACATGCCGAATGCCGGCGCGACGTTCAACCTCCCGCGGTCGAACCCGGACAAGGAGTTCCGGGTCGAGCGGACCATCACATCGGCGATCAACCACGCGAGGAAGGGGTCCCTGATCCGGATCTCGCTCTTCTCGTTCGACCGCAAGCCGGTCGCGCAGGCACTGATCGACGCCAAGAAGCGCGGCGTCCACGTGCAGATCCTGCTCAACAACCACCAGGTGACGGGCGCGCAGCGGATGCTGCACCGCGGGCTCGGCAAGAACCGGTGGCACAAGAACTTCTCCTACGAGTGCAGCAACGGCTGTCGCTCGAAGGGCGAGAACAACCACATCAAGTTCTTCCTCTTCTCCCACACCGGCAAGGCACGCGACGTCGTGATGACCGGGTCGGTGAACTTCACGCTCAACGCGGTGAAGAACCAGTACAACGACGTCTACGTCAAGAACAACGCCCCCAAGCTCTACGACACGTTCAACGTGCTCTTCGACCAGATGCGCAAGGACAAGCCGGCCAAGCCCCTGTGGTTCTCGCGCAACATCGGCAAGAAGTTCGTGCTGCAGGCGACGCCGTTCCCCAACCCGGGACCGAAGCACGACCCGATCATGTCGATCCTGGGCCGCGTGCACTGCCGCGGCGCCAAGGACGGCACCGGCAACAGGTACCACCACACGATCGTCCGGGTCTCGATGCACGCCTGGGACGGCCGGCGCGGGACCTACATCGCCAAGAAGCTGCGCAACCTCTACGCCGGCGGGTGCGACGTGAAGGTCCAGTACGGCAAGGGCGGGTACGACGTACGCCGTGAGCTGGGCGTGCGCACGAAGCGCGGCTACGTGCCGGCGCACACCAACGGCTACGACACCAACGAGGACGGCAAGGTCGACCTCTACACCCACCAGAAGGAGCTCCTGGTCTCCGGCAACTACGCCAAGGACTCCTCCACCAGCCTCGTGGTCACCGGCTCCAGCAACTACCAGGACGCCGGGCTGCGCGGGGACGAGGAGATCTTCCAGCTGCACAGCGTGGGCGTGCTCAAGCAGTACATCCGGAACTGGAAGTACCTCTGGAAGAACCGCTCGCGACCGATCCGTTACGTCAACGGCAAGCCCGTCGCCGAGCCGTTCTCGTACTCCGGCCCCGCCTGGGAGAACGACTGATCGTCCCGGCCGACCGAGCGACCGGGTGACCTGAGAAGGAGCGACCGTGGGTCGACTGTGTGAAACCGAGGGCCTCACCGAGGACCAGACCGAGATCCTCAAGGCGGTGCGCACCTTCGTCGAGAAGGAGATCCTGCCCGTCGCGACGGAGCTCGAGCACGCCGACACCTACCCTCAGGAGATCGTCGACGGGCTCAAGGAGCTGGGCATCTTCGGGCTGATGATCCCCGAGGAGTACGACGGGCTGGGCGAGTCGCTGCTGACCTACGCGCTGTGCGTGGAGGAGATCGCCCGCGGGTGGATGAGCGTCTCCGGCGTCATCAACACGCACTTCATCGTGGCCTACATGCTGATGCAGCACGGCACCGAGGAGCAGAAGCAGAAGTACCTGCCCAAGATGGCGACCGGCGAGGTCCGGGGTGCCTTCTCGATGTCGGAGCCCGGCCTCGGGTCGGACGTCGCGGCGATCAAGACCAAGGCCACCCGCGGCGACGACGGTGACTACACCATCGACGGCCAGAAGATGTGGCTGACCAACGGTGGCACGTCGACGCTCGTCGCGACCCTGGTCAAGACCGACGAGGGTGCCGACTCGGTCTACCGGAACATGACGACGTTCCTGGTGGAGAAGGAGCCCGGCTTCGGCGAGACCGCTCAGGGCCTCACCATCCCGGGCAAGATCGACAAGATGGGCTACAAGGGCGTCGACACCACCGAGGCGGTCTTCGAGGGGCACCGGATCTCGGCGGACCAGATCCTCGGTGGGGAGCCGGGCCAGGGCTTCTACCAGATGATGGACGGCGTCGAGGTCGGCCGCGTCAACGTGGCGGCCCGGGCCTGCGGCATCGCCAACCGGGCCTTCGAGCTGGGCATCGCCTACGCCCAGCAGCGCGAGACCTTCGGCAAGCCGATCTCCCAGCACCAGGCGATCCTGTTCCGCCTCGCGGAGATGGCGACCAAGGTCGAGACCTCCCACGCCATGATGGTCCGCGCCGCGCGGATGAAGGACCGGGGCGAGCGGAACGACGTCGAGGCAGGCATGGCGAAGATGCTGGCCGCGGAGTACTGCAACGAGGTCGTCGAGGACTCCTTCCGGATCCACGGCGGGTACGGCTACTCCAAGGAGTACGAGATCGAGCGGCTCTACCGCGAGGCGGCGTTCATGCTGATCGGCGAGGGCACCTCGGACATCCAGAAGATGATCATCGGCCGCCGGCTGCTCGAGGACTACAAGCTGTAGGGGGTCAGGCCCCGTGGGGCCCGGACCGGGGCTATGCCCGGGTCCGGGCCTTCTCCTTGTTGATCGCCTTCTGGGCCCAGTTCGGCTTGCCGTCTCGCAGCACGGTGGACAGGGCGGCCACGGCGGACTCCAGCTCCTGCTCGGGGCTCACGGCCTCGGGGTCCACGCCCGGGGTGTCGACCGGCTCGAGCTCGGCGAGGTCGCCCACGATCTCGACGCCGCTCTCGGCGATCAGCTTGTTCATCCGCTCGGCCTTCTTGCGCAGCCAGCGCGGCACCGTGAAGCCGATCTTGTCCTCCTCGCGGCGGCGGTGCACGAGGACGTGCTTGCCCAGGGCCTTGACCTTGCGCTTGTACGCGGGGACTGCGAGGTCGGCGAGGGCCACGTTCAGGCGGCGCATCACCAGCGCCGAGGCGGCCCCGAGGGACTCGTTGGCCCGGGGTGCCTCGGTCCAGTCGGTGGGGGCGATGCCGGCGACCTGGCAGAACCGCTCCCAGAGCAGCTCCGCCGGCGCGCCGGGCGGCGGCACGGTGATGACGCTGACGTGGTCGGCGCCGACACCGGTCGCCCAGCGCCGGACGATCTGGCCCGCGGACTGCTGGCGCCAGAAGCGCTTGCCCGGGTCGCCGCCCTTCTGGATGGCGTGGAGGTACTCCGACCAGGTCCAGGTGCCGCGGTTCTTGACGGTCTCCTGCCACATCGCGGGCACGGTGCGACCGAGGTCGCGCACCGTCACGACCACGCGCAGCTCGGTGTCGGGGAAGTCGCTGACCAGCTGCGCGATCCGCGGCGCACCGATCGGACCGAGGTACTCCATCGACACGATGGCCGTGCCCGGGTGGGCGTTGATCTCGTCGCGCAGGTCCGCCCAGGAGCCCGGCTTCGCGCTCTTGCTCTCGATCAGGTCGGAGACCGCCCGGGCGTGCCGACCCCAGGTCGGTCCGGGGAAGAGGATGCCCTGCTCGGCCAGCTTCTCCCGGTTCGCGTTGCACCGCCCCTGGATGAACGTCGTCCCGGACTTCATCAACCCGACGTGCAGCACCAACCGCTCAGCCACGTGCCTGCCTCCCTGAGGACCCCTTTTGGACCGGCTCATCCTCCCACAATGCGGTCGACGCGAGCGGCCCCGGGATGCGAGGCTGGAAGGACCGACCGGAGGAGATGACGAT
Source organism: uncultured Actinomycetota bacterium (assembly GCA_963817665.1). Classification (GTDB taxonomy): domain Bacteria; phylum Actinomycetota; class Actinomycetes; order Propionibacteriales; family Nocardioidaceae; genus Nocardioides. Next base: position 101,565 of record CAWFPE010000001.1, on the reverse strand, counting down.
GCCCGAATCGCACGGCGCGAACGAAGACCTCAAGGCCAAGATGCGGCAGGCCCTCGATCGCAAGAAGTCGAACGACCAGGGTGTGCCACAGGACGGGCCGGTGAAGGAGAAGGCCCACGGCTCGGAGGTCGTGGGCGGCGCTCCGAAGGTGCACCGGCGCAAGGCCGGGGGCGGCGGTTCCTGAGGGTCAGCCGGTCCGCGACGGCGGAGGCGCGACCGACCGTTGACGGGCCTGTGCGCCACTGACGGGCAGTTCGACCCGGTCCTCTCGTCGGCACGAGGGGACGGGCGCGTGATCGAGGCGAACTGCCCCCCGTTCGTGAACGGGTAGCTCGTCGGTTCGTCGAGCCCGCCGATGGGCGTGCCGGCAGGCTCCAGCGCCCGGTGGGTTCGGGTGGTGGAGCCTGCTGGCGTCTGTGGCTCAGTTGGTGTTGAGCTGGGTGGTGCCGGTGGGGGTGACGAGGTAGGTGCGGCCGTGGGGGCCGTGCCATTCGTAGGTGTGGTCGGGTCGTCGTCGGTAGCGCCAGCGGCCGGAGGTTTTGCAGCGGTGGTGGCGTCTGCAGAGGGCGGCGAGCTTGTCGGGATGGGTCTGGCCGGGTGGTCCGCCCTCGTCGAGGGGCACGTAGGGGTCGATGTGGTCCTGGTCGCAGGCGCGGGCGTCGCGGGTGCACCAGGGGAAGACGCAGTGTCGGTCGCGGAGGATGACGATTTCGCGCATCGCCTCGGTGGGGTCGTGCCCGTCGATCGGTGCGCAGTGGTCGGGGTCGAGGACCGGGCGGATGGTCACCTGCGACCCGCCGACCCAGTCGCGGATCTTCGCGAGGGTGGCCGGCCCGAGCCTCTCCACCTGGCCGACGGCCGGCCGGTCGGCGTCCGTGCTGGTTGAGGTGGAGCAGGTCGGTGAGGGTCAGGTGCAGGTAGAGGCTGGTCCGCGGCTTCCGCCGCGGGGCAGCCCCGGCCGGTGGCGGCGGCGCCGGCGGACTCTTGTCCGTCGATCAGGCCGGTGAGGTCGAGCTGGGCTTGGTGGGCGGCGATCACGCCGAACGCTTTGGCCTTGCGGATCTCGAGGTCGTCGGTGTCGCCGAGGGCCTTCAACGCGGCGGCCTGGTCGCAGACGAGGTCGTGGAAGGCGGTCAGGTCGAGGGTGTCGCCGGCGATGTCCAGGTAGCGAGGTGCCGTCGAAGTCGCCGGGCTTGGGGTGCTGCAGGGTGACGTGCCAGGACGTGCTTGCCGTGCTTCTCGCGTTGGTCGAGGAGCTCGGGGTGGTACTTGGCGATGGCGTGGGCGACGGCGGTCTGGATCGCGGCGAACCCGCACGAGGCGAGCCTGGGGGCGAGCTGGGCGTCGACGTAGGCCGCGGCGGTCTTGGAGAGCGCGTGGGTGGCCTGGGCGACCTGGCGGGCCTTCCACGGCTCCACCGCGAGCTGCTCGACGAGCCGCCAGATCCGCGGGAGCCGGTGCTGGAGGTCGAGGGCGTCGGCGATCAGCTTCATCCCGGCCAGGGTGGAGACGCCGAGCGCGGCGGCGACCGGTTCGGGCGTGAACGCGGAGACGGCCGGGGTGCCCTCGCCACCCAGCGACTCGTCGACGTTCAGGACGCCGGGCAGCGCGTCGCCGGACCAGGTGGCCACCCCGGTGTCGGTGGTGGCGGGGTGCAGCACGCACCACTGCGCGGCCAGCCGCAGCTTGTCCCGCTCGTCGGCGCGCGAGGCGTACTTCTTCTCCTCGAGCAGGGCGAGGACCCGGTCGGGGTCGAGGTCCTCGACCACCACCGGCTGTCCCATCGCGTCCACTTCGAGCATGGGACTAGTCAACCAGTGACCACCGACAGTCAGGCCCCGAAAACCGGGTGGTTGAGCGGGTCTGGGGAAACCCGAAGGTAAAGCTTTCGGGGGCGTTCGTCGGGAGCCGCGACCGCCGGCCGCCGGCCGCCGGCGGCGAGCCGGGAGCCGGCCGGAACCCACGGCGTACCCGTCCCCGTAGCCGCCAAGGACCGCAACCACCGACGATGCCGCGGGCCGGCTGCGGCGTGGTCTCGACAAGCTCGACCACCGATCGGCGAGGCCGCCTCGCACCTCGACCACCGGGGCGCGACCGCCGAGCCGGGAGGCGAGCGGAACCCACGGCGTACCCGTCTCTGTAGCTGCCAAGACCGCAACGGCCGACAAGCGACGGGCCGCCGGCAGCGGGTCTCGAGGCTCGGCGCTGGCGCGCCTCGCACCTCGACCACCGCGGCGGACCACCGACAGCCACGAGACGGGCTGCGGCGTGGTCTCGACAAGCTCGACCACCGATCGGCCAGGCCGCCTCGCACCTCGACCACCGGCCGCCAGGGGTGAGGTTCCCCACGAGTAACCCCGCAGGGGAGAGAGTTTCGACAGGATGGCCGCGACAGCCGTCGAGGATTCAGGAGTGAGCATGCAGTTCGGTCGGAGCTACGAGGAGTTCGAGGTCGGCGCGACGTACAAGCACTGGCCCGGGAAGACCGTGACGGAGTACGACGACCACCTGTTCTGCCTGCTCACGATGAACCACCACCCGCTTGCACATGGACGTCCACTACGCCGAGGAGACGACGCAGTTCGGCAAGAACGTCGTGGTGGGCAACTACGTCTACTCGATCCTGCTCGGCATGAGCGTGCCGGACATCAGCGGCAAGGCGATCGCCAACCTGGAGATCGAGTCGCTGCGTCACGTGGCACCGACCTTCCACGGCGACACCCTGTACGGCGAGACCACGGTCCTCGACAAGTGGGAGAGCACCTCGAAGGACGACCGGGGGGTCGTGCACGTCGAGACGATCGGCTACAACCAGGACGGCAAGGTCGTGTGCATCTTCCGTCGCAAGGTCATGGTGCCGAAGGACAACTACCTCGAGGCGCAGGGGCGGCGAGCAGCCGGGCCGTCCGGTGCCGCAGCCGGACAAGAACTGGCCCGGCCGGGACATCCCCCAGAAGGACTAGTGTCCATCCCCCAAACTGGGGGTTTATTTGGCAGTCGGGCGTCGGGTTTGGCATGGTCCCGCCGGTGACTTCCCAGACCCAGATCGCGCCGGACCAGACCCAGGACCGCGGTTTCTTCGGCCAGCCCCGCGTCCTCGCCAACCTCTTCGGCGTCGAGATGTGGGAGCGCTTCAGCTTCTACGGCATGCAGGGGATCGTCCTCCTCTACCTGTACTACTCGGCCACCAAGGGTGGCCTCGGCATGGACGAGGGCACCGCGAGCGCGGTGATCGGGGCGTACGGCGGTCTGGTCTACCTGTCCACCATCCCGGGGGCGTGGCTGGCCGACCGGGTCCTGGGCTCGGAGCGGACGCTGTTCTACAGCGCCTGCGTGATCATGGTCGGGCACCTCGCACTGAGCCTGCTGCCCGGGTACGCCGGCGTCATCGCGGGACTGCTGCTGGTCGGCATCGGCTCCGGCGGCCTCAAGGCCAACGCGACCGCGCTCGTCGGAACCCTCTACTCCGAGGGTGACGAGCGCCGCGACGCCGGGTTCTCGCTGTTCTACCTCGGCATCAACCTCGGCGCGCTGTTCGGCCCGCTGCTGACCGGCGTGCTGCAGCAGGAGGTCGGCTTCCACGTCGGCTTCGCCGCCGCCGCCGTCGGCATGTTCCTCGGCCTCGTGCAGTACTCGATCGGCCGCAAGAACCTGCCCGCCTCCGCCCACGAGGTGCACAACCCGCTGCCGGCCTCGGAGCGGCCCAAGGTCATCGGGATCGCGCTCGCCGGCGTCGCGGCCATCCTCGTCCTGGTCCTCGCCGGCTTCGTCACCCCCGAGAACCTGGCGACCTGGGTCATCTGGGCCACGCTGGTCGGTGCGGTGCTGCTGTTCCTGCGGATCATCACCAGCAAGAAGGTCGCCCCCGTCGAGCGCGGCCGGGTCTGGGCGTTCGTCCCGATGTTCCTCGCCAGCACGGCGTTCTGGTCGCTCTACCAGCAGCAGTTCACGGTCGTCACGATCTACTCCGACACCCGCCTCAACCGCAACCTGTTCGGCTGGGAGATGCCGGTCTCCTGGGTGCAGTCGGTCAACCCGGTCTTCATCATCCTGCTCGCCGGTGTCTTCGCGGCGCTGTGGACGAAGCTGGGCCCGAAGCAGCCCTCGACCCCGATGAAGTTCGCCCTGGCGACGGTGATCATGGGCGTGGCGTTCCTGCTCTTCATCCCGATGGCCGGGGGCGGCCCGTCGAGCGCCCCGCTGCTCGGCCTGATCGGCATCCTGCTGGTCTTCACGATCGCGGAGCTGCTGCTCTCGCCGGTCGGGCTGTCGCTGGCCACCAAGTTGGCGCCGGAGGCGTTCCGGACCCAGATGGTGTCCCTGTTCTTCCTCTCGGTGGCGCTCGGCTCGGTGCTCGCCGGCTACCTCGGCAAGTTCTACGCGGCCGACCAGGAGCCGCTGTACTTCGGCGGGCTCGGGCTGGCCTCGATCGTGGTCGGCCTGGTGCTGGCCGCGTTCACGAAGCCGATCCGACGCCTGATGGCCGGGGTCCACTGACCCCACCGTCCGTGGCCGAGGGCGCGAACGCGCGGGCCAGCGGCAGGATGCCGAGGATCAGCACCATCGGGACGGCGAAACCCACCCGCAGCGACCCGGAGCCGACCAGGCCGGTGAGCACTGCCCCGAGCAGTGCGCCGACGTAGTTGAACTGGTTGAACCGGGCGATGACGGCGTCCACGCGGGCCTGCCGGACCGCCGGGTCCAGCTCCTGGCCACCGGCGATCCGGGCCGCGGCCGAGAAGCTGAGGGGCGCGATCACCGCCACGCCGGCGCCGAGCAGGGTGAAGCCGACGACCGCGACCGGCCAGGTGGGGGCGAACACCACGACCGCGAGGGCGCCCGAGGCCACCAGGGCGCCGAACCGCAGCACCAGCACCTCGCCGTACCGCCCGACGAGCCCGTCGCCGGCGAGCCGGAAGGCGCCGCTGGCGACGAGGTAGGGGAACGTCGCCAGGGCGACCAGCCCGGACGGGGTGGGGAAGGTGCTGGTCGAGGTACGTCGGGCCCCACGTCGCCGCGGCGGTGTCGACCATGTAGAAGAGGACCATCCCCAGTCCGACGAGCAGGATCGGACGCCACGGGACCGCCACCGCGGCCGCCGCGTCGGTGGGCCCGTGGTCGCGACGCAGGAACGGTGCGAACAGGACCGCCAGCGGCACCAGCGCCAGCACGGCGACCGCGGAGAGCGGGACGTCAGCGGTGGCCAGTGTGATCGCGGCGCCCACGACGCCGCCGAGGGTCCAGGCGCCGTGGAAGGACGGCAGGATCGGTCGGGCGTAGAGGTGCTCCAGGGCGACCGCCTGCATGTTCGTGGTGGCGTCGACGACGCCCAGCCCGACGCCGTACACCGCCAGCCCGCCCACGAACACCGCCGCCACGGGAGCCGTCGTGATCACCGGCAGTGCGACGGCCACGAGCCCGAGCCCGACCCGGAGCAGCGTCGCGCTGTCGCGGCGCCGGGCCAGGGTCTCGGCGACCACGGAGCCGAGGCCGGCGAGCAGCACCATCATCAGGAGCAGCAGGGACAGGTCGAGCTCGGAGATGTCCCACCGGTCGGAGAAGTCCGGCAGGCGGGTGGTGAGGCTGATGAAGACCAGCCCCTGGGTGAGGAAGGCTGCCGCAGCGGCGGCGCGGGCCCGGGTGGGGGTCATGGTCCGATCGTGGCACGCCCGTGCGGCCGGAGTGCGAGGATCGCGGCCATGAGCGACGACGTGCAGGTGTGGCTGGTCCGGCACGGCGAGACCGAGTGGAGCCGCGCCCACCGGCACACCTCGACGACCGACCTGCCGCTGCTTCCCGACGGTGAGCGGGTCGCCCGCGGCCTGCGCGAGCGGCTCGCGGGACCGCAGTTCGGGCTGGTCCTGACCAGCCCCCGCGAGCGGGCCCGCCGGACGGCCGAGCTGGCCGGCTACGCCGATGCCGAGGTGGACGACGACCTCGTCGAGTGGGCCTACGGCGACTACGAGGGCGTGACCACCGAGGAGATCCGGCGCACGGTGCCGGGCTGGACGGTCTGGTCCGGGTCGTGTCCCGGCGGCGAGAGCGCCGAGCAGGTCGCGACCCGCCTCGACCGGGTGGTCGCCCGGGTGCGGGACGCGCGCGGTCCGGTGCTGGTCTTCGGCCACGGCCACGCGCTGCGGGCGCTCACGGCCCGGTGGCTGGCCCTCCCGGCGACCGACGGGCGGCTGTTCCGGCTGGACACGGCGACGGTCTCGGTGCTGGGCCACGAGCGCGAGTCGCCGGTCATCCTGCGCTGGAACTCCTGACCGATCCTGACGACGTGCCCTTGACGGGGCCGGGCAGCGGCTGGAACGTGGTCGCATGTCGCTGCTGGTCGGCTGCCCCCGGTGCACCGCGCCGGTCGTCCCCCCGGACGGGGGTGCGGGGTGGGCGTGCCCCGAGCACGGGCCGATCGTGCCGCTGCGGCGGCCGCAGGCGCCGACGTACGAGGCCTTCGCGGAGCACCTGCTCGCCTCGGACGGCTTCCCGACCTACCTGCCCTGGCCGATGAGTCCCGGATGGAGCGTCACCGACTTCGCGGTCGTGGGGGACGAGCCCGAACGGACCCGGGCCACCCTGACCTGCTGCTCGGGCACCAGCGAGCTGGACGGCCCGGTCGACGTGGTCCTGGTGACCGAGGAGACCGGCACCGGCCTGGGGGCACGCTGCGCGGGGACCCGGCACGACGACCCCGGGGACGAGGTCGGCATCAGCTCGCCGACCGTGAAGGTCCGGGTCGAGACCCAGGACGTCGCGCTCTGGCCGGTCTCCACCAGTGCCGTCGGGGGCGAGCTCGACCGCTCGGTCATCGCCGGCGAGGTCCAGGGTCGCTGGTTGTGGATCGTGCTGCGCCCTGCCTCAGCGGTCCTGCTGCTGCGCGACGACTGGATCCTGCGCGACGTGTCCGGCCTCGGGGCGCCGCTGCTGGACGTGCCGTTCGGGGGCGCCGCGCCGCACTGGTGAGGGGCGCTCAGCGCGCGTGGGTGAGGAACCGGGTCAGCAGCCGCAGCCAGGCCTCCGGCGCCTCGAGGTGCACGTCGTGCCCGGTGCCCGCGACGGTCGAGACCTCGGTGTCGGGGCGCAGCGCGCACATGCTCTCGACCTGGCGGTCGGGGACCGAGCCGTGCTCGCCGCGCACCAGCAGCGTGGGGGCGTTCACGGCGGACCACTCCTCGAGGAACTCCCGCTCGTGCACCTGGGCCACCGCCCGGGCCAGGGTCGCGGCGTCCCACTGGGGCCACAGCCCGTCGGGCCGCGCGTCCAGGCTGTCGGCCCAGACCTCGGCCACCATCCTGGAGGTGCCGAAGAAGGACAGGAACGCCTCGCGGTCCCTGAACGGTGCCGGCCAGGAGGCCAGCCAGTCGCTGATGGTGCGGGTCATCGCGGGAGGGTCCCCGCCGAGACCGCCCTCGACCATGACCAGGCGGTCCACCCGGTCGGGAGCCCAGGCGGCCAGCAGCATCGCTGTGTGGGCACCCATGGACTGGCCGACCACGGGCACCTGGTCGACCCCGAGGTCGTCGAGGACGGCCAGCACGTCGTCGACGTACGCACGCCGCGAGACGTCGTCGGGGCGCCGGGTGCTGCTGCCGTGGCCACGCTGCTCGACCGAGACCACGCACCACTCCGCGCGCAGCGCCTCGATCGTGGCGCCCCACTCACGCGCGTAGCCGGCCAGTCCGTGCAGGAGCACCACGATCGGCTTGTCCTCCGCCGTGTCGTAGTACCAGATCTCCGCGTCGGGTCGCTCGACCCGGCCCCAGCCGGCCGTCATGACGCGAGTGTGGCACCTCGCTGGTCCTGCGGTCGGTCGGCCCGTCACCCCGGTCACGCCGGGCGCGCGTTGTCCTCGATCTCCAGGGTGCCCTCGAGGACCCCGGCCGCCACCTCGCTGAGCGGCGTGCCGGTGCTCGCGGCGTACTGGCTCATCAGGTCCAGGGCCTCGTCCACGTCGACGCCGGCCCGCTCCGCGACGACGCCCTTGGCCTGCTCGATCATCACTCGCTGGTTCAGTGCCACCTGCAGCTTCTCGGCCAGCAGCTCCTTCTGGCGCGTGGTCCGCTCCTGGAGCAGGCCGACGGTGGCCACCCCGGTCAGCGCATCGGCGATGGCGAGGTCGTCCTCGTCCAACGTGGTCTGCTCGGCGTAGGCGAGGTTGAGCCCGCCGATCACGTCCGAGCGCACGCGCATGGGCAGCACGTGGAACGAGACGTACCCGGCGAGGAGGGCGCTCTCGGTGAACTCCGGCCACCGTCGGCGGGCCTCGACCGGGTCGAGGTTGACCACCGGCAGCCCGGTGTCGAAGAGCTCCTGGCAGGGGCCCTCCATGGTGGCCAGACCGAACATCCGGACGACGCCGTGGGCGTCGCTCGTCGACGTCACCAGCCGTAGCCGGCCACGCTGGTCGGAGAGGATCAGCCCGGCGGCGTGCGCCCCGAGGATCTCGGCTGCCCGCTGGGTCACCCGATGGAGGAAGTCGAGGACGTCCACCTCGTCGGTCAGCGCGTCGGCAAGCTCGGCGAAGGTCGACGCTAGGAGGCGTTCGCGTGTCATCGGTCCTTCCTTTCCCGGGCGGTTGGCCCGAACCTGTGTTCAGTCAAAGCGGATCAGCCTGGTCACGACGTCACGGGCGATCGCCAGCAGCGGTCTCTCGGAGGCGAACGCGCGTGCCTTCATCAGCAGCAGTGCCTCGGTGAGTCCGACGGCGGCCTGGACCGAGACCATGCCGGTCGCCTGGTGGACCTCGGGACTCGAGCTGAGCCAGTCGTCGACGCCCTCCGCGCCCGCGGGGATGCCGTGGTCGCCGCCCTCGAGGTGCAGCAGGACGGCGACCGCGGCGTCGACGAAGTGCAGGGCGCGGGTGAGGCTGCCGTCCTCGAGCGGACCCGGGGTGTCGCGGCACAGGTCGAGCACGCCGAGTCGGATCCCGCCGACCTGCAGCGGGAAGGCGAACACGGCCTCCACCCCCGCCTCGAGGGCGGCGGGCGTGTAGAGCGGCCAGCGGGTCGGGCCACGGGCGGCGAGCTCGGCCTGCTGCACCAGTCGACCGGTCGTGAACGCGTCGACGGCGGGGCCCTCACCGAGCTCGAACTGTACGACGCGCTGCCGCGCGGCCGTGTCGTCCGACGCGGCGATCAGGCCCGGTGTGCTGGCGTCCTGCATGAACGACAGGCAGGCGCCCGTGACCGGCAGCTCGGCGACCGCCTCCTCGCAGAGCAGCTGCGGGAGGGCTGCGTCGGGGCGGACCCGTTCCACGAGGGCGAGCAGGATCTCCCGGACCTGCGTCACGGCTCGGTCTCGGTGGCCGTGACGGCATCCGGGGCACCGAGGAGGGCGGTGCCCTCGGTCACCGCCAGCGACAGGGCCCGGAGTGTGGTGTCGTCCTCCCGGGACTCGCGGCGGAGGACCTCCATGGCCTGCAGGGCCGACAGGCCGCGGCGTTCCATGATGATGCCCTGGGCCTGGCCGACGAGCTCGCGGGTGCGCAACGAGTCCTGCACGCTTCGAAGGCGGCCCACGGCGTCGAGGTCCAGGGCAGCGGGCAGCGCGAGGGCCGCCACCGCCGCGACGGTCACTGCTCCGATGCCGCCCGCCCGGTGGGAGTAGAGGTCGAGGCTGACGCCGAAGTCGCGCAGCGGGGCGAGGGCGGTCATGTGCACCGACAGCATGCCCAGCTGGGCGGCGGCCCGGCTCCACTCCGGGTAGCGCTGGTCCACCCGCACGTCGGCCACGAAGCGCTCCGAGCCGACGTCGAACGAGGCCAGCCCGGGCCCCTGGCCGAGATCCGCCTGGATCCGGTCCAGCCGGCCGATCAGGCCGCTGGTGGCGCTCAGCCGGGTGACGCCACCGTCCCGGCCGTGCAGCGCCAGGCCCACCGCGTCCACCTCGAGCAGGTGGACGGCCACGGTCGCCACCGCCGCGGCCGCGACGGCCAGCTGGTCGGAGGCGTGCAGCACGGAGGCGAGGCCAGGAGGAGGCCCCTCGGGCCCCTCGTGGTCGGTCACGTGGACCTCTCCGTCGGTGCCGGTGGGCTGCAGCCAGCAGGTCGGGCCGACACGATGATCCTCTCACGCGCAGGGTGAGCCGGCACACGCCTCGCCGTTTCCCGGTGGATCGGGCGGCCGCCCTAGAGTTCTCGGGTGCGCATCGACCTCCACACCCACTCGCGGGCCAGCGATGGGACGCAGAGCCCGGAGGAGCTGGTGCGCGCGGCGACGGCCGCGGGCCTGGACGTCGTGGCGATCACCGACCACGACACCGCCGACGGCTGGGACGAGGCCGCGGCGACCGCCCGCGACACCGGCATCGCGCTGGTCCGCGGCATGGAGATCAGCACGCGCCACGACGGCCGCGGTGTCCACTTGCTGTCCTACCTCCCCGACCCCGGCCACCCGGCGCTGGTCGCGGAGCTGGACCGGATCCTCGACGGCCGCAGCTCCCGGCTGCCGGCCATGCTCGCGCGGCTGCGCGAGCTCGGCGTCGACATCGTCGCCGAGGACGTGCGCCGGGTGGCCGGCGACACGGCCTCGACCGGCCGGCCACACGTCGCCGACGCGCTGGTCGAGCTCGGCGTCGTCGCTGACCGCACCGAGGCGTTCCGGCGCTACCTCAGTCCGGGCCGGCCGGCGTACGCGAACCGGTACGCCGCCCCCCTGGAGGCCATGCTGCGGATCGTGGCCGAGGCCGGCGGGGTCAGCGTCATCGCGCACCCGTGGGGCCGGCACGGCCGCGAGGAGCCGGACGAGGCCACGCTCGCCGAGCTGGTCGGGGCCGGGCTGTCCGGCCTCGAGGTCGACCACCAGGACCACGACCGCCGCACGCGGGAGCGGCTGCGGAGCATCGCCCGGAACCTCGACCTGGTGGCCACGGGATCCAGCGACCACCACGGCACCGGCAAGGTCGACCACGAGCTCGGCTGCAACACCACGGCGCCCGAGGAGTTCGAGCGGCTGCTGGAGCTGGCGCGGCAGGCCGCGGCTCGTTCCGGCCGGAGCACGCCCCAGGTGGTCGGGCTGTGAGCGCGCTGGTGAACGGCATGCTGCTCACCGAGGTCTTCGTGACGCTGTTCGTCATCATGGACCCCGTCGGCACCGTCCCGATCTTCCTGTCGCTGACCGCCGGGCGCGCGGCCCACACCTCCCGCAAGGCCGCCTGGCAGGCGGTCGCGGTGTCGTTCCTGGTGATCGCGATCTTCGCGTTCTTCGGCCAGCAGATCCTGGAGTACCTGCAGATCTCGCTGCCGGCCCTGCAGTGTGCGGGCGGCCTGCTGCTCCTGCTGGTGGCGCTGGAGCTGTTGACCGGCAACGAGCAGGAGCCGACGGCCGCGGTCGGGACGAACGTCGCCCTGGTGCCGCTCGGGACGCCGCTGCTGGCCGGCCCCGGCGCGATCGTGGCCACCATGCTGTTCTCCCGTCGGGTGCACGGCTTCCCGGACTTCGCGGCCGTCGCCCTGGGCGTGGTGCTGGTGCACGTCTGCCTGTGGGTGGCGATGCGCTACTCGCTGCCGATCCTGCGGGTGATCCGCGAGAGCGGCGTGCTGCTGGTGACGCGGATCGCCGGCCTGCTGCTCTCGGCCATCGCCGTCCAGCTCGTCGCCGACGCGGTCCGGGCGTTCATCGCCGGCGAGGGCTAGGGGCACTCTCCCTAGGCGATCTCGAGCTCCCGCTCGACGAGGTGGCCGGCCACCTTGCGCCGGATCCGCTGGAGCGCGTTGTCGATCGACTTGGCCCTGCGCTGCAGCCGCTGGGCGATCTCGCGGTAGCCCACGCCGTCGACGTGCAGTCGAAGCACCTCCACCTCGAGCTCGGAGAGCGTGCGTTCGACGTGCTCGCGCAGCGCGCGGACCTGCTCCTGGCCGGCCAGCTGCTCGGCGGGGTCGCTGTGCGCGGGTGCGGGCAAGACCTCGGCGAGGGTGCGCTCACCCTCGGCCGCGGCCGGCGCCGGGCCGTGCAGGGGCACGTAGTCGTTGAGCGGGCGGTGCTTGCGGCGGGTCGCGCTCCTGATCGCCGTCACGACCTGCCGGGAGACACACATGTCCGCGAAGGTCCGGAAGCTCGCGCCGCACCGCGGGTCGAAGGCCCGGACCGCCAGGTAGAGGCCGATCATGGCCTCCTGGACCAGGTCGTCCTGGTCCGCACCGACCAGGAAGTGGGACCGCGCCCGGGCCCGGACCATGGCCCGGTGGCGGAGCAGCAGCCGCTCCAGGGCGCGGTCGTCCCCGGCCCGGGCCAGGGCGACGAGGTCCTCGTCGGACTCCTCCAGGTCGGTCGTGGCGTGGGAGCTCGGCACGTGTGTGAAACGAGACACCCCGCGAAAGGTGACGAGGTGTCAGGTTTTGTCGCGGACCGCCACCAGGCCTCCCAGCACGCCGATGTACGCCGTCCCGTCCGGCCCGAACGTGATCGGCGCGTAGTTGTTGTTGTAGCCGAGCCCCACCCCGGTCAGCACCGACCAGACCCGCCGGCCGGTCCGCGCGTCGAGGGCGGTGAGGTACCAGGGGTCCTCGGGGCCGGTGGCGGGCTCGCCCGAGACGTACCGCACCTCGTCGGCCGCCGGGTGCTCGTAGACGTAGAGCAGGCCGGTGGCGGCCGACACCTTGCTCACGCTGGTGGGGACGCGTACGTGATGGTTGGTCCACGCGTGGTGGCAGCCGCCGTGCTCGTAGTCCACGACGACGCGTGTGACGCCCGGCACCGTGGTCGGGGTGTTGCGCTGCGGGTCGCCCGACGGCGGGTTCTGCTCCGGGCCGGTGTACCCGTAGTTGTTCTCGACCACCAGCGAGCGGCCGAAGGCGACCAGCGAGTTGTCGGTGGCGCTGTGTCCGCGCCGGAACACGGGGGTCCGGCAGACCGGACGGGCGCCCGGACCCCGGCGGCCCGCCCGGAACACCAGGACGTGCATCCGAGGGTCCGCGTTGTCGGTGATCGCCACGAACCGGTGTCCGTGCCGACGCACGATCGTCGGCGTGGTGCCCGATCCGGTCTGGCTCTGGCCCGGCTTCTGCCGGGCGCCCGCGTCGTAGGTGCGCCGCCAGGTGATCCCGGGTGCGCCGGTGCGGGTGGCGTCGAAGCGGTAGAGCGCCCGGTCCGAGACGACGAAGACGCCGCCGGTCTCGTCGACGGCCATGGAGTTGCCGATGCCCTCGCCGTGCGGCAGCTCCCGGGCCCGGGACCTGCCGGTGCCGCGGTCGACCACGCCCACGACGCCGGACCCGGTGACGAACCAGATCCGGCCCGACCAGTCCGGCAGCGCCGACAGGATCACCGAGCCACCGATGTCGCCCGACACGTCGTAGTCCCTGTGCAGCGTCAGTGCGGGTGCGTCGGCGGTGCCGGTCTCGGCGATCACCAGGATGTGGCCGTCCGAGGTCGGCACCACGACCCGGTCGTGCTGGTCGAGGTAGAAGTAGCCGCCGCCGCCGAAGGCGGTGAAGGGGCTCGACGCCGAGGACGCGGGACGGGGCGGCAGCGGGTAGTCGGCCAGCACGTCCAGGGTGCGTGGGTCGAGAAGCCGCAGGTCGACGGTCGCGAGCCCCACACAGACGGTGAGCAGCCGACCCCGGGAGTCGAACGTCACGGACGCGCACTCCTGGGTGAACAGCGTCGAGGTCACCTCGGGGGAGCGCCCGAGCGGACCGGGCGCCGCCCCCGCGTCGGACTGGTAGGCGTCGTCGTGGAGGTTGCTGCGCCCGTTGTCGGCCATGAACGGGTGGCGCGGCGCGAACCGCACGTCGCGGACCGGACTCGCGACGGCCGGGGCGCCGAGGAAGGGCCTGACGCTGGTGGCGCCGGGGTCCTGGGGGATGGGGACGGCGGGTGCGCCGTCCGTCGGCCCGGCGGAGGCGGCCGTGCCGGGGACGGCCAGGGCGAGTGCGGCCACGACGGCGGCTGCGAGCCGTCGGGACCGGGGTCGGTGAGCTGCCATGCAGGCTTCTTCGCCGGCTGCCGGCGAGTTCCTGCCGCGAGCGGGGGAGGAAATCGGGTCGGGACGGCGAAGCAGGAGCCATGCGCTGGTTCTGGGCCGTCCTCTGCTCCGCCCTCGTCACGCTCGCCCTGGTCGGGCCGCCGAGCGACGCGGCCATCTCCCCGGGCGGCTCGGGGGACCGGTATCGGCCGCACCGCTACGGCTCGGTGCTGAACATCCTCCCTCCCGGCTCCGCGGGAAACGTGGACTCGGCGACCCTGGCCGCCCTGGGCCCCGGCCGTGCCGCGGACGACCCCTCCTCGCTGCTCTCCGGGCTGGCCGGGCCGCAGGCCTTCTTCACCACCGCGACGCCGGAGCAGCCCGCCAACTTCGCCGACCAGCTGGAGAAGTACGACGCGCTCAACACCGCCGACCCTTCCGCGCTGACCGGGGGCCAGCTGCCCCGCTACTTCAAGGACGGCTCGCTCGGGGTCGACCCCGAGGACGTGGTGCGCACCGAGCGGCCGCGGCGCGGGGTGACCATCCGGTGGGACTCCGACGGCGTCCCGCACATCACGGGCCGCACCGACGCCGACGTCGCCTACGGGGCCGGGGTCGCGGTCATGGAGACCCGGATGTTCCTCACCGACGTGCTGCGGCACACCGGCGCCGCCACGATGGCCGAGTTCGTCGGCCCCACCGACGCCGACGTGGCCCAGGACGCCGCGCAGCTCCAGGTGGCGGCGTACACGCCCGCCCAGCTGGACCGCCAGATCGACGACCTTGCGGCGCGCTCGCCCGAGGCCAGGCGCCTGGTGGGGGCCTTCGACGCCTACATCGAGGGGATCAACGCCGAGCAGGACGTGCTCTGCCCGGCGAGCACGGCCTCGGTGCCGCTGCCCGGGTCGCTCGGCCTCGGGTACGGCGAGCACTGCCCGGTGGAGTACGCCGCGCTCCAGCGGCCGCCGGAGCCCTACACCCGGGCCGACATCGTCTCCATCGCCTCGCTGGTCGGCGGCATCTTCGGCACCGGCGGGGGCGGGCAGTACACCAACGCCATCTGGCTCCGGCAGCTCCAGCAGGACTTCGGTGGGCGCGCGGGGCGGCGGATGTACCAGGACCTGCGGGAGAAGAACGACCCGGAGGCGCCGGTCACCTCGCCGGTGCGGGCGCCCTACGGCGGAGCCGGCAACCGGGTGCACCCCGGACGTCCCGGCGTGGCGATGCCCGACCTGCACCCGACCGCGACCCAGCTCGGCACCGGTGCCATCGTCAACCCCGACGGCTCGCTCTCCCCGCCGCCGCAGGGGGCGGCGGGCAACCAGGGCAACGCCAGCACCACCGACCCCCAGGGCGACGGCTCGACCGACGGACGCGCGAGCTCGACCGCGACCCGCTACGGCGTGGACCCGGTCCTCGAGGCGCACCAGGTCCAGGGCAGCCTCCAACGGGCGCTCCAGGGCGAGCTGGTCGGGATGAGCAACGCGCTCGTCGTCGATGCCGAGCACTCGGCGCACGGTCACCCGACGGCGGTCTTCGGGCCGCAGACCGGTTACTACGCGCCCCAGCTGCTGATGGAGGAGGAGCTGCGCGGTCCGCACACCGCGGCCCGGGGGGTCTCCTTCGCCGGCACCAACTTCGTGGTCGAGCTGGGCCGCGGCGTGGACTACGCGTGGTCGGCCACCTCGCCGTACACCGACATCACCGACACCGTGGTGCAGCCGCTGTGCAACACCGACGGGACCGCGCCGAGCGTGGACTCCGCGGCGTACGTCGACGCGGACGGGCGGTGTCGGCCGATGGTGCGCTACGAGCACACCGAGACCGGCTTCCCCACGCTCGCCGCGCAGGACACCCCGAAGCAGGTCAAGCTCCTGGTGCTGCGCACCGACCACGGCATCGTGCGGCTGCGGACCACCGTGAAGGGACGGCCGGTGGCCGTGGTCCGGCAGCGCTCGACGTACATGCACGAGGCGGACTCGGTGCTGGGGTTCGTCCACCTCAACGATCCCTCCCGGGTCCACGACGCCCACGACTTCATGCGCGCCGCGTCGGGCATCCAGTACGCGTTCAACTGGTACTACGTCGACGACCGGGACATCGCCTACTACAGCTCGGCACGGCTGCCGAGGCGAGCGCGGGGCACCGACCTCGACCTGCCGCGATGGGGGAGCCGGAGGTACGACTGGAACGGCTTCGAGCCCTTCGCCGCGCACCCGCACGTGATGAACCCCGAGCAGGGGTACCTCGCCAACTGGAACAACAAGCTCGCCCCCGGTTTCGCCTCGTCCTCGCAGGTCTGGGGCGACGGGCCGGTCTACCGGAGCCTGACCCTCAGCGACCGGATCACGGCGCTGCTGCGGGCCGGGAAGCCGGTCACCCGGACCGACCTGGTGGGCGCCATGATCGACGCCGGCACCGTCGACCTGCGCGGCGCCTACGTGCTGCCCTGGGTGCTGAAGGTGGTCGGGAGGCCCACCGACCCGCAGGACGCCGCGGCGGTGGGGCTGATGCGCCGGTGGGTCGCCGACGGCGCGCACCGGGTGGACCGCCGGCGGACCGGCGCCTACGACCACCAGGCGGCCATCGCGCTCTTCGACACCTGGTGGGACCCCGACGACCCCGACGCCTCGTGCGCACCCGACTGCGGTTTCGCACTGCCCCGAGACGCGCTGCGGCACGGACTCGGCGACGACGTCGACCTGCTCCCCGAGCCCCTCGACGACCACCCACGGGAACACATCGGCTCCGCCTTCAACGGGATCTCCTGGTACGGCTACCTGAACAAGGACCTGCGCACCGTCCTCGGCAAGCCGGTGCGGGGCGCCTACTCGCGCAGCTACTGCGGCTCGCTGGCCCACTGCCGGGCGACGCTGCGCCGGTCGCTGCACGAGGCAGTGCAGGCGGCGCTGGCGACGCAGGACGCCTCATCGGTCCGGGACCTCACCTACGACAAGTCGCGCGACGACATCGTCTCGGTCGCCGGCGGCGTGGTCGGCGTACGGCGGATCGACTGGCAGAACCGTCCCACCTTCCAGCAGGTGGTGCAGTTCACCGGTCACCGGTGAGGACCGGGCTACTTCCGTCCGACCGCCTGGAAGCGCTGCAGCAGGCCGTGGGGGACCAGGCGCGCGGCGGTGGCGATCGCCTTGTAGCGGGCGCTCGGGATCGAGTAGACCCGGCGCTTGTCGAAGTCGGACAGGGCCTGGGACACGAGGTCGTCGGCGTCCAGCCACAGGAACGACGGCGCGGAGTCGCGGCTGACGCCCATCCGCTCGTGGAACTCGGTCCGCGTGAAGCCCGGGCAGAGGGTCATCACGGTCACGCCCCGGGGGCGGTACTCCGCGGCGGCCCACTCGCCGAAGCTGTTCACCCAGGCCTTCGCGGCGCTGTAGGTGCCGCGGGGCAGGAACGCGGCGACGCTGGAGACGTTGATGATCCCGCCGCGGCCGCGCTCGGTCATCGCGCCCAGGGCGGCGTGGCTGAGCCGCATCACCGCGGTCACGAGCACGTCGAGCATCGCGTTCTCCGCGTCGACGGGGTTGTCCAGGAAGCGCTTCTTGAACGAGAACCCGGCGTTGTTGACCAGCAGCTCCACCGGGCGGTCGGGGTCGGCGACCCGGGCCTCCACCAGGGCCAGCGAGGACCGGTCGGTGAGGTCCGCGGGCAGCACCTCCACCTGCACGTCGTACGACGCGCGGAGGTCGGCGGCGACCTGGTCGAGGCGTTCCCGGTCGCGGGCCACGAGCACGAGGTCGTGGCCACGAGCGGCCAGCTGGACGGCGAACGAGTGGCCGATGCCGGCTGTCGCGCCGGTGACGAGGGCGGTGCCCGGGGTGGAACCGATTTCAGACATGGGCGCAAGCAAACCGGTGTCGCCGCGATCTCGGCAAGGGCGTCGGGCATGATATGGCTCGATGAATCACCCCAACGAACCGCTCGCCGCGCTCACGCTTCGCCGGGGGCCCCAGTGACCACCACACTCGCGATCGCCAACCAGAAGGGTGGCGTCGCCAAGACGACCACGGTCGCCTCCCTGGGGGCGGCCCTCGCGGAGCTGGGGCACCGGGTCCTGCTCGTCGATCTCGACCCCCAGGCGTGCCTGACGTTCTCGCTGGGCATCGACCCCGAGGACCTCGAGCTGTCGGTCCACCACGTGCTCACCAAGGGGCTGGACCCGACCGAGGTCATCATCGAGACCGAGGACGGCGTCGACCTGATGCCGGCCACGATCGAGCTGGCGCGTGCGGAGGCCGACCTGCTCACCCGGACCGGGCGCGAGCACGTCATCAGGTCCGCCATCGAGGCGCTCGAGGAGGACCTCGGCGACGAGCACTACGACTGGGTGCTCCTCGACTGCCCGCCCTCGCTCGGCGTCCTCACCGTGGCGGCGCTGACCGCCGCGACCGGGGTGCTGGTGCCGCTCCAGTGCGAGACGCTCTCCCACCGTGGCGTCGGCCAGCTGCTCGACACCGTCCACGACGTACGCCGCTTCACCAACCGCAAGCTCGAGGTGTGGGGGGTGCTGCCGACGTTGTACGACGGCCGGACCAACCACGCGCGCACGGTGCTGGAGACGATCTCGGACACCTACGACCTCGAGGTCGTCGAGCCGCCGATCCCCAAGACCATCAAGTTCGCGGAGGCGCCGGCGGCCGGCCGCTCGATCCTGGCCACCAACCGCTCGAACAAGGGCGCGCAGGCCTACCGCGAGGTCGCGGCGAACCTGGTGACCCGCGCGCAGCGGCCCCGCCCCAAGCCGTCCCGCAAGACTCCCTCTCCGAAGTCGAAGAAGGGTTGAGCCGTGAGCCGACACGCCCAGCAGGCCGTCCGCCCCCGCTACGGGCGCATCGCCGCGCTGGGGACGTCGGTGACGATCACCGCCGTCGCCGTGCTCGGTGGCACCGGGATGCTGCCGTCGGCGGCCACGACCCGCACGCCGAAGGCCCCGGCCGCGATCGAGCAGGTCGCGGCCCAGCAGCCGCGGCCGGCCACGCAGCGGCCCGACCGGGCCGGCGACCGCGCCGCCGACGGCCCCGCAGCACAGCCCCGCCGGCCGGCGCAACGCCACGCCGGTGCCGGGCCTCGGCAGCGCCGACGCGCTCGAGTTCCGCACCCGTGACAACCTCGACGTCGCCCTGCCGCTGCGCTCCGGTGAGGGCCGACGGGTGGTCTTCAGCGAGGGGCGCCAGCGAGTGTGGCTGGTGGGGGAGAAGGGCAAGGTCAGGCGCACCTACCTGGTCTCGGGCAGCGTCACCGACAACCTGCACCAGGGCACCTACCGGGTCTACTCCCGTTCCGAGCAGGCGTGGGGGATCGACGACTCCGGGACCATGAAGTACTTCGTGCGCTTCGCGCACGGCACGAACGCCGCGATCGGGTTCCACGACATCCCGATCAACCACGGCAAGCTCGTGCAGTCGGTCTCCGAGCTCGGGATGCCCCAGTCCCACGGCTGCATCCGCCAGCGTCGTACCGACGCGATCGCGCTCTGGAAGTTCGCCCCCCTCGGCGCCACCGTCGTCGTCGTCTGACCGACCCGTCGTCAATTGACGACGGGTCGGCGTCAGGACTGCTCGGCGGGAGCGGTCGAGGAGCCGCCGGAGTCACCTGAGCCGCCGGAGGACCGGCGACGGCGGCGACGGTTGCGGCTGGCGCGCTGCTCGCCCGAGGGCTCGCTTGCGGAGTCGCCGCCTCCGGCCGGCTTCGAGCCCTGGCCCGACGCCTGCTCCGATCCCGGTGCGACCGGCTCGCCACCGCGGCTGCGCGTGCGGCTGCGGTTGCGGTTGCGCGGGCGACGCTCACCGCTGCTGCGCTCGGACCGCTCGGAGCGGTCGGACCGCTCGGACCGGGACGGAGCGGGGGCCGGGTCGACGATGCGACCCTTCGTACCCGGCGCGATGCCCTGGTCGTGGAAGAGGTGCTCGGAGGTGGAGTAGGTCTCCTGCGGCTCGTCGAACGGCAGGTCCAGGGTCTTGTTGATCATCTTCCAGCGGTGCAGGTCCGCCCAGTCGACGAACGTGATCGCGGTGCCGGTCGCGCCGGCGCGACCGGTGCGACCGATCCGGTGGACGTAGGTCTTGTCGTCCTCGGGGCAGGTGTAGTTGATGACGTGGGAGACCCCCGCGACGTCGATCCCGCGGGCCGCGACGTCGGTGGCGACCAGGACGCGGATCTTGTCCTCGCGGAACTTGGTCAGCGCCTTCTCGCGCGCGACCTGGGCCATGTCGCCGTGCAGGGGGCTGGCGGAGAAGCCGCGCTCGGCGAGGTCGTCGGCGACCCGCTGCGACTGGCGCTTGGTGCGGGTGAAGACGATGACCTTGCCGGCGTCCTCGGCCTGCAGGACGCGGCCGATGATCTCGGGCTTGTCGAGGTCGTGGGCCTGGTAGATGAACTGCGCCGTCGCGGGCACGGTGGCGTTCTCGTACGACGACTCGGCACGGATGTTCATGGGGTGCCGCATGTGGGTGCGGGCCAGGGCGACGATCGCGGCCGGCATGGTCGCCGAGAACAGCATGGTCTGCCGGGTCTCGGGCGTCATCTTCAAGATCCGCTCGACGTCGGGCAGGAACCCGAGGTCCAGCATCTCGTCGGCCTCGTCGAGGACCAGCGCGTGCACGTGGGAGATGTCCAGCGCCCTGCGGTTGGCCAGGTCGATCAGGCGCCCGGGGGTGCCCACGACGATGTCGACGCCCGCCTTGAGGGCGTCCAGCTGGGTGTCGTAGCCGACGCCGCCGTACACGGTGAGGACCCGCAGGCCGCGGTCCTTGCTCGCCAGCGACAGGTCGCTGGAGACCTGGAGCGCCAGCTCGCGGGTCGGGGCCACGATCAGGGCCTGCGGCTTGCCCTGCGGGATCTCGGCGTAGTCGGGGTCCTTGGGGGCGACGCTGCGCTGGAGGACGGGGATGCCGAAGGCCAGGGTCTTGCCGGTGCCGGTGCGGGCCTGGCCGATCAGGTCGGTGCCCAGCAGGGCGACCGACAGGGTCATCTCCTGGATGGCGAAGGGGGTGGTGATGCCGGCGCGCTCGAGCGCGTCACAAATCTCGGGGAGCACCCCGAGCTCTCGGAACGTGGTCAGTGGTCTGTCGCTTTCGTGAGTCAGCCCTCGGTGGGGCCGATGGAGTCGGTCGGGTGCGGCGGACTCATCGGACCTGCGCCCAAGCGGGGCAGGGGACTCTCGACGGCGTCAGCCGCGCACATGCTGCGAGGCGTCCACTCGCGGGCCATCATCATTGACACCGTGTCATCGCTTCGGGCATCGAATCGGGCGTCGGAGCGGGTCCGTCTCGCCGGTCGCGGGTCGCATCCGCACGGGGCGGGCGCGACACTCGATCACTGTCACTGTATCGGTAGGGTGCGGCCATGACTGAATTGCCCGGCGACACGACGACGACCGGTGCCGCGCCGGACGCCGGCGTCGACGGCCCGCTGGCCTTCCAGGACCCGGCCTACCGCGAGGCCGTGGTCGACCTGCTGGGGGCGATCGCGTACGGCGAGATCTCGGCGTTCGAGCGGCTCTCCGAGGACGGCAAGCTCGCGCCCTCGCTGGAGGACAAGGTGGCGATCGGCGCGATGGCGACCGCGGAGTTCGGGCACGTCGGGCCGCTGCTGGACCGGCTCTCCGAGCTGGGTGCGGACCCGTACGCCGCGATGGCGCCGTTCCGCTCGGCGATCGACCTTTTCCACGAGCACACCGCGCCCTCGGACTGGTTCGAGGGACTGATCAAGGCCTTCGTCGGCGACAGCCTCGCCAACGACTTCTACCGCGAGATCGCGGCGTACCTCGACACCGGCACCCGGGACCTGATCCTGGCCTCGCTGGAGGACAGCGGCCACTCGCGCTTCGTGGTCGACCGGGTGCGCTCCGCGATCGCGGCCGACCCCCGCCTCGGTGGACGGCTGGCCCTGTGGGGGCGCCGGCTGATGGGGGAGGCCCTGACCCAGGCACAGCGGGTCGCGGCCGAGCGGGACGCGCTGTCGGCGCTGCTGGCCGGCGGCGTCGACCGCCCGGGGCTCGACCTCGCCGCGATCAGCCGGATGTTCACCCGGCTCACCGAGCGGCACGCCCAGCGGATGGCCGAGCTCGGCCTCGACTCCTAGGGCACCCGGCTACGCCCGGTCAGCCCGGAGGCGATCATGACCAGCACCATCGCGGTCAGGACGGTGACGATGCCCTGGGTCCAGTCCAGGCCGCGCGACCCGTTGCCTCCGAACGCGCGGTAGATCACGTCGCCGATCACCATGCCGCCGATGCCGCAGACGATGGTCAGCCACAGCGGGATGTTGTCCTTGTCGCCGGGCGCGAAGAACTTGCCGAGCAGCCCCACGACGGTGCCGACGATCAGGTAGAAGAGGATGGTCGAGACGTCCATGCGACCATCCTCCTCCCGAAGGGTCAGCTTCGGAAGCCGACCTGACCCGCGACGCCGCCGCCGATCTCCACGTACGCCAGCTTCGAGGCGGGCACCATCACCTTGCGGTGCTTGCTGTCGGTGAGGGTGAGGACGCCACCGGAGGCCACCGCCTCCGCGACGATCTTCTCGACGTTCTCGGTGGTCTCGGCGGTGTCGACGACGAGCTCTCGGGGGGCGTGCTGGACGCCGATCTTGACCTCCACGGGTCCTCCTGGGGTGTCAGCTGTGGTGTGGTTCGGGGGGTGTTCAGTGGTCATCGGTCAGCGGGTAGCCGCGAATGCCGCGCCAGGCGAGCCCGGCCACCAGGGCGGCGGCGTCGGCCTTGTTGATGCCGCCCGCCTCCGAGAGCCAGAACCGGGCGCTGACCTGGGCCATTCCCACCAGCGACACGGCCAGCAGCCGGGACGCGGTGTCCGGCAGCCCGGTGTCGTCGTGGATGACGTGGGCGATCATCGACGCGCACTCGGTGGTGACCCGGTCGACCTGCTCGCGGACGGCAGGCTCGCTGGTCAGGTCGGACTCGAAGACGAGGCGGAACGCACCGGTGTCGCCGGCGACGTACTCGAAGAACGCGTCCATCGTGGCCGCGACCCGCAGCTTGTTGTCGTGGGTGGACTCGAGCGCCGCACGGCAGTTGTCGATGATCGTGTCGCACGAGGCGTCGAGCAGCGCGAGGTAGAGGTCCAGCTTGCCGGGGAAGTGCTGGTAGAGCACCGGCTTGGAGACACCGGCACGGTCGGCGATGTCGTCCATCGCGGCTGCGTGGTAGCCCTGCGCCACGAACACCTCGAGCGCGGACTCCAGCAGCTGGGCGCGGCGCTCGCGGCGGGGCATCCGGCTACCCCGCGGGCGGGAGGCGGCTGTGTCGTACTGCCCAGCGCTCAACTCATGCTCCTCGGCCTCGGGATCGGTGCGGGCGTTACCCGCGGAGTCGCAGCCTACCCGCCGGTCGGCGTCGTCCGGATGACGGGACGCGCCGGGGCAGGCCCACGTCGGGCGGGAACATGGCAGGTGTCGCTGGTGTTGTCCCCAGCAGTCACCGAGACACCGACGAAGAAGTACGAGGAGCGTGCTGTGTCCTTTCCCCCGCTCGTGGAGCCGGCCGCCGAGCTCACCATCGACGAGGTACGCCGCTACAGCCGGCACCTGATCATCCCCGACGTCGGGATGACCGGTCAGAAGCGGCTGAAGAACGCCAAGGTGCTGGTGATCGGCGCCGGTGGACTCGGCAGCCCTGCGCTGCTCTACCTGGCCGCGGCGGGCGTCGGCACCATCGGCATCGCGGAGTTCGACGAGGTCGACGAGTCCAACCTGCAGCGCCAGATCATCCACGGCCAGTCCGACATCGGGCGCCCGAAGGCGGAGTCGGCCCGCGACTCCATCAAGGAGACCAACCCCTACGTCGAGGTCGTGGTGCACAACGAGCGCCTCGACAACGACAACGTGATGGGCATCTTCGAGGGCTACGACCTGATCGTCGACGGCACCGACAACTTCGCCACGCGCTACATGGTCAACGACGCGGCGTACTTCCTGAAGATCCCCTACGTCTGGGGCTCCATCTACCGGTTCGACGGCCAGGCGTCGGTCTTCTGGCCGCACGCCGAGCTGGAGTCGGGCGAGAGCGCCGAGGCGCCCTGCTACCGCTGCCTCTACCCCGAGCCCCCGCCGCCGGGCATGGTCCCCTCCTGCGCCGAGGGCGGCGTGCTGGGCGTGCTGTGCGCCAGCATCGGCTCGATCCAGGTCAACGAGGCGATCAAGCTGCTGACCGGGATCGGCGAGCCGCTGGTCGGCAAGCTGATGATCTACGACGCCCTCGAGATGGAGTACCGCAAGCTCAAGGTGCGCAAGGACCCCAACTGCGCGCTGTGCGGCGAGAACCCGACGGTCACCGGGCTGATCGACTACGAGACCTTCTGCGGCGCGATCTCCGACGACGCCGCCGACGCGGCCGCCGGCTCGACGATCTCGGTCACCCAGCTCGAGCACATGCTCAAGGAGCGGGAGAACGGCGAGCGCGACTTCGTGCTCGTCGACGTCCGCGAGCCCAACGAGTACGAGATCAACAAGATCCCCGGGTCGGTGCTGATCCCGAAGGGCGACTTCCTCAACGGCCAGGCCCTCGGCGAGCTCCCCTCCGACAAGCCGATCGTCCTGCACTGCAAGAGCGGCGTCCGGTCCGCCGAGGCGCTGGCGGTGCTCAAGGGGGCGGGCTACTCCGACGCCGTGCACGTCGGTGGTGGCGTCGTGGCCTGGGTCAACCAGATCGACCCCACCCAGCCGTCGTACTGACGCGGACGCGAGCGCGGGGGCGGACGTCCGGAGGGCTGCGGCATAGCCCAAATTGACTAGTACCAATTGACTAGTCGGCCGTAACGCGGTCGGGTGGTCCCTCGTTGACCTGTCACGACTCCGATGCCGGCGCCCCGCCGGCACCGTCATGCAGGGAGGGAACACCCCGATGAAGCTCGCACCGTCGACGTCCGCCCGCTGGGCCACCGGCGCACTGGCCGCGGTCAGCAGCGCCGTGCTCGGCACGGCCCTGGCCACCTCCGCCCCCGCCGCCGCGGTGTCCGCCGACGCCGCGTGGGCGCCGGCCGGCACCGCCCAGATCCATCCGGGCACGATGATGTACACCGACGGCGCCCAGTGCACCGC
Organism: uncultured Actinomycetota bacterium; assembly: GCA_963817665.1. Taxonomy (GTDB): domain Bacteria; phylum Actinomycetota; class Actinomycetes; order Propionibacteriales; family Nocardioidaceae; genus Nocardioides. The sequence continues at coordinate 76,591 of CAWFPE010000001.1, read as the reverse complement.
GAACTTCGTCTACACCGATTCCTCGGCCAACGTGTACGTCGGCTACGCCGCGCACTGCGCGGGTACCGGCTCCTCCACGGACACGGATGGCTGCCAGACCGACTCGCTGCCCCTGGGCACCAAGGTGACCTTCAACGAAGGCGGCAGCGTGGTCGACGAGGGCACCCAGGTGGGCTCGGGCACCTTGGTGTACTCGTCGTGGCTGACCGAGAAGGAGCTCGGCACCACCGACGCGAACACCTGCGCCTACAACGACCTGGCCCTGGTCCAGGTCGACGCCGCGGACGTCGGCAAGGTCAACCCGTCGGTGCCCTTCTGGGGCGGCCCGACCGGGATCGACACCGACGGCACCGCCGCCGGCGACGACATCTACACCTACGGCAACTCCAGCCTGCGCGGCGGCGTCTCCACCCTCTCGCCGCACGAGGGCGCCAGCGTGGGCGACGACCCGGCCGACGGCGGCTGGTCGCACCCGGTCTACACGGTCACGCCCGGCATCCCGGGTGACTCCGGCTCGGGCTTCATGTCCGCCGACGGGAAGGCGCTCGGCGTCCTCTCGACGGTGGCGATCGCCCCGCTCGCCGGTTCGAACGGGGTCGGTGACCTCGCCAAGGAGCTCGCCTTCGCGCAGCAGCACTCCGGGATCTCCGGCCTGCAGCTGGTCGAACGGCACCGAGCCCTTCTCGCCGCTCCTGTGATCCCCACCGGCCGCTGACCTCGACCCAGCGAGGGAGCGAGTCACAGGCCTCTCGGGAACTGCCTCTGACTGCAGCACGACTGCCCCGTCCGGATCGCCGGACGGGGCAGTCGCTGTTCCACCGGGTGTCCACCGCGCCCCCGGCCGCACGTCCGTCGTGACCGGGATGTGACCGACAGCGGGGGACGCTCGGGATAGGTTCTGCCGCATGGGGGCAGGACGAGCGTCGGCGACCGCCGTCGCGGCGGTCGCGGCCGCCGTCGTGCTGATGGCCCTGCTGGTCACCTGGGCGTCCTCGATCGGCCCGGGCGGGGTGCTCACCGGCGACGGGCCGGCGACGCACCGGGTCTTCGTCTCGCCGACCCCGAGCCCGACCCCCAGCGGCACGGCGACCGCCACCAGGAGCCCGCAGCCGCGACCGGAGCCCCCAGGCCCCGGCGGTGACAACGCGGTGGTCCGCGCCGTCCTCGCCGTCCTCGCGGTGGCTCTTGCCCTCGGCGCCATCATCGGCCTGGTGCTGATGGCCCGGTGGCTGTGGCAGCGCTGGGTCGACCGGGACCGGCCGCCACCCCCGCCGGAGGAGGTGGCGTTCGACGTGCTCGAGACCCCGCGCCGAGTGGCGGAGGAGATCGTCCGGGACGCCGCGTACCAGCGCGTGCTGCTGCTCGAGGGGTCGCCACGCAACGCCGTCGTGGAGTGCTGGCACCGCTTCGAGGAGCAGGCGGCCGCGGCCGGGGTCGTCCGCCACCCCTGGGAGACCTCCGCGGAGTTCACCCTGCGGGTGCTCGACCTGGTCGACGCCGACTCCGCGCTGGTGGCGAGGCTGGCGGCGCTCTACCGGGAGGCGCGCTTCTCCGACCACCCGCTCGACGAGGCGGACCGTGCGGTCGCGCTCGAGGCGCTGGACGCCCTGCACGCCGGCCTGTCCGGCCGGGCGGGGGTGGGCGCGTGAAGGTGTCCTGGCGTCGCTGGGGGTGGCTGGCCGTGGCGGGGCTGCTGCTCTACGCCGTGCTCGAGGTGGTGTTCACCGCGGTCGACTTCGCCCCGAACGCGTTGCGGCTGGCGCTGCTCGTGGGTGTGTGCGTCGCGGCGGTCGGCCTCCTCAGCCTGAGCCTGAGCGACTCCGGGCCGCTCTGGCCCGGGCAGCCGGTGCGTTCCCCGGTGCCCCCCGGCTCGGACCCGCGGCTGGCCGCGCACGTCCGCCTGCTCGAGGACCACCTGACCGCGCGGACCGTCGACGCCGGGCTCCGCGACCGGTTGGTGGCGCTCTCCGACGGCCGGCTGGCCGACGAGCTCGCCGGCCCGCCGCGGCGGATGACACCGGCACAGATCGACGACTACCTGAGGAGGATCGAGGAGCGGTGAAGAACGAGAGAGTGGCCGAGGCGTCCCGGCTGGCGGGGCAGGTGCTGGACGAGGTCGAGCGCGCCGTGGTCGGCAAGCGCGAGGCGCTGACCCTGGTGCTCGCGGCGGTCCTGGCCAAGGGGCACGTGCTGCTCGAGGACTTCCCGGGCCTCGGCAAGACGCTGGCGGCCCGCTCGTTCGCGCAGGCGCTGGGCCTCGACTTCCGGCGCGCCCAGTTCACCCCGGACCTGCTGCCGGCGGACCTGACCGGGTCCTTCCTCTACGACCAGCGCCGCGGGGAGTTCGAGTTCCGCCGGGGCCCGCTCTTCACCGGTCTCCTCCTGGCCGACGAGATCAACCGCACGCCACCCAAGACGCAGTCGGCGCTCCTCGAGGCGATGCAGGAGCACCAGGTGACCGTCGAGGGCGAGACCTTCCCGCTCCCCGAGCCCTTCCACGTGCTCGCCACCGCGAACCCGATCGAGTACGAAGGCACCTACCCGCTGCCCGAGGCCCAGCTCGACCGGTTCCTGCTGCGGGTGAGCTTCGGCTACCCGACGTCGTCGGAGGAGTACGACGTCCTGGCCCGACGCCTCGAACGCCGCCGTGAGGAGATCGTGCTGGACCGGATCACCGACGCCGCCGGGCTGCTGGAGATCCAGGCCGCGACCGAGACCGTCCAGGTGGACCCGAGCGTCGGCCGCTACTGCGTGGACCTCGCCGCCGCGACCCGGGAGCACGGCGACGTGCTCACCGGGTCCTCGCCGCGCGGCTCCCTCGCGCTCGTGCTGACCGCGCGCGCGTTCGCCGTCCTGCGGGGCCGTGACTACGTCGTCCCCGAGGACGTGAAGGCCGTGGCGCGCCCGGTGCTGGCGCACCGCATCACGGTGCGCCCCGAGCTGTGGATGACCGAGGCCAGCGGCCGTCGTGTGGTCGACGAGGTGCTCCGCACCGTCGCCACGCCCGGCACGCTCGAGGATGCAGCACACGGATGACGGGCTGGCGGACCACAGCGGCCCTGAGCCGGGCGGCCGCGCTGGGTGCTCTCGGCGTGGCCACCGCCGTGCTCTTCGGCGAGCCCGCGGTGATGGTGCTGACCGCGCCGTTCCTGCTGCTGGGCGCGCTGGGGCTGCTGCACCGGCCCGCCAGACTCCTCGCGCGTGGACCGAGCTGGACCACGCCGTGCTGCACGAGGGACAGGGGACCCGCCTCCGGCTGCACGTCTCGGACGCCTCCGGGATCGAGCACGTCACCCGCGTCGCCTCCACGCTGCCGCACGTCGCCCTGCACCCGGCGTCCGGGAGGATCGGCCGGCTGGTCGGGCCCGAGGGCGAGCTGCCGGTTCTGGAGGCGAGTCCCCGGCGCTGGGGGCGCCACCTGCTCGGCGAGGACAACGTGGCACTCACCAGCGCCTGGGCGGGCTACCGGTGGGGCCCGGCGAGGATGGTCGGCAACCAGCTGCAGGTGCTGCCCGTGCGGGCGGAGTTCGACTCGCGGGCCGAGGCGCCACAACCGCTGGGCCTGGTCGGGGCACATCGCTCGCGGCGGCCCGGTGACGGCACGGAGTTCGCCTCGATCCGGCCGTTCCACTCCGGCGACCGACTGCGACGAATCCACTGGCGCGTCTCGCTGCGCACCGACACGCTGCACGTCGTCAGCACCCGGGGCGAGGAGGACTCCGCGGTCCTGCTGGTGGTCGACGCGCTGGCCGACCACGGACGCTCGGGAGGCATCGACGGGGCGGCGAGCAGCCTGGACGTGACGGCCCGGGCGACGGCCGCCCTGGCCGAGCACCACGTCCGCCGCGGCGACCGGGTCTCCCTCCGGGTGGTCGGCAGCGGCGGGGAGACGGTGCGGTACGGCGCCGGCGGGCGCCACCTCCAGCTGATCCTCGGCCGGCTCGCCGCGATGCGGGTCGGGCAGCCGCACGACCTCCGGGGCGACCAGCTCCAGCTCGGCGTGACGGCCGGCACCGTGGTCATCGTCCTGTCACCGATGCTCTCGGAGGCGATGGCCACGCTCACCGCGACGCTGGTGCGGCGCGGGCTGCCGGTGCTGGTCGTCGACACCCTGCCGACCGAGGTGACCCCTGCGGTCGTCGAGGGCACCGACCCCCTGGTCGCCGGGCTGGCCTGGCGGATGCGGCTCCTGGAGCGACGCGAGGTGCTGGCGCGGCTGGCCGCCCTCGGTTGCCCGGTGGTCGCCTGGCGGGGGCCGGGCACCCTCGACGACGTCCTGCGCCGGCTCGCGCGCCGCGCCCAGCTGCCCCAGGTGCGCACCCGATGATCCGCGACTGGACCCCCGGGCAGTGGGGGCTGCGCGTGGTGGCCGCGCTCGGGCCGGTGGTCGCCCTGCTCGCCACCGCCCCGGCGGGAGTGCCCCCGCGCCCGTGGCTGGTGATCCTGGTGGCCCTGCTGTCGCTGGCCCATGCGCGGCTGCCCGAGTCGCCCATCGGCACGGTCGCCATGGCTGCGGTCATCATCTGGTGGGGCGTCGCCTTCCGGGACGGGCCGCACGCGTGGGCGATCCTCGCGGCGGCGGCCCTGGTGGCCTCGCACGTGGCGGCCCTGGTGGCGGGTTACGGTCCCGACGCCCTCGGCGTCGACCCGGCGACCATGCGGCGCTGGCTGGTGCGCGGCGGGGCGGCGTACGTGCTGGCGCCGGCGGCCTGGGTGGCCGCGGTCCTGCTCCGCGGCCGCTCCGAGGCCCCGGGGATCTGGGTGGTCGGTCTCGCGGCGGCGCTGGTCGCCGTCGTCGTGGGCACGGCTGCGCTCAACCGTGAGGAGGAGTGATGGCCCGCATCGACCCGGAGGAGTACGCCGAGCTGGTGCTGTCCTGCGTGGAGCAGGTCCCGCGTGGCCGGGTCACGACGTACGGCGCCGTCGCCGAGGTGGTCGGTGCCCGGCTCGGGGGAGGCGGCCCACGGCAGGTCGGCTCGGTCATGGCGTCGTACGGCGGACCGGTGCCCTGGTGGCGGGTCGTGCGCGCCGACGGGTCGCTGCCGCCGAGCCACCAGGGCGAGGCGCGCCAGCGCTACCTGGAGGAGGGCACGCCGTTGCGCCCCACCGGGAACGTCGACATCAGACGCGCCTTCTGGTCCCCGGCGGGCGTCGTACGACCCGGCGGCCCGGGCAGCCAGGACGGATGACGTCCCGGCCGCCCGCGCGGCCTCAGCCCCGGGCGCGGGTGCGCTCGGCCAGCGCGGCGAGCGCCTTCGGGAAGATCTCGGCGGGCGGCGTGACCAGCCCGGCGCCGACCTGGCCGACCCCGGCCTGCTTGCCGGCCATGCCCGTGTTGATCTGGGGCAGGATGCCGGTCCGGCAGACCCGGCTCACGTCGATGCCGCTGGGGACCCCCTGGAACTCCAGGACCGGGACCGACCAGCGCGGGTTCTCGCCCAGCGTGATCTCGTGCATCCGTCGCGTGGTGGCCAGCGCGTCGGGAACCGAGCCACCGACGAGCCGCACGATCGCCGGCGCCGTCGCCATCGCGAAGCCGCCGATGCCGGCGGTCTCGGTGATGGCCGAGTCGCCGATGTCGGGATTGGCGTCGTCCGGGCCGTAGTCACCGAGGAAGAGGCCGTCGGCGAGCTGCGCGGGACCGGTGAACCACTCGTCTCCGGTGCCGGCGACCTGGACGCCGAAGTCGGTGCCGTTGCGGGCCATCGCGACCACCATCGTCGAGCCCTCGATGCCGCGGGCCGCGTCGAGCGCCAGCTTGCAGGCAGGCATCGCGAGGTTCAGGAAGAAGTGGTCGTTGCCGCCCACGAAGCGCAGCGACTCGGCCACGTCGCTGCCCGTGAACCCGGAGTCGGCGCCGCTGTCGACCATCGCCGGGGCGAGGTCGCGCAGCAGCATCAGGGTGCCGGCCCGGTTGCGGTTGTGGGCCTCGTCGCCCATCTGCAGCATCTGGGTGAGGATGCCGGTCACGTCGACCGGGCCCGCCGAGTCGACCGTGGACCGGACGGCGCGCTGCAGCAGCGGGCCGAGCACGTCCCGCATCCAGCGCAGCCGGGTGAGCACCTCGGGCCCGTAGGCGCCGTACCGCAGCACCTTGCCGAGCCCCTCGTTGAGCGAGCAGTGGGTGCGTGCCCCGGTGGCGAGGTCCTCGAGGACGAACATCCACATGCTCGGCGTCACGACACCCGCCATCGGGCCGACGGCCCGGCGGTGGTGGCACGGCTCCAGCGACACGCTGCTGCCCTGCTCGAAGAGCGCGACCGCGTCCTCGGGGTCCTCGACGAGTCCCTCGAGGACGGCGCCGCCCATCAGGGCGCCCCGCAGCGGGCCGGACGCGCGGTCCCAGGCGATCGGAGGGCCGGCGTGCAGGAACTGCCCCTTCTCCAGCCCGAGCACCTCCGAGGCCGGGGCGACGTCGACCAGGTGGGCGGTCACGCCCAGCATCGCGGCCAGGGCGCGCTCGTTGGCGTCCCGGCGCAGCGGGTCGGCCGCGACGACGGCCAGGTCGGACTCGGTGCCGGGCATCGGCGGGCGCCAGTCGACCCGGCTGACGTCGACGGCCTGCTCGGCCACGGCGTCGGCGAAGAGGTCGGCGCCGGCGGACACCACGTGGGTGGGGGTGGTCATCACAGGCCCTTTCGGGTGTCGGGGAGGAGCTCGATCGCGCGGCGGGTGGCGCCGGCGTTGGACATGTGCACCTCGGCGCCGGCGCCCACGAGGGTGCGGACCTGGCGCTCCAGGCCCTGCGGGTCGGCGTCGGTGCCGACCACCGCGACCACCACCGGCTGGCGGACCGCGGCGATCGCGGGTGCCAGCGCGGCTGCGGGGTCGGCCTCGGACCCGTGGCCGAGCACGACGTCGAGGAGCACGACGGCGGTGCGCTCGTCGGCGGCCACCCGGGCGAGGTGCTCGAGGCGCAGCGTCGGGTCGATCATCGGGTGGGCGCGACCGGCGGTGAGCGCGTCGTCGCCGAAGTCCACCATGGTGTGGCCGGCGCCCTGCGCCGGCGCCGCGAGGTCCGGGCCGAGGGCGAGGTCGGGGGAGAGCGGGATGTTGCTGTGCACCCCTCCCTGCGCCGGGTCGAGCGCGTCCGACGCGATCAGCATCGCCTCGTCGCACAGCGTGCCGCCCACGAACAGGCCCCGCAGCGCGGTGCCGGACTCCGCCGGCGCGGCCTCGCCGTGCACCGGCCAGGTCGGTACGTCGTGGCCCAGGCGCCGCAGCACGGCCCCGGCGGCCGCGGTCAGGTCGGGCCGGCCGGACCCGAGCAGCGCGAACTCGACCGGCGTGGCCAGCGTGGCGGCGTACTCGCGGAGCTCGGCGGCGACGTCGTCGGCCGGGGGCTTGGACACCACCACGACGAGCTCGACGGCCGGGTCGGCGTCCAGGCGCCGCATCGCCTCGCGCGTCGACAGCCCGCGGACGTCTGCGGAGAGGTCGCGGCCCCCGACGCCGAGCGCGGAGGTGACGCCCACCCCGGCGTGGTCGAGCAGCGCCAGCAGCTGCTGGCACCCGGTGCCCGAGGCGGCGACGATGCCGACCGGCCCGGGCGCGACCGTGTTGGCGAAGCCGAGCCCCAGCCCGCCGACGACCGCGGTGCCGCAGTCGGGGCCCATGACGAGCAGGCCCCGCTCGGTGGCGGTGCGCTTGAGCGCCAGCTCCTGCTCGAGCGGCACGTTGTCGCTGAAGACCATCACGTCCCGGCCGGCGTCGAGGGCGTCCATCGCCTCGACGAGCGCGCTCGCGCCCGGCACGGAGACCAGGGCGATGCCGTCGGTGCTGGCACGCAGGGCGGCGGCGGTGGTCCGCGGCGGGGCCAGCTCGCTGGGGCCGGTGTCGCGACGGCTGGCGTCGCGCAGGGCCTGGTCAACCCCGGCGAGGGCTCGCTCGAGCGTGGTCTCGTCGTCGAGGCGGAGCGCGACGACCATCGCGTTGGCGTCGGCGTCGGCGGGGACCTCGAAGCCCATCTGGGTCAGCACCTCGACGTTCAGGGCGGTGGCCATCGCCACCTGGGCGGCGCTCACCCCCTCGATGCCCTGGACGGTGCGGCTCACCTGGAGCAGCGTCACCGAGTCGGCGTAGGCGCCGGCTCGCAGCTCGACGTGGGTCAGGTCGGTCATGCAGCGACTCCGTTCGTGTGGTGGAGCTCGGCCCGGGCCAGCAACGCGCCGTACAGCAGGCCCGCGCCGGAGGTGTGGCCGACTGCGGCGAGTGCCGCGGCCAGGTCGGGTTCGTGAGGGGTGTCGATCGCGGCCACGTAGGCCGCGAACTCCGGCAGCACCTCGCCGTCCAGGGCGCACTCCAGCAGGGTGGCGGACAGCAGGGTGGTGCGGGACAGCAGTGAGCGGACGGCGTCGTCGACGGCGGGGGTGGCGCGTCCGGCGGCGCGGTGCAGGGCCAGCCAGCCGCAGAGCACGTCGTCGCCGAGCGGGGTCAGGCCGTCGCCGCGCCCCACCAGCCGGGCGACGTCGGCGGGTTCGAGCCTGCGGCTGCCGACCAGTCCGACCGCCTCGGCGAGACCGGCGACCGCCGGCGGCACGGCGGCCCGGGTGGCGGTGTGGCTGCCGGGTCGCGGCGTGGGCAGGTCCAGGCGGGGGACGTGGGCGTCGACGACGCGGCCCACCACCAGGGGGGTGCCGTCGACGTGCAGGACGCCGGCCCGGACCGACGCCGGTCCCCCCGTCGAGCGCGGCCAGGTCGTCGGAGCCGAGCCGCAGGGCGCAGGGGACCTGGGCGGCGGCGCGGCCGACCACGCCGAGGCACCAGCCGTCGAGGTCGAGGTAGAGCGCGTGCCGGCCGCGGTGGACCACCGTGCGGGCTCCGTCGGGGGCGCTGCGCAGTCGCTCCCGCACACGCGGCGGGGCGCTGGCCGCGACGGAGTGGGGGATCACGTTTCCCGACGCTAGTCGGCACGGTTACGGTTTGCCGATGTGAGGTTGTGCCAACGATCCCGCAGGAGGAGTGCAAACGTTGATAACCGGTGAGCACGGGAACGGGACCGGGGTCGGGGTGCCCGAGGACCGGGCCGCGATCGCCCTGGCGCGGGTGGACGCGCTGCACACGGGGCTGACCCAGATCGTCCTGGAGGGTGGCAACCTCGACGGGATCGCCGCCGAGGTGGCGCGCGTCCTCGACGTCGGGGTGCTGTTCAGCTCCACCGACGGCCGGGAGCGGGCCGCCGCGCTCACGGCGTCCGACCGCGAGCTGCTGGAGCGGCACGCCCTGCTGGACCCGACCGGGCGGCTGCGGATCGAGCGGATCGGGGAGGCCGCGCCCGTCGGCGCCGGCGAGGTGTGCGGGCTGCGGGTCGCCGCAGGCGGCACCGACCTGGCCCGCCTGGTCTGCCTGCGCGCCGACGGGCCGGTCTCCTCCGACGACGTGCACGCCCTGGAGCGGGCCGCCGCGGTGGCCGCGCTGCTGCTCACCCGCGAGGAGGCGATCACCGCCGTCGAGAACAAGTACCAGGGTGACTTCCTGCGCGACCTGCTGCTGCGCCGCGCCGGCGACGCGGACTACGTCGCGGAGCACGCGGACACCTTCGGCTGGGACCTGCGTCGCCCGGTCGTGGTGGTGACGGCGGAGATCGACCCGCACGGTCCGGACGAGCAGCCTCCCTCGCGGATGCAGCGGCGGCAGTGGCAGGAGCGGTTCTCGGCCGCCTGGCGCCAGGTCAGCCGCGGCATCGACCCCGCCATCCCGTGCGTCGACTTCACCTCCGAGGTCGTGGCCCTGCTGCCGCTCGCCGATGGTGACGCCGAACCCGTCGCCGGGCACGACGTCGTACGACGGGCCGTGACCGCGGTGACCGGCGACAGGGGCGGCGGGCGTCGGCCCTTCTCGGTGGGTGTCAGCCGGGTGGCGCACTCACTCGACGAGCTGCCGGAGGCCTATGCGCAGGCGCGCCGGGCGGTGGAGGTCGGACGTCGGGTGGCCGGGGGAGGGTCGACGACGTTCTTCGACCAGCTCGGCCTGCACCGGCTGATCGCACTGGTGCCCGACACCGCGGAGCTGCGCGCGTTCACCCGGGACGTCCTGGGGCCGCTGGCCGAGTCCACGTCGGAGGCCGCGGACCTCCGGGAGACGCTGCAGGTCCTGCTCGACACCAACTTCAACGTCGCCGAGGCGGCCCGGCTGCAGTTCTTCCACTACAACACCATGCGCTACCGGGTCTCCAAGCTGGAGCGGCTGCTCGGCCCGCTGTCCTCCGACCCCCACCTCCGGCTCGACGTGGCGGTGGCGCTCCGGGTCCTGGAGATCGCGGGCTGATCACGCCCGGGTAACGGCGCGAGCACGACCGGGGCGCGCCCACAACAGGTGCCAGCGGAATCGGTGTTCCTTCGGCATCTGTCGCCGTCGTGGGTGTGTCATGTGGATCACTAGTTTGTGGCTACTCGGGGCAGGTCACACAGCGAAAGGGTGCACGTCCATGTCGATGTTCAAGTGGGATGTAGTCGATCCCGCGCCGGGCGAGGCCGTCGGCCCACGCCAGCGCCTCCCGTGGGGCAAGACCGTGGGTCTTGGCGCCCAGCACGTGGTCGCCATGTTCGGCGCCACGTTCGTGTTCCCGCTGATCATGGGGCTGGACCCCAACCTGGCGATCATGTTCTCCGGGATCTGCACGATCATGTTCCTGCTCATCTGCGCGAACCGGGTCCCGAGCTACCTCGGCACCAGCGCCTCGTTCGTCGCCGGTGTCGCGGCCATCCGGGCCCAGGGCGGCGACTCCGCCGACGTCACCGGCTCGATCATGGTCGCCGGCATCGTGCTGGCGCTGGTCGGCGTGCTGGTCCACTTCTCCGGCAGCGGCGTGATCCACAAGGTGCTGCCGCCGGCCGTGACCGGTGCGGTCGTGATGCTGATCGGCTTCAACCTCGCGCCTGTGGTGGCCGGCATCTACTGGCCCCAGGACCAGTGGGTGGCGCTGCTGACGGCGACCTTCCTGGTCTTCGCCGCGGTGCTCTTCCCGGGTTTCTGGGCGCGGATCGCGGTCTTCCTCGCGCTGATCTTCGGCTACGTGATCTCGTGGTTCGCCGACAAGATCTTCGGCACGATCAACTCGGTGCTGCCGGGCCAGAACCTCGTCGACGCGGCCGGCAAGGCCTGCACGACGGAGGGCCCCTACTGCCACCCGGCGTCGGTCGACCACGAGCGCGTCACCTGGGGTCTGGTCAAGGCCGCCGACTGGATCGGCTTCCCGAGCGGCCACCTCCCCGACGGCGTCTCCGTCGTGCACGGTCCGAGCTTCTCGCTCACCTTCATCCTGCTGGTGCTGCCCGGTGTCATCGCGCTCATCGCGGAGAACACCGGCCACGTCAAGGCGGTCGCCGAGATGACCGGCGACGACCTCGACCCCTACATGGGCCGCGCCATCGGCGCCGACGGCCTCGCCACCGCGTTCGCCAGCGCGTTCGGTGGCTCGCCCACCACGACGTACGCCGAGAACATCGGCGTCATGGGTGCCACCCGGGTCTACTCCACCGCCGCCTACTACGTGGCTGCGATGGTCGCGATCCTTCTCGGCCTCTGCCCCAAGTTCGGTGCCATCGTGAGCGCCACGCCCGGCGGGGTCCTGGGCGGCATCACTGTCGTGCTGTACGGGATGATCGGCCTGGTGGGCGCGAAGATCTGGGTCGAGAACAACGTCGACTTCGGCGACCCGGTCAACCTGGTCGGCCTCTCGGCCGGCCTGATCGCCGGCATCGGCGGCGTCACCCTGACGTTCACCGACAACTTCTCGCTGAGCGGGATCGCGCTGGGCACCATCATGGTGATCGTCTACTTCCACCTGGTGAACCGCGGCCACGCCCCCACCGGCCCGCACGACCGAGGCGCAGATGAGGTGACGAAGGCGCTGTGAAACCAGCACCGTTCGCCTACCTCCGGCCCCGGTCGCTGCCCGAAGCGCTGGCGGCGCTGGCCGGCGAGCCGAACGCCAAGGTGCTGGCCGGAGGCCAGAGCCTGGTCCCGTTGCTGTCGATGCGGCTCGCGGCTCCCGCGATGCTCATCGACATCAACGGGCTCCCGGGCCTGGCCGACGTCACTGTGGACGCGTCGGGCGTGCGCATCGGGGCGCTGGCCCGGCACGCCGACGTGCTCGCCTCGACCGACGTACGCCGGGTCCAGCCGCTGGTCTCCGAGGCGCTGGCCCACGTCGCCCACCCGACCATTCGCAATCGCGGCACCACGGTCGGCTCGATCGTGCACGCGGACGCGGCGGCCGAGATGCCCGTCGTCCTGAGCCTGGTCGGCGGCTCGGTCGAGGTGGCCTCGGTCCGGGGCAGTCGCACGATCCCCGCCGAGGACCTCTACGTCGGCCCCCTCGAGACGTCGCTCGCCCACGACGAGATCGCGACGTCCGCCTTCTTCCCGGCACTGCCACCGGGCGCGGGGGTGGCCTTCGAGGAGATCGCCCGCCGGCACGGCGACTACGCCCTGTGCGGCGTGGGCGCGGTCGTCGACGGCGACTCCGTCCGGGTCGGCTACGTCTCCGTGGCCGACGTGCCCACGGTGGTCGACCTCAGCGGGGTCCCGCGGGAGGAGATGGGCGAGGCGGCGCTCGGGCACCTCGACCCGGCTGACGACATCCACGCGACCTCGGCCTACCGCGCCCAGCTGGTCCGCGTGCTGACCGAACGGGTCGTGCGGGCTGCCCGCGACATGAGCTCGACCACCGGGGACAACTCGACCACCGAGGACAACTGATGACCGAAGAGCTGCACGACGTACGCCTCACCGTGAACGGCGTCGCCCACGACGTCCGGGTGCCGGCCCGCCGGCTGCTGTCGGACGCGCTGCGCCACGACCTGGAGCTCACCGGCACGCACGTCGGGTGCGAGCACGGCGTCTGCGGTGCCTGCACCGTGCTCGTGGACGGCCGGCCAATGCGGTCCTGCCTGATGTTCGCGGTGTCGGCGGTGGACGCCGAGATCACCACCGTGGAGGGGCTGACCGAGGAGGACGGCTCGCTCGGACCGGTGCAGCAGGCCTTCGCGGAGTGCCACGGCCTGCAGTGCGGTTTCTGCACGCCCGGCTTCCTGACCACGATCACCGCGGGGCTGCGGGAGAACCCGCAGCCCAGCCACGACGAGGCCCGCGACATGATCGCCGGCAACCTGTGCCGCTGCACCGGGTACCAGAACATCGTGAAGGCGGTCGAGCGCGCCGCCGAGCTGATCTCGACGGGCTCGACCGACGGGGACGACGCATGACCACCAAGCTGATGGGCACGCCCGTGCAGCGGGTCGAGGACCAGCGGTTCCTGCGCGGCCAGGGGCGGTACGTCGACGACGTCGCGGTGGGCCGGGACGTGCTGCACGCGGCCGTGCTGCGCTCCCCGCACGCCCACGCCCGGATCGTCGACATCGACGTCGACGAGGTCCTCGACCTCGAGGGCGTCCACGCGGTGTGGACCTACGACGACCTGGCCGGCCCGATGGCCGAGCCGCTGCCGCTGCTGATCCCGCACCCGGCCCTGACCCACGGCCGCACCCAGTACGCCCTGGCGAAGGACGAGGTCAACTACGTCGGCGAGGCGATCGCCTTCGTCGTGGCCGACGACCGCTACGTCGCCGAGGACGCCGTCGGCCGGATCAAGGTCTCCTACGAGTTCCTCCCGGCGGTGGTGGGCATCGACAACGCCCGCGCCGCCTCGAACCTCGTCCACGACGACGTGCCGGGCAACATCGGCGCCCGCCTGGAGCAGAACGTCGGCGACGCGCCCGCCGCCATCGCCAAGGCCCCGCACCGGCTCGAGCTCGACCTGACCATCGAGCGCAGCGCCTGCATGCCGATGGAGGGGCGCGGCACGGTCGCCCGCTGGGACGCCGACATCAACCGCATGCAGGTGTGGACGTCCACCCAGACCTCCACCGGTGTCCGCGCCGCCGTCGCGGTCAAGCTCGAGCTCGACCTCGGCCAGGTCGACGTGATCACCCCCGACGTCGGTGGCGGCTTCGGGGTCAAGATCAACCACCCCTGGCCCGAGGAGCTGCTGGTGCCGATGGCGGCGCGTGCCCTGGGCCGCACGGTGAAGTTCACCGAGGACCGCCGCGAGCACTTCATCTCCTCCGCGCACGAGCGCGGCCAGGTCCACCACGTGAACGTCGGGTTCGACGACGACGGCCGGCTGATGGGGCTGGACGTGGAGTTCTGGCACGACCACGGCGCCTACACGCCGTACGGCCTGATCGTCCCGATCATCACCTCGACCCAGCTGCTCGGTCCCTACAAGCCGCAGAACTACCGGGTCGTCTTCGAGTCGCTCTACACCAACACCGTGATGGTGACGCCCTACCGCGGCGCCGGCCGCCCGCAGGGCTGCTACACCATGGAGCGGACGATGGACGCGATCGCGGCGTACCTCGGCAAGGACCGCACCGAGGTCCGGTCGGTGAACTTCATCCAGCCCGACGAGTTCCCCTACGACCAGGGGATGATCTTCCAGGACGGCCGCGAGCTGGAGTACGACTCCGGCGACTACCCGGCGTCGCTGGAGAAGATCAAGGACCTGATCGGCTGGGACGACTTCCCGGCGTTCCGCAAGTCCATGGCCGCGGCCGGGCGTCAGGTCGGGATCGGGCTGGCCTGCTACGTCGAGGGCACCGGCGTCGGCCCCTACGAGGGCGCCCACGTGCACATCGAGACCTCGGGCAAGGTGAAGGTCGCGACCGGCCTGACCACCCAGGGCCAGGGGCACGCCACGGTGTTCGCCCAGCTGGTGGCCGACGAGCTCGGAGTGAAGTTCGAGGACGTCGAGGTCGTCACCGGCGACACCCGCCGGATGCCGTACGCCGTGGGGACCTTCGCCTCCCGGGCTGCCGTGATGAGCGGTTCGGCGATCCACCTCGCGGCGAAGCGGGCCAAGGAGAAGGTCCTCAAGATCGCGGCCGACGCGCTCGAGGCCGACCCCTCGGACCTGCAGATCGAGGACGGGGTCGTGTCGGTGAAGGGCTCGCCCGGCACCTCGATCGACCTCGGCACCGTGTCGGTGCTGTCCAACCCGCTGCGCTACGCCTTCGACGAGGCGTCCAAGGCCGCCACCCAGTTCTCGGTCGGAGACCCCGGCAAGCCGCCGGTGCCCGAGGGCGAGGAGCCGGGCCTGGAGGGCAAGGACTTCTACTCTCCCGAGCGGGCGACCTTCGCGTCCGGCATGCATGCCGTGATCGTCGAGACCGACCCGCTGACGGCGGAGATCAAGATCCTGAAGTACGCCGTCGTCCACGACTGCGGCCACCTGATCAACCCGATGATCGTCGAGGGCCAGATCCACGGCGGCGTCGCGCAGGGTGTGGGCGGTGCGCTCTACGAGCGGATGGCGTACGACGAGTCCGGGCAGCTGCTCAACGCCTCGTTCATGGACTTCCTGATGCCCTACGTCACCGAGGTGCCGGAGTCGATCGACATCGACCACCTCGAGACCCCGTCCCCGCTCAACCCGCTCGGCATCAAGGGTGCGGGGGAGGCCGGCGTGATCCCGTCGGCCGCGGTCTTCGCCTCGGCCATCGAGGACGCCGAGGGCTTCCCGATCACCGCCATGCCGATCTCCCCGTCCGAGCTCTTCGAGCTCCGCTCACGATCGATGGTCGAGCCTGTCGAGACCACTCCCGAAGGGACCCCCACCCCATGAAGTTCACCGGAGACGCCACCCTCAACGCCCCCGTCGACCGCGTCTGGTCGGCGCTGCTCGACCCGTCCGTGCTGGTGCGCACCATCCCGGGCTGCGAGCGCCTGGAGTCGACCGGCGACAACGCCTACGCGATGACGGTCACCGCCGGCGTGGCGGCGATCAAGGGGACCTACGCCGGTTCCTGCGAGCTCTCCGACCTCGACCCGCACTCCTCGCTGGTGATGAAGCTCCAGGGCGCGGGCGCGCCCGGCACGATCGGGGCCGACGTCAACGTCGCGTTCCGCGACGGCGGCGACGGCACCACGACCGTGACCTACGACGCGGACGCCGTGGTCGGGGGCATGGTCGGCGGGGTCGGCCAGCGGATGCTGACCTCGGTGTCGCGACGCATGGCCGGCGAGTTCTTCGGCAACGTCGACGCCGTCCTCACCGGTGCCGCGCCCGCCGTGGTCGCGGCACCGGCGGCCGCCCCCGGTGCGCCGGTGGCGGCCGTGCCCTCGGCCGAGGCCGCCCCCGGCGTGTTCGTGGCGCCGCCGAAGCCGTCCGGGGTCACCTCGCAGGACGACTTCCTCAAGGGCATCGCGGTCGGCGCCGGGCTGGTGCTGGTCGGCGTGGTCGTCGGCGGGATCTTCGGCCGCCGGCGCTCGTGATGAGCGACCTGTCGGTCGAGTCGACGGCACGCGAGCTGGCCGCCGCGGTACGCGCCCGCGAGATCTCCGCCGCGGAGCTGCTGGACCTGCACCTGGCCCGGATCGCCGAGCGGAACCCCGAGCTCAACGCGATCGTCTCGCTCGACGAGGAGCGGGCGCGGTCCGGCGCCCGGGCGGCCGACGAGGCGCTGGCCTCGGGCGCCGAGCTGGGTCCGCTGCACGGGTTGCCGTTCGCGTTCAAGGACACCCACGCGGTGGGCGGCTGGCGCACGACGTACGGCTCGCCGCTGTTCGCCTCGCACGTCCCCGACCGCGACGAGCTGATCGTCGAGCGGGTCCGGCGGGCCGGCGTCGTGGTGGTCGGCAAGACCAACGTGCCGGAGTTCGCGGCCGGGTCGCACACGTTCAACACCGTCTTCGGGACCACGCTCAACCCGGTCGACCCGTCGCGCTCGGCGGGCGGGTCGAGCGGCGGAGCGGCCTCCGCCCTGGCCTCCGGGATGGTGCCGCTCGCGGACGGCTCGGACATGGGCGGCTCGCTGCGCAACCCCGCCTCGTTCTGCGGCGTCGTGGGGCTTCGTCCCTCGCTCGGCCGGGTGCCCGAGTGGCCGCTGTACAACCAGTGGGAGAGCACGTCGGTCGGTGGCCCGATGGCCCGCAACGTCGGGGACCTGGCGCTGCTGCTGTCGGTGATGGCGGGTCCCGACCCGCGGGCACCGCAGGCGCTCGGGGACCCCGGCGCGGTGTTCGGGCCCCCGCTGGCGGGCTCGCTCGCCGGCCTGCGGGTCGCCCTGTCGGTCGACCTGGGCGGCGCGTTCGAGGTGGACGACGAGGTCGCCGCCGTGGTCTCGGGTTCCGCCTCGGTCCTGTCCGGCGCGGGCGCCTCGGTGGCGGATGCCCACCCCGTCCTGGCCGAGGCCGACGACACCTTCCGGACGCTGCGCGCCTGGCACTTCCAGGCGAAGTTCGGCCGGATGCTGGCCGAGCACCCCGACGCGTTCAAGCAGTCGCTGGCCGACAACATCCGGGCGGGGGAGTCCCTGACCGGCGCCGACGTCGCGCGTGCCTACACCCAGCGCACCGCGCTGTCGGAGCGGATGCGGGAGTTCTTCGGGTCGTACGACGTGCTGGTGCTGCCGGTCTCGCAGGTGCCGCCGTTCCCCGCCGACCAGGAGTTCCCGACCGCCATCAACGGCCGGCCGATGGAGACCTACCTGGACTGGATGCGCTCGGCGTACTTCATCACCGTCACCGGCTGCCCGGCCATCTCCGTCCCGGCGGGCCGGACCCGTGACGGGCTCCCCGTGGGGATCCAGATCGTCGCGCCGCACGGCGCCGAGCGCCGCCTGCTCGAGGTGGCTGCCGCGTTCGAGGCGGCCACCGGCGCGCCGGGGTGAGGCTGACGCCGGCCGGCCATGCGGTCGGCGTCTACGGTCGGAGCATGCCCCTCGAGCTCGTGCACAGCCCGGAACTGTCCGATCGTGCGCCGTACTCCTACGCGTCCCGGGTCTCCGGCGGCAGCCTGGTCTTCACCGCCGGGGCCTGTCCGCTCGACGCGCAGGGTCGGATCGGTCCGGTCGGCGACCACGCCGGCCAGGCCGAGCACGTCATGCGCAACCTCGTCATCGCGCTGGCGGCCGCGGGGGCGATCCTGGAGGACGTGGCCAAGACGACCGTCTACGTCGCCACCGACCGCCGCGAGGACCTGCTGGCGGTGTGGGAGGTCGTCCGGGCGGCGTTCGGCGACCACGACCCGCCGAGCACGCTGCTGGCCGTCCCGCTCCTCGGCTACGAGGACCAGCTGGTCGAGGTGGAGGCCGTCGCGGTCACCTGACCGTCCGGGCCGTCACTCGATGTAGCCCTCCACGGTGCCCTCGGCGCGGATCTCCGCCTCGCGCGGGTCGCGGCCGTACTCGCGCCGGGCGCGGCGCTGGCGCAGCAGGTCCCAGCACTGGTCCAGCTCGACCTCGACGCGGCGCAGGCGCTCGTGCTCCTCGGCCGGCGTGATCTCGGCGCGGGCGAGCGCGTCGCGGAGGCGGTGCTCCTCGTCGATCAGCGTGTGGATGCGGCGTTGGATGTCCAGGTCCTCGGTCATGCTCCCGAGTGTCCACCGATGTGGTGCACCGGGAAACCCCGGAGGGTCCGGAGACGCGGGAGCGGCGTGGGTCCGTGCGCCCTGGCCCGATCCGGGACGTTGGTCCCTGTCACCCGCGTCGGCGCCGGGACCACCATGGAAGTGCGCCACTTCCCACGGGAAGAGCGCGATGGTTCGGAACCGAGAGCCCATTCGACGGGTGAGACGTCGCGAAGACCGGGTGACGTGGTCATCGGGGCTGGACGGGAAGAACCACCGACCGGGAGCGCCACCTGAACCGGTCACCAGAAGGGCCCTTGCGACTCATACTCACAAGGGCCCTTCGCCGAGTCCGGGGCTGGTGCCGCTGATCGTCTCCGACGTCGGGCGAGGGGCGCGCCGATGGACAGCAGTCGGGTCCGGGTCGCTCGGTGGGCAAGAATGGGCCCATGATCTACGGGGTGCTGCATCGGGTGGTCCCGCCGGTGGCGAGGGTCGTGTGGCGGCCGACCGTCGTCGGGCTGGAGCACGTGCCACCCACCGGCGGCGTGATCCTCGCGAGCAACCACCTCAGCTTCGCCGACTCGGTGGTCATCCCGTGCGTGGTGCCGCGCAAGGTGGTCTTCCTCGCCAAGTCCGACTACTTCACCGGCAGTGGGGTGAAGGGCACGCTGTCGCGGCTGTGGTTCGAGGGACTCGGCATGCTCCCGGTGGACCGGGACGACCGCAAGGCCGCGATCGCCAGCCTCGACACCGCCCTCGAGGTGCTGGGCAGGGGAGAGGCGTTCGGCATCTACCCCGAGGGCACCCGCTCGCGCGACGGCCGGCTCTACCGCGGCCGCACCGGCGTCGGGCACCTCGCGCTCACCGCCGGGGTCCCGGTGGTCCCGGTCGGTCTCACCGGGACCGAGAAGCTGCAGCCGGTCGGTTCCTCGCTGCCGAAGCTCGTGCCGGTCACGGTGCGGTTCGGCGCGCCGATCGAGGTGGCCGGACGGTACGACGGCGTACCCCTGGGCCGCGCGCGACGCGAGGTCACCGACGAGATCATGACCGCCATCCAGGGCCTGTCCGGCCAGGTGGAGGCGGGGGTCTACAACGAGCGGGCGTCCGAGGCCTGACCCGGCACCCGGCGCGCTGGCAGAGATTGCCGACGGATCGCCGCTTCGTCGGCAGATTGTGCCGTGGTCGGAGTGGTCGTCCTACCGCTTGAATCGGGGCATGGCTCCCCCCACCCCGCGACGGATCCGGATCGGCATCGACACCGGCGGCACGTTCACCGACGTCGTCGCCTTCGACGAGGACTCCGGAGAGCTCGTCACCACCAAGACCCCCTCGACGCCGAGCAACCCGGCCGACGGCTTCATGGCCGGGATCGACAAGGTGCTGGGCCTGATGGGCCTGCCCACCGGCGACGGCCAGGCGATCAGCGCCGTCAGCCACGGCACCACGGTCGCGACCAACCAGCTGCTCGAGGGCAAGGTGGACCGGCTCGGGTTCATCACCACCGAGGGCTACGAGGCGATGCTCGAGATCGCCCGCCAGTCGGTGCCGGACGGCTACGGCAACTCCTACTTCTGGGTCAAGCCCGACCGGATCGTGCCGCGGCACCTGGTCAAGGGCGTCGGCGGCCGGCTCGACTTCACCGGCGCCGAGGTGCGGCCCTTCGACGAGGAGGGTGCCCGCGCGGTCGCGCGCTGGTTCCGCGACCAGGGCATCAACACCCTCGGCGTCTGCTTCCTGCACGCCTACGCGAACCCCGAGCACGAGGAGCGGATGCGCGCGGTGCTCGCCGAGGAGCACCCGGACGCCGTCGTGTCGCTGTCCAGCGAGGTGCTGCGCGAGTACCGCGAGTACGAGCGCGCGATGACCACGCTGGTCGACGCCGCGGTGAAGCCGCGGCTCTCGGCGTACGTCAACAACATCAAGGCGCGCCTGGCCCTGTTCGCATCCGGGGAGTACGCCGGCGAGCGCAAGGTCCCGTTCTACGTGATGAAGTCCAACGGTGGCGTGCTCTCGGCCGACGAGGTGGTGCACCAGCCGATCACCACGGTGCTCTCCGGCCCCGCGGCCGGTGCCCTGGGTGCCGCGCTGATCGCGAAGGTCGCGGGCTTCGACAAGGTCCTCACCAGCGACGGTGGTGGCACGTCGACCGACGTCTCGGTCGTCATCGACGGCGAGCCGACCCTGACCACCGAGGGCAGCGTCGGGGCGTTCCCGTCCAAGATCCCGATGATCGACGTGGTCACCGTCGGCGCCGGGGGCGGCTCGATCGCCTGGCTCTCGCCCGAGGGCACCTTGAAGGTCGGCCCGCAGTCGGCCGGTGCCGACCCCGGCCCGCTCTGCTACGGCAAGGGCGGCACCGAGGTCACCATCACCGACGCGCACGTCTTCCTCGGCCGGATCCCCCCGCACCTGCTCGGCGGGGAGATCCCGCTCGACGTGCAGGCGGCCCGGGACGGCATCGAGCAGCTCGCCTCCAAGCTCGGGTTGTCCCCGGAGGCCTGCGCCACCGGCATCCTCGAGATCTCCGCCTGGAACCAGGCGAACGCGCTGCGCCAGGTCACCGTCAAGCGTGGCCTCGACGTCCGCGACTTCGCGCTCACCACCTTCGGCGGCTCCGGCTCGCTGCTGCTGTGCCGCCTCGTGGACGTCCTCGGCCTGCCCACCGTGCTCGTGCCGCCGAACCCCGGCAACGTCTCGGCGTTCGGCCTGCTCACCGTCGACGTCAAGAACGACTACGTGCAGACCCACGTCTCCCTGGCCGACGCGCTGGACCCGGCCACGGTCGGCGACGTCCTCGACGCGCTGACCACCCAGGCCGCCGAGGCGCTGACCAAGGAGGGGTTCCCGGCCGAGCAGCACGCGTTCGTCCGCACCGCCGACCTGCGCTACTTCGGCCAGGCGTTCGAGGTGCGTGTGGGCGTTCCGGACGGCCCGGTGACCGCGGAGGTCCTGGCCGAGGTGGCCGACCGCTTCCACGCCGAGCACAAGGCGCTCTACGGCTACGACTTCTCCGGCGACGCCTCCCAGCAGGTCGAGTGGGTGAACCTGCGCGTCTCCGGCGTCGGCCCGATCCAGCGTCCGGAGATCAACCGCGTGCCCGTGGGCGACGGCTCCGCACCGCCCGAGAAGGGCCGCCGTGAGGTCTGCTTCGACCCCGCTGACGGGTACGTCGACACCCCGGTGCTGTGGCGTGCCGACCTGGCCCCCGGCACGGTCGTGACCGGCCCCGCCATCATCGAGGAGTTCGGGTCGACGGTGCCGCTGCACCCGGGCTTCAGCGCCCGCATCGACGAGTTCCTCAACATCATCGTCACCCGCACCGCCGAGGAGAGCATCTGATGTGCACCAGCTCCACGGGCGTCGTCGTCACGCCCCCCTCCACCACGGAGGCTGACACCGCCAGCCGGCGCGCACCCACCGACTTCCCCTTCGGCCACCTGACCGGGGACGCCGGCGCGAGCGCCGACCCGGTGCTGGTCGAGATCGTGCAGGGCTCGCTGGCCAGCGTCGAGATGGAGGTCGAGACCGCCATCGGCCGCACCAGCCGCAGCCCGATGATCCGCGATGCCCACGACTTCCGGGCCGGCATCCACGACCGGCTGCTGCGCAAGCTCACCGGCCGGTCGTACAGCGCCCTGGTGCACCCGGTCGCACGCGACTTCCCGATCGAGGAGATGCGGGAGGGTGACGTCTTCTTCCACAACGACGTCTACCAGTCCGAGGGCGGCATCGGGCACCTGCCCGACCTGTGCGTCACGGTGCCGGTGTTCGCCGGCCCCGAGGGCGATCGCCGGGTGGTGGCGTTCGTGCAGGCCTTCGGCCACCACGACGACATCGGCGGGGCCGTCCCGGGCTCGATGCCCTCCAACGCGACCAGCGTGTTCGAGGAGGGCCTGATGGTCCCCCCGATCCGGCTGTGGGACGCGGGCGTCCCCAACCGGGCCGCGCTGTCCATCATGACCCGCAACTCCCGGATGCCGGAGTCGCTGGCGGCCGACCTGGACGCCGAGTGCTCGGCCTGCCTGATGGGCGCACGCCGTCTGGGTGAGCTCTTCGACCGCTACGGCATCGAGACCGTGGAGTCCTGCTTCGACGCGATCATCGAGCGCACCACCACGACGTACCGTCGCGAGATCCTCGCGAAGATCCCGGTCGGCGAGTGGGTGTGGGAGGACTACGCCGAGCACGACGGCGTGGACGAGCCCATGCTGCACACCCAGCGGATCACGCTGACCCGCACGGCCGCCGACGACCCGGACGGCGAGCGGCTGGTCCTGGACTTCGGCGGCACCTCGCCGCAGGCGAAGGGCCCGATCAACCACTGCGGCGACTACAGCGACGGCGTCTTCCTCAAGAAGTGGCTGGCGCCGATCCTGCGCAACCTCGCCGACACGCCCGAGCGGATGGCCGAGCTCGACGTCAACGAGGGGATCGTGCCGCTGATCGAGATGAGGTTCCCGCCGCCGGGGACGCTGCTGACCCCGGTCTTCCCGGCGCCGACCAACGCCCGCACGTTCGTGATCCTGCGACTGCTCGGCGTGCTCGCCGGCGTCGTCGCGAAGGCGGTCGACGGCCGGATGCCCGCCGACCAGGAGACGATCCGCTACACCGGTGTCTACGGCGAGGACCTCGAGGGCCGGCCGTACCTGATGCGCGAGGTGCTCGGTGGCGGCTCCGGCGGGCGCTACTACGCGGACGGCGAGGACACCATCCACGTCGTGCCGGACTCGCGGAACCTGCCCACCGAGTTCACCGAGGCGCGCTTCCCGTTCCGCGTGGAGTCGCTCGGCCTCGCGATGGACTCCGGCGGCGCCGGCCAGTTCCGCGGCGGCCTCGGCTACGAGAAGCAGATCCGGATGCTCAAGGACGCCCACTTCATGTCCATCGCGGACCGGTCGATCCTCGCCTGCTGGGGCGTCAAGGGCGGCCTGGCCGGCAGGCCGTTCCAGGTCACCGTCGACCCGGGCGGGCCGAACGAGCGCGAGGTCGACGCCCTCGCCGACGCCGAGCCGATCAAGGCCGGTGAGCTGGTCCGGATCCGCACCACCGGCGGTGGCGGCTGGGGCAACCCGCTGGAGCGCGACCCGGAGCTCGTGGTCCGCGACGTCGTGTGGCGCAAGGTCTCCCCGGAAGCCGCGCTCGCCGACTACGGCGTGGTGCTGACCGGTGCGCTCGAGGACGACTCGCTCGGCCACGACGCCGCGGCGACCGCGTCCGAGAGGGCCTCCCGGCCCGAGCCGACCGAGGCGTTCTTCGACCGTGGCCCGGGCTACGCGCAGCTCGCGGCCGGCGCCGCCGCCGCGGACGTGGACTGGCTGTAGGCACTGGCCGCAGCCCGCGGGCTCTGGGATTCTGGGGCGCGATGAACACGTGCGTCGCCGTCATCGGCGGGACCGGGAAGACCGGTCGCGCCGTGACGGCGGCGCTGTCCGCACGCGGCGCCGAGGGGGTGCCGCTGGGCAGGGCCGCCTGGATCGACCTGGCCGGTGCGCTCGTCGGCTGCGACGCGGCGTACGTCATCGCCCCGAACATGCACCCCGACGAGGCGGCGTACGTCGAGGCGGTGACGGCCGCCGCGCTCCGCGCCGGGGTACGCCGCGTGGTGCTGCACTCGGTCGCGTCGCCCTACGTGCCGGCGATGCCGCACCACCTCGGCAAGGCCCGGGCCGAGGACGTGGTGCGGCGTTCGGGGCTGGCCTGGTCGATCCTGCAACCCGGTGCCTACGTGCAGAACTTCGCTCCGGGAGCTTCGATCCGGCTGCCCTACCGGGCCGATGCGCCGTTCGGCTTCGCCGACCTCGACGACGTCGGGGAGGTGGCGGCGCGGGTCCTGCTGGAGGGCGGGCACGCGGGCGCGACCTACGAGCTGGCGTCGTTCGAGGGCACCGTCGGCGGCCTCGCCGACGCCCTCGGGTCCACCGTCGAGGAGACCCGGCCGCAGGCCTGGGCCGCGACCGAGGGTCGAGGACTGGAGGCCCGGGTGCGGGACTGGCTGCTGGCCATGTTCGCCTACTACGACCGGCACGGCCTGCCCGTGGGCACGCTGCCGATGCGGACGCTGCTCGAGCGTGCCCCACGTGCCCTTGTGGCGCCCTGAGCAGGGGCGTTCAATGGAAGACGGCGGCCGCCCGCGTTCGCTGGGTGGGGCCGATCGAGGTGAGAGACATGGACACGCTCGACGTCCTCCGGAGCTCCATCCTGTTCACGCACGAGAGCCTCGCCGCCCGGTTCGACCGGGCCAGCGCGATGCTCTACACGCCCGGCGAACCGCGCAAGGGCTACGAGCACATCGACACGTTCCTGGCCGTGGCGAGCAAGCACCTCAACGCCGTGGACGCCGTGCTGCTCCCGGCGGTGCGCAAGTCGGTCCCCGACGGTGACCACATCGCCCACGAGTACCTCCACGCGGCCAAGGAGCTCGAGCTCGCGCTGGCGCACGTCAAGGCGCGGGAGTACGGCTCGGTCTTCGACGCGGCCCGGTCGTGGAGCTCGGTCTGGTCCGACGTGGGCTCGGCCCTCGCGGTGCACCGGCGCCGCGAGTTCGAGCTCGGCGAGCTGCTGGCCGCACGCCTCGACCCGGCGGCGCTGGTGCGGCTGGCCGACCGGCTGCACGGCGCCGAGACCGCGGCGCCCAGCCGCCCGCACCCGTACGCCCCGCACACCGGGTTCCCCGGCCTGGTGGCGCGCAAGGTCATGCACGCGGTGGACTCCTTCTGGGACGCCGCCGAGGGCCGGATGGTGCCCGAGCCGCCGCGCCCACCGCACAAGGAGCCCGGCAAGGTGACGCAGTACCTGCTCGCCGACCCCCGGTTCGACGAGGACGACCCGCCCCCCGGCACCCGCCGACCCGGCATCTCCCCGGGCGGTGGTGGCTGAGCGACCGGTCAACCCGGGACGCCGAGTGCGAGGTAGTAGCCGCGCACCCGGGTCGTGAGCGCCGGGTCGGTGAGGGCGTCGGTCGAGTCGAGGAGCTGGTCGACGCCGCCCACGAGCGGAGTGGTCGCGAGGCCGGGATCGCCGACCCGCGCGAGCGCAGCGGCGGTGAAGCGGTCGGCGCCGAGGACCCGAGCCGGTCGGTCGTGGAACGGGCGCAACGAAGGGTCGACCTCGGTGCCCGCGAGGCGGTTGAACCGCACGCCGAGGACCCGGTAGGCCCGGCCGAGAGCCTCCTCCCGATCACCGGCTGACGCCGCGGTGACGGCGGCCGCGAGAGCCGGGCGAAGACCCTCCGGATCGGGGAGGGCGGCAGCCGCGGTGCCGAGCCACTTCGTGTAGGGCGCGTGGCGCCGGGCGAGCAGGAGCCCCAGCCGCAGGCAGTCCCGGACCAGCCGTCCGGTGACGACGGCGGAGCCGAGGTCGTCACCCACCTCGGCGGTCCGCTGCACGAACGGCTCCTCCTGGGCCAGTCGCCGCCACTGGCAGGCGACGAGCCACCACCAGACGTCGTCGGGGTACCACGCGAGCCGCCGGCGCAGCGCGCCGAGCGATCCGTCGGGGTCGGCGAACACGGCCCCGTGGGTGATCCCGGCGAGCCGGGTCTGCGGCGAGACCAGCCAGTCGAGGGTGGTCGGCGCGCGGTCGGCCGCGGGCCAGCCGAGCTCGCCGTCCACCCACGCGCCCAGGGTGTGCACCTCGACCCGGTGGTACGCCGGCCCGCCGTCGCGGGCCGCGGCGAGCGGCCACCCGGCGTACGTCCGTGGGAGTCGCTCGTCCAGCAGCAGACGCAACGGCTCGACCCGCTGCTCGTCGACGAAGACCTGGCAGCGTGGCGCCCAGTCGTGGTCGGTCGAGCGGGCGGTGTCGAGGCCCAGCACCTCCGAGCCCGCCCCGAGCAGCGCCGCGGCGTGCGGCTCACCCACCAGCGGAGCGACGACGTCCTGGTGGAACGCGCGGCTCACCTCGAGGCCGGGGACGAAGGAGGGCACGGTCGCACTCTCCCACCACGGGTCGGTGGCGGTGGCGCGCGGCTCGGGTCGTGGCACCCGGGGCGCGGGGAATGTTTGCGGGCGGTCCGGGCGCGGGCATGCTCCCGGAAAGGACGGCGCATCTCGGGCGCGGTCGCTCTGGGTGACAGGAGATCTGATGTCGACGGCTCCCGAGCTGCACAAGGGGCTCAAGCAGCGCCACCTGACCATGATCGCGATCGGCGGCGTGATCGGCGCCGGACTCTTCGTCGGCTCGGGGGTGGTGCTCCAGACGGCCGGGCCGGGGGCGTTCCTGAGCTACGCGGTCACCGGGGTCCTCATCGTGCTGGTGATGCGGATGCTGGGCGAGATGGCCACCGCCCACCCCAGCACCGGGTCCTTCTCCGACTACTCGCGAGCGGCCCTCGGCCACTGGGCGGGCTTCTCGGTCGCCTGGCTGTACTGGTACTTCTGGGTGGTCGTGGTCGGCTTCGAGGCCGTCGCCGGCGCCAAGGTGGTGCAGTTCTGGGTGCCCGACGTGCCCCTGTGGGTGATGGCCCTGGTGCTGATGACGCTGATGACCGCCACCAACCTGTTCTCGGTGAGCTCCTACGGCGAGTTCGAGTACTGGTTCGCCGGCATCAAGGTCGCGGCCATCGTGGTGTTCCTCGCGCTCGGCGGCCTCTACGTCCTCGGCGTCATCGGCGGCGGAGGGGCCCACTTCTCGAACCTCACCGCCCACGGCGGGTTCCTGCCCAACGGGGCGGGCGCGATCTTCTCCTCGGTCGTGGTGGTCGTCTTCTCGATGGTGGGCGCGGAGATCGCCACCGTCGCCGCGGCGGAGTCCCACGACCCGGAGAAGGCGATCGCCCGGGCGACCAACTCGGTGGTGGTGCGCGTCGGCACCTTCTACGTGGGTTCGGTCTTCCTGCTGGCCTGCATGATCCCGTGGAACAGCGACGCGCTGGCGGCGTCGCCGTACGTCACCGCCTTCGACCTGATCGGCATCCCGGGGGCCGAGCACGTGATGAACGCGGTCGTGCTGACCGCCGTGCTGTCCTGCCTCAACTCCGGGCTCTACACCGCCAGCCGGATGCTCTTCGTGCTGGCGGCCCGCGAGGAGGCGCCGGTCTCGCTGCTCACGGTCAACGAGAAGGGCGTCCCGGTGCGGGCGATCCTGTTCTCCTCGGTGATCGGCTTCCTGTGCGTGATCGCCGCCTACGTCTCGCCGGACACCGTCTTCGCCTTCCTGCTCAACTCCTCCGGCGCGATCATCCTGTTCGTCTACCTGCTGATCTGCGTCTCCCAGTTCGTGCTGCGCCGGCGTACGCCGAGCGAGCAGCTCACCGTGCGCATGTGGGGCTTCCCGGTCCTCACCCTGCTCACCATCGCCGGCATCGTGGCGATCCTGGTGCAGATGGGCCTCGACAGCGGCACCCGCTCGCAGCTGCTGCTGAGCCTGCTCGCGTGGGCGATCATCCTCGCCGCCTACGCGCTGAACCGCCTGCGACGCGGCGGCGAGGCCGGCCCGACCGTCACGACGCCGGAGACGGTGGACCGGGTCCTGCTGCTGGCCAACGAGACGATGACCGAGGAGGCCCTGGCCCGCGAGCTGCGCGACGTGCACGCCGAGACCGGTGCCCGGATCCACATCACCGTGCCGGCCAACCCCGTGGACACCGGGCAGGCGGAGACCGAGGGGGCGACCTTCCTGTGGGAGGCCACCCGCCGGGCGGCGCGGGAACGCCTCGACCAGATGCTCGCCGGACTGCGTGCGGACGGCGTCGAGGCGAACGGCGCGCTGGGCGACTACCGGCCGCTGGTCGCGCTGCGTGAGGCCGCCGCCGACTTCCACCCCGACCTGGTGATCATCGCGACCCATGGCCGTGACCGGTCCACCTGGCTGCGCAAGGACCTGGTCAGCGCGGCCCGCGCCGAGCTCGAGGTCCCGGTCCGGCACGTGATCCCCAGCGAGGTCGACGCGACCGCCTGAGCCGGTCGCGGGCTGGTTGGATGGCCGCCATGGACCGACCCCTGACCCTGGTGACCGGCGGGACCCGCGGCATCGGCGCCGCGACCGCCCTCCGGCTGGCCGCCGACGGCCACGACCTGGTGCTGGGCCATGCCCGCGACGACGCGGCCGCCGAGGAGTGCCGGCTGGCCGTCGAGGACGCCGGCGCCCGCTGCCTGGTGGTCCGTGCCGACGTGGGCGACCCCGCCGGGGTCGACCACCTCTTCGCGCGGGCCGCCGAGCACGGCCGGCTCACCGGGGTCGTCAACAACGCCGGCGCCACGCTGCACGTCGGGCACCTGGCCGAGACCCCCGTGGAGGTGATCCAGCGGACCGTCCAGCTCAACCTCACCGGCGCCCTGCTCGTCGCCCGCGCCGCGGTCCGCGCACTCGGCACGTCGTACGGCGGCCGCGGCGGGGTGCTCGTCAACGTCAGCTCGGGCGCCGCGACCCTGGGTGCGCCGGGGGAGTACGTCCAGTACGCCGCCGCCAAGGCCGGCGTCGACGCGCTCACCGTCGGGCTCGCCCAGGAGGTGGCCGGTCAGGGCATCCGCGTGGTCGGCGTGGCACCCGGCCTGGTCCGCACCCGCATCCACGAGGACGCGGGCGACGCCGGGCGCCTCGAACGCGTGTCCTCGGGGGTCCCGCTGGGCCGGCCGGGGGAGCCCGCGGAGATCGCCGACGCCATCGGCTGGCTGATGGGCCCCGAGGCGTCGTACGTCACCGGCACCACCCTGCGCGTCGCCGGTGGCCGCTGACGCCTACCGCCGAAGGGCGCCGGCCGGCGGGACCTCCTCCTCTGGGGTGCGGGCCCGCGCGTCGCCGAGGTTGGGAGCAGGAGGTGAGCGGGATGCGGGTACTGGTGGCCTATGCCAGCAAGTACGGGGCCACGGAGGGCATTGCCGAGCGCATCGGGGAGACCCTCGGACGGACGGGACTGGACGTGGACGTGCGGCCGGTCGGCGAGGCCGAGCCGGCGGGGTACGACGCGTTCGTGATCGGCAGCGCGGCGTACGCCGGACACTGGCGCAAGGAGGCGCGGAAGTTCGTCAAGCACCACCACGACGAGCTCGACGCCCACCCGGTGTGGCTGTTCAGCAGCGGGCCGCTGGGCATCGACGACGTGGACGCCAAGGGCCGCGACGTGCGGGAGGCGTCGACACCGAAGGACATCCCCGGACTCAGCGAGACCGTCCACGCACGGGACCACCGGGTCTTCTTCGGCAAGCTCGACCCCGACGAGCTGCGGGGGCCCGAGAGCCTGGTCACCAAGGTGCCCCGGGGCAAGGACCTGCTTCCCTCCGGGGACTTCCGCGACTGGGACGACATCGCCGCCTGGGCAGAGGCGATCGGGCGGGAGCTGCAGCCGGCCTGACCGTCGATCCGCCGGCGGTTGGCAAGATCTGCCAGCGGACCGGGCCTGAGTTGGTCAGGCGGCACGGTGCCCCCCGCGGCCGTCGGGTCACTAGGTTCGACGCATGAGGGTCCTGCTTGCGCTCGGCGGAAACGCCATGACCAACCCCGACGGCCGTGCGCGCCCGGAGGACCAGATCGACGCCGCGCACGTCGCCATGTCCGCCGTCGCGGACCTGCTCCAGCACGACGTCGACGTCGTCATCACGCACGGCAACGGCCCGCAGGTGGGCAACCTGCTCGTCAAGAACGAGGTCGCCGCCTCCGTGGTGCCGCCGGTCCCGCTGGACTGGTGCGGCGCCCAGACGCAGGCCACGCTCGGCTTCGTGCTCATGGACGCGCTCGAGGCGGCGCTGGCCGCGCGGGGCGTCGACCGGCGCACGGCGACCCTGGTCACCCGGGCCCTCGTCGATGCCGACGACCCCGGCTTCACCCGCCCCACCAAGCCGATCGGCCGGTTCCTGCCGGCCGACGAGGCGAGGGTGCTGGTCGAGCACGGCGAGACGTGGGAGGACCGCGGCGAGAAGGGGTGGCGCCGGGTGGTGGCCTCACCGGAGCCGCTCGAGATCGTCGACGCCCCGGCCGTGCACGCGCTGGTCGAGGCCGGCTTCGTGGTCGTCGCCAACGGTGGCGGCGGGATCCCCGTCGTCCGGGACCGGGACGGCCAGCTCACCGGCGTCGAGGCGGTCATCGACAAGGACCTCGGCGCGGCCCTGCTCGCGCGCACCGTCGAGGCCGAGGTGCTCGTCATCGCCACCGACGTCCCCAACGCCATCCTCCGCTACGGCACCCCCGAGGCCGAGCCGCTCGGGGAGGTCACCGTCAGCGACCTGCGCGGCTACGCCCAGGAGGGCCACTTCGCCAGCGGTTCCATGGGGCCCAAGGTCGACGCGGCCTGCCGGTTCGTGGAGGCGGGCGGCTCGCGCGCGGTCATCACCAGGCTCGACCACATCGTCGACGCGATCATCGGCGACGGCGGGACCGTCGTCGTACCCGACCCGACCGGCAGTTGAGGGGCCGGCCGTTCGCGGCCGAGCCTCGAGACCCCGGAACCCTGAAAGGAAACCCATGCCCGACGCCATCGAAGTACGCAAGGTCCCGATCCACTCCGTCGCCGACGCCAGTGAGCTCGCCAAGCTCATCGACGACGGGGTGATGGAGGCCAGCCGGGTGATCGCGATCATCGGCAAGACCGAGGGCAACGGCGGGGTGAACGACTACACCCGCATCATCGCCGACCGTGCCTTCCGCGAGGTGCTCGTCGAGAAGGGTGCCCCCGCCGACCAGGTCAAGCAGGTCCCGATCGTGTGGTCCGGCGGCACCGACGGCGTGATCAGCCCCCACGCCACGATCTTCGCCACCACCGACGCGGAGCCCACCGAGGAGCCGCGGCTGACCGTCGGCTTCGCGATGAGCGAGCAGCTGCTGCCCGAGGAGATCGGCCGCACCCCGATGATCTCCAAGGTCGCGGACGCGGTGAAGGTCGCCATGGAGCGGGCCGGCATCACCGACCCCGCCGACGTGCACTACGTCCAGACCAAGACCCCGCTGCTGACGATCCACACGATCCGCGACGCCAAGTCGCGCGGCAAGAGCGTGTGGACCGAGCACACCCACGAGTCGATGGACCTCTCCAACGGCGTCACCGCGCTCGGCATCGCCGTCGCGCTCGGCGAGATCGAGATGCCGACCGACGAGGACGTCATGCACAACCGCGACCTCTACTCCGCGGTCGCGTCCTGCTCCTCCGGCGTCGAGCTGGACCAGGCCCAGGTCGTGGTGGTCGGCAACGCCACGGGCGTGGGCGGCCGCTACCGGATCGGCCACTCGGTGATGGAGGACGCGCTGGACCAGGACGGCATCTGGGAGGCGATCAAGGACGCCGGCCTCGACCTGCCCGAGCGTCCGCGCACCGCCGACCTCGACGGCCGCCTGGTCAACGTGTTCCTCAAGTGCGAGGCCTCCCAGGACGGCACCGTCCGCGGTCGCCGCAACGCGATGCTGGACGACTCCGACGTGCACTGGCACCGCCAGATCAAGTCGTGCGTCGGCGGCGTGACCGCTGCGGTCACCGGCGACCCGGCCGTCTTCGTCTCGGTCTCCGCGGCCCACCAGGGCCCCGAGGGTGGCGGCCCGGTGGCCGCGATCGTCGACCTCGGCTGACCTCGACCCGACACCAACACCCGGGACGTCGTGCGGATCGGGGCCTCGAGCCCTCGATTCGCGCGACGTCCCGTCGGTCTTTCCCGGGAGTTCGGGGACTGTTCACGCGGGCCACAGAGGTTGCTGCCATGACGATGAACAGACGACAGCTCCTCAACACCGGTGCCGCCTCGGGCGCCGGCCTCCTCGCCGGGGCGGCGCTCCTCCAGTCCCCGGCCGACGCCTCCGGCGGGCACGGCCACCACCACGGCTCCGCGCCGCACCCCCTCTTCCCCGCCCTCGAGTCCTCCGAGGGCGACCTGCTCGCCCTGCCCCCGGGCTTCTCCTACGAGGTGGTCTCGGTCTCCGGTGAGACCGACCTCGAGGACGGCTCCGGCAAGGTCATCGGCAAGACCCCGGTCCGCCCCGACGGGACCCTCGTCGTCGCCACCCGCACGGGCTACCGGATGGTCCAGAACCACGAGGTCACCCCCGGGTACGGCGACAGCCCGGCGGTGCCGGCGGTCGAGGGCACCGTCTACGACCCGGGCGCGGGCGCGGCGGGCGCCGGCGGCTGCACGGTGATCGACGTCGACCGCTCCGGCAAGCGCGTCAAGGAGTGGGTCGGCCTCTCCGGCACCGTGGGCAACTGCGCCGGCGGCCCCACCCCGTGGGGCTCCTGGCTCACCTGCGAGGAGACCGAGGACAAGGCCGGCACGAACGGCTACGAGAAGGACCACGGCTACGTCTTCGAGGTCTTCCCGGCCGGCCCCGGCAAGCAGTCGCCGCTGCCGATCGAGGCCTGGGGCCGCGCCGCGCACGAGGCCGTCGTGATCGAGCCGAACCGCCGCCGGGTCTACCTGACCGAGGACGCCAGCAAGCCCACCGGCCTGCTCTACCGGTGGACCGCGCCCGCGGGCCACAAGCTCCAGCCCTACATCGCCACGTCGCTGGGCAAGGACTCCGGCCGGCTCGAGGCACTCGCCGTGACGGCGCCCGACGGCGGCGTGCTGCCCGACCTGGCCTACGTGACCGCGGCCCAGATCGGCCGTCCCTTCGCGACCAGCTGGGTCACCGTGCCGGACCGCCACGCCGCCGACACGTCGCTGCGCAAGCAGTTCGACGACGGCCAGGTGACGCACTCGAAGAAGCTCGAGGGTGCCTGGGGCGACGACAAGGGGATGTACTTCGTCTCCAGCTTCGCCTTCGCCGCCGACATCCCCTCGGACGCGACGCCGCACGACGGCCAGCTGTGGTTCTACGACTACGCGCACCAGACGCTCACCCTGGTGGCGTACTTCCCGTACAACGCGCTGCTGCACAGCGAGACCATCGACCCCGAGACCGGCCTCGGTCACAGCCGGGACCTCGCCTTCGACGGCCCGGACGGCTGCCACGTGTCGCCCTACGGCTCGCTGGTCCTCACCGAGGACGGCAACACGGCCAACCATCTGCTCAGCTGGAGCAGGCAGCACGGCGCCCAGGCGATCGCGCGCAACCTGATCGTGGAGGAGCAGAACTCCAACGGGCAGGACGTCTACAGCGAGATGACCGGCCCCTGCTTCTCACCCGACGGGCGGATCCTGTTCGCGAACGTCCAGGAGCCGGGCCACGTCTTCGCGATCAAGGGGCCGTGGAAGAAGTACCTGGGCTGACCGTCAGGCGCCGCCGTCGGCCCATGCCTCGTCGAGCTGTCGCCCGGCGAAGGCTGCCAGCCGGTGGTAGACCGGGGCATCGTCCTCGACGTCCACCTCGGAGTCGAAGGCGTTGCCCCGGTTCTCGGGCGTCAGCCCCGCGGACATGAAGGCCAGGGCGCGCTCGGCCACCTCGGGGTCGAGCTGGGTGGACTGGCCGGTCGCGCGGGCGAGGTCCCACGTGTGCACCGCGAACTCGGCGGTCTGCCAGTCGACGGCCCGGGGGTCCGCCTGGTCGCCCTCCTGGTGCCAGGCGTGGATGAGGTCGTCGGCCGCGTTGCGGAACACCTGCGCCCACTCGCTCCCGACGGTCGGTGGCTCGGAACG
The DNA here is from genome assembly GCA_963817665.1 of uncultured Actinomycetota bacterium. Lineage (GTDB taxonomy): Bacteria > Actinomycetota > Actinomycetes > Propionibacteriales > Nocardioidaceae > Nocardioides. The sequence goes on along the minus strand of CAWFPE010000001.1, from coordinate 42,748 downwards.
CCAGTCGGGCTCCTCGCCGCGCATCGCGGCCATGAACTTCGTCGGTGCGGCCACGATGTGCGCGATGAGCCGGGCCACGTCCCAGTCGTTGCAGGGCGTGTCCTCCTGGAGCTGGTCCGGGTGCACGCGGGCGAGCACGTCGCCGGTCTGGTCGAGTGCTCGGGAGAGCACGACGACCGCATCGCTCTGATTCGTCATGGTGGTTCCTCCGCCGCCCACAATAGGCAGCGGTCGCCCGCCGGCCGAGGGACCAAGGACCCGCAGGCGCCGCTCCCTACGACTCCAGCCACTCCCGGATCGACTCGTCGTGCTGGCCCAGCGTGGGCGGGGCCAGGTGCTCGGAGCGCCCGCCGGAGAACGGGTTGTCGTCGAAGCGGATCGGCGACCCCGGCAGGTTGAGGGAGCCTTGCGTGGCGTGCTCCACCGACAGCAGCAGCCCCTGCGACCGGGCCTGCTCCCAGGCGTAGACGTCGTCGAGGGTCCGCACCTTCCCCGAGGGGACGCCGGCCTCGGCGAGCAGGCCGAGCCAGTGCTCGGCCGGGTCGGTGGCGAAGTGCGCCTCGAGCAGCGCGATGAGCTCGTCGCGGTGCTGGACGCGCAGCGGGTTGCTGGCGAACCGCGGGTCGGTGGCGTCGAGGTCGAGGGTCGTGCACAGCGCCCGCCACAGCCCCTCGGAGCCGCAGGCGATCTGGATGGGCGCCGTACCCGTCTCGAACAGGCCGTACGGCGCGATCGCCGGGTGGTGGTCGCCCGCCAGGCCGGGGACCTCGCCCGCGACCGTCCACCGGGTGCCCTGGAAGGCGTGCACGCCGACCATGCCGGCCAGCAGCGAGGTGCGGACCACGCGACCGCGCCCGGTCGTCGCCCGCTCGTGCAGCGCCGCCAGCACGCCGAACGCGCCGTTCATGCCGGCCAGCAGGTCCGCGATCGGGACCCCCACCTTGGTCGGCTTCTCGGTGCCGGTGATCGACATCAGGCCGCCCTCGCCCTGGGCGATCTGGTCGTAGCCCGACCGGGTCGCCTCCGGGCCGTCGTGGCCGAAGCCGGTGATCGACAGCACGACCAGGCCGGGGTTGAGCTCGTGGAGCCGGGAGACCGGGAAGCCGAGCCGGTCGAGCACGCCGACCCGGAAGTTCTCCATCAGCACGTCCGCCCGCTCGACGAGCCGGGCCAGCACGTCGCGGTCCTCCTCGGTCTTGAGGTCGAGGACCAGCGACTCCTTGTTGCGGTTGGCGGAGAGGAAGTACGTCGACTCCCGCTCGTCCTCGTCGCCGATGAAGGGCGGGCCCCAGCCGCGGGTGTCGTCACCGGCCGGTGACTCGATCTTGATCACGCGGGCCCCCATGTCGCCGAGCATCATGGCGGCCTGCGGGCCGGCCAGGGCGCGGGTCAGGTCGAGGACGAGCAGGTCGGAGAGCGGTCCGTCGGTCATGCGGGAAACTCAACCACTCGCCGCGGGGCCGGTGAATGGCAGAGGTTCACGGAAGTGTCGGGGCCGGATGATTGAGTAACGCTCATGACCTCCTCCACGACGTACCGCCTCGTGCGCCCCCACGTCGTCACCGAGGTCCCGACGCTCGACGACCACCAGCAGCGGGTCGTCGACCACCGGGGCGGCCCGCTGCTGGTGCTCGCCGGCCCCGGCACCGGCAAGACCACGACGCTGGTCGAGGCGATCGTCCGCCGCATCGACGACGGGGCGCGGCCCGACCAGGTCCTCGCTCTGACGTTCTCCCGCAAGGCCGCCGAGCAGCTGCGCGACCGGGTCACCGCGCGGCTCGGCCGGACCATGAGCACGGGGCTCAGCTCGACGTTCCACTCCTTCGCCTACGGGCTGGTGCGCCTCTACGCGCCCGCCGAGCTCTACGCCGCCCCGCTGCGGCTGCTCAGCGCGCCGGAGCAGGACGTGGTGCTCCAGGAGCTGCTGACCGACAACCCGGAGTCGGTCCGCTGGCCCGACGGGCTCAAGGCGGCGGTCGGCACCCGGGGCTTCGCCCGCGAGGTGCACGCGGTCCTCGCCCGCGCCCGCGAGCGGGGGCTCGACCCGGCCGACCTGGTCGCGCTGGGGCGCGCCGAGCGGGTGCCCGAGTTCGAGGCCGCCGGCCACTTCCTCCAGCAGTACCTCGACGTGCTCGGCAACCAGAGCGCCATCGACTACCCCGACCTGATCGCCCGGGCCGTGATCGAGGCCCAGGTGCACCGCGACGAGCTGCGGGCGCGCTTCTCCCACGTCTTCGTCGACGAGTACCAGGACACCGACCCCAGCCAGGTGGCCCTGCTGCGTGCGCTCGCCGGCGACGGCCGCAACCTCACCGTCGTCGGCGACCCCGACCAGTCGATCTACGGCTTCCGGGGTGCCGACGTGCGCGGCATCCTCGACTTCCCACGGGAGTTCCCGACCGCGGCTGGCGCCCCGGCCCCGGTCGTCGCGCTCGGCACCACCCGCCGCTTCGGGTCCCGGCTGCTGCGGGCCTCCCGGACCGTCGCCTCCGCGATCGCGGTGACCGGCTCCATCCCGCCGGAGCAGTACTCCGCCTTCCGGTCGCCCGAGCCGGCCGCCAACGCGTACGGCCCCGGCACCGTCGACGTGCTCACCTTCGACACGGCGCGCGCCGAGACCGAGCACGTCGCCGACCTGCTGCGACGCGCCCACCTCGAGGACGGCCTGGGCTGGTCGGAGATGGCGGTGCTGGTCCGGTCGGGGCGCTCGAGCATCCCCGCCCTGCGCCGGTCGCTCGCCGCGGCCGGGGTCCCGGTCGAGGTCGCCAGCGACGAGACGCCGCTGGTGCGCGAGCCGGCGGTGGTGCCGCTGCTCGGCGCGCTGTCGGTCGTGGTCGACGCGGACGTCGACGACCCGACCGACGAGGACTTCGTCGGGGCCGACCGGGTCGAGGCGCTGCTCACCTCGTCGCTCGGCGGCCTCGACGCCACCGACGTCCGGGCCCTGACCCGGGCCCTGCGGGCGCGGGACCGCGACCGCCCGGCCCGCGAGCTGCTCCGCGGCGCGCTGCTCGAGCCGGGCCTGCTGGCCGGGATCGACGGCGAGCCCGCGCGGCGGGCGCTGCGACTCGCCGACCTCGTCGCCCGGGGCCGCCGGGAGCTCGCCGACGGCGCGACCATCGAGCAGGTCCTCTGGGTGCTCTGGGACGGTTCCGACTGGGGCCGGCGGCTGCGGATCGCGACTCAGGTCGGGGGCCAGGCGGCCCGGCTCGCCCACCGTGACCTCGACGCGATCTGTGCGCTGTTCGAGACCGCGGCCCGGGCGGAGGAGCAGAAGGGTCACACCAGCATCGCGAGCTTCCTCGGCACGCTGCGCGCCCAGGAGATCCCCGCCGACACCCTTGCCGACCGGGGCGTCCGCGGCGACGCCGTCCGCCTGCTCACGGCCCACCGGTCGAAGGGGCTGGAGTGGCGCCTCGTGGTCGTCGCCCACGTCCAGGAGGGCGCCTGGCCGGACCTGCGGCGCCGTGACTCGCTGCTGCAGGCCGACCGGATCGGCACCGACGGGCTGCTCCCGCCGCTGACCCGCTCGGCGATGCTGGCCGAGGAGCGTCGGCTGTTCTACGTCGCCTGCACCCGCGCGCGGCAGCGCCTGGTGGTCACCGCCGTGGCGTCACCGGACGACGACGGCGAGCAGCCGTCCCGGTTCGTGACCGAGCTCGGCCACGTCCCGACCCACCGGATCGGACGGCCCCGGCGGCCGCTCTCGATGGCCGGCCTGGTCGCCGAGCTGCGTCGTACCCTCGCCGACCCCGAGCAGCCCGAGCCGCTGCGCGTCGCCGCCGCTGCCCGGCTGCGGCTGCTCGCGGAGATGGACGTCCACGGTCGCCCGGTCGCACCCGCCGCCGACCCGGCGACCTGGTGGGGGCTGCGCGAGCCGAGCCGTTCCGACCGGCCGGTGCGCCCGACCGACGAGCCGCTGACCATCTCGGCCAGCGCACTGGAGGGGCTGCTCACCTGCCCGGCCCAGTGGTTCCTCCAGCGCGAGGCCGGGGGAGCGGTGGTCAGCTCGTCGAGCCAGGGGTTCGGCAAGGTGGTGCACGCGGTCGCCGAGCGGATCGCGAAGGGAGAGCTCGCCACCGACGCCGACGTGATGCAGCTGGTCGACGAGGTCTGGGAGCGCATGGAGTTCCGCACCCCCTGGTCGCGCACCCGCGAGCGCGAGGCGGTCGCCGACGCCATCAACCGGTTCGTCGCCTGGCACCAGCGTCCCGGCGCGCGACTGCTGCTCGCGACCGAGCCCCGGGTGCGGGCCGAGGTGGAGCTCCCCGACGGGCAGGTCGTCCGCCTGCACGGGTACGCCGACCGCCTCGAGCTCGACGAGGACGGCCGCGTCGTCGTGGTCGACCTCAAGACCGGGAAGTACCCGCCCACCGGCCCGGAGGTCGAGAAGCACGCCCAGCTCGGCCTCTACCAGCTCGCCGTCGAGCACGGGGCCGCCGACGAGACCGCCGGGCGCCCGGCGGAGTCGGGCGGCGCCGAGCTGGTGCAGCTCCGGGTCGGCGACGGGCTGCCCAAGGTCCAGCTCCAGTCCCCGCAGCCCAGGCCCGCCGGAGGAGTCCGGCTGATCGAGGAGCAGCTCATGCAGGCCGCCGCCACGTTGCGCAGCGAGGAGTTCGTGGCCCGCCCCGGTGGCCACTGCGACCGCTGCACGTTCCAGGCGATCTGCCCCGACAAGGCGGCCGGGACGGTGCTGTCGTGAGTGTCGAGATCCGCACGCCCGAGGAGCTGCGCGACTTCCTCGGGGAGTCCTGGACGTTCAGCCCGCAGCAGTTCGCCGCGATCACCGCACCGCTGGAGCCCGCGGTCGTGATCGCCGGCGCCGGCTCCGGCAAGACCACGGTGATGGCGGCCCGGGTGGTGTGGCTGGTCGCGACCGGCCGGGTCCAGCCCGGCGAGATCCTCGGCCTGACGTTCACCACCAAGGCGACCGCGGAGCTGGCCGCCCGGATCCGCGCCAGCCTGCGCCAGGCGGGGCTGCTGCCGGTCAGGGACGGTGCCGTCCGGGAGCCGCGCCCGGTCACCGAGCCGGAGGAGGAGGAGGTCGAGGAGCCCACGGTGGCGACCTACCACTCCTACGCCTCGGCGCTGCTCTCCGAGCACGGGTTGCGGATCGGGCACGAGCCCGACACCCGGCTGATCGCGGACGCCAGCCGCTACCAGCTGGCCGCCCGTGCGGTGCAGCGCTACTCCCGGCCGGTCGAGCAGCTGACCGACTCGCCCCGGCACGTGGTCCAGTACCTCCTCTCCCTCGACGCCGAGATGTCCGAGCACCTCGTCGACCCCGCGACGGTGCGCGCCCTCGACGCGGCGGAGCGGCCGCGCTTCGAGGCCGGGATGGCGGCCGAGTCCCGCAAGACGTACCGGGCGAAGAACGAGAAGGCGATCCTCGCGATCGACCGGCGGGCCGAGCTGCTCGGGCTGGTGGAGGCCTACCGCGAGCTCAAGCGGCACCTCGGGCTGATGGACTTCTCCGACCAGATCGCCCTGGCCGCCCGGCTCGCCGAGCAGTGCCCGGAGGTGGGCGCGCTGGAGCGCACGAAGTACAAGATCGTCCTCCTCGACGAGTACCAGGACACCTCGGTCGCCCAGGCCCTGATGCTGAGCCGGCTCTTCTCCGGCCCCGACGTGGAGCACGGCCTGGGCCACCCCGTCACCGCCGTGGGAGACCCCAACCAGGCGATCTACGGGTGGCGGGGCGCCTCGGTGTCCAACATCCTCGAGTTCGCCAAGGACTTCCCGGCCGCCTCCGGCGACGGCACGACGTACCCGCTCACCGTGAACCGCCGGTCCGACGAGCGGATCCTCGCGACCGCGAACCACCTCGCCGCCGAGCTGTACGCCGAGCGTCCCGAGCTGCTGCCCCTCGAGCCGAAGCCGGACGCCGCGCCCGGTGAGGTCCGCGCCGTCGTGCACGAGACCTACGACCAGGAGCTCGACTGGCTCGCCGACCGGGTCATCGAGACCCACCGGTCCCTCGCGGCCACCCGGGAGGGACCGGCGTGGAAGGAGATCGGGGTCCTCACCCGCAACAACGCGCACGCGGCGGCCGTCTTCGACGCGCTGAGCAACCGGGAGGTCCCGGTCGAGATCGTCGGCCTCAAGGGGCTGCTGCGGCTGCCGGAGGTCGCCGAGGTGGTCGCGACCCTCACCCTGGTGCAGGACGTCACCGCCAACGCGGCGCTGCTCACGCTGCTGGCCGGGCCGCGCTGGGCGATCGGCCCGCGGGACCTCGCGCTGCTGGGGCGCCGGGCCGGCGAGCTGGCCGGGACGCAACGCGGCGGGCAGCAGTTCGAGGACCTCCAGGCTCAGCTGCAGGCGGCGGTCGAGGGTGCCGACCCGACCGAGATCCCCTCGCTGTGCGACGCGCTCGAGGACCCGGGTGACCTCGACTACTCCGCCGCGGCGCGGCAGCGCTTCGGCCTGCTCGCCGACGAGCTGCGCCGGCTGCGCTCCGCCATCGGCGAGCCGATCCTCGACCTGGTCCGCCGGATCATCGAGGTGACCGGCATCGACGTCGAGCTCGCCTCCTCGGTGAGTCCCGCGGCGGCGGCGCGGCGCGACAACCTCGACCTGTTCGTGCAGGCGGTCGCGGAGTTCCAGGCGGTCGACGGACAGGTGACGCTGGCGGCGCTGCTTGCCTGGCTCGAGGCCGAGGACGAGTTCGGCCAGGGCCTCGACGTGGCGACCCCGTCCGAGGCCGACTCGGTGAAGCTGCTGACCGTCCACCGGTCCAAGGGCCTGGAGTGGGACGCGGTGTTCCTGGTCGGGGTGACCGAGCGCAAGTTCCCCACCAACCAGACCCGGTCGAGCTGGCTGACCGTGCCGTTCGTGATGCCGAGCGCGCTGCGTGGCGACGCGCGCGACCTGCCGGCGCTCGCCGGCCACACCCCCGAGGACATCACCGCGCACGCCGCCGCGGCCAAGGCGCACGAGGCGCAGGAGGAGCTCCGGCTGGGGTACGTCGCCTGGACCCGCGCCCGGCACCTGCTCTCGGTCTCCGCCTGGTGCTGGGCGCCGCGTCTCAAGACCGGCCTCGGCCCCTCGGCGTACCTCCGGGCCACGCGGGACGCGATGGCGGCCTGGGGCGGCGTGCCCGACCAGTGGCTCGACGCGCCGGAGAAGGGGGCGGCCAGCCCGTACGCCGCCGCCTCGCCCGACCAGCCCTGGCCGATCTCGCACCGGACCGCGGAGGTCGAGCGCCGGATCGAGGCCGCGGGCCGGGTCCGGGCGGCGACCCTCCACGCCGAGGACGCCGTCGAGGACGTGCTGCACCTCGACCGGATCCAGCAGTGGGACGACGAGATCGCGCGGCTGCTCGAGGAGGCGACCCGGGACCGTTCCCCCGACATCGAGGTCCCGCTGCCGTCCAGCCTGTCGGCGACGTCGCTGGCGCGCCTGCGCGACGACCCCGACACGTTCGCGCGCGACCTGGCCCGGCCGATGCCGCGGCCGCCGTCGTCCGCCGCCCGCTTCGGCACCCGCTTCCACGCCTGGGTGGAGGCGCGGTTCGGCCAGCAGCTGCTGCTGGACCCCGACGAGCTGCCCGGCCGGGGGGACGAGGGGATCGACGACGACTCCGAGCTGCGCGAGCTGGTCAAGCGGTTCGAGGACGGCCCGTTCGCCGACCGCGTGCCCCATGCGGTCGAGCCGCCGTTCGCGCTGGTGCTCGCCGGCCAGGTGGTCCGGGGCCGGATCGACGCGGTCTACGACGAGGTCGTGGACGGTCGGCCCGGCTACCTGCTGGTGGACTGGAAGACCAACCGGACGGCCACGGCCGACCCGCTGCAGCTGGGCATCTACCGGGTCGCCTGGGCGGAGCTGGCCGGGGTCCCGGTGGAGCGGGTGCGCGCCGCGTTCTACTACGTCCGGACCGGGGAGGTCGTCGAGCCGTCGGACCTGCCCGACCGCGCCGGGCTCGAGCGGCTCGTCGACCCTGACTGATCAGTCGCGGCCGAACGCCGCTTCCAGGGCGATCTCGACCATCGCGCCGAAGCTCCGTTCCCGCTCCTGCGCGCTGGTCTCCTCGCCGGTGACGACGTGGTCGGACACCGTGCAGATGGCGAGCGCCCGGCGGTCGAGCTGCGCGGCCAGCGTGTAGAGCGCGCTGGCCTCCATCTCGACGGCCAGCACGCCGTGCTCCGCCATCCGCGCGATGAGGTCGGGGCGCGGGCTGTAGAAGGAGTCGTTGCTGAAGACCAGGCCCACGTGCACGCCGGACACGTCGCTGCCGGGGCCCGACGTCCGCGTGGCCGCGTCGTACGCCGCGCGCAGCAGGCCGAAGTCGGCGACCGGTGCGTAGTCGAGGCCCTCGAACCGGATCCGGTTCATCGAGGAGTCGGTGCAGGCGCCGGAGGCGATGACGATGTCGCGGATCGCCACCTTCTCGGTCAGCGCGCCGCAGGAGCCGACCCGGATGACGCTCTGCACGTCGTACTCGCGGAACAGCTCGTTGGCGTAGATCGCCAGCGACGGTTGGCCCATCCCCGAGCCTTGGACGGAGACCCGGTGTCCCTGCCAGGTCCCCGTGTACCCGAACATCCCGCGGACCTCGCTGTAGCACGTGGCGTCCTCGAGGAAGGTCTCCGCGATCCACTTCGCCCGCAGCGGGTCTCCGGGCAACAGGACGACGGGGGCGATCTCGCCCGGCTGGGCTCCGATGTGGGTGCTCACGCGGCAGAGCCTAGGGTGCGTGCCCCGACTTGGGAGACGTGCCCTGGGTGCCGCTCGTGGTGGCGTGCGAAGCGCGGGCTAGCCTCGCCACCGTGAGCTTCCCGCACCTGCAGCTGGCCGCCAACCCGCACGACCGCACCGGCCTGCGTCGGTCGGACGACGCCTGGCTCGACGCGCGCTGGGCAGACCCGCGCAGCCGGGTGCTCGTCGTCTCCGGGACCCGGATCCGCCCCGTCGACGGGCGGCTCGAGTGGCTCTCGCCGGCGGAGGCGCCGGACGGGCTCCGCGTGCTGCTCGGCGAACAGGACGGCACGACGTACTTCGCGGTCGTGGTCCGGCCGGCGGACGCCGCGGGGGAGAGGGAGGAGTGGTTCGGGCTGCGCGGGATCCTCCCGCACCTCGCCGCGGACGGCCTGGCCGAGGCCCCGCTGGTCTTCCACGCGATCGGGCTGGCGGAGTGGCTCTACGCGACCCGGTTCTGCCCGCGCTGCGGAGGGTCGCTGGAGCCGCGGGCGGCCGGTCACGAGCTGCTGTGCACCTCCTGCGGCAGGGTGCAGTTCCCGCGCACCGATCCCGCGGTGATCATGGTCGTCACCACGGGCGAGCCCGGCTCCGAGGACGAGCGCTGCCTGCTCGGCCGCCAGCCGGCCTGGCCCGAGGGGAGGTACTCCACGCTGGCCGGATTCTGCGAGCCGGGCGAGACGCTCGAGGACGCCGTGCGCCGCGAGGTCGCCGAGGAGGTCGGCATCCGGGTGGGGGAGGTGGACTACTTCGGCAACCAGCCCTGGCCGCTGCCGGCCAGCCTGATGCTGGGCTTCGTGGCCCGCGCCGAGTCGACCGAGATCCGGGTCGACGAGCAGGAGATCGAGGACGCCCGTTGGTTCACCCGCGCCGAGATGAAGGCCGGCGCCGAGACCGGCAGCCTGGTCCTTCCCGGCGGCGTCTCGATCTCCCGCTCGCTGGTGGAGCACTGGTACGGCGGCCCGCTTGCGGGCCACTGGTGAGCTCAGACCAGCGCGGCGAGCTTCTCCTTGACCTGCGCCAGCGACGGGTTGGTCTGGGCGCTGCCGTCGGAGTAGACCAGCGTCGGGACGGTCTGGTTGCCGCCGTTGGCGGTCTCGACGATCTTCGCGGCTTCAGGGTTCTGCTCGATGTCGACGATGTCGAACGTGATGCCCTCCCGGTCCAGCTGGCTCTTGAGTCGGTGGCAGTAGCCACACCAGGGCGTCGTGTACATCGTGAACAAGTGGCACATCCTGTCTGCTCGTCCCGAGCTGTCGTCGCGTCCGTCTAGGGTTTCGGACCGAGAGGTTAACCAGTTTCACCGAGGAGTTGTTCCCCCATGCCCAGCGCCCCCGGGCCCCGCCCCGACGACCTGCTGGCCGCGCTCGACCCCGAGCAGCGCCGCGTCGCCGAGGCGCTGCGCGGCCCGGTGCGCGTGCTGGCCGGTGCCGGGACCGGCAAGACCCGGGCGATCACGCACCGCATCGCCCACGGCGTCGCCACCGGCGTCTACGCGCCGACCGAGGTGCTCGCGGTGACCTTCACCACCCGGGCGGCCGGGGAGATGCGCGGGCGGCTGCGGACGCTCGGCGCGGGCGGGGTCCAGGCCCGGACGTTCCACTCCGCGGCGCTGCGCCAGCTGCGCTACTTCTGGCCGCACGTCCACCGCACCGAGCTGCCGTCCCTGATCGAGTCCAAGATCGGCCTGCTGGCCACCGCTGCCCGCCGGCAGCGGCTCGCGGCCGACCAGGCGCTGCTGCGCGACCTCGCCTCCGAGGTGGAGTGGGCCAAGGTCAGCAACGTCCACCCCGACGACTACGCCCGGGTCGCCACCGCGCGCGGACGCTCCGTCACCGGTCACGATGCCGACACGGTGGCCCGGGTCTTCGGCGCCTACGAGGAGGTCAAGCGCGGCCAGGGCCGGATGGACATGGAGGACGTCCTGCTGCTGACCGCCGGGATGCTCGCGGAGGACGAGCGCGTGGCCGCCCAGGTCCGCCGTCAGTACAAGTGGTTCGTCGTCGACGAGTTCCAGGACGTCTCGCCGCTGCAGTCGGCGCTGCTCGACCTGTGGCTCGGCGGCCGTGACGAGCTGTGCGTGGTCGGTGACCCGGCCCAGACCATCTACTCCTTCGCGGGCGCCAACGCCTCCTACCTGCGCGAGTTCGCGGCGAAGTACCCCCGCACCACCTCGGTCGAGCTGGTGCGCAACTACCGCTCCAGCCCCGAGATCGTGGGTGCCGCCAACACCCTGCTGGCCGGCTCGTCCAGCCGCGGTGTCGAGCTGCGCGCCCAGCGCCCCTCCGGACCGGCCGTCAGCTACACCTCCCGGCCCGACGAGGTCGCCGAGGCCGAGGCGGTGGCGTCGCGGATCGCGCAGCTGCGCGACGAGGGGCGGCCGTTGGGCGAGGTGGCCGTGCTGTTCCGCATCAACGCGCAGTCCGAGGCCTACGAGGAGGCCCTCTCCAGCCGCGGCCTCCCGTACGTCGTCCGCGGCGCCGCCCGCTTCTTCGACCGCCCCGAGGTCCGCGAGGCCGTGACCCGGCTGCGCGGTGCCGCCCGGTCGGGGGAGGGCGACGAGTTCCTCGAGACCGTGCACGGCACCCTCGCCGGCATGGGCTGGACCGGCCAGGCGCCCACCACCCGCGGCCAGACCCGCGACCGCTGGGAGTCGTGGCAGGCGCTGGTCGACCAGGCCACCGAGTTCGCGCGGACTCCGGGCGCGACGCTGGGGGACTTCGTCGACGACCTCGACCGCCGTGCCGCCGAGCAGCACGCACCGGTCGCCGACGGCGTCACGCTCGCCACCTTCCACGCCGCCAAGGGACTGGAGTGGGACGCCGTCTTCCTCTGCGGGCTCCAGGACGGCACGCTGCCCATCACCTACGCCGACACCCCCGCCGCGATCGAGGAGGAGCGCCGGCTGCTCTACGTCGGGATGACCCGCGCCCGGCTCGACCTCGCACTCTCGTGGGCCCAGGCGCGCAACCCGGGCGGACGGGCCTCGCGCAAGCCGTCCCGGTTCCTGACGCCGCTGCTGCCCGAGGAGGCGCGGGTGGAGCAGGTGCCGGCCCGCAACCGGAAGGTGGCCGGCTGCCGCGAGTGCGGCAAGCCGTTGATGACCGGCCCGGAGAAGAAGCGGGGCCGCTGCGCGGACTGCCCGGCCTCCTACGACGAGGCCCTCTTCGAGCGGCTGCGCGAGTGGCGCAAGGATCGCGCCGGCGAGGAGAGCGTGCCGGCGTTCGTCGTCTTCACCGACGCCACCCTGCAGCTCATCGCCGAGCACAAGCCGCGGACTCCGGAGGCCCTGCTGCGGATCAGTGGTATAGGCCGGTCGAAGGTCGAGAAGTACGGACAGGACGTGCTCACGCTCGTGGAGTGAGGACGTCTGAAAATTTTTTGAGAAATACCCAAAAAATCGTTTGCCCATTACGCGGATCACACGATAGTTTTCCGACATCGCAAATCTGCGCACCACGGCCCTGACAAGGTCGGCGCCTGACACACCGAAGGAGGTGGCCCGGATGTTCAGCACCATGACCAAGAAGACGGCTCAGATCCCGTCGATCGTCGGCATGCCCTCGTGCGCCCTCGCCACCTCTGCTGTGCGCGACCGCCAGGCCGTCGCCGGCATCGGTACGGGCCTCGTCCTGGGCTACTTCCCGGGGACCCCTGCCTGGAGACCACCGACCTGTTGACTCCTCAACAGCATCGGCAGCCTCCAGGCCGCGGAACCCTCACCGGGATCCGCGGCCTTTCTGTTTCTCGGAACACCTGTTGTCAGCAACACGAAGCGATCAGGTCAGAAGAAGGAGGTGAAACATGACCATCAGCGTTCTCGACCGCACCGATGGGACTGCCGAGGCGCCGAGCCTGGGTCTGCTGCACGACCAGGCCGGCCAGGTGGACGACGAGCTGCTGCCGTGCCGGGCCAACAACCCCGAGCTGTGGTTCGCCGAGTCTCCCGCCGACGTGGAGCACGCCAAGCTGCTGTGCCAGGGCTGCCCGGTCCAGGCACTGTGCCTCGACGGAGCACTCGAGCGCCGTGAGCCCTGGGGCGTCTGGGGCGGTGAGCTCTTCCTCCAGGGAGTGGTGATCCCCCGCAAGCGTCCCCGCGGCCGACCCCGCAAGAACGAGGTCGCCGCGTAGGCGCCTCCGTCACGAAAGAAGACCGACCTCCATGAACACGAACCTGAATCGGAGCAACACCATGAATCTCATGCCCGAGAACCTGGCTCGCGCGCAAATGCGCGAGCGCCTGGGAGAGGCGCAGAAACTGCAGCAGGGTCACCGACTGGCCCGTGCTCACCGCCTGACGCGCAGGGCCGAGCAGGCCGCGCAGCAGGCACGTTACGCCCTCGCCCGCGCGCTCTGAGCCCACGCGGCACGACCACGAAAGTCACTCGACACCAGCCATGAAGACGTACCGAAAGCGGAGCAACACCATGAATCTCATGCATGAAAACCTGGCCCGCGCGCAAATGTCCGAGCGCCTGGGAGAGGCGCAGCAGCAGCGACTGGGCCACAACCTGGCCCGCGCCCGACGCTTGAGCCGCAAGGCCGAGGTCGCCGCGCAGCAGGCGCGTCTCGCCCTCGCTCGGGCCCTGTGAGAACAGGACGGTAGAACCCCGGTGACGGCCCCGGCAGGGGACCGCCTCCGGAACACCTGATCGCGGGTGGAAGAGCAGGAGCCGGGTACGACGAACCCTCGTCGTACCCGGCTCCTGCCGCGTCCGGGGTCCGTGCCCCGAACGGGTTCGCGGCGTAGCCTCGGGGTCGTGACCACGTGTGACTTCTGCGGCCGGCAGGAGGCCGACCAGGCGGCGACGCTCGCCTGGACGACCGCGATCGAGAACGGTCGGAAGCGGGTCTTCTGCGACGAGTGCTCGCGCGCGAACCTGCGCGCGATGGAGGGGAAGCTCGACAGCGAGTTCTGGTGAGACGGTCTCAGGACGCGCCGCGGGCGACCAGGGTGTCGTCCCAGGAGCAGCCGCAGTGGGGGTGGCGCCGCCACGCCCGTCGGACCGGGGTCAGCTCGGGGCCGACCGTCACCGAGGCCGACCAGGTGGTCGGCTCGTCGCCGTCGACGTAGGAGACCACGTCGCGGACCGCCGTCGCGACCGCGAGGGCGAGCAGCGCCGGGTCCCGCGGCGTCGGACCGGAGGCGATCGTGGTCGCGTCGCACTGCTCGAGCAGCATCGACCGGCGCGGGTCGCGCTCGGCGAGGTGAGCGTCCACGCAGCGCAGGCAGGCGGTCAGCCCCGGCGCCACGAACGGCCCGACGGTCAGTCCGCCGGGACCGGGGGCCACCACGAGGTGGGGCAGGCCGGCGCGGAGCAGCGGGTCGAGACGGTGCCGGGGAAGGACCTCGTCGGCGATCACCAGCACGGCGGTCGCCTCCTCCGGCCGAACGGCGAGACCGACCCCCGAGGCCCGCAGCAGCGGCGCCGCGCGGCCGAGGTCGGCCGGCGTCTCGACGAGGATCCGCGCGTCCGCCCGGGCCGCCAGCCGGCGCCGCGCGTCGTCGCCGAACTGCGCGTAGCAGGCCGACACCGCGCCTCGGTCGGACGCGGCGCCGAGCGCGGTGTCGCGCGCCGCCGCATCGACCAGCAGCCCGCGCGCGAGCAGCTCCCTCACCAGGCCCTGCGACTCGGGCGAGGGCGTCGCGGGCCGCACGCCGGTGCGCAGGTCCTCCAGCACGCGCCGGGACTCGGGGTCGTCGGGCACGACCAGGACGGCCGGCGGGTCGACCCCGACCTGGAGGTGACGGTCGTCGCGGCGGACGACGTGCAGCCCGGGCCGCAGCGCCGGGCGCCCGGGGAGCCCGGGCGCGGTGGCGCTGTCCGAGGGGACGTCAGGAAGCATGCCGGCAGGCTCGCACAGCCCCCGGCGACGTGACGGCGTCCATCCACAGGTCCGGCCGCGGGCCGCCCCGGAAATCGACGGCGGCGCCGCTCCGGTCCGCAGACCGGGCGACGCCGCCGTTGAGCTCGTGGGGGCGATCAGCTGGTGATCACGCCTTGCCGAGGATGCGGTTGAGGTTGGTGCCACAGACGGGGCACACGGCCTTGGCCATGCGGGTGCCCTTGTCGTTGACCTTGACCTCGCCCTCGGCCTCGCGCTTCTCCTTGCACTTCACGCAGTAGAACTCGCCGCTCCAGGTCTCCGCCATGACGGCCTCCTTGCCTATGTATTTCTTCGGTCGTCGCGACGGGGAACCCGTGGGAAGCCCGTCGGAGCCCGACGGCGGGTGCCGCCGAGCCGAGTCGACCCTACGGCACACCCGCGCTGAGGCGTAGCAGGCGCACCGGGTCGCGTGAACCGGGTCACGGTGGTGTCGGCCCGCGCTCAGTACGTTGTGCCCATGCCTGAACTCACCCACCTGCGCCTCGACCGCCCCAGTGACGGCGTCGCCGTGCTCACCCTCGACAACCCCGACCAGCGCAACGCGATGTCCGACCAGATGACCGAGTCGTGGGTCGCGGCCGTCGACGAGCTCGCCGCGGACCGCTCGCTGCGAGCCGTCGTGGTGACCGGGACGGGGACGGCGTTCTGCTCCGGCGGCAACACCTCGTGGATCGCCAGCGAGCCCGACGCCTCGGTCGACCACCTGCGCACCCGGATGATGGCGTTCTACCGCGCCTGGCTGTCGATCCGGAGGCTGGAGGTCCCGACGATCGCGGCGGTCAACGGGCCGGCGATCGGTGCGGGCCTGTGCCTGGCGCTGGCCTGCGACATCCGGTACGCCGCCACCGGCGCGAAGCTGGGTGCCCCGTTCGTGAAGCTCGGCATGCACGCCGGCATGGCCGGGACCTGGCTGCTCCCGAACGTGGTGGGGGAGGCGCACGCCCGCGACCTGCTGCTGACCGGTCGGGTGGTCGACGCGGAGGAGGCGCTGCGGCTCGGCCTGGTCTCGCGGGTCATCGACGCCGCCGCGTTCACCGACGAGGTCCTCGCCACGGCGGAGGGCATCGCGGCCACCGCGCCGATCGCGAGCCGGCTGACCAAGGTCGCGCTCGCCGACGGCGGCCACGCCGACTTCGAGAGCTGCCTGCAGTGGGAGGCGATGGCCCAGCCGGTCACGCTGGCCACGGCCGACCTGCAGGAGGGCATCCGGGCCGCGCGCGAGAAGCGCGCCCCGGCCTTCACCGGCAGCTGAGGCGCAGACGCAGAAGGGCCCCCTGCCCGTCTGGTGACACTTGCCTTCCCCTTGCGAGTGTCGCCTCGACGGGCCGGGGGCCTCATCTGGTGTCCACGCTAGGAGGCCGCGCCGGGCCCGGTCAACGCCGGATTCCCCGGGCCTGTGGACAACCTGTGGAGAACGCTGTGGGACAGCCGGCGGAACCGGTGGAGAACCGCCGGGTCGACCCGGGACGAACCTGTGGAGGACACGCCCGGGCGGCGCGACGTACGCTGCGCTGACCAGCGGGGATGGTTGTCCACCGCCTGTGGAGAGAAGAAAAGTCGGAGGGATACCGCGTGTCGGAGCGAGGGGCTGGCGGGTCGTGGGACGCAGGCCCGGTCGCCGCACTGCGCCGGATCGCGTTCCTGCTGGAACGGGCCCGCGAGGACACCTACAAGGTGAAGGCGTTCCGCGGTGCTGCCGCGGTGCTGCTGCCCATGCCCGACGAGGAGGTCAGGGCGGCGGTGGACGCCGGGACGCTCACCGACCTGCCCGGGGTCGGCGCGAGCTCGGCGCGGGTGGTCGAGGAGGCGGTCCGCGGACGGATGCCGGAGCGGCTGGCGCGGCTCGAGGAGGAGTACGGCGGACCGGTCACCGCGGGCGGGCAGGACCTGCGGGCGGCCCTGCGGGGAGACCTGCACTCCCACTCCGACTGGTCCGACGGCGGCTCCCCGATCGAGGAGATGGCCTTCACCGCGATCGAGCTCGGCCACGAGTACCTCGTGCTCACCGACCACTCGCCGCGGCTGAAGGTGGCCCGGGGGCTGAGCGCCGAGCGGCTGACCCGCCAGCTCGGCGTGGTGGATGCCGTGAACGAGCACCTCGGTGGGGCCGGCTTCACGCTGCTCAAGGGCATCGAGGTGGACATCCTCGACGACGGCGGCCTCGACCAGACCGACGAGCTGCTGGCCCGGCTCGACGTGCGGGTGGCCAGCGTGCACTCGAAGCTGAAGATGGACCCCGACGCCATGACCAGGCGGATGGTCGGCGCCATCCGCAACCCGCGGATGAACGTGCTGGGGCACTGCACGGGGCGCCTGGTCACCGGCAACCGCGGCACCCGGCCGGGGTCGCAGTTCGACGCGAGGACCGTGTTCGAGGCCTGCGCCGAGCACGACGTCGCGGTCGAGATCAACTCGCGACCGGAGCGCCGAGACCCGCCGACGAAGCTGCTGGAGCTGGCCCGCGACATCGGCTGCCGCTTCTCGATCGACAGCGATGCCCACGCGCCGGGGCAGCTCGACTTCCTCGGGTACGGCTGCGAGCGGGCCGAGCTGGCCGGCATCGAGCCGGACCGGATCGTCAACACCTGGCCGAGGGACCGCCTGTTGGCGTGGGCGAACGGCTGAGAATGGCTTAGGTTTCGCACATGGGCAGTCCGGAGGTGGAGGTGCGCCGCTCGAAGCGGCGACGCCGGACCGTCTCCGCCTACCGTGACGGCGACCGGATCATCGTGATGATCCCCGCCTCGCTCAGCCGGGCCGAGGAGGCCGAGTGGGTCGAGACGATGCTCAGCCGGCTGGAGCGGTCCGAGCAGCGGCGCCGGCCCTCCGACGAGGACCTGATGCAGCGGGCCCTCGCGCTCAGCGACCGCTACCTCGGCGGGCTCGCGACGCCGGAGTCGGTGCGTTGGGTGGAGAACCAGAAGTCACGCTGGGGCTCCTGCACGCCGGGTGACCGGACGATCCGGCTGTCCGCGCGGCTCCGGGGGATGCCGGCCTGGGTGATCGACTACGTGCTGGTCCACGAGCTCGCGCACCTGCTCGAGCCCGGCCACGACGCCAAGTTCTGGGCGTGGGTGGACCGGTACCCGCAGGCCGAGCGGGCGAAGGGCTACCTGCTCGGCTGGTCGGCCGCGGCCAAGGTCGACCCGCCGCCCAGCGGCGACGCGGACTGAGCGCGCGCCCGGGCCAGGGCCACGAGCTCGACCATCTCCGGCTCGGGGTCGGGGAGGGCGTCGACCGGCCACCAGCGGACGTCGAGCGACTCCTCGCTGACGGCGTGCTGCGCTCCCGACCGGGCGATCGCCAGGTAGCGCACGTCGAGGTGGTGCACGTCGCCGGTGGGGCCGCAGAACGGCACCGGGTGCTCGCTGAGGTGGATCGGGACGGGGTCGACGACGAGGTCCGGCAGCCCGGACTCCTCCCGAGCCTCCCGGGTCGCCGCGTCGGCCAGGGTCCGGTCCCGGGCCTCGCAGTGGCCGCCGAACTGGAACCAGCGCTGGGCCTTGGCGTGCAGCGTGAGGAGCGCGTGGGTCGCGTCCTCGTCGAGCACCAGGGTGCTGGCGGTGAGGTGGTCGGGGCGGCAGCCGCGGTAGACCCCGTCGGGCCGGGCGCGCAGGTGGTCGACGTACCTCACCCGGAGGGCCTCCTGGGCGGACGACGGTGCCAGCCAGCTCGACAGGGCAGCCAGCGCGTCGGCGTGCAGGCTCACTCGGCGGGGGAGCCGGAGCCCGAGCCGTCGCCACCCTCGAGCAGGTCGCGCAACGCGGCGTCGAAGTCGTCGTCACTGAGCTCCGCGGGCGCCGTGGAGTCCTCGCGGAAGCCCAGCGGGTCGTCGAGGTCGCCGGCCGTGGGGAGCAGGTGGGGGTGCATCCAGACGCCGTCGCGCGCCTCGATGCCCTGGCGGGTGCGCAGCGATCCCCACAGGGTGGAGGCATCGCGCAGGCGCCGGGGACGGAGCTCCAGGCCGACCAGCGTGGCGAAGGTCTGCTCGGCGGGGCCGCCGGCGGCCCGCCGGCGGCGGAACGCCTCCTGCAGCCGGCCCGCGGTGGGCATCCGCTCGTGGGTCGCCTCGTGGACGACCTCGTCCACCCAGCCCTCCACCAGCGCCAGGGTGACCTCGAGGCGCTCCAGCGCGGCCTTCTGGGCGGGGGACTGGGGCAGGTCGAACATGCCGCTCTCGAGCAGCTGCTGCATGGACTCGGGGTTGGTCGGGTCGACGCCGCGCATCTGCTCCTCGATGCGGGACTGGATGCCCTCGGCGTTGATCTCCATGCCGCGCGCGTAGTCGGCGACCGCACCGATCAGGTGCTCTCGCAGCCACGGGACGTGGGCGAAGAGTCGCTGGTGGGCGGCCTCGCGGAGCGCGAGGTAGAGCAGCACGTCGTCCTCGGAGACATCGAGCCCGTCGGCGAAGGCGGCGACGTTGGCCGGCAGCAGCGCCGCCTTGCCGGCGGGCGCCAGCGGCAGCCCGATGTCGGACACGCTGAGCACCTCGGCGGCGAGCCCGCCGAGTCCCGAACCCACCTGGGAGGCCAGCATCGCGCCGACGGCCTTGCCGAGGATGCCGAGCATCGGCCCGGAGGCGGCGCGGGCCTCCTCGGGCAGGGCGCTGCCGAGCGCCTGGACCGAGCCCTCGGCGATCGGCTCGACGAGCACCTTCCAGACGTCGGTGGTGCCGACGATCCACTCGGCGCGGCTCCAGGCAGCGGTCGAGCTCACCCCGGAGGGGAAGGTCGTGGTGTCGTCGAGCCAGTGGTCGGCCAGCTGGACGGCGTCCGCGACGGCGTCCTTCTGCCGCTGGGACGGCGAGGGGTCGGGCTGCTGGGCGACGATCTTGCGCGCGGTGTCGAGCGCGAAGTCCCAGTTGATCGGGCCGTCGTACGGCTGCATCAGGGACTGGATCTGGCTGAACAGGGCGCCCAGGTCGGGCATCCCGCCGGGGGATCCACCGGGGCCGCCGCCGAAGGCGCCACCGAGTCCGGCGCTGCCGAAGAACTGCTCGAAGGGGGTGCCCTTGAACGGGTTCTGGCCGCTGTCGTCCGGCTGGTCGGGGGTGTCGCCGGGGTTGTCGCTCATGCCCCAACCGTACGCGTGCGCGGCAAGGCTGGCCGGGCCGGACTAGGGTCGGATCCGTGACCGAATCAACCGTGGGCTCCATCGTCCGCCTCGCCGCGCTGCGCGAGACGCCGCTCGACGTGGCCGAGGTCGTGGCCGCCCTCGACGACGAGGCCAGCGGCGGCCTCACGCTCTTCGTCGGCCGGGTCCGGGACCACGACGGCGGGCGCGACGTCGACGGCCTCGACTACTCGGCCCACCCCACCGCCGAGGCCAAGCTGCGCGAGGTCTGCGAACGGGTCGCCGACGAGCACGACGTGCACGGGGTGGCCGCGGTGCACCGCACCGGCAGGCTCGCGATCGGCGACATCGCGGTCGTCATCGCCACCACCGCCGCGCACCGAGGGGAGGCCTTCGACGCCTCCCGGGCGCTGATCGACACGCTCAAGGCCGAGGTGCCGATCTGGAAGCACCAGCGCTTCGGCGACGGCACCGACGAGTGGGTGGGCTCGCCGTAGGCGTTTCTGCCGGGTCTCGCGCGCCTCGGTGCCTAGGCTTCAGGCCGTGGAGATCCTGCTCTGGCTGCTGCCCCCGGTCGTCGTCACCTGCGTGGCGATGCTCTGGGTGAGCTGGCTCGGCCGCGAGGGTCGCGGCGAGGTCGACCGCGACGTCGCCGTGCGGCGGCTGGCCGAGGCGATGCAGCGCGAGCCGAAACGACCGACGCCGTACTCCGCCCGCACCCCCGTCCGCGACCGCAGCACCGGCATCGCCGTGCGCCCTTCACGCCGTCGCGCCTCCTGACGTTCGACCCCGAGCGAGGACGGTTGCCCCAGGTGAGAGGCTTGGCGCCATGACGCAGCGCACCCTCGCAGGCCTGATCGCGGCGCCGCTGCTCATCGCACTGTGGGTGGCGGCCGCGACCGAGCCGCTGCCCTACGTCACCTACGAGCCGGGCCTGACCGTCGACGTGCTCGCGGAGACCAACGGCCAGGAGATCATCCAGGTGCAGGGGCACCAGGCCTACCGCGACGACGGCGAGCTGCGGATGACGACCGTCTACGTCTCGCAGCCCGACTCCAAGGTCACCCTCGCCGAGCTGATGCACGACTGGATCAGTCCTGAGGACTCCGTCTATCCGTACAAGGCGGTCTACCGGCCGGACGAGACGACCGCGCAGAACCAGCAGGAGGGCGCGGTCGAGATGGTCTCGTCCCAGGACGCCGCGACCGCCGTCGCGCTCGACGAGCTGGGGTACGACGTGCAGCCCGCCGTCGAGGTGCTCAGCGTCACCGACGGCAGCCCCGCCCAGGGCGCGCTGAAGGTGCGGGACATCTTCCTGGAGGTCAACGGCCAGAAGGTGACCTCGACCGACGACGTCATCAAGGCGGTCCAGGCGGCGCCCGCCGGCCAGCAGGTCACCTTCGTCGTCAAGCGGGACGGTCAGCGCGTCGAGGTGCCGGTGACCCCGAAGGAGCAGGACGGGAAGCCGACCATCGGCATCCAGCTCGGCACCGGCTACCAGTTCCCCTTCCACGTGTCGGTCGACATCCCGCAGGCGATCGGTGGGCCCAGCGCGGGCCTGATGTTCTCGCTGGGCATCTACGACACGCTCACCCCCGGATCCCTCACCGACGGCCAGGTGATCGCCGGGACCGGGACGCTCGACGGCAGCGGCAAGGTCGGGCCGATCGGCGGCATCCAGCAGAAGATCGTGGCCGCCCGCGACACCGGCGCCAAGCTGTTCATGGTGCCGCCCGACAACTGCAAGGACGCCCTGGGTGCGCCCCACGGCGACATGCGCCTGGTGAAGGCGACGACGATGCACGACGCGGTCCAGGCGTTGAAGACCTGGAGCGACGACCACGAGGCGGCCCTGCCGTCCTGCGAGGAGGACTCGTGACCTGCCCCGACCCGGAGCACACGCCCGAGCTGAACCCCGAGCTGACCGCAGACCTCGACACCGACCCGGCACTGGCTGCCGCGGTCCTCGAGGTCGAGGCGCACATCGCCGACGGCGGCTGGGACCAGCCCGCCCGCCTCTACGCGCTGGTCGACACCGCGCAGCTGGTCGAGCGCGAGCCCGCGCTGGCCGCGGCGATGGGTCTGGACGACGCCTCGGAGCAGGGCTCCCTCACGCCGGTCGAGCAGGACCAGCTCGCGCCGGACCGACCGCTGGAGTCGGTGCTGGAGTCGATCGTGTGGCCGTCCGGGGTCGCCGGCTGCGCCGCCGTCGTCGAGCGCCTGGTGCTGCCTCCCGATGCGGACGCCGCGATCCCCGAGGACCGGGCCCGGGCCGAGGAGTACGCCCGTGAGCACCCGGACCGGCAGGAGGTCCGGATCGTCGCCGGCGTCACCCGCGGCGGATCGACGTACTGCGCCCTGAGGCTGCGCGCCCACGACGACGCCCAGTCGGTCGTGGGTGGCACCGACCTGGTTCCCGCGTTGCTGGAGCTGCTCGGGTCGACGCTGGACGACACGGAGGAGTAACGGTGAGCGAGCTGTTCGACGACGACCCCCGGGACACCCCGCCACCGGCGAAGCCTGCGCCGCGCCGCTCCCGGGCGCTGATCATCACCGCCGTCGTCGTCGTGCTCGGGTTCTTCGGGCTGACCACCTTCGCCGGGATCTACACCGACCGGCTCTGGTACCGCAACGGCGGCTACTCCGAGGTGTTCAGCACCCTGTTCTGGACCAAGACCGGGCTGTTCTTCGTCTTCGGCACGCTGATGGCGGTCGTCGTGGGCGTCAACATGTACCTCGCCTACCGGCTCCGGCCGCTGTTCCGCCCCAACTCCCCGGAGCAGACCGGGCTGGACCGCTACCGCGACGCCGTCACGCCGATCCGCACCTGGCTGCTGGTGGGCGTCTCGCTGGTCGTCGGGGTGTTCGCCGGGTCCTCCGCGGTGGGGCAGTGGCGGCACTACCTCCTGTGGCGCAACGGCGTGCCGTTCGGCAGCAACGACGCCTACTTCCACAAGGACATCGGCTTCTACGTCTTCGACCTGCCGTGGCTGCACTACCTGGTGAACTTCACGATGGCGGTCACCGTCGTCGCGCTGCTGGCGGCGGCGGTCGTGCACTACCTGTACGGCGGGGTCCGCCTGCAGACCTCCCACGACCGGCTGTCCGGGGCGGCGCAGGCGCAGCTCTCGGTGCTGCTGGGCGTCTTCGTGCTCGCGAAGGCCGCGGACTACTGGCTGGACCGCTTCGACCTGGTCACCGACGGCGGCGGGCTGATCACCGGGATGACCTACACCGACGACCACGCGGTGCTGCCGGCCAAGAACATCCTGCTGGGCATCGCGTTCATCTGCGCGGTGCTGTTCTTCCTCAACGTGTGGCGGCGCACCTGGCTGCTGCCCTCGGTCGGCCTGGCTCTGCTGGCGCTGTCGGCGATCCTGCTCGGGCTGATCTGGCCCGGGATCGTGCAGCAGTTCCAGGTCAAGCCGTCGGAGGCCGACAAGGAGTCGGCCTACATCGACAAGAACATCACGGCGACCAGGCAGGCCTACGACTTCAAGGGCATCGAGCCGCAGTCCTACACCAGCAGCCCGACGGCGGCCAGCGGCCAGCTGCCCGCCCTCTCGCGGGCCACCTCGTCGACGCCGCTGGTGGACCCGCAGCTGGTGCGGCAGACCTTCGAGCAGAACCAGCAGGCCCGCGCCTACTACTCCGTCGCGGACGTCCTCGACGTGGACCGCTACCGGATCCGGGGCAACGACCGGGCCCTGGTCCTCGGGGTGCGCGAGCTGGACCAGAGCGGCATCGACCCGGGGGACCGGAACTGGTCGAACCTGCACACCGTCTACACGCACGGCAACGGCGTCATCGCGGCGTACGCCAACCAGCGCCCCGCGGACAACTCCAGCGAGCAGACCAGCATCCAGTGGGCCGAGGGCCAGCCCACCTCGGACGAGCCGAAGGCGCAGAACGCGCTGGGGAGCTACGAGACCCGGGTGTACTTCGGGGAGCAGAGCCCGGACTACTCGATCGTCGGGCAGCCCGCCGGCGCCACCGACGTCGAGCTCGACCTGGGGCTCACCACCGGCTCGGGCGAGGCCTCGGACAAGACCACGACGTACACCGGCAAGGGCGGCGTCCCGATCGGCAGCTTCTTCAACCAGCTGATGTACGCCGTGAAGTTCGGCGAGCCGAACTTCCTGCTGTCCGGCCGGGTCAACTCCGAGAGCCAGGTGCTCTACAACCGGAACCCCCGCGACCGGGTGGAGAAGGTCGCGCCGTGGCTGACCATCGACGGCGACCCGTACCCGGCCGTGGTGGACGGGCGGATCCAGTGGATCCTCGACGGCTACACGACCACCGACCGCTACCCGTCGGCCGAGAAGGAGTCCTTCTCGACGATGACCGACGACTCGCTGCAGGACACCTCGGGACTGCGGACGCTGCCGACCGACGAGATCAACTACATGCGCAACGCGGTGAAGGCGACCGTGGACGCCTACGACGGCACCGTGACCCTCTACGCGTGGGACGAGACCGACCCGATCCTCCGGGCGTGGGAGAAGGCCTTCCCCGGGACCGTCCAGCCGCGGGCGGCGATCCCCGACGAGCTGATGGACCACCTGCGCTACCCCGAGGACCTGTTCAAGGTGCAGCGCTACCAGTTCGCCCGCTACCACGTCACGAACCCCAACGACTTCTACCAGGGCAACAACCGCTGGGCGGTGCCGGAGGACCCGAACACCAAGGGCCACCTGCAGCCGCCGTACCGGTTGTTCGTGGACCAGCCGACGGCGGACGGTGGCGCGCAGCCGGCCTGGTCGCTCACCTCGGTGTTCACCCCGTACAACAAGAACAACCTGGCCGCGTTCGTCTCGGTGGACTCCGACGCCACGTCGGACACCTACGGGCAGCTGCAGGTGCTGCAGCTGCCGGACCAGTCGACCAAGGGCCCCGGCCTGGTGGCGAACGACTTCGCCTCCAACAACGACGTCCGCGAGAAGCTGCAGCCGTTCCAGCTGGGCGGGGCTCCACCGATCTTCGGCAACCTGCTCACGCTTCCCGTCGACGACGGCCTGATCTACGTCGAGCCGGTGTACGCCGTGCGTGCGGGGTCGACGTCCGGCTACCCGATCCTGCAGTTCGTGCTCGTCTCCTACGGCGACGAGGTCGGGATCGGTCGGACGCTGGGTGACGCGCTGGCCGACGCGCTCGGCGTGCAGTCGGGCGGGGGTTCGTCGTCGGGCAACAACAGCGGCGGCGGCAAGGGAGGCAACGAGCCGACCGGCAGCGTGAGCACCCAGATCCGAACCCTGCTCGACCGCGCCGACCAGGCCTTCCAGCGGGCGGACACTGCCTTCCGCAACGGCGACACCGTGGCCTACGCGAAGCGGATCGAGGAGGCGCGCTCCCTGATCAACCGCGCGGTGGCCCTGGCCGACCAGCAGAAGGCCAAGGCAGGTTCCTAGGCCGCGTCCCGGCCCGTCAGGTCCTTGCGCATGTGGACGTCGGCGTGGCCGGGGTGGGGGATGCCCTCGGTCCGGGCGAACTCGACGTACCCGTGCTTCTGGTAGAACGCCGGCGCCTGGAAGGTGAACGACGAGACGAACATCCGGGTGCACCCGCGCGCCCGGGCCTGGTCCTCCGCGGCGCGCAGCAGTCGGCCGCCCCAGGACTCGCGCCGGTGGTCCTCGTGCACCCACACCATCCCGATCCCGGCCGCGGTGCCCCACGTCCACCCGCTCAGGCCGGCGACCAGGTCGCCGTCCTCGCCCCGGACGGCGACGGTGAGCTCGCGCTCGTCGTCCGCGCCGGTCGCCGCGACGTTGAACCGGGTCAGCTCGCGGCTGAGCTGCTCGTCGAGGGCGGCGTCCGCCTCGCCGACCTGCAGGGATGGGGTGCGGAAATGGTCGTTCGTGGTCATGCCGGGACCCTCCCACGACAGCGCGGAGGGGGTCGATTTGGTGCCCACCAACCCATCCCGTAAGGTTGGGTTCACCGACGCGGGGTGGAGCAGCTCGGTAGCTCGCTGGGCTCATAACCCAGAGGTCGCAGGTTCAAATCCTGCCCCCGCTACAAAGTGCGAGAGGCCCTCACAGTCTGACTGTGAGGGCCTCTGGCATGTGCGCAACCATTCACCTCATCGCGGAGTTAGTGTGCTCGGTCACGGCATCAGGCGGTGCCAGTCCGGGCGGGCGGCGAGCGACGCCTGGTAGGCGATGTCGACGTCCTCCGGGACATCGACGTGGGCGATGAAGTCGCGCCCGCGTGGTCCGTATCCCTCAGTGTCGTCACGGAGTCGCGGTACCTCGCCCATCACGAGGGACATCCATCGGTGCCAGGGCCACGCGTCGCGGCTGTCCGGGCCGGGCCGGTTCACCGCCACCGCGTCCCCCAGGGACCAGGTACGTCGGAAGCGTGCGTCCATCACGGCGTTGCATGGTGGGGTCCTGGACGAGTGCAACGGTGCGAGGTCGTAGCCCGTGCTGAGCCGCGACCTGTTCGGCGAGGGTGACGTTGTTCCCGCAGTTGGTCGACCGGGTCTCGAGCAGGACGTCCTCGCTGCCGTGAACGTCGCGCAGCCATGCCGCGATCACTTCCGCCTCGGACGTTCCCTGCGCCTGCGCCGAGGTCGGGTCGAGGTCCATCGTGACCAGCAAGGCGTCGGTGGTGTGTCCGCGGCCGCCGACCACCATCAGGGTGCCGACCTCGCCGGCAGCCACGGCGCCGACCGCGGTCTCCCACGTGGGTGGCATCGAGCCGCCGAAGAGCAGCATCAGTTCGATGTGTCTCGGCCAGGGGTCCTCCAGTGCGAGCCATGCGGCAATCGTGTCCAGGTGAGTCAGCAGCACTCGCTCAGACGGATCATCCGCGGATTCGTGCGGATCGCTCATCGCGGGCCGGGTCACCCCGCAATCGTTCTGCAAATGGCTGGCTACGAACGCACCGACTTCGGCACCGCAGCACGCGCGGACGCACATGTGAATGTGGTCCACAATGGCCCGTTTGGGCCATTGTGGCGTGGTCTTCCGCTCCACTAGAACTCTCCTGCACGCCTCTCGGGCGGGTGCTGCGACGGACCCTCGTCACGGCTGCTGTTGTCCTCTTTCTCGGGTCCCCGGACGACGAGACGTAGCCACATCGGGGTGGAACGCCGTGCCTTCTCATGCCCTTGCCACGGTTAGACGTCGGGTCGCAGGTGGGCTCGCCCTTGCCGCCGTGACCGCGCAGTGCGTCGTGCTCATGACGGCGTCGCCGTCCAGCGCCGGGGAGCCACCGGGCACCACCTCGGTCGCGGCTCCGACCGACCCCGAGCAGGCCGCCTCGGCGAAGGCGGTCGCGACCGGACAGCCGGTGGTCGTGGACGAGCTGACGACGGACTCCGAGGAGGTCACGGCCCAGTCGGACGGGACGTTCAGCGCGGCCATCTCGGCCGGGCCGGTGCGGACGAGGGGGGACGACGGCCGCTGGCACTCGTTGGACCCGGACCTGGAGCGGCAGCCGGACGGCACGTGGTCGCCGATCTCGTCGATCGGCGACATCGTCCTCTCGGGGGGAGGGAAGGCGGGATCGGCCCTCGCGACGTACGCCCTCGACAACACCCGCTACAGCCTTCGGTCGCCGTTCGCCCTGCCGAGGCCCACCGTTGACGGGGACGTCGCGACGTACGCCGAGGTGCTCCCGGGGGTCGACCTCGTCTCGACCACCAGCAACGCCGGGTTCACCTACAACTGGGTGGTCAAGACGCCGGAGGCCGCACAGGACGCCCGCATCCGGTCGCTCACCCTCCCGGTCGACTCGAACGGCCTGGTGTCGAGCCCGGAGAAGGACGGCACGTCCTACGTGGACAGCGACGGTGCTCCGGTGCTGTGGACGCCGGCACCCATCATGTGGGACTCCTCGGGCAGCCTCCCCGCGGGGGAAGAGGCTCCCGAGACCCCGGTGGAGACCTCCGAGGAGGCGGTCGACGGAGGGCCCAGCACGGCCGACCAGGTCAGCGACGTGGGCGCCACCGCCACGACGGACGAGGTCGTCCTGCGTCCGGACACCGACCTGCTCGACGACCCGGACACCGTCTTCCCGGTGGTCATTGACCCGGCCATGTCGTACAACCCCAACCGCAACGGGTGGACCGCCGTCTGGGACAACTTCCCCGCGAAGTCGTTCTGGCAGACCGACCACTCGCTGGGCGCCGGCTATGAGGGCTACCAGCAGTTCAAGGTGGTGCGTTCCTACTTCCGGTTCAACACCGACAAGCTCGGCGGGAAGTACATCATCTCCGCGGAGATGAACGTGCGGCAGATCCACGACGCCTCCTGCACCGCACGGCCCACCGACGTCTACCGGACCGGCGCGATCAGCACCTCCACGACGTGGAACAAGCAGCCCACCCGCTACGGGCTGCAGGACACCAACAGCTCGACGGCCGGGTGCGGCTCCGGCACGGCGATGGTCGGCTGGGACGTCAGCACGGGCGTGGAGACGCTCGCCGACGAGTCGTCCCCGACCGGCACCTTCATGATCCGGGCCAAGGACGAGGGCGACAAGATCGCGTGGAAGCAGTTCGACGACGCCGATGCCGAGCTGGCGGTCAAGTACGTGAGCCGTCCCAACGTGCCGACCAACCTGGCGATCAAGTCGGGGAGCAAGAGCTACCCGTGCGGGACGTCCGGCGCCCCGACGGTCATCGGCAGCACCTCGGTCACGGTCTCGGCGAAGGTGACCAGCGGCGACGGCGCCTCCGCCTCCCTGCGCGGCGTCTTCCGCCGCCGGGACATGGCAGCCAGCGATGACATGAACGACGTCGCCGCGTCCACCGCGGTGGCGTCGGGCGGAACCAGCTCGATCTCGTGGAACCTGAGCAACAACCACACCTACCGGTTCAAGGTGAAGAACCGCGTGACCTTCAGCGGCGGTCCCGGCCAGCTGGACTCGGCCTTCAACAGCACGTGGTGCTACCTCAAGGCCGACACGACGCGGCCGGGCGAGCCGGAGGTCACGAGCACCACCTTCACCGAGTGCGCGTCCGACGCCGACACCACGCAGTGCCCGGCGACCGGCACCACGCACACCCCGGGCTCGTTCCACGTCGACGCCCCGAGCAGCGACGCCATCTCCTACAGCTGGAAGCTCAACGGCAGCGGGATCACCACGACGGGCACGACTGGCGGCGCGGCGAAGGACATCACGGTGACCCCGGACCAGGACGTCAACACCTTCGAGGTCTGGTCGAGCGACGGCGCCAACGAGGGCATCCACGCCTTCTTCATCTTCAAGGTGAACCGCAAGGCTCCCTCGGTGCGGTGGACCTTCGACGACGCGGTCGATCCGGCGGCGAACTCGGGCGACTCGGCCGGCCTGCTCACCTTGGGCACGGCGGAGGTGGACGTCCGCGGCCGCGTGGGCTCCGCGTTGCGGCCCCAGGGTGGGCCGGCCACCGCGCAGGGGGTCGCGGTCGACACGGCCCGGGACTTCACGGTGTCCGCCTGGGTCCGTGCCGACCAGGACGCCTCGGCCACCTTCGTGGCAGCGACCACCAGCGTGTCCAACGCGTTCGAGCTCGGGTACGACGGCGCGACCAGGCAGTGGATCGCAGGCCGTCGCACCGCTAGCGGCTCCACGGACGCCGTGTCCTCGCTCGCGCTCACGGGTGCCTGGACCCACCTGGCCGCCACCTACGACGCCTCAGCAAACAAGGTCACCCTCTACGTCGACGGGATCTCCCGTTCCTCGGTCACCTATTCCGGCGCTGCATGGGCGTCGAGCGGCTGGAGCCTGGGGTGCGGCGGCATCGGCGGGACGCCGTCCTCGTGCCTGAACGGGGCCGTGGACGAGGTGAACCTCTGGAACGCGGCGCTATCGGCCTCCGAGATCGCCGAGCTGGCCGACCCGATCGACCCGTTGACCAGCCACCCGATCACGTCGTCGGCAGCGTCCTGGACCATGTCCGACGCCGAGGACGCCACCTCGGCCGCGGAGTCCAGGTTCGGTGCCGACCTGGCCCTGGCCGACGTCCCGGTCCCGAGCTTCGGCACCGCCGGCGACGGGATGGCGGCGGGAGTGCTCAAGCTGCCCGGGACCAATGCCCAGGCGGCGACGTGGAGCCGGGCCGTCGCCGACACCTCCGGTTCCTTCACGGTGGCGGCGTGGGTGCGCCCCTCCGATCCCACCCGTCCGATGGTCGTCGCCCAGCAGCAGGGGGCCAGCGCGGCGTCCTGGACGCTGTCCTACCGGCCCGCCAGCGGCGGCGGGGGACAGTGGGTCTTCCAGCGGGCGAGTGCGGACACCGCGACTCCGGCGGTGCCGGAGGTGCGCACACGGGTGCTGTCCGACGTCTCCGAGGACTGGACCCTCGTCATCGGGGTCTACGACAACGTCACCGACACCGTGTCGCTCTACCACAACGGGAACAAGTTCGACGACGGCCCCGACCCCACGACCGACGCCGTCCAGGACACCGACTTCACGACGCCCTGGACCGCCAGGGGACGGCTCGACGTCGGCAACGGGCAGCTCGACGGAGCGGCTGCGCCGTTCCAGGGGGAGATCGACAGCGTCGAGGTCCTGGCCGGCGCGATGGATGCCACCTCGGCATTCGACTACTACAACTCGTGGGGAATGTGAGCCTCTGATGTCGATCGTCACGCGCAGCTCCAGCAGGCTCGTCACCGGGCTGGTCGGGATGGCTCTGGTCGTGGGGACGCTGGGCGTCCCTGCGACGAGCCTCGCGGCGGGCTCCTCCCGGAGCCCCCGACCGCACGTCACCACCCCGGCACCGGTCAAGGTGTCCCCGGTGCCCGGCCAGGAGGCACCGGCGGCGTCCCGCGAGCAGCGCGACGCTGCCTTGCACTCCGAGCAGCTCACCTCCAGTCCGGTGCACTGGCCCCGCAGCGTCGGAGCCGACGTGGGCGGTGACTCGGCAACGCGCGCGCGGCTCGGCGCCGTACGCGTCGAGGCCCCCGCCGGGTCACCCGCCATCGCGGCCCGCGTGCTGGGGCAGCGCGCCTCCCGCGCGGCGGGTGTGCAGGGAGTGCTCGTCTCGCTGGCGGCGTCGGCCGGGACCAGCGCGTCGGACGCCCGGCAGCACGGGGACACCGGGGCGGTCACCGTGACGACCGACTACGCCGGCTTCGGCCATGCCTTCGGCGCGGACTGGGCCGGGCGACTGCGCGTCCTCGCCTACCCCGGCTGCCTGCTCACCACGCCGCGGAAGCCGGCCTGCCAGCGGGCCACGGAGCTCGACTCGACCAACGCTCCGAGCTCGGGCACCCTCACGACCCAGGTCCCCGTCGCGCAGGTCACCGCCGGTCGGACCGTGCTGGCGGTGGCCGCCACCGGGTCGTCGTCGACGGGGACCGGCGACTTCACGGCCACCCCGTTCGCGACGAGCTCCTCGTGGTCGGCGGGTGGATCCAGCGGCGACTTCAGCTGGAGCTACCCCTTCCGGGTCCCGCCGTCGGTCAACGGCCCCGCGCCCGAGCTGGCGCTGTCCTACTCGGCGCAGTCGGTCGACGGCCGCACGCCCGCCACCAACAACCAGTCCTCGGTCGTCGGCGAGGGCTTCGACCTGTCCAGCGCCTACATCGAGCGGGGATACGTCAGCTGCAAGGACGACGGGGTCTCCGGCAAGTACGACGAGTGCTGGAAGACCGACAACGCGACGCTGGTCATGAACGGCTCGGCGAACGAGCTCGTGCAGGCGGACGACGGCACCTGGCGGCTGACGAACGA
Organism: uncultured Actinomycetota bacterium; assembly: GCA_963817665.1. Classification (GTDB taxonomy): domain Bacteria; phylum Actinomycetota; class Actinomycetes; order Propionibacteriales; family Nocardioidaceae; genus Nocardioides. Next base: position 11,419 of record CAWFPE010000001.1, on the reverse strand, counting down.
CGACGGGTCGCGGATCCGGAGGCTCACGAGCACCTCGGCGAACAACCTCGACAACAACAAGGAGTACTGGGAGCTCACCGGTGCCGACGGGGTCAAGTACTACTTCGGTCGCTCGGTCGTCCCCGGGCAGACCGGCGACACCGAGTCGGTCTGGTACGTCCCGGTGGCCGGCAACAACGCCGGAGAGCCCTGCCACGGGTCCACCTTCGGGGCCTCGTTCTGCAACCAGGCCTGGCGCTGGAACCTCGACTACGTCGTCGACCCCAACGGCAACGCCATGTCGTACTGGTACGCCGCCGAGACCAACAACTACGCCAAGAACAAGGTGGCCTCACCAGGGACCGACTATGTCCGGGGCGGTCGGCTGACCCGCATCGACTACGGCCTGCGCGACGACGCGACCACCGCGAACCCGCCGATGCGGGTGACGTTCGCGAACGCCGTCCGGTGCCTGGCCGCCACCGGCTGCGGCTCGTACTCGAAGGCGAAGTGGCCGGACACCCCCTACGACCAGATCTGCGCCGACGGAGCCACCTGCACCGGCGAGTACTCGCCCACGTTCTTCACCAGGTACCGCCTGAGCAAGGTCACGACCAAGATCCTGGAGAACGGCGCCTACAGCGACGTCGACAGCTGGACCTTCGACCAGCAGTTCCTCAACTCCGGTGACGTCTCCGACGCCACCCTCTGGCTCAACGGGATCACCCACGCGGGCGAGGTGGGCGGCACCAAGGCCCTGTCCGACCTGAAGCTCGGGGCGGTCCAGCTCGTCAACCGGGTCGACTCGCCCAGCGACGGCATCTCCGCGCTGCCGAGGTACCGACTCCGCACGATCACGTCGGAGACCGGCGCGGTGACCACGGTCAACTACAGCGAGCCGGACTGCACGCCGTCCAGCAAGCCGACGCCGGATTCCAACACCCGCCGCTGCTTCCCGCAGAAGTGGACGCCCGAGGGCAACACCAGTCCGCGGACCGACTGGTTCCACAAGTACGTCGTCACCGACGTGACCGACAGCGACACCACCGGGCTCGGTCAGCCCGTGTCGACGTACTACACCTACTCGGGCGGCGCTGCCTGGGCCTACGACGACAACAAGCTCGTCGCCGACACCTACCGCACCTGGTCGAGCTGGCGGGGCTACGGCACGGTGACGACCACGAAGGGTGACCCCTCGCTGACGGCGGTCCAGTCCCAGGAGGTCAGCACCTTCTTCCGGGGCATGGACGGGGACAAGCAGTCGTCCGGCACGCCGCGGAGCGTGAAGGTCACGGACTCGACGGGTGCCTCGCTCACGGACGACCGGCCCCTGGCCGGCTACCTGCGCGAGACGGTGACCTACACCCGAGCCGGCGGAGAGGTCTACTCCGGCACGATCAACACGCCCTGGAACCAGACGACCGCCGGATCGGGACTCAAGGCTGCCCACGTCGTGCGCACCTCGAGCCAGGAGACCCGCACGGCGCTGTCCTCTGGCGGCTTCCGGCGCAGCCGCGTCGACACCGACTACGACCCGGCGACCGGCCTGGCGACCCGGGTGAGCGACCTCGGTGACCTGGCGGTCTCCGACGACCAGACCTGCACCGCCACCGTCTACGCCAACGCGCTGTCGGCGAGCGGCACCTGGCGGGTCGGGTTCCCGGCGCGCGTCGTGAAGTCGGTCGGTGCCTGCGGCGCGGACGCGCTCACGCCTACCGAGGACGAGGTGCTGTCCGACACCCGGACCCGCTACGACCAGCAGGCCCAGGGCGTCGCCCCGTCGGCCGGACTCGTGACTGACACTGAGCGCGTCCAGGGCTACACGTCCGGCGCGGCGACCTACCAGCTCGTCAGCCACACCGACTACGACAAGTTCGGGCGGCCCACCAAGGTGACCGAGCCCCTCGACGACGGCGCGACCCGGGTGAACACCACCGACTACACGATGTCCGCCGACGGGACCCTGGTCGGCACGGTGGACTACCTCGACACGGCCGGCAAGAACTTCAAGACCACCACGTCGATCGCACCGCAGTGGGGTGAGCCCACCAAGGTGGTGGACCCGAACCTGAAGGTGACCGAGGCGGCGTACGACCCGCTGGGCAGGCTCATCTCGGTCTGGGCGCCCAACCGGGCCCGGACCGCCACCCCGAGCACCAAGTACGCCTACTCCATCGTCGCCGGCCAGGCGCCGTCCGTGACCACCAGCACCCTGGACCGTGAGGGCACCGGCTACCGGACCAAGGTGGACGTCTACGACTCGCTCCTGCGTCCACGACAGACCCAGGTGCCTTCTCCGGCCGGGGGACGTGTGCTGTCGGGTTCCGTCTACGACGCCCGCGGCCTGGTCTCGCAGAGCTACACGCAGGTGTACGCCGAGGGCGCGCCGAGCCCGGACCTCGTCCAGTTCGACGACGGGGTGGCCCCGGCCCTCACCAAGACCACCTACGACGGGCTGGGCCGTCCGACGAAGGCCACGCTGTACTCCGGCAACTCCCCGCGGTGGACGACCACGACCGCCTACGAGGGTGCGGACAAGACGACCGTTGACCCGCCGGACGGCTCGCCGAGCACCACGACGACCACCGACGTGTTCGGGCGGATGACCCGCAGCGTCGAGTCGGGCACGCCCGACCTGGTCACCGACTACAGCTACGACCTGGCGGGCAACCTGACCAGGCTGGTCAGCCCCGGTGGCACCTGGACCTACACCTACGACGTCCGCGGGCGGCTCACGGACTCCACGGACCCGGACGCCGGCGACAGCCACTACACCTACACCGACAACGACCTCGTGAAGACCGTCACCGACGCCAGGGGAACGTCGACACGGCTGGTCTACGACTCGCTCGACCGGCGCACCGCCGAGTACGAGGGGGCGGACGTCGACGCCAGCCGGCTGCTGGCCTCGTGGACCTACGACACACTCGCCAAGGGTTACCCGACGTCCAGCACCCGCTACGTCGGCGGGTCCGACGGCGACCGGTTCACCTCCCAGATCACCGGCTACAACGCCCTCTACAACGTGAGCGACAGCAAGTTCACGCTGACCGCGGCAGCAGACGGCTCCTCGGACCTCACCGCGGACCTGCCGGCCTCGATGACCCGGTCGACCGTCTACAACGTCGACCAGAGCATCGACGTGGACTACCTGCCCCGCGTGATCACTAACGGGGTGACCCGGCTCAGCTCCGAGGCCATCCAGTACACCTACGACTCGCTGGGCCAGCCGACCTCCATGACCGGGCGGACCGGGATCGTCCAGGACGTGGTCTACGACCAGCTCGGTCGCGCCCAGCAGTTCGTGCTGGGGGCCGGGTCCGCGACGCAGCTCTACGTCACCAACACCTTCGACGAGGGCACCAACCGGCTGGCCCGCTCGCTGAGCGTGACCAACCTGTCGTCGACCGTGATGTCGGACCACCACTTCACCTACGACGACTCGGGCAACCCGCTCGAGGACGCCGACACGGCGACCGGCGACACCCAGTGCTACCGGTACGACGACCACCGGCGCCTCTCCGACGCGTGGACGCCGGCCACGGGGGACTGCACGGCCGCACCTCTGGCCGACGCTCTCGGCGGCCCGGCGCCGTACTGGCAGAGCTGGACCTTCACCGACAACGGTCTGCGCAAGACCCAGACGACGACGACCCCGGCCGGCGCGGCCACGGACACATACACCTACCCCGCGGCGGGGCAGGCCCACGCCAACTTCGCCACGGACGTCACCTCGACCGGGTCGTCGGTCGCTGCCGGGAGCTACGGCTTCGACGACGCGGGGAACACCACGAGCCGTCCCGACCCGACCGGGGCCACCCAGGCGCTGACCTGGGACGCCGAGGGCAACCTGGCCTCGCTGGTCTCGTCGCGGGCCGGGGGCGACCGGACCACGCGCTACGTCTACAGCGCGGACGGTGACCTGCTGCTCAGGGACGACCCGGACGAGAAGGTCCTCTACGTGGGGGAAACCGAGGTCCGCGTCGACAAGCACGCCGACCCCGCGAGCCGGACCTCGGCGACCCGCAACTACAGCACCCCGGCCGGCCCGGTCGCGGTCCGCAGCAGCGACAGCCAGATCGACTTCATGCTGCCCGACCAGCACGGCACCGCCGGCGTCGCCCTGGACAGCGCGAGCCTGACTCCGGCCTACCGCTACCAGATGCCGTACGGCGAGGACCGCGGCGAGGCGCCCACGAACTGGCCGTCGACGCACGACTTCCTCGACAAGGTCGGGGACGACGAGACCGGTCTCACCGCGACCGGTGCCCGGCAGTATGACGCGGCGACGGGCCGCTTCATCTCGGCGGACCCGGTGCTGGACTCGAGCTCGCCGGCCCAGATGCTGGGGTACTCCTACGCCAACAACAACCCGCTGGCGTATTCCGACCCGAGCGGCACCATGCCCGTCGACGACTACGGTCACTACCCCGGGCCGCCCGCTCCCATCGCCCACCACACCAGCCCCCCGCCGGCACCGCCGTCGAGCACCCTCGCGACGGTCGTCAAGTACGCCACGGTCGCACTGATCATCTTCGCCTCGACCGGAGGCGGCGGCGCCAGCGGGCCGCCGCCTCCGGCGAAGGAGGAGAGCGGCTGGGCGAAGTCGACCTGGAACGCGACGAAGGGCGCCTTCTCCAGCGCGGGCAACCACCTCAAGGACTACGGCGCCGGCGCGTTCGGCGCGACCACGGACCTGCTCCCGAACATCACCCAGATGGGGAAGATCGGCTGCTCCAGCATGGGCTCGATGGCCGGCGCCTGCGCCTCCGCCCCGGAGAAGAGCAACTCCGACCTGCTCTTCGACGACGGTCAGTTCGGCGTCGACAGCCACAGCAAGATGTTCACCCTTGGATACTGGTTGGGCATCCCCACGCCGGGTGGCGCCGGGGTCACCGCGGAGAAGCTCAGCGTCCGCACGCTCGAGCGCCTGGCCACCAAGCTGTTCGGGCGGTCGACCGAAGAGGGCGGACTTGCTGCAGTCAGGGAGGCGGGACGGACTGGCGAGTCGATGGCGGGCATCGTCAAGAACACGACCCGGATCCCGGCCGAGAGTGGCAAGGCTGCCTACCGGATTCCTGACGAGCTAGACTCGTCGGTGCTCGGGGAGGTCAAGAACGTGAAGACTCTGGGTTGGTCCAGCCAGATCAGCGACTTCTACCACTACGCATCCGCCCGAGGCCTCGAGTTCCGTCTCTACGTCCGGCCCAACACGGTGTTCCGAGGTCAGCTGGCCAAGCTGTACGAGGCCGACGGGTTCACTCGTGTCGACGTTCCAGGCATGGGCCAGTGACGGCTGGACTGCTGGAGGAGCTTGCCGGCGTCGGCTACCCGGTGGCGTCCGTGGCGGACCTTAGGTCGTCGGGGACCCGGTACCGGGACGCCGTGCCGGTGCTCCTGCGCTGGCTCGACCGGTGTGAGGGCAGCTTCGAGCGGGAGGAGATCGTCCGCGCACTCTCGGTGCCGTGGGCTCGGGACGCCGCGCTCGGACCGATGATCGCCGCGTTCCGGGCGACACCGCGATCGGGCCAGGCCGACGAGCTGCTGCGGTGGGCAATCGGAAATGCCCTCGAGATCATGTGGGACGACTCGCGCTTTGATGATCTCGTTGGACTCGCTCGCGACGAGTCCTTCGGCAAGGCCCGGGAGATGGTCACGTTGGGGCTGGGTCGATCGAGGAAGCCTGAGGCCGTCAGTGTGGCCATCGAACTGCTTGACGATCCCGTTGTGAGTGGCCATGCCGTCAAGGCGCTGAGAAAGCTCAAGGACCCGCGGGCGCGAAGCGGGCTGGAGCGGATGCTCGACGACGATCGGGCGTGGGTGCGCAGGGAGGCGCGGCGCGCGTTGGCTGCTCTCGGCTAGTCAGGCGGCCAGATGAACGCGGGTGCTGAGCCGGCCTGGAGATCGCCATACTCGACTCCGCGGCCGCGCCGCCGGCGCCGGTAGGGCAGCAGGACACTGAGTGCGACCTGCTCGGAGTGCTCCAGCGTGACGCGCACTGCGTCGGTGCCGAGCTCGGGCACGTGGACATCGGCCACGATCGCCGCAGCACGCAGGTCGTCCCGCTGCGCGGACAGCTCACCGACCAGCGCCGTGATCAGGTCAGCCGACTCCGGCCGCCGGGCACCAGTGTCCGCGGCGACCATGCGGGGCTGGCCGCTGCTGTCCACCGCGACTGCGTAGGGATAGAACTCGCCGTGCTCGTCCAGTTGCTGTTGAGCGAAACCCAGAGCGGGGCCGAGCAGGCCGTCGAGGTCGTCCTGCGCCTGCTGGGAGGCTGTGTCACGCCACGAAGCCACAGCGCGCCTAACTCGCCCGGCAGCGGAAGGTCTGGCGGGCGCTCAAGAGCAGACAGGCGTTGGTCTCGGTCACGGGCTCGCTTTCCGGTGCGTGCGGCGCGATGACGATCGCAGCCGTCTTCCTCTGTCGGGAGCAGGAACGATACCTGCATGACCGTCACCGCCGATGCCGGCGGTCGACACGAAGGCTGGCTGACGGAGGCGGCCCGCCTGCTGGCGTTCGACGCCGCGGCCCGCCTGGTGACGGGTCGGCCGCTGGACGATCTCCCGCTCGGCCGGCACGTGGGTCGTCTTCCGGTCGAGCTGGGGCGTCACGACGTCGCCGTGGTGGTGTCCGGACGATCAGTCCTCCGATAAGGGTGTCCGCCACTCATGGTCCGATCGGGCCGTGAGCAACGAGTGGCAGATGCCAGGGCAGACGGCTAGCGACGCGGGCGAGTGGCGAGGGCCAACTGGACGAGCGCAGATCTGCGCGGTCCCCCCGCTACAAAGTCCGAGAGGCCCTCACAGTCTGACGGTGAGGGCCTCTCGCATGTGCGCAACCATTTCCTTCGACTTGCCGGATCGCGGCATGAGGCTGGCGTTTCGCGCTGCTCCCGCGATCGCACCCGGCTGATACGCCGTGTGACGGACGCCCTGCAGCCGCATGGAAGCCGCCACTCGGCGACGGCTGGTCTGCGACGATCTCCTCACGGGGAAGTCCCCCGACTCTTCTAAACCAGCCGAGATCGGGCCGGCGTCGAGTAGGGCACCACGGGGGCGGAATCGTGCAGGAGATCCGGAACTCTCTACCCGGCCGGCTTCTCGCATCCTCGTCGGTGCTGCTGCTCGCGCTGACGGCGTGTGGTCACGGCGACTCGGTCACCAGCGAGCCGCCCGGCCCGCACGCCAGTCCCACCAGCGCGGGGGAGTGCAGCGACCTGCCGCTCGTATTCAACGACGGGGGCCTGGTGCTCGGCACAGACTGGTCCACCGAGACCCACCCCTACGACCAACCGGTTGACCTGACCGTCTGCGTGACCACCTCCGACAGCAAGGTGCGCGTGCTGTCCTCGAACGCCGGGATCACGGTGACCCCCCGGACGCAGCCAGTCCCCGACACGGGGAATGGGCTCCTTACCGTGCAGGTGCGCGTCGCGTCCGGGACGCCGTCCGGCACGACCCTGCGACTGCAGCAGTACGGCGGCGGCGGCATCTTCGGCGACACGCCCGGCCCGTCGATCGTCACGACCAACGACGGATGGCACTTCGACAGACCCTGACCTCCTGAACCCGAGTCGAAGGTGGGGAGCCGCGCCCCGGTGAGCTTCATGGTTGTGGTGGCACCTCTTCCTAGGAGTGGTCGGTGGGGATGGACGCCTGCTCCGAGGCGGCCCAGGAGGCGAGCAGCCGCAGGCGTTCGGCGGAGGGTGAGCCGGGCTCGGCGGTGTAGACGAGCAGGACGAGTCCGGGCTCGGCAGTGATGGCGAGCTCCTCGTAGGCGAGGGTGAGCTCGCCCACGACCGGGTGCTGGAAGCGCTTGGTGCCGGTGCCATGGGTGTGGACGTCGTGTGCCGCCCACAGGCGGCGGAAGGTCTCGCTGCGGGTGGAGAGCTCGCCGACTAGGTCTTGAAGGCCCCGGTCGTGTGGGTCGCGGCCGGCTTCGCTGCGCATGATGCCGACGCACATCTCGGCGAAGAGCTCCCAGTCGGGGTAGAAGTCGCGCGAGGCGGGGTCGAGGAACTGGAACCGTGCCAGGTTCGGGGTCCTGCCACCGTCGCCGATGACGGGCGAGTAGAACGCCCGGCCGAGGCTGTTGGTGGCGAGCAGGTTCTGGTGCGGGTCGCGGACGAACGCGACGCCGTCGGTGATGGCCTTGAGCGCCCACTGCAGGCTGAGCCGCGACGCGGCCTTGGTCGGCGTACGACGTCGGGCCCGGCCGCTGGTGGGGATCCCGTCGGCGGCGCGGGCGAGGTCGTAGAGGTGGGCACGCTCGGTCTCGTCGAGCTGCAGTGCCCGCGCCAGCGCCTCCAGGATGCTCGAGGAGGCGCCGGCGATCTGACCGCGCTCCAGCCGGGCGTAGTACTCCACGCTCAGGCCGGCCAGCGTCGCGACCTCGCTGCGCCGCAGGCCCGGAACGCGGCGGCTGCCGGTGGTGGCGAGCCCGACCTGATCGGGAGTGATGCGCGCGCGCCGGGTGGTGAGGAACTCGCGCACCTCTTGTCGGTTGTCCACGTCGTCGAGCCTAGGCCGCTCGCAGCCACGACCCGTGCTGCAAGGGGTGCCCTGTCAGTGCACCTCTCGGTAGGGACTCCCTCACGCCCGGGCGAGCGGGTTCACTCGAGGACGAGGCGGCAGAGACCGCCGAACCAGCAGCGAGACGAGCAACGAAAATGAGGAGCCCAGCGTCATGCGCCAAGTTGTCATGCATGCACCCGGGGACGTGCGGGTCGAGGACCGCGCGGACCCCACAATCATCGAGCCCACGGACGCGATCATCCGGCTGAGCGCCACCTGCATCTGCGGCAGCGACCTCTGGCCCTACCGCGGCGCCGAGCATGTCGAGCACCAGGTGATGGGCCACGAGTACGTCGGTGTGGTCGAGGAAGTCGGCGACGAGGTCCGCACCATCAAGGTCGGCGACTTCGTGGTGGGCTCGTTCTGGGCCTCCGACAACACCTGCGAAAACTGCCGGGCCGGCTACCAGGCCTACTGCGTGCACCGCGTGCTCATGGGCACCCTCGGCACCCAGTCCGAGCTGGCCCGCGTCCCGCTCGCCGACGGCACCCTGGTCGCAACGCCCGGCATGCCCGACCCCGACCTGATCCCGTCGCTCATGGCGGCCTCCGACGTGCTCGGCACCGGCTGGTTCGCCGCCGTCGCAGCCGAGGCCGGGCCCGGAAAGACCGTCGCGGTCGTGGGTGACGGCGCGGTCGGCCTGCTCGGCATCCTCGCCGCCGAGCAGCTCGGCGCCGAGCGGATCATCGCCTTCAGCCGCCACGCCGACCGCCAGGCGCTCGCCCGCGAGTTCGGCGCCACAGACATCGTCGAGGAGCGCGGCGAGGATGGTGTCGCCAAGGTCAAGGAGCTCACCGACGGGCTCGGCGCACACTCGGCCATCGAGGCCGTCGGCACGCAGGAAGCCATGATGCAGGCCATCCACTCCACCCGCCCCGGCGGGCACGTCGGGTTCGTCGGGGTCTCCCATGACGTCGCCATCCCCGGCGACGAGCTGTTCATGGCCGGCGTCCACATCCATGGCGGGCCAGCGCCCGTGCGGCAGTACCTGCCCAAGCTCATCCAGCTCATCTGGGACCGGAAGATCGACCCCGGCAAGGTCTTCGACCTCACCCTCCCGCTTGACAAGGCAGCCGAGGGCTACCGGGCCATGGACCAGCGCACCGCCACCAAGGTGCTCCTGCTCCCATGACGGTCGCGGCCCTCGTAGGCCCAACGGCGACCGGTATGGCCCTCGCGGTCTCCATGACCCTCACCGGTTGCGCAACCGATGGCTCCCGGCGAGGCACCGAACCCGACGTCGTCGGGGACCAGCAGCCCGACGCCCGACACCAGAGCTGGCGACGAGACCGAGAGTCCCGACGCCGCCCAGACCGGAGATGAGTACATGATGCAGATCAGCGTCAGGATCGGCGACCAGCGCTTCACCGCCACGCTCGACCACAGCGCCGCCGCCCGGGACCTGCTCGCCCAGCTGCCCGTCACCGTCGACATGGTCGACCACGGCGGGGTGGAGAAGACCGGACCGCTGCCCCAGCCGCTGTCACTGGACGGACAGCCCGAGGGTGCGGACCCCGAGGTCGGCGACCTCGGCTACTACGCCCCCCGCAACGACCTCGTCCTCTACTACGGCGACCAGTCCTACTTCCCCGGGATCGTCGTCCTCGGCCGCCTCGACGGCAACGCCGCCGAACACATCGCGGCGCTGAGCGGTCCGGTCACCGCCACCGTCGAAGCCGGGTGACACCGTTGAAGCTCCAGGAGTTCCTCGAGCACGTGGACAGTGGCGCGCCCATCAAGGGTGGGTCCGCATACCACCGCTTCATGCACGACGCCGCACAAGAGGCGATCCAGATCACCGTCGAGCTCAACTCCGGCTACCACGACCCGGCGGGCGTCCGCGCCCTGCTGAGCCGGCTCACCGGCCGCCCGATCGACGACTCGGTCACCGTCTTCCCGCCCTTCCACAGCGAGTTCGGCAAGAACCTGTATCTGGGCAAGAACGTGTTCATCAACCTCGGGTGCCGCTTCCAGGACACCGGCGGCATCAGCATCGGCGACGGGACCCTCATCGGGCACGGCAGCACCCTCACCACGCTCAACCACGCCGTCGATCCCGCCCGACGCGCCGACATGACCCCGAGCCCGATCCTCCTCGGACGCAACGTGTGGCTCGGCGCCGGCGTCACTGTGGTGCCGGGAATCACCGTCGGGGACGGCGCGATCATCGGCGCCGGCTCCGTCGTCACCAAGGACGTCCCGGCCGACACCATCGTCGCGGGTGTGCCCGCCAGGACCATCCGCACCACCGGATACGACACGACAGCGTCCGCTTGACCGAGCTGCTTCTCGCAGGTTTCGGCTGACCCGGGCGGTCCGCCGCCGCCTGTCCGTGCGATGTGCTTGGGTCCAACCATGAGCAACGGTGTGCATCTGCCTTGGCATGTGCCTTGCGACGCGAGGGAGGAGCGACGTTCAACACCAGGAGCGCAGATCCGCGACCGCCCCGCTACGGTGAAAGCGCAGGTAAGAGGCCCCTTCTGGTTCAGAAGGGGCCTCTTGCTTTGCACGCCGTGACAAGAAGCGGCTCGACCAAGCCGGTGGGTGGCGAACCTCGCAGCACGCGCAGGTCCGAATGAGACTGGGCGTGATGCCTGGGACCGCGGCCGCTGGGTCGAAACTCGGAGGCGGCCCGGCACGGGAGCCAGACCCCATCCGCTGGTCAAACGTGAGTGGACGCCGGTGATAGCTCCAGGCGTGGTGGAGGCCATCGGCTTGGCTGCCCCTGCGCATTATCGAGCCAAGGAGTGGTGCGACTTCGCAGAGGCGCGCAGTGAGGTGTCTGGCGGCGGCCGGTCGGGGAGTGGTCCCACGACCGGCCGCCGCGGCTCTGGTGCCTGCGGTCAGTGAGCAGAGCGCCCCAC